>NZ_JAOPHT010000001.1:295000-503650 GCF_025515305.1 Roseicyclus sediminis
CGGCGCCCGCCGCAAGCGCCCATGCCACGTCGCCCGGGTTCACCAGCTTGCCACTCGCCACGATGCGGATGCGGTCTCGCAGGCCCATTCGGTTGCGCAGGTCTGCCAGGCGGGGCAGCGCCTCGCGGATCGACATGCCGACGAGGTCCATGAGCGGCATGGGCGCGGCCCCGGTGCCGCCCTCACCCCCGTCGAGCGTGATGAAGTCCGGCGCGCTCTCTGGCCCGCGCCGGTTGATCTCGGCGAACAGCTCCTCGAAGTAGCCAAGATGCCCCATCACAGTCTTGATGCCCACGGGCTTGCCCGTGACCTCGCGCACATGGGCGATAAGGTCGAGTAGCTCCGCATTGCTTCCGGCATCGCGGTGGCGATTTGGGCTGATCGCGTCCTGTCCCTTGGGCACGCCGCGGATCTGCGCGATTTCGTCCGTGATCTTGGCGCCGGGCAGGATGCCGCCCTTGCCCGGCTTGGCCCCCTGCGCAAGCTTGATCTCGAACATCTTCACCTGCGTGTGCGCGGCGATCGCCCGAAGCCTGTCGTCATCGAGATTGCCCTCGTTGTCCCTGACTCCGAACTTCGCGGTCCCGATCTGGAACACGATGTCGGCTTCGCCTTCGAGATGATAGGGCGACAGCCCGCCCTCGCCCGTGTTCATCCAGCATCCCGCCATCCGCGCCCCGCGACTGAGCGCGCGCACGGCCGGCTTCGAGATCGCGCCATAGCTCATGCCAGAAATGTTGAAGAAGGACCGCGCCGTATAGGGGATCGTGGCGAAGGGCCCGATCTGCATCGGTTCGGAAGCGGCGAACTGGTCGTCCAGCGGCGGGAACGGTGCGGGCGTGAAGATCGGCGTGCCGACCACCGAGATGTTGCGCGTCGAGCCGAAAGGCCGCGTGTAGGACCCGCCATCCGCCGCGTGCGAGACCCAGTCGCGCTGCGCCCGGTTGAAGGGAAGCTCCTCCCGGTCCATCGCGAAGAAGTATTGCCGGAAGAATTCGCCAAGCGTCGTGAAGAGGCCTCGGAACCGCCCGATCACCGGATAATTTCGGCGGATCGCGTCGCTCTTTTGTGTGCGGTCGATCACGAAGACGATCACTGCGATCAGCGCGGCCATTCCGATCACCAGCCAGAACGCCAGTGCCATGGCCTCGAGATACCAGGTCATGCTGTCCCTCCCTGTCGGACGCCTTGCGGAACGATATCACCGACATGTCCGGTCACGTTCTCTCAACTCATATCACAGCGGTTTGATTGGAAAACGAAAGAGACGGTTGCTTAGGCGGCCGTGGGTGTTCGTCAAGCCGCCCGGCAGGTCTCCGCCCATCTTGAAAGAACTCACTTCGCTGGCACTTCCACGCGGGACGGAGCCACCCAGACGCTCCGCGAACGCCAACGAAGGAGACTACCCAATGCGCAAGTTCCTTATCGCTCTCGCTGCGACCACCGCCCTTTCGGGTCCCGCCCTCGCGGACGCCCATGGCGGCATGACCATCGTGGAAACGGCTGTCGAAGCCGGCACCTTCACGACCCTCGTCGCCGCCGTCGAGGCCGCCGGCCTCGTCGAGACGCTTTCGGGCGAAGGCCCGTTCACCGTCTTCGCACCCACCGACGAAGCCTTCGCCGCTCTGCCCGAGGGCACCGTCGAAGGTCTTCTGGCCGATCCCGAAGCGCTCGCCGCGATCCTGACCTACCACGTCGTTCCCGGCGCTGTGATGTCGGGTGACCTGTCCGATGGCATGATGGCCACCACGGTCAACGGCGCAGACATCACCATCTCGATCGATGGCGGCACCGTTATGGTGAACGACGCCACCGTGGTCGCAGCCGACATCGAAGCATCGAACGGCGTGATCCACGTGATCGACAGCGTGATCCTGCCGCCGATGTAAGTCCGGCAACATGGATGGCCCGGCCCAGCGCCGGGCCATTCCTTTTCCAGCAACCAGACAAGAAAGGGAGGACCACCCATGGACCGCCGTAATTTCCTGACCACCGCAGTGGCGCTTGCCGCCAGCCCTCTCGCCCTGTCCGCGCCCGCGCTTGCCCGCACCGGATCCAGTTCCATCGTCGAGCTCGCCGCGGCGACGCCCGACCTCTCGACGCTTGTGACCGCGGTTCAGGCCGCCGGCCTCGTCGACACGCTCTCTGGTCCCGGCAACTTCACCGTCTTCGCGCCGACCAACGCGGCCTTCGCGGCCCTTCCGGCCGGCACGCTCGACGCGCTGCTCGCCGACATCCCGGCGCTGACCAACATCCTGACCTACCACGTCTCCGCAGACTACTATCCTGCCGAGGCCCTGCTCGGACAGCGTGGCCGCGTTCCCACCGTGCAAGGCGGCTTCCTGCGCGTCGACGCGCGCGGCTCCGGTGTCCACATCAATGGCAGCACCGCCGTGACGACGGCGGATGTCTTTGCGTCAAACGGCGTTGTCCACATCATCGACGGCGTGCTCCTGCCGCACTGACCGAACGCGATAATCGACAGGCCGCCCCGCTCCTCCCCGCGGGGCGGTTTTCGTTGAAGCCCGGGCCATGGGCGGGCTAGCCTGCCGCAATGAGCGACGCGCCCGTCCGCAAGACCCTGACCGCCGGCGACGGCACCCCCGTCAGCTATCTGACCGAGGGCGATGGACCACCGGTCCTGCTTCTTCACGGGTTCGTTTCCTCGGCGATCGGATGGTGGATGAACGGGGCCGCGCAGCGCCTTGCAGAAACGCACCGTGTCCTCGCGCCAGACTTCCGCGGTCACGGCGAAAGCGGCAAACCTTCCGATCCCGCCGCCTACGGACCGCGCCTGGTCTCCGACCTCGGCGCCCTTCTCGATGCCGAGGGCCTGGACGCAGCCGATGTCGTGGGGTTTTCCATGGGCGCCGAAGTGGGCCTCGCCATGGCCGCGTGGCATCCGGACCGGGTGCGCAGCCTCACGCTGACGGGATCGGGCTGGTCGCCCCCGGAAATCATGACCGAGTATCGCAAGTGGTTCGGCATTCTCGTCACCCCCGAGAACGGCAGGCCGCCCCATCCGAATGCCGCAGCACTTGCCGCGGTGATCGAGGGCATGCCATCCCTCGTCGGGCTGCCGGGAGATGCGGTGGCGGCCCTGCCGATGCCGGTCCGCGGCATCATCGGCGAAAATGACGACGAACGGCCCTGGATGGAACGCATCGCCACCATGCGCCCCGGCTTCGTGCCACACGTCCTCGAAGGCGCCGACCACCTCGGCACGTGGCGCAGCCCGGACTTCCCCGACCTGCTTGCCCGCGCCGTGAACGGCCGCCTCTGACCCGCGCGCGGCGAATGAAAACGGCCCGGGCAATTCGCCCGGGCCGCTTAAGCGTTTCACGTCCGCCGTTCAGTGCACGACGGCATCGTCCGGTTTCGGACGGTTCGAGGCCGAGACCTTGCCGCCGACAATCAGGCCGTCCGCCCCGGCCATGACCGATACGGTATCGCCGTCCTTGACGTCGCCGGCGAGGATCATCTCCGCCAGCGGGTCCTGCAACGCGCGCTGAATGACACGCTTCAGCGGCCGGGCGCCGAACACGGGGTCGTAGCCCTCGTCGGCCAGCCACGCCATCGCGCCAGCATCGAGGTCCAGCACGATCTTGCGCTGTGCCAGCCGCTTCTCCAGCCGCGAGAGCTGGATCGTCACGATCCCGTCCATGTCCGCGCGGGTCAGCCGGTCGAACACGATCTGGTCATCGAGCCGGTTCAGGAACTCGGGCCTGAAATGCGCCCGGACGGCATCCATCACGTCGCGCTTGGCCTGGGCAGCATCCGCCCCCTCCGGCAACTGGCTGAGCGCCTGGCTGCCGAGGTTCGAGGTCAGGACGATGATCGTCTGCTTGAAGTCGACCGTGCGGCCCTGCCCGTCCGTCAGGATACCGTCGTCCAGCACCTGCAGAAGGACGTTGAACACCTCCGGGTGCGCCTTCTCGACCTCGTCGAACAGGATCACCTGGTAGGGCCTGCGACGCACGGCTTCCGTCAGGACGCCGCCCTCGTCATAGCCGACATAGCCCGGAGGCGCGCCGATCAGCCGGGCGACGGAATGCTTCTCCATGAACTCGCTCATGTCGATCCTGACCATCGCCTGGTCGTCGTCGAAAAGGTATTCCGCCAGGGCTTTCGTCAGCTCGGTCTTGCCGACACCCGTGGGGCCGAGGAACAGGAACGAACCCAGGGGCCGGTTCTCGTCCTGCAGGCCCGCGCGGGCCCTGCGCACGGCGCGGGATACGGCGCTGACGGCCTGAGACTGCCCGATGACGCGGCGGCCCAGCTCGTCCTCCATCCGGAGCAGCTTCTCCTTCTCGCCTTCCAGCATCTTGGACACAGGAATCCCCGTCCAGCGCGCGATCACCTCGGCGATCTGCTCGGGACGGACGGCATCCTCGACCATCAGCTCGTCTTCCTGCGCCTCGGCGGCGGCCAGTTCCTTCTCCAGCCCGGGGATCACGCCGTAGGACAGCTCCCCCGCCTTGGCGAGGTCGCCGTTGCGCTTGGCCTGCTCCAGTTCGGCGCGGGCGTGGTCCAGTCGTTCCTTCAGCGTGCGTGCGGCGTCGAGTTCATCGCGCTCGGCCTGCCACTTCGCCGTCATCTCGGCCGACTTCTGCTGCAGGTTCGAAAGCTCCTTCTCCAGCTTCTCCAGCCGGTCCTTCGAGGCCGCGTCGTCCTCCTTCTTCAGCGCCTCGGCCTCGATCTGCATCTGCAGGATCTGCCGGTCGAGCGCGTCGAGTTCCTCGGGCTTGCTGTCCACTTCCATCCGCAGACGCGAGGCGGCCTCGTCCATGAGGTCGATCGCCTTGTCGGGCAGAAACCGGTCGGTGATGTAGCGGTGGCTCAGCGTCGCTGCGGCCACAAGCGCCGCATCCGAGATCCGCACCCCGTGATGCAGTTCGTATTTCTCCTTGATGCCGCGCAGGATCGAGATCGTGTCCTCGACCGTCGGCTCCTCGACCATCAGGGGCTGGAACCGCCGGGCAAGCGCCGCGTCCTTCTCGACATACTTGCGGTATTCATCGAGCGTCGTGGCACCGATGCAATGCAACTCACCCCGTGCAAGCGCCGGCTTGATGAGGTTCGCCGCGTCCATCGCGCCGTCGGACTTGCCGGCGCCCACCAGCGTGTGCATCTCGTCGATGAACAGGATGATCTCGCCCGCCGCGGCCTCGATTTCCTTCAGGATCGCCTTCAGACGCTCCTCGAACTCGCCGCGATACTTCGCGCCGGCGATCAGAGCGCCCATGTCGAGCGCCATGAGCTTCTTGTTGCGGAGAGATTCCGGCACGTCGCCGTTGACGATGCGCAGCGCGAGGCCCTCGGCGATGGCGGTCTTGCCGACGCCGGGCTCACCGATCAGGACCGGGTTGTTCTTCGTCCGGCGCGACAGCACCTGCATCGAGCGGCGGATTTCCTCGTCGCGGCCGATGATCGGGTCGATCTTGCCCTCCCGCGCGGCCTCGGTCAGGTCGCGGGCGTATTTCTTCAGCGCGTCATAGCTCTCCTCGGCGCCGGCCGAATCCGCCGTGCGCCCCTTCCGCAGATCGTTGATCGCGGCGTTCAGCGCCTGCGCGTTCACGGCGCCCGCATCGAGGGCATCCTTCGCGCCCGACTTCACCATGGCGAGCGCCGTCAGCACACGCTCGACGGTGACGAAACTGTCGCCGGCCTTCTGCGCAAGCTTCTCGGCTTCGGCCAGGACCTTCGAGGTCTGCCCGTCGAGATAGAGCTGCCCGGCGTCGCCAGTGACTTTCGGCAACTTGCCGAGCGTGACCTCCAGCGCCTCGCGCACCCGCTCCGGGGCGCCGCCCGAACGGGAAATCAGGCTGGCAGCCATGCCCTGGTCATCGTCCAGAAGCGCCTTCAGCAGATGTTCGGGAACCAGTTTCTGGTGATCCTCACGCTGCGCAATGGTCTGCGCGGCCTGCAGGAAACCGCGTGCGCGGTCAGTGAACTTTTCCAAGTTCATCATGTCTCTCCTTCTCCAAGCGCCCCTCGTTCTTGTCCACCCGGCTTTGCGGCATGGACGGTTCGGGGCCTCGTATCGGGATATGGGAAGTGTCGGGCACCAGTGCAAGCGAGGCGAAGGCGGCGATGTGCGGGGGATGATTCGGCCAATATCCGCCGACCGGCCGCCGCGTCCCATTTTCGCCAAGTTCCCGACATTCCGCCGCCCCGAACCGGGCGGAGATTCAACCCCAAGGCGTCACCAAAGACGCCGCAAAAGGAGGGAAATATGAGGCAAATGAGGCACATTAGGCATACCATCATCGTCACGAGCATCCTTCTGGGCATGTCCGGGGCCATCGCGCTCGCGTCGCCCTACTCGCAACCCGGCACCCACAGGGCGCACGTGCAGACGCAACACTGACAGGCTTGCGGCCCGGGCCTTCCCGCCGGGGCCGCAGCACGACGGAGACCGACACAACCTCGGCAGGCACGGCCGGCGCGCTGCCTTGACAGCCGCCGCCCCACCGGAAAGAAGGCGCGAACGCCCGAAGCCGGAGGTGAGCCAATGTCCGACGACCGCCTGATCGTCGCCCTCGACGTGCCGAATGCACTCCAGGGCCTCGCGCTCGCCGACCGGCTCGACGAGACGGTCTCGTTCTACAAGATCGGGCTCGGGATGCTGACGGGTGGCGGCCTCGCGCTGGCGAACGAGCTCAAGGCCGAGCGCGGCAAGCGCATTTTCCTCGACATGAAGCTCTTCGACATCTCCGCCACGATCGAGGCGGCGGTGCGGGGCCTCGCGCAGTTCGACCTCGATTTCCTGACCGTTCACGGCGACCCGCAGGTTGTCCGAGCCGCGTGCGAAGGGGCCTCGGGAAGCTCGTTGAAGATCCTCGCCGTGACGATCCTGACGTCGCTGGACCGGGCCGCCCTCGACGCGGCGCTGATCCGCGACGGCGCGCTGCCCGATATCGTGGCGACACGCGCCGCCCGCGCGCTGGAAGCCGGGGCCGACGGCGTCATCTCCTCGCCGCACGAGGCGGCGATGATCCGGTCCATGCCCGAAGCAAAGGGGAAGCTGATCGTCACGCCGGGTGTTCGCCCCGAAGGCAGCGACAGCGGCGACCAGAAGCGGATCGCGACGCCGGCCGACGCCATCGCGGCGGGTGCGGATCACATCGTCGTCGGCCGCCCGGTCTGGCAGGCGGCGGACCCCGCCGAAGCGGCGCGCGCCATCCTGGCCACTCTGCCCTGAGATCCCGGCCAGCTCTCGCTGGGGGCAGGGCTCGCGCTCAGTCCTCGTTGATATCGCGGTCGAAGGTCTTCACCTGGGTGCGGTAGACGCCCAGCCAGCGGCGCAAGGCCAGCCACGCGAACAGCGACACGACCGCGAAGACGAGCAGCAGGACCGGCACCGACCCGCCGAGCCAGACCGCCAGCGGCCCGCCCACGAGCAGGAGGACGGCGATCACGGCCGCGCCGATGGCGAAGCCCAGCAGAAGGAAGGTCGGCAGCAGGACCTCGCCGACGGCAAGCAGGACCGCCGCCGCCCCCCAGACCCACCAGGCGCCCCACATCAGCTGCGGCCCCTGAGCATCTGGAACGCCTTGCCGAAGGCATCGACGGCATCAGCCGGGACGACGATCGTCTGCGAACCCTGGCCCTGCGCGACCTGCGCGATCGCCTTCACCTGCTCGAGCGCGATGTTGTACTGCACCGCCTCGAGCCCGCCCTTGGCGATGGCTTCGGCCACGACGCCCGTGGCATAGGCCTCGGCGTCGGCCTCGACACGGCGCGCTTCGGCACCCTGGCGGGCGGCATAAAGCTCGGCATCCGCGTTCAGCTCGACCGCGCGTTTCTGGCCCTCGGCCCGCGTCACCGCGGCGCGCCGCTCCCGCTCGGCGTTCAGCTGCTGAAGCATCGCGTCCCGCGTGGCCTGGTCGAGGTTCACGTCGAGGATCTCGGCCCGCGTCACCTCGATCCCCCAGTTGTCGACGGCGTCCTCGACACTGGTCTTGATCGTCGCGATCAGCGTCGCGCGGTTCGACTGCACCTCGTCCAGCTCCATCTTGCCGATCTCGGCCCGCACGATACCGGCGACGGTCGTGGCGATGGCGGCGTCGACGTCACGAATGCGGTAGACGGTCTTCTCGGGCTCCAGGATCCGGTAGAAGACGCTCGTCTCCACCTGCACCAGCACGTTGTCGGCGGTGATCGCGTCCTGGCTGGCGGTGGGCAGCTGCCGCTCGAGGATCGAGACCTTGTGCGCGACCCGGTCGAGGAACGGCACGATGAAGTTTATCCCCGGCCCCAGCACGCTCTTCAGCCGCCCGAAGCGTTCCACCACGTGCTGCTCGGACTGCGGCACGATGCGGATCGCAAGGAAGATGCAGAGGATGATGAAGAGCGCGAGAAGCAGGATCACGAGGTTCCCGCCGATGAGCTCGGAGAGCAGCTGGTCCATGTCGAAGCCTGTCTGTTGGTCCTGTTTCATGGCGCATGGTATGCGCGGCGAGAAGGGCCAAAGCTAGGCGAAAATGCGAAGGATGACCGGGGGAAAACCCGACCTCGGCTCCCCCTCAGGCGCCCCCGCGCACCAGGCGCTGCGGCCCGGACCCCGGAAGGCGCGCGATCTCGCCCGCGACCTCCAACTCGAGCTTCACCGTGGTGCAGTGCCAGCCAAGCGCCCCGAGCCGCGCGAGATCCCCCGCCGAGAGGCGCGCGCGCACCGCGCCGGTCAGCTCCGAAAACGGCAGGCCCTCCGGCCCGGCCCCCTCGACCGCGTGCAGGATGGCGCGGCGAACGGCATGGTATTTCCAGGCCGGGATGCGCGTGACCCCGTCGCGCCCCTCGGTCGGCGTGCGGCAGGCAATCCTTTCCTCGGTCTCCATGGCGCGACTCCCCCGGACCAGCCCCTCCAGTCTAGCGGAAATGCTGCGCCCGCAAAGCGCCGTCTTCCGCCGCAGGTCCGATCGGCCTATCTTCGCGCCATGCCAGCCCTGTGCCGCGATTGCCTGACCACCTTCGAGACCGGGGCCCGCTGCCGGGCTTGCGGCAGCCCGCGCGTGACATCGCATCCCGAGCTCTTCGAGCTTTCCATCGCCCACATGGATTGCGACGCCTTCTATGCCTCGGTCGAGAAGCGTGACAACCCCGAGCTTCGGGACAAGCCCGTCATCATCGGCGGCGGACGTCGCGGTGTCGTCTCCACCGCCTGCTACATCGCGCGGATCAAGGGCGTGCGCTCGGCAATGCCGATGTTCAAGGCGCTGAAACTATGCCCCGAGGCCGTCGTCGTGCGCGGCCGAATGGACGTCTACGCCGAGGTCAGCCGCCAGATCCGCGCGATGATGGAGGAGATGACGCCGGCGATCGAGCCGCTCTCGCTCGACGAGGCGTTCCTCGACCTCACCGGCACCTCGCGGCTGCACGGAGTGCCGCCTGCAGTCCTTCTGGCCCGGCTGGTGAAGCGCATGCAGGCCGAGCTCGGGATCACCGGGTCCATCGGCCTCTCCCACAACAAGTTCCTCGCCAAGATGGCCTCCGACATGGACAAGCCGCAGGGATTCTCCGTGATCGGCCGCGCCGAGACGCTCGACCTTCTCGCTCCCAAGCCCGTCGGCGTCATCTGGGGGCTCGGCGACGCCGGCCAGCGCGCGCTGGCCGACGCAGGTATCCGCACCATCGCCGATCTGCGCCGCTGGGACCGGGACGAACTGATCCGCCGCTTCGGCAGCCAGGGGATGCGTCTCTGGGAGCTTGCCCGCGGCCAGGACAGCCGGAAGGTCGCCCGCGACCGCGGGGTCAAGAGCATCTCGAACGAGACGACATTCTCCGAGGACATCTCGGACGTCGACATCCTCGACGGCCATATCTGGCGGCTGTCCGAGAAGATCGCCGACCGGGCCAAGGCGAAGGCGCTCGCGGGTCGGACCGTGACACTGAAGCTGAAGCGCGACGACTTCACGCTGCTGACCCGGCGCACGACACTGCCCGACGGCACGCAGACGGCCGATCGCATCTACCGCACGGCGCGCGGCCTCTTCGACCGGATGGAGCATCCGCGCGCCTACCGCCTGATCGGGGTCGGGATATCGGACCTCCTGCCGGCCGAGGCCGCCGACCGGGAGGGCGACCTCCTCGACCCGGCGGCCGCCGCGCGCCGCGCCACCGAGCGCGCCACCGACGACATCCGCGCGCGCTTCGGCGCCGATGCGATCCTCAAGGGCCGCGCGCTGCGCTGACCCATTCATCCTGGCAGAAAACTCCGGGGGGAGGCCCCAAAGGGGCCGGGGGGCAGCGCCCCCCTACTCGGCCGCCAGAGGCATCGCGCCCGGGGTCGCCTCGATCACGCGCGCGAGGACCGAGGTCACGATCCGCTTCACGGTCTCGAAATTCCCGTTCGGCCGGATCATCCGCTCGTTCATGTAGAGCGACCGGTCGATCTCGATCTGAACGGCGTGCCAGCCGCGCGAGGGACGCCCGTAGCGCTGGGTGACGAAGGCGCCTGCGAAGGGCGCGTTCCGGCTCACCACGAGGCCCGCGTCGAGAAAGGCCGCTTCCACCGCGTCCACGAGATCGCCCCGCGCCGAGGCGCCGAACCGGTCGCCGAGGACCACCTCGGGCCGGCGCATTCCCGGACGCACCACGCTGTCGAGCGCCTCGTGCGGCATGGAGTGGAAGTCGAGCACCACCGCCTCGCCGAAGCGGCCCTGCGCCCTGTTCATCAGATCGTCGAGCGCGTCGTGGTAAGGATGCCAGATCCTCGCGATCCTTTCGTCCGCCTCCGCGCGGGCAAGCTTGCCGCGATAGATCGCACGGCCATTGGCCACCACGCGGGGGATGACACCCAGACCCGAGGATATCCGCGGCGTCTGTACCACCCGGCCGACACCCTCGATCACACCGGGATCGAGTTCGTCGGGGCTTCGGTTGAGGTCGATGTAGGCACGCGGATATTCGGCGGCCAGTAGCGGCGCGCCCAGTCGCGGAGCGTCTTCCACCAGGAGGTCCATGAAGGCATCCTCCGAGGACCGGATGCTGCGCTCGTCCAGCATGCTCGTGCGCAGGAAGCTCCGGGGGTAGTGACGCCCGGAATGCGGCGAGGCGACGACGACCGACGTGGTCGTCTCGGCGGGACATTTCAGGCTGTAGGCCGGGTGCATCGGCGCTCCTCGACAGGCATCTTCGCTTCAACATATAGCGGGATTTCGCGGTTGGCCAAAAGCCCTTGAACCCCTTTCCGACTCCTTTTATAGACCGCTCACCCATGCGGCGGGCTGCGGCACGGGGCGCAGGGCTGTTGTGGTCCGGCGCCCGGCACGGTCCGGAACAGCTGGGACATCGGGCGGTTAGCTCAGCGGTAGAGCACTACGTTGACATCGTAGGGGTCACTGGTTCGATCCCAGTACCGCCCACCAACCGGCTTTCCGAAAGGATGCCGGGATAGCCGGTCCGAAAGGACCATTGGATTTCAAGGCGCATCGCCGCGCCGCGACGAAGGAGACGGCCCATGAAGGTCAAGAACTCGCTCCGCTCGCTCAAGCAGCGCCATCGCGATTGCCGCGTCGTGCGCCGCAAGGGACGGGTCTACGTGATCAACAAGACCCAGCGCCGGTTCAAGGCCCGCCAGGGCTGAGCCACGCACTTCACGACCCGAGGAAAACACCGAAAAAGGCCGCCTCCGAGCGGCCTTTTTCCTTTTCGGATCACCGCAGGATGTCGCCGAGCGTTCCCGCCAGCAGGAGCGCGACCATCGTCTGGTCGAGATACCCCGTTACCGGCAGGCCGCGCGCCTCCTGGTAGTCCCGGATCGCCCGCCGCGTCGCGTCGTCGAACGTGCCGTCCACGCGGCCGGGCTCGAGCCCCATCCGGGCCAGCCGCTGTTCCACCAGCGTCCGCGTGATCGGCGGCAGGTTGAGCGCCGCCTCCGCCGCTTCGTAACGCTGCCGCGCCTCCTCGCCGATGCCGGTCTGCAACTCTCGGATGCGGGCCTCGGCCGTCTGCACATGGCGGCTGTTGGGGAAGTTGCGGATGAAGGTGCGATAGGCGTCCACCGTGTCGATGCCGAGCGTCCGCGGCCAGGCAGCCTCGGCTTCCGCGTCGTTGGCGGTGTCCTGGGCGCGCTCCCAGTCGGATATGGCGCTCCTTGCCCTCTCCGCGAAGAGGCCGTCGGGATAGCGGTCGAGATAGGCGCGCATTCCGTCGATGCTCTGCCCCGCCCCCGTCGCCTGCCACCACGCGCGGTCGGCACGCTCCTCGGCGCGACGCTCCTCGGCCAGCACGGCCTCCCGGATCTCGCCCTCGCGGCGGATCGAGCTTGCCTGATCGGCGTCGAGGAAACCCGTTCGCGCGAGGCCGCGCGCCGACTGCCAGTCGGCGATCGCACGCCGCGTGGCAGGCCCGAAGATTCCGTCCACCCCGCGGGTGTCGAAATCGAGCAGCGTGAGATAGCGCTGCAACTGCTGCCGTTCCGCCTGCGTCAGCGCCAGCGCGGCCTCCGCCGCCTCCGCCCGCGATTGCGGCGTTTCCGGATCGGCCTGGGCGATTCTGGCGCGGGCAAGATCTGCGAAGGCGCCGCGCGGAAACCGCTCGAGGTAGACCCGGTAGGCCGCCGCCGTGTCCAGCGCCTCGACCGCCTGCCACAGGGCACGATCCTCGGGCGTGGCGACGGGTGCCGGCGGCACGGGCTCCGCGAAGGCCACGTCAGGCACGTAGGCCACGGCCGAGGACAGAAAACCGACCGCCTGCAGGCCCGGCATCGCCTCGAGCACCGCGGGCAGGTCCGTGCCCGGCGCCAGTAGCGGGCCCGTCACGAAATCGGCCACCGCCGCCGGCGGCCCCGCAACGACCGTCACGCCTTGCGGCGGCTCCACGCGTCCGATCCCAGGCTCGAGGCGCGCGCCGTGAACGACCCGTGCATCCTCCGTCGCGAGGGCCACGACCGCCCGGCCCGGTGCCATCGCCGCGATCTCGGCCAGGAGCGAGACCGGCACGCCCACGCCTCCGACCGTGGCGAGGTCCGGCGCACGCGCGTCGGTCCCGAGGAGCCAGGTGTCTCCGCCACCGCGCAGGAAGTGGCCGCCGGCGACGATCAGGACACGCTCGTCCTCTCCCGTGGCCAGCAGGCGCGACAGCGCCAGCCGCAGGTCCGCACCCGAACCGTCGCGCAATGTCAGCACGTCGAAGCCTGCCCGCTCCAGCACCCGCTCGATACCGCCGAGGGCGCGAAGACTCCGCATCTGCGGCGCCGCATCGTAGCGCGCATTGACGAGAACGAGCGCCGTATCGGCACTCGCCGCTCCGGTCATGCCTGCGCCGGCCATCAGCGTGGCCGCGATGATTGCTTTGGTCCGGGTCATGTCGCCGTCTCCCTGCGTAGTTCCGACCGCAAGCATAGCAGGGACCCCGGTGTTAACCGATAACGAGACCGTCGGCGGCAACTCAGGGGGAAAGGAGGACCTCGGCCTCGATCTCCATGGCGAAATTCAACGGAAGGCCTGCCACCCCGATGGCCGAGCGGGCATGGCGGCCCACCTCGGGACCGAACACGTCGATCACAAGGTCGCTGAAACCGTTGAGGACAAGGTGTTGCTCGGCATAGTCCGGCGCCGAGTTCACCATGCCGAAGACACGGACCCAGCCCGCCACACGCGACAGTTCCCCGATTTCGGCCTTCAGATTGGCGAGAACCGACAGGGCGATGTCCCGCGCGGCTTCGGCCGCTTCCGCAGTGCCGAGGTCTTTCCCGACCTGACCGTAGGGACCGGCTATGCCGCCCGCATCCTGCTTCGGATGACCGGAGATCAGGGCACGTTCCCCGCGGATATTCACGAAGGTGAAGGGCAGGTGCAGCCCCTCCGGCACGCGGATCGGTGGCGGCAGGGTCAATCCCATGGCGGCAAGCCGCGCCTCAAGTGTCTCGGTCATTTGCGTCCCCCGTCCAGGCAGCCGACAGCCTAGTCGCGCCATTGCCGCGCAACAAGCCGGGCCGCTAACCGAATGGAAATGAAACGGGGTCAGGATTTGCGCCATGACCCGTGTCCTGCTTCTCTGTCTCTTTCTCGCCTCGCCCGGTCTCGCGCGGGCCGACGCCGCCGCCTTTCACGCGTCGGATGCCGACAACAGCGGCGATCTGACCTTCGCGGAATTCACAACGCTCGTTGGCCACATGGCCGCGAACGGACGGCGCATCGCGCAATTCGTGCAGTCAACCGGCCTTCACGGCACCGCCTTCGGTCGCGTGGACCTCGACGGCGACGGGCGCGCAACACCGGCCGAACTTCTGGCCGCTGAGGCCTGGGTCGTGGCCCATGTCCGCGCGCAGGCCTCCGACAGCGACACCGGCAGACAGCGGCGCTAGCGCGCCTCAGTCGTAGCTGCGTTGATCGTCGATGACCTTGCCATCGTTCGGCAGGCTTCCCGGGGCGACGATCTCGACCTTGCCCTTCAGTTTCATGACCGAGGCCGCGCTTTCGGCAAGGGCGCCCGCATCAGCGCCCGTCGCCTCGACCAGCACGGTCATGACGTCCATCTCCCCCTCGCGGCTGGCCACGACGCGGGCCTTCACGACCTCGCCATGGCGCCCGACGAACTCCGCCACCTGCTCGGGGCGGACGAACATGCCCTTGATCTTCGTGGTCTGGTCCGCCCGGCCCATCCAGCCCTTGATCCGCATGTTGGTGCGGCCGCACGGGCTTTCGCCCGGCAGAATGGCCGAAAGGTCCCCGGTCGCGAACCGGATCAACGGGTAATCCGGGTTGAGCGTCGTGACCACGACCTCGCCCACCTCGCCCGGCGGCACGGGGTCGCCGGTACCGGGGCGCACGATCTCCACGATCACCCCCTCGTCGACGATCATCCCCTCCATCCCCGGACTCTCGTAGGCGATGTTCCCGAGGTCCGCGGTGGCATAGCACTGGAGGCAGGCGATCCCGCGATCCGCATATTCCTGCCGGAGAGACGGGAACAGCGCGCCGCCCCCGACGGCAGCCCTGGTGATGCCCAGCTCGACCCCCATCTCGTCCGCCTTGTCGAGGATCACCTTCAGGTAATCCGGCGTGCCGGCATAGGCCGTCGTGCCCACATCCTTCGCCGCGCGCACCTGGAGTTCGGTCTGCCCGACACCTGCGGGCAGGACCGTCGCGCCCACCGCCCGCGCGCCGCTTTCGAAGATCATCCCCGCCGGCGTCAGGTGATAGCCGAAGCAGTTCTGCACGATGTCGCCCGCGCCGATGCCCGCCGCATGCAGGAAACGCCCCATGCGCCACCAGTCATGGCTGACACCGCCGGGCTCGTAGATCGGGCCAGGGCTCTGGAACACGTGGGCCACGTTGCGTACCGGCAATCCGCCGAAGGGCGGGGTCGCGGTCTGCCGTGCCACGAGATCGGCCTTCCGCAGAACCGGAAGCCGCGCGAGCTCGTCGAGCGACGCGACCGCCGCCATCCCGTTCGCCGCGAGCTGGGCATTGAGTTTCGCCAGCTGGTCTGCCGCGCGCGCATCCGCGCTGCGCGTCTCCAGCGCGTCGAAATGCTTGTCGTTCCTGTCCAGCATCAGCTCAGCCACCGTTTCCGCCGCCGATAGCTTCGCACGTCGCGAAAGCTCTTTCGGCCCTCATCGGACATTCCGAGGTAGAATTCCTTCACGTCCTGGTTCTCGCGGAGGTCCGCTGCCGGACCGTCCATCACCACGCGCCCCGATTCCAGGATGTAGCCGTAATGCGCGAAGCGCAGCGCCACGTTCGTGTTCTGCTCGGCCAGAAGGAACGTCACCCCCTGTTCCTCGTTCAGCCGCTTGACGATCTCGAAGATCTGCTC
This sequence comes from Roseicyclus sediminis, assembly GCF_025515305.1. Lineage (GTDB taxonomy): Bacteria > Pseudomonadota > Alphaproteobacteria > Rhodobacterales > Rhodobacteraceae > Roseibacterium > Roseibacterium sediminis. The sequence goes on from NZ_JAOPHT010000001.1 coordinate 310,766, forward strand.
GACGAGCTGCGGCGCGAGACCCATCGACGGTTCGTCGAGAAGGATCGTCTCGGGCCGGCTCATCAGCGCGCGGCCGATGGCCGTCATCTGCTGTTCGCCGCCCGATGTATAGCCGGCCTGGCTTTTGCGCCGCTCCCGCAGGCGCGGGAAATAGGAATAGACCATCTCGAGGTCGGCCTCGATCGCCGCGCGCCCATCCTTGCGCGTATAGCTACCGGTCAGGAGGTTCTCCTCCACCGTGAGATGCTCGAAACAGTGGCGACCCTCCATCACCTGGATCACGCCCCGATCGACGAGGTCCGATGGGCTGAGGCCCTGAACGCCTTCGCCGCGATAGAGGATACTGCCCTTGGTGACCTCGCCCCGCTCGGAATGAAGAAGGTTCGAGATCGCCTTCAGCGTCGTCGTCTTGCCCGCGCCGTTGCCGCCCAGAAGCGCGGTGATCCCGCCCTTCGGCACCTTCAGCGAGACACCCTTCAGCACGAGGATCACGTGGTTGTAGATCACCTCGATGTTGTTCACCTCCAGAAGCGTCTCGGCATCCCGGAATTCCGGGGCGACGCCCTCACCGTGGGTCTCTGTCGGCTGGTCCAGCATCTCGCGGCTCTCCCGTCGCGCGCGGCGGGGCAAACACCCCCGCCTTCATCTTTCCTGAAATACGCAGATCCCGGCGGCGACGGCCCGCGCCGCCGCCGGGCAGTTCAGATCAGCTGTCGCTGCACTGGCTGGAGATGTTGTTCTCGGCGGCGTACTGCGCCGAGTCCTCCATCACCAGCGGCAGGATCACGCTGTCGTCGGGCGCGACGAAGTCGGTCAGCGTCACCCACTGGGACCCGTCCCACTGCTGCATGATCGCCATGCCGGTGCCGCCGTGATCCTCGCAGGAAACCGCGAATTCCGGGCCGATGCCCGGCATGCCCAGCTCTTCCATGCGTGCGTTGGTGATCTCCAGCGCCTCCATGCCGTCCCGCATCATCTCGGGCGTGATGGCGGCGACGCCGTGGATCTCCTGCGCCGTCCGGATCGCTTCTGCGGCCAGCATCGCTGCGTACATGCCCCGGGTATAGAGCACCGAGCCCACGTTGGACCCGTCGCCCGCGGCCATGCCCGCCTCGTGGACATACTGCCGGATCTCGTCGAAGACCGGCATGTCGCCCAGGCGGTTCATGTTGAGCGAACGGTAGCCCGCAGCCGCCTCGCCGGCCTGCGCGACGTCATGCTCGGCGCCGGCCCACCAGTTGCCGATGAAGTTCTCCATCGGATAGCGGATGTTGATGGCTTCCTGCACGGCGACCTGGTTCATCACGCCCCAGCCCCACATGACCACGTAGTCCGGGCGCTCGCGGCGGATCTGCAGCCACTGGTTGCCCTGCTCCTGGCCGGGATGGTCCACGGCGATCTGCGTCAGCGAGAAGCCATGCTGCGCGGCCAGCGTCTCGAGCGTGCGGATCGGCTCCCGGCCATAGGCCGAGTTGTGGTAGAGAAGCGCGATCGACTTGCCCTCGAGCGAACCGCCGTTCTCCTCCAGCAGCTGGTTGATGATCACCGAGGCCGCGTCCCAGTAGTTCGCCGGGTAGTTGAAGACGTGGCTGAACACGTCGCCGTTCGCCGCCGAGGTCCGGCCGTAGCCCATCGTGTGGAGCGGGATGCCATCCGCCGTCGCGCGGGGGATCAGCTGGTAGGTGATCCCGGTCGAGAGCGGCTGGTACACCAGCGAGCCTTCGCCCTTCGTCGACTCGTAGCATTCGACGCCGCGCTCGGTATCGTAGGCCGTTTCGCAGCTGACGATCCGGATCATCTCGCCGCCGATGCCGCCGTCGCGCTGGTTCAGCAGGTTGAAGTAATCCTGGTAGCCGTCCGAGAACGGAATGCCCCCGGCGGCGTAGGCGCCGGTGCGGTAGTGCAGGTCGGGGATGACGAGTTCGGCAAGCGCCGGACCCGCGGCCATCATTCCGGCCAGAGCAAATGTGGCTAGTTTCTTCATCGGGGTATTCCTCCCTTTGGTTGATCCGATGGTGTCACCCCGGGTTCGTCCCGGGTTGTCGCGTGTTGGCGGCCCCTCAGTGTGGGAAGGGCCACAATCTCAGTTTCTCCTTCAGCAGCGCCCAGAGCCGCGCCAGCCCGTGCGGCTCCACGATCAGGAAGAACATGATCAGCGCGCCCACGATGACGAATTCGAAATGGGTCGCCAGGGCCGGGTCCCAACCCAGTGTCCCGGCAAAGAAGTTCCTCAACGCGACCGGCAGGATCACCATGAAGGCCGCCCCCGCGAAGCTGCCGAAGATGCTCCCAAGCCCGCCGATGATGATCATGAACAGGATCAGGAACGACCGCTGGATGCCGTAGGACGCGCCCACCTCGACCGCGCCGAGGAAGACGGTGAACAGCAGCGAGCCCGCGATCCCCACGTAGAAGGACGACACGGCGAAGGCCGTCAGCTTGGCCTTCAGGGGGTTCACCCCGATGATCTCGGCCGCGATGTCCATGTCCCGGATCGCCATCCATTGCCGTCCGACGGATCCACGCGTCAGGTTCCGCGCGATCCACGCGAGCACGAAGACGAAGGCAAAGCAGAACAGGTATTTCACCCAGGCTTCCGCGTTCGGCCCCGTGATCGCCTGACCGAACAGGAACCGCTCCGGCGCGCTGATCTGGCCCGAGGCGGAATAGTTGAAGAACCACGGCACCTTGTTGAACATCCACACCAGGAAGAACTGCGCCGCCAGCGTCGCCACGGCGAGGTAGAAGCCCTTGATGCGCAGGGACGGCAGGCCGAACATCACGCCGACCATGGCGGTCATCACGCCCGACAGGATGGTGATCGTCACCATGTCCATCCAGGGAAACGCCGTCATCAGCTTGTAGGAGGTATAGGCCCCCACCGCCATGAACCCGCCCGTCCCAAGGCTGACCTGCCCGCAATAGCCTGTCAGGATGTTCAGCCCGATCGCGGCGATGGCATAGATCAGGAAGGGAAGCAGGATCGCGTTTGCCCAGTAATCGTTGATCACGAAGGGCACGATGGCGAGCCCCACGAACAGCACGAAGTAATAGCGGTAGCGGTCGAAGGCGATCGGAAAGGTCTGGTTGTCCTCGGCGTAGGACGTCTTGAAATCGCCGGCCTCACGATAGAACATCAGGCCCTCCCTCCCAGGATCTTGAGACAGCGCAAGGCGGCGCGGTGCCCGTGGGCGCCGCACCGGTCATCGCCGCGTTTTTGCGTGATCAGTCCGCGTCGACCTTCCGACGTGCATAGAGCCCGACGCCCAGCCCGAGCACGGCCAGGACCGGCGCACTCCAGTGCATGCTCTGCTGGCCGTAGAGGCCGGCCGCCAGGAACAGGCCCGAGAACCAGAACACCGCGAAGGCGACGGTCGTCACGATGGCCCACACCTTGCGTTCCGAAGTGCTGCGTCCCGCCGCGAACTCCGGTGTGCCGACATTCGGCTTCTGCAACTCGTCCAGTGCCATTGCACCGTATCCTCCCAATACCGCCGCAGCCGAACCCTCCCCGTCCGGATGCGACACGCCCTCTGCGAGGTGCCCGCGCGGTGTCATACTGCACGGAATTGTCGCATTCGTCAGCCTTTTTCGTCGCCAACGATCTGGTGCATCCCTTCGCCAAATTGTCGCCGGATTGTTGGTTAACGTTCGGCGATGTTTCATTTGACGAGTAGGGTTCCATGACGCAGCAAACCACGAATTCCCCGTTGGAAGCCGGTGTGCTTGGCACCGCGAAATCCACCCTCTCCACCTTCATCGATGTCCTCGTCGTCACGCTGAGCGTGGTGTTCGGCTCGATACTCAGCATCTCGACCGCGGCGATCTTCGGCATATACGCGCTCATCGCCTTTACCGACCTGTCGCTCGGCGTGGCGATCACTGCGGTCGCGCTCGGCCTGAACGCGATGCTGCTCAGTCTCGTGACGCTGAACACGCTGGGACGGCACAAGGACGAGTGAGGGGCGCGGCACGGCGTCATCCGCTCAGACCCTCTCGATGATCTTCTCGCCGAACAGGCCCTGCGGCCTGAAGACGAGGAAGATGAGGGCGAGGACGTAGGCGAACCAGTTCTCCGTCGCGCCCCCGATCATCGGGCCGACGGCGAATTCGAACAACGCCTCACCCACCCCGATGATGAGGCCGCCGACGATGGCGCCCGGGATCGAGGTGAAGCCGCCCAGCATCAGCACCGGCAATGCCTTGAGCGCGATCAGCGACAACGAGAACTGCACGCCCGACTTCGAGCCCCACATGATGCCCGCGACCAGCGCGACGATACCGGCAAGCGACCAGACCAGAACCCAGACGTAGTTGAGCTTGATGCCCACACTGAGGGCTGCCTGGTGGTCGTCCGCCACCGCGCGCATGGCGCGGCCCTGCTTGGTGTACTGCGCGAAGGCGATGAGGCCCGTGACGAGGACCGCGGCGATGATCGCGGCCGAGATGTCGAGGTTGTCGATGAAAAAGCCGTAGCCGAAGATTTCGAAGGTCGTCGTGTCGATGACGTCGTTGATCCCCTGCGGCAGACCCACGTCGAGGTTTCGGATCTCCGAGCCCCACATCAGGTCCGAAACGCCTTCGAGGAAGTAGGCAAGCCCGATGGTGGCCATGAAGAGGATGATCGGCTCCTGCCCCACGAGGTGGCGGAAGACGAAGCGCTGCACCAGCCAGGCGAACCCGATCATCACCACAACGGTCAGCGCGATGGCCGCAAGCGCGGGCACCTCCCAGCCGAAATAGTGGACGTCGGTCCCGAATATCTCGTTGATCAGATGGCTGAAGGGAACGCGCCCCTGCTGGATGCCCACGAGCGTCATGGCCGCGAACAGCGCCATGACCCCCTGCGCGTAGTTGAAGATGCCCGAAGCCTTGAAGATCAGGACGAAGCCGAGGGCCACGAGGGCATACATCACGCCGGTCATGAGGCCGTTCAGCGTGACCTCCATGGCGAAAATCAACTGGTCAGGCATGGTATCCCCCCCGAACCGAATGCTGTGTTTCAGTCATGCGCCACCCCCAGGTAAGCGTCGATGACCTCCTGGTTGGCGCGCACCTCGTCCGGCGTGCCGTCCCCGATCTTCTTGCCGTAATCCATCACCACGACCCGGTCGGACAGGTCCATGACCACCCCCATGTCGTGCTCGATCAGGACGATGGTCGTCCCGAACTCGTCGTTCACGTCGAGGACGAAGCGGCTCATGTCCTCCTTCTCCTCGACGTTCATGCCGGCCATGGGCTCGTCCAGGAGCAGGATCTGAGGTTCGGCCACCAGTGCGCGGGCCAGTTCCACGCGCTTCTTCAGACCGTAGGGCAGGCGGCCGACCGGCGTCTTGCGGATGTTCTGGATCTCTAGGAAATCGATGATTTCCTCGGCCTTCTCGCGGTTGGCGACCTCTTCGCGCTGCGCCTTTCCCCACCAGAAGGCCTGGTCCAGGAAGCTTGCGTTCATGTGGTTGAGACGGCCCGTCATGATATTGTCGAGCACCGTCATGCCCTCGAAAAGCGCGATGTTCTGGAAGGTGCGCGCGATTCCCTGACGGGCGACCTGGTAGGGTTTCATGGGCGGGCGCTGGCTGCCCTTGTACCAGACCTCGCCCTCCTGCGGGTGATAGAAGCCGGAGATCACGTTCAGCATGGAGGACTTGCCGGCACCGTTCGGTCCGATGATCGCGCGAATCTCGCCTTCACGGACATCGAAGGAGATGTCCTTGATCGCCTCCACGCCGCCGAAACGCAGCGTGATGTGCTTCATCTCCATGACCACCGGGCCGATCTGGCGGCCGTCGGCGGTGACATAGCCATCGGTCGGGGACAGGGGTACGGCCCGCTCGTTCATTCCGCTTTCTCCCTTGCGGCCTGGCCCGAGCGGAAGATCAGCGCGCCGATCAGGCCGTAGATGAGAAGGGCTACGATGGCCCAGAGGAAGTTTTCCGCCCAGACCTGCGGCATCCCGAAGATCAGCGCCGCGACCCCGCAAAGACCGATGGCCCCGCCCTGAACCGCCGCCGCTCCGCTGGCGATGTAGCGTCCCGCCACCCATGACGCGGCGAAGCCGAGGAGGAACAGGCCTGCAGCGATCAGCGTCATTCCGCGGCGACCTTCGCCGGTGCGCCCGCATCGACCGCGGCGGCATCGCGGATCTCGAGCGTGGCCGAGATCTTGCCCTTGCGCCCGTCCTCGTAGGTCACTTCCGTTTCCGTGTATTGCGAGGACTTGCCGGAATAGAGCGCGTCGATCAGGTCGGCGAACTTCTCCTCGATGATCCGGCGACGCACCTTGCGGGTCCGTGTCAACTCGCCATCGTCGGCGTCGAGTTCCTTGTGCAGGACGAGGAAGCGGCGCACCTGGCACCCCGACAGCATCTCGTCGCCGGCCACGCTCCGGTTCACTTCCTCGACATGGGACTGGATCGTGTCCAGCACGCGCGGATGTCCGGCGAGCTCCTGGTAGGAGGAGTAGGAGATGTTGTTGCGCTCGGCCCAGTTGCCGACCGCGGTCAGGTCGATGTTGATGAAGGCGGTGCAGTAGTCGCGACCGTTCCCGAAGACGACGGCCTCCAGGATGTTGGGGAAGAACTTCAGCTTGTTCTCGACGTACTTGGGCGCGAACAGCGAGCCGTCGGCCATCTTGCCCACGTCCTTGGCGCGGTCGATGATCCGGAGGTGCCCGGTGTCGGGCTCGATGAAGCCCGCGTCGCCCGTCGCGACCCAGCCCTCGGGGTCCTTGGTCGAAGCGGTCGATTCGGCGTTCTTGTAGTATTCCACGAAGACGCCCGCGCTCCGGTAGTAGACCTCGCCGTTCTCCGCGATCTTCAGCTCGACGCCGGGCGAAGGCACGCCCACGGTGTCGGGCCGCACCTCGTGGTCGGGCTGCTGGGTGATGAAGACCGAGGCCTCCGTCTGGCCGTAGAGCTGCTTGAGGTTGATCCCGAGCGCTCGGTAGAAATCGAAGATCTCCGGCCCGATGGCCTCGCCCGCGGTATAGCCCACGCGCACGCGGCTCATCCCGAGGGTGTTCTTGAGCGGTCCGAAGACCAGAAGATTGCCGATGGCATAGCCGAGCCTGTCGCCGAAGGAGACCGGCTTGCCGTCCAGCAGCTGGGGACCGACGCGCTTGGCCAGCGCCATGTAGCGGTCGAAGATGCGTTTCTTCAGCTTTCCGGCGTCCTCCATCCGGATCATCACGGATGTCAGGAGGTTCTCGAAGACCCGAGGCGGCGCGAAGAAATAGGTTGGCCCGATCTCGCGCAGGTCCGTCATCATCGTCTCCGCGCTCTCGGGGCAGTTCACGCAGAACCCTGTCCAGTAGGCCTGGCCGATCGAGAAGATGAAGTCACCGACCCAGGCCATCGGCAGGTAGGCCAGCACCTCGTCCCTGGGATCGAGGCGGTCGAACTCGGAGGACGCCCGCGAGGTCTCGATGATGTTGCGGTTCGAAAGGACCACGCCCTTCGGCTTTCCGGTCGTGCCGGAGGTGTAGAGCATCACGCAAGTGGAATCGTAGTCGAGCTCCGCCTCGCGCGCGGCGAGTTCCTTCCGGAAGCGCTCGTGCGCGGCCCGTCCCTCGGCCTGCACGTCCTTCATCGAATGCAGCCGCGTGTGGTCGTATTTCCTGAGGCCCCGCGCATCGAGATAGACGATATGCTCGATGTGATGCAGCGTCTCCTGCGCCTCGATCACCTTGTCGACCTGTTCCTGGTCGCCACAGACGACGAAGCGGGCGCCGCAGTGTTCCAGGACGTAGGCCATCTCCTCGGACACCGAATCCTGGTAGAGCGGCACCGGGATCGCCCCGCATTTCTGCGCCGCGACCATCGACCAGTAGAGCGCAGGGCGGTTGCGTCCGATGATCGCGACGTAATCGCCCCGCTCGAGCCCGAGGGCGAGCAGTCCACCGGCGATGGCTTCGACCTCCTCGGCCGTCTCGGCCCAGGTCCAGCTCTGCCAGATCCCGAATTCCTTTTCCCGGTAGGCCGGTTTCGATCCGAACTGTTCCGCGTTGCGCGTCAGAAGCGCAGGCACGGATTGAAGCCCGCCCCGGGGCGCGGTTGCATCTGCCAAAGCCGTCTCCTCCCTTCGCGGACCCGAAGGTCCCACGTCCACGGCAGCCCGTCTTGCGCAGGCATCGCCGAGGCTTCCACCGTGGCACCTTCTGTGTCGCCGTCAAGTTTTGCCTGACTTTTTCCCAATCCTTACGAATTGTAACAGGACGCGGGGCGCGCTTGACGGACGGGGGGCGGAGGGGCAAGCGATGGAGAAAAGGGAGGGAGCGATGCCGCGAGCGGCCGCCACCGATCACCTCACGCGGGCGGGTCTGAACCTGATCCAGCAGGCGCTGTCGATCTACGACGCCGATCTGCGCCTTGCCGTATGCAACCGCCCCTTCCAGACGATGTTCGGCCTGCCCGAAGACCTGGTGACGCCCGGCGCGAGCTTCGAGGACACGATCCGCTGGCTCGTGGAAAACGGCGAATACGGCGATGTGCCCCAGCCGGAAGCCTTCGTTCGCGACCGTGTCGAGGCCGCGCGGGCCTTCGTACCCCATTACATGGAACGCCGCCGCGCCAATGGCCGCACGATCTCGGTCGAGGGCTCGCCCCTGCCGGAAGGCGGGTGGGTCACCGTCTATACCGACATCTCGGCGGTCAAGCGGCAGGAAGAACTGCTGCGGGGCCGGTCCGAGGAGTTGTCGGACCAGCTTCTGTCTCATGCCGAGGAACTGGCGCGCACGAACCGGCAGCTGGAAGCAACGATCGCCCAGCTCGAGGAGGCCAAGCGCGAACTGACCGAGATGGAGGCGCGCATCCGCCTGACCACCGAGATGACGCCGGCCCATATCGCCCGCGTCGATCGCGACGGCGTCTATACCTACACCAACCGGCGTCTCTCCACGCTACTGCCGGACCGGGGCAGCGACATCGTGGGCCTCAGCTTCGAGGAGGCGCTCGGACCTGTGGCCGGACGCTTGCGTCCGACGCTCGCCCGCGCCCTGGAGGGGGAGGCGAGCGTGCTCGAGTTCACCGAGCCGACCTTCGGCCGGCGCATCCGCACGGCGTTCACGCCCGATCAGACCGGCCCGGGCGAACCGGTGACCGGCGTCTACCTCCTGTCGACGGACGTGACCGAAGAGGCGCAGGCGCGCGCGGCCCTCGCCCAGACACACAAGCGTGAGCTTGCGGCGCAACTGACCAGTGGCCTCGCGCACGACTTCGCCAACCTCCTCACGATCATCCTCGGCCTTCAGGGGCGGCTCGAGAAGATGCCGCTGCCCGAAGGCGCACGGGAGCTGACCGGCGCGACCCGGACGGCGGCGCGGCGCGGCGGGCTTCTGCTCGACAAGATCGCGCGCATGTCGGGCCCGATCGAGATCCGGCCGGCGCCCGTCGTCCTGCGCGACTTTCTCGACAGTTTCACGCCGCTGGCGCGCGCGCCCCTGCCGCCCGGAATCGCCTTCACCGCGCAGACGGACGTGCCGCATCCGGCCGTGATGATCGATGCCGACAGCCTGCAGGACAGTCTTCTGAACCTCGTCCTCAATGCCCGCGACGCCATCGGGGAGGGACCGGGCGAGATCGTTCTGACGCTCCGTGCGGTGCGGGACACGTGGCTCGACATCGTCGTCACCGACACCGGGCCGGGCTTCACCGAGGCCGCACTCGGACAGGCGCTCGACCCGTTCTTCACGACCAAGGGGGACGAGGGATCGGGCCTCGGGCTGTCCATGGTGTATGACATGGCGAAGCTGGCGGGCGGCCACGTCCGCCTCGAGAACAGGCCCGAGGGCGGCGCCGCCGTCACGCTGCGCCTGCCTCTGAAACCGGCCGCCGCCGAGGCGCGACCCCAGCTTGTCCTGCTGGTCGAGGACATGGCGGAACTGCGCGCGTCGGTGCGCACGACCCTGACCGATCTCGGCCACCAGGTGATCGAGGCGGCGTCCGCCGAGGAGGCGCTGACGCTCGCCGAGATCCCCGGGCTCGACTGGGTGATATCGGACCTGAGGTTGGGTCAGGCCGACGGCGTGGATCTTCTGAACACCCTGGCCACCCGGGCGCCGGGTCTGCGGCTGGCGCTCATGACCTCGGCACCCGAGACGGACCCGCGCAGGGCCGAGGGCGCCTTGCGCTGGCCGGTCCTCGGCAAGCCGATCGAGGCCCCGTGGCTCGCGCGCCTCTTCTCCCGGGAGGATGCCGCGTGACACAGCCCTTCGTCGCCATCCTCGACGACGAACCGCAGATCCGGGCCATGCTGTCGGAGGCTCTGACCGAGGCCGGGTTCCGGACCGCCGCCTTCGCCCGCGCGACCGAGTTCGAGGCCGCGCTGAAGACCCATGCACCGGATGTCTGCCTGGTCGACCTCGGCCTGCCAGACCGCGACGGCCTGGCTCTCGTTCACCGCCTCGCGCTCGAATCCGGCGCCGCGATCATCATCATCTCGGGGCGCGCGCAGGTGCAGGACCGGGTGACGGGCCTCGAACTCGGCGCCGACGACTACATCATCAAGCCCTTCGACCCCGCCGAGGTGGTGGCCCGAATCCGCGCGCGCCTGCGCGTCGCGCGCCCCCGCGCCGAGGCGCACAGGACGGCACGATTCAACGGCTGGACCGCGCATTTCGACCGGTACGTCCTCGTCGCGGAAGACGGAAAGGAAGTCAGTTTCTCCCATGCCGAGGGCGAAGTGCTGCGCATGTTCCTCGAAGCGCCCAAGCGCCTGATCTCGCGCCAGCAGATGCAGGAGAACCTGGGCGGCGCCGCGGGAGAAAGCTTCGACCGCGCGATGGACGTGCGCATCTCGCGGCTGCGGACGAAACTCGGCGAAGACCCGAAGAACCCGCGGCTCATCAAGACGATCTATGGCGCGGGTTATATCTTCCTGGGGGATGTCGACTGGAAATAGCGGTACGTTTTCCATGCGAAAAACGGGAGAATGCCGGTATTCCCGGCTCGTAAGCCTGAAGGTTTCCGTCCCTTAGCCCGCCAACCGCGCCACCGCCGCCGCCAGGACGCGCACTCCCGTCACAAGGTCGGCCTCCGCGGTATCCTCCGCGAAGTCGTGGGAAACCCCGCCGATCGACGGCACGAAGAGCATGCCCACCGGCATCAGCCCAGCGAGGTTCGACGCATCGTGCAGCGCCCCCGAGGGCATCGCCCGCCAGCGCCCGGGCGCCACCTCCTCGGCCGCCTGCGACAGCGCCTTCTGCATCCCCGCATCCATCGGCATGGGCGCCAGGTCGTGCCGCAGACGCTCGGCCTCGATCGTCGTTCCGGTCTCCGCCGCCACGTCCGAGAGAAGCCCGCGGATCGCGGCCTCCATCCGGTCGAGCCGGTCGGTCTCTATATCCCGCCACTGCAGGCTGAACGTCGCCCGACCCGGCACCACCGACTGCGAGCCCGGATGCAGCACGATATGCCCGATGGTCCAGACCGAGCTTGGCGTCACGATGTTGGCGAAGCGGTCGGGCAGGGCCGTCGCGATCCGCGCCGCGGCCGTGAACGCATCCTTGCGATGGGCCATCGGCGTGGTGCCGGCGTGGTTCTGCTCGCCCCGCACCGTCACCTGGACCTGTCTCAAGCCCACGATGCCCGTGACCACGCCCACCGCCTCGCCCGCGGCATCCAGAACCGGCCCCTGCTCGATATGTGCTTCGAGAAATCCGCTGAACCGCGCCGGGTCGAGGAAGTCTCCGGCCTTGTCCACGACGGAGCCTCGCGCCTCGGCGAAGCGCGTGCCGTCCGTCGCGGTCAGCGTATCGGCATCCGCAAGCGAGAGCTTGCCCGACCAGACCGAGGACCCGGTAAGCGCCCCGAACCGCCCCTCCTCGTCCTGGAAACTGACGACCGAGATCGGCGGCCCGCCCGCCTCCCGCGCCGCGCGCGCCACCGCCAGCGCGGCGATCACGCCATAGGCTCCGTCAAGCCACCCGCCCTCGGGCTGGGTATCGGAATGCGATCCCATCAGAAGGCTCGGTCCCTCCCCCGGCGCGAGCCCGAAGAGGTTGCCGACCGGGTCCATCCAGGGCGTGAGCCCGGCCTCCGTGAACCGCGCGGCCAGCCAGTCCCGCGCGGCCAGGTCGGCCTCCGAGAAGGCCCGGCGGCGCACGCCCTTGCTCGCGTCATCGCCGCCGAAACGGCGCAGCGCATGGAGATCGGCAAGGAACCGGTCAGGATCGATGGTCATGGGCACGCCTTCCTCTGCAGTCGGGAAGGTGATCGCAGACCCCGCGCGCCCCGTCCAGACCACGGCACGTTGCGGCGCTGCCCCTCCTCGTGTCAGTCTCCGGCGCATGGATGTCACCGCGCTCGTCTTCTACGCCATCGTTTGCGGGCTTCTGTCGCTGGCCGCCCCTGCCTCCGGCAGGCCGCTGTCCCGCATCGCCATCGGCGCCGCCGTAGGCATCGCCGCGGCCGCCCTTCTGCCGGCCCTCCGAACCACGTTCGGCCTGCCCTGAGCGGCTTGCACTTCGGGTCCCGATCCGACAAGACCGCGGGGCAACCGGAAGGACAGGACCTTGGGCGAGCTCGTTCTCATCCGCCACGGACAGGCGAATTCAGGCGCCAGCGACGAGGCAGGCTACGACCGTCTCTCGGACCTGGGCCGGCAGCAGGCGCGCTGGCTCGGCGACTGGCTGCGCGGACACGAGGCGCCCTTCGACCGCGTCCTCATGGGCAGCCTCCGCCGCCACCGCGAAACCGCCGAGGAAATGGGCGACATGGGCGCCGAGGTCGAGGTCGACGCCCGGCTGAACGAGCTCGACTACTTCAACCTGTCGGCGGCCCACGCCGCGCGCAATGGCGCGACCGAAGTCCATACGCCGCAGGATTTCGTCCACCACATCCGCGACGTGATGGAGGCCTGGGCCCGCGCCGAGATCCAGGGCGACGAAAGCTACGTCAGCTTCGAGACCCGGGTCGCCGAGATGCTGACCATCGCCGCCCGGCCCGGACGACGCGTGCTCTGCGTGACCTCCGGCGGGGTCATCGGGATGATGGTGCGCCACCTGCTCGATCTCGACCCGGGGCGCATGGCCCACCTGCTGGTCCCGATCCGCAACGCGTCGATCCATCGCGTCGCGGTCCTTCCGCAGGGCAGCATCCTCGCGGGCTTCAACGCCACCCCGCATCTCGACACGCCCGACCGGCTTCACGCCCGGACGGAATACTGAAAGGCGCGATCCATGACGCATCTCTGGGTCCGGGCGGAAGAACGTGACAACGAGGCGCGCGTCGGCCTCACGCCCGAGGGCGCGGCCCGCCTGATCGCGGCGGGACTGACCCTCACCGTCGAGGACAGCGCCGCACGCGCCATCCCGATCGAGGGCTACCGCGAGGCCGGCGCCACCATCGCCCCACCCGGCAGCTGGCGCGAGGCCCCGCCGGAGGTCATCGTCTTCGGGCTCAAGGAACTGACCGAAGACGACACGCCGCTGGTCCATCGCCACATCATGTTCGGCCATGCCTACAAGGGCCAGCCCGCGGGACAACGGCTCCTCCGGCGCTTCCGCGCGGGCGGCGGCGCGCTCTACGACCTCGAATACCTCACCGACGAGGCCGGCCGCCGCCTCGCGGCCTTCGGCTACTGGGCTGGTTACGCGGGCGCCGCCGTTTCCCTCATGGCCCGCATCGCCCGGGCCGAGGGCGGGACCTGCGGCCCCGTTTCCACCTGGCCCGACGCGGAGGCGCCCCGCGACATCGTCGCCGCGGCCCTCGACCGGCAGGGCCATCGTCCGCATGTCCTGATCATCGGCGCGAAAGGACGCGTCGGAACCGGTGCCGGCGACTTCTGCGAGGCCGTCGGGCTGGAGGTCACGCGCTGGGACATGGCCGAGACTGCCCATGGCGGCCCTTTCCCGGAAGTGCTGGAGCACGAGGTGTTCCTCAACTGCATCCTCGCGACGCCGGGCGTGCCCGTATTCGTCCCGGAGACCGCCAAGACGGCGCCCCGCGCCCTCACCGTCATCGGCGACATCGCCTGCGACCCGACCTCCGATTTCTCCCCGGTCAAGGTCTACGACGCCGTCACCGACTGGGCCCGACCCGTCCAGCGCGTCCATGCCGACCCGCCCCTCGACGTCATGGCCATCGACAACCTGCCGGCACTCCTGCCGCGCGAAAGCTCCGAGGACTTCGCGGCACAACTCCTTCCGGTGCTTCTCGACCTTGATCGCATCGACGCGGGCGCCTGGGCCCGCGCGAAGGACCTCTTCCAGCGCCACACCGCAACCCTCTAGGCGCGGCGCGTCCCTTCATCCTGGCGGAAAACTCCGGGGCAGGCCTGGCACGGGCCGGGGGCGGAGCCCCCTCGAGAAAGGGAATGCGCGCAAGCGCGCCGCAGGATCCCGACCCCTAGAGGAGGTCCTCCTCCTCATCGGAGAGATCCAGACCCATGGCCTCGGCACCCGCCTCGAGATGATCGGCGAAATGCGGGCTGCCGAGGAGGTAGTCGGCCGTCGGCGTGGTCGCCTCCGCCCGCGCCGTCGAGACCGCTTCGTCCCAGTCCTCCGCCTCGAAGGACCCGCGCCCGACCCAGAACAGCGCGACCAGCTCGGCCTGCTCATCCTCGTTGAGCCGGTCCACGAAGGCCCGCAATTCTCCCTCGGCGCGCTCCAACTCGTGCCCCATCAGCACGATCTGCGCCACTTCGCGAGCGGAAATTTCCATCATGTACCTCCCTGTGGGTCGCCCTGCCGGCCCTCTCGGCAGATGACGCGCCCCTTCCATCAGCGTCATTGATCGACGTCAATCTATCTGCGGAAGAAGATCCATTCATAGACCGATGTCGGAAGGAACCGCGAAAGACGGAACAGCAGGCCGAACCCGAAGGGAAACGCCTTGTGGAACCGGTCGGTGTTCATCTGGTCGAACACCTCCTGCGCGGCCTTTGCGGGGGACATGATGAACGGCTTGGCGTAGGGATTGTCGTCCTGCATCCGGGTCTGGATGTAGCCGGGGTTCGCCAGCTGGACGAGGACGTTCGTCCCCTTCAGGTCGCCGTGCATCGATTCGGCGAGCGCCATGAGCCCGGCCTTGGACGCCGAATACCCGATGGAGCCGGGAAGCCCGCGATAGGCGGACAGCGACCCGATGAGCATGATGTGCCCCGCATCGCGCGTCACCATGGGGCCGATGACCTGCCCGATCACGCGCGCCGCCCCGGTGAGGTTCACGTCGAACATCT
Source organism: Roseicyclus sediminis (assembly GCF_025515305.1). GTDB lineage: Bacteria > Pseudomonadota > Alphaproteobacteria > Rhodobacterales > Rhodobacteraceae > Roseibacterium > Roseibacterium sediminis. The sequence continues at coordinate 325,939 of NZ_JAOPHT010000001.1, forward strand.
GCTCGACCCGCTCGGCGTCCCAGTCCTGCGTCTTGACGAGGGTCGCGAGCCCCGCAAGAAAGACCATCCCGTCGATCTCGCCCACGTCCCGCGCGGCGGCGATGACGCTGTCGCGGTCGGCGATGTCCATGGGCACGCAGGTGGCGCGGCCGGGCAATTCGGCGACCAGGTCCTTCAGACGATCCTCCGACCGCGCGGAGACGACAAGCTCGACGCCGGCGCGGCTCATCTGAAGGGCCAGGGCACGGCCCAGCCCCTCGGAGGCGCCGACAAGCCAATAGCGTTTTCCGCTCCAGTCGCGCATCGGTTTGGGTCCTTCCGTCAGGCTGAGGCCGGCGCCGGGGCCGGAAGCGGCGTCACCGCCAGAAGCGCCATGGCGCCCAGTTTCAGGATACAGGGCACGAGCGCGTAGAGGTAGGTCAACAATTCAAGTGCGCCAGCCGGGTTCGCGGCGCCCTCGGCCGCCGAGAAACCGGCGGCGTCGAGCGCGGGCAAGAGCACGACCGCCGCGAGCGCGAGCGATGCCTTCTGCACGAAGGCCCAGAGGCCGAAGGCGGCAGCCGCATCGGGCGCGACCTTGCTCATCCGGCGCGCGAACAGCGCCGGCAGGATCGCGAAATCGGCGCCGAGCGCCGCACCGGAGGCAAGACAGACGAAGGCGAATGCCCCGACCTGGCCCGGTTCCAAAACCAGCACGACCGAGAAGGCGGCGATCGCCAGCGCCATGGCCGACAGCAGCATCGCGCGTTCGCCGAACCGAACCGCGAGGCGGGACCATACCGGCGCGGCCCCCGCCGCGGCGAGGAAGAACAGGACAAGAAGCGGCCCCTCCCATCCCGGCGCGTCCAGCACGCTTTCGACGTAGAAGAGAAACAGCGTGGAGGACACCGCCACCGGCGCCGCGTTCATAAGCGCGATCAGCAGGAGCCGCCGCGCCACCGGGTCCGAGAGGACCTGGCGGAAACCGGACGGCGCCAGCGTCCCGCCCCGGCCCCACTGCCCCCGCATCAGGAGCGCGGCGACAAGACAAAGGGCGGCGAACCCGGCCGCGAACCACGCATAAGGCGCGCCCGTGTCGACCAGCACCGTCGGCACGACCGCCGCGACGCATACGCCCAGAAGCGCGCCGGTCTCGCGCCATCCGGCGAGTTTCAGGTGCCCGGCCCCGCCGATACGCCCCGCAGCCTGCACGCCTTCGGCATACATCGATATCGTCAGGAACGAGAACGCTGAGAAAAGCCCGGTCATGGTGATCGCGAACCACAGAAGCGGCGCGACCGGCGGCGTCACGGCGAATAGCCCAAGCATCGAGCCGGCCAGAAGAACCACACCGATCCCGACCGCGATCCCCCGCTTCGCGCGCAGCCGCGCCGACAGCCAGCCGAGCGCGGGGTCCTGCACCACGTCGATCAGGCGGAGCGCGAAGAGCACCCCCGCCAGCGCCGTGAGACTCACTCCGAAATCGGTCGCGTAGTGGGCGGGCGCGTGGATGTAGATGGGCAGGCCCGCCGCCGACAGCATGGCGGCGAAGACGGCGTAGCCCGGCAGGCTCACCGCCCTGTCGGGGCCGGTTGCTCCCATGTCAGGAGACCTCGTGTCCGGGCGGCTCGGGACGGACACGGTAGGGCGCGCCCTTCCACCAGAGCTTGAGCGCCTGCCAGTGGATGAGCGCGAAGACCCGCCGCGCGCCGAACGGACGGCGCAGCGCGGCGCGCAGGATGCCGGGCGCCGTCAGGGGCCGCCGCTTGCCGGTCAGCGTGGCGAACAGCCCTTCGTTGCCGGTCGAATAGTCGATCCAGACGCCCACCCGGTCGTCTCGGATGTCGAAGCGGAAGGTATAGCCGCCCTCGATCGGCTGAAACGGCGAGACATGGAAGATCTTCGCGGCCGTCAGCGTGTCCTCCCGGGTGATCGGGCGTTGATCCTCGTGCGCGCAGAGATAGGAATGCCGGTCGCCGAAGGTGTTCGAAACCTCCGCGATCACGGCGCGGAGTGCGCCCTCTCCGTCATGGGCGAGCCAGAAGCTGACCGGGTTGAAGACATGTCCCATGGTCCGGGGCTGCGCCAGAAGAAACAGCGTCCCGTCCGTCGCCTCGGACAGCCCATGGGCCGCGAGCACGTCCCGCGCCCAGGGCGCGCCGCGACCCTCCTTCGGCGTGCCGCCATGGTCACTGTCCCAGAGCGACAGGAAACCGCGGCGGTTCCGCCCGAAGCCGAAAGGGGCCTTTGGGCGATCCGCCTCGGCATCGACCATCACGTAGTCGATGCCGTACTTGAAGGCATTCTCCACCGCGCCACGGCGGCCGTGGAACGTCTCGCCGGCGATATGATCGACGCGGGCGTTCATGCGGCGAGCGCGGCCTCCGCGTCGCGCGCTGCGATGGCCTCGACCACGTCGATCGCGCTGGCGTAGCCGTCCTCGTGGAAGCCGTTCTTCATCCAGGCCCCGCAGAACCATGTCGCGTTGTCGCCGTTCATCTCCCTGATCGTACCCTGCGCGGCCAGCGCCGCAAGGTCGTAGACGGGATGACGGAACGTCGTCTCGTCATGGATCAGCCGCTCGTCGATCGTCGCTCGAGAGTTCAGCGTGACGAATAGCGGATCGTTGAGCGGAATCGGCTGCAGCGAGTTCATCCAGTAGGTGAGGTCGATGGGTCCGCCCTCGTGGCCCTTGCGCTCGGTGTAGTTCCAGCTCGACCAGCAGACGCGGCGCTTGGGCATGACGGAGGCGTCGGAATGCAGGACCGCCGCGTTCGGCTGATACCGCACGGCGCCCAGCGCCGCGGTTTCGGCCGGGGTCGGGTCGGCCAGAAGGCGCAGGCTGTCGTCGGAATGGGTGGCGAAGACGACCTCGTCGAAGGGCTCGGGATGACCGCCGCGGATCACCTCGATCCCGCCGGGGGTGCGGCGGACGGCATCGACCGGCGCGGCCAGGCGGATGTCGACGCCGCGACGGCGCATCGCCATCTCCAGCCGCGTGACGTATTCCACCGATCCGCCCTGCACCGTCCACCACTGGTGCTGACCGGTGGCCTGCATGAGATTGTGGTTGCGGAAGAACCGGACCAGCGCCTGCGCCGGGAAGTCCATGATCTCCTCTTTCGGGGTGGACCAGATCGCCCCGGAGATCGGCGTGAGATAGTAGTCGCGGAACCACGCGCCCATGCCCATCTCGTCCATGAACTGGCCGAGCGTGATGGTCGAATCGGTCGCAAGGCTTTCGGCGCCGGCGTTGAAGCGCATCAGGTCGCGCACCATCCGCAGGAAACCGGGACGCGCCAGGTTGCCCTTCTGCGCGAACAGCGCGCCGAGGCTCTTCAGCCCGTACTCGATGCGGCCGCCGTCGATGGACGCGGCAAAGCTCATGTCCGATTTCGCCACTGGCACGTCGAGATCGGCGAAGAGTTTCGTGAGGTGCGGATAGTTCACGTAGTTGAAGACGATGAAGCCGGTATCGACCGGCTGGTCGCCGTTCTTGCCCGCGATGACGGTGCGGGCATGACCGCCCAGGCGCGGTTCGGCCTCGAACAATGTGACGGCGTGGGATTGTGCCAGGTGATACGCGGCCCCCATTCCCGAAATTCCTGCGCCGATGATGGCGATGCGGCGCGGCGCGGCGGCCGAAGTCTCGAATGGCACGTGGTTGTCCCCGATTTGCTAGAGAAGTCGATTGGCAGTGTTACGGGTCGCAACCCGCACCAGATCAAAGAAAATTATTTTGATCCGGGCTACCGAAATCTGCGTACAGGCAATATGTTGATGTCCAACGACCATGCTGAACACGTTCGGTCCGATGCGAGTTCCTCGCCGCTCGACGCGGTGCTGGCGCGCCGGCCCCAGAGGCGTGACGGACCTGTGACACCAACAGAAAAGACCGAACTTGAATGGGTTGCCTGCGTAACGGCGATCGCGAAAGACGAGGACCAGGCAGCCTTTGCCCGGCTCTTCCGTCATTTTGCACCACGCGTTAAGGCGTTTCTCATCAAGTCCGGGGCCGACGAAAGCCTCGCGGAAGAGTGCATGCAGGACGTGATGGCCACGCTCTGGCAGAAGGCACATCTCTACGACGCCTCGCGCGCCTCCGTGGCAACGTGGATCTTCACGATCGCACGGAACCGCAAGATCGACCTCCTGCGCCGCTACGCCCGTCCCGAGCCCGAGGAACTTCCCTGGGGTCCCGAGCGGGAACCGGACCAGGCCGACGTCATGGCCCTGCAAGAGGATTCAGAACGTCTGGCGGCTGCGATCCGCCAGCTCCCCGAAAAACAGCGCAACCTCATAGAGCGCGCCTATTTCGGCGATCTAACGCACAGCGAAATCGCCGCCGAGACCGGATTGCCCCTTGGCACGATCAAGTCTCGCATTAGGTTGGCTCTGGAAAGGTTGCGCCGCGCAATGAGTTGACGTGACGCGAGAGACGCAATGACCGGTATCAAACACCATATCTCCGACGATCTGCTGATGGGCTACGCCGCTGGCGCCCTTCCGCATGCCTTCGACCTCGTCGTCGCATCCCACGTGTCGATGAGTGACGATGCGCGGGCGCGGCTCGCCGGCTACGAGGCGATGGGCGGGGTCGTCCTGTCCGACATGAACGAGGCGCGGATCGCCGAGGACAGCCTCGAGCGCACCCTGGCCAAGATCGCAGGCGCCCCGAACCGCAAAGCTCCGGCAAGGCCCGAGAACGGCATCTTCCCCGAGCCTCTGCGCAATGTCGTGGGCGGCGACGCGGACGCCGTGAAATGGCGCAGCCTCGGCCTGGGCGCCAAGCAGTGCGTCCTTCAGTCCGACGACGGCGCCAGCGCGCGCCTGCTCTACATTCCCGCCGGCCAGGCCATGCCCGAGCATGGCCACCGCGGCATGGAACTGACGCTCGTGCTTCAGGGCGCCTATCGGGACGAGGCCGACCGTTTCGCACGCGGTGACGTGGAATTTGCCGACCAGACCACCGACCACACGCCCGTGGCCGAGGGCGATGTCGACTGCATCTGCCTTGTCGCCACCGATCAGCGCCTGCGCTTCAAGGGCCTCCTGCCTCGGATCGCGCAACCGTTCATCGGAATCTGACGCGTACCGGGGCAACCCGGACGCCGACCGACCATTGCATGTCGCCCGCCGTTCAACGGCGGGCGTTTTCGCGTCTATACTGACCCCAACAGAAGGGGAGTCCCGATGGCGCAGGCATTCCTGACCCGCATTTCCGAAACCCTGACCGAGATCCGCGCCGAGGGCCTCTGGAAGGCCGAGCGTCCGATTCTCTCGGCCCAGGGCGGGCATATCGCCGTCGCGCCGGACGGGCGCGACATGCTGAACCTCTGCGCCAACAATTACCTCGGGCTCGCCGATCACCCCGCGCTGATCGCCGCCGCCAAGGCCGCGATGGACGACCACGGCTACGGCATGGCGAGCGTGCGCTTCATCTGCGGAACCCAGGATCTGCACCGCGCGCTTGAGGACCGGCTGGCCGCCTATCTCGGCAAGGACGACGCGATCCTCTTCGCCGCGTGCTTCGACGCCAATGGCGGGGTGTTCGAGCCTCTGCTCGGCCCCGAGGACGCCGTGATCTCGGATGCGCTGAACCATGCCTCGATCATCGACGGCATCCGCCTTTGCAAGGCCCGGCGATACCGGTACGCGAATGCGGACATCGACGACCTGGAGGCACAGCTCAGGGCCGCGCGGTCGGATGGCGCGAGAAATATCCTCATTGCGACGGACGGCGTTTTCTCCATGGACGGATACCTTGCGCCCCTGCCGCAGATCACAGCGCTTGCCGAGGCATACGAGGCCGTGGTGATGGTCGACGACTGCCACGCCACCGGCTTTATGGGGCCGGGAGGGCGAGGCACGCCGCACCATTTCGGTGTGGCGGACAAGGTGCACATCCTGACCGGCACGCTCGGCAAGGCGCTGGGCGGGGCCATCGGCGGCTATATCGCCGGGCCGCAGCCGGTGATCGACCTCCTGCGGCAGCGGGCGCGGCCCTACCTTTTCTCCAACGCCCTGCCGCCCGCCGTCTGCGCCGCCGGGATCGCGGCGATAGATCTTGTAGAAGATAACGACGGCCTTCGCGCGTCGCTTTTCGAGAACACGCGTTACTGGCGCGCGGGCCTCGAAAAGCTCGGCTTCGACCTCCTGCCCGGCGTGCATCCCATCGTCCCCGTGATGCTCGGCGAAGCGCAACTGGCACAGGACCTCGCGGCCGCGCTCTACGAGGAAGGCGTCTACGTTGCGGGGTTCTTCTACCCCGTCGTGCCCAACGGGCGCGCCCGCATCCGCACACAGATGAACGCGGCCCTTACCCGCGCCGATCTCGACCGCGCGCTTGATGCCTTCGCCAGGGCGGGCCGCAAGACCGGAGTCCTCTCATGACGAACGAAATGCGCGCGCTGGTGAAGGCCGCCCCCGAGGTCGGCCTTCGGATGCAGACCCGTCCGGTTCCCGAGATCGGCCCGGACGATGTGCTGATCCGCGTGAAGAAGACGGGCATCTGCGGCACCGACATCCACATCTGGCAATGGGACGACTGGGCCGCGCGCACCGTTCCGGTGCCTCTCGTCACCGGCCACGAATTCGCGGGCGAGATCGTGGACATGGGCCGGAATGTCGAGGGCCTGAGCCTTGGACAGCGTTGCTCGGGCGAAGGTCATCTCATCGGCAAGACCTCGCGGCAGTCGCGCGCGGGCAAGTTCCACCTAGACCCCGAAACACGGGGGATCGGCGTGAACGAACAGGGCGCTTTCGCCGAGTATCTCCGCCTGCCCGCATTCAATGTCGTGCCGCTGCCCGATGCCATCGACGACGAGATCGGGGCGATCCTCGATCCGCTCGGCAACGCGGTGCACACGGCGCTCTCCTTCGACCTTCTGGGCGAGGACGTTCTGGTGACGGGCGCGGGCCCCATCGGCATCATGGCCGCCGCAGTCGCGCGTCACGCAGGCGCGCGCCATGTCGTGATTACCGATGTGAACCCCGCCCGCCTCGCGCTCGCCGGCGAGGTGGCGGATGTCAGGCCCGTGGACGTCACCGGGGAAGACCTGAAGGACGTGATCCGGGAGCTTGGCATGAAGCAGGGTTTCGATGTCGGCCTCGAGATGTCCGGCAACCAGATGGCACTCGACCAGATGGTGGAAAGCCTCGTCATGGGCGGGCGAATCGCGCTTCTCGGCATCCCGCCGGGCAAGAGCCCCGTCGACTGGTCGCGCATCGTCTTCAAGGCGATCACGATCAAGGGCGTCTATGGCCGCGAGATCTTCGAGACCTGGTACAAGATGATCGCGATGCTGGAAAACGGCCTCGACGTGCGGCGGGTCATCACCCACCGCTTCAAGGCCGACGACTATGTGGCAGGGTTCAAGGCGATGCTGTCCGGTCGCTCCGGCAAGGTCGTCCTCGACTGGAACTGAGGCGGCGAAATGCCCTTCGACGCCCTTCCGGCGATCGTCTAGGTTGCCCCCATGTCCCGTTTCGGCCCCACGAGATCCGAACTGAAGCTTCGCCTGGCCATTAGCCTGGGCGGCCTCGCGCTTCTGATCGGGGCCTATGCCAGCCACGGCATCGGCAGCATCGCCTCGCTGGAAATCGCCATCATCGGCGGGGCGTTCTTTGGCGGCTCGGCGATCTGGTCGGCGCGCCGCCTCCTGCAATCGAAGGACCCAGACACATGACCGGCAGCATCATCCGCCTCGTTCTCCTCGCTCTCGTCTTCCTTGCCTGGGCCTGGATCCTCTTCGGTGCGATCCGGCACGAGGGCGGCTTCGGCAAGTGGTTCGGCGGGGCCGAGACGCGGCGGGACCGCAATACCTTCCTGTTCCTGACCTTCGTTCTGGCCGTGATGGTCTTCATGCAGGTGGCGCTGCCCGCGGGCTGACCCCTTCCCCAAGGGGCTCCCCCGGCTTAGGTGGGGTCGATGGAAAAGCTCGACTACCGCCCGCCCGACACACCGCTGAACGTGATCCACGCCGATCACGCGATCCTGCTGGTCGACAAGCCCGCGGGCCTTCTGTCGGTTCCCGGCAAGGGGGAGCATCTGTCCGATTGCCTGCTCTCGCGTGTTCAGGCCGCCTACCCCGAGGCACTTCTCGTCCACCGGCTGGACATGGACACCTCGGGCGTCATGGTTTTCGCCCTCACCCCCGCCGCACAGCGCCACCTCGGCCTTCAGTTCGAGCGGCGGCACATGAAGAAAACCTACCAGGCCCGCGTCTGGGGCGAGATGGCGGAGAAGACCGGCACGGTCGACCTGCCCTTGATCGTCGACTGGCCGAACCGGCCTCTGCAGCATGTGAACCACGAGACGGGGAAGCCCGCGCTGACCGACTGGCGCGTGATGCGCGTGGAGGATGGGACGACGCGCGTGCGGTTGTACCCGCATACCGGTCGCTCGCACCAGTTGCGCGTCCACATGAAGGAAATCGGCCACCCGATCCTCGGCGATCCCTTCTATGCGGCGGGCGCGGCGCGCGATTTCCCGCGCCTCATGCTGCACGCGGAAAGCCTCAAGCTCCGCCATCCCGACGGCGGGAAAGGGATGCTCTTCCGCGCACCGGTGCCATTCTGAGCGAGGCGCTCGCGTGGGCCTCCAGCCACAGGTCGTCCAGCGAACGGAGTTCGGCCGGGTCGAACCTGGCCTCCTCTTCCCAGTAGCGGCCAGATGGCACGAAATAACCCAGAGCCGCCTCCCGCGCCCGCGCGGTCTCGAAGCTCTCCGGCTCGGGCGGGACGGGCTCGGACCACGACACCTCGGCCCTCGACGCGCGAGGGAAGACCAGCCGGCTTTCGCGCGCCGACAGGTTCACGCAGGCACAGCCCTGTTCGGCCGCGAACAGCTGCAGCCGCGCGGCCTTGGCCTCCAGGCTTTGGAGCGTCACATCGGCGCGAAGCGGGTCGGCGGTGCCGCTGCCGTAGAAATGCGTGGCCCCCCGCGAGGGATAGACCATGTCGCACCCGAAGAAGGCGATCACCCGGGGCCGGAGGGCGCCGAGCGCCCAGTACCCGGCCGTGAAGGCCATGGTTCCGCCCGCGTAGACGAAACCGCCATAGGCGTTCTGCACCGGGACGTAGTCGGACGCGCCCACCCGGCGCTGACCCGGCCCGAATTCGTCGGGCTGATGTTCGGCGGGGAAATCCTCGGGGTGGATCGACACGTCCCAGTCAGGTCGGATGCGCCACGCATTGTTGATGGCCACGATGTGGCTGAAGGCACCCCTGTCCCAGTCCCGCGAGGAGACCGCTTCAGGTGAACTTCCGAGGATCAGGACCACCGGCTGCATCTTGTCGTTCTTCCCTGTCGCCTAGCCCGCAGATAGGCGGGACAGATGACAGGGCAACGACAAGATGCGCGCCGCGGCAAAAAGGCCGCAGGCGAGCGGACCGTCATTCCCAGTTCGAGACCGCCTTGACCTCCATGAACTCATGCAGGCCCCAGACCCCGCCTTCGCGCCCGTTGCCGGACTGCTTCATGCCGCCGAAGGGCGATCCCTGGCCAAACCCCTTGCCGTTGCCTTCGACCATGCCCGAGCGCAGCCGCCGGGCGACGCGGCGGAATTTCTCCCGGTCCGTCGTCTGGACGTAGTTGGTCAGGCCGTACTCGGTGTCGTTCGCCATGGCGACCGCGTGGTCCTCGTCATCGAAGGGCAGGATCGACAGGACGGGACCGAAGATCTCCTCGCGGTAGATCGTCATGTCCGTGGTCACGTCGGCGAAGACGGTCGGGCGGATGTAGAAGCCGCGGTTGAGGTGCCCGGGCCGTCCCGTGCCGCCAGCGACCAGCCGGGCGCCCTCATCGATGCCCTTCTGGATCAGCGCCTGGATCTTGTCGAACTGCGCCTCGCTGACGGCGGGACCGATGTGGCGGCCTTCGTCGTCCGCAGGACCGACGGTCACGCTCTCGGCGGCGGCTATGGCCTGCTCCACCGCCTGGTCGTAGCGCGAGCGCTCGACCATCATCCGCGTCGGCGCGTTGCAGCTCTGTCCGGTATTGCGGAAACAGCGGATCACACCCGACTTCACCGCCTTCTCGTCGGCGTCCGCGAAGATGATGTTCGCCCCCTTGCCGCCAAGCTCGAGGCTCACGCGCTTGATCGTGTCGGCGGCGGCCTTGGAGATCAACCGCCCGGCGCGGGTGGACCCGGTAAAGCTGACCATGTCGATGTCGGGATGGGCGGACAACTGGCTGCCCACGCCGGCCCCGTCACCGTTCACGAGGTTGAAGACGCCCGGCGGCACGCCCGCCGCATCCACGATCTCCGCGAAGAGCAGGCCCGACAGCGGCGCGATCTCGGAAGGTTTCAGCACCATCGTGCAGCCCGCCAGAAGCGCGGGAACGACCTTAAGAACGATCTGGTTCATCGGCCAGTTCCAGGGCGTGATCAGGGCACAGACCCCGATCGGCTCGTGGAGGATCCGCTCGCCCGGCGCCCAGTCGCCCAGGGGATGTTCCCACTGGAAACCCTTGGCCGCGCGCAGGAAGCCCTCCATGTGCCAGGTGCCCGAGGTGACCTGCTGTTGCCGGGACATGTCGATGGGGGCGCCCATTTCCTTCGAGATCGCCACGGCCATGTCCTCGGCGCGGCCCTCGTAGACCTCCAGCAGACGCTCGACGAGCGCGATACGTTCGGCCGGGCTTGTTGCGGCCCAGGCCGGGAAGGCGGCGTTGGCCGCGGCGACTGCGGCCTCGGTATCTTCGGTGTCACCCAGTGAGATCGTCGCGCAGACTTCCTCGGTCGAGGGATCGATCACAGGGAAATCGCGCGGCCGGATTGGCGCGACCCACTGGCCGTTGATGTAGAAATCGGTGGTCTTCGGCATGGTGTTCTCCCTTGTTTGACGACGAACCTGTCACTCCGTCGTCCGGGCTTCAAGGCGGGGACGCGACGGCAGAAGGGCCGCAAACGACCGTTCCGCACGCGCCCCCGATAAAGGACGCACGGTCCGCGCGCCGCAGTGCGACAGAATGCTCGCACTTATCTGCGCCGGAAGCTGTCCCAACCCCGTGAAACGGCGTCCTGAACATCATATATATTTTATTGACACTGTAAATTAAAAGGAGATGAGAGCCATGGGCCTTCGCATCAACGAGACCATCCCCAATCTTACCGTCCAGACCGACAAGGGCAGCTTCGCCCTTCACGATTTCATCGGCGACAGCTGGATGATCCTGTTCTCGCACCCCAAGGATTTCACGCCCGTCTGCACCACCGAGTTCGGCGCCGTCGCGCAGCTTGCCGATGAGTGGGAGAAGCGGAACACCAAGGTCATCGGCCTTTCCGTCGACAAGGTCGAGGAACACGTGAAGTGGAAGGCAGACATTGAGAGTTTCTCGGGCGCAAAGGCGGGTTTCCCGATCATCGCGGACGATGACCTTGCCGTGTCCAAGGCGCTCGACATGCTGCCCGCCGACGCCTACCTGCCCGACGGCCGCACCGCAGCCGACAGCGCGTCCGTGCGTGTCGTCTTTATCGTTGCACCGAACAAGAAGGTGCAACTGATGATGTCCTACCCGATGTCCGTCGGCCGGAACTTCGCCGAGGTGCTGCGCGCGCTCGACGCACTGCAGGCGACCTACGAGACGCCCATCGCCACGCCCGCCAACTGGCAGCAGGGGCAGGACGTGATCGTCTCGCTCAGCCTCGACGACGCGGCGGCGAAGGCCAAGTTCGGGGAATTCGACGCGAAACTGTCCTACTTGCGGACGGTCAAGGCGCCCGCCGCCTGAAGTGCGCGGAACAAAGCCGGCGTTTCCGGTCGGAAATGCCGGCTTTTCCTCCCGTGCGCCTCAGCGCCAGGGCGAGTGCAGGATCGCACGAGTGCCCAGGGGCACCTGTTCGTAGAGTTGCATGACATGGTCGTTCACCAGGCGCACGCAGCCCGAGGACGCGGACGTGCCGATCGACCAGGGCTGCGGCGTGCCGTGGATTCGCAACATGCTGTCGGCATTGCCGCGGTAGAGGTAGAGCGCCCGCGCGCCCAGCGGGTTCTCCGGTCCGCCGGCCATGCCACCGGCGAACTGCGCGTAGACGTGCGGTTCGCGCGCGATCATGTTCGCGGTCGGGGTCCACGACGGCCATTCCGCCTTTCGCCCGACCGTGAAGGTGCCGGGGCTCTGCATGCCCGAGCGGCCCACGGCGACGCCATAGCGCATCGCGGTGCCGTCGCTGCCGATATGGTAGAGGTACTTGGCGACGGGATCGACGTGGATGTCCCCCGGTCTCAGCCCCTCGCGGTGCGCGACACGGGTCGGCATGAAACGCGGATGGAGACCCCAGGGGTTACTTCCAGCCCGCTCATGGCGCGTGACGGCGGCGTCGAAATCGAACTCCACCGCGTCCTGCGCGGCAGCCGCCGTCGCAAGAGGAGCCGAGAACAGAGCTGCGGACGTGATGATGAAATGGCGGCGGGTCAGGGTCGTCGTCATCTTCGGGTCTCTGGAAAACAAGGCGCAGGGCGCGGTCGCGGAACAATCTGCCCCGATCCACGCCCTGTGGACAAGTCTCAATGACGCCAAGACACATCACGAATAGGTAAGGAATTCCGCCGCGTGGCACGTTTGCCCCGCCAAAGCGGCGAACCCTGCCCCTCAGACTGGCGGATAGAGGTGTGCCGTGGCTCCCAGCGCGACGCTCTCGTACATATCGATGATGTGGGCATTGACCATTCGCACGCAGCCCGAGGACGCGGACGTGCCGATCGACCAGGGCTGCGGCGTGCCGTGGATGCGCAGCAGCGTGTCGCGCCCGCCTTCGTAGAGATAAAGCGCCCGCGCACCCAGCGGGTTTTCCGGACCGCCCGGCATTCCGTCGGCGAATTGCCCGTACACGTTCGGCTCACGCGCGATCATCTCGTCGGTCGGCCGCCAGGACGGCCATTCCTGCTTGCGGTTGATCGTGAAGACCCCCGATTCGTAAAGATCCGCCCGGCCGATCGCCACGCCGTAGCGCATCGCGGTGCCATCGGTGCCGATGAGGTAGAGGTACTTCGCCACGGCATCGACGTGAATGTCGCCGGGCACAAGTCCGTCGCGATGGGCTACCCGCGTCGGCATGAACCGCGGATGCAGGCCCCAGGGGTTGTTGGCGAACGGGTCGGGGTCCGGTCGTTCGACTGTCGTGTCGAAGTCGACCCGGTCCTGCGCCGCGGCAGGCAGAGCCAGCGCGCCGGAAAACAGCGTTGCGCTGGTCGTGATGAAATGTCGGCGGGTCAGCATGGTCTTCACTCGATGTCAGTCTGGCGCTTTTTCGCTGCGATACAATACGCCCGCTAGGTCGGCATTCAGGCCGAGGACTGCAAGGCACCGCGCGCTCTTCGCCGTTCACATCCCTGTCAGCCGGCAAAGAAGAAACCCCGGCCGATAAGCCGGGGTTTCCAGTTCCGTCCGGATAGGCGCGCGCTCAGTCGGCCGCCTCTTCCGTCTCGCGGGCAAGCTCCTTGCCGGTCTCCTGGTCGACCATCTTCATGGCCAGGCGAACCTTGCCGCGATCGTCGAAGCCGAGAAGCTTGACCCAGACCTCCTGACCTTCCTTGAGGACGTCGGAGGGGTGGTTCAGCCGCCGGTTCTCGATCTGGCTGACATGCACGAGACCGTCCCGCTTGCCGAAGAAGTTCACGAAGGCGCCGAAATCGACGATCTTCACGACCTTGCCCTTGTAGATATGGCCTTCCTCCGGCTCCGCGACGATCGAGTAGATCATGTCGTAGGCCTTCTGGATGGCTTCGGCGTTCGGGCTCGCGATCTTGATGATGCCGTCGTCGTTGATGTCGACCTTGGCGCCCGAAACCTCGACGATCTCGCGGATCACCTTGCCGCCCGAGCCGATCACTTCGCGGATCTTGTCGGTCGGGATCTGCATCGTCTCGATGCGCGGCGCATGGATCGAGAACTCGCCGGGCGCGGTCAGCGCCTTGGCCATCTCGCCCAGGATGTGCAGCCGGCCCGCCTTGGCCTGCTCCAGCGCCTTCTTCATGATCTCGGGCGTGATGCCCGCGACCTTGATGTCCATCTGCAGCGAGGTGATCCCGTTCTCGGTGCCCGCGACCTTGAAGTCCATGTCGCCGAGGTGGTCCTCGTCGCCCAGGATGTCGGTCAGGATTCCGTAGGAGCCGTCCTCTTCCAGAACGAGGCCCATGGCCACGCCCGCGACCGGCGCCTTGAGCGGAACGCCCGCGTCCATCATGGACAGGGACCCGCCGCAGACCGACGCCATCGAGGAGGAACCGTTCGATTCCGTGATCTCCGACACGACCCGGATCGTGTAGGGGAAGTCCGTCGGCGCCGGGAGCACCGCCTGGAGCGCGCGCCAGGCAAGCTTGCCGTGGCCGATCTCACGCCGTCCCGGAGGGCCGACGCGCCCCGCTTCGCCGACCGAGTAGGGCGGGAAGTTGTAGTGCAGCAGGAAGTTCGAGCGGAAGTTCCCGTGCAGCGCGTCGATGATCTGCTCGTCATCGCCCGTCCCGAGCGTGGTGACGACCAGCGCCTGCGTCTCGCCGCGCGTGAACAGAGCCGAGCCATGCGTCCGCGGAAGAACGGAGGTCTGGCTGTCGATCGCGCGGACCGCGTCGAGCGCGCGGCCGTCGATCCGGCGGCCGTTCTTCACGACGTCCGAGCGGAGAACCATCGATTCGAGCTTCTTGAGCGCGGAACCGAGGTTCGGGTCCTCGAGCTGCTCCTCGCTCAGCGTGGCCTTGATGGCGTCCTTCGCGGCGGCCACGGCGGTCTGCCGCTGCTGCTTGTCGAGGATCGCGTAGGCGTCGCGCATCTGCGCCTCGCCCGCGGCCTTCACCGCCTCATAGAGCGCGGAATAGTCCGGCGGCGAGAAGTCGAAGGGTTCCTTGGCCGCGTCCTCGGCCAGGTCGACGATCAGGTCGATGACCGGCTGGATCTGCTCGTGCGCGAAGGTCACGGCGCCGAGCATCTCTTCCTCGGTCAGCTCGTAGGCCTCCGACTCGACCATCATCACGGCCTCTTTCGTGCCGGCAACGACGAGGTCGAGACGCTGCTCGGGGTTGTTGCGCAGCCCCTGCATGTCGTCGACGGTCGGGTTCAGGACGTACTCGCCATCCTCGAAGCCGACGCGGCAGCCCGCGATCGGGCCCATGAAGGGCACGCCCGAGATCGTCAGCGCGGCCGAGGCCGCGATCATCGCCACGATATCGGGATCGTTGACGAGGTCATGGCTGAGGACCGTGCACATGACGAGGACTTCATGCTTGAAGCCGGGCACGAACAGCGGGCGGATCGGCCGGTCGATCAGGCGCGCGGTCAGCGTCTCCTTCTCGGTCGGACGCGCCTCGCGCTTGAAGAAGCCGCCGGGCACCTTGCCGGCCGCGTAGTATTTTTCCTGGTAGTGGACCGTCAGCGGGAAGAAGTCCTGTCCCGGCTTGGGTTCCTTGGCAAACGTCACGTTCGCCATGACGCTGGTCTCCCCCAGCGTCGCGATGACCGAGCCATCGGCCTGGCGGGCGACACGCCCGGTTTCCAGTGTGAGCGTCTCTTCGCCCCACTGCATCTCTTTCTTCGTGATATCGAACATCTATCGTTTCCTGTCGGGGAGCACTCCCGGCCCCTGCCGGGTCTCCCATGGATATGGCGGCCCCATTGCCGCCGACCCCTGTCCTTTGCACAACGCCGGGGTCGAAGCGTCACGTCTCAGATGAAGCGCGATGTACACCAGTCGTGGACATATGAAAACCGGCAATAGAGTGTGCTGCATCCGCGTGCCGCACGCCGCCGCACGGGCAACCCTGGGAGGCCGGAATGAAGTTTCACGACCTTTTTTGCGACGACGCGGGCGAGAGCCATTGGCGCACGGTCGAGGTCACGCTGACCGAGCGCAGCTTCGCACCCCCCGCCGAGGCTATCGAGATTTCCGAGACCATGCCGGCGGGCGGTTTTCTTTTCCTGCGGCTCGCCGCTGGCTGGAACGAGCCCGTGCATCCCACGCCCCGCGTCCAGACCCTCGTGTGCCTGCAAGGTATGGTGATCGTCACCGCCAGCGATGGCGAGGCACGCCATATAGGGCCGGGCGATGTCTGGCGCATGGCCGACACGCACGGCAAGGGCCACCACACCCGGGTCGTCAGCGACGAGGATTTCGAGTGCGTGATCGTTCAGGCCGACTGACGTGGCACCAACGAAAAAGGGCCGCGCGATGCGGCCCTTCCTGTCGGTCGTGTCGGCAACGCCTCAGCGGCGGATGCCCAGCCGTCCGATCAGATCGGTGTAGCGCGCTTCGTCCTTCGCCTTGAGGTAATCAAGGAGTTTCCGGCGCTGCGCGACCATCATAAGGAGACCACGGCGGGAGTGGTTGTCCTTCTTGTGGGTCTTGAAGTGCTCGGTGAGCGTTGCGATGCGGCTCGTGAGGATCGCGACCTGGACCTCGGGCGAACCGGTGTCGCCCTCCTTCGTCGCGTATTCCTTCATCAGCTTCTGCTTTTCTTCGGCAGTGATCGACATCGGGGTCTCCTTTCAGAGGTCATGGCACAAGCCGGGATGTCGTCCAGCAGGGCCCGTGGAGGGATCGCAAGGGGTCGCCCCTGTGCGGATGCGCGGCCTTAGCGCATCGCTTCGGGCTTGAAAAGCCCCTCGCGCCGGGGCGCCCTGGGGAACGGGGGAAATTTCGGCGAATTCGACGCAGAAGGGACGTCGGCATTCAGGTTTGGGCAAGACCTCGCGGCGAGAGTGATGCCCTGTCCGGCGAATGGTCCCGTGGTGTCGCAGCCAGGGTGCCCCTCCGGCGTGCATCGTCAGAAGGCATGCAGACCCCTCGGTCCCGTCGCGGCCGGGGGCCTTTTGACGAGAACTGCACGAACGAGGGGATCGGGATGCTTGCCGCGGGTGGTTTGCTGGGACTGCTTCTTGTGGGGGCCGCCGTCGGCGGGCTCATGTCCGGCTATGGCGGGACGGATGACGACCGGGAGGGCGATCACTCCGGCGATGACCTCGATCCATCGGAAGGGTCCGGGTCACAGGACCCGGAGCAGGAGCACGGCGGCGGTCTGGCGGAACTCCTCTTCGGCTCGGAATTCGGCGACCAGGTGGACGGGGCGGACGGGGCTGGAATGCAGGGGCCGGATATCCCCGCGGATGAAGAGGTCACCGGCACGGACCAGGGAGCGGACCCTTTTCAAGAAACAACAGTCGATCTCGCCGACACTCCACCCCTCCACCAAGAGGAGACGCAGGGCCACGACACCGTCCCGCACGAAGGCCTCCAGGTGGTCAATGACACCATTCCTTTCGGGACCGGCCCCGATATTCCCTTCGTTTCCGGGTTCGACGTCACGACCGACCGGCTGATCCTCGACTTCGACGGCACGAAGGACGAGGCACCGCTCATCGACATCGACCTCGACAGCAGCCCGGGCAATGCCGTCGTGCGGGCCAATGGCCTCGCCATCACCCTGGTCGACGGCGCCACGGGGATGACGACTGATAACGTCGATGTCGTGATGAGCGGCGATGCGATGGAACCTCATGTGGATGCGCGCGCCGCCCTCCTCGATGGCGGAAGCGTGACGGACCTCGCCGAGGCGCGCGCGGCAATTCAGGGTCATGTCGGCGATACGGGCCAGGACGCGCTGACCGGAGGACCGGGCGATGACGCTATCACGGGCACCGAAACCGGCGACGTCGTTTTCGGGAACGAGGGCAGCGATACGCTCGTCGGGGCGGGCGGAAACGACGAACTCCGTGGCGACGAGGGCGACGACCTGCTTGATGGCGGCGAAGGCGGCGACTTCCTCGATGGGGGACGCGGCGATGACAGCATCGACGGCGGCGACGGCGACGATCTGGTGTTCGGCGGCGAGGGCGACGACGTGATGGATGGCGGCGCCGGCGATGACGGCCTGCAGGGCGGCCCCGGGTCCGACACGATCAGGGGCGGTGCGGGGAACGACGTGATCGACGGCACCTTTTGGCACGGCGACGGAGACGGCGGCGATCGGGATGCAGGCGACCTGATCGACGGCGGCGAGGGCGAAGATACGATCCTGGCCGGCGCGGGTGATACCGTCACCGGGGGAGCCGGGGCTGACACCTTCATCGGTGGCGTCCGGTCGCCCGGGTCGCCACCCGCGGAAGTCACCGACTTCGACCCGGCGACCGACCGGATCGAGGTGCTCTACGATCCCGCGCGCGTCTCGGATCCCGAGATCGGCGTCATAGATTTCGGCGACGGCACGGGCGCCAGCATCACTCTGAACGGCGAGGTCATGATGCGGGTCCACGGGGCCCAGGGCCTGGACCCCGCGAATGTGGACTTGCGGACCCTTACGCCGCAGGGCTGAGCGCTGGACTCAGGCCACCCCGAAATGGGGCAGGAAGGCCGCGAGCACGGCCTCGGGCGCTTCTTCCATGGCGAAGTGGCCGATCCCGGCGACCTCGCTCCCCGTCACGTCGTCGGCCCAGCGCCGCCAGAGAGCCAGCGGATCACCCGTGCGGGCGGGAAACCCACCCTCGGCCCAGAGAAAATGCAGCGGCGCCGAGATGCGCCGCCCCGCGGCCCGGTCTGCCTCGTCGAGGGCACGGTCCACCGTCGCACCCGCGCGGTAGTCGTTGCACATGGCCGCCACCCGCGCCGGGTCCGCAGCCTGCGCCCGGTAGGAGGCGAGCGAGGCGTCCGTGAATGGCGAGAGGTCGCCGGCATGCGTCCAGCTCGACAGCGTCCAGTCGATATAGCCCCGCCCGTCGGCCGAGATCATGCGCTCGGGCAGCGGCGCGGGCTGCGCGAGGAAGGTCCAGTGATAGGCCCTGAGCGCAAGATCGGCGTTCCACGCGTCCCAGAAATCGCCGGTCGGCACCACCTCGACGATACCCAGCCGGTCGACCCTGTCAGGATGGTCGAGCGCCATCCTGTACGCGACCCGGGCGCCGCGGTCGTGGCCGAGAACATGGGCGCGGGGCAGGCCCAGCGCATCCATCAGCCCCACGATGTCCCGTGCCATCTCGCGCTTGGAATAGGCATGGTTGCCGGGATCGTTCGGCGGCACATCGCTTTCGCCGTAGCCGCGCAAGTCCGGGACGATCACGTCGAAATGCCCGGCGAACCCCGGAGCGACCTTCGCCCAGGCCGCGTGTGTCTGCGGATAGCCGTGGAGCAGGATCAGCGGTGTCCCGGTTCCGCCGCGATGGACCGACAGGTGGGTGCCGTTCGTCCCGATCCGCGACTGCGTGAACCCTTCGATCGCCATTCCGTCCCCCTCGCCGATGCCCTGCGACCGTGACGCAGAGGCCTGGCGCGGTCAATCGGCGGGCCAGCCCACGGGCTGCACCGCGTAGCCGATGTAAAGCGGGTGCTTCGGATGGCCGTCCTTGGACAGGCCCAGATGGAACAACTCCGCCCCCGCGCCGCGCAACAGGCGCTCCACTTCGGGCCCCCGGTTCAGGTGCGCGCCATGGGTCCCCCAGGCGCAGATCACCCGGTCGGCCCAAGGCAGGCTGTCGAGGATGGCGGCGTCGTTTCCCGGTCCGACCGGGTCCGTAGCGGCGCGCATGTCGCGCGGGTCGGTCGCGCGGAAGGCGAAGATGTTGAGGACCCGGAACGCCCCGAAACCCAGCGCACGCGCCCGCCGCTCGCAACGCTCGACCGTGGGGTCGTTCTGCACCTCGGTCGCGGTCGAGGGGTTCAGCATGACGAACAGCGCCCGCGCCCCGCCCTCGTCCCAGACCCGGGTCAGGGTGTAGCGGTAAAGCTCGCAGTCGGAGTATTCGGCCACGCTCGCCGCGTCGCCTTTCTGGAAATGCCGCACGATCATGGGCCCGTTATGGCGCGGGCGCGCGCCGGGGTGAACCCTCCGGACGCGCGTTGGGCGGTCTCGATCGCGCGGCGAATGAGGACGAAGGCCACGAAGGTTGCGGGGATCGGCGAAGCGCCATTCGCCCGACGCAGAAACCGCAGCGATGAAAGCGGGCTCAGAGGTTGAAGACCCGCTCGGGATGCAGTTCGCCCGCGCGGAAACGGCCGACGGCGACGGGCTCGCCGCCATGCGAGGCCCAGGCGAGATCGCCGTACTCGACCGGCCCGGGAAGCACCTGCCCCGGATTGCCGTTCCTGAGCCGCGCGACCCCCGCCTCGGTGGCCTTCAACTCCGGCAGGTCCGCAAGCGCCAACGCGGTCGGCGCCAGCAGCGCGTCGATCTCGGGCGTCTTCGCCAGTCGCTCCACCTCGTCGAGCGTCACGGCGTGCTCGATATCGAAGGGGCCGACCCATGTGCGCCGGAGCGCCGTGACGTGCCCGAGACAGCCGAGCGTCTGGCCGAGGTCTCGCGCGATCGACCGGACGTAACCGCCCGACCCGCAGACGAAGCGCAACTCGGCGTGGTCGGCATCGGGACGCGAAACGAGCGTCAGTTCGTCCACGTAGAGGTCGCGCGCGTCCAGCTCGAGGGTCTCACCCTCGCGCGCCAGGTCGTAGGCGCGCGCGCCGTCCACCTTCACCGCCGAGAATTGCGGCGGCACCTGCCGGATGTCACCGGTGAAGGCGGGCAAAGCGGCTTCGATGTCGGCCTCTGACGGTCGGGCATCGGAGGCCGCGATCACCTCGCCCGCGGCGTCGTCGGTGGTGGTCTGGATGCCCCAGCGCACGGTGAAGTCATAGCCTTTCAGCGCGTCACCGAGATAGGCGATGGTCTTCGTCGCCTCACCCAGCGCCACCGGCAGAAGCCCCGTGGCGTCCGGGTCGAGCGTGCCGGCATGCCCCGCCTTCTTCGCATCGAAGGCCCAGCGCACCTTGTTGACGACCGCGGTCGAGGTCATGCCCGCGGGCTTGTCCACGAGAAGCCAGCCGGAAATGTCGCGCCCCTTGCGCCTGCGTGCCATGCGAAGCTCCGTGAGATCGGCCTGCCGGGAAAGGCGGTCCTGCTAGCCTTGGCCGTCGCCGCCGTCAACCGGAGGCGT
The DNA here is from genome assembly GCF_025515305.1 of Roseicyclus sediminis. GTDB lineage: Bacteria > Pseudomonadota > Alphaproteobacteria > Rhodobacterales > Rhodobacteraceae > Roseibacterium > Roseibacterium sediminis. The sequence goes on from NZ_JAOPHT010000001.1 coordinate 346,832, forward strand.
TTCGGTCACGACCGTGCCGATGATCGGGCCGAGCGGAAAGCCGATATCCGAACGCCCGATCCCCGGCGCATGCATCCGCGACACCCGCCCGTCGAGGTAGAGCGCATCCGGCGTCCCCATCCCGTCGCGGAAGAAACGCGCGAAATGGTGGAAATTCACCGGCTCGTCCGCGATGGCCAGCACAAGGCGCCGCCCGTCGTCGGAGACGCCGACGCCATTGCGGATGTTCAGGCTCGTGCCGCTCTCGATGAAACGCGGGTGCAGGTCGCCGCCGATCACCAGCATCGGCCCGGACTGCGTGGCATAACGGCACGCGGGCGGGTCCTCGGCGAAGCTGCGGCTCTCCACCACCCGCGCCCAGCCCGAGCCGAGGCAAAGCACGCCGTTGGGCAGAAGGCCGAAGTTGCCCGGCCCGTCGCGCGTGACGATGCGCATCTCCTCCGCGCCGTTCTCGATATAGAGGCCGACCGGGCTCAGGTCCTCGTGGAACATCCCCGCATTCATCGCGAGGCCGAGCCGCTGACCTTCGGGAAGGCCCGCCTCGACCCTCGAGAAGGTGCCGTAGACCTCGCCATCGGGGTTCCGCAGGAAAAGCCGCACGTCATCCGCCGCCATGTCGAGCTCGCAGGCAGTGAAACGCGCGCCGTCGAAAAGCAGGCGCTGGCACTCGGCCGCCGTCGCCGGCGCGGCCATCATGAGCCCCAGCGCGGCAAGGGCGGCGCGGATCATTCCGCGTCTCCTTCGTCGTCGTCCCGGTCTGCCTCCACGTCGCGGCGGACGCGTTCGTCCGAGAACAGCCGCCGCGTGTCGTCCATCCTGTCGAATGTCTCGTCGATAACGAAGCGGAGGTCGGGCGCGTATTTCAGCGTCATGTCCTTCATCAGGGCGCGGCGCAGTTCGCCCCTGTTGCGTTTCAGCGCGGTGATGGCGTCTTCGCGCCCGGCACCGCCGAGCGGCATGACATAGACCGTCGCCACCTTGAGGTCGGGCGAGGTCCGCACCTCGCCCACGGTGATCGACATGGCATTGAGTTCCGGGTCGTGCACGTCGCCCCGCGCCAGAACGGCCGAAAGCGTGCGGCGGATCAGTTCACCCACGCGCAATTGCCGCTGGGAAGGTCCCGCGCCGTCGTGATGCCTGTTCTTCGCCATCTTCCGCCTTTCCTTGTTCCCGGGAGGTATGACATGCGCGCCCCGCCCGCAAGCGACGGGTTTCGCGCGCGGGCGCCATCGGCTAGGACCGGGACGAAACGCAGGCGACGGAGGTCGGGATGGGCGAACGTGTGGGCATCGCGGTGATGGGGGCCTCGGGCCGGATGGGCCGGATGCTGATCGACACCATCGCCGAAAGCGACAGGGCCGAACTGATCGGCGTGACCGAGCGTCCGGGGCACGACTGGGTCGGAAAGGACCTCGGCGATGCGCTGGGACGCGGGCACATGGGGGTTCCGGTCTACGGCGATCCGCTCGACGTGATCGTGAAGGCGCAGGCCGTGATCGACTTCACCTCGCCCGAGGCGACGATCGCCCATGCCCAGCTGACGGCGCAGGCGCGCACGGTCCACGTCATCGGCACCACCGGACTGAGCGAGACGGACATCGCCGCCCTCGACGCCGCCGCACGCCATGCGACGATCGTCCGGGCCGGCAACATGAGCCTCGGCGTGAACCTCATGACCCGGCTCGCGCAGCAGATCGCGGCCGCTCTCGACACCGAATTCGACATCGAGATCGTGGAAAAGCACCATCGCCACAAGGTCGACGCGCCCTCGGGCACCGCGCTGATGCTGGGCGAGGCCGCGGCGGCGGGACGCGGCGTCGACCTATCCGAGGTCTCCGAACGAGGCCGGGACGGGATCACCGGGCCGCGGGGCGAAGGGGCCATCGGGTTCTCGGCGATCCGCGGCGGCGACATCGTGGGTGAGCACGACGTGATCTTCGCGGGTCCCGGCGAGCGCATCGTCCTCAGCCACATCGCGACGGATCGGGGCATCTTCGCGCGCGGCGCGCTCAAGGCGGCGCTCTGGGGACAGGGCAAGGCGCCGGGACACTACTCGATGGCGAGCGTCCTCGGCCTCGGCTGATCGATCACGAAGCCTTTATTGATCTTAGCCGCGCGTCCGCTATCTCAGCGGTCGGAACGCTTGAACTGGATCGGGACCGGCAGGATGTTTTTCCATGCCCTGAAAGCGCCGGCACTTGCTGCCGGGTTCGTCACAGCGATGACCACCGCGGAGCCGGCACGGTCCGAAGCGTTTTCGGTCGTGTCCTCGCGCGATACCTTCGTATCGCTCGTGCAGGGCCGGGAATTGCGGCGTTTCGGCATCCGCCTGACGGTGACGCCCGACGGCGAAATCGTCGGCCGCGCCTTCGGCACCCCGGTGACGGGGCAATGGGACTGGGACGGCGGATATTTCTGCCGGGACCTTTTCTTCGGCCAGGAAGATCTCGGCTTCAACTGTCAGCTGGTGCAGGTGAACGGCGAAACGCTGCGCTTCACGACGGACCAGGGGCAAGGCATCTACGCGGACCTCACGCTGCGCTGAGCCGTGGCTCAGAAATCGACCGCGATCCCCTTCTTTTCCCAATCGCCGTAGCGCACGGGCTCGGGTCCGTCGCGCCCGCCCAGTTCGGTCGGAAGCTCCAACGCCTTCTGTTTCTCGCGCCGTGCGGCCGCCTCGGCCAGCGCGCGCTGTGCGGCGGGCGGAAGATGGGAAACGTCGCGGGTGTCTTCGGACATCGGCCTCGGCCTCGGCGGTTGTTGTGGCGTCTTTCCTGATATACGCCCGGGCGTCCGTGACACAAGCAGGGGGCCGAACGGCCATGTCCGAGAAACCGCGCCGACAAGGACCGCGTCCCGCCGCGAAGGGCGGGCGGCAGCTGTCGCGCACCGGGCAGCCGATGAACGACCGGAGCCTCGCGGCGCGCCACGCCGCGCTGGCCATGCTGACGCAGGTTCTACGTCACAGGAGGATGCAGAGCCACCTGCCGCGCGACACCGGCCTCGCGCCCGCCGAGGCCGCGCGCGCGGGCCGGCTCGCCGAGACCGTGCTGCGCCATCTCGCGCCGCTCGACAAGGTGATCGCCCAATTCGTCGCGCGAACGCCCGCGCCGCCCGTGCAGCTGATCCTGCGTCTCGGCGCGGCCGAACTTCTGATCGCGGGCGAGGAGCCGCACGGCGTCGTCAATGCGGCCGTGACGCTGGCCAAGACGGGCGGATCGTCGTCGGCGCGGGCCTCGGGCATGATCAACGCCGTCCTGCGCCGGATCGCCGAGGGAGGCGCCGCGCTCTGGGCGGGACACGAGCCACAGCGCCTTCCAGGCTGGATCGCCGGGCCTGTCCGCAAGGCCTGGGGCGAGGAGGCGCTGCGCGCCATCGAGGCGGCGCATGAGGCGGGCGCGCCGCTCGACCTGACGCCGCGGGATGACACGGTGGAGGTTCCCGGCGCCGAACGCCTGCCGACCGGCGGCCTGCGCCTGACCGACGCCGGGCAGGTGTCTGCCCTTCCCGGCTATGCCGAGGGGGCATGGTGGGTTCAGGACGCCGCCGCGGCGCTTCCCGCGAAGCTCCTGGGCGAGGTTCGGGACCTCTCCGTCCTCGACCTCTGTGCCGCGCCCGGCGGCAAGACGCTGCAACTCGCGGCCGCCGGTGCGCGGGTCACGGCCCTCGATGTTTCCGACACCCGCCTCGACCGTCTCAGGGAAAATCTCGCGCGCACCGGGCTATCGGCCGAGATCGTCGTGGGCGACGCGTTGGAGCATGAGGGAAGCTACGACGCGATTCTTCTCGACGCGCCCTGCACCGCAACGGGCACGATCCGGCGGCACCCCGACCTGCCTTTCGTGAAGGACGCCCGCGACGTCGAGCCGCTGACGCGCCTGCAGATGCAGCTTCTGGACCATGCCCTGACGCTGCTGGCGCCCGGCGGGCGTCTTGTCTACTGCACCTGCTCGCTTCTGCCGGTGGAGGGCGAGTTTCAGGTCAAGGCGGCGCTGAAGCGTCACGACGGCCTGCGCGTCCTTCCCGCCGATCCCGAGGCGCTCGGCATCGACCCCGAATGGGTCAGCCCCGAGGGCGGTCTGCGCCTTCGCCCGGACTTCTGGAGCGAGCGCGGCGGCATCGACGGGTTCTACATGGCCTGCCTGACGCGCGATTGATCCGGCGGCGGCAACACGCTGTGCGCGTGACAGGTGGGCCCGACGCCTGTATCGTGTCCGCAAAACAAGACCAGAGCAGCGAAAAAACGGGCGGATGTCCGATACCTTGCACCCCATGACCGGAGCGCGTGTTCCCCGTCTTTCCTGGCCCGACCGGTTCGCCGCGCTCGGCGCGGGCTTCGGGCCGCGTGCGCGCGGTTTTCTCTGGCGTCCGGAGCCTCGGTTCCCCGGCTCGGTCGTCGCCGGGCGGCAACTCATGGCGGGCAACTTCCGTTTCGGGGGCGCCCTCCTCGATGCGCCGGGCCAGAGCCCCTGGGCCCTTTCCGCCCCGAACGAGGCCTTTTCCGACGCGCTGCATGGCTTCGAATGGCTGGGCGATCTCGCCGCGCTGCCCAAGGCCGAGGGGCGCGCGACCGCGCAGGCCTGGGTGCTGGACTGGGCACGGCGCTACGGGCGCGGGCGCGGACCGGGATGGACACCCGACCTGACGGGCCGGCGGCAGATCCGGTGGATCACCCATGCCCTGTTCCTCCTGAACGGCATGGAGCGCGCCGAAAGCCGCGCCTTTCACCGAACGCTCGGCCGTCAGGCGTCCTTCCTCCTGACGCGCTGGACCCATGCGACGCCCGGCCTCGCCCGGTTCGAGGCGCTGGCCGGTCTGATCTATTCCTCCGCGGCACTCATGGGCATGGAACGGCAACTCGACCCCGCGCTCGACGCGCTCGCCCGCGAGTGCGCCCGCGAGATCGACGCCGAGGGCGGCATCGCCACGCGAAATCCCGAGGACCTGCTCGAGGTCTTCATCCTCCTGACCTGGATCGCGCAGCTTCTGGCCGAAACGGGCCGTGCACCCGACCCGGCCGTGGACAGCGCGATCCTGCGCATCGCGCCGACCCTGCGCAGCCTGCGCCACGCCGACGGCAGCCTCGTGCGCGCCCATGGCGGCGGACGCGGCGCGCCGGGGCGGCTGGTGGCCGCGCTGGTGCAGTCGGGCGTGCGGCCGACGCAGGTCAAGGGACTGGCCATGGGCTTCGCCCGGCTGGCGCAGGGCCGTGTCACCGTGATCGCCGATGCCGCGCCGCCCATGCTGGGGCCGCGCAGCACCACCGCCCATGCCGGAACGCTGAGCTTCGAGCTGACCTCGGCCGAGGATCCGGTGATCGTCAACTGCGGCTCCGGCGCGAGGTTCGAGCCCGAATGGCGGCTTGTCGGGCGCGCAACCGACAGCCATTCCACCCTTGGCCTTCAGGGGCACGCCTCGTCCCGGTTCGGTCCCGGGTCGACCGGCCTCGACGATCAGCGCCCCCCTCTGTCGGAAGGCCCCACCGAGGTCCTCGTGCAGGAGCAGGCGACCGAGGCGGGCCAGGGAGTGACCATGTCCCATGACGGCTGGCGCCGAAGCCATGGGCTTACGCATCTGCGCAACCTCGCGCTGGAGGACCAGGGCACGCTTCTGCGGGGCGAGGACGCGCTCGCCGCCTTTACGCCCGCGGACCGCGCCGTCCTCGACACCGTCTACCGGCGGCTTCCCTCGGACACGGGGCTGCGCTACGCGCTGCGCTTCCATCTCCACCCCGATGTCACGGCGGCGATCGACATGGGTGGCACCGCGGTGTCGCTGACACTGAAAAGCGGGGAGACCTGGGTTTTCCGCCATTCCGGCAACGGCGAACTGGCCCTCAAACCCTCGGTCTATTTCGACAGCCGCCGCCTGCGGCCGCGCGCGACAAAACAGATCGTTCTGTCCGCCCGCATGAAAGGGTATGGAACCGTCGTGGGCTGGAGCCTCGCCCGCCCCATCGCCTTCCTGCCCGCTGGCCGCCTCGGCGCGGCGCGGCGCGACTGACAAAGGACCCGCGCGGCTCGACACTCGCCCGCGCCACCGCAAGGACTGCCTGCCCAATGACGAACGTGCCCCTCCGCCGCGCCCTGATCTCCGTGTCCGACAAGACCGGCCTCGTGGACTTCGCCACCACGCTCGCGGGCCGTGGCGTGGAGATCCTGTCCACCGGCGGAACCGCCAAGGCGCTGCGCGAGGCCGGGCTGGACGTCACCGACGTGGCCGAGATCACTGGCTTTCCCGAGATGATGGACGGACGGGTGAAGACGCTGCACCCCAAGGTGCATGGCGGTCTTCTGGCCCTGCGCGACGACCCGGCGCATGTCGCCGCGATGGAGGCGCACGGGATCGCGCCCATCGACCTTCTCGTGGTCAACCTCTACCCTTTCGAGGCGACCGTCGCGGGCGGCGCCGACTATGCCACGGCGATCGAGAATATCGATATCGGCGGCCCCGCCATGATCCGCGCGGCGGCCAAGAACCACGCGCACGTCGCGGTCGTGACCGACCCCGAAGACTACGCGGCGCTTCTGGAGGCGCTCGCCGCGCATGACGGCGCCACGCCCTACACCCTCCGCCAGAGGCTCGCGCTGACGGCCTATTCCCGCACCGCCGCCTATGACGCCGCCGTGTCGGGCTGGCTGTCGCAGGCCATCGGCGAGGGGACACCCCGCCGCCGCGCCTTCGCCGGAACGCTCGCCGCGCCGCTGCGCTACGGCGAGAACCCGCACCAGTCGGCCGCCTTCTACCTCGACGGTTCAAACCGTCCGGGCGTCGCCACCGCGACCCAGCACCAGGGCAAGGAGCTGTCCTACAACAACATCAACGACACCGACGCGGCCTTCGAACTGGTGGCCGAGTTCCATCCCGATGACGGGCCGGTCTGCGCCATCATCAAACACGCGAACCCCTGCGGCGTCGCGCGCGGCAAGACACTCGCCGAGGCCTATTCCCGCGCCTTCGACTGCGACCGGACCTCGGCCTTCGGGGGGATCGTCTCGCTGAACCGGACGCTGGATGCCGACACCGCCGAACGGATCGTGGAAATCTTCACCGAGGTCGTGATCGCGCCCGACGCGACCGAGGACGCCCGCGCGATCTTCGCCACGAAAAAGAACCTGAGGCTGCTGACCACCGGCGGCCTGCCCTCCCCGACCGAACCTTCGCTGACCTACCGGAACGTGGCGGGCGGCTTCCTCGTCCAGGACAAGGACGTGGGCCGGATCGAGGAGGAGATGCTGCGCGCCGTCACCCGTCGCCATCCCTCGCCACGCGAGATGGCCGACATGATCTTTGCCTGGACCGTGGCCAAGCACGTGAAGTCGAACGCCATCGTCTACGCCAGGGACGGCGCGACCGTCGGTATCGGCGCCGGGCAGATGAGCCGGGTCGATTCGAGCCGCATCGCCGCGCGCAAGGCGCAGGACATGGCCGAGGTGCTCGGCCTTACCGAAAGCCCCGCCAAGGGCGCGGTCCTCGCCTCCGACGCGTTCTTTCCCTTCGCCGACGGTCTCCTGACCGCGGCCGAGGCCGGCGCGACGGCGGTGATCCAGCCCGGCGGCTCGATGCGTGACGCCGAGGTGATCGGGGCCGCCAACGAGGCGGACCTCGCCATGATCTTCACGGGAATGCGTCATTTCCGGCACTGAGGCCGAGGGACAGGCGAATGCGGTTATTCTATTTCTCGGCGCTCTTCTGGTTCATCGCCGACCAGCTCTCGAAATACCTCGTCCTGCACTGGGCGGGCCTGATCGAGCATGGCGTGATCGAGGTGGTCCCGCCTTTCCTGGTCTTCCGGCTCGGCTACAATACCGGCATCAATTTCGGCCTGATGGCCGGCGGCCCCGAGCTGACGCGCTGGATCCTGATCGGCATCGCCTTCGCGATTTCCGCCTGGCTCTGGTGGTGGGCGAAGACCGGTCTCACGCGGGGGATCGCGCTGATCTCGGCCGGCGCCGTGATCGGCGGGGCATTCGGCAACGCGCTCGACCGGCTGTTGCAGGGCGCCGTCGTGGACTTCCTCAACATGTCCTGCTGCGGGATCCAGAACCCCTTCGCTTTCAACGTGGCCGATGTCGGGATCGTCGTGGGCGCTCTCGGTCTGCTGATCTTCGCCGATGGGGCGAAGAAGGAGTCGTGACGCCGCCCGCGCGATGCGCTAGAGGGAGGGTCGCAAAGGAGGGGCGCATGCCGCGACTGAGATCATCCGCCATTCTGGGCGCCTCGATGCTGGCGCTCGCCGCCTGCAGCACGGGTACGCCGCAGCTGATGAACCTGCGCAACACAGAGGAAGGCCCGGACGAGTTCGCCGTGCTGCCGACCGAGCCCCTGCAGATGCCCGAGAGCTTCGCTTCGCTGCCCGAACCCACGCCCGGCGCACCGAACCGCGTCGATCCGAATCCCGAGGCCGACGCCATCGCTGCGCTCGGTGGCAACCCGGGCCGCGCCTCGGGCGCGAGCGGCGGGCTGGTCAGTTACGCCACGCGTTTCGGGGTGAGCGGTGACATCCGCCCGGTGCTTGCCGCCGAGGACGAGGAATTCCGCCGCCGGAACAACGGCCGGATCCTCGAACGCATGTTCGGCACGACCGTCTATTTCGAGGCTTATCGCCGGCAAGCGCTGGACCGTTACGCGGAACTCGAGCGACTGCGGCGCATGGGCGTGCGAACGCCCGCCGCACCGCCGCCTGCCGAGTGATCTCCGGTTTTCACGCCTGCGTCATGCGCTGTTGATGCGGCGGTCCGCGCGCATATCTCTCCCCGACAACGCCGCAACGACGGGAGGCTTCCTCATGCTGCGCCGCATCGCCCTCGGATTTGTCCTGACGCTCGCCACGACGGCGGTTCAGGCGGCCGAGAACGCCACCGAATTCTTCCTCGACAACGGCATGCAGGTCGTCGTGATCGAGGATCATCGAAGCCCCGCCGTGGTGCACATGGTCTGGTATCGCGCGGGGGCCGCCGACGAACCGCCCGGCGTCTCCGGCGTGGCGCATTTCCTCGAACACCTCATGTTCAAGGCCACCGACGAGCTTGAAAGCGGCGCCTTCAGCCGCATCGTCGAGGAGAACGGCGGCTCAGACAACGCCTTCACGTCGTGGGACTACACCGGCTATTTCCAGCGCGTCGCCGCCGACCGCCTCGGCCTGATGATGGAAATGGAGGCCGACCGGATGCGCGACCTCCGCTTCGCCGACGAAGAGGTCGTGACCGAGCGCAGCGTGATCCTCGAGGAGCGTTCCGAGCGAGTCGATTCCACCCCCGGCGGGCTCTTCAACGAACAGATGCGCGCGGCACTCTTCCTCAATCATCCCTACGGCGTCCCGATCATCGGCTGGCGCCACGAGATGGAAGACCTCGACCGCGAGGCGCTGGTGTCCTTCTACGAGGACCACTACTGGCCCAACAACGCGATCCTGATCGTCGCGGGCGACGTGACCCCCGACGAGGTCCGCGCACTGGCGGAGGAGCATTACGGCCCGATCCCCGCCAATCCCGACATCGCCGAGCGTGTCCGCCCGCAGGAGCCGCCCCAGATCGCCGACCGGCGCGTCATCTTCGAGGACGAGCGGGTGGCGAACCCCTACGTCGCCCGCGCCTATCCCGTCCCGGCGCGCGAACCCGGCGATCAAAGGCGCGCCGCCGCGCTGACGATGCTGGCCCAGGTTCTGGGCGGATCCGGGCAGACCTCGATCCTCGCCCGCCGCCTGCAGGTCGAGGAGGAGCGCGCGCTCTATGCCGCTGCCTTCTACGACTCCACCAGCTACGATCCCTCCAGCTTCAACCTCGTGAACGTGCCGGTCCCCGGCATCTCGCTGGAGGAGGCCGAGGCCGATCTGGACCGCATCCTCGCCGCGTTCCTGGAGGAAGGCATCGACCCCGAGCAGTTCGAACGGATCAAGTTCCAGATCGAGGCTTCGCAGATCTACGAGGAAGACAGCGTGCAGGGCCTCGCCCGAAGCTATGGCGTCGCGCTGACCAGCGGCTTGACCGTGGCCGATGTCGAGGCATGGCCCGATGTCTTGGCCGCCGTCACGATCGACGAGGTCATGGCCGAGGCCCGGACGCTCTTCACCGAGACCCGCTCGGTCACGGGCTACCTGATGCGGCCTGACGAGGAAGCCGCCGCAACCATCGAACCGGCAAGCGCCGAGGCGCAGGAGGCCATGCAATGATCCCCCGTCTGTTCGGCCTGCTGACCGCGGCCATCCTCGTACTTCCGAGCCTGGCCCGCGCCATCGAGATCCAGGAAGTGACCTCCCCCGGAGGGATCGAGGCCTGGCTGGTTGAGGATGACACGATCCCCTTCGTCGCCATCGACATCTGGTTCAACGGCGGCGCCTCGCTCGATGCCGAAGACAGCCGGGGCGCGGTACACCTGATGACCGGTCTTCTGGAAGAAGGTGCTGCGGACATGGACGCGCGCGCCTTCGCCGAAGCGGTCGAAGGCCTCGCCGCCGGGTTCGAGTTCGACGTCTACCGCGATGCGCTGACGGTCTCGGCTCGGATGCTGACCGAGAACCGCGACGCCGCCGCCGATCTTCTGCGCGCGGCGCTGGTCGAGCCGCGCTTCGACGCCGATGCGGTGGAACGGGTGCGCGGACAGGTCCTGTCGATCCTCGACGGCGACGACCGCGACCCGGACGAGCTTGCCTCCCGCGCATTCAACCGCCTCGCCTGGGGCGACCATCCCTATGGCAGCGCGCTGGAAGGCACCCGCGAAAGCGTGTCTGCCCTGACCCGCGACGACCTTCTGGCCGCGCATCGTGCGGTGCTGGCCCGCGACCGCGTGGTCGTCGGCGCCTCGGGCGATATCACGGCGGAGGAACTCGGCCTCCTGCTTGACCGCATCCTCGGGGACCTGCCCGCCGAAGGCGCGCCGATGCCCGAGATCGCGGACTACCAGCTTCCGTCCGGAACGACGGTCATCGACTTCCCCTCGCCGCAGTCGGTCGCGCTGTTCGGGCATGAGGGCATCGCGCGCGACGATCCCGATTTCTTCCCCGCCTTCGTGCTGAACCAGATCATGGGGGGCGGCAACTTCCGCTCGCGCCTGATGCAGGAGGTCCGCGTCGCGCGCGGCCTGACCTACGGGATCTATTCCTACCTCGCCACGGCCGAATACGGGCAGACGATGGGCGGACGCTTCTCCTCCTCCAACGACCTCGTGGCCGAGGCCATCGCGGTCATCCGCGAGCAATGGGCGGACGTGGCCGCGAATGGCGTCAGCGACGAGGAACTGGAGGCCGCGAAACGCTATCTCACCGGCGCCTACCCGCTGCGTTTCGACGGCAACGGTCGGATCGCGGGCATCCTCGCGGGGATGCAGGCCGACGGGATGCCGGTGGACTACATCCTGTCGCGCAACGACTATGTGGAGGCCGTGACCGCCGAGGATGTGCGCCGGGTGGCGGAACGACTGTTGCAGCCCGACGCGCTGCATTTCGTCGTCGTGGGGCGCCCCGAAGGCCTCGACGCTTCGAACTGAGGCGGGGCCTCCGGACCTTTCCGAATCTGCACGGGGCATGCTAGGTATCGTGGCATGCCCCTTGGAGACCCCAACATAAGCGCATTCGACGGCGGGACACGCCCCGTCATCCGGCAACTCGACGATGCCGCGATCAACCGTATCGCGGCCGGCGAGGTGGTGGAACGGCCCGCGAGCGCCGTGAAGGAGCTTGTCGAGAACGCGCTCGACGCGGGTGCACGGCGGATCACGGTGGAGGTGGCACAGGGCGGCAAGACGCTGATCCGGGTCACCGACGACGGATGCGGCATGGGGCCCGGCGACTTGCCGCTCGCGCTCTCGCGGCACGCGACGTCGAAGATCGACGGCACCGACCTGCTCAACATCACGAGTTTCGGTTTCCGGGGCGAGGCGTTGCCCTCTCTCGGCGCGGTCGGGCGGCTTTCGATCACGAGCCGGGCGGGGGGCGACGGCGCACATCGGGTCGAGGTATCGGGCGGAACCATGGGCGCGGTGAAGCCCGCCGCCCTTACCCGGGGCACCATCGTGGAGTTGCGCGACCTCTTCCACGCCACGCCCGCGCGGCTGAAGTTCCTCCGCTCAGACCGGGCGGAGATGCAGGCGATCACCGACGTGGTGAAGCGCCTTGCCATGGCTGAGCCGGGCGTGGGCTTTACCCTGAAGGATGCCGAGGACGACCGCGTGATCTTCCGCGCCGAGGCCGAACAGGGAGAGCTGTTCGACGCGCTCCGCGCGCGGCTCGCCACGGTTCTCGGCCATGACTTCGCAGAGAACGCGCTTCCCATCGAGGCCGAACGCGAGGGGCTGCGCCTGACGGGCTACGCCGCGCTGCCGACCTATTCGCGCGGCTCGGCTGTGGCGCAGCATCTCTTCGTGAACGGCCGCCCGGTGCGCGACAAGCTGCTGATCGGAGCGCTCCGCGCCGCCTATATGGATTTCCTAAGCCGCGACCGGCATCCCGCCGCCGCGCTGTTCCTCGACTGCCCGCCCGAGCGGGTCGATGTGAACGTCCATCCCGCGAAGTCCGAGGTCCGGTTCCGCGAGCCCGGCCTCGCGCGTGGCCTCATCGTCTCGGCGCTGCGCCACGCGCTGGCAGGGGCGGGGCACCGCGCCTCCACCACGGTCGCGGGCGCGGCGCTCGGCGCGTTCCGCCCCGAGACGGGCGCACGTGTCTACCAGATGGACCGTCCCGGCCCCACGGCCCTCCGCCGCGCGGCCGACTGGCAAGCGCCGGGCCTCGCCGAGGACGCCCCCGGCTGGACCCTGCCCGAGATCGACGCCCCCTCGTCCCGCGTCGAGGACGCGCCGGCTGTCGCGGACGCGGCCCCGGACCGTCCCCTGGGCGCGGCGCGCGCGCAGCTTCACGAAAACTACATCGTCGCCCAGACGACCGACGGCGTCGTCATCGTCGATCAGCACGCCGCCCATGAGCGCCTCGTCTACGAGCGGCTGAAACGGCAGTTGGCCGAGACCGGCGTCGCGCGGCAGGCGCTGCTGATCCCGGAGATCGTGAACCTCGGCTCCGACGCCGAGCGGCTCCTCGACATGGCCGACGACCTCGCCGCCCTCGGCCTCGTGATCGAACCCTTCGGCGCCGGGACGCTGGCCGTCCGAGAGACGCCCGCGATCCTCGGCCCCGTCAGCGCGGAGGCGATCCTGCGCGACATTCTCGACGAACTCGACGACCTCGGCACAACCGGCACGCTGCAATCGCGCCTCGACGCGATCCTGTCGCGCGTCGCCTGCCATGGTTCCGTCCGCTCCGGCCGACGGATGAGCGCGGAAGAGATGAACGCCCTTCTCCGCGAGATGGAGGCGACGCCCCATTCCGGACAATGCAACCATGGGCGGCCCACCTACGTCGAACTGAAGCTCGGCGATATCGAGAGGCTTTTCGGGCGCACATGATCCAGATCGGAGATATCGTCCTCGACTTCTCGAACCCGGCGGTCCTGGCCGGCGCCATCGCCGGCGTCGCGTTGCTGATCCTCGTCATCCTGTCGATCTCGGCACTGCGTGCCGCCAACCGTTCGGCTCGCGCGATGGAGCCTCTGTCGCATCACCTCGGGCAGCTCGGCCAGGTCGTGCAGGGGCTCGGCCAGGGACAGGAGCGGCTGGCGGGCGGTCTTTCCCATGTCTCCGACATGCAGGCCCGCGCGCAGGCCTCCATGCTTGAGGCGATGGAGCGGCGCCTGGAAGAGGTGCAGAAGGGCATGTCCGAGACCTTGCACGGCACCTCGACGCGCACCGCCCGTTCCCTGGGCGAGTTGCAGCAGAAGCTCGAGCAGATCGACCGCGCCCAGGCCAAGATCGAGAAGCTTTCGGGCGACGTCCTGAGCCTTCAGGACATCCTTTCGAACAAGCAGACGCGCGGCGCCTTCGGGGAAATCCAGCTCAACGATATCGTGTCGAAGGCCCTGCCGTCGGATGCCTATTCCTTCCAGACGACGCTTTCGAACGGCAAACGGGCCGATTGCCTGATCCGCCTGCCCAATCCGCCCGGCCCCATCGTCATCGACGCGAAATTCCCGCTCGAGGCCTACGAGGCACTGGTGAACGCGCAAGGACAGGAGGCGCAGGTCCGCGCGCTCCGCGATCTGGGCAACGCGGTGAAGGTTCATATCCGCGCCATCGCCGAACGCTATGTCATCGACGGCGAAACCGCGGACGGTGCCCTGATGTTCCTGCCCTCCGAGGCGGTTTATGCCGAGCTGCACGCCCGCCTGCCCGAAGTGGTGCGCTTCGGCTTCGACCAGAGGGTCTGGATCGTGTCGCCAACCACCTGCATGGCCACGCTGAACACGATGCGGGCGGTGATGAAGGACGCCCGGATGCGCGAACAGGCGGGCGAGATCCGCAAGGCGCTCAAGATGCTGCACCGGGACGTGGAGATCATCGAGGAACGCGCCGGCAAGCTTGAAACGCATCTGCGGCAGGCGGGCGAAGACGTGTCGGGGCTCCTGACGGCCTCTGCGCGGGCGGGAAAACGCGCGGAACGGCTCGACCATTTCGACTTCGAGGAACTGTCACCCGACAGCGCCGAAAGCACGGCAGTTGTCCCGCTGACGCGGCCCTAGGACCACGACAGCCCGCCGGGAACCGGCCCCGTCCACTGTGCCCCCCGGGAGAAATGGAGGTATCCATCCTCTCGCCCGCGCGGTCGGCGGCGCTCGAAAAGCCACGGTTCCGGCCCGCCCGATCTTCCCCTTTTGCGTTTCCGGCCCGCTCGGTTAACCTTTCCGTGACCGCCACGCACAAGGGGCTGTCGGTAAAACAATGGGAGAAAAAGGAACGATGGGCAAAAGGGACGATCTGATCGCGCAATATGCCGAGGATTTGCGCAGCAAGTGCGGGATGACCCCCGACATGGCTCTGCTGACGAAAGTGACCATCGGCTGCGGCCCGTCGATCTACGACGCCGACGCTTCGACGGTTGCGGCGACCCAGCCGGGCGAACTGGAAACGGTGAAGACCAATTTCCTGGTGAAGAAGCTGGGCCTCAAGGACGGGCCGGAACTCGACGCCGCCATCAGCAGCGTGATCGAGACCTACGGCAAATCCGAGCGCAACAAGTACCGCGCCGTCGTCTACTACATGCTCGTGAAGCATTTCGGGAAGGAAAGCGTCTACGGCTGAGGTCGTCGCTTTCCGGACAGGACAAGCGGCCCGCCCGAACCGGCGGGCCGTTCTCGTTTCCGCGTCAAAGGTCTGGATTTTAGGAGAATTCCAAGGGCAATTCCTTTGCCCATCAGCGCGGCTGGCGGTATCACGACCCGGACGCCCGGCCAGTACGGCGGGCCCGACATTATGGCACACGCGGGAGCAAGGGATGCGTGTGTGGGTGATGGAGGGTCCCGAGGGGTCGGGGCCCTCCATTTTCGTGGCGGTCTCCGGGGCTCAGAGCCCTCCCATCGCGCAGATCGCGGCCCACTCGGTCTCGGTCACCGGCTGAACCGAAAGGCGCGAGTTCTTCACCAGCACCATATCCGCCAGGTCTTCCCGCGCCTTGATCGCATCCAGGGTCACGGGCCTCGGCATCGGCTCGACCGCCCGGATGTCCACGCATTCCCAACGGGAGTCATCCGTCGTGCTGTCAGGATGCGCCTCGGCGATGACCTCGACGATGCCCACAACGGCCTTCTCGGACTGCGAATGGTAGAAGAAGCCGCGATCTCCGAGCTTCATCTCGCGCATGAAATTCCGCGCCTGGTAGTTGCGGACCCCGTCCCATTCCTCGCCCTCGGCCCCCTTCGCGACCTGGTTTTCCCATGACCATGTCGAGGGTTCGGACTTGAAGAGCCAGTAGGACATCGGGGTCACTCCGCCTTGAGGGGCCGTGCGAGAAGAGTATCGAGGACGGCGGCGAAGTCGAGCCGTCCGTCCGCCAGCGCCGCCACGGCATCGGCGATCGGCGTATCGAGCGTGGCGTCGGCGGCGATGCCGCGCGCCGTGTGCAGGCCTTCGACCGTCATTTCGGGATCGATCGCGGCGCCGGTGGCGAGGGCGGCCCCATAGCGGAAGTTGCGGGACTTCTCCGAGCCACAGGTCAGCACGAGATCGCCAAGCCCGGACAGGCCGGTCAACGTCTCCTCCCGCGCGCCGGCGGCCCGCGCGACGCGGCGCATCTCGGCAAAGCCGCGCGCGATCAGGGCGGCGCGGGCAGAATCGCCGAGACCCGCACCGATGACCGCGCCGGCGGCGATGGCGATCACGTTCTTCAACGCCCCGCCAAGTTCCGCCCCGATGACGTCTGTCGTCCGGTATAGCCGCAGGAACGGCGTCGACAGCGCGGACTGCAGCGCCTCGCCCTCGGCGTCGTCCGCGCAGGCGAGCGTCAGTGCCGTCGGCAGGCCCGCGGCAATGTCGACGGCGAAGCTGGGCCCCGTCAGTTGCGCAACCGTCGCATCGGGACAGGCGCGCGAGACCAGCGTCGCGGGGCCGAGCCCGCTGCCCATGTCGATGCCCTTGGCGCAGGAGACGAGGCGCGGAGCATCGGGTCGCAACCGGTCGAGAAGATCGCCCAGCGACTGGGTCGGCACCGCAAGCAGCGCGATATCGGCGGCGATGCCCGGATCGTCCGTGACGGCGACGGCCTCGGGGAGCGTGACGCCCGGCAAGCGGGGTGCCTCACGGCTGGTCGCGATCTCCGGGGCCCTTTCGCGCGTCCAGAGCGTCACGTCGTGTCCGGCCCGGGCATAGGTGACGGCAAGCGCCGTTCCGAAGGCTCCGGCGCCGTAGATGGCCAGCCGCGTCATGCCTTGGCCCCCTTCTTGCCGAAGCCCACCAGCGGTGCGGCGGTGCGATCGAGCGGCCAGCGCGGCCGCGCGGCGAGGCTCATGTCATCGCGGCGCCCCGCCTCGTAGGCCAGCAGCCCGGCATAGGCGATCATCGCCGCATTGTCGGTACAAAGCGCCATCGGCGGCGCGAGAAGCGGCAGACCGGCTTCCGCCGCGACGCTCTCCAGCCGCGCGCGCAACGTTCGGTTCGCCGCCACTCCGCCCGCCACGGCAAGCGCGGTCAGCCCCTCCTGCCCCACGAGCGCGGTGGCGGTCTTCGCGGCCAGCACATCCGCCACAGCGGCCTGAAAGCTGGCGCAGAGATCGGCGCGGTCGGCCTCGGTCAGGCCGCCTTGCTCGGACGCCAACCCGTCACGCACCCGCAGGACCGCGGTCTTCAGGCCGGAAAAGGACATGTCGCAGCCCGGGCGGTCGAGCAGGGGGCGGGGCAGCGCGAACCGCGTCGGATCGCCTTGACTTGCCGCGGCCTCCACGGCCGGGCCGCCCGGCTGGGGCAGACCGAGCAGGCGCGCGACCTTGTCGAAGGCTTCGCCCGGCGCGTCATCGATGGTCCCGCCGAGACGCACGAAGGTTTCGGCGCCGTCGACGCGCAGAAGCTGGCAATGACCGCCCGACACGAGGAGAAGGAGGTAGGGGAACGCCGCTCCATCGGTCAGTCGCGGCGTCAATGCGTGACCGGCGAGGTGGTTCACGCCGACAAGCGGCTTTGCAAGCCCCATGGCGAGGCCCTTGGCGGTCATCACGCCGGACAGAACGCCCCCGATCAGCCCCGGACCGGCCGTGACGGCGATGGCATCGATCTGGTCGAGACCGAGGCCCGCCTCCTCCAACGCGCGTTCGACCGCGAAATCGAGGCGCTCGGCATGGGCCCGCGCGGCGATCTCGGGAACCACGCCACCATAGGCGGCGTGAAGGTCGGCCTGCCCCCGAACCACGGAAGACAGGATCTCGGCGCTGTCTCCCGGGCCGCGCAGGATGGCGGCGGCGGTGTCGTCACAGCTCGACTCCAGACCGAGGATATGAAGGGGACGGGTCAAGGTCAGGGGGATATCCGGGCGCGTTGTCAGGCAGGTGCAGCGCAGGTAACACTCTGCCCGATGGCTGACAATGACCGGACCCCGGAGCCCACGCTTCTCCTGACGCGGCCGCGCGCGGCCTCCGAGCGTTTCGCGGCGGCCTGCAGGCGGCGCTGGCCGAAGGCCGAGGTGGTGATCGCCCCCCTGATGGAAATCGTGCCGACGGACGAAACCGCACCGGGCGGGGACTACGCGGGCATGATCTTCACCTCCTCCAATTCCGTGGCCTTCGCCGGCCCGGGAAACGGCGTCCCGGCCTGGTGCGTCGGGGAAAGGACCGCGGCGGCGGCAAAGCGGGCCGGGTTCGCATCGGTGATGGCGGGAGAGACCGCTGCCGACCTCGTCACGTTCCTGGCGCAAGCACGGCCCGGCGGCCGGATCCTGCATCCCCATGGCGTCCACCAGCGCGGCGATGTCGCCGAGCGGCTGACCGGGGCCGGGCTCGACGTGCAGGGACACGCCGTCTACGATCAGCGCCGCATTCCCGCCGGGCCGGAATTCGCCGTCGCGCTGCGGCGACCGCGCGTCATCGTCCCACTCTTCTCGCCAAGAAGCGCGGCACTTTTCGCCGACGCGGCGAGGCCGCTTCTGGAACCGGGGGCGGTCGACGGTCCCTGGATCGTCGCCATGAGCCCCGCGGTGCGCGACGCGCTACCCTCCGGATGGCGGCAAACGGCCACAGTCTCGGAGCGGCCCGACGCGGACGCCATGGTGGCCGAAATCGCGCGACGGATTTACACCTAGCGGGACTCGGCGCAGCGTGACACGTTGAAAAGAGGCTGACTCGGACCACGTGTCAGGCTAGATGGACAGTTGGAATTGTAAACGACGGAAGGACGGGTGCGGTGGCGAAAAGATCCTCGAAACGCACTGGCGGGACCGATCAGACCGACGAGACGGTGCAGGACGATCTGAGCGAAGCCGCGGCGTCCGCCACCGGCGATGACGCGGAGGCCATCCAAACCGGGGTGGACGACACCGCGAACGCGGAGAACGCCCCCGAAGGCCGGGACCCCGAAGCGACGGACGCCGAAGAGGTGATGTCGGCCGAGGAGGCGCCCGCCGAAGAGTCCGCGGCGGATGCCCAGTCCGACGCGGACACCGCGACCGATGCCGAAACCGTAGAGGCGACCGACGAGGCGGCCGCCGCGGATACCGATGTCATCGACGCGGAGACGGTCGACGAGCCCCCCGCCCCCGAAGTCGAGACCGCATCAAGCCCAGCCGAGCCCGAGGCGGAGCGGCGGCCCGAGCCTGCGCCCGTCACCACCGTCGTGGAAAAACGCGGCCCGGGTTTCGTTCCGCTGGTTCTGGGCGGTGTCGTCGCCGCTGGCCTGGGATATTTCGCCAGCGTCTACGAGGTCATTCCGGGCCTTGGCGGACAGGACGACGGCGCCATGACCGAGATCGAAACGGCGCTCGCCCAGCAATCGGAGGTCCTGGCCGCGCTGCAGGCGCAGGTCGCCGCACTCGGCGAGGCCGAGGCGCCTGCGGCTCCGGAACTCGACCTTTCGCCCGTCACGGACCAGATCGCCGCGCTGGGGGCCCGTCTCGACGAGACGGCCAGCGCGATGGAAGGGCTCGTGGGGCGCGTTGCGACGCTTGAGGAACGGCCGATCTTTTCGGGTGACGTGAGCGCCGATGCCGCCGCGGCGGCCGAGGCCATCGCCGCGATGGAGCAACAGATGCAGGCGCAGGCCGAGGAAGCCGCGCGCATCGCCGCCGAGGCAGAGGCCGCCCAGGCAGAGGCTCAGGCCGCCATGGCCGCCGCAGAGGCCGAAGCGGAGGCCGCGAGGGCCGCCGCCGAAGCCGAGGCCGCAGAAGCCATCGCGGCCGCGGAAGCAGAGGCCGCATCCGCGGCCGCAACCGCGGAAGCCGAGGCCGCCATGGCGGAACTGCGGCTTGCCGTGGCCCGTGGTGAGCCCTTCGCCGAGGCCCTCGCACCGATCACCGCGTTGACGGATGTGCCCGAAGCCCTGTCCGCCGCGGCGGAGACAGGTGTGCCGAGCCTCGCCGCCCTGCAGGATGCATTCCCTGCCGCGGCGCGCGCAGCCCTGCCCGTCGCGCTGAGGGAGGCCGCGGGCGACGGCGCCATGGATCGCGTGGCGGCCTTTCTTCAGGGTCAGGTCGGCGGACGCGCCATCGAGCCGCGCGAAGGGGACGACCCCGACGCGGTCCTGTCCCGCGCCCAGGCGGCGGTCTCTTCGGGTGACCTCGAGACGGCGCTGACGGAGATTGCGGCCCTTCCCGAGGGCGCGCAGGCCGAAATGGCGGGCTGGACCGCCGATGCCGAGGCGCGCAGCGCCGTGGTCGCGGCGCTCGACGCCGTGGCACAGGCCCTCACGGGCACGAATTAAGGGGGATCGGCAGCATGCTCTGGTCGTTGCTGAAAGTCGTCATCTTCATCGCCATTGTGGCGGGCCTCACCTTCGGGGTCGGCCGCCTGTCCGAGTTCGACGAGGTGGCCTTTCTGACCGTCGCCGGCCGTGAATTCGCGCTTACGCCCATCATGGCGATCGTGCTCGCGACCGTGCTGCTCCTGGGCGTGTGGCTCCTGTTCAAGGCGGTGGGCCTGATCGTCGCGACGCTGCGGTTCCTCAACGGCGACGAGACGGCGATCAGCCGGTACTTCAACCGCCGCGCCGAGCGAAAGGGCTTCGAGGCGCTGGCCGAAGGCATGATGGCGCTGGCCGCCGGCGAGGGGCGCCTTGCCATCCGCAAGGCCGAACGCGCCGAGAAATACCTCTCGCGGCCCGAACTGACCAAGCTCGTCCTGGCCCAGGGCGCCGAGATGGCGGGCGACCGTGCGCTGGCGACCGAGACCTACAAGGCGCTGGTGACCGACAACCGCACCCGTTTCGTTGGCGTGCGGGGCCTCATGAAGCAGAAGCTCGAGTCGGGGGATACCGAGACCGCGATGAAGCTCGCCGAACGCGCCCTGGCGCTGCGCCCGAAGAACGAGGAAGTCCAGACGACGCTTCTGCAGCTTCAGGCACGACACGAGGACTGGGCGGGGGCGCGGGCGACGCTCTCCAAGGCGCTCAAGGCCGGGAACGTGCCGCGTGACCTGCACAAGCGGCGCGATGCCGTGCTGGCGCTGGCCCATGCGCGAGCGGCGATGGCAGAGGGCAAGATCGCCGATGCGACCCGCGATGCGACCGAGGCAAACCGCCTTGCGCCGACACTGGTGCCCGCCGCCGTCATGGCCGCGCGGCTGGCGATCGCCGACAAGAACCCGCGCAATGCCGCGAAGATCATCAAGGCCGCCTGGACGACCGAACCGCATCCCGACCTCGCCGCCGCCTTCGCCGAGATCGAACCGAACGAGACGCCGGCGGCCCGGCTGAAGCGGTTCCAGCCCCTTCTCGCCAAGCATCCCGGCAACCCGGAGACGAAGCTCCTCGAGGCCGAATTGCAGATCGCGAAGGAGGATTTCCCCGCCGCGCGCCGCGCCCTCGGCGATCTTGCCGAGACCCATCCCAACGCGCGCTCGCTGACCATCATGGCCGCGATCGAGCGGGGACAGGGCGCCGAGGACCGCATCGTGCGCGCCTGGCTCGCCCGCGCCGTCACAGCATCGCGCGGGCCGCAGTGGATCTGCGGCAATTGCGGGCATGTCCATGCCGAGTGGCGCCCCGTCTGCGCCAATTGCGAAAGCTTCGACACCCTCGCCTGGGAGGAAGCGCCGCAGTCGGAGGCCGCGCTTGCCGGTCCCGCCTCGATGCTGCCGCTCATCGTCGGCGCGTTGGAGGACCATCGCGGCCCCGAGGTCGAGGAGGCCGACACGGTTGCCGAAACGGTGGAAGAAACCAACGACGACGCGGCGCCGGAAGCGACAGAAGCCACGCCTTCGGACAACGCCACGGAGACCGTTGCAGAGGCACGAAATTAAGGGCTACCCATTTCCCGCGGCCCTTGGTATGTCGCGCGCGGCGCCGGTGTAGCTCAGCTGGTAGAGCAACGCATTCGTAATGCGTGGGTCGGGGGTTCGAGTCCCTTCACCGGCACCATTCTTCTCTCCGAAAACGTCCGATGACATCCGGAAGCTCTTCTTCGGAAGGGTTCACGGGATTCGCTTGTCAGACGGCGTTGGGCGGCCAAGGGGAAAAACCTCGGGAATGCCCCCGCGGACGTGCAGGTTCGGCACCACAAGCCGCAGGAGAAGGCGCGCAAGGTCAGACACTTTAACAATCGTGAATCCGGGCTACGCATCGCGGATCAATTACTCGGATGCAGAGCATTTCAACCAAAGCCAAGGGACGGCGGGATCCCTTCGTTTCGGCGCGCTCGCGCGTCGCCCCTGTCGAGGGCCTTGTCCTCCAACACGCGAAAAAGCTTCGGTTCACGGGCGCCGTGAACGGCGCTCCTGGTTCCTGCCTGTCGATCACATCCAACCGGGCGGGATCCGAGGCCTGAACGCGCCGCTTGCGGGACGACCCGCTGTTCGGCAATCAAACCACCACGCTCCCACCGCCTCAGATGGGTCACGTCGGGCGCGGTCATACCGGGAGTGCAGGGCAAAACGGCTGGGCGGCCGGCATCTCCGCCGGTGACGCGGCGATACGGCTATACTTACACCACGCTCAACGGGTCCGGCATTGCTAGCAGCTAAACCGCTTCCGATACCGGCTGCGCCTCAGCAGCGGCGACCGCGTCCGACCGGGTCGGCGTAATAGCCCCCGTCGCTGTCGGTGCACGAGCGCCTTCCGCGACCGGCGCCTGCCGGGTCCGCATAGGCCCCGCCATCGGAGTCGGTGACGCCCGTATAGGGGCGGCCACCGCCGCGCCCTGCACCGACGGGATCCGCATATGCGCCGGTGTCGGCATCGGTGACACCAGTCGGCACACAGGCCGCAAGGGCCGTCGTGCCGCCAAGGGTTCCGAGAAGGAACGCACGCCTCCCGATACCGCGAGCGGACTTGATGTCGGATTCGGCCAGTGTCGGCTTTTTCGGCTTGTCGGTCATGACCCTGCCTCCATGACGCTTTCCAGAAGAAGACTGTGTGTGACAATCTCCCACAGGTCAAGCATTCCAATGTATACCAAGCTCACGGGCGGAAGGGATCCGGCCCCCATACGCACCTGCATCGTGACGTGGACGCCCGCACGGCAGGGCGGACTGCTGTCGTTAAGAGATTGCAGCGGCGCCCGTGTTCCCTTCAAATCGGCAAGCGGACGGGCAGTATCCATCGGCCCGGAACGGGCGGCACGGACGGCAACGGGGGACCGGGGAGATGAAGGGCATCAGCAGCACGGGGTCACCGATGGATTTCGCACGAGCGATCGAGCCGATGTCCCCGGAGACCTTCTTCGCCGAGTTCTTCGAGAAGAAGCACCTGGTTATCCGCCGGGAAGATCGCGGGTACTACTCCGGCCTGCTTTCGCTGAACGATATCGACGACGTGCTGACGCGGCAGATCCTGCCGATGGATGACCTGAACATGGTCAATAACGGCAAGGCGATCCCGACAGAGGAGTATACCGTGCAAGCGGGACATGTGGACCCGGTTCGCGTGGCTCAGCACTTCTCCGAGGGGGCGACCGTGATCCTGCCGGGCCTGCAACGGCGGATCCCGCAACTGGCCGCGTTCTGCAGATCGCTGGAAACCGTGTTCAGCTGCGATCTTCAGACCAATATCTACCTCACGCCGGACAATGCCCAGGGGTTCAAGCCTCACTACGATTCGCACGACGTGATCGTGTTGCAGGCTCACGGGACGAAGACATGGCGAATCTACGAGTCGACGCTCGACCTGCCGCTGCGCACCCAGGCGTTTTCGCCCGATGGTTTCGTGGCCGGCAAACTGATCGATGAATTCGTCCTGCGCGCGGGCGACATGGCCTATGTGCCGCGCGGCGTGGTGCATGACGCCATAGCCACCGACGAGGTCTCTCTGCACGTAACCACCGGTCTGCTGGCAACCCGCTGGGTCGACCTGATGATGGATGCGATCGCCGATCTTGCGCACAAGGATCTCGCGTTGCGTCACGCGGTTACGCCGGGCATCGCCAATGACGATGCCCGGCGCGACGACCTGCGCCGGACCTTCCGCGACCTGTTGATGCACGCCGCGGCCTCGATCGACCCCGACGCGACTTTGGACGCGTTTGCCGCGGAGTTCCGGCGCCGTCGCGTGCCGCTCGTGCCCGGGCAATTCCTCCAGAGGCTCGACCTGGATGCGATCGAACCGGGCACCGAGGTCGCGCGCAGACCAGACCTGATCTATGCGCTTTCAACCCGTGACGGCGAGGATGGCGAAGAGGTCGTTCTGTCGGTCTACGACACCGAGATCATCTTTCCCGCCATCGCCGAGGCGACGCTTCGCGATGCGCTGGAGCGGCCCGCGTTCGTGGTCGGAGAACTTGGCGGCGAGATCGATGAGCCGGGCCAGGCCGTTTTGGCGCGCCGCCTCGTGCGCGAGGGGGTGTTGGCGCGGATTGCCGCAAGGGACGGAAACACCGGCCGTTAGAAACCGGCCCCGGGACGGCGAGGCGCCTGTTGGGGAAGCCCCAGGAGCGCGGGAACCAGCGGCCGTTGCGGTTCCTGTCCAACGGTCGCGAGACGGAAACGCCAGCCGACTTGCACCGGCGGCTGGCCTTACGCAGCTCGGTTGGTTTCATGAACTGCTGCGATCGATCGACAGACGACCGTGGCTCGTCCGTTCCCGTGGGTCCGGACCCCGGCCGCGATCAGCCTCCGAACAGTTCGGGGCTGCGGATCAGACGACCTTGATGCTGAGCGTGCCAACGCCCTCGATCGTGGCCTCCATCACGTCGCCTCGTTCCACTGCGTTCACACCCGAAGGCGTTCCGGCCATGATGACGTCCCCGGGCTGCAGTTCGAAGTATTCCGAAAGGTAGGAGATCATTTCCGGCACCTTCCAGATCATCTGGTTGAGATCGCCCTCCTGGCGCGTCTCGCCATTGACCACGAGCGCGATGCGGCCGTGATCGGGATGCCCGATCTCGGAAACGGGCCGCAGGGGACCGACAGGACCCGAGCGCTCGAATGCCTTTCCGATCTCCCAGGGGCGGCCCATCTTCTTGGCCTCGCCCTGCAGATCGCGCCGCGTCATGTCGAGGCAAACGCCGTAGCCCCAGACGTGGTCCAGCGCATCCCCGAGCGCAATGTTCTTGCCGCCCGACTTCAGCGCAACAAGCAGTTCCACCTCGTGATGCACGTCCGAGGAATGCGGCGGGTAGGGAAACTCGCCCGACGCATCGAGGTTGTCGGGGTTCTTCTGGAAGAAGAACGGCGGCTCCCTGTCGGGATCATGCCCCATCTCGACGGCATGAGCCGCGAAGTTGCGGCCGATGCAGTAGACCCTGCGGACGGGAAACGCCCCGCCATCTGCGGTCGGAATCGTCGGCACCTGCGGCGCGGGGATGACGTGATCGGGCATTCTTCTCCTCCAAAGCATTGCTGGCCGCGGATCCGGTCGGCGACGACCGGGCACGGTCGGCCTGGCCCCAGGCCCTCTTCCGTCCCTCACGACCGCGTCGATTGATCACGACAGACAAACCCGGATTGCAAGAGCATCCTTCGAAACCCGGACCAACCATTTCCGGAATTGGTCGAGGGGCCACAGGCGATCAGGCGGGTGGCGTGACACTCTCGGGCAGGGTTCGTGAATAGACGGATTCGAGGTGCTTCAACATCATCCGTGCTGCCTCGTCCCCATTTCCCGCGGCGATGGATGAAACGATCGCATCGTGCTCAACGAAGCTGGAGTAATTCTCGCTTGGTTTGCGCGTCGCGCGCGGTTGTCCCCAGACGATGGAACGCCGAACCGAGTTCAGCGTCTCGAAGAAATACAGGAACAGCCGGTTGTGGGTGGCCCTGGCGATGGCGTGGTGGAGGTTGTTGTCCCAGGCCTCGTAGGCGCGCCAATCCTCGGCCTGTCGACACCGCGCCGCGCAGAGCTGCATCTGGTCGAGGTCGGACTTGGAGCAATGCTTCGCGGCGAGCCTGCAGAGTTCAGGCTCGATGGTGAAACGCACCGCAACAACCTGTGCCGGCTTTATCATGTCACCCAGATAGTCGACGTCCTCCAGGTTGAGGACAGGACGCGAGCCGACAAAGGTGCCCCGGCCCACGTGCCGCCAGATACGGCCCTGCGCTTCCAGTTCGGCCAATGCCTTGCGCAGCTGGTTGCGCGTCGTCCCCAGTATCTCGCAGAGCTCCCGTTCCGGCGGCAAGCGGGCGTTGTGACGGTAGCCCGCGTTGTCGATCAGGTCGCGGACCCGGTGTGCGAGCTCCTGAGATCTGTTCATGTTGCGCCCAATTTGTCGATTGGTTGATTGCCCGAAGCGGTATCGCGACCAAGGATAGATGGGAAGAGGGAATTCGCGGTGAGTCGCAGGCGGTGGGTCCGCAAGCGCCACCGGGTATGCACGCGAGGGAGGAGCGCCGGGTGCGACTGGCAACCATTTCCGTGGACGGAGACGCGCGTTGCGTCGTCGTTCTGAAGACAGGCGCCATGCTGGACGTCGCCAAGGCGGCGCGGGATGTCGAGGGACCGGTGGGCGAGAGCCTGCGCGCGGGATCCCTGCAGCATCTGATCGAAGCCGGACCGGCGGCACTGGAGACGCTGAAAGGCCTCGTTGCCGAGGCCGAGGCCGGCGGACACGCCGACGCGATGGCGCCAGGGGACGCGCACCTCATGGCGCCGCTCCCTGCCCCCCGCAAGAACGTGTTCTGCGTGGGCCGGAACTACGCCGAGCACATCGCCGAGGGCGACCGTGCGCAGAAGCAGAATGTCGGGGTCACCGAATATCCGGTCTTCTTCACGAAGCCGCCCACATCCGTGGTTCCGCCCGACGGCGCCGTCCTGATCTTTCCGGAGGTCTCCACCGCGACCGACTACGAGGTCGAACTCGCGCTGGTGATCGGCAAGGAAGGCCGCAACATCCCGAAGTCCAAGGCTTTCGACCATGTGTTCGGCTATACGATCCTCAACGACATAACCGCGCGTGACCTCCAGCGAAGGCATGGGGGCCAGTATTTCAAGGGCAAGGGTCTGGACGGATCCTGCCCGATCGGTCCCTGGATCGTCACCGCCGACGAAATCGAGGATGCGCATGCCCTGTCGATCGGGCTGACCGTGAATGGCGAGCAGCGGCAGAACGGCACCACGCGGGACATGATCTTCGACATCCCGACCCTCATCGCCTCGCTGTCCGAAGGCCTCACGCTGGAGCCGGGCGACATCCTCGCGACCGGCACGCCCTCGGGCGTCGGCTATGCGATGGACCCGCCCCGCTTCCTCAAGGATGGCGACGAGGTGACTTGCGAAATTTCCGGCATCGGCACGCTCAGGAACACCGTGCGCGCCGTCTGAGAGCCCCCGCGCCGTGCCACCGGGCGACTGATGGGCAACACAACCAGGGAGGAGAGACCAAGATGATTACCAGAAGAACATTCACCGCGTCGTTGCTGGCGACGGTGCCGGCCGTTGGGCTCATGGGGACCAAGGGCCTCGCACAGGGTCTCCGCGACATCACCTTCGTGCAGCCGAGCCCCTCGGCGATCAACTCGTTCCCCGTGTTCGTCGCGATCGGCGAGGGCTACTTCGCGGAAGAGGGCCTGAACGTCCGTGTCGAGGCGATCAACGGCTCGGGCGCGGTGCTGCAGGCACTGTCGGCCGGTCAGGCGCAGTTCGGCCGCCCGGGTCCCGGCCCGGTAATCGCCGCGCGGTCGCGCGGGGTCGATGCCGTCTTCATCTACAATGTCGCCGCACGCTCCAACTTCGGGATCGTCGTGCAGCAAGACTCGGACATCCAGGGTCCGGAAGGACTGCGCGGCAAGGTGATCGGCACGGGTACGGCCGACGGCGCCGAAGTGGGCTTCGCCCGCAACGTCATGTCCGGTGCAGGCATGACCGAAGGAACCGACTACACCTTCCTGACGGTGGGCGATGGCGGCCCGGCGACGGCGGCCTTCCTCAACGGCGAGATCGACGCCTATTCCGCCTCGACCGCGGACGCCGCCATTCTGACCCAGCGCGGCATGCCGGTGCGTGATATCACGCCGCCGGAATATGCCCGCTTCTTCGGCAACGGCATCGCCACCATGGGTGACATCATCCGGAACGACCCCGACCTCGTCGAGCGTTTCGGCCGCGCCTTCATGCGGGGCCATGCCTTCGCGCTCGACGACGCCAACCGCGAGACGGTGCTGGCCCACCTCGCGGCAGGCAACCCCCAGGAGGGCGAGGACCGCGAATTCCAGTCGGCTCTGTTCGACGCGGTGCGTTCCAAGACGATCCCGACGGACATGAGCAACGGCCTCGGCTACATGCCGCCGGAAGTCTGGGCGGAATGGCAGGACAGCCTCTTGGCCGGCGGGGAGATCCCCGCGCCGCTCGAAGACCTGAACGCGGCCTTCACCAACGATTTCATCGCCGGCTGGAACGAGGCAATCGGCGGATGAACGCGGCCCAAACAATGGACTATGCCGGCGCGCCTCTTGGCGCGCCGGTGTACGAGTTGAACAACGTCAGCAAGACCTATGCGCGCAATCTCGTGGTGGCGTTGCAGGATGTCAGCCTGACGCTGCGCAAGGGCAGCTTCACCTCCGTCATCGGCTCGAGCGGCTGCGGGAAATCCACGCTGCTGAAGATCATGGCGGGGCTCATCCCGCCGACCCGGGGACGTGTGGTCCTGCAGGGCAGGCCCGTGACCGGGCCGCGCCGGGACATCGGCATGATGTTCCAGCAGGCGACGCTGTTCCCCTGGAAGACGGCGGTGGAAAACATCGTCCTGCCCATCGAGATCCGCGACGGCAAGGCGGCCGCCAAGAAGGCGCTCGAAAAGGCGCATGACCTGATGGACGTCGTGGGCCTCAAGGGTTTCGAGAACGTCTATCCGAACGAACTTTCGGGCGGCATGGCGCAGCGCACGTCGATTTGCCGGATGCTGATCACCGAACCCGCCGTTCTGCTTCTCGACGAGCCGTTCAGCGCGCTCGACGAGCTGTCGCGCGACATGATGAACATGGAACTGCAGCGGATCTGCCGCGAGCAGGAAGCCACGGCCTTTCTCGTGACGCATTCGATCCAGGAGGCGGTGATCCTGTCCGACGACATCGTCGTCATGAAGCCCCGGCCCGGCCGGATCGCGGAGATCGTAAAGGTCGACCTGCCGCGCCCAAGGACCCTGCACATGATGACGACGCCGGAATTCGGCGAAATCGTCGACTACATTCGCGGCCTGCTGGACAAGGGAGAGAACATGTGACCGACGTTCAGTCGAACCGGCCCGCGGACCAGGACGAGGACCAGGATACCGTCTGGGTTCAGGAAGTCGCCTTCATCGACTCCGTACCGCGCTGGATGGCGATGAGCTTTGTCTTTGTCGTCTTCGTCGGCACATGGCAGCTGGTTACGAGTTTGGGCCTGGTGTCGCCGATCATCCTGCCCACACCGTTGGAGACGCTCGAAGACATGATCTTCGTGGGCAAGAACCTCCTGACCGGGGGCTACATGCTCGGGGCGCTCTGGATCACCATCAAGGAGGTGATCTACGGCTTCGCGCTCGCGATCGCGATCGGCTTCTCGCTCGGTGTGCTGGTGGGCGAAACGACCTTCGGCGAAAAGGCCGTGATGCCCTACCTCGTGGCAATCGACACCATGCCCAAGGTCGCCTTCGCGCCACTCTTCGTGGCGTGGCTGGGCTTCGGGATCGAATCCAAGGTCGCTCTCGCGGCCTTCATCGCCACCTTTCCCATCGTTGTGGGCACGGCCGCGGGCCTGCATTCGGCGGACGAGAACGCACGGATGCTGTTCAAGACCATGGGGGCAAGCCGCATGCAGACCCTCATAAAGATGAAACTGCCGACCGGCCTTCCGCAGATCTTTACCGGGCTGAAGATCGGTGCCGTGGGCGTCATGGCCGGCGCGATCACCGGCGAATTCCTCGGCGGCGGGCGCGGCTTCGGCGAGTTGATCCGCGTCGCGGCCTCGCAACTCAACACGCCGCGGGTTTTCTCGCTCATCCTGTATCTCAGCCTCGTGGGCCTCGCGCTTTATGCGCTGGTGACGTGGACACAGCGCAAGGTCGTGTTCTGGCACAAGGAACGCGTAGGCGCATACGATGCCTGAAACGGCTCCGATCAAGGCCGAGCGCCTGCGCAGTTTCGTTGCGCAGGCGCTCGGAACGCGCGGTGTACCCGCGGCGGACGCCGAGGCGGTCGCGGGACTGATGGTCGAGGCCGACATTTATGGCTACGGCACCCATGGCGTCTTTCGGCTCCGCCAATACCTCGCGCGGCTGGCCGGCGGCGGCTGCAACCCGGCACCCAGGATCGCCGTTGTTCAGGAGACCGCGGCCACCGCGTTGATCGACGGCGACAACGGGCTCGGGCACCTGGCCATGGCGGCCGCCCGCGACCTCGCGATCGACAAGGCGCGTGCAGCTGGCATCGGCTGGGTCGGCGTCAGGTCCGGAAACCACGCGGGGCCGCTCGCTCTCTATGTCCGGCCCCAGGCCGAGGCGGGGTTGCTCGGCATGGCCGCCGCCGTGGGCAGCGCGAACCACCTTCCGCCGTGGGGCGGCACGGACCTGCTGCTCGGCACCAACCCGATCGCGTTCGCAGCGCCGACTGCAGGGCCCGATCCGTTCGTATTCGACATGGCCACGACCGTGGCCGCGATGGGCAAGATCAAGACGCTCGCCCAGCAGGGTCTGCCCATGCCGGAGGGCTGGATGATCGGGCGCGACGGCCAGCCGCTGACCGATCCCGAGCGGCGGGGCGACGGGTTCTTGCTTCCCATCGGCGGCCCCAAGGGATACGGCCTTTCGGTCGCCGTAGGGCTCTTGGCGGGCGTGCTCAACGGCGCGGCCTTCGGATCGGACGTTGTCGATTTCACCACCGACACGACCTCCAGAACGAATACCGGGCAGTTCGTCATGGCGCTCGACCCGGCAGCATTCGGGTTGGGGGACGGGTTCGCGGAGGCGGCGGCGCATGTGTTCGCCGAATTCCGCGCCTCCAGTCCCCTGCCGGGCCACGACCCCGTCCGTCTGCCCGGTGACGGCAAGACCGCGAAGGCCGACGCACGCCGACGCGACGGGCTTTCACTGAACCCCGCGCTCCGCCGGGACCTGAACGCGCTCGCAGCGGATTGCGGGATCGCTCCGCCGTTTCCCGGAGAAGGTTGAGACTAGGCGAGCGCCATATCCAGCACCCGCGCGACATGGAGCGCGCGCCGGTCGGCCAGGTCCGCGATCTGATGCCGGCAGGATGTTCCATCGGCCACGATCAGGGTGTCGCCCCCCGCCGCATTCACCGCCGGGAGCAGGTCCAGTTCCGCCATCCTGCGCGAAATGTCATGGGTCTCGACACCGTAGCCGAAGGCCCCCGCCATGCCGCAGCAACTGCTTTCGACCACCTCGACTTCGGTGTCCGGCAAAAGCGCGAGCGTGCGCTGGATCGCGGGCATCACGCCCATCGCCTTCTGGTGACAATGCCCGTGCACGAGGACACGAGGCGAAGGCGATTTCAGGTTCAGGCCGAGCAGGCCCGCATCGGCGCCGGCCGCGATGTATTCCTCCAGCAGCATCGCCTGACGGGCGAGCGTCTCGGCCTCGGGGCCGGGCAGGAGTGCCGGGATCTCGTCACGCAGGGTCAGCAGGCAGCTCGGCTCCAGCCCGACGATCGGCAGACCCCGCTCGGCCGACGGCAGAAGGGCCGCAAGCAGCCGCGACGCCTCGGCCCGCGCCTGCTCCACCAGTCCGACCGACAGGAAGGTTCGCCCACAGCACAGCGGCCGTTCCGCGGCAAGCGGACGGCCGGCCTGTGCGGGCAGGCCGGCTGCCTCCAGCACCCGCAAGGCGGCCCGCAGGTTCTCGGGCTCGAACCAGCGGTTGAAGCAATCGGCGAAGAGGATCGCCCGAGGCTCCGACGCCTTGGCCTCCGAATCGCGAAAAGGGGCGCGGCTCCATTCCGGCAGGGGACGGGTGGCGGTGAACCCGGTGGGCCCCTCGGCCAGCCGCGCCAGCCCCGGCATCCTGTTGCGCAAGGTCACCAGCCAGGGAGCCCGCGAAAAGGCCTGCGCGTAACGCGGCAGGAAAGCCACCAGCCGCTCGTGAAGTCCCAAACCCTGTGCCGCGACGCGCGCGGCCTGCACCTCGATCTTCATGCGCGCCATGTCGACGCCGGTTGGACAGTCGCGCTTGCAGCCCTTGCACGAGACGCAGAGTTTCATCGTCTCGGCCATCGCGTCCGAGGTCAGTGCGTCGGGTCCCAGCTGCCCTGACAGCGCCAGCCTCAATGCGTTGGCCCGCCCGCGCGTCAGGTCGCGCTCGGCCCGTGTCACCCGGAAAGAGGGACACATCACGCCCCCCTTCAGCGCGCGGCAGGCGCCGTTGTTGTTGCACATCTCGACCGCACCCTGGAGCCCGCCGGCGGCGCCGGGCCATTCCGACCAGTCGAGCGCTGGCCGGAGTGGCGAGGCGGCGTAACCGGGCGGGTAGCGGAACAGGCTGCGATCATCCATGCGGGGCGCATCGACGATCTTTCCCGGGTTGAAGAGGCCCGCGGGATCGAACCGCTGCTTCACCTCCCGAAAGGTCTCCACCATGCGGCGTCCGAACATGCGTTCGTGGAACTCGGAACGTACGATTCCGTCGCCATGCTCCCCGGAATGGGAACCCTTGTAGCGCGCGACGAGGTCGAAGCATTCCTCGGCGATGGCGCGCATCGCGGCCACGTCCTTGTCCAGTTTGAGGTTGAGGACCGGGCGGACGTGAAGGCAGCCGACCGAGGCATGGGCATACCAGGTGCCGCGGGTGCCGTGGCGGGCGAATATCTCGGTCAGCCCGGCGGTATACTCGGCCAGGTCCGGCAGTGCGACGGCGCAATCCTCGACGAAGGAAACGGGCTTTCCGGCCTCCTTCATCGACATCATGATGTTGAGACCCGCGCTGCGCAGTTGGGCGATGCGTCCCTGCAATCCCTTGTCGGTGACGGCGGTCACCCCGCCCCAGTGCCGACCCTCGCCCGACCAGGCATACCCCAGATCGCCCATCATCTGTTCAAGCTGCCGCAGCTTGCGCGCATTTCCCTCGGCGCTGCCTTCCGCGAATTCGACCAGCAGCAGCGCTTCGGGATCGCTCGTCACGAATTCGGCCACCGTGGCGCGGAACAACGGGATATCGCGGGCCAGGGCGATCATCGTCGCGTCCACCAGTTCCACCGCCTGCGGACCCAGAGTGACGAGGTGCTGCGCAGCCTCCATCGCCTGCTGGAACGTCGGGAAATGGCAGACGCCGAGTCCGATGGCGCCCGGCAGAGGCGACAGTTTCAGTTCAATGGCCGTGGAATAAGCCAGCGTACCCTCGGAACCCACCAGCAGATGCGCCAGGTTCACCGGGTCCTTGCCCGGCACGAGCGCGTCGATGTTGTAGCCGCCCACCCGCCGCATCAGCTTGGGGAACCGCGCATCTATCTCCGCCGCTTCACGTGCGCCCAGCGCCAGCAGATCGCCCGCCAGCCGGTCATCCGCGCCTTCCACCGGCCCGAACCGCCTTCGCGTGCCGTCGGCAAGGATCGCATCGATCGACAAGACGTTGTCTCGCATGATGCCGTAGCGCAGCGACCGGCCCCCGCAGGAGTTGTTCCCCGCCATACCGCCAATCGTTGCCCGCGAGGCGGTCGAGACATCGACCGGGAACCACAGCCCATGCGGCCGAAGCGCCCGGTTGAGTTCGTCCAGCACGATGCCCGGCCGCACCACGCACCGGTTGCCTTCGACGTCGAGCTCAAGCAGGGCGTTGAAGTGCACGGTGTTGTCGATCACGAGGGCTTCGTTCACCGTCTGCCCGCATTGCGAAGTGCCCGCCCCACGCGGAAGGACCGGCACCCCCGCGTCCCGGGCAACGTCAATGGCGGCGTCGATGTCGTTTTCGCTGCGCGGGACGAGGATGGCCCTCGGCATCATCTGGTAGAAGGAAGCGTCGGTCGCGTAGCGTCCACGCGAAAACGGATCGGAAAGCACGTCGCCCTCGACGCGCCGAGCGAGGGTTCTCGCCAGATCGGCCATATCTTCGGGCATCCGGGCTCCGGGAAACCGTTTGATTGAGCGTAGAACCTCCCATTTCAATTCACAATGCGGACTGGCGGCCGCCAGAGCGAAAGACGGCCGGCCGAGGCGTAACTCCTATGAAGCGCCTTGGTAAATTCCTATCGACACCGATGATATATTCCCTCGGTCAGCTGGAGCGCAGCGACGAAAAACCGGGGGGTTTCATGTCCACGCATTTTCGCACTGTCTACGAATTGCCATCGGGTCGCATTCTCGATACGCGCCGCCCGCGATCGGCCGGTGTGCTCGATGAGGAAGAATTCGCGTTCTGCAAGGAACAGGGTGTCAGCCTGTCCTACGATCCCGTTCAGATCGGTTGGGTTCCGGCGACCGCCGAGGATGACATTTCCGGGTTCCGCCGGGCAAGCCTGCCCGTGGCGCCGCTCGCCACGCGGTCGCCCGGATCGATCGAGTTCGGGGGGCGTTACCGGCTCCGGCCGTGGTCGGCCGCCGATGTCGAGGTCTTCGTCGACCTGCTCGACAATCCGCGGGTCTGGGAATTCATGCCCGAAGATTATCCCGCGCCGCTCGACCGCGACCTTGCCGCGTTCCTGATCGAGATCTCGAACAAGACCGATCACCACGAGGTCTATGCCGTGGAGGTGCACGGAGAACCCGTCGGCCAGGTCCGGCTCGCCTTCGAGCAGGCAATGGGAGACGGCAGCGAGGGCGAGATCAGCTACTGGCTCGGTGAGCGTCACTGGGGCAACGGCATCGCGGGGGACCTTGTCGCCTTCTACACCGACCTCTGTTTCCGCCGCCGCCCCGAGCTCCGCTCTATCGTCGCGCGGGTGCACGAGCGCAACGCGGCGTCCGCCCGTGTGCTGCAAAAGTCAGGATATGTCCTGGAAGGTGCAAACGCGGCCAGCCGCTCGGTGAACCTTTACCGGCGCATCCGGGATGGGGAAGCCGCGGGGCCGTCGAAATTGAGCTGAAGCGGCTTGTCGGCGGCCTGTTGAAGGCCCTTGCGCAAAGTAT
Organism: Roseicyclus sediminis; assembly: GCF_025515305.1. Taxonomy (GTDB): domain Bacteria; phylum Pseudomonadota; class Alphaproteobacteria; order Rhodobacterales; family Rhodobacteraceae; genus Roseibacterium; species Roseibacterium sediminis. The sequence goes on from NZ_JAOPHT010000001.1 coordinate 381,752, forward strand.
CGGGGGGCGTCGTGTTGCGGCGCCCCTTCTGCTTCAGGCCGTTTCGTCCAGCACGCGTTCCATTTCGTCGAGCAGTGCCTCGATCACGGGGCGCACGACCTCCCACGAGGGCGCATCGCCCGTCTGGGTCATGAGCCTCTCGACATCCAGCGCACGCTCGCCGAGACGCGAAAAACCGAAGGTCGCCGCGACGCCCGCCGTCTTGTGCGCATGCAGCGCCACGGTTTCCCGCTCGGACGTCGTCAGCTCGTCGCCCTCTGCCGCAGCCATGATCCCTTCGATCTCGAGGCAGCGGTCGGCCACCCGGTCGAGAAAGCCCGTCCGAAGGTCCGCAAGACCGGCCTGCAATCGGCTGCTGGGAGAGGGTGCGTTCAAAGCTGAACTCCTTTTCGTGCCCGAAACGGGCGCTGCGACCTCAGGCGGTCGTGGCGAAATCCATTTCCTTCGCCTTCACGGCGGCAATGGCCTCGTCGATGATCCGGGTGGGTGAACCCAGCTGCACGGCGCGGATGTGGACGGCGGGGCCGACCGAGATCGTCGGAAGCTGGATGTCGAGGTCCGCGTAGACCTCCTGGAACTCGTTGATGTACTCGCGCAGCCTGTCGGCCAGGATCTCGGGCTCCGGCATGTCGGCGCGTGACAACAGGCATACGAAAACCCCGCCACCGGCGTAGGCGATCATCCGCCCCGTGGCCGGCTCGAGACAATCGGCAAGGCAGGTGCCCACGTCGATCATCACCTCGCCGAAGACATAGCCGCCTTCGAGGTCGTGGATCCTGCGGGCGTTGACCACGCGCACGCCGACGGCGCAGACGGACAGGGCACGGAACATGCCGAGCGTCTTGAGATAGTTGCCCATCGCGAAGAGATCGACGGCGCCATCCACCCGCTTGAGCGGGATGCCGTCCATGAAGCCGTAGGAAGGGGCCGCGAACGTGTCGGTGCCCGGGCTGGACAAGGCCACCTGTGCCCGAAGCCGTTCGCTCACCAGTCGCTCGATCACGCCGAGGCGCGCCTTGATCTCGACCTCGTCCACCGGCTTGTTCAGGTAGTCCGTCGCCCCCGCCGCGAAGGCCGCGTCGATATGGTCCCGGTCCGCCACGGCGGTGTTCATGACGATGGGCGTATCCTTGTAGGCCTCCATCGAGCGGATCTTCCGGCACAGTTCGATCCCGTCCATTCCTGGCATCTGGATGTCCAGGATGAAGCAATCGAAACCTGTGGGGGCACGCTCGATGAGTTCCAGGGCATGGGTGCCCGACTGCGCAAGCACGAGGTCGCCATAGCCAAGGCCCTCCAGGACGGTCTTGAGGACAGCCTGGAAGTCTGGATCGTCGTCAACCGCAAGAATCTTCATGGCGGAACCTCGAAACGCCGGGCAGGAGAGCAGAACGAATCCTTCAAACCCATGCGATTTAATTCAATATCGAGGAATGCTGACAATAATTGGGCAGAACTGGGGTGAATGCAGTTCCCAGGCCATTCCAATTGGCGAACATAAACCGGTTGTCAGAGACGATTCCACGCTGCGCGAATTTGCGCGCCCAGTGTCATCGGATCGAAGGGCTTGGTCACCACCTCGAGCGCGCCCCTTGCGCGCAGGTCATCCGTGATCTCGTTCTCGGCCTTCGCGGTGACGAAGATCGCGGGGATGTCCGAAACGTCCGGGATCTCGCGCACCTTGTCCCAGAGTTCGGGACCCGTCATTCCCGGCATCATCACGTCGAGCAGCAGGAGATCGGGTTTCACCTCGCACACCGCGGCAAGCGCTTCGGGGCCTGATCCGAACTGGTGCAGGTCGAAGTTGTCGACGAGCTGCAGCGCCATACGCGTTATCTCGAGTATGTCCTCGTCGTCGTCGACATGAAGAATGGTCTTCAGTTCCGCCATCTTCCCTCGGATCGGGTGCACGTCCCGTTCAGGCCACGCTTGCCGCGGGCCGTTCCGATGCTGATCCGATCCTATCAAGTTTTTCCAGTTCGAAATAGAAGGTCGAGCCCTTTCCGACCTCGGTTTCGAACGCGATGTGACCATCGTGCCGTGCCACGATCTCCTTGCAGATCGCGAGGCCGAGGCCCGTTCCCTGCTGGCTCTTGGCATCGACGCCCGAGACCTGGGTGAAACTGTCGAACAAGGTCTGCCGCGCTTCCTCGGGGATGCCCGGCCCCCTGTCCTCGACGCAGACCCGCCAGGTTTCGCCCCGGTCGACGATCCGGAGCAAGATGCCCGAGCCGGCCGGTGAGAACTTTGCCGCGTTCGACATGAGGTTCGCAAGCACCTGCATCAGTCGGTCGGGATCGCCGTGAACCCACGCCGGTTCCCGCATGCCTTCCACGACGAAGCGGACCTCGCATTGCGCCGCGAAGGCGGCATTGGCCTCGGCGGCTTCGGACAGAAGCTCGCGCAGGTCCACGGGACGGCGCGACATCTCCATCTCGCCGGACGAAAGCTTTTCGAGGACGAGAATGTCGTTCACGATCGCCAACAGACGGTCGCTGTTGCGCCGCGCCACCGTGACCATGCGGGCCGCCTCGGGAGAGAGGGCGCCGACGACACCCGATTCCATCAGCCTGAGCGCGCCCTTGATCGACGTCAGCGGTGTACGGAGCTCGTGGCTGACCGTGGCGACGGAAGTCAGCTTGATCGCTTCGGCGGCGCGACGTTCCTCGATGCTGCGCACGACCGACACAAGACTGCGGCGGCCGTTCGGCCCGCGGTCAAGATGGGTCAGCACCTCGACCGGACCCGCGGCATTCTCGATCTCCAGCCGCGCGATGTCGGTCTCGCCCGAAAGGACCGGGCCGATGTGCCGCTTGAAGCGTGTCGTTTCCTGAACCGTGAAGAAATCCGTCAGGTTCATGCCCCGCAATTCGTCCAGCGTCCGGCGCAGCCTGCGGCGCCCGTTGGCATTGGCATAGCGCAGTCGGAAAGTCTCGGGGTCGTAGATGTAGACCTCGTCGGGCAGGCCCTCGACCACGGCGTTCCGGCCTTCCTCGGCACCGTCGGCCATCGCGCCCGAGAGGTCGGTCCGGATCGAGATGCTGTTCTCGAAATGCCCGTTGTCGTCGAACCGGGGCAGGATTGTCGTCTCCACGGTGACGCAATGGCCGTCCTTGGCGCGCAGACGCTGATGCCCCTTCCAGATCTGCCCACGGGACACGACATCGCGGACCCGCTCGAATTCGCCGTCGTCGTTCCAGTAGATCATCGAGGGCATCTTTCCGATGACCTCCTCGGGCGCGTAGCCGAGCTTCTCCACGAAATTCTGGTTCACCGCCGCGATGGTACCGTCGGGATGCGAGACACTGACGATCGTATGCTCGTTGAGGGCCTGTTCGCGCAGGTAGATGGCGAGGTCCCGGGCGGCGATGACACGCTTGGCCGCGGCATTGGGCTTGGCGAAAGACAGGCTGACCACCGTCACGAGCGCGACGAAGGACGACATGACGACGAAAAGAACGATGAAGCCGAGCGAACCGAGCGCTTCGATGTCAGGCGCGAGCGCGGACAGGAACAGCGTCAGCACGAAAGCGATCGTCACATCGCTCAGGACGAGCGTCAGGCTGGACAGCGCTTTCAATTTCGGCATCGCGAGACTCTCGACCAGTAGGCACGGCTACATGCCGTCCGTTAACCAACACTGTGCGGGGAAAGGTCGAGGAAAATTCAGGCCGAATTAAGACACAAACGGCAAGTTGTGCTGGCATTGTTTCGTGCCATTTCGGGCGGCCCTCGCACGGTGCCGCGTTCAGGCGGCGCCCGCGCCGACACGTGCCCGGTGCGGCCCGAACAGGCACGCAAGGCCAAGGATCACGCCCGAGACGACGGCGATCATTCCCGCTGCGCTGACCGCGTCCGCTCCCCCGAGCCAGAGCGGTCCGTAGCCGGCCAGCACATAGCCGAGGACCGCCGACAAGGTTGCGAAGGCGACAGACCAAATGACCTGCCTTTCAAGGCTTTGCGTCATGAGCCGCGCCGCGGCGGGCGGGCAGACGAACATCGCTATCACGATGATGGAGCCCACGGCATCGAAGGCGGCGACCGCCGACAGAGCCGCCGCGATCACCAGCGCGAAGCCTACGGCCGCGGCCGGAATGCCAAGCGATGCGGCAAAGCCCTCGTCGAAGGTGGCGATCTTCAGCCACCTCCAGAACACCAGCATCAGGGCGGTTATGAGCAGACACGTCAGCGCCATGCGCGGCAACTCGGGCGGCAGCGAGGCGAGCGCCTCGACGTCCAGCAGGGAATGCCAGCCTTCCGCCCGGAGCCAGATCAGGGATTCGAGATTCCCCATCAGCGCGTGTTCCACGTCGAGGTGCACCGAAGACGTATCGGACTGCTCGAGGATCAGGACACCGGCTGCGAACAGCGTGGTGAACACGACGCCCATGGCCGCGCCCGGCTCCACCCCGCCGATGCGTTTCACCAGTTCGATCAGCACCACGGCGAGGACCGCGGCCCCCGCGGCCCCAAGGAGCATGGGCATCGCCGAAACGGCGCCGGTGACGAGGAAGGCGACGACGATACCCGGCAGGACCACATGGCTGATGGCATCGCCGATCAGCGCCTGGCGACGCAATATCAGGAAATTGCCGGGCAGGGCGCAGGCGATGGCGGCGAACACCCCGATCAGGATGGGCGTCAGCGAGAATTGCACGAAGTCCGCGCCCATGCCCCTACCCCCTCACCGGAGCCGGCGGTCCGAGGCGCCGGTCGAATTCGCGGATCTCGTCGGGCGCGAACACGTCCTCGATCGGCGTGAGGCCGTCGTAGCGCCCGGTCAGGCCGGCATCCTGGTGCATCCGCCGGGCGACCTCCCAGCGGCGTTCATCGCGCGAGACCTTTGCGGCCGCGGCCTTTCCATTGTCCGTCGGCATCCCGTCGGGTCGGATCAGGCTCTCGCGCTGCAGGAGCTTCAGGGTATAGCGCTCGCGAATCGGCTCGGACCTGGCGATGGCCAGAAGGCCCTGCCGGCGATGCACGCGACGCTGGAACTGGTTCTGTCGGCGCACTGCCGCGGCCAGACCACGTGCAGGGGCAAGGATCAAAGACACCGTGAAGGAGGCCGCGGCGACCAGTACGATGATCGGCCCCGTCGGAAGCGCCGGCGCCGAGGCCGAGATAGCCGCTCCGAGATAACCCGACGCTCCGCCGATCAAAGCGGCGATCCAGACCATGAGGTGCACCCGCTCGGTCCAGAACCGCGCGGCGACCGGCGGGATGACAAGAAGCGCGACGATCAGGACCAACCCCACGACCTTCAGCCCGATGACCGTCACGGCAAGAACCGCCCCCATCATGGCGAAGTCGATCCACGAGACGCGATAGCCGAGGGCCGCGGCATAGCCGGGATCGAAGGCCACCAGGGTCATCGGGCGCCGCAGAAGCCAGATCGCCAGCACCGCGAGCGTTCCGCCCGCCGCGATGACCAGCGCCTCGGCCCGCAGCATCCCCGCAGTGGAGCCGAGCAGGAAGCTCTCGAGCCCGGCCTGCCGTCCGGCACCGAAGGTCTGGATCACCGTGAGAAGAACGATGCCGAGGCCGAAGAACACCCCCAGGACCGCGCCGATGGCCGCATCCTCCGCCAGGCGCGTGCGAGACACGATCCACTGGATCAGGACCAGCCCCACCGCCGCCGTCAGCGCCGAGCCGAGCAAAAGGCCCGGAAGGCTGCGCCCGTCGCCGCCCAACGCCACCATGGCGATGAAGGCGAGGCCCACCCCCGGAAGCGTCGCATGGGCCAGCGCATCCGACACGAGGGCGCGCTTGCGCAGGTAGAGGAAGGTTCCGACCGCCCCCGCCGCAAAACCCAGCAGCGTCGCCCCAAGCGCCACCAGCGCGGCGTTGTAGCCGGCCTGCAGGAGAACGGCGTCGAGAAAGGCGCTCACGTCAGGGGTCCGGCCAACACCAGTTCGTCGACATGAGTGGCCGCCAGCCGCCCGCCATAGGCCGCGGCGAGAGTCTCGGCGTTGAAGGCCTCGGCGACGGTTCCTTCGGCGATGCGGCGCACGTTGATGAGAAACACGCGATCGAAGTAGTCGGCGACGGTGGCAAGGTCGTGGTGAACCGCGACCACCGCCTTGCCCTCGGCTTTCAGAAGCTTCAGCACATCGACGATCGCCCGTTCCGTCGCCGCATCGACGCCGGCGAAGGGCTCGTCGAGCAGGTACAGGTCGGCCTCCTGCGCAAGCGCGCGGGCGAGAAAAACGCGCTGTTGCTGCCCGCCTGACAGCTGGCCGATCTGCCGCGTGGCGAAATCCGCCATCCCCACACGCTCGAGGCACTTCCGCGCCCTCGTGTCCAGGCGACCCGTGAAGCGCCCGAACAGGCCCGCCTCGCGATATAGCCCCATGCGGACAACGTCGAGGACGGTGGTCGGAAAATCCCAGTCGACGCTGGCCCTTTGCGGGACATAGGCGATCCGGTGGCGCGCGGCCTCCAGCGGCTGGCCGAAGACCCGGACCTCGCCCGCAACCCTCGGCACGATTCCGAGGCAGGCCTTCAGAAGCGTCGACTTCCCCGCGCCGTTGGGGCCGACGATCGCGGTCATGGCCTTGTCGGCGAAGGTCGCGTCGACCGAGAATACCGCGGGTTTCTCGCCGTAGGACACCGTCAGTCCGCGGACCGCCAGCGGCGCACGGGCAAGCTCGGCGGCATTGTCTTCCTGAACGGTTCCACCGCCCGGTGCGATCCGGGCGGCGAGTACGTTCGATGTGTCTCCGTTGGTCAATTCAGAAGTCCCTGCATGCCTCGGTCCGGCACTTCGCCACCCAGTGCCGCCGCGATGATCGTGGCGTTGTGGTCGATCATGCCGACATAGGTGCCCTCGTAGGTCCCCTCCTCGCCCATCGCGTCTGAAAAGAGCTCGCCTCCGATGACGACCTCATGGCCGCGCGCCGCGGCCCCCTCGATCAGGGCGCGGATGTTCCGGTCGGACACCGAGCTTTCGACGAAGACGGCGCGGATATCGCGGGCCACGATCAGGTCCACCAGTTCCGCGATCCGCTGGAGGCCGGCCTCGCTTTCGGTCGAGATACCCTGGATGCCGGCCACCTCGAACCCGTAGGTCGTCCCGAAGTAGTTGAACGCATCATGGGCCGAGAGCAGGACGCGGCCTTCGGCGGGCACCGTGGAAAGGACGTCGGCGGTGTACCGCGCGAGGTCGGCAAGTTCCTGGAGATGCGCTTCGGCATTGGTGCGGAACATGTCTTCGGCCTCGGGGTGAATGCCGATCATCGCGTCGCGAACCTCGAGCACGACGCGCGACCACAGATTGGGGTTCATCCAGACGTGGGGATCGAACCGCCCTTCGTAGTCGTCATGGGAAATCAAGAGGTTCTGCGGGAGCGCCTCGGCAACGGCGACGACGGGACGGCTTTCGCCGAGCTCTAGCAGGAGTTCTTCCATCTGTGCCTCAAGGTAGAGGCCGTGCCAGAGTACGAGGTCGGCATTGGCCAGCGCGACGATGTCGCTCCGCGTCTGACGGTAGGCATGCGGATCGACGCCCGGCCCCATGAGCGCCCGCACCTCGACGAGATCGCCGCCCACCTCGCGGGCTGCGTCCGCGATCATCCCCGTTGTCGCGACGACATCCAGCCGCTCCTGAGCGGGTGCGGCCATGGTCGCCGCCGAAAGCACGAATGCCGCGATGGCGGCAATTTTCCGAAATTCTGGCATCACTCGATGTAACTCCCTGTCGTCCTGCCAGCCGTCGAAAACCCAGCACGCACGAACACCGCCTGCCTTTGCCGCGACCTTCGCCCGCGCGATGGCCGCGACGGGCGAACCCGAAACAAGGACGGTGCGATGCACAGGAGATAATGCGAGGCATTCGCAAAGTCAATGTAATTGAGAAGCATTCGCAAAATGGGCGCTGCAGGACCTGCCATGCCGCGAGCCGCGCCAGTTGACCGAAGCGGAGATCGACACCCCGATCGTCACAAACATGCGTGAGACTGCCGGGGCATTCTTCAGGGGTGACAAGCGGATCCGGGCCCGCCTGGCGGGATTCGGCCAATACAGGGTACGGGACCATGATCGGCGACCGGTGGCCGGTCCGTCAGGGCGCGGGCATCCTCCAGGACCTGAACGGATAGCCCGGCACGGGACGTTCGACCCACGCCGGGGCCATCAATTTTTTTGCCGGACGCCGACATTGCCGACGCCCGGCTCGCGCACCTCGTCAGAATTCGTGCCAGGAACCGCTCGCCGGTGCGGCCTGCTTCTGTGCACGTGGCGCTTTTGCGGCCGCGTCCGCGGCGGCCTTCCAATCGGCGACACGCGGGCTGACGTCGACAACCGCCGCCGTGGGCGCATCCGCCTGTGCCTTCGCCTTGTCGGCAAGCTGGAGACCTGCGGCGTCCAGGCGAAACTCCGCCAGCGCGGCAAGCAGTTCGTCCGACTGCGACAGGAGATCCGAGGCCGAGGCGGTCGTTTCTTCTGCAACGGCACGGTTCTGCTGTGTCGCGTGGTCGAGCTGGTTGATGCCGGTGTTGATCTCCTTCAGCCCGTTGGCCTGTTCGGACGCGGCCGACGCGATTTCCGCCACCAGGCTCGCGGCGCGCTGCGCCCTTTCCAGGATATCCGAAAGACTCGCCCCCGCCCGGTTCACCAGGCTCGAACCGGTCTCGACCTGGTGCGCGCTCTCGGAGATCAGGCCCTTTATTTCCCGCGCGGAATCGGAGGCACGCTGGGCAAGCAACCGAACCTCCGAGGCGACCACGGCAAAGCCACGGCCCGCCTCTCCGGCCCGCGCCGCCTCCACGCCCGCGTTCAGCGCGAGGAGGTTCGTCTGGAACGCGATGTCGTCGATCACGCCGATGATGCGAGTGATCTGTTCGGAGCTTTTCTCGATACCCTGCATCGCTTCGACGGCCTGTCCGACGACCGAAGCGCCCGTTTCCGCCCCGCTTCGATTCTGATCGCTGGCCTCCTCCGCACCGGCGGCACGTTCCGCGGTCGAGCGCACGCTGACCGTGAGTTCGTTCAGGGCCGCCGCCGATTCCTCGAGGGTCGCAGCCTGCGTCTCGGTCCGGGTCGATAGATCCCGGCTAGCCTGGGTGATGGCTTGAGAGCCCTTGCGCACACCCTGCGCGATCGTCGTCACGCGCCCGAGCACACCGCCGATCCGCTCGATGACTGCATTGTAGCTTTCGCGCAGCGCTTCGTAGGTTTCGGGGAAGGGGTTGTCGGCCGGGCTTTCGATCCGCCGGCTGAGATCGCCGTTTGCCAGACGTGACAGCGCGTCCTTCAGCTCATCCACGACCCGCACCTGCTCAAGCCGCTGACGCTCGCGCTCGGCCTCGCGGGATTTCGCCTCGGCAGCGATGCGGGCGCCTTCGGCGAGGTCCGCACGCAGATCGGAAACGGCACGGGCGACCCGCCCCACCTCGTCCTCGCTCCGGACCTTCGGCATCTCGACGTTGAAATCCTTTCTCGCCATCGCGGAAACCACGCGTGTCGTCTGTGCCAGGGGGCGCAACAGGAAAAAGAGCGCCACGACCGTCGTGGCGATGCCGACCAGAAGCGACAGGACAAGCCAGAAGGCGAGGCCCCGCACGATTCCGGAGAGAGTTTCAGACATGGAGGCCTGGGGAACGGCGGCCGCGACGGCACCCGTGACACGCCCCGTGGAGGACACGATCGGCTCGTAGTGGGTCAGGTAGGGAATGCCGAGTATCTCCGTGTAACCCTCGTAGATATCATCTGCCAGGAGCGCCGCATGCGCAGGACCCTGCATGTCGAGAACGGTCTCGGTGGCCAGCGACCCGTCTCGCTCGGTGACATTGGTGAAAAGCCGTTGGAAGCCGCCGACTGCCGGGTCGAACCGGAACAGGGTGATCCTAGCATAGGCAAGCTCCGTCACCCGATCCAGCATCTCCTGCGGCACCTCGATTGCGTCGCCGTCCCAAATCATCGACGTGAAATGGTCCGAACGGGTCGGACCGATCGAAATGCCGTCCACTCCCTCGACCGCGTAATCCTCGAAGACCCCAAGCGCCGTGTGGCCCTGCAATTCGGCGGTCCGCCGGACGTTTTCATAGGACACGTCCAGAATGACGACCACCATCATGCCGGCCATCAACGACATCGAAAGCCCGGTCAGAATGGCCAGTTTCGGCACCAGGCTCATGCGCCGGAAGACTCTCATCATGTTCACTCCTTGGGAACGGGCAGGCGCCCGGGACATGTCAGAAAAGCTCGATCGAACCTGGGCGGCCGGTCGGTTGCTCCCCGACGATCTCGGCGTTGTTCACGGCGTCGTGCCGATCGATCAGGAGCTGCTGCGCCCGCCCACTGGCCGGCCAGAAGCGCACCCGCCGTGCCTGGCTGCCACCAAGGCTTTGGGAAAGGCACACGATCCGCTCATTGCGCAGGAAACTCAGCGCGGCCTCCGCGTTTCGCCCTCCGATATCGGGCAGGTTGGGCATGATGCGCGCGCCGCCGAAAAGCTTGGCCTGCAGCCGCTCCCGGGCGGCACCGCGCTTGAGAAGTGCGTTGACCAACTGCTCCATCGCCGCGGAGGCATAGCGCATGTCCGTCCCGTCTCCGGCATCGGGCAGCAGGAAATGGTTCATTCCGCCGACGCGGCGGACCGGATCATGCAGGCAGGCCGACACACAGGAACCGAGGACGGTCTGCATTGTGGCATCGGCTTCGTCCGAGACCGCCTGCTCGCCCTGGATCACATGCATGTCGTGAAAGGCGAGGGCGTTCATCGGGCGAACTCCTTGGAATCGTTCACGGGCGCGTGTCTTGCGGACCCGGCCCCCAGCAACGCCCCCGCGATCCGCCCGAGCGGGAGCACCCGGGACGCGGCCCCGGCCTCGACCGCGACGCGCGGCATCCCGTAGACGACGCAGCTCGCCTCGTCCTGAGCGATCGTCGCGCCGCCGGCGGCACGGATCTTTCCCATACCGTCCGCACCGTCGGCCCCCATGCCCGTGAGGAGCGCGGCCGACACGACGCGGCCGAGCGGCGCGACCGATTCAAAAAGCGCATCGACCGATGGCCGGTGACCGTGGCGTGGCGCCCCTTCGAGCAGGCGTATTCGCGGCGCGTCCTTGCCCTGAAGAACGAGGTGCCGGTCGCTATCCGCCGCAACGAGCACCTCGCCGCGCCGAAGCGCCTGGCCATCCTGCGCGGCGGCGATTCGAGGGGCGCAACGAGCATCGAGGCGCGCGATCATGCCCTCGATGAAGCCGGCGCGAATATGCTGCACGACAAGCGTTGGCGGGCAATCGCGAGGAAAATCCGTCAGCACGGTCTCGATCGCACTGACGCCACCGGTCGAGGCGCCGATGACGATCAGCGCGGGGGGCGGTCCGCCCGGATGACCATCGTCTGAAATGGCCATGGGCGACCTCGCGGCCCCCGGGGCAGAGCCACTGGTCGACAGGAAAGCGTCGAGGATCAACTCCACATCGCTTTCCGGTCCGAACTCCACGAAACCGACCGCCTTCCCGAGCGCCCGTGGCGTGCGGTTCCGCGCCGGATCGCCGAACAGGACGAACGCCGCGGACAGCGCGTCCGCCAGGCGCAGGAACATGTGCAGGCCGATGTCGCCCGAAAGCTCCGCCGCCATCGCGATCGCATTCGGCTCCTGCGATTCGGCGAGGTCGAACGCCTCGGAGATCGACGCGGCCTCGATGACCGTGACGCCGCGAACCCCCGAGAGGATACGGCGCCGGCGCGCGCCATCCGGGTCGGCAAGCAGAAGGCGAAGATCACGTGCACTCGGTTTCGGCATGATTCCGTCCCATGTCAGGCTGAGCGGCGCGGGCCGCCGGCCATCTGCCTGACACATCCCCGTAAAGAAAACCTTTCGCCGGAAGCGCCCTGAGACGCCCTTCGCGGACCCCGCCCGGGGGCAACGGTTCGTTAAGCGCCGTGTGGCTATGTGGCCGTCGAAACGCCGTGCGGCGGATTCGCCAGGCCCCGCGAAATGGCGCGGCGACGGCGCGACCGCGCAGGCCGGAACTGGCAGGTGCACGTATTGGAGAGGCCGATTTGGACGACGTTCTGAAGCTCCCCGAAAAACTGGACGTCGCGGCCGCGCGATCGGTCCGTGACACCCTTTTGTCCCGGCGCGGAACGCCCGTCGTCATAGATGCAGCCTCAGTCGGGCGGGCGAGCGCACTGGCCGTCGAGGTCCTTCTTTCCGGCGCCCGGCAATGGCGCGAGGACGGGCAGCCTTTCCGCGTCGAAGACATGTCGGACGCGTTCCTGGACACATGCCACGGGCTGGGCATCGCGCCGCTGGCCCTGTGCGCCGGCCCGGGAGGCGCGAGATGAGCGTTCGAATCCTCGCAGTCGACGACTCGCCCACCATGCGCGGCCTGATCGGCGCCGCCCTCACGCCCAACGGCTTCGAGGTCCATTTCGCCGAGGACGGGATCGACGGGCTGGAACGGCTGGCCGAGGCCGACCCCGATCTCGTGATCACCGACATCAACATGCCGAGGCTCGACGGGTTCGGCGTGATCGAAGGGGTGCGCAAGGATCCTGCCTTCGGCAGCCTTCCAGTTCTCGTCTTAACCACCGAAAGCGGCGAGGACCTCAAGGCGCGGGCGAGGGCCGCAGGGGCGACCGGCTGGATCGTGAAACCGTTCGACGATCAGCGGCTCGTCGCCGTGATCAACCGGGTTCTGGGAGTGTAGCGATGTCGGGGCTGGACGAACTGCGCATCTCCTTCTTCCAGGAATGCGAGGACCTGCTGGACAGCCTTGGCGACGGGCTGCGCGAGATCTCCGACGGTGACCTCGGTCACGACATGGAAACCGTGCATTCCGTCTTCCGTGCGGTGCATTCCATCAAGGGCGGCGCGGGCGCCTTCGGCCTCGATGGCCTCGTGACCTTCGCACATCTTTTCGAAACCGTTCTGGACCAGATGCGCTGCGGTTCGATGGAACCGACCGACGGGGTGATGCGCACTCTTCTGCGGGCCGGCGACATGCTTTCGGATCTTGTCGGCTGCGCGCGCGACGGGCGCGAGGCCGACGGTGACCGCGTCACGCAGATGCTCGCCGAACTCGACGCCCTTGCCGACGGCGCCGATGAGGACGACGACACTCCGTTCGAATTCGTGCCCACGATCCTTTCGGTCGCTCCCATGGACGACCCCGTTTCGAACGCGGGACCCGAAGCATCCGACGGACCCGGCCCCGACGCGGGCATCGTGGTCTACCGGATCGACTTCAAGCCACGCGGCGCGCTTTACGGCACAGGAAACGAGCCTCTGGCGCTGCTGAAGGCCCTGGCACAGTTGGGTGACCTCGAAATCCAGGCGGACATCGCCGGGATCGTCCCACTGACCGGCTTTGACGAAGCCGAGCCACACCTTGCCTGGGGGCTCCGCCTCGCGACCGATGCGACGATGGAAGAGATCCTGTCGGTCTTCGAATTCGTGGCGGATCTCGCGGAAATAGACGTCGATCGGATGCCTCGCTCCGACACTGCCCACCTGGGTCCGGACTTGGACGACGGTATCTCGGCTTTGAAGGCGCCGGCCCAAGGCGTGTCCCATATCAAGACACCCGAAGGGCCGCTTCCGCCGGGTCCTGCTGCGCCGACTGCCCCGGCCGAAATGGCAGCGATCCTTGTCGATGCGCAGGGCGGCGCCGAAACGTCGCGCGCCGGCCCCGCGGTCCTTGCGCTGGCGGAGGAGTCAACCTTGGGCAACGATCCCGGAGGTCAGGCGCCGCAAAACTCCAGAAAGGCAAAACCGGCCACGGAGACCACGTTGGCCGCGGCACCCGCCACGATACGGGTCAACCTCGACCGCGTTGACCGGCTCATAAACCTGATCGGTGAACTCGTCATCATGGAGGCGATGCTGTCACAAGCGGTGGAAACCGCGGGTCTGGCTTCGAACAGCGACGTGTCGAACGGCCTCGACGGGATCAAGCAACTGGCCTCCGGCATCCAGGAAAGCGTGATGGCCATCCGCGCCCAACCGCTCAAGCCCGTGTTCCAGCGGATGCACCGCATCATCCGCGAAGCGGCCGACGCCACGGGAAAGCAGGTGCGCCTCGTCACGACCGGGGACGCGACGGAGGTCGACAAGACGGTCATCGAACGGCTGGTCGATCCCCTGACCCACATGATCCGGAACTCGGTCGACCACGGACTAGAGGACACGGCAACGCGGATCGCGGCGGGCAAACCGGAAACCGGAACGATCACGCTATCGGCGGCGCATCGCTCGGGGCGTGTCATCATCGAGGTTTCGGATGACGGCGGCGGGATCAACCGGGAAAAGGTGCGCGAGATCGCCGAGGCAAGGGGACTGATCCCGCCCGGGGCAAGCCTCAGTCTTTCGGAGATCGACAACCTCCTGTTCACGCCCGGTTTCTCATCGAAGGAACAGGTATCGGCCCTGTCTGGACGCGGCATCGGACTCGACGTGGTCCGACGCGAGATCCAGGCCCTCGGCGGACGGGTCACCATTCAATCGGCTGCCGGCGAAGGGACGACCTTCACAATCGCCCTGCCTCTTACACTCGCCGTCCTCGAGGGGATGCTTGTCGAATTCGGCGGCGAGATGATGGTCCTTCCCCTGTCCGCGATCCTGGAGACCCTGCGCCCGTCAAGCGCCACGATCCATTCCATCGGGCGAACGGGCCGCGTCGTGGCCAACAGGGGCGAACTCATCCCGATTATCGATCTCGCCGAGGCATTCGGCATCGCCCGTCCCGGGGACGACACCGAACGCGATGTCCTACTGCTGGTGGAATGCGAAGCCGGGCGCCGTGCCGCGCTGGCCGTCGACATCATCCACGACCAGAGACAGGTCGTCATCAAGAGCCTGGAGGAAAACTACGGCGCCATACCCGGCATTTCCGCGGCGACCATTCTCGGCGACGGGCGCATCGCCCTCATCGTCGACCCCGAGGAGATCATCGTATCTGCCGCGCCAGAACTCCCGACCCCTCCCCTTGCAGCGAACGAGTAGAGCATGCTTCAGAACAGCGCCCATGACACGCCGGGACGGCGCGACGTCGTCTCCTTCCGAGTGGCCGAGCAGGATTTCTGCATCGACATCGGCGTTGTTCGCGAGATACGCGGCTGGACGCCGACCACGGTCCTTCCGCATTCCCAGGACTACGTGAAGGGCGTCGTGAACCTGCGCGGCTCGGTCGTGGCGGTCGTCGATCTTTCGGCCAGGCTTGGCTTCGGGCCCACGGAACCCTCGGCTCGGCATATCATCATCATCGTCATGATCGGCGACCAGACCATCGGACTGCTGGCCGACGTGGTGTCGGACATCCTCACCATCGATGACACCGCGATGCGACAGGTTCCCGACATCGCGTCGGAGGTTGCTCGTGACTTCATCAGCAAAGTCGTGACCTTCGATGACGGGCGGATGCTCCGGAAGATCGACCTCGCTCGCGTTCTGCCCGAACTCGGGGTCGAGCTGGCATGATCCCCGTCCGCGACCCTGCCATGGCACTGCCGACACCGCCGCGCATGGACACCGGGGTGACGATGTCCGACGCCGACTTCTCGGCTTTCTCCCGGCTGATACATGCCGAAACCGGCATCGTGATGAACGAAGGCAAGCGCAGCATGCTCGTGTCCCGGCTGTCACGGCGCCTTCGTGCCATGGGCCTCGACGATTTCGGCGCCTATCGCCGGTTGCTCGAGACGGGGGCCGGTGAAGCGGAACGGCGCGAACTGATCTCGGCGATTACGACCAACGTCACCAGCTTCTTCCGAGAACCCGTGCATTTCGAGGTGTTGGCCAGCATGGCCCCCGAAATGGCCGCGCGCGCCCGGCACGGGGAACGGATCCGCATCTGGTCGGCCGGATGTTCCTCAGGAGAAGAGCCATACAGCATCGCCATGACGCTCGCGGAGGCGTGGCCGGACGCGTCGAAGGCCGATTTCAGGCTTCTTGCGACCGACATTGATCCAGAGATGGTCGCGCGCGCCCGGCGGGGAACCTACGATGCGCAGCAACTGGGCCCCAATGCCCCGCCGGCACTGCGCCGTCACGCCCATCACCGCACCGGCGAGCCGACCTTCGCGATCGACCCCGCGCTCAGGGCTACGATGCGGTTCGAGGAACTGAACCTGCTGGGTCCATGGCCCTTTCAGGGCATGTTCGACATCATCTTCTGCCGCAACGTGGTGATCTACTTCGATGCCGAGACACGGTTGCGCCTCTGGCGGCGATTTGCAGAGCGGCTGCGCCCGGGCGGTACCCTCTTCATCGGCCATTCCGAGCGTGTCGACGCCGATCTCGAGGACTTCCTCCAGCCGGCAGGCGTAACCCAGTATCGCCGAACCGCGCGTCCCGTGACGGCGGCTCACGCGCCCTCCGATTAACCCGCCGGCCCATCCCGGCCATGATCCGAACGAAACTGGAGACACCGTCATGTCCCTCAAGAACAGCCTGCAGATCATGGTGGTCGACGACATGTCGGTCAGCCGCGGACTGATAGAGAACGCCCTCGAGGAGATCGGCTTGCGCCACGTCGACTACAAGACAGACGGGACGGCGGCATTGCGCAGCCTCGTGGCCAGCCCCGTTCACCTCGTCATCTCGGACTACAACATGCCCGGCATGGATGGCCTGTCGCTCCTTGAAGCCCTGCGGCGCAACCGTTCGACCCACCGGATCGGCTTCATCCTGATCACCGGGCGGGCCGACCGGGAGATCCTGACGCGGGGCCAGCAGCTGGGGATGAACAATTTCCTGACGAAGCCCTTCTCGACACAAGGGCTGAAGACCTGCATCGAACAGGTCGTGGGGACGTTGCATTGATCGTCGACGACCAGGGCGGCGAGCCGGACGGTGCCCCGGTGCCATGGCATCCCCCGGGCGCACTCGACGTTCTGGACGCGTGCGTGCGAGAGGCCGATCGCCAGGCCGAGATGCTGTCGCGGATCGACAAGGCGCTCGGATGCGCCCTCGCCTCGGGAGACCTCCGGCCCGGACTGCCCCTGCTGCAATCCATCGACCTGCTGCGGCAGGAGTCCCAGGCACTCGCCCGTGTACTGCGCATCGTGGCCGAGGATCCTTCGCCCGACCGGCGTCTCGACGTCGCGCAGCTTTCCGGTTGCATCCCCGTGGCGCGCCAGCGCGCGCGCATGCTCGCTCCGTGATGGGAGCGACAGTGGAAAGGATGGCGGGGGCCGACCGGACGTTCCTTGTCCGGCCGAGGCATGCCCTGCCTGTGGGGACGGCACTCTTCATGCAGGCCGGCCGAGTCCGCTGCACGTTCGCGCCGCGGTCCCGCCGGTCGCGACGCCGCTTGCCGGGCAAGCGGCCGCCCCATTCCCGCAATACCGCCGCGTCGAGCGACCAGAAGCCTGGAGGTGAGGCGCAATGGCGGACGGAATGAATGCCCGCCCCCTGATCGTGAAGCGAAAGAAGGTCGTCGCGGGTGGCGGCCATCACGGCGGCGCGTGGAAAGTGGCCATGTCGTCCCTTTCCTTTGCTTTCTCGGCGCGTCTTCAGCGCCCGAAGATGGGCCAGCGGCCCTTGCGAAATGTCGTTCTGACGTCTGCGGTCCCTCGATCCGGACCACGCCACCCGCATGGTGCCGGGAGACCTTGGCGGAAAAAGCTGAACAAGGTCCTAAGCTGCGGAAGACACATCGCCGTCGGCGCCAAAATAATCGCTCGAATCCGGGGTTTTCCGGCCCCCGTTTCAGCGCCGGGAAAGGGTGCGCCCGGCCCCGGAGGGCGGAGGCGCCACCCGGCCGTCGGCGCCGTAGGTCGTCAGGGCGGGTGCCGCGGCACGGTCCCGGATCATCCGCGCACGGCGCAGTCCGTCCTGCGCCGCCGCGAGCAGTTCCGCATTGCGTGCGGCCGTCCGCCTGAGCCGCGATAGCTCGGGCGTCGGCCGGTCGATATCGGGCCCCAGACGCTCTATCGCCTTCTGGAGCTGAGGCACGAGCGCGGCGAGCGTGTCGAGCCGGCCGGCACGCAGCGCGTCGTTCTGCACCTGGAGGAGACGCGAGATCTCGGCAGTGACACGGCGGGAGGCGGCGCTCATTCTGCCGTGTCCGCTTGGGCGGTCAGGCCCTCACGCGTCAGCAGTGCGTGAAAGAAGCTCTCGGCAAGGCCGATGCCGCCGCGCTCTGCCAGCAGGCGTGCGTGTTCGACCCTGAGGGTGGAGGCGAACTGCTCCTCTCCAGCGCCGCCGCCGAAGGTGCCCGCGCGGCTTGCGCCCAGGCCGGCATGTTTGAGCATCTCGGCGAGAAACGCGGCCTCGAGATCCCGCGCGACCGCGCGCAATGCCTCATGGTCGGGAACCTGCGCCCCGGATTCCGGAATGACCGGGGAATATACGCGAACCGCGTCATGAGCGACCTGCATGGCTTGCCTCGAATTGCAGCGATTTTTCGGAAGCATGAAGGCCGGGCGTAAAGATTCGGTAAGGGACCGCGGGTATCAGGGAGGCGACTTCCTTGACGTCGGACAGCCAGAATGGATGCCCAATTTCCCGTGCCCGCCATGCCGGGCCCTTCCGCCGGACCCCGCGCCGTCATGCCCCAGGAGGCTGGCGGACGCGCCATGCCGGAGGGTGGCGCGTTTCACCTGGCATTCGCCGGAGCCGGCGGCGCCGGCAAGGCACCGCGCATCCTCGATCCGCACCGCGCCCCGGCCGCCGCGCCGGACCGCGCCGCCGAAGCGGGCGACCCGTCCGCCGGGGCGCGGGACGCGGAAACCGTGGCGGTGTTCGACATGGACGATGCCGCCTTCATCGGGACAGCGCCGGAAGGTTCCGATCCGGGGGAGGAGGAAGCGGTCATGTCCGGCATCGCCGACCTATCGCCCGGCACGGAAGATCCACATGCCGACGACCCGGAGGCGGCATTCGCGGCGGAGACATCTCCCAGCGAAATTCCGGCCGGCCTTGCCATTACGGAACCGGATGCCCCGCCGGCCGCGTCGCTTCGGCCACCGGCCGAGGGGGCGCCGTCGCAGGCAAGAGACCAACGCGAGATCGCGCGTACACCGGTTCCGGACATTCCCGAGCGGCCGACCTTCCCGACCGACCGGGGGGCCGCTCCGACCGGACAGGAGTCCGTTCCCGCCGCCGCCCTGGAGGGGCAAGGCGCCAGGACCGCGAAGGGACAGGGACAGGATGATTCCAAAACCGGGCGACATTCGCCGGGCTTAGGTGGCATCGCAGGCCGGGAGATGCCGGAGGCTTCGGGGTCTCAGGACACCCAAAGGCCCGGGCCAAGCGGTCCGACGGCCCCTGCCGGGCCTGGCCGGACGGAGGCCGATCTATCCGAGCGCGGCCAGCTGAACTCCGCCGGTCGCCCCGGTCAGGCTGACGGCGAACCGGACCCTGGATTGCCCGGAAACGCGGCGCGCGCTTCCGCCAGCAAGCCCGAAACTGGAGCCACGGACTTGGGGCCGCGCGCCGCATCCGACCTGGCGCAGGACATGACAAAATCCGATCCCGGTGGCCGGGGCCTTCGGGTCGCGGGCGAGGTGGAGGAGGGTAGAACGCCACGCCCCGCCATGACGCCCGCCGATGGAGGGGCGACCAACGTCCCGAAGGCGCCCGTTCCGACGCCTCCGGGAGGAAATCCAGGCGATCGGGCCGCCGTCACCGAACCCCGGAACCGCAACCTGGCGGAGGGGACGCCCCGATCGGTGCCGAACGGCGCTCCCTGGATTCCGCGCGCGCCCGTGCAGGCCGCGGCGGTTTCGGCAATGTCCCCTGCACGCGGGCAGGCCACGGCACTCACGTCCATGTCCGCGGGCCCGGTCGAGTTTTCGCTCGACGCCTTCGCCATCGGGCAGGCCTCCGCAACGGGACCGACAGGCGCACAGACCGCCGCCGCGCCGTCCGTCCCGACCGCCTCGTTGGCGCAGTCCGTAGCGCAACAGATCGCCGCGCATGTCCCATCCTTCTCGCGGGAGCCTTCGACGGGCGTCATCGAGATCGCGCTCGACCCGCCGGAACTCGGCCGTGTGCGCCTCAGCCTCGTGGAGACGGGAGGAACGATCACCCTCTCGATCCTGTCCGACCGTCCCGAAACCGCGGACCTCATGCGGCGCCACCTCGACCTGCTTGCGCAGGAGTTCGCGCGCTCGGGCCTCGATGCGCCGCAGGTGAGGATCGGTCTCGGAGGCGAGGGGGGTGCTGCGTTCCAGTCGCGGCCACAAGGCGCCCCGTCGCCCGGCACCGCGGCGGGCGATCCCTCCGGCATCGCATCCGGACACGTCGCGAAGGCACCGGGACCCCCAATGGCGGCGCACCGTGCACTCGACCTCAGGCTCTGACCGAAAGGACCCCCGATGGAGATCTTCCCTTCTCAGACGACCCAGCGTCAGAACGGCGCGTCCGCGGCGGTCACCGATCACTCGGTCCTGACCGCGGATTTCCAGACTTTCCTGCAACTTCTTACGACACAGCTGAAGAACCAGGATCCTCTGAACCCGATGGAATCGACCGAATACGCGACCCAACTCGCCACTTTCTCCGGGGTGGAACAGCAGGTGCGCACCAACGAGCTTCTGGAAACCCTTTCCAACGGGTTCGGCACATTGGGGATGGGACAACTGGGGAGCTGGATCGGGATGGAGGCGATGGCCGAGATGCCGGTCTCGTTTTCCGGCACGCCGGTCACCCTTCAGGCGACGCCCGCCGACCGGGCGGACCGGATGGAACTGGTGGCGAGGGACGCCGCCGGGACGGTCGTGCAGCGGATGCCCGTTCCCCTGTCCGACGCACCCTTCGGATGGACCGGCGTGGACCTTCAGGGGCGCATGCTTCCGCCGGGCACCTATGCGGTGTCGGTGGAAAACTGGTCGGGGGAGGACCTCGTCGATACGCGACCCGCCTCGGTCCGCGCATCGATCGAGGAAGCGCGGCTGATCGAGGGTCGCGTGTTCCTGACGATGGAGGGGGGCGTGACCATACCCGCGGATGCCGTTCAGGGCCTGCGCCAGCGCGCGGCGGACTGAGTGTTGCTCACGCCCCGCTCGATGCGAAGTCCCAGCAAGACCGCTTGGCGGATGCGGGGCACCACCGGCGTGGACGTCGCAAGGCGGATGACGCCCGCCTCAGAGCTGCGTCAGAAACACCGCCACCAGCGCCGCGGAACCTCCGAGGACGGCCCAACCCAGCCGCTCGGGCCAGACAGAGGGTTGCTTGCGCCGCGGCGGGTTGCTCTGGGCAAGCAGCGCCGCCTCCGCCAGTTGCGGAAGGCGGGGGCCGAACCGGGCCAGCACGCGGGCCGTGAGGAACAGGTCACGCGCCAGCGCCTTTGGCCCGATGTTCTCGCGGATGTATTCCTCGACCACAGGCCGGGCGACCGTCCAGATGTTGATGGACGGATCGAGCGAACGGGCGACGCCCTCGACGACCACCATCGTCCGCTGCAGCAAGATCAGTTCCGTCCGCGTCTCCATCCCGAAGCGCTCGGTCACCTCGAAGAGATAGGCCAGCAGGCGACCCATCGAGATGCGGGTCGCGTCCATGCCGAAGATGGGCTCGCCCACGGACCTCAGAGCCTGCGCGAACTCGCCCACATCGCGGTCGGCCGGCACGTAGCCCGCCTCGAAATGGACCTCCGCGACGCGGCGATAGTCCTTGCGGATGAAACCCATGAGGATCTCGGCGTAGACCCGGCGCGTATAGGCGTCGATCCGCCCCATGATCCCGAAATCGAGCGCGACGACATCCCCGTTCGGCGCGACCTTCAGGTTCCCCTGGTGCATGTCGGCATGGAAAAAGCCGTCCCTGAGCGCATGCCTCAGGAACATCTGGAGCACGCGCGCGGCCAGGGCCTTCCGGTCGTGCCCGGCGGCGTCGATCGCCGCGAGGTCGGACAGCGGGATCCCCTCGGCCCAGGCCAGCGTCATCATCCGGCGCGAGGACAGGAACCACTCGACGGCAGGCACGTCGAAGCCCTCGTCGCCCTGGGTATTGGCGGCGAACTCGCCGGCCGCCGAGGCCTCGATCCGCAGGTCTAGCTCCTGCATCACCACGCCCTCGAAATGGGCGATCACGTCGCTTGGGCGCAGCCGGCGCGAGGATGGGGACAGCGTCTCGACCGCCCAGGCGATGAGGTAGAAAGCGTCGATATCGGTGCGGAAGGCACGCTCCACTCCGGGGCGCAGGACCTTCACCGCGACGGGTCGCCCGCTGTCGACAAGCCGTGCGCGATGCACCTGCGCGATGGAGGCGGCCGCCACGGGCTCCGAGAATTCCGAGAAGAGGGTTTCGAGCGGGGCCTCCATCTCGTGCTCGACGACGCGCCGGGCGGCGGCGGTCGGAAAGGGCGGCAGCTTGTCCTGCAGGACCTGCAGGTGGCGCGCCATCTCCTCGCCGACCACGTCGGGCCGCGTCGACAGGATCTGCCCGAACTTGATGTACGCGGGGCCGAGCGCCGTCAGCGCGCGAGGCACCGGCGGAACCTTCGGGTCGCCGCGCAGCCCCAGCCACTTGAACGGCCAGCCAAGCACGCGGGCGGCGATGCGCACGGGACGCGGCGCATCCATCGCCTCGAGAACCGCGCTCATCGCGCCCGTCCGCTCGAAGGTCGCGCCGGTCCGGACCAGCCGCCAGATGTTGTGGGGGCCCTTCACCTCAGATCTTCCAGCCCGAGTGCAGTGCGGCGATCCCGAAGCTGAGGTTGCGGTACGCCACGCGCTCGAACCCGGCGGCGCGGATCATCGACGCGAAACTCTCCTGGTCGGGGAACTTGCGGATCGATTCCACGAGATACTGGTAGCTGTCGCGGTCATTCGCGATCACCTGGCCCATGCGCGGGATGACGTTGAAGGAGTAGAGATCGTAAAGCTTCTGCAGCCCCTCGTTCGGAAGCTGGCTGAACTCCAGCACCATGAGCCGGCCGCCGGGACGCAGCACGCGGAACGCTTCCGACAGTGCGTCTGGAATGCGCGTCACGTTCCGGATGCCGAAGCTGATCGTGTAGCGGTCGAAGCTGTTGTCCTCGAACGGAAGCGCCATGGCGTCGCCGACAATCCACTCGAGCTTGTCGGCGACCTGCGTCGCCTCGGCGCGCTTCTGACCCTCGATCAGCATCGACTCGGTCATGTCGAGCACGGTGGCCGTCGCCCCCGGCGCCCTTCTGAGGAACCGGAACGCGATGTCGCCCGTGCCCCCCGCCACGTCCAGCAGTCGCTGGCCGTCTCGCGGGGCGAGCCAATCCATCATCGCGTCCTTCCAGATGCGATGCACACCGCCGCTCATCACGTCGTTCATCACGTCGTAACGGCTGGCCACGTTGGTGAAGACACCGTGGACGAGGCCCGCTTTCTCGCGCTCCTCCACCGTGCGGAAGCCGAAATGCGTAGTCCCGGCCTCTGGCGTCTCGCGGTCGTCGGTCATCAGGGGTTGTGCTCCGCCTTTGTCGGGCCTTGTTATAGGCCTCGTCACCGGGGCTGCAACGCGGCGTTACAGCCCGGCCCCGTCCGAAGGAAAGCGCGCCTTGCCCGAACTTCCAGAAGTCGAGACAGTCCGTCGCGGCCTCGCCCCCGTGCTGGAGGGTGCGGTGATCGCGCGGGCCGAGGTCAACAGGCCCGACCTGCGCTGGCCCTTCCCCGAGCGGATGGCCGAGCGTCTGACCGGCGCGCGGGTCGAGCGGTTGCGGCGGCGGTCGAAATACATCCTCGCCGATCTAGACACGAACGAGACGCTGATCGTGCACCTCGGCATGTCCGGGCGGATGATCGTGTCGGGCGCCGGCGGCGGGCGGGAGATGCCGGGGCATTTCGCCCACGACCACCCCGCGCCGGAAAAGCACGACCATGTCGTCCTCGACACCGATGCGGGCATGCGCGTCACCTTCAACGACGCCCGGCGCTTCGGGGCGATGGACCTTGCGCCGACGGAAACGGTCGAGGCGCACTGGCTGCTGGCCGATCTCGGGCCCGAACCGCTGGGAAACGCCTTCGACGAGGTGCATCTCGCCAAGCGGTTTTCGGGCAAGCGGACGCCGGTGAAGACCGCGCTTCTCGATCAGCGGATCGTCGCGGGGCTGGGAAACATCTATGTCTGCGAGGCGCTCAATCGGGCGGGCATCTCGCCCCTGCGCCATGCCGGGCGCATCGGGCCCGAGCGGCTGTCGCGTCTGGTGACCGAGATCCGCGCCGTTCTGGCCGAGGCGATCGATGCCGGTGGCTCCTCGCTCCGGGACTACCGGCAGGCAGATGGGGACCTGGGGTATTTTCAGCACAGTTTCCGCGCCTACGGACGCGAGGGAGAACCCTGCCAAACCAGCGGTTGCGCGGGAACGATCCGCCGCAAGGTCCAGGGCGGAAGATCGACTTTCTACTGCCCCGCCTGTCAAAGATAGGTTGAACCCGCCGCTCGCGGTGCTAACCCTGCGCCTCAGCGCAACAGCCCGGAGTGTCCGACGCATGGCCTACGAGACCCTGATCGTAGAGATCGAAGACCACATCGCGCTCATAAGGCTCAATCGCCCCGACGCGATGAACGCGCTCAACACGCAGCTCCTGGGAGAGCTGTCCAGGGCGCTGAAGGCCGCCGAAGAGAACGACAAGGTCCGCTGCATCGTCCTGACGGGCTCGGACAAGGCCTTCGCGGCAGGGGCCGACATCAAGGAGATGTCGGACAAGAGTTTCGTCGAGGCCTTCGCCTCCGACATGTTCGGCGCCGAGGTGGAGCAGATGCTGCGCTGTCGCAAGCCGATCATCGCGGCGGTGGCGGGCTACGCGCTTGGCGGCGGCTGCGAGCTTGCCATGATGTGCGACTTCATCATCGCCGCCGACACCGCGAAATTCGGTCAGCCCGAGATCAATCTCGGCGTGGTGGCCGGAATCGGCGGCACGCAGCGCCTGACGCGCTTCGCCGGCAAGTCCAAGTCGATGGACATGCATCTGACCGGCCGCTTCATGACCGCCGAGGAGGCCGAGCGCTCGGGCCTCGTAAGCCGCGTCGTGCCTGCCAAGAAGCTGATGGAAGAGGCCATGGGCGCCGCCGCGAAGATCGCGGAGAAATCCGCGATCACGGTGATGGCGGTGAAGGAGGCCGTGAACCGGGCCTACGAGACGCCGCTTCGCGAGGGCCTTCTGTTCGAACGGCGGCTGTTCCACGCACTCTTCGCGACCGAGGACCAGAAAGAGGGCATGGCCGCCTTCCTGGAGAAGCGCGAGCCGCAGTTCCGCGACAAGTAAAGGGCGACCCGCGTCCCGGGGCTTCCCTTCCGCGCGAAATTCGCTTATGCGCCGCGCCAGACATGCGTGTGAGGCCCGCTCTGGCCGGATTCGCCCGGTATTGAACCCGGGGTCGGGACTTCCCGCGCGATAACCGTATTCGAAGACCCGACGAAAGAGACACACGATATGGCCAATTCGCCCCAGTCCAAGAAGCGCGCCCGCCAGAACGAGCGGCGCTACGAGATCAACAAGGCCCGCCGGTCGCGCATCCGCACCTTCCTGCGCCGCGTCGAGGAGGCCATCGCCTCGGGCGACCAGACCGCCGCCGCGACCGCCCTTCGCGCTGCCCAGCCCGAACTGATGCGGGGGGTCACCAAGGGGGTGATGCACAAGAACACCGCATCCCGGAAAATTTCGCGTCTGAGTTCGCGGGTAAAGGGTATGGGCGCCTGAGCGCACCCCCACATCGCCCTTGAAAAAAAGGCGTCCGCGAGCCGGGCGCCTTTTTTTGTCGGAAAAATTCCTGTGGGCTCAAAGGCCTAAAAGGGGCGTTCAGATTCGATTTCGGATTGGCCCGGAGTCAAGCGTGAAGATGTGTTGCGAGGCCCGCGCGAGTCCCGCTAGCTTGACCGGGCGATTCAGACGCCTGGGGGGCGGATGGAGCGAGCGGCGGGCCAGGCCCGGGACGACAGAATGTTGGGGTCGGATTGACAGGTCCGGCGCAGCATCGGGTGACGGGAAAGTCACTGCGTCCAGACCCTGGAGCGGCGGAACAGGGGTGATCCCGTTAAGGGCGTGTCGGGCTTCGGCGCTGACGTATTCCTGTTTCTTCGATGCTTGCACTTTCGTCCCTCCTGACCTTGAGGATTCGGATTTGGACGGCGGCGCGCCGGGGGTTTGGCGCGCAGCGGACGCTTTTGTCCAAGAATGTCTCCAGGCCGGGTGCGGCGGACCGTTCCGGGTCCGAGCGCGGCGTATCCGGTTTTTTGGGTGCGCTGAATCGTCCGGTGCGGACTCCGCGCGGGGAATCGGGGTAAGATGGCCGGCATGGCAGCGGTCACAAAAAGAAAAGAGGAACGGGAATGACGAACGAGACCTGGGGCCAGGTGCGCAGCGAGCTTCTGAAGGCGGTGGGCCGGAACAACTTTTCGGCTTGGATCGAACCGATCCAGTTCGACCGCATGGATGGCCGTACCGCGCTCTTTCATGTTCCGACGAACTTCTTCGGCTCATGGGTCTCGCAGAACTTCGGCGATGTCATTCTCCGCCATCTCGCGTCCGCCGGCGTGGGTGTGGACCGCGTTGAATTCAGCGTTCCGCCCGAGGGCTTCGTGGCCGTGAACAGCAACAGCCGCCCCGCCGCCGTCGAGGAAACCGCCGAGGCCGCGCCCCAGCCAGCCATGGCCGAAGCCGCAGAACAGCCCGCAGTCGCGGCCGCTCCCGCCCGCCTGGCGCCGGCACCGGCCCCCGCCTCGTCCGGCTCGAAGGCCCGCAACGGCGACGACGTTCCCGGCGCCAACCTGAACCCGAACTTCACCTTCGAGAACTTCGTCGTGGGCAAGCCGAACGAGCTGGCCCATGCCGCCGCCCGCCGCGTGGCCGAAGGCCGCGATGTCACGTTCAACCCGCTGTTCCTCTATGGCGGCGTGGGCCTCGGCAAGACGCACCTGATGCATGCCATCGCATGGGAGCTGCGTGCGAATTTCCCTGAGGCCGACATCCTCTATCTCTCGGCCGAGCAGTTCATGTACCGCTTCGTGCGGGCGCTGCGCGAGCAGGACACGATCGGGTTCAAGCAGATGTTCCGGGCCGTCGACGTCCTGATGGTCGACGACGTCCAGTTCATCGCCGGCAAGACCTCGACCCAGGAAGAATTCTTCCACACGTTCAACGCGCTGGTGGAAATGGGCAAGCAGATCGTGATTTCGGGCGATCGTGCGCCGGTCGACATGGAAGAGCTCGACAGCCGCATCGCCTCGCGGCTTCAGTGCGGCCTTGTCGTCGACATCCACCCCACCGACTACGAGCTGCGCCTTGGCGTGCTTCAGCACAAGGCCGAGAGGATGCGCGCCCGCAATCCCAAGGTGAAGATCGCGGACGGGGTGCTCGAGTTCATCGCGCGCAAGGTGTCGTCCAACATCCGCGTGCTCGAGGGCGCGCTGACACGGCTCTTCGCCTTCGCCGACCTGGTCCACAAGGACATCGACATGGACATGGTCCAGGATTGCCTTTCGGACATCCTGCGTCACACCGACCGCAAGGTCACGATGGACGAGATCATCAAGAAGACCTGCGAGTACTACAACATTCGCCAGACCGACTTGATGAGCTCGAACCGCTCGAGGGCCATCGCCCGTCCGAGACAGGTGGCCATGTTCTTGTGCAAGAAGTTGACCACGCGGTCCCTGCCCGAGATCGGGCGGAAGTTCGGTGGCCGCGACCACACCACGATCCTCTACGGCGTTCGCAAGATCGAGGAACTGATGCAGGTCGACAGCCAGATCGCCGAGGACGCGGAAATCCTGCGCCGGATGCTGGAAGCCTGAAACTCCGGCACGCTCGTCCGCGCTTCGGGGATTGACGCGGGCGGACAGACTGGGAAACTCCGGGAAAACACTTGTGCATGCGCGGGGAGCGGGTAGTCTCGCCTCCCCGCGATCTGTCGGAGCCAGGGCATGAAACTCTCGATCGAGCGCGCCGCACTCCTGCGCGCCGTCTCTCAGGCGCAGTCGGTTGTCGAGCGTCGCAATACCATTCCTATCCTCGCCAACGTCCTGATCGAGGCCGAGGGCGATACGGCCAGCTTCCGCGCGACCGACCTCGATATCGAGGTGGTCGACCGCATCCCGGCCAAGGTCGAACGCGCAGGCGCGACGACGGTCTCGGCGGTCACGCTGCACGAGATCGCGCGCAAGTTGCCCGACGGCGCGCTGGTCAACATCACCGAAGACAGTGCGGCGGGACGGCTGACGGTCGAGGCCGGGCGCTCGAAGTTCCAGCTCGCCACGCTGCCGCGGGAGGATTTCCCGGTGATGACGGCCACGGAATACAGCGCCAATTTCTCGGCGCCCGCGCCGCTTCTCCGGCGCCTTTTCGACAAATCGAAATTCGCCATCTCCACCGAGGAGACGCGCTACTACCTCAACGGCGTCTACCTGCACGTCGCCGAAGGCGAGACGGGTCCGGTCCTGCGCGCCGTCGCGACGGACGGGCATCGCCTTGCACGGATCGATGCGCCGCTGCCCGATGGCGCCGCCGGGATGCCCGGTGTGATCGTTCCGCGCAAGACGGTCGGCGAGATGCGGAAGCTCCTCGAAGACGACGAGGCCGAGATCGCGGTATCCGTCTCGGAGACGAAGATCCGCTTCGCCACGCCCGAGATCACGCTGACCTCCAAGGTCATCGACGGCACCTTCCCCGATTATTCGCGCGTCATTCCATCGGGCAACAACCGCCGCATGGAAGTCGACGCCAGCGACTTCGCCAAGGCGGTGGACCGTGTGGCGACGGTGTCCTCGGAACGCTCGCGGGCGGTGAAGATGCAGCTCGACGAGGATCGCCTGATCCTGTCGGTGAACGCCCCCGACGCGGGCGCCGCCGAAGAGGAACTGGCCGTGGCCTACGGCGACGAGAAGCTGGAGATCGGCTTCAACGCGAAATACCTGCTGGAGATCGCCAGCCAGGTCGACCGCGAGAACGCGGTGTTCATGTTCGCCTCTTCCGCCGAGCCTACGCTGATGCGGGAAGGCGACGACTTGAGCGCGATTTATGTCGTGATGCCGATGCGGGTCTGACGGGGCAGATGTGAGCGCGCGGAATTGCCGGCAGTTCCGCGCCGGAAAAGCCGGCTTTTCCGCCCGGTTTTCCTGAAGGAAAACGCGCCGCCATGACCCCACACGTCGCCCACCTCGCGCTGTCGCATTTCCGCAGCCACCGGCGCACGCGGCTGGACCTCGACGGGCGGCCTGTGGCGCTGTTCGGCCCGAATGGCGCGGGCAAGACCAACCTCATGGAGGCAGTCTCGCTCCTGTCTCCCGGACGGGGCCTGCGCCGCGCCACCGCGGACGAGATCGTCCGCCGCCCCGAGGCGATCGGCTGGAAGATCCGCGCGGATCTGGCCGGTCCGGACCTAGGGCACGAGGTGGAACTGACCGCCGAACCCGGCGCGCCGAGAAATGTCCGTCTCGACGGAAAGGCCGCGCCGCAAGTGGCGCTCGCGCGTCTCATCCGGATCGTCTGGCTGGTGCCGGCTCAGGACCGGCTGTGGATCGAGGGGTCGGACGGGCGGCGGCGGTTTCTCGACCGCATGACAATGAGCTTCCTGCCCGACCATGCCGAGGACGTGCTGGCCTACGAGAAGGCGATGCGCGAGCGCAACCGCCTTCTCCGCGACGAGGTGCGCGACCCGGCCTGGTTCCGCGCGCTCGAGGCGCAGATGGCCGATGCGGGCGCCGCCATCTCCCACAACCGCGCGACGGCGCTGGCGCGTCTCGCCACCGCCCAGGAGGGGGCCGCCACGGCCTTTCCCGTGGCCGAACTTTCCCTCGACGGCGAGACCGGGCCGCAGGACGCCGTGGGCCTCGCCGAAGCCCTAGCCGAGGGTCGCGCGCGCGACATGGCGGCGGGACGCACGCTGCTTGGGCCGCACCGGGCGGACCTCGGCGCCGTCTACGTGGACAAGGGCGTGCCCGCGCGGCAGTGCTCCACCGGCGAGCAGAAGGCGCTCCTGATCTCGCTGGTGCTGGCCAATGCACGCGCCCTCAAGTCCGAGACCGGGGCCGCGCCGCTCGTCCTTCTCGACGAGGTGGCGGCGCATCTCGACGCGGGGCGGCGGGCGGCCCTTTTCGACGAGATCTGCGCGCTGGAAGCCCAGGCCTGGATGACCGGCACGGGGCCGGAATTGTTCGCCGAACTCGGCCTCCGCGCGCAGCACATTGCTGTCGCCGAGGAAAACGGCGAAAGCGTCGCGACGCCAGTGGAGGACGCACCATGACCGACCTGCCCGTGAACCGCGTGAGCCTCCTGACCCTCGGGGTCGCGGACCTCGAACGGTCGCGCGCCTTCTACGCCGCGCTCGGCTGGACGGAGACGCGCGCGGTCGATGGCGTCGTGTTCTACCAGATGGACGGCATGGTGCTGGGTCTCTTCGGGGTCGATGCGCTCGCCGCAGACCAGGGTCGGCCCGAAACGTCGCTGGGTGCGGGCGCGGCGACCTACGCGCAGAACCACCGCACGACGCAAGAGGTCGACGCCGCATATGCCCGGGCGCTCGACGCAGGCGCGGCCCCCCTGAAGGCGCCCGGGGCGACGCTTTGGGGCGGGTATTCCGGCTACTTCGCGGACCCCGACGGGCATGTCTGGGAACTGGCCGTGAACCCGCTCTGGCCGCTGGACGACGCGGGCCGCACATGGATACCGGAGATCCCCGAGACATGACGCTCACCGCCGCGCAGGTCGCGCTTTATGCCGGCGCGCTTTTCGTCCTCTTCCTCACCCCCGGCCCGGTCTGGCTCGCCACGGCGGCGCGGGCGCTGGCGCACGGCTGGGTGGCGGCGATCCCGCTGGTCTTCGGCGTCGCGCTGGGTGACGCGGCGTGGTCGGTGACGGCAACCCTCGGCCTTGCCTGGATCGTCGGCTCCTACGAATGGGTCATGGAGGCGCTGCGCTGGGTGGCCGTGGCCGTCTTCGCGGCCATGGGCCTGCTGCTCATCCGCCACGCGGACCGGGCGATCTCGGCCGACAGCCGCCTGAACCGCCCGGGCGCCTGGGCGGGGTTCCTCGCCGGGGTCGCCGCGATCCTCGCCAATCCGAAGGCGATCCTGTTCTACATGGGCATGTTGCCGGGTTTCTTCGATCTGACCACGGTCACGGCGGCGGATGTCGCCGTCATCGCCGCGATCTCGATGGGCGTTCCCCTGGTCGGCAACATCGGTTTCGCCTGGCTGGTGGACCGTGCGCGCCGGCGGTTTTCCAGCCCGGAGCGTCTGGCGCGGATCAACCGGGTCGCCGGTGCGCTCCTGATCCTCGTGGCTGTGGTGATCGGCCTGTCCAACCGCTAAATATTGGGGCAGATCGCGTGACATTCCTGCCCCCGGCAGGTATAAACCGGCGACAAAGAACAGGCAGAGCACCCCATGGCAGACAACGCCCCCGCGCCGCAGGAATACGGCGCCGATTCCATCAAGGTTCTCAAGGGCCTGGAGGCGGTTCGCAAACGCCCCGGCATGTACATCGGCGACACCGACGACGGCTCGGGCCTGCACCACATGGTCTACGAGGTCGTGGACAACGGCATCGACGAGGCATTGGCTGGCCATGCCGACGCCGTGACGGTCACGCTGTACCCCGACGACAGCGTCTCGGTGAGCGACAATGGCCGCGGCATTCCGGTGGGTATCCACGAGGAAGAGGGCGTGTCGGCGGCCGAGGTCATCATGACCCAGCTGCACGCCGGGGGTAAATTCGACCAGAATTCCTACAAGGTCTCGGGCGGCCTGCACGGCGTCGGCGTATCCGTCGTGAACGCGCTGTCCGACTGGCTCGACCTGCGCGTCTGGCGCGACGGCAAGGAGCATTACGCCCGCTTCGAACGCGGCGATACGGTCAAGCATCTGGAAGTGGTTGGCGACAGCGGCGGGCGGACCGGCACCGAGGTCCGCTTTCTCGCCTCCACGACGACCTTCTCGAACCTCGACTACTCGTTCAAGACGCTGGAAAACCGGCTGCGGGAACTCGCCTTCCTCAACTCGGGCGTGAAGATCGTGCTGGAGGACCTGCGCCACTCCGAGCCGATGCGCGTCGAGATGGAATACGAAGGCGGCGTGCGGGAATTCGTGAAATATCTCGACCGTTCCAAGTCGCCGATGATCCCCGATCCGATCTATGTCGAGGGCGAGCGCGACGGCATCGGCGTCGAGGTCGCGATGTGGTGGAACGACAGCTACAACGAGATGGTGCTGCCCTTCACCAACAACATTCCTCAGCGCGACGGCGGCACGCACCTTGCGGGCTTCCGCGGCGCACTGACGCGGTCGATCAACCTCTATGCGCAATCTTCGGGCATCGCCAAGCGCGAGAAGGTGAACTTCACCGGCGACGACGCGCGCGAGGGGCTGACCTGCGTTCTTTCGGTGAAGGTGCCCGATCCCAAATTCTCGAGCCAGACCAAGGACAAGCTCGTGTCATCCGAGGTGCGCCCCGCGGTCGAGGGCCTGATGAACGAGAAGCTCTCGGAATGGTTCGAAGAGCATCCGCAGGAAGCGCGGCTGATCGTCGGCAAGATCATCGAGGCGGCGCTGGCCCGCGAGGCGGCGCGCAAGGCGCGCGAACTCACGCGGCGCAAGACGGCGATGGACGTGGCAAGCCTTCCCGGCAAGCTCGCCGATTGCCAGGAGAAGGACCCGGCCAAGTCCGAGCTTTTCCTGGTGGAGGGCGACAGCGCCGGCGGCTCGGCCAAGCAGGGCCGCTCGCGGCACAACCAGGCGGTTCTGCCGCTCCGGGGCAAGATCCTGAACGTGGAGCGCGCGCGCTTCGACCGGATGCTGTCGAGCCAGGAGATCGGAACGCTGATCACCGCGCTCGGCACCGGGATCGGACGAGACGAGTTCAACCTCGACAAGCTGCGCTACCACAAGATCGTCATCATGACGGACGCCGACGTGGACGGCGCGCATATCCGGACGCTGCTTCTGACGTTCTTCTTCCGCCAGATGCCCGAGATCATCGAGCACGGGCATCTCTTCATCGCACAGCCCCCGCTCTACAAGGTGAGCCGGGGCAAGTCGGAGGTCTATCTCAAGGACCAGGCCGCGCTGGAGGATTACCTGATCGACCAGGGGATCGAGGGCGCCGTTCTCCGGCTGAACAATGGCGAGGAGATCGCCGGCGCGGACCTGCATCGCGTCGTGGAGGGCGCGCGCACCTTCAAGCGCATCCTCGAGGCCTTTCCGACCCACTATCCCCGCCACATCATAGAGCAGGCCGCCATCGCCGGGGCCTTCGACCCCGGCGCGGCGGATGCGAACCTGCAGGGCGTGTCCGAGGACGTGGCCAAGCGTCTCGACCTCGTCGCCGCGGAATACGAGCGCGGCTGGACCGGTCGGATCACGCAGGACCACGGCATCCGCCTGTCCCGCGTCCTTCGCGGGGTTGAGGAAATCCGGACGCTGGACGGCGCCGTCCTGCGCTCGGGCGAGGCGCGGAAGCTCTCGGAGGTAAGCCGCACGTCGCGGGAGGTCTATCGCGAGCCCGCGCGGCTCGCCCGGAAGGAACGGGAACAGCTGATCCATGGACCGACCGAACTTCTGAAGGCGGTGCTCGACGAGGGCGCCAAGGGCCAGCAGATGCAACGCTACAAGGGGCTGGGCGAGATGAACCCAAGCCAGCTGTGGGAAACCACGCTGGACCCCGAGGCGCGCACGCTCCTGCAGGTGAAGATCGACGACCTCGCCGAGGCCGACGACATCTTTACCAAGCTCATGGGCGACGTGGTGGAGCCGCGCCGGGAGTTCATCCAGGCCAATGCGCTGAGCGTCGAGAACCTCGACTTCTAGGCCGCACCCGGCCTCGTCAGGATCCCGAGGTCCTTGCCGGACCAATGGCCCTCCGCCGCCACGACGGCCAAACGGGTAAAGGATGCCCGCGCGGTCGCGCCGTTGCGCAATCCCATGACCGTCCTGTGCGGATCGGTGCGGTAGGCCCCCGTCATCATCTCCCGTTCGGACCGCCACAATGTCAGGGTCGGACCGTCGATCAGGGGCATATCGGGCAAGAGGTTCACGTCGAGGAACACGGCCGGGTTCCCGGCGAACGCCGTCCGGACGGCGGTCACGCCACGCCCGAATTCC
Source organism: Roseicyclus sediminis (assembly GCF_025515305.1). GTDB lineage: Bacteria > Pseudomonadota > Alphaproteobacteria > Rhodobacterales > Rhodobacteraceae > Roseibacterium > Roseibacterium sediminis. The sequence goes on from NZ_JAOPHT010000001.1 coordinate 415,720, forward strand.
ACCAGCCCGCTCTCCGGGTCTCCGAGGCCGAGGGTCGTGACGACCATCACTGGGCCTTCGTCCTTCGGCCGTGGTGCCAGGGCGGGGTAGACGGAAGTGGCCTTTCCATCGGGGGACCAGTTGACCTCACCGTGGCAGGCAAAGGGCTGGCCGAGGATGGCGACGGTCTCGATTGCCTCGGCAAGGATCGGAATGCCTTTCTTCCGCGCCTCGAAATACGATCTTGCCGTTTCGAGATCGGGCCAGAGCGCGAACCATGCGCGGACCGTCCGGTCCCGGCGCGGATACCCGTCCTCGGCATCCCACCGCGTCTCCGTCCCCGCAGTGGCCAAGAGCGCGCCGTCCGGATGGGCGGTGACATCGTCGCCCTTGCCCAACTGGCGGGAGAAACGCGCCGCAATGATCGTAGCCGCATTTCCAGATGCCATTCATCCCTCCGACGACCGGATGGCGGAAGCTAGCACGCCCCTTGCCCGACTCATACCCCGGCCCCTAGCCTTCGATGCATCCAGCACCGGAGGCTTCCATGAAACACGCCATCCTCACCGCCGTCATCGCCCTCGCGCCCACCCTCGCCGCCGCCGAGATGACGGAGACCACCGTGATCATCGAGCGTCCCGGACAGGACGTCATCGGCACCCTTGCCCTCCCCGCGGGAGACCCCGCACCCGCCGTCCTGCTCCTGCACGGCTTTACCGGGTCGCGGCACGAATTGATGACCGAAGCCGTGCCCGAAGGCGTCTTCGCCCGCACCGCAGCGCGGCTGGCCGATGCCGGGTATGCCAGCCTGCGCATCGATTTCGCCGGATCGGGCGAGGCGACCGACGAGATGAGTTTCGCCGAGACGACCTTCGAGGGACAGATCGGGGACGCTCTCGCCGCCGTCGAGTATCTGCGCGGTCTCGACAGCATCGACACCGAAGACCTTTTCCTCATCGGCTGGAGCCAGGGTGGCCTTGTCGCCGCCGCCACGGCCGGGCGCAGCGACGCCTTCGACGCCGTGGCGCTGTGGAACGCGGTCGCCACCCCGCGGGAGACCTATAGCGCCATCCTCACGGAGGAGACGGTCGCCGCCGGTCTCGCCGCCGGACCGGACGAGCCGGTCCCCGTGACACTGCCCTGGGCCGAGATCACGCTGAACGGCGCCTTCTTCCAGGGTCTGGAAACGCTCGACCCGGTGGCCGAGATCGCGCCCTATGACGGGCCGCTTTTCGTCGCACAGGGCAGCCTCGACACCACCGTTCCTCCCGCTTCGGCCGATCTCTACATCGCCGCCCATGACGGGGAGGAAGACCTGTGGACCGCCGAAATGGACCATGTCTTCAACATCTTCGCCACGGGTGACGTGCTGGAGGAATTGATCGCTGCGAACATCGCCTATTTCGATGCTCATGCGGACTGAGCGCGGGCGTTTCGCGGGGCGACGCAGCCGAAACATGCGGCAAGGCGCATGAGGGCCCCTCACTTCAACGGGCCGGCGTTGCCCGCCCTCGGGCGTCTGTAGGGCACGCGGATGTCCGACGGGTTCGCCGACATGATACATGCCGCCATCGGCTTCTTCGCGAAGTTGAAGGCGGACAACACGCGCGATTTCTTCGAGGCGCACAAGGCCTTCTACACCGGCGAGATCCGCAAGCCCGCCGAACTGATGGCCGACCTTTTCGCGGAGGACCTCGCGCGCGCCACGGGCAAGGCGCATGGGCCGAAGGTCTTCCGCATCCACCGCGATGTGCGGTTCTCGAAGGACAAGACGCCCTACAACGCGCATCTCCACATCCTGTGGTCCCGCCCCGGGACGGCCGTGACGCCCGCGTGGTTCTTCGGCGCCGCTCCGGAGTACCTGACCTTCGGCATGGGCGTGATGGGGCTGGAGAAGGACGCGCTGGCCCGCTACCGGCGCATGGTGGACGACGACGGCGACGCGCTGACCGCCGCGATGGCGCAAGGGGGATTGTCGCTGTCGGACTGGGGCCCGGACCCGCTGAAACGGGTGCCGAAGCCATACGCGGAGGATCATCCCCAGGCGGAGCTTCTGAAGCGCAAGGCCTTCGCCGTGTCCACATCGCTGCCGGATGGATGGGAGAATGCCGGGCTGTTGCCTGCGCTCAACGCGCTTGTTCAGCCTATGCTGCCGGTGTGGCGCATCCTCGACGCGGCCTTCCCCGGCTGAACCGGTTCAACCGAGACCGTCGGCGCCATGCTTGAGGATGACGGGGACAATCAGGTCCTCCTCGTCCTCGAGATGCCGGCCGATGAGGCGGGACAGGTCGGCCAGACCGTCACGGAGCGCGCCTGCGGGGGCCCTGGAGTCCTTGCCACCGGCCCCCTCGATCGCGCCGTTCGCCTGCCCGACGAAACGGTTGAGTATCCCGTCAAGCGCGTGGTGGTCGGCATCGAGCAGGTCGAAACCGCGCTCGATCCTCGCGTCCTTCTCGCGCAGGAGCGGAAAATAGTGATGATCCTCGATCTGGTGATGGCCGTGCAGCTGGTTGACGAAAAGCCCGCCGTAGCGCGCAATCCCCTGCGCGAAACCGCGCGGGTCGCGATCGCCATCGAGAAACGCCTCCGTCTCGCGGGACATGTGGTCCATGATCTGGCGGAACATCATGTGCCGTTCCAGCCAGAAGCTGACGAGGCCATGGAATTGCGGATGCGCCTGCCAGCTTTCGCGTGGATGGGCGGCGAGAAGGATGCGAAGCGGCTCTGGCAAGCCGGGCCGTTGGTCGAGGCTGTCGGGGGTCATGGAGCGCGAGATAACCCTGTCGTGGGCGGATGCAAGGCCTCAGCCGCCCAGATGCGCCATCCCGCGCGCCTCGGCCAGCCTGACCTGGCGCTGGCGTTCGCGGAACCGGGCGCGGTCGGCCTCGGTGAATTCGCCGATGCAGCGGGGACATGTCACGCCTTCCTCGTAGTCGGCATGGGCCCTGTCCGCAGGGCCGAGCGGGCGGCGGCAGGCACGGCAAAGGCTGTGGTCGGTCTCGGCCAGTCCGTGGGTCACCGCGACGCGCTCGTCGAAGACGAAGCAGCCGCCCTGCCAGAGGCTTTGCTCCTCCGGCACTTCCTCGAGATATTTCAGGATGCCGCCCTGCAGATGGTAGACCTCCTCGACCCCCTGAGCCTTGAGGTAGGCCGTCGACTTCTCGCATCGGATGCCGCCGGTGCAGAACATCGCGATCCGCTTGTTGTGGAAACGGTCGCGGTTCTCCTCCCACCAGGCGGGAAAGTCGCGGAAGCTGGCGGTTCCGGGGTCGATGGCACCCGCGAAGCTGCCGATCGCCGTCTCGTAGTCGTTGCGGGTGTCGATCACCGCGACATCCGGAGACGAGATCAGCGCGTTCCAGTCGGACGGCGCGACATAGGTACCGACAAGGGCGTTGGGGTCCGTGCCCGGAACGCCCATCGTCACGATTTCGCGCTTCAGCCGCACCTTCATGCGCCCGAACGGCATCTCGGAGGCGGTCGACTCCTTCCAGTCGAGATCGGCGCAGCCCGGCAGCCCGCGAATATGCGCCAGAACCGCGTCCACGCCGGCCCGCGGGCCGGCGATCGTGCCGTTGATCCCTTCGGTCGCCAGCAGGAGCGAGCCTTTCACGCCCCCCGCCTCGCACACCTGCAGGAGAGGTTCGCGAAGTGCGGCGGGGTCGGGAAATCTCGTGAAACGGTAGAGCGCGGCGACGGTCAGCATGGCGTCGCCCTACAAGGTTGCGCGTCTCCGCTCAAGGCGTAGGGTAGTCCATCATGCCAACCAGCGGAGACCCCGGATGCGCGACGCCGCCCATGCCCTTCTCGTCATCGACGTCCAGAACGATTTCTGCCCCGGCGGCGCGCTGGCCGTGCCCGGCGGCGACGAGATCGTGCCGGGCATCAACGCCTTGATGGACGAGTACGCCGCCGTCATCCTGACACAGGACTGGCATCCGGCCGATCACCTGAGCTTCGCCAGCCAGCACCCCGGCAAGGCGCCGATGGAGATGACCGAGATGCCCTACGGTCCGCAGGTTCTATGGCCGGACCATTGCGTGCAGGGAACGGGCGGTGCCGCATTCCACCCCGATCTGAACACGGCGCGCGCCGACATGATCATCCGCAAGGGCTTCCGCCGCGAGATCGACAGCTATTCGGCCTTCTTCGAGAACGACCACGCGACGCCCACGGGGCTCGAGGGCTATCTGCGCACGCGCGGGATCGCCCGCCTGACGCTCGTGGGGCTCGCGACGGATTTCTGCGTGAACTACTCGGCGGTGGATGCGGCGCGGCTCGGGTTCGAAACCGAGGTCCGGGGCGATCTCTGCCGCGCGATCGATATCGGGGGCTCGCTCGATGCAGCAAGGACGGGAATGGCCGAGGCCGGTGTCGCGCTGGTCTGACTTCAAGACCGCGGTTGCGTCCTTCGCGCTGGCGGTATGGTTCGCTGTTCCGGCACAGGCCGGTGACGAGGTCTGCGCAAACCCGCCGGACTACCGGAGCGGCGACGCGGCCCTCGACGCCCTGCTCCAACGCGTGACGCCCGCGCTGGAGGAATATCCCTCGCTTCGCGACGCCGTGTCCGGGATCGCACCCGCCTTCTGCATCTCCGGGGAACCGTTCAACGCGCTCGGCTTCTACGAACCGGAGACCCGGAAGATCGTCGTCTCGGAAGGCCTCGATCCCGACCTGCAGCTGGCGATCCTGTTCCACGAACTTCGGCACGTGGAACACCATGCCCGCGGCCTCTGCCCCGACCTGTCGCTGTCGATGCGGGACTACGCGCGCGCCGTCTGGGCGATGGAGGCCGATGCCGCCACCATCAGCCTGATCGTCGCATGGGACTACGCCGAAGGCGGCGACCCGGGCCCATGGGACGCGCTGGTCGACCAGCCGCGCTTCGGCGACATCGCGCGAACATTCGGCGCGGTGGTGTCGGAGGGCGGGGACATCTTCACGGCAAGCGAGGCGGCCTTCACCGCCTGGTACCAGAACGAGGACAGACGGACGGGCTACTACATCGCCAGTTGTCTTTCCTATCTCGACGACCAGGAGCAAAGCCACGCCCTGCCCGCGTACGGCAGCCTCCCACCTGCCTATTTCGACCGCCTTTGCATCCTTCCCGATGGCCGCCCCTTCGATTGCGAGGAGCCTGCAAGCAGCGACGACTGAGATCGGTCAGAACACGGCGTGTTCGCGCAGGTCGGCCTCAACCTCGCCCGAGGCGAGCCGCGCGTAGTGCTGCGCCAGGGTCTCGGTCCCGAATTCGGGCGTCGCGTCGGCGTCGTAGCGGCCAGCGGCCTCGTCCCAGACCAGCATGGACTCCGTGGCGTAGTAGCGGCCCGTCCGGGCGAACTCCGCCCGCTCGGCCCACTTCGCGCTGACCCGGCCGAGCAGCGAACTCAACCCGATGATCGCGTCCATCATCGCGACGGGAACCTGCCGGAACTTCGGCTCCATCCCCATTGCGGCGAACAGCGTCTCGCCCTGTTCCCGCGCGGTAAGCGCCGGTCCAGGCCCACCTATCGGCAGGATCACGTTCTGCCGCGCAGGATCGGTGAGGCAGGTGGCGATGAACCGCCCGAGGTCATCGTCGCTGATCGGCTTGCAGGCGGTCAGGGTCCCGTCGCCGAACAGAAGAAACGCCTTGCCCTTCCGCAGCCGCTCGACCTGACCCGACAGCGACTTGAAGAACGCCGTGGGCCGGACGATGGACCAGGTGAGGCCCGAGGCCATCAGCTCGGCCTCGAAGGCGAGCTTGGCGCGCTGGAACTCCAGCAGGGGCTTCTGCACGCAGATCGCCGAGAGCAGGACGAAACGCGGCACGCCGGCGGCCTTCGCCGCGTCGAGCGCGGCCTTCTGCGCATCGTGGTCGATGGCCCAGGCATCCTTCGGCCCGCCGGTCCGGGAGGCGAGGCAGGAGACAACGGCGTCGAAGGCGCCCTCCTCCATCACCTCACGAAGCGTGGTGGGATCCGTGGCGGCTCCCTCGATCGCCTTGGCCCGCGACGGCAGGACGCGCGCGGACGCCGCATCCCGGACGAGGCATGTCAGGTCGTGACCCGCCGCAACCATGGCCCGGGCCGTGCCCCGCCCCGCCGTCCCGGTGGCGCCGAGCAGCAGGACGCGGAGGGGGTCGGGGGGAGTATTGGACATCGGGCGGCTCCGGCTTTCGATCAATCTCAGCCTAGCCAATCGGCGGGACGTGTCACCGTGTCATCAGGGCGCGATCACGCCCTGCCACAGCCGGACCTTCAGCCCGCCATGGGCGACATGCGCGGAGGGCTCAAGCGGCAGGCCCGTGACTTTCGCCAGCCCCTCGTCGCTGGTGACGATGCCCACGCGCCAGCCCTTGAACCGCTCGGACAGGACCTGCCCAAGCGCCGAATGGAGCGCAAAGAGTGGCTTGCGGTTCCCGATCCGCGTTCCGTATGGCGGGTTCGTCAGGACGAGGCCCGGCGGCCCGTCGGGCGGGGTCAGTTCGCTGAGCGGCTGGCAGTCGAAGCGGCACCAGTCCTCGAGACCCGCGCGCGCCGCGTTTTCCCGGGCACCCCGGATGGCGCCCGCATCGCGGTCGAAACCCATGAAACGGGCGGCGGGCGTGATGACGGGGCCGTCGGGGACGTCAGGCCGCGCGCCACCCTTCAGCGCCTCGAAGGCGAAGCGCCGGTCACGTCCTGGCACGAGGCCCGCGGCGATTCCCGCCGCCTCGAGCGGAATGGTCCCCGAACCGCACATCGGGTCGATGACGGCCTGGGTGCCGTCGAACCCCATCGACCAGAGGAACCCCGCCGCCATCGTCTCCCGCAGGGGCGCCTTGCCGACATAGAGCTTCTGCCCCCGCCGGTGCAGCGCCTCGCCCGTGGTGTCCAGCGAGATCGTGCAGAGGTCATCCTCGATCCGGACCTTCACGGCGATCTCCGCCTCCGCCGCCACGGGGATGCCGGCATCGGCAAGCGCCTGCGAAACCCGCTGCGCGGCGGCCTTGTGATGGTAGATCTTCGAGGCGCGGCAGACGGCCTCGACCTTGACCGGAGTGCCGGGGACCAACCAGTCGGTCCATGAAACCTTGCGGCTGCGCTTGTCGAGTTGTGCGAGGTGCATGGCGCGGAAGGAAGCGACGCGCCACAGGACCCGGACGGCGCAGCGCAGGACAATGTTCGCACGCGCCGCTTCGGGCAGGCCCCCGGCGATCTCCACGCCACCGGGCACGCGGGCCACACCCGCGAAGCCCTTCGCCCGTGCCTCGGCCTCGAGCGCGTCCTCAAGCCCCGGCGTTCCCACCAGAAAGACGACGCCCGGCGCCGTCACCGGGCCGGGCGCATCGCTGTCCATGGCCGGAACCCTCAGTCCTTCGCCCGCTCGACGTAGGAGGCGTCCTCGGTGTTCACCACGACCCGCGTGCCGACACCGATATGGGGCGGCACCATGATGCGCACGCCGTTGTCGGCCATCGCCGGCTTGTAGGAGGACGATGCCGTCTGCCCCTTCACCACCGGCTCGGTCTCCATGACCTCGACCGTGACCTTCTGGGGCAGTTCCAGTGCGATCACCACCTCGTTGTGGATCGAGAGGTAGCACTGCATCCCGTCCTGCAGCCATACCTTGGCGTCGCCCACGACATCGGCGGAGGCGGTCACCTGCTCGTAGCTCTCGGGTTCCATGAAGTGGTAACCCTCGCCGTCCTCGTAGAGGAACTGGTAGGTCTTTTCCTCGACATGGGCGCGCTCGACGCCATCGGTGGTCTTCCAGCGCTCGCTGACCTTGGTGCCGTTGTCGATCCGGCGCATGTCCACCTGGGTCACGGGCGTGCCCTTGCCGGGGTGGAAGTTCTCGGCCTTGAGGATGACGTAGAGGACGCCGTCGATGTCGACGACATTGCCCTTGCGCAGCTGGGACGCGATGACCTTCATGGGGACCTCCGCAGTAAGCGTCTCTTGTGGGGCAAGCGGCCCCCGCGTTAGACGCAGCCGTTACCCCATCCGCCGGGAAAGGGCCAGCCATGACATGGTGGGACAAGGCCACCCATGCCGACCGGAGGCCGCTGCTGCTTGCGCGGAACCGCATCATCGCGGCGCTGCGGGCCTGGTTCGCGGCCGAAGGCTTCGTCGAGGTCGATCCGGCCTATGTCGTCGCCTCGCCGGGAAACGAGGCCCATCTGCACGCGCTGGAAACGGCGGTGACCGACGACACGCTGACGACACGGCGCCGCTACCTGCACACCTCGCCCGAGTTCGCCATGAAGAAGCTGCTCGCCGCCGGGGAGGAACGGATCTTCAGCTTCGCCCGCGTCTGGCGTGACCGGGAGGGCGGGCCGCGCCATGCCGCCGAGTTCACCATGCTGGAATGGTACCGTGCGGACGAGGGCTACGAGACGCTGATGGAGGATTGCGCCACCATCCTGCGCATCGCCGCCGAGGCCGCCGGCGTGACGGAATTTCGCCACCGCGACCTCTCCTGCGACCCCTTCGCCCCGCTCCGTCGAACCAGCGTCGGCACGGAGTTCGCGCGCCACGGCATCGACCTTCTGGCGACCCTGCCCGGCGGTGCGCCCGACACGGCGGCGCTTGCGGCGCAGCTTCCGGCGGCGGGGATCCCGACCGCTTCGGACGATAGCTGGTCCGACCTCTTTTCCCGCGCGCTGACGGGTCTCGTGGAACCGGCACTCGGCCCCGGCCCCGTGATCCTAGACGCTTATCCCGCCCCCGAGGCGGCCCTCGCCCGCCGGCAGCCCGCAGACCCGCGCCTTGCCGAACGTTTCGAGCTTTTCGCCTGCGGGGTGGAACTGGCCAACGCCTTCGGGGAACTGACCGACCCGGCCGAACAGCGCGCGCGCTTCGAGGCCGACATGGACCTGAAGGAACGCCTCTACGGCACCCGCTATCCGCTCGACGAGGACTTCCTCGCCGCGCTCGCCCACATGCCGCCCGCGTCCGGCTGCGCGCTCGGCTTCGACCGGCTGGTGATGCTCGCGACCCATGCGCCGCGTGTGGCGGACGTGATGTGGACGCCGCCCGCCTAGACAAGGCCCCGCCCCCTTGGTCTAACCTCGCACCGCAAGAGAGCGCCCTCGGGCGACGTCACCCCGGAGGCCGCCATGGTCGACATCGCCACCCGCGTCTACAATCACAAGTGGAAGATCGACCCGATCGTCCGCTCGCTGATCGACACGGATTTCTACAAGCTCCTGATGTGCCAGTCGGTGTTCCGCAACCGGCCGGACACGACGGTCACCTTCAGCCTCATCAACCGCACCACGCGCATTCCGCTGGCCCGTCTCATCGACGAGGGGGAACTGCGCGAACAGCTCGACCATATCCGCACGCTCCGCCTGCGCCGGGGCGAGAGCACCTGGATGCGCGGCAACACCTTCTACGGCAAGCGGCAGATGTTCACGCCCGAATTCATGGACTGGTTCGAAGCGCTGCAGCTGCCGCCCTACCACCTGGAGCGCGTGGGCGACCAGTACGAGCTGACCTTCGAGGGCAAGTGGCCCGAGGTCATGCTCTGGGAGATCCCGGCGCTCGCCGTCCTGATGGAGCTGCGCGGCCGCGCCGTCCTGCGCGACATGGGGCGCTTCGAGCTGCAGGTCCTCTATGCCCGCGCCATGACCAAGCTGTGGGAGAAGGTCGAGCGGCTGAAGAAGATCGAGGGTCTGCGCATCGCCGACTTCGGCACGCGGCGGCGGCATTCCTTCCTCTGGCAGGACTGGGCCGTGCAGGCGATGCAGGAGGGGCTGGACAACGCCTTCATCGGCACCTCCAACTGCCTGATCGCCAAGAACCGCGACCTCGAGGCCATCGGCACCAACGCGCACGAGCTTCCCATGGTCTACGCGGCCCTTTCCGAGACGGACGCCGACCTCGCCCGCGCGCCCTATGACGTCCTGTCGGACTGGCACGAGGAGCATTCGGGCAACCTGCGCATCATCCTGCCCGACACTTTCGGCACGCGCGGCTTCCTCGCCCATGCGCCCGCCTGGCTGAACGAATGGACCGGCATCCGGGTGGACAGCGGCGACCCGGCGGCGGGGGCGGAGATGGCCATCGCCTGGTGGAAATCGCGCGGGCAGGACCCGAAGGAGAAGCTGGTGATCTTCTCCGACGGGCTGGACGTGGACGTGATCGAGCGGCTGCACGCGCAGTTCTCGGGGCGGGTCAGGGTGTCGTTCGGCTGGGGGACGCTGCTGACGAACGATTTCCGCGGGCTGGTGGAGGGCGACGCGCTGGCGCCGTTTTCGCTGGTGTGCAAGGCTGTGGCGGCGAACGGACGGCCGACGGTGAAGCTCAGCGACAACCCGGAGAAGGCGATGGGGCCGGAGGCGGAGATTGCGCGCTACAAGCGGGTGTTCGGGGTGGGCGAGCAGGAACGGCTGGAGGTTGTGGTTTGAGTGCTTTGGAATCGCAAGCTATCGCCACAGTTCTTGATCGGTTTCGCAAATACGGTGGTGTCGTAAGGACTCTCAAGATAGCGGGCACTGTTATCGGTGCTTCTTTAGTGGCAGCCAGTCCTTGGGTGGGAGCTCAAGGCTTTCAATCGGCCTCCAATATCGAGTCTTTGATGCTCTTTGGTGGCCTTTTCTTAGCCGTCTTGAGCTCCCTTGCCCTCGTGTTTCTCGACCAGACAACGCCAGACCTCGTGGCTGAAAACATTGATATCCTTAAGGAAAATGAAAGGCTTAGGGCTGAAATCCTGTATGCGAACAGTTACCAAGACCACCTCTTGGCTCGCATCACCGTGAGTTCACAAGTGAACAAACTGGTGGAAGAAGCGGTGTCGGAAGGGTGTTCAACTCGGGAACAAGCGTCAAAGTTTGCTCAGAGTATCTTGGGCATTTTCGCAGAAAGGCGTCAGTCGCTCTTTGGGATTGGGGATGAGTATTGGAACTTCGGTGTTTATGTATATGATTCCCATAGGAAAAAGCTGATCTGTATTGCGTGCAGGCGAGATCGAAAAGAGGATCAAGAGGCATCTCATCGGGAGTGGGAACCCGGCAACGGACACGTAGGCCTAGCCTTCAGCCGCGGAACGGAAATAATCTTTGCGGATGCTACCGTCGCGGAGCTGAGACCGGTGTTGGAAGCTACTGGCGAAAATTTTCGTGAATATGACTACACTCGCTACAAGTCGTTAGCATCCATACCGATATCTTCAGATGGGGAAAATCCATTGGGCGTTCTCATCGCGACAAGCGACAAAGCTGGTCGCTACAAGAGTGATCGAGAGCGAACGGACGATGACTGGGAGAACACAGGATCACTACGTGAGGTTGCGGAAAGCCTTGCAATTATTCTTCGCATGACTCACGCTGCGAATATCCACGGAGGGCAAACCCATGACAGCGATGGCGCAGGTGGCGCATGATGCGCCTCTCAGGGATTCCAAGAGCAAGGTTGGTGAACTACAGCGTGAGATCGACAGGCTGACGTTGGAGTTTCACCGGACCGGCGACACCGCTTTTCTTACGCAAGCTACAAAGCTAGCCAGAGAGAAGGAGCAGCTATCGAAGCCTGGCAGGATGCGCTTCGCTAGCTAAACCAAACCAGCCACAGTCTGGATAGTTGAACGCATCACACTGCACCACACGGCAGTTTCTTTTCACTCCTCCACCCGTCCCCTTCCCGCCTTCACCTCCCCCCGCACCTTCTTCGCCTTGATCCGCCGCTCCACCGACCCCTTGGTCGGCCGCGTCGGTCGCCGCGTCTTCGGGACCACCGTCGCCGCCTGCACCAGATCCGCCAGCCGCTCCCGCGCGATCTCGCGGTTGCGGGCCTGGCTACGGGTCTCCTCGACGAAGATCACCACCGCCCCCTCCTTGGTCCAGCGCCGCCCGGCAAGCCGGCGGAGCCGCCGCTTCACCGCGTCGGGCAGGGATGGCGAGCGTTCCGCCTCGAAGCGCAGCTCGACGGCGGTGGAGACCTTGTTGACGTTCTGCCCGCCGGGGCCGGAGGAGCGGACGAACTGCTCCGTCAGCTCCCATTCCTCCAGCGCGATCTGGTCGGTGATCCTCAGCATGTCTTTCCATACGAAAAAGGGTCGCCTGTTGGCGACCCTTTCGAGAAATCAGGAGGCGGGCATTCGGTTAGGAATTCTCCCGCTTGGGTTGGCCTTGCCACCCGAGGGCTGCCTCAGGTGCGCACCTCCCAAGCTGTCCCGACGCCATTCTCCAATGCTTCTCTAGACACTGGATCACCTCCTTTCGATTTGGTTACGGTTGAGGTGAGCGTGCCACAGATTTTGCGGTTGTCAAAACTTTTTACGCAACCTGTGCCATCATTTTTCGCGTGATGAGCCGGAAGGGGATGAGGGCCAGGACCGCGAGAGACAGTTTCACCAGCCAGTCCGCGAAGGCGAGCGAGACCCAGAGCGGCGCCACCGGGCCCATGCCGATCAGCGGCAGCATCTCGCCCGCCCAGGACACGTCGTTGCCGGGTTCGAGGAAGGACAGCGCGCCCGAGAAGGCGATGGTGAAGAACAGCGCGGTGTCGACGCTGGAGCCGATGAGCGAGGACAGGACCGGCGCCTGCCACCACCCACGGTCGCGGATGCGGTCGAAGATCGCCACGTCGAGCAGTTGCGCCGTGAGGAAGGCCAGCCCCGAGCCGATGGCGATGCGGAGCGTCACGAGAGGCCCGAACTCCCCCACGATCTGCGTGCCGATCAGCGAGCAGGCGACGCCCACGACGAAGCCCGCGAAGACGACGCGGCGCGCGGGCCCGGGGCCGTAGACCCGGTTCATGATGTCGGTGACGAGGAAGGCGAGCGGGTAGGTGAAGGCGCCCCAGGTCAGCCACTGGCCGAAGAGGAACTGGACGAGGATGTTCGAGGCGACGACGACGGCCGCCATCGCCAGGATGCCCGGCAGATATCTGGTCATGGATGTGTTTCCGTTTTGACAAGGTGGTCGGAGACTTGGCCGGAACCCCGGCAGGCCCGCCCCATACGCCCTTGTCGGGCCTCAGGCAAGCACCTCGGCCAGTGCGCGCGCCACCTGCGGGATCGTCGCCGCCGTCAGTCCCGCCACGTTCATCCGCCCGTCGCCGATGAGGTAGATGCCATGGGTCTCGCGCAGGATCCGCACCTGCTCGGGGTCGCCACCGCACAGCGAGAACATCCCCCGGTGCCCCGCGAAGAAGCCGAACCGGTCGGACCCCGTCTCGGCCCTGAGCGCGTCGGCGAGCATGCGGCGGTTGCCGAGCATCGTCTCGCGCATGGTCCGCAGTTCGGTCCGCCAGCTTTCTGCCAGCGCGGCATCGCCGAGGATCGTCTGCACGATCCGCGCGCCGTGATCGGGCGGGAAGGCGTAGTTCTGCCGGTTGAGGTTGGCGAGCGTCCCGAAGGCCGCCGCCTGCGGCCCGCCCTCGCCGGTGACGACGAGAACGACGCCCACGCGCTCGCGGTAGAGGCCGAAGTTCTTGGAACAGCTTGCGGCGATGAAGACCTCGGGCAGACGCGCCGCCAGAAGGCGGGTGCCCGCGGCATCGTCCTCGAGGCTTTCGGCGAAACCGAGATAGGCCATGTCGACGAAGGGGATCGCGCCGGTCTTCTCGCAGATCGCGGCGATGTCCTCCCAGTCCTGCGGGGTGAGGTCGGCGCCCGTCGGGTTGTGGCAACAGGCGTGCAGCAGGATCAGGTCGCCCGCCTGCGCCCGCGCGAGATCGGCGAACATGCCGTCGCGGTCGATGCCCCCCGTCGCCGCGTCATAGTAGCGGAAGGTCTGCCGCTTCTGCGACAGGTGGTCGATGATCGCCGGGTGGTTTGGCCAGGTCGGGTCCGAGATCCAGACCGTGGCCTCGGGCGAGAGCCTCCGGGTCATCTCCAGAACCTGTCTCACGGCCCCGGTGCCGCCGGGCGTGCCGCAGGCGGCGACGCGGGCGGCGGGGACGGCATCGCCCAGGATCAGCACACGCATCGCATCGAGGAAGGCCGGATCGCCCGACAGGCCCACATAGCTCTTGGTTTCCTGGGCATCCCAGATGCGGCGCTCGGCCTCCTTCACGGCGGCCATCACCGGCGTCCTTCCATCGGGCGAGCGGTAGACGCCCACGCCGAGGTCCACCTTGTCGGTTCGGGGATCGCCCGCGAACATCGCCATGATGCGCAGGATCTTGTCGGGTTCGGGGGGAAGACGGTTCTCGAACATGGGCTCAGGCCGGGTGTCTGGAGGGATCGCGGTCGCGGAAAAGAATGCGCTTTCGGAACTCGCTCCGGACGGGCCGGAAGCCGATGCTCTGGTAGAGCGGCAATGCGCGGGGATGGTCGAGGTCGCAGGTGTTGAGGGTCATCCGGGTCACGCCCGGCCGCGTCCATCCCATGGCGACGGCGGTTTTCAACAGCGCACCGCCGAGGCCGCTTCCGACCGCTTCGGGTACAAGCCCGAAATAGGCGATGTCGCACGTGCCGGGCTTGCGCAGGTCGAGCATGAAGAACCCCCGCGGCCAGCCCCCGGAATAGGCCACCCACAACTCCACCGCCGGATCGCCGACAAAGGCCGCCAGCGCGTCCGGGTCGCGCTCCGCCTGTTCGAAACGGTCGCGCCATTCGTAGTCGCGCCCGACCGCCTCATATAGCGACAGGAAGAACCAGACCGGCGGCGCCTCCGCCTTTTCTAGGCGAACGTCGGACGGAAGGGGGGGCGGGTCGATGCCGGGGTCGTCCGGCATCTCGAGATAGGTGATCTGGAACGCGACCTCGGTCCCGGCGGGGATGACCTTCATCCAGTCTCCACTTTCAGCTGGTCGAACTGACCCCACTCGGACCACGACCCATCGTAGAGCGAGACGTTGTCGTTGCCGAGCCGCGCCAGCGCCAGCATCAGGATCGCCGCCGTCACGCCGGAGCCGCAGGTGGTGATCGTCCGCTGGTTCACGTCGGCGCCCGCCGTCTCGAAGGCGGCGCGAAGGGCGTCACCCTCCTTCATGGTGCCATCGGGGTTCAGCAGCGTCGCGTAATGCACGTTGATCGAGCCGGGGATATGGCCCGAGCGCAGGCCGGGCCTGATCTCGGGCTCTTCGCCCTTGAAGCGGCCCGGACCCCGCGCGTCGAGGATCTGCCAGTCGCCGAGCTTGGAGGCCGAGGCGACCTGCGTCACGTCCTTCACCAGATGCGCCTGGCGTTGCACGGTCATGTGCCGGTCGCGCAGGATCGGCGGCATGTCCTCGACGGGGCGGCCCTCGGCCTGCCACTTGGGAAAGCCGCCGTCCAGAACCGCGACATCCGTCTTGCCCATCAGGCGGAAATTCCACCAGACCCGCGGCGCCGAGAAGATACCGGTGCAGTCGTAGACCACCACCTGGTGACCGTCGCCCACGCCCATGGCGCGCATGCGGCTCATGAATTTCTCGGCGGGCGCGGCCATGTGCGGAAGTTCGCTGCGGGCATCCGCGATCTCGTCGATGTCGAAGTGTCGCGCGCCCGGAATATGCGCGGCGGCGTATTCCGCCTTGGCGTCACGACCTACGCCGGGCAGGTAGTAGGACGCGTCGAGCACGCGCAGGTCAGGATCGTCGAGATGCGCCGCAAGCCACTCGGTCGAGACGAGCGTCCTGGGGTCGTCCCCGGTGATGGGCCCCGTGTTGGGCTTGGCCATGACACTCTCCCCGGCGTTCAGATACCGGAGAATAGGGGTAAGGCGCGTCCGCGCGCGGCGCAAGGGTCTGAGGTCGCTCCGGCTCAGCCGTTCTGCTTCAGAAGGCGCTGCTTCTGCCGGTTCCAGTCGCGCTGGGCCGAGGTCTCGCGCTTGTCCGAGACATTCTTGCCCTTCGCGACGCCGATCTTCATCTTCGCCACGCCCTTGTCGTTGAAGTAAAGGACGAGCGGCACAAGCGTCATGCCCTGCCGCTGGGTCGCGTTCCAGAGCCTGGACAATTCCTTTTTCGAGGCCAGCAGCTTGCGCCGCCGCTTTTCCTCGTGGCCCCAGGTCTTGGCCTGGACGTACGGGGCGATGTAGCTGTTCACGAGCCACAACTCTCCGCCCTCGACCGCGGCATAGCTTTCGGCGATGTTCGCCTGCCCTTGGCGGAGCGACTTCACCTCGGACCCCATCAGGATGATTCCGACCTCGAGATCGTCCTCGATGGTATAGTCGAACCGCGCGCGCCGGTTCTCGGCGACGACCTTGTAGTTGGGATTGTCTTTCGGCTTGGCCATGGGGGCGTGATATAGGCGCTCAGCCTTCGGGCCGCCAGTGGGGCGGAACATCGACGGTCGGGATCCACGGCTTGATGTCCAGAACCGGCGTGCCATCGAAGGCATCCGTCGCGTCGATGCCGATGATGCCGGCCTCGCGGTCGAGCGAGGTGATGACGACGGTCCCGAGCGCGATGGGGTTGGGCCTGACCGGCGAGCGCAGGGCAAACACGCCCCGCGGGCCGTCAGTGTGGCGGGGGCTCTGCACGATCAGGTCGCGCTGCCCGCGATCGACCCAGTAAAGCATCTGGATCGCCTGCCCCTCGCTCAGCCCGAGAAGGCCCGGCACGAACTCGGGCAGAAGCTCGATCCGCGCGGCTCTTCCGGTCTCGCGAGCCGCACGCAGGTTCTTCGGCGCCGTCCCCTTGCCCCACGGCGAGCGGACATGTCCGATCACGCAAAGCGCCGCCTCGGCCCGCGCGCCCGGGTCGAAGCCGAGCGAGACCTCGCCCGGCCGGGCGTCCTTGTCAGTCGAGGATGCCGGCATGGCGCATCGCCGCCTGGATCTTCTGCTTGGTGGTGTCCTCGAGCCCGGTCAGCGGCAGGCGCACCTCGTCCGAGACACGGCCCAGCACCGACAGCCCGTATTTCGCGCCCGCGACGCCCGGCTCGGCGAAGATCGCCTCGTGGAGCGGCATGAGCCGGTCCTGGTAGTCGAGCGCCTTGGCATAGTCGCCAGCGAGCGTCGCCTCCTGCATCTCGGCGCAGAGGCGCGGCGCGACGTTGGCGGTGACGCTGATGCAGCCGACACCGCCCTGCGCATTGAACCCGACCGCCGTGGCGTCCTCGCCCGAGAGCTGGACGAAGTCCTTGCCGCAGGCGATCCGCTGCTTCGGAACGCGGCTGAGGTCGCCGGTCGCGTCCTTGACGCCGACGATGTTCGGCAGCTTCGCAAGCTCGCCCATGGTGGCCGGGATCATGTCGATCACCGAGCGGGGCGGGATGTTGTAGATGATGATCGGGATGCCGATCTCGTTCAGCGCGCTGAAATGGGCGATCAGGCCCTTCTGCGTCGGCTTGTTGTAGTAGGGCGTCACGACGAGGGCCGCTTCGGCACCGACGGCCTTCGCGTGCTCGACGAAGCGGACCGCCTCGACCGTGTTGTTCGATCCGGCGCCGGCGATCACCGGCACGCGGCCCGCGGCGGCGGAGACGACAGCCTCGATGACCTTCTCGTGTTCGTCATGGGTCAGCGTCGGGCTTTCGCCCGTCGTTCCCACCGGCACGATCCCGTGGGAGCCTTCGGCGATCTGCCACTCGACCAGCGATTTCAAGGCATCGTAATCCACTTCGCCATTGGCAAACGGAGTGACGAGCGCGGGCATCGAACCTTTGAACATCGTGGTCGGGTCTTTCCAACTTGGGCGAAACGTGGCGCGGACCCTACTCCCGCCCCGCAGGATTGCCAAGTTCGTGAGTTGCCAGCCGCGACTGCCGCGATATCCTGTGGATCCGCAATGGATGCCGGAGGGCTCGATGCGTCGACTGTTGCTTGCGATCTGCCTCGTTCTGCCACCCGTGCCCGCGTTTGCCGACGCCGACGCGCTCGGCCTCGCGCTGCGCGCGCTGGCACAAGGCGACACCGATCTCGCCGCGGAGGCGGCGGGTCGGCTCGACGACCCGGTCGCGCGCGACATCGTCGAATGGACGCGCCTGCGCCGGGGTGGCGCGGACTTTGCCGACTACACCAGTTTTCTCGAGCGCAATCCCGACTGGCCCGGGATGCCCTACCTGCGGGCCCGCGGCGAGCCGTCGATCCCCCGCGGCGCTGACCCCGCCCGCATCATCGCCTATTTCGGCGACGAGGAACCGCGCACGGGACTGGGGGCCCTCGCGCTGGCCGAGGCGCTCCTCGCCCGCGGGAACACGGAGGCGGCGAACGCCGTGGCGGTGGCGGCATGGACCGGCCTCACCATGTCGGGCGACGAGGCCTCGGCGCTCAGGACCGGGTTCCAGTCGCTGCTGAACGAGGGCGACTATCACGAACAACGGCTCGACCACCTGCTGTGGGAAGGTGCCGAAGACCGGGCCCGCGCCATGTTCCCGCTCGTGCCCGAGGGCTGGCACGCGCTGGCCGAAGCGCGGCTTGCGCTCCGCGAGCGGCGTCCGGGCGTCGATGCGGCCATCGAGGCGGTGCCGGCCGCGCTCCGCGACGATCCGGGCCTCGCCTTCGAGCGCTTCATCTGGCGCATCCGGTCGGGCTACTGGGACAGCGCCGGAGAGCTTCTGGCAGAACGTTCCACCTCGGCCGAGGCGCTTGGCCGACCCGCCGCATGGGCCGACCGGCGCGCCGATCTCGCCCGCGACGTGATGCGCGAAGGGCAGTTCGGCACCTGCTACGACTATGCCGCGAACCACTTCCTGCCGCGCGGCGCGGACGACAGCGCCTATGCCGAGCTGGAGTGGATCGCGGGCTACTGCGCCTTCCGGCTCGGCCGCCACGAAACCGCGCTGGGGCATTTCCGGTCCTTCACCGACACGGTCGCCAGCCCCATTTCCATGGGCCGCGCGGGCTACTGGCTCGGCCGGACGCACGAGGCCATGGGCAACGCGACCGCAGCTGCCGAGGCCTACGCGCTCGGCGCGGAATACCAGTCGAGCTTCTATGGCCAGCTCGCCGCCGAGCGGGGCGGACTGCCGATGGACCCCGCCTTCCTCGCCGAGGAGGACTACGGCCCCTGGCGCAGCGCGTCCTTCACCTCGTCCGAGGTCTTCCATGCCGCGCTTCTGCTCTACGAAGCCGGGGAGGAAGATCTTGCCGAACGCTTCCTCACGCACCTCACCGAAACGCTGTCGCGCGCCGAGGCCGGGATGCTCGGTGACTTCGCGCTGGAGCTCGGGAACCCGCATATCGCCCTCGGCATCGCCAAGCGGGCGGCGCAGAACGGTTACGAGATCATGCGCGCCTATTACCCCGTCACCGACCTCGCCGAAGGCGACTGGCCCATCGACGCCGCGTTCGCGCTGTCGATCGCGCGGCGGGAGTCCGAGTTCAATCCCTCCGTCGTCAGCCACGCGGGCGCCATGGGCCTGATGCAGGTGATGCCCGGAACCGGGCGGGACACGGCCGCGGAACTCGGCATTGCCTATGACGAGGGGCGCGTCCTGTCCGATCCCGACTACAACGCGCGCCTCGCCACCGCCTATATCGCGGGTCTGAACGAACGGTTCGGCGGCAACGTGGTTCTCGTGTCCGCCGGCTACAACGCCGGGCCGCGCCGCGCCTCGGAATGGATCGAACGCTTCGGCGATCCCCGGCGCGAGGACGAGGATACGATCGTCTACTGGATCGAGGCGATCCCCTTCACCGAGACGCGGAATTACATCATGCGCGTGACCGAAAGCCTCGCCATCTACGAGGCGCAGCTGACCGGGAACTTGCCGGAGGTCGGGCTGGCCGAGCGGCTTCTGCGTTAACCGCCCTGCGCCTTCACCCGCGCCCGCCACAGGGTGAACAGGCCCGCCGACACGACGATCGCCGCGCCCGTGGCGACGTTCCATTCCAGCGTCTCGCCGAACACGACCATCCCCAGCCCCGCCGCGAACGGCAGCTGGAAATAGGCGAAGGGCTGCACGAGGCTCGCCTCCGCGACCGAGTAGGTCTTTATCAGGAGCCAGTGGCCCGTCGCGCCCGTGACACAGAGCGCCGCCATCCACAGCCAGTCGCCCCCGGTCATCGGCTCCCAGTACCAGACGCCGACCGCCGTCATCACCACCGCGCCCACGGTTCCGGTCCAGAAAAAGCTGGTCTCGGCGCTGTCCTTGCGTGCCGCGTAGCGGGTCAGAAGACCGTAGAGCGCGAACATGAACGCCGAGGTCAGTGGCACGAGCGCCTCGATCTCGAAGACGCGAAGGCCGGGCTGGAGAATGACGAGAACACCGACGAAGCCCACTCCGATCGCCGCCCAGCGCCGCCACCCGACGCTTTCTCCGAGGATCGGCCCCGAGAGCGCCGCGATCAGCAGCGGGTAGACCGCGAAGACCGCGTGGCTCTCGACAAGACCGAGAAGCGTGAAGCCCAGAACCATGACGCAGATCTCGATGGCGAGAAGCGCGCCACGCCCGATCTGCAGAAGCGGCTGATCGGTGCGCGCGACCCGGGCGAGACCGCCCCGGCTGCGCGACGCGATGGCGATGACGAAGGCGGCGAAGAACCAGTAGCGGATCATCACCACCATCAGGACGTTATATTCCCCGGCAAGGTAACGGCTGATCCCGTCCTGCATGGCGAAGACGAAGGTCGTCGCGATCATCAGGAGGATGCCGAGGCGGGCGTTCTGCTCGGTCATTTCAGGCGCCCCGCCGTCATGTGCCGCTTGCGTCCATAGCCCGGAACGCGCTCGACGATGAAACCCGCCTCGGCCAGCGCGCGGCGTACGGACCCGGCGGCAGAATAGGTCGCGCAGGTCCCTTCGGGCACGGTGTGGCGGGCCACGGATCGCAACAGGTCCGGCTCCCAGAGTTCGGGGTTCCGCGCCGGCGCGAAGCCGTCGAGAAACCAGGCATCGGCCTTGCCCTCCCAACAAGAGAGTGTGTCCCGCGCATCGCCGAAAACGATACTTAGGGTTATCCCTAAGTTATCCACAGGACCGGATCCACCCAGTGCGGAGAGGATCATCGGCGCGAAGGGTTCGGCCTCGGGAAACTGCGCCAGCGCATCGGCCGCGTCGCGCGGCGCCATCGGATAGGCCTCGAAGCTCGTGAAGCGGAGCGTGCCATCCACGCCCGCCGCCCGCCAGGCCAGCGCGGCCGCGACGAAATTCAGGCCGGTTCCGAAGCCGAGTTCCCCGATGTGGAACCCGTCGGCGAACCGCGCGGGCAGGTCGTTTCCACCAAGAAAGACATGGCGCGACTCCGACAGCCCGTCCTCCAGCGAATAGAACGGGTCGTCGAAACGGGCCGACACCGGCACGCCGCCCCGCCACTCAAGCGGATGCGCCTCGGACGACTGGTTATCGCTCATGGGCTGGTCTAGGTCTCGGGGGCCGGTTCAATGGCGCGACCCTCTTCCAGACCGCGGGGACTTGCAATGCACATCGTCGTCCGTGGCGCCGGGATCTTCGGGCTGAGCATCGCCTGGGCCTGCGTCGAGCGCGGCGAACGGGTGAGCGTCGTCGACCCCCATGGTCCCGGCGCCGGGGCCTCCGGCGGGCTCGTTGGCGCGTTGGCCCCGCATGTGCCGGAAGCCTGGAACACCAAGAAGGCGCTGCAGTTCGAGAGCCTCGCCATGGCCGAGGGGTTCTGGGCAGGTGTCGGGGCGGCAACGGGCCTCGATCCGCTCTATGCCCGCGCAGGCCGCATCCAGCCACTCGCCGACGCCGATGCGGTGGACCGCGCGCGGGAACGCGCGGCTTCGGCGCACGACCTCTGGCAGGGGCGCTATCGCTGGGAGATTCTGCCGGCCGACACCTTCCCCGGCCTTGTCGACAGCCCCACGGGCCTCGTCGTGCACGACACGCTGTCCGCCCGGCTGCATCCGCGCCAGGCGCTGGCCGCACTGGTGCGGGCGCTGGCGGCGAAAGGGGTGTCGGTGACGGCGGATGCCCCGAAGGGCGATACCGTGATCCACGCGACGGGCGTCGCCGGTCTGTGGGAGCTCAACGGCATCGCGGGCAACCGCATCGTCGGCGCGGGCGTGAAGGGGCAGGCGGCGACGCTCGCCCGCGACCTCGGCCCCGTGCCGCAGGTCTACGCCGACGGGCTCCACATCGTGCCACATGGCGATGGGACCGTGGCCATCGGCTCCACCTCCGAGCGGGAATGGGACGATCCCGCCAGCACCGACGAGAAACTCGACGAGGTGATCGCCGCCGCGCGCGCAGCTTGCCCCGCCTTGCGCGACGCCCCCGTGATCGAACGATGGGCGGGCCTGCGGCCGCGCGCCCGCTCCCGCGCGCCGATGCTGGGCCGCCACCCTCTCCATGACGGCGAATTCATCGCCAATGGCGGCTTCAAGATCGGCTTCGGGATGGCGCCACTCGTGGCGAAGCTCATGGCCGATCTCGTGATCGCCGGCATCGATGCGATCCCGCCCGAGTTCCGGCCGGAGGCAAGCCTCGCCTAAAGCTTCGCGGCCGCGCGCAGATCCGCCATGAGCTCTTGCAGCGCGGCGAGGTTGCGGTCGTTGATCAGACGCCCTTCCGCGTCGAATTGCTCCGACGCGAGGCCGACCAGAACCTCGGGCCCCGGAAGGACATTGGCCCGGAACGGCATCATGCACAGCCGGAGCGAGAACTGCGTCCGCTCGCCCCCGGCGCGCCCGCCTGCCGCCGACATGATCGCCACCGGCTTGCCGCGCCACGGCCCGCCCTTCGTCCGGCTGACCCAGTCGAGCGCGTTCTTCAGAACACCGGACAGCGCCTTGTTGTATTCCGGCCCGGCGATCACGACGGCATCGGCCGACGCGATCTGATCGGCCAGCATCTGCACCGCGGCGGGAATACCCTCCGCGTCCTCGAGGTCGCCATCATAGAGCGGCAGGCGCAGATCGGCATCCACGAACTCCGCCGGATCGAAGAGCCGCGCGGCCTCCAGCATCAGCTTGCGGTTGTAGGACCCCTTCCGCAGCGAGCCGCGGATCCCAAGTAGCCTTCCGCTCGACATCACCCCTGCCTCCTGACAAAAACCTTTTCGCGGATTTAAGGCGGGAGGCGGCGGTGACCATCAAACACGGCGGAAAAATCCTGGCCGACAGGCTGGCGCTGCACGGGGTGGACCGGGTCTTCTCGGTGCCGGGCGAAAGCTTCCTCGCCGCGCTGGACGGGCTTTTCGACCACGACATCCAGAACGTCGTCTGCCGGCAGGAAGGCGGCGCCGCGATGATGGCCGAGGCCGATGCCAAGCTGACCGGGCGACCCGGCGTGCTGTTCGTCACGCGCGGTCCGGGGGCGACGAATGCAAGTTCCGGCCTCCACGTCGCCATGCACGACGCGACACCCTTGGTCGTCTTCGTCGGGCAGGTGCCGCTGCGCCACCGCGACCGGGACGCGTTCCAGGAGGTGGACTACCGCGCGTTCTTCGGGCCGCTGGTGAAGTGGGTGGCCGAGGTCGAGCGCACCGATCGCCTCGCCGAGTACATCGACCGGGCATTCCTGATGGCGCAGAGCGGGCGGCCGGGGCCGGTGGTTGTGGCGCTGCCCGAGGACGTGCTGTCGGACGAGACCGAGGCGCCCGGCGAGATCGTCGCGCAGCCCGCCGGGACCGGCGTGGACGACGACGCCATCGCGCGGATTACGGCGATCATGCAGGTGGCGGAGCGGCCCATGATCCTGCTCGGCGGCTCCCGGTGGGGAAGCGAAGACGCCATGCGGGCCGGTGACTTAGCCAAGCGCCTCGGCGCGCCGCTCGCGGTGACCTTCCGGCGGCAGGATTACGTGGACAACGACCACCCCAACTACGCCGGGGACCTTGGCGTGGGGATGAACCCGGCGCTGGGAAAACGCCTGTCGCAGGCCGACGCGATCCTCCTTTTGGGCGCGGAACTGAACGACATCACGACGCGCGAATTCGAACTGCTCGACCGCGATGCGCCGCCGACGATCGTGCAGGTCTCGTCCGATCCCGACGGCGCTTCGCGAGTCTATCCCGCGCACTTCGCGCTGGCCGCCGACCCGCGCAAGGTGCTGGCGCGCCTTGTCGCCGCCCTGCCGGACACCGCGGCCCCCGACCGGGGCGCATTGGCCGCACGGGCCGACTACGAGGCATGGCAGACACCGCAGGAAACCCCCGGCGGGGTGAAGCTGGAACAGGTGATCCTGTGGCTGCGCGACAACGCGGACCCCGAGACCATTGTCACCAATGGCGCGGGGAACTACGCTGCCTTTCTCCACCGCTACTACCGGTTCCGCCGCAAGGGGACGCAGCTTGCTCCGACCTCCGGCTCCATGGGCTATGGTCTGCCCGCAGCCGTCGCCGCGAAGCTGCGTCACCCGGAGCGGACCGTCGTCTGCCTCGCCGGGGACGGCTGCCTGCAAATGACGATGCAGGAGCTTTCGACGGCCCGGCAGCACGGCGCGGACATCATCGTCGTCATCGCCAACAACGGGCGCTACGGCACGATCCGGATGCACCAGGAGAACCACTATCCCGGCCGCGTCTCGGGGACCGAGTTGTTCAACCCGGACTACGTGCAGCTTGCCTCGGCCTATGGCGGCACCGGGCACCGGGTGACGGAGACCGCGCAGTTCGCCGAGGCCTTCGGGACGGCCCGGAAGGGCGGCCTCCACCTGATCGAGTTGGTGCTCGATCCGCGGATGCTCAGCACCACCAAGTCGCTCTGAGCCCTTCCGTTCAGTCGCGGTAGCCGACCAGCGCGACCTCGCCCGACGCAAGGTCGATCACGTAACTGCGCCGTGCGTCCGGATCGTTTTCGGGCCAGGACCCGCGGGTCTGGAGCAGGACGACGTCGCCATCCACCGCGACCGGGCCAAGCGGAGGCGGCCGCGTGTTGCCCACGTCGTAGAGATCTGAAAGGCCCGGAAAGTCGTCGACCTGCCGTTCGACCTCCAGCACCGTCCGCGCCTCCTGCGAAGGATCGAGGATCGCGATGGCAAGCCGGTCCGTGCCCCAGTTGCGCCCGAACACGATCAGCCTGTCGCGCACCGGGTCGTAAAGCATGCCGTCGGCGTCCCAACCGTCCATGCTGCGCAGGACGCTCCAGCGTCCCGTCTCGGGGTCGAGCGCATAGAGAAAACCCTCGCCCCCGACCGTAATGCCGTAGAACAGGCCGCGCCGCGTGTCGATCGCGGCGCCGGTCGGCGACCCGATCTCCGGCACGTCGAGCGTCACGTCGAATCGACGGACCGCGCCGCCCTCGGTCAGCGCGAATCCCTCGTCGTCGAAAATCAGCTCCTCCCCTTTCCGCGCGTCCATCGCCGCACGCAGCGCCGGGGTCAGCCGTTCGGGACGGACAGCGTCGGCGAGGTAGTCGAGCCGCATCGCCGGGATCGGCCCCGAAGCCGGATCGATGGCGAAGCCCTGTTCGGGCGCGCGATAGGACGCCGTGACGCTTGTCAGCGGCGGCAGGTCCGTCCGGGTGGCGAGATGCGTCACGAGTTCGCGGAAGGGCCGGCCATCGACGTTGCGGGGGTCGGGCATGTCCGGGTCACGGCGCAAGACTTCGGTTGGCGCGCCATTCACGAGAACCTCGGAACGTTCCGGCCGATACCCCGCGAGGACGATCTCGCGCAGCACGGTCGCGGGCGACACGTCGACGAACCAGCGGACCGGCCCGTAATCGGCGAGGATCAGGGTGACCTCCGCACCGGGGCGGTCGACCCGCAGCCGCGCCTCGGGGCCGTGGATGCGCGCGCCGGTCCGTTCGTTGCCCTCGTAGATGCCGACGTAGTGCGTTTCGGGCTCCGCCGAGGCAACGGCCGGGGCGAGAAACGACAGGACAATGGCCAGGATGGAACGGCGCATGGCGGCCTCCTTTGAACGCGTACGACAGCGGGAGGGTGTATCTGCGCAACTTGGCGGGAAGACGGCAGGCGCGGGGCACGCGCGGCGGCCCGTCGACACGTCGCGGAGACTTGGATTCCGCGCGACGGCATTGTATCTGCGCGGCGTGATGAACGGGATTTTCGACATCTGCGATCGGGATCGCCTGCCCTGGCGGTTCTTCGGGGCGCGACTGTCCCGCCTCGGCGGGCGGTAGGCCGGTGCCGACGGCACCACGCGGATCGCCCACGAGACCCCGAAGGATAACCTGACATGACCGGCAAGACACTCTACGACAAGATCTGGGACGCACACCTCGTCCACGCGGCCGAGGACGGCACCAGCCTTCTCTACATAGACCGCCACCTCGTCCACGAGGTCACGAGTCCGCAGGCCTTCGAAGGGCTTCGCATGGCCGGGCGGTCGGTTCGCGCGCCCGACAAGACGATCGCGGTTCCGGACCACAACGTGCCGACCACGGCAGGCCGCGAGAATCCTGAGAACATGACCGAGGACAGCCGCATCCAGGTGGCGGCCCTCGACAAGAACGCGCGGGATTTCGGCATCCACTACTACCCGGTCTCCGACGTCCGGCAGGGCATCGTCCACATCGTCGGGCCCGAACAGGGCTGGACGCTGCCCGGCATGACCGTGGTCTGCGGCGACAGCCATACCGCGACCCATGGCGCCTTCGGCGCGCTGGCGCATGGCATCGGCACGTCCGAGGTGGAGCACGTGCTGGCCACCCAGACGCTGATCCAGAAGAAGTCGAAGAACATGAAGGTGGAGATCACCGGGAAGCTCGGCCCCGGCGTTACCGCCAAGGACATCACCCTTTCCGTCATCGGCCATACCGGCACGGCGGGCGGCACCGGTTACGTCATCGAGTATTGCGGCGAGGCGATCCGCTCGCTCTCCATGGAGGGGCGGATGACCGTCTGCAACATGGCGATCGAGGGTGGCGCGCGCGCGGGCCTGATCGCGCCGGACGAGACTACGTTCGACTACGTCAAGGGCCGCCCCCACGCGCCGAAAGGTGCGCAGTGGGAGGCCGCGTTGGCCTGGTGGAAGACGCTCTATTCCGACGATGACGCCCATTGGGACAAGGTCGTCACGATCCGGGGCGAGGACATCGCGCCGGTGGTGACCTGGGGCACCTCGCCCGAGGATGTTCTGCCGATCACCGCGACCGTCCCCGCACCCGAGGATTTCGCTGGCGGCAAGGTCTCGGCGGCGAAACGGTCGCTGGAGTACATGGGCCTCCTGCCCGGCACGCCGCTGAAGGACATCGAGATCGACACGGTCTTCATCGGCTCCTGCACCAACGGGCGGATCGAGGACCTTCGGGCCGCCGCCGCGATCCTAAAGGGCAAGAAGATCAAGGACGGCATCCGCGCCATGGTCGTCCCCGGCTCGGGCCTCGTGCGCGCCCAGGCCGAGGAGGAGGGGCTCGCCGACATCTTCAAGGAAGCCGGCTTCGAATGGCGGCTCGCAGGCTGTTCCATGTGCCTTGCGATGAACCCCGACCAGCTGAGCCCCGGGGAACGCTGCGCGGCGACGTCGAACCGGAACTTCGAGGGCCGGCAGGGACGCGGCGGACGCACCCACCTGATGAGCCCGGCCATGGCCGCCGCCGCCGCGGTGACGGGCCGGCTCACCGACGTGCGCGAGATGATGTGACCCGCGTGGCCAGGCTTTTTCAAAAGCCTGGCCACGCCCTTCCAAGGGCGTTGCCAGTCCCTTGCAAGGGACTGGCCCGGAGTTTTGCAAAACTCCGGCCGCTCAGCGCAGCAGCTTGCGCGCCACCGGGACCATTGCGACGCTGAGCGCCAGGCACCAGAGGCCCATCGCAAGACCCTGCTGGGGGAAATCGAGGCCGCGGTCGATCAGGACGCCGGTGATCCCCGGCCCGATCGCCGTCGACAGCACCATGAGCGCGGTGGCCATGGACCGCACCGCCCCGAGGTGCCGTGTTCCGTAGACCGCCGGCAAGAGCGTGCCCCAGGTGGTACCCGCCATCCCCTGCGTGATGCCGGTGACGCCCAGCGCGGCGATCCAGCCCAGAGGAGTCTCCGCCGCGCCGATCAGGATGATCCCCGCCGCCATCGGCAGAACCATCACGGGCAGGATCCGCGCCGGCCCGAAGCGGTCGGCCGCCCATCCCGCGAGAAAGGCGGTCGAGACCGTGGCGGCGGCGTAGGCCGGATACCCCGGCGCCATGGCCTGCAGGGTCCAGCCCTTCACCTCCGAGACATGGACCTGGTGAAAGAAGATCACCGTGCCGATGAACCCCGGCGTCAGCAGGAGCGGGATCAGCGCCCAGAACAACCAGTGGCGCAGCACCTCCGCCCGGCCCCAGTGGCGACCATCCATGCCCGGGGCGCCTTCGCCGCCGGCGGATCCCTGCGGCGCGCGGTTCCGCGCCAGCAAAACGAGCAGCGCCGGCAGGATCGCCAGCGCGATCACCGCGGCCACCACCCCCCAGGAGGCGCGCCAGCCGATCGCCGCCATCAGCAGGACCGCCGGCAGCGGCAGGAGCACCTCGCCCAGCGGGTAGCCGAGGTTGGTCAGCGCGATCGCCCTGCCCCGGGTCGCCACGAACCAGCGCGCCATGGCCGTCATCTTGATATGGCTGAACATGCCCTGCCCGCAGAACCGCAGGAGGAACACCGAGATCCCGAGGGTCCAGATCGACGTCCCGAGCGCCATCAGCGCCGCGGCGCCCGCGAAGGCCGCGGCGACCAAGGGGGCCAGCCGGGACAGCGGGACCGTGTCCGCCCATGATCCCCGTCCGAGCAGAAGCGCCGCCGATCCGAGTGTGGCGAGCGTGTAGAGGAGGCCCCAGTCCCCGTCGCTCAGCCCGTATTCGGCCCGGATCTCGCCGGCAAAGAGGGAAATGAAATACGTCTGCCCGAAGGACGAGCCGAACGCGAGAAGCAGGCCCGTGGCGAGCCATCGCCGGTTCTCGGCCAGAAAGCGGAACATGTCGGAATGCCGTCAGAGCAGGGTGCGTTCCACCACCCAATAGGCCCCGATCGCGGCAATGGCCAGCGAAGCCGGAATGGCGATGACCCGGCGATACCAGGACCGCGAGAGGAACCACCCGGTCAACGCCAGCGCCATGCCGATCACGGCCAGCTGGCCGATCTCCACCCCGATGTTGAATCCCACGAGCGCGGCGGCGAAGCGGCCGCTTGCGATCCCGTAGTCGCCCAGCACGCTGGCGAAGCCCAGCCCGTGCAGAAGCCCGAAACAGAACACGAGGAGCGTGCGCCCCCGGATACTGCCGAACCCCAGCGTGTTCTCCACCCCGACATAGACGATGGTTGCGGCGATCAGGGGCTCGACCACGCTTGCCGGAACGGCGACGACACCCGTGGCGGCCAGCGCCAGCGTCAGCGTGTGCGCCAGCGTGAAGGCCGTGACCTGCCACAGAAGCGGGCCGGCCGTCGTGGCGAAGAAGTAGAGCCCCAGGACGAAGAGGATGTGGTCGAGCCCGAGCGGCACGATATGCTCGAACCCGGCACCGATGTAGCGCAGGAATACCGTCCCCGCGCCTTCGGTCAGCACTTCGGTGCGCGGCAGGGGCGGGGTCAGTTCGCCACCCGCGAGAAATCCCTCATAGGCATCGTCGCCGCCGCCGGTCTGGCGCGGGATGAACGTGCCCCAGCCGGGAGCGATGCCCATCTGCACGCCTTCGTCGCCCGGCGGAAGTTCCGCCATGACCGTGAGGATGGAATAGCGCGGCAGTTCCAGATCTCCGGGCGCGGGAATTTCCAGCGCGACGATCTCGGGTTCCAGCCGCCTGTCCCCCACCTGGATCGTCAGGCCCTGGGAGATGCGGGGCCACGCTTCCCTGAACGCGGCCTCGAGCGCGTCCCCGTCCATGGCGCGAAACCGGTCGTAGAGAACGGCCTCGGGCGCATCGTCCGTATCACCGACCGAAGAGAGGTCGATTCCGGCCAGAAGCGGCTCGAGCGCGATACGAAGCGACACGGTCGCCTGCGTCTGTGCAACCTCCACATCCGCGACGGTGGGGCGGATTTCATGGGCGCCCGCCGACCCAATCGTGACCGCCAAGGCCATTGACAGCAGCACCGATCGGCAACAGGAGGGGATTCGGAAGGGAAAGGACACGCTCGATGCTCCGTCTGGCTATGGCCGCAACCCTCGCCCTGTCGCTCGGGGTGGGCAAGGTCGCTGCGCACGAATTCTGGATTTCGCCCGAGGCCTATCGCTGGCCCGCGGACGCTTCGCTCGTCGCCGACCTCCGTGTCGGCGAGGAGTTCCGCGGCGTTCCGCAGAGCTTCATACCCCGGAATTTCGTCCGCTTCGAGATCCTCACTTCAGAAGGCCCGCTCGACGTCGACGGTCGGCTGGGCGACATTCCCGCCCTTTCCGCCGAGACCCTGCCCGAGGGCCTTGCGGTGATCGTGCACGAGACGACGGCACGCGCCCTGACATGGGACGAGTGGGACCGTTTCGAAGCCTTCGCGGGCCACAAGGGGCTGGGCGATGTGATGGCGATGCACGAAGCGCGGGGCCTCGACCGGATCGACGTGCGCGAGGACTACGTACGCTATGCCAAGTCGCTTGTGGCGATCGGCCATGGCCGCGGACAGGATAGCGTCGTCGGCCTGCGCACGGAGCTTGTCGCCTTGGCCAATCCATATGTCGATGATCTCGCCGGCGCGCTTCCCGTACAGCTTCTGCTCGACGGCGAGCCGCGTCGCATGGCCCAGGTCGAGGTGTTTTCGCGACCCGCCGGCGGCGGCGAGGCGGAGCTCGAGCTGTTTCAGACCGACGGAAACGGCATCGTCGTTCTGCCGGTCAATTCGGGAATGGAGTATCTGGTGAACGCGGTAACGCTGGAGCCGATGGAGCCGACGGACCCGGATGCGGACGCCGCGGGCTCGGAGGCCGAGGGCCCGGCGGAATGGCGCACGCTGTGGGCAAGCCTGACCTTCGAGGTGCCCGCACCCGAGACCACACCCTGACCGGCTTGCCCGTGGCGCGACGGCGCGCTATCGGGAAGACCGCAACCGAGGAGGCCGCGATGGACAAGTTCACCAGGCTCACAGGCGTCGCCGCGCCGCTGCCGCAGATCAACGTCGACACCGACATGATCATCCCCAAGCAGTTCCTGAAGACGATCCAGCGCTCGGGCCTCGGCAAGAACCTCTTCGACGAGATGCGGTACGACGACGACGGCAACGAGATCCCGGATTTCGTTCTGAACAAGCCCGCCTATCGCGAGGCGCAGATCCTTGTCGCCGGCGAGAACTTCGGCTGCGGGTCGTCGCGCGAACATGCGCCCTGGGCGCTTCTGGACTTTGGCATCCGCTGCGTGATCGCGCCGTCCTTCGCCGACATCTTCTTCAACAACTGCTTCAAGAACGGCATCCTGCCCATCGTCCTGCCGCAGGAGGACGTGGACAAGCTGATGGACGACGCCGAGCGCGGCGCCAATGCCGTGGTCACGGTCGATCTGGAAAGCCAGACGATCATGGGGCCCGATGGGGGCACGATCGCGTTCGAGGTTGATGCCTTCCGCAAGCACTGCCTTCTCAACGGGCTGGACGATATCGGCCTGACGCTGGAGAAGGCGGCGGCGATCGATGGTTTCGAGGCCGCGGCTGCACAGGCGCGTCCCTGGGTCTGAAGGCCCGCCCCAACTCCGGGAACTGATGCAATTGCAGCACAGTGTCGTGTTCAATCCGCGACGCTGTGGATAACCGCGCGCGAGCCACGCTTGCGCGGCCGGTCAAATCTGGGCAGTTTTGTGGCAAAAATCGGGCGTTGTTGGCGCCGTTTCGGTTCAATCATCGCAATTTTGCACCGAGCGGGACACGCAGCGGACCGATTCCATAACTAGGAAGTCGGAACAACCGGCTTCGAGATTGAGGTAGAGTGAGTGCTGACCCAGCTCGTAGGTGCATTGGCACGTGCGTTGATCGCGGTCATCGTGATCGCGACACCGTCGCTGCTGATCCCCGGGACCAGTCCCGAGGGCACGCAGGTGGTCACGCTGGTTGCGCTGGCCCTCGGCGTCTTTGTCGGCATGGAATATGCCGCAACCTATCCCGGACTGATCGAATTCCGTGACGCGCCGCCCTTCAACCGTGTGCGCATCCTGACGCTCTTCGTGACGCTTTTCCTGCTGAGCCTCGTCGCAAACGCCCAACCCGGGCAGGGATCGAGCCTCGCCATCATCGTCAACGCCTTCGGGATCCTGGTCGCATCCGCGCTCGATTTCCCGTTCAGCCCGGTGCAGATGATCGGCGCGCACCTGCCGCCGGGGCTCGAGCCCTTCATGGTCACCAAGATCAAGGGCATGGCCGGCATCGCGCTTCTGGTGATGCTGCTGTCGATCTTCATCTTCGGACTGCTGATCCGGTTGCACCAGTGGCCGAACCGCGGCAGTTCGTTCAACGTGTGGATCAACCTTCCCACCTTCGATCCGACCACGGGCGGCGACGTCGTGAAAAGGTTGCGGCGCGATTCGCTCGTTAACGTGATCTTAGGAGTTTTCGCGCCATTCGTGCTTCCGGTGGTGGCCGTCATCGCGGCCAACCATATCAACATCGCCGTGCTGTCCTCTCCGCACGCGATGGTCTGGGGGATCACGCTGTGGATGTTCATTCCGCTCAGCCTCCTGATGCGGGGACTGGCGATGGGGCGAATCGCCGACATGATCGGGCAGCGGCGCGCGCGGCTGACCGCCTCCCTGGGCTCCGATGGGCCCGGTTCGCCGGCCCTGTCGCGATAGCTGCGGCCCTTGCCGCGGCGCCGGTTGGCGCCGAGGCGCTGCGACTTGCCGTCTTCCACACGACACTGTCCCGGGACGGACCCGGCCTTTTGCTGCGCGACATCGTCTCGAGGGACGATCCGGCGGTGCTAGCCACGCGAGACCTGATCGCGGCGGCGGACGCGGACATCATCCTGCTGCTCGACATCGACCACGACGCGGGCCTTGCCGCGCTGACCGCCCTCGCCGAACTGCTCGATGATGCCGGCTCGCCCTATCCCCACAGGATCGCCCCCGCGCCGAACACCGGCCGTCCGACCGGCGTGGACCTCGACGGCGACGGTCGGACCTGGCGCGCCCGCGATGCGCAGGGCTTCGGCTATTTCACCGGCGACGGCGGGATGGCGCTCCTGTCGCGGTATCCGATCGGCACGGTTCGGGACTTCACCGCCCTGCCCTGGATCGCGCTTCCGGGCAACGCCGCAACCGACGTGACGCCGCCCGAGGCACTGGAGCTTCTTGCGCTGCACTCGGTCGGTGCGTGGGACGTCGAGGTCCTGACGCCGTCCGGGCCGTTCCACGTCCTCGCCAGCCACGCCTCGCCGCCCGTCTTCGACGGACCGGAGGACCGCAACGGCCTTCGCAACGCGGACGAGGTGCGGTTCTGGAACCTCTATCTCGGCGGCTGGGCACCCGAGGGGGCGCCCTTCAGGGGCGAGCATTTTGCGCTGATGGCCACGCTCAACCTCGATCCCGCGCGTGGCGAGGGTCGGCGCATGGCCCTCCGGGCCGTGCTGGACAATCCGCGCCTGCAGGATCCGGAACCCATGCGGCCTGGCGGGGGCCGCGAAACAGCCGACTGGCCCGATCCTGTCCCGGGCGACCTGCGCGTGGATTATATCCTGCCCGCCGCGGAGCTTTCGGTGGCAGGCGCCGGCGTCCTGTGGCCGGACGAGGCGCCCATGCTGGGCGTGTCGCGCGACCAGGCGGCCACGGCCTCGGATCACCGGCTGGTCTGGGTCGACCTCGACTTCTGAAGCAGGGGTTGGACGGCCGCACGCAGCGCGTCGTCCAGGGGCCGATGCGGCGGCGGGCCGATCAGCGCCGCCAGCGCCGAGCCGTCGATGCTGTGGGGACGATCCCAGAGGTAGCGCATTTCCAGAATTTGCTTCGCCTCGGGCCAGAACGGCCGGGCGAGCTGTATCGGCAGCCACGACATGCGCTTCAGGCGTATCGGCCGGTCCGTGACCCGCGCGATACCTTCGGCCAGTTGCCTTCCCGTGGCCGTGTGCCCCTCGAAGGTGAACTCGGAGAATGTCGGCAGGTCGTCCAGCCGCGCGGCGATCCCGGCCAGCGCCTGCGCGAGGTCGGGCAGGAAGGCCCAGGCATGGGCGATATCCGGCGAACCCGGATAGGTGAAGCGGCCCCGGTCGATCCCGGCGGCCAGGACCCGGTCGAACCAGTTTCCCGACGCCTCGGTGTCGAGGAAATCGCCCGCCCGCAGCACGAATGTCCTGACACCCGCGGCGCGGTAGGCATCTTCCAGCTCGCGGCGGATACGCCCAAGGGGGTGTGTGGCACCGTGCGGCGTGTCCGGAGACAGGACCGGCGGCAGGTCCTCACCGTAGACATAGACGTTGCCGGGAATCGCCACCGCGGCCCCGCTGTCCCGTGCCGCGGCGATCACGGCCGCCGTCAGGCCGGGCACTTCGGCCGCCCAGCGCGAATAGGGCGGGTTCCAGGCGTTCACGATCAGGGCTGCGCCATGCGCGGCGGTGGGCAGTTTGTCCCGCTGGCGGTCGAATCGCTGCACCTGCCAGCCGGTGGCTTCGAGGGCATGGGCGGCGGCACGGCCGAAGCGTCCGCTCGCACCGAGGATCAGGGCTTTCCGAGACATCACGTTTTCCTTTCAAAGGCGACGCACGGGTTCTGCCCCATTCATTTGCGACGGTATATTGCGATAATCCGGGAGTTAGATATTCATTATTGAATGGAAATTGCCCGCGATCTGGACTGGACCCTGCTGCGCACCCTTCTGGCGGTGGCCGAGGCGGGCTCGCTCTCGGGTGCGGCGCGGGTGCTGGGGCAGAGCCAGCCCACCATCGGCAGGCACATTCGCAGCGCCGAGGACAAGCTGGGCCAGCTGCTGTTTCAACGCCACGCCCGCGGCCTGAGGCCGACACCGTTCTGCGAGACGATCCTGCCCATGGCGCGCGACATGCGAAGTGCGGTGCAGCGCCTGTCGTTGCAGGTGGCAGGCACGTCGCAGACCGCGACGGGACGCGTGCGCCTTACGGCGTCGGTCTTCGTGACCGTGCACATCCTGCCCGATATCCTGTCCGGTTTGCAGCGGAGCCATCCGCAGATCGACGTCGACGTCATCGCCAGCGACACGACGGAGAACCTGCTGTTCCACGAAGCCGACATCGCGCTCCGGATGTACCGGCCGACGCAACTCGACATGGTCACACGTCATCTCGGTGACCTGCAGCTGGGGCTCTATGCCGCCGAAAGCTACCTTGCCCGGCATGGCGAACCGGCAACGGCCGAAGACCTGCGAACGCACCGGATGGTCGGCTTCGACCGCAACGAGCAGCTGTTGCGCGGCCTGCGCGACATGGGGTTCGACGTGACGCGCGACTGGTTCGCCACCTGCACCGACAACCAGGTCGCATACTGGAACTTCGTCGTCGCGGGCTGCGGGATCGGGGTGGGGCAGACCGTGGTGGCCGACCGCACGCCCGGGGTGCGGCGGATCCTTCACGACCTGGCCATGCCGGTGCTGCCGGTCTGGCTGACGGCGCATCCCGGTCTGCGCCACCAGCCCCGCATCGCCGCCGTCTGGGAGGCCCTCGATCGCAGCATCGCCCCCCTGCTTTCTTGACGCTTCCCGGGCTGCGGGATAGGCGGGGCGAAACACAGATCCAGAGGGACCATAACCATGACCGACCGCTCCTTGCTCATCCTTCCCGGCGACGGGATCGGCGCCGAAGTCATGGCCGAGGTGCGGAAGGTCATCGACTGGTTCGGCACTCAGGGCATCGCCTTCGACGTCAGCGAGGACCTCGTCGGCGGCGCGGCCTATGACGCGCACGGCACCCCCCTGACCGACGCCACGATGGCCAAGGCGCAGGAGGTGGACGCGGTCCTGCTCGGCGCGGTGGGCGGTCCGAAATACGATGTGCTCGATTTTTCGGTGAAGCCCGAGCGCGGCCTGCTGCGCCTGCGCAAGGAAATGGATCTCTATGCCAACCTGCGTCCGGCCCAGTGCTTCGATGCGCTTTCCGATTTCTCATCGCTCAAGAAGGACGTGGTGGCCGGTCTCGACATCATGATCATCCGCGAGCTGACCTCCGGCGTCTATTTCGGCGAGCCGCGCGGGATCATCAAGGAAGGCAACGAGCGCGTCGGCATCAACACGCAGCGCTACACCGAAAGCGAGATCGCCCGCGTCGCGCGCTCGGCCTTCGAGCTGGCGCGCAAGCGGTCCAACAAGGTCTGCTCGATGGAAAAGGCCAACGTGATGGAATCGGGCGTCCTGTGGCGCGAGGTGGTGCAGGAGGTGCACGACGCCGAGTATCCGGACGTGGAGCTCAGCCACATGTACGCCGATGCGGGCGCGATGCAGCTGACCCGCTGGCCGAAACAGTTCGACGTGATCGTGACCGACAACCTTTTCGGCGATCTCCTGTCGGACCTCGCCGCGATGCTGACCGGATCGCTCGGGATGCTTCCCTCGGCGTCCCTCGGCGCGCCGATGGCGAACGGGCGGCCGAAGGCGCTTTATGAACCCGTCCATGGCTCGGCCCCCGATATCGCGGGCCAGGGCAAGGCGAACCCGATCGCCTGCATCCTCTCGTTCGCGATGGCGCTGCGCTATTCCTTCGACCTCGGCGCCGAGGCCGACCGCCTGGAGAAGGCCGTCGAGGCCGTTCTGGCCGACGGTCTGCGCACCGCCGATCTTCTGGGCGAGGAAGGGATGACCCCGGTCTCGACCGCCGAGATGGGTGACGCCATCGTGGCGAAACTGGCGGCGGGCTGAACGCGCCGCGCGGGCCGGTAGGCACGCGCCGTGATCCCCGCTAGGCTGATCGCTATCCCGGACCCGAACGGACACGGCCCCGAGAACCATGGCATTCAGCGAAAACACCGGTCTGCGCGGCATCCTGTCGGCGCTTGCGGCCTTCGGGGTCTTCGCCACCCATGACGTGATCATCAAGTATCTAGGCGGCAGCTATTCGCCGTTCCAGATCGTGTTCTTCAGCGTGCTCTTCGGGTTCCCGATGGTCACGTTCCTGCTAATGAGCGATCCCGAACGCGGAAACCTGAGGCCGGTGCATCCATGGTGGACCGGAGTGCGGACGGCGATGGTCGTCGTCGCGGCCGGCACCGGCTTCTACGCGTTCAGCGCGCTGCCGCTGGCACAGGTCTACGCAATCCTCTTCGCCGCGCCGCTCCTCATCACGATCCTGTCCGTTCCAATCCTCGGCGAACGCGTGGGCATCCACCGCGCGCTTGCCGTCGTGGCGGGGCTGGGCGGCGTCATCGTGGTGCTGCAGCCGGGCACGACCGAGCTGACGGCAGGGCACATCGCGGCGCTCGTGGCGGCCGTCTGCGGCGCCTTCGCGTCGGTCATCATGCGCAAGATCGGGCGCGAGGAACGCTCGGTTGTCCTGATCCTCTATCCGATGATGGCCAATTGCGTGGTGATGGGCCTTGCGCTGCCCTTCGTTTACCAGCCGATGCCGGGGCAGGACATGCTGCTGCTTGCGGTTATCGCGGCGCTGGCGCTGGCGGCGACCCACCTGCTGATCTACGCCTACCGCGCGGCGGCGGCGGCGACGGTCGCCCCGATGCAGTATTCGCAGATCATCTGGGCCTCGGCCTTCGGCTTCTTCCTGTTCGACGAGGGGCTGTCGATGGCGACGCTTCTCGGCACGGCGATCATCGTCGCGTCGGGCCTCTACATCGTCTTCCGCGAGGATCGCGGCGGGAGGTCGACGACCACGCCCGTCCTGCGGACCCGTTCGCGCATCATCTCGCCCTCCGCGCCCCGGGTCTCATCGCTTCTCCGCGAAGCGCGCCGGGGGGCGCGCGGGCAAGGCGGGGCAGGCGGCCTCGAAACCGCCGATTGACGCTCTTGCCAAGCGGCCCGCGCGGCGCTATCCCGCGCGGCACGGTCGGAGTGTAGCTCAGCCTGGTAGAGCACTGTCTTCGGGAGGCAGGGGTCGGAGGTTCGAATCCTCTCACTCCGACCATGCATCACTAAAATTGCCTTTTCGACGCGCCAGGGTCGGCGCGTGCCACCGGGCCTTCAGCCGAAATGCAGGCTCTTGACCTCCTGGTAGTCCTCGAGGCCCATCGCCCCGCCCTCGCGGCCGTTACCGGACGCCTTGTAGCCGCCGAAGGGCGTTCCCCAGCCAAGCCCGCCACCATTGATGTGGACCGCGCCGGCGCGCAGCCGGCCGGCGACACGTTCGGCGCGCTCGAGGTCGCCCGTCTGCATGTAGGCGGCAAGGCCGTAGGGCGTATCGTTGGCGATCGCGATGGCCTCGGACTCGTCGGCGGCGGGAAGAATCGACAGGACCGGGCCGAAGATCTCCTCGCGCGCGATGGTCATGTCGTTGGACACGTCGGCAAAGACCGTCGGGCGCGCGTACCATCCCGTCCCCAGGCCGTCGGGCCGACCGGGACCGCCCGCGACGAGGCGCGCGCCCTCGGCGATGCCCTCCGCGATCCGGGCCTGCACCCTGTCCCATTGCAGCCGGTCGAAGAGCGGGCCGATATGGTCGCCCTCCCGCGCGGGGTCGCCGACCTTCGTCTCTTCGGCCGCGATCCGGGCGATCTCCACGACATCGTCGTAGCAGGCGCGCTCGACGATCATCCGGGTCGGCGCGTCGCAGGACTGGCCGGTGTTGAGGAAGCACTCGACGACGGACGCACGCGCGCGCGTCTCGAGGTCGGCGCCGCAATCGGCGAAGACGAGGTTGGGGGACTTCCCGCCCAGTTCCAGCGTCACGCGTTTCACGCTGTCGGCCGCGGACTTGCTGACCGAGATGCCCGCCCGGGTCGACCCCGTGAACGAGACCATCGCAAGCGCGGGATGCCGGGCAAGCGCGTCGCCGACCTCGGGGCCGGTGCCGTGGATCAACGCGAAGGCGCCGGGCGGCACGCCGGCGTCGTGCAGGATCCCGGCATAGACCATGGCCGAAAGCGGCGTGTGCTCGGACGGTTTCAGGATCGCCGGACAACCCGTGGCCAGCGCCGGCAGGACCTTGAGCGCGATCTGGTTGATCGGCCAGTTCCAGGGCGTGATGAGGCCGACAGGCCCGATCGGCTCCCGCAGGAGGGTGTCGCCATTGGACAGCGTCCAGCGCTCCTCCTGCGCCTCCAGCGCCTCGATGAAGCCGTCGGCGTGGCCGATGCCGGCTTCGGCCTGCACGTCACGCGCCATGGTGATCGGCGCGCCCATCTCGCGGCGCATCGCCTGCGCGAGGTCCTCGCGCCGTTCCGCCGTCAGGTCGCGGATGCGGCGCAGAAGCGCGAGGCGTTCGGCCTTCGGCCAGCGCCCGAAGCTTTCGAAGGCCGCGACGGCCGCCTGCACCGCACGCTCGACATCCGCCGCGCCGCCCAGCGCCACGGTACCGATCCGCGCCTCGGTGGCGGGGTCCATGATCGGCATGGTCGCGGTGCCGATCGGCGCGACCCACTCGCCGCCGATATAGAAGCGATCGGCGTCCATCGTCATTCGGCGGCGGCGACGGGCGTTGCCGGGCGGACGATCTCGTAACCCTCTTCCTCGGGCTCGTCGTCGATGAGTTCGGTCGGAAAACCGTCGGCGAGGATGCTGAGGCCGGTCGCTTCCTCCAGCCGTTCGATGATGCGGTCAGACTGCGCGCGCTCGCCATAGCGGCGCTGACCGTCCGACATGATCTCGATGAGAAGCGGCGAGATCTCGAGCGGCACGTTGCCCAGATCGGCGAGTTTCTGAAACAGGCCGATATCCTTCATGACGAGGTCCATGGTGAAATTCACGTCGCGCGACCCAGACAGGATCAGCTGGCTTTCGGTTTCGTGGACGAAGGACGTGCCGGAACTGATGCGGATGGCCTCGTAGGTCGTCGCCATATCGAGCCCGGCGGCCTTCATCGTGGTCAGCGCCTCGCAAAGCGCCACGAGGTGCACCGTTGCGAGGTAGTTGGTCATCACCTTCAGCTTGGAGGCGGAGCCGAGCTCCCCTGTGTGCAGGATGCGCCGCCCGAGCCGTTTCAGCAGCGGCATCACCGTCTCGACCGCGCTGCGCGGACCGCCCGCGAAGATCGAGATGTTGCCCGTATCCGCCCGGTGGCATCCGCCCGAGACCGGGCATTCCACGGCGACGCCGCCCGTGGCCGTGACCTCGGCCCCGAGACGCAGGATCTCGTCGGCATCCGTGGTGGACATTTCCATCCAGATCTTGCCCGGCCCCATCTCGGGCAGCATCTCGGCGACGACGGCCGCGGAGGCCGCGGGCGAGGGCAGGCAGGTGATCACCACGTCGCAGTCCCGCATCATCGCCGCGGGCGATCCCCCTTCGGCGGCGCCCCGCGCCACGAAGTTCGCCACCAGCGCGGGATCGAGGTCATGGACCTTCAGATCTATGCCGTTCCGCAGAAGGCTGCCCGCCAGCTTGCCACCGACATTGCCCAGTCCGATGAAACCCGTCTTCATGTTGTCTCCCCATGACCGGCGAACGCCCGCACGTGGCGTCAGCCCATGATTGCAGGAATTGGATCAGTCGCGATAGTCCGGCTCTTCCCGGTCGAGCACGGATTTCAGATAGGCGAAATGCGCGTCGGCCATCCCGGCATAGGCCTTCCACCCTTCGGCAGTATGCGCGGCGACCGCGTCGGACATGACAGCGAGATCCTGCCCCGAGGCACGCGCAAGCAGAAGCGTCTGAGCCGCCTTCTCGAAGAAATAGAGCTGCTCGAAGGCCTGCGCCACGGTCGTGCCGGTGCAGGTCAGCCCGTGGTTCGCCATCAGCAGCGTCGAGCAGTCGCCCAGCGCCGCGGCGATCCGCTCGCCCTCAGCCGCGTCGTCGGCGATCCCGCCGCAATCGGGGTCGATCGCCAGGTCGCGGAAGAAGCGCGCAGTATTCATGTCGATCGGCGGCATCGAAGGGTTCTTCAGCGCCGCAAGCGCCGTGGCATGTGGCGGATGGCAGTGCAGGACCACGCGAATATCGGGCCGCGCGCGGTGGAGGGCCCCGTGAATCGTCCAGGCCGATGCGTCGGGCGCGTCGGGTCCGTTCATCACGTCCGGGTCGTCGGCATCCAGAAGCAACAGGTCGTTGGCGCGGATCGAGGCGAAGTGCCGCCATTTGGGGTTCATCAGGAACCGCCGCCCGTCTTCCGAGACGGCGACGCTGAAATGGTTGCCGACGGATTCGTGCCAGTTGAACCGTGCCGCCAGCCGGAACGCGGCGGCGAGATCCGCACGCAGCGCCGTCATGGCCGGATCTGCGGGCATGTCCTTCATTTGAACCGCCCCTCCGAAACCATCGCGCGGTAGATCCCGCGCAACTCGCCCCGATCGGTGTAGGTTCCGCGCAGGTAGCGTTCCCCGCTGGTCGCGGAATAGGCCTCGCGGCCATGCACGATCCGGTGGTTGTCGAAGGTGATGCACTCGCCCGCCTTGAGGCTGAAGCGCATCACGTATTTCGCGTCCTGCAGCATCCGGCCGAACCGGACGAAGGCGGGATAGTAGCTGTCCATGAGCCGCTGAGGCAGGTCGAAGACGTCGGCCATGTGCTGGCTGATGGTGACGCCCGACACCTCGCCGTGCCGGTCGAGCTCGATCACACGCTGGCGGGCGCGCATGTCGATGCCGTCATGTTCCTTGTAGAACGGCACCTCGATCTCGGTCAGCAGGCGGAACGCCTCGGGGTCCTGTACCCTGAGGTCGTTGGCCACGGCCGTCCCGTCGAGAAACAGGTTGAGACCGCCCTGCACGCTGTTTCGGCGGCAATGCAGGAACTGGATGCCGGGGGCGAGTTCTTCGGCCGGCACGTCGGTGTGCAACTCCAGCGCCTTCGACGTGTAGGCGAGATTGGTCGGCTTCACATGCGTGCGCACGTCGAAATACGCGCCGAAGAAACTGGGCCGGATCGTGCCGATCAGTTCGGCGGTCCGCGTCAGCGCCTCGTCGGTGTCGGGCATGTCCGTGACGATCGCCACACCTTCCACCAGAAGCGCCTCCATCCAGCGACGCCGTTCCTCGGCGCTTTCCAGCAGGAGCGGGTGGGAGACACGCGTGAGATCGGCGTAATGGTCGGCGAACCATGGCCGGCGCGGCAGGTCCGCGGGGTCCGGCCGCGGATCGCCGTTCGCATAGGCGGCCAGCATGGAGAGCGGGTAGCGCGAAACGTGGTTCTCACCCGCCCAGTGAACGACCAGTGCGCCGTCCTCGATCCGGGCATCGGCCGGCTGCGGCACCTCGGAACAATGGAAGATGTCGAAGACACGTTCCCGCGTCTCCGCATCGAAGGATGTCGGGCAATTGTCGCGCAGCCACCAGGTGTTGAAATAAGCGGGGCCGCCATCGGGAAGCGTCACCGTCAACCCGTTCGCCTCCAGCACCACCGCGTCGATCTGTGCGCCGTCCATGTCTCGCCCTTTCACAGCAAGGCCCCGTTCGAAACCGACGCTAGGCCCGGGCCGGGATGCGCGATACGGCGATTGCACTGAAGAAAATATAAGCCCAGAGTTATGCTATGATACGCGCCCTTCCCCCTCTTCGCCTTCTTGCCGCCTTCTCGGCGGTGGTCCGCACCGGCTCCGTCCAGGCGGCGGCGGCGGAACTGAACGTGACCCAGCCCGCGATCAGCCAGGCGGTACGCCAGCTCGAGGATCACGTGGGCGTGCCCTTGCTCGATCGCGGCAGTCGGCCCGCGCGGCCGACCGAGGCGGGCCAGACGCTGGCCATGGCCATCGCGGACGGGCTCGGACGGATCACCGACACGCTCGACGCGCTCAGGCTGGCGGACTCGCAGCGCGGCCGCACCGTCACCGTCGCGTGTTCCGTGGGCGTGGCGACCTACTGGCTGATGCCGCGCCTTTCGGCCTTCTACCGGGTCTATCCTGAGCTTCTCGTCAACGTGATGACGACGCAGTCGGGTGTGCCGGCCCTCATCGACGGTGTCGACCTGTCGATCAGGTACGGGCATGGCCGCTGGAGCGACGGGGTCGTTCATCATCTCTTCGACGAGGAAGTGGAGCCTGTCTGCACCCCGTCGCTCCGCGCCCGGTTCGAGGGTCCCGTGCCGCCCGCGTCGGTTTCTCTGCTCCACGTCAGGTCGGCGGAGCCGTCCTGGGTGACCTGGCCGGAATACCTGCGCGCGACCGGTCAGCCGGCGGTGCGGACAGGGGGCCAGACCTTCACGAACTACGTCCAGACAACGCAGGCCGCGCTCGAAGGCCACGGCATGATGCTGGGCTGGCGGTCGATCACCGGGGCGCTGGTCGCCTCCGGCACGCTCGTCTCCGCGGGTCTGCCGGTTCTCGCTCCGCGGGACGCGTTCCACCTCGTGGTTCGGAGCAAGCGCGGCGGCGAGGCCTCGGAGACCTTCGCCCGGTGGCTGCTGTCGCATGCAGGCACGGAGTACGGGCCAGCCGCGAAATCCTCGACAGGCGGCGGGGCATACGAGACACGCGCAGCCCACTGACGGCGCGACGCGATCATACGAAATCGGGAGATGGGTTTTGGTGACCCCGGCAGGACTCGAACCTGCAACCTATCCCTTAGGAGGGGATTGCTCTATCCAGTTGAGCCACGGGGCCTTCGCCTTCTTCTGGGGCATTTGGGCCCGCGACGCAACATGTGCGGGGCCGCGGGTTGCGCGTCGTGACCCCTGCGGCGTATCAAGGTTTGCAAGCCCAAGCCCCGGACCGAGAATTTGCGCGGACGCAACCCCTTCGACGGCAAGCCCCAGATGACGCTCCGCGACGTGGCCGAGGCCGCGGGCGTGTCGGAAATGACCGTAAGCCGTGTCCTTCGGCAGCGCGGCGACGTGTCGGAAAAGACCCGCGCGCGCGTCTTCGAGGCGGCGCGGAAACTCGGCTATGTTCCCAACAAGATCGCCGGCGCGCTGGCTTCGAACCGGGTGAACCTCGTGGGCGTGGTGATCCCGTCGCTGTCGAACATGGTGTTTCCGGACGTCCTCGGCGGGATCGGCTCGGTCCTCGACGGAACGCCGCTTCAGCCCGTGGTCGGCACGTCGAGATATGACGCCGAGCGCGAGGAACACGTGATCTACGAGATGCTGTCCTGGCGTCCCTCGGGCCTGATCGTCGCGGGCCTGGAGCACAACGCGCCCGCCCGCGCGATGATGGCCAATGCCGGCATTCCCGTGGTCGAGGTCATGGACGTGGATGGCGACCCGGTCGCCGCCGCCGTCGGCATAAGCCACGTGGGCGCGGGCTACGACATGGCGCGCGAGGTCGTGCGCCGCGGCTATCGGCGGATCGCCTATCTCGGCTCCTCCTCCATCGCCGACCACCGGGCGCAAAAGCGACTGCGCGGGTTCCGGCAGGGCCTTACCGAGGCGGGGCTCACCTTTGCCGACGAACGCTTCTATGCCGGCGGATCGGGGTTCGGCATCGGCCGGTCGATGACCGACGAGGTCATGACCCGCAGCCCGGATATCGATTTTCTCTACTATAACAGCGACCTGAATGCGGCCGGCGGGCTTCTGTGGTGCCTCGAAAAGGGTCTGGATATCCCCGGGCAGATCGGCCTCGCGGGCTTCAACTCGTTCGAGGTGCTGGACGGCCTGCCGATGCGCATCGCCACAATGGACAGCCGCCGTCACGAGATCGGCCGCCGCGCCGCAGAACTGGTCGCCGCGAACGCCCTGACGGACGAGGTCGTCCGGCTGATCCCGAAGTTCCTGCCCGGCGACACGATGCGCCCGGGCTGAGGGCGCGTCGCAAACGGACAAGTCACCGCCGTCCCGGCCTGCCAGCCTGCCTGCAACGGGGAGGCGCGGCATGAACATCCAGTTCACCGAATTCGTGCTCGACACGACAGCAGACGATCTTCCGGAC
This sequence comes from Roseicyclus sediminis, assembly GCF_025515305.1. Lineage (GTDB taxonomy): Bacteria > Pseudomonadota > Alphaproteobacteria > Rhodobacterales > Rhodobacteraceae > Roseibacterium > Roseibacterium sediminis. Next base: position 460,144 of record NZ_JAOPHT010000001.1, read on the forward strand.
GAGGTTCTGGACCGGGCGCGGCTCTGGCTTCTGGACCTCTGCGGTGTCGCGGCGGCGGGGTCGGAGACGGCGCTATCGGGGATCATCCGCGACCATGCCGCCGCCCAGTTCGGAGCGGGAAACAGGGCCGCGCGGATGATCGTCGATGGGCGCCGTGTCAGTCCCGCAGGCGCGGCCCTTGCCGGTGGAATGACCATCGACGCGATGGACGCCCACGACGGCCACCGCCTGACCAAAGGACACGTAGGCTGCGGCGTGCTGCCCGCGCTCCTTGCCCTGGCGGAGGCGGAAGGGCTGGAGGACGGAGGTGAGGTCCTGGCCGCACTCGTCATCGGCTACGAGATCGGCACGCGGGCGGGCATCGCGCTGCACCGGACGGCCTGCGATTACCACACCTCGGGCGCCTGGGTGGCGGTGGCCTGCGCCGCGCTCGGCGCGCGGATCATCGGCCTCGGCCCCGACCGGCTGATGGAGGCGGTGGGCATCGCCGAGTATCACGGTCCGCGCAGCCAGATGATGCGCTGCATCGACCACCCGACGATGCTCAAGGACGGCTCGGGCTGGGGCGCGATGGCCGGGGTCTCGGCCGCCTACCTCGCCGCCGCCGGGTTCACCGGTGCGCCCGCCGTGACCGTGACGGGCGCCGACGTCGCCGACCTCTGGTCCGACCTCGGATCGCGCTGGCTCGTGCTGGAGCAGTATTTCAAGCCCTATCCGGTCTGCCGCTGGGCCCAGCCCGCCATGCGAGGCGTGCTCGATCTGCGGGCCGAGCATGGGCTCGTGTCGACGGATGTCGAGCGGATCGAGGTGGCGACCTTCCACGAATCCCGCCGCCTGGCCACGACGCGGCCGCGCACCACCGAGGAGGCCCAGTATTCCACCGCCTATCCCGCCGCCGTGGCGATGGTGAAGGGCGGCTGCGACCCCGCGGACGTTTCGGAAGACAGTTTCGCCGACCCCGAGATCAGGCGGCTGGCCGAGGGAATGGTCATCACCGAAGACCCGGCCTTCAACACGGCCTTCCCCGCCCGCCGTCTCGCTCGGGTCACGCTGCACCTTGCCGATGGCCGCGCCGTCACCTCGGCCGACACGGAGGCCCGGGGCGACCCCGAAACGCCCGCGGCCCGTTCCGAGATCGTTGCAAAGTACCGGCGCTACGCCCAGCCGGTGCTGGGCACCGAGCGTGCATCGGCACTGGAGGCCGCGGTGGCGGGACTGGGCGATGGTGCGGGTCTGGAGCCTCTTCTCGACGCTCTCGCGCCGGGCGCCTGACCGCCTTTCGGGACCGTTGATCCCGGACCGCCTGCGATTTCGGTCCATGCAGGCAACCGGCGACTGCACTTCGGGTCCATTGTCCCGGCTGCCCGGGACGCTGCCCCAGGGGAGCAGTCCGGCGCCCTTCAGCACTCCGGCAGGTTCACCGCGAGCCCGCCCTGGCTCGTTTCCTTGTACTTCGTCGACATGTCGAGGCCGGTCTGCCGCATCGCCTCGATACAATTGTCGAGCGGCATGAAATGCGTGCCGTCCCCCCGCAGCGCCAACGACGCCGCCGAGACCGCCTTGATCGCGCCCAATCCATTGCGCTCGATGCAAGGCACCTGCACCAGTCCGCCGGCCGGGTCGCAGGTCATGCCGAGGTGATGCTCCAGCGCGATCTCGGCGGCGTTCTCGACCTGTTCGTTCGTGCCACCGAGCGCGGCGCAGAGGCCCGCCGCCGCCATCGCGCTCGCGCTGCCGACTTCGCCCTGGCACCCGACCTCGGCCCCCGAGATCGAGGCATTGTGCTTGATCAACCCGCCGATCGCGGAGGCCGTCAGCAGAAACACGCGCCGCCCCTCCTCCGTCGCGCCGATGCAATGGTCGCGGTAGTAGCGCAGGACGGATGGCACGACGCCCGCAGCTCCGTTCGTCGGCGAGGTCACGACACGCCCGCCCGCGGCGTTCTCCTCGTTCACGGCCATCGCGTAGACCGACAGCCAGTCGTTGACCGTGTGGGGCTGCGCGATGTTGCGCCCGGCCTCGGCCTTCAGTTGCTCGTGGATATGCTTCGCGCGCCGCTTCACGCGCAGACCGCCGGGCAACTCGCCCTCCATGCGCAGGCCCCGCTCGATGCAGGCGTCCATCGCCTGCCACACGGCGTCAAGGCCGGCCCGGACCTCGGCCACGGGCTTCACCGCCGTCTCGTTGGCCCATTTCATCTCGGCGATGGACCTGCCGGACACCTTGCCCATCGTCAGCATCTCGGCCGCGTTTCCGAACGGATAGGGATAGCCCGCGGCCTCCTTCTCCCCGTGGAGGGCCTCGGGACCGCCATGGGCCTCGCGCGCAAGCTCCCGCGCGGTCATCACGAAGCCGCCGCCGATGGAATAGTACGTCTCCTCCATGTAGAGGTGCCGGGCCGTGTCGAAGGCGCGCAGGATCATCCCGTTCGCATGACCCGGCAGCGGCGGACCGTAGTCGAAGACGAGGTCGGTCGCGGGGTCGAATCGAAGCTCGGGCAGACCGGGCGGCGCCACGCTGCCCTTGCCGCGCACTTCCGCCTCCAGGGCCTCGGCCCGGTCGGGATCGAGCGTCGCGGGCTCGAACCCGGAAAGCCCGAGAATCACGGCGCGGTCGGTCGCGTGCCCCTTGCCGGTGAAGGCGAGCGAGCCATGGAGCGAGCAGCCGAGCGCGGCGAGTTCACCCGCTCCGGGTTCCTTCTCGCGCCCGCCGCGAAGGTCCGCGAGAAACCGCGCGGCCGCCGTCATCGGGCCCATCGTGTGGGACGAGGACGGGCCGACGCCGATCTTGAAGATGTCGAAGACGCTGAGGAACATGCGGCGCTGATAGCGGATTGCGCCGGGGCGACTCACCCGGATTGCGACAGGCCCCGCTCGGATCGCGACACGGGGACCCGGGGCTGCGCCGCGCGGGCGCGTGTCATTCGCCGCCGTCTTTATGCAAGCCGTCAGGTCGCGGACTCGACGTCCGGTCCCGGAGCTTGTCGCACTGGATGAGTGCCAGCCGGGCCCTCTCGGTCAATCCGTAGCGCTCCACGTATTCGACAAGCGCCTCCTCCAGTTTCTCCCGGCAGGCTCGTTCGGATTCGAAACTCAATTCCGCCCCCAAGTCATTTTCTATCGTCGCGTTAGGAATTCTTAATGGGTGGTTGACTCAGGATATTATTGTCGGAAAACCTGAACGATATGCCCGTCCTATCAATTCATATCCCGCAGCTGCGGAGGACTGCCGGTCCATTGGCAACCGCGTCGCGGTGGAATGAAGCGCGCAGACTCCGCCCTTCAAAACGGATTGGCCTCCGGGAAAAGAAAGGAGCGGGCACAAGGCCCGCTCCAAACTCGTTACGCGATCCGATTGGATCAGAAGGACATGGCGAGACCCAGCGAGTAGCTGCTGTAGTCAGCCGAACCCGCTGCGGCGTTGAAGTCCGAATTGCCGTAGCCGAACTGAATGACCGCGCCACCACCAAGGTCGTAGTTCACGGCGAGACCGTAGCCCGACTGCTCGATACCCACGCCGTTGGTTTCGAAGTGACCATAGTTCGCAGCGAAGGTCCAAGCGTCCCATTCATAAGCCGCACCAAGCCCGTATTGCTGGGCACTGGTGAACGGCGTTGCCGCGCCCGAACCGGCCCAACCAGCACGGAGAACGTTCGTCGAGGAGATGTCCCAGTCCATGTAGCTGAAGCCGACGGTCAGGCCGTCCATTGCGTAGTTGGCGGACAGACCCCAGATATTTGCGTCAGCAATGATATCGTTCGCAGAGTACCGCGCGTCCGTGTATGCGACACCGAAGGTCGCCGGAGCATCGCCGTCGAAGTAGATCGTGCCGGTCTGGTAGCCCAGGCCGAGATCCACGGTGCCGGTCCCAAGATCGACAGTGTATGCGACACCGACGCCCCAGGTATCTTCCTCACCATCGACAACGCCGACGCCGGCGATGTAGCGCGTTCCGTCGCCCTGGTTGGACTGCTCGACCGACGCCGCGAAGGTGAAGTCCCCGAAGGCGTAGTCGTAGCGGAGAACCTGGCCGTCCTGCGAGCCATCAAGGCCAGCGTTGCCATTGAAGCCAGCATGGGCCGTTTCATCATCAGCGATCGAGCCGCCTGCGTAGTTGACTTCATCCATGACGAAGTCGAGCGCGCCATCGGTATCGCCCATGGTGAGCGTGTGACCGCCACCAGAGATGAAGATGGTGAAGCCGTCATTGTCGAACGAACCTTCGGTACCGGTGATGTTGCCGGCTTCATCCAGGTCGATGGATGCACCGAACGACAGTCCGTTGTCCGTCGTCCCGGTCATGGCGAAAGTAACGTCGATATCAGAGAAGAAGCTTGCAGCATCTGCTCCGGGGACGACTGCGGAGCCATCAGTCGTACGGGCATAACGGTCGCCACCTGCAATACCCATTTCGGCAGTACCCGAAAGAGTTACATCGGCGGCGGCAACGCCAGCGGTCGCCACCAAGGCAGTAGTAGCGAAGATTACTGCTATTCCGTTTTTGATTGTAAATAACTATCAGAGAAATTACTTAGGTCTATCAGCAGGTGCCGAATTAAGATGGCCGAAACCACATGGGCACCCAATGGTCCGCAACTCTCCAGGTGCGGACCGACTTGCCGAGGAAGGTCTTTCCCGAGGTAGCCGACCCATTTTCATGGTCGGCGCGTGCGCATTTCCCAGAAGCAACCGCTTCCGGCGAATCGGAGCCCTCCCGCGTTTTGCGGGGGTCTTCGGTGTTGTGCCGGCAATGGAGCAAACGGAGAGGAGAACAAAATGTCTTCTGCCAGTATTGATGTCGAAGTGGGGGTCGCTTCGGTCGAGCGTGGATTCTCGTTCTGCGAACCGGCCGCAACGCTCAACGGCTTCTTCGACGACCACTACTATCCGCACTGCTCGGCGACGACGCGGGGGCACCGGCATACGCTGCTGACCTACGACAAGCACCTGCGCGACACGCTCGGGCCCATGCGGTGGGAGGACATGACGCCGCTTGCCCTCAACGCCTGGCTGCGGCGGCAGGTGTCGCAGAAGCTCAAGAACACCACGATCAACAAGCACATCTTCCTGGTGAACCGCCTCTTGCGGACCGCACGCGACTGGGGCGCGCTGCCCGAGGGCGTGCGCCCGCCGCCGATGCTGCGCAAGTTGCAGACTGGGGACTACCGCCAGAGGTTCCTGTCACAAGAGGAGATCGGCCGGCTGCTGGCCGCATGCGACCGCATCGACCATCCCTACCTGTCGTTCTTCATCCGCTTCCTCCTGCTGACCGGGGCGCGGAAGGGCGAGGCGCGGACCTCCAAGTGGCGCGACATGGATTTCGTCGCGGGGCTCTGGCGCGTGCCCATGACGAAGAACGGCCGCTCGCGGCGGATCATGCTGAGCGAGGCGGCGATCGACGTCCTGCGCCGGACCGAGCTCAGGTCACGGGAGCTCGGGCAGCCCGTCGGGCCGGACGACTACATCTTCCCCAACCCGCGCACCGGGACCTGCTACAACAGTTTCCACATCGCCTACTTCAAGGCCCGCGACGCGGCGGGACTGCCGGACGTGCGCATTCACGACCTGCGGCACACCTACGCGAGCCTTCTGATCAACAACGGCGTCAGCCTCTACGAGGTGCAGGAGTTGCTGGGCCATTCCTCGTCGGCGATGACGCAGCGCTACGCCCATCTGCAGCCCAACCAGCTTCGCAGCAGGACCGAGATCGTCAGCCGGCTCGTGGGCGACGGCTTGCTTCCATGAGACAGGGAGGCGTGGTGAGCCCGGAAGGATTCGAACCTTCGACCAATTGATTAAAAGTCAACTGCTCTACCACTGAGCTACGGGCCCGCTCAGGCGGGCTACCTACGCAGGCGCGCCTGAGGCGTCAAGGGAAAATCCCGTGGGGGATTTCCACGGTTCGGCCCCGCATGTATACGCCCGCGCATGTCCGACGTGACGCACAAATCCGGCCTGCCCTTCATGAAGATGCACGGGCTTGGCAACGACTTCGTGGTGATCGACGCGCGGGTGAGTGCCCGGGCCGTCACCGCGGGGCTGGCGCGTGCGCTGGCGGACCGGCATCGCGGCGTGGGGTTCGACCAGCTCGCGGTGATCGAACCCGAAGACGAGGCTGACCTGAGGCTGACCTTCTTCAACGCCGACGGATCGCTGTCGGCGGCCTGCGGGAACGCGACACGCTGCATCGCGCGGCACGAGATGCAGGCGCGCGGGGTCGCGGAACTCGCGATCCGGACGGAGCGCGGAGTGCTGGCGGCGCGCGACGCGGGCGGCGGGCTGACCTCGGTCAACATGGGCGCACCGATGACGGAGTGGCGCGACATCCCGCTGGCCGAGGATGCCGACACCCTGCACCTGCCAATTCCGGGCGACCCGGTCGCCACCTCCATGGGCAATCCGCACTGCACCTTCTTCGTCGAGGACGCCGAGGCCGTGGACCTCGCGGCGCGCGGCGCGGAAATGGAGCATCACCCCCTCTTCCCGCAACGCACCAACGTTCAGTTCGTCAGCGTGACCGGCCCCGACCGCCTGCGCATGCGGGTGTGGGAGCGGGGGACGGGCATCACGCTCGCGTCCGGCTCCTCCTCCTGCGCGGTGGCGGTGGCGGCGGTTCGCCGCGGCCTGACCGGACGCAGGGTGTGGATTGTGCTGGATGGCGGCGAGATCGAGGTCGACTGGCGCGAGACCGGCGTCTGGATGACGGGACCGACGGCGCATGTCTTTTCGGGCGTGCTGACGGCCGAGTTCCTCGAGGCGCTCTGATGGATCGCCGCGCCCCCGTCTTCCACACGCTCGGTTGCCGCCTCAACGCCTACGAGACCGAGGCGATGCGCGAGCTGACCGCCGCGGCCGGGATCGAGGACGCGGTGATCGTGAACACCTGCGCCGTCACGTCCGAAGCCGTGCGCAAGGCGCGGCAGGAGATCCGCAAACTTCGCCGCGCGAACCCCGGCGCGAAGCTGATCGTCACCGGCTGCGCCGCGCAGACCGAGCCGGAAACCTTCCGCGACATGGCCGAGGTCGACCTCGTCCTCGGCAATACCGAGAAGATGGACCCCGCGACCTGGACCGGCCTCGCCACCGACTTCATCGGCGAGACCGAGAAGGTGCGCGTCGACGACATCATGTCGGTGACCGAGACGGCGGGCCACCTGATCGACGGGTTCGGCACCCGCTCCCGCGCCTATGTGCAGGTGCAGAACGGGTGCGACCACCGCTGCACCTTCTGCATCATTCCCTATGGGCGGGGAAATTCGCGCTCGGTGCCGGCGGGCGTGGTGGTGGACCAGATCAGGCGGCTGGTGGATCGTGGCTACAACGAGGTGGTTCTGACGGGTGTCGACCTGACGAGCTGGGGCGCGGACCTGCCGGGCGAGCCGAGGCTCGGCGATCTGGTGATGCGCATCCTGCGGCTGGTGCCGGACCTTCGCCGCCTGCGCATCTCTTCGATCGACTCGATCGAGGCCGACGAGAACCTGATGCAGGCCATCGCGACCGAGCCGCGCCTGATGCCCCATCTACACCTGTCGCTGCAGCATGGCGACGACCTGATCCTCAAGCGGATGAAGCGCCGCCATCTGCGCGACGACGCCATCGCCTTCTGCGACGAGGCGCGGGCGCTCCGCCCCGACATCACCTTCGGCGCCGACATCATCGCGGGGTTCCCGACCGAGACCGAGGCGGCCTTCGCCAATTCGCTGCGGCTGGTGGAGGAGTGCGGGCTGACGTGGCTTCACGTCTTCCCCTATTCCCCGCGCCCCGGCACGCCCGCCGCACGGATGCCGCAGGTGGACGGCACCGCGATCCGCGAGCGCGCCGCACACTTGCGGGCCGCCGGGGAACGGGCCGTGGCCGCGCATCTCGGCGCGCAGGTCGGCCGGACCCATGCCGTCCTTATGGAAAGCGCCCGCATGGGCAGGACCGAGCAGTTCGCCGAAGTCCTTTTCGACACCGATCAGCCCGAGGGGCGGATCGTGTCTGCGCGTATCACGGGGCAGCGGGAGGGACGACTACTGGCCGTGCCCGCCTGAGCACCACGACCAGCGCCGCCGCGGTGATGAGGATGCTGCCGAGCACGCCCAGCGGACCGGGCACCTGCGAGAACAGAAGCCAGTCGGCCAGCAGCGCCCAGACAAGCCCGGTATAGTCGAGCGGGGCCAACGTTGCCGCGGGCGCCCGCGCCAGGGCTTCCGCAAGGCACACGAGATTGAGCGCGCCGAAGACGCCCGCGCCGACCAGCGCCCAAAGCGCCACGCCCTGAGGCAACACCCAGTTGCCCGCCAGAGCCGTGAAGCTCATCACGCCCAGCACGATCACCGTGAAGGACAAAGCGATCGACAGCGTGCTTTCCGTCGCCGTCATGGCGCGGATCGCCACCTGAATCACCGCGATCAGGATCGCCGCCCCGAGGCCGGCCACGGCCCCGACGAAGGCATAGCGCCCCGCCTCGAAGGTCAGCCCGAGGATCAGGGCCACGCCCGAACAGCCGAGCGCGAGCGCAATTGCCGTCGATACCCGGAACCGCTCGCCCAATCGCCAGATGGCGAAGGGGACGACAAGGACAGGGGCGAGGTAGATCAGCGTCTGGGCCTGCGTGACGGGCAGGCGGGCAAAGGCGATGTAGGTCAGGGTCATCGCCACGCAGGCCAGGGCACCGCGCGCGAGATGCGGGCGCCAACGCCGTGGCAGAAGCGTCCGGGCGGGCACCGTCGCCAGGCCGTAGGCGAGGATGAGGAGCATCGATATCCCCGCCCGCATCGCCATGATCTGTCCCAGCGGCACGGTCTCGGCGGCGGCATGGACGCAGGCGGCCAGGCCCACCGTCGCGGCGGCGGCGGCGATCCGGAAAAGCTTGCCTGCCAGGTCGCTTGTCATGGCACATGACTTGCCCGTGTTTCGCGCGCGTGGCTAGTGTCGGCGCGACCGGTCCGGAGACATTCCCATGCATCCCAATCCCGCCTTCCGGCAGGAACCTCGCATCCTGAACCTTGCGCTTGCCCGGCATCGCGGCTTCGGCACGCTCTGCCTCAACGGCGATCCGGCCCCGCTGCTGTCGCACGTGCCCTTCTGGCTGGACGAAACCGGCGCGGAGGCCGAACTGCATCTTGTACGGTCGAACCCGATCGCGCGACATGTGGACGGCCCGCGGCCGGCCGTGATCGCGGTGATGGGGCCCGACGGCTACGTTTCGCCCGACTGGTATGGCGACCCGGCGCAGGTGCCGACCTGGAACTATGTCGCCGTGCACCTTCGCGGCACGATCCGCCCGGCGCCCGAGGAGGACATGCGCCGCCATCTCGACCGGGTATCGGCGCAGTTCGAGAACCGGCTTGCGCCGAAGCAGCCCTGGACGGCGGACAAGATGCCGCCCGATGCCCTTGCGCGGATGATGCGCTCGATCCTTCCGTTCCGTTTCAGCGTCGAGGAGGTCGAGGGCACCTGGAAGCTGAACCAGAACAAGACCGATGCCATGCGGGTCGCCGCGGCAGAGGAAGTGCGGCACTCCCCTGTCGGGCACGAAGTGGCGACGCTCTCGGCGCTGATGACCGGAGGCGTTCCGGAAATGGACAAGGGCGCGCCGCTTGCCTACATCTGATGCAGTCCGCACACGCGAGGGAGGTTGCGCCGTGCCCGTTCCACTGACCCCGATCGCTGCGATGGCGTTGCGCTATGTCGCCGTTGCCGGCGCTGCCTACGTCGTCACCCGCCAGATAGAACGCGGGCGCCTTTCCCAACCCGTCGAGGACGAGATGGACGCGACGCCGGAAGGCGTGACCGCGCGCCGCGACGAGGGACAGATGAACGCGACGGCGCGCTTCCGCCGGGTGATCCGTCTGGGCCAGCGCGGTCCGGGCGTCTCGGTCGACGCGACGCTTCTCGGGCGTCTCCGCATGGCGCGCGCCTGATGCCCGAGCTTCTTGGGTCGGGCGCATCGCCCTTCGTGCGCAAGGTGCGCGTCCTGATCGCCGAGGCCGGCATCGACGACGTGCCCTATACCGAGGTGACGGCCTCGCCCATGGGGGGCGAGGACCGCATCAACACCGCCAACCCGCTGGGCAAGATCCCCGCGCTCCTGCGCGAGGAAGGTCCGACGATCTACGACAGCAACGTCATCTGCCGGTATCTGGATGATCGCGCGGGCGCGGGCCTTTACCCGCCGGCGCGCCTCTGGGAGGTGCTGACGCTCGAGGCCACCGCCGACGGCATGATGGAGGCCGCGGTCGGCATGATCTACGAAATACGCTTCCGCCCGGAGGAGTTGTGGTGGCAGCCCTGGCTCGAAGGCCAGTGGACCAAGGTGGATCGCGCCCTCGACGCGCTTGAGCGGAGCTGGCTCAGCCATCTGTCGGGGCCGGTCGACATGGGGCAGATCGCCGTGGGCTGCGCGCTCGGCTACCTCGACCTGCGCCATGGCGTGCGGGACTGGCGCAAGGGGCGTCCGGGCCTTTCGGCGTGGTTCGCGGACTTCTCCGCCCGGCCTTCCATGGTCGCGACCGCCCCGCCGGTGGCCTGACACGGCATGCGGATCGCCATTGCCGGGGACGAGGCGGCGCGCGAGGCCTGCTTCGCCATCCGCCGTACCGTCTTCATCGAGGAACAGAGCATCCCCGAGGAAGAGGAATGGGACGACGCCGACGCGACGGCCATCCACTTCCTTGCCGAGGGCGCTGATGGCCCGGCCGCCACCGCGCGGCTGATCGCGGCGGGACGGACCGCCAAGATCGGCCGCGTCGCGGTTCTGCCCGCCCATCGCGGCACCGGCCTCGGCGCCAGGATTGTCGCGCACCTGATGTCCCATGCGCGCGCGGCGGGGTATGAAACCGCCGCCCTCGACGCGCAGGTCTACGCGATCCCGTTCTACGAACGTCTCGGCTTCGCCGCCGAAGGCCCGGAATTCGACGATGGCTCTGGCATCCTGCACCGGCACATGCGCTGTGACTTGCGGTAGGCGAATCGCGGGGGTCCGAAGGGTGCGCCGGGTCGCGCACGCTTCAATTCAGGGATGCGCCGGGGCGCGAATTCTCGCGCATGAGGCGTAGCTTGCACGTTCCCGTTGTGTCTTTCCGCATCCCCCTGCGACATTTCGGCCCGGATGCGCGCGTTTGTCCCGTGGACGCCTATGTTCCGCGGTCATAGACACCGCGAGAGCCGGCTCGCGGAGGATTGCCCGCAGCCGCACCACTGATTCCGGCCCGGCCATTTGCCCGGGCCCCAGCGAAGAGGGACGCGAAACCGTGTCACATGCAGAGGACCAATCCGGCACGCGCCGGGACTTTCTGTACTACGCGACCGCCGGGGTCGGCGCCGTCACCGTTGGCGCAGGCGTCTGGCCGCTCGTCAACCAGATGAACCCGTCCGCCGACGTCCAGGCCGCAAGCCAGTTGCGCGTGGATGTGGGCGGCGTCGCCGTCGGCACCCAGCTGACGGTGCTGTTCCTGGGCAAGCCGGTCTTCATCCGGCACCGCACGTCCGAAGAGATCGAGGCAGCGCGCGCCGTTCCGCTGAGCGACCTGGTCGATACCAACGCCCGCAACGTCAATCTCGGCGACACCGCCGAGGCGACGGACGAGAACCGCTCGATGCCCGACTTCTCGGGCGAGAACACCGGCGAATGGCTGGTCCAGACCGGCGTCTGCACGCACCTCGGCTGCGTCCCGATCGGTGACGGCGCAGGGGACTTCGGCGGCTGGTTCTGCCCCTGCCACGGGTCGCACTACGACGCCGCCGGCCGCATCCGCCGCGGTCCCGCCCCCCAAAACCTGCACATCCCGGCCGCGGAATTCGTGGACGAAACCACGATCCTGCTCGGATAAGCGAGGGAGAAAAGACAAGATGTCCGGAATTCCCCACGACCATTACGAGCCGAAAGCAGACTGGGAGAAAGGTCTGGCCAAGCGGCTTCCCATCATGGGTCTGATCTACGACACGATCATGATCCCGACGCCCAAGAACCTCAACTGGATGTGGATCTGGGGCATCGTGCTGGTGTTCTGCCTCGTCATGCAGATCATCACCGGGATCATCCTGGTGATGCACTACACGCCCCATGTCGACATGGCCTTCGCCAGCGTCGAGCACATCATGCGCAACGTGAACGGGGGATGGGCGATCCGCTACATCCACCAGAACGGCGCGTCGCTGTTCTTTATCGCGGTCTACATGCACATCTTCCGTGGCCTCTATTACGGGTCCTACAAGGCCCCGCGCGAGATCACATGGATCATCGGCATGCTCATCTACCTGATGATGATGGGCACGGCGTTCATGGGCTACGTGCTTCCCTGGGGTCAGATGTCCTTCTGGGGCGCAACCGTGATCACCGGCCTGTTCGGCGCTATCCCCTTCGTGGGCGAGGCGATCCAGACCTGGCTTCTGGGCGGACCGGCGGTGGACAACGCCACGCTGAACCGCTTCCTCAGCCTGCACTACCTGCTGCCCTTCGTGATCCTGGGCCTCGTGGTCGTGCACATCTGGGCGTTCCACACGACCGGCAACAACAACCCCACCGGGGTCGAGGTGCGCCGGACCTCGAAGAAAGAAGCCGAGGCCGACACCCTGCCCTTCTGGCCCTACTTCGTGATCAAGGACCTCTTCGCGCTTGCGGTGATCCTGATCGCCTTCTTCGCGATCGTGGGCTTCATGCCGAACTACCTCGGCCACCCCGACAACTACATCGAGGCCAACCCCCTCGTCACGCCGGCGCACATCGTTCCGGAATGGTACTTCCTGCCGTTCTACGCGATCCTGCGTGCCTTCGACGGTGATGTCTGGGTCGTGATCCTCGCGGACTTCCTGACCGGCGGCATCGTCGACGCGAAGTTCTTCGGGGTTCTGGCGATGTTCGGGGCGATCGTGGTCATGGCGCTGGCGCCCTGGCTCGACACCTCGTCGGTCCGCTCCGGCCGTTACCGCCCGATGTTCAAGTGGTGGTTCTGGCTCTTCATCGTGAACTTCTTCGTCCTGATGTGGGCGGGCGCGATGCCGGCGGAAGGCATCTACCCCTACATCGCCCTGATCGGCTCGGCCTACTGGTTCGCCTACTTCCTGGTGATCCTCCCGCTGCTCGGCGTCATCGAGAAGCCGCTGCCGCAGCCCGCGACGATCGAGGACGATTTCAAGGAGCACTATGGCAAGGACGACGGCGGCCATGGGGGCGTGACCTCCACCGCAACGTCGCCCGCCGAGTGAGAGAAAGGACGCTGAGTATGCTCAGGAAACTCGCCATCGGCACCGCCACGGCCGCGACGCTTGCCCTCTCCTCGGGGGCGGCGCTCGCCGCCGGCGGAGCAGGTTACGTCGAAGACTACAGCTTCCCGTTCGAAGGGCCGTTCGGCCGGTTCGACCAGAACCAGCTTCAGCGCGGTCTGCAGGTCTACACCGAGGTCTGCGCGGCCTGCCACGGCCTCCGTTACGTTCCGCTCCGGACGCTCGCCGACGAAGGCGGCCCCGGTCTGACCGAGGAAGAGGTGCGCGCGTATATCGAGATGAACTTCATCGAGGTCTACGACGAGGACATCCAGGACTGGCGCGCGGCCACGCCGAACGACCATTTCCCGGAATCGGCCCTGGAAAACGCGCCCGATCTCAGCCTAATGACCAAGGCGCGCGCGGGCTTCAGCGGGCCCTACGGTCTCGGGCTCAACCCGCTCTTCCGCGGGATGGGCGGTCCGGAATACGTCGCCTCGCTCCTGACCCACTACACGGGTACCGAGCGCGAGGAATTCGGCTCGATCCTCTATGGCAACGAGACCTTCTCGACGGGTTACATCGCCATGTCCCCGCCGCTCTGGGATGATGCCGTGGAATACAACGACGGCACGCCCGCAACGGTCGAGCAGATGGCGCAGGACGTCGCCGCCTTCCTGACCTGGACGGCAGAGCCCAAGCTGATGGCGCGCAAGCAGATGGGCTTCACCGCCGTCATCATGCTCGGCATCCTGTCGGTGCTGCTGTACCTCACGAACAAGCGGATCTGGGCCCCCGTCAAGTCGCGGGCCAAGGGCGGGGCGACCCCAGCGGAATGACCGCCGCTCATCGCGAATGATCACGGAACGCGCCCCCTCGGGGGCGCGTTTTTCGTTCTGTCACATCCAGTCGCTGAGGGCCTCCGGCACCGCCTCCCGAAGTCCGGCCACAGGGCGGTCGAGCACAACGCACCCCTCCTGCAGAAGCCAGACGCGGTCGCACAGCCGCTCGGCATCCCGAAGATCGTGCGTCGCGAGGAAAAGCGTCAGGCCATGCTCGCGGCAAAGCGCTTCGAGAAGGCCCGCCATGTCGTTGCGCAGCGCCGGGTCGAGTGCCGCGAAAGGTTCGTCCAGAAGCGCGACTGGACGGTCCTGCAACAAAAGCCGCGCCAGGGCCGCGCGACCCTGCTGACCGCCGGAAAGATCCGCGGGCCTTCGCCCGCCCATCCCGCCGAGGCCCACGCGGTCGAGCGTCGCCGCGACGCGCCGGCTCTCCTTGTCGTCGAGGCGCAGATCGGTGCGAAGGGCGAGGCCCACGTTCTGGGCCACCGTCAGGTGCGGAAAGAGATTGCCGTCCTGGAACAGGATGGACATGGGCCTTTCGGCGGGCGGAAGGCCGGTGATGTCCTTCCCCTGCCAGCGGACATGCCCCCGGTCGGGAACCACGAAACCCGCCAACAGCGACAGAAGTGTGCTCTTGCCGCTGCCCGAGGTGCCCAGAACGGCGACGCGCTGGCCTTCGGGCACCTCTGCATCCAGCGTGAGCGTGAAGTCACCGATCCCGAGCCGGACGTCTTCAAGCGACAGCATCGACGCGCCCTCCCCGGTCGAAAGCCCAGAACAAGGCAAGCGCGAGCAGCATCAGGAGGACGGCGGCCCCCTCGGCATCGTCTGTCCGGTAGGACCCCATGAGCCGGTACATCTCCATCGGCAAAGTCGCCTCCCCCGGCGAGGAGAAAAGCGCGATGACCCCGAGATCGCCCATGGAGAAGGCGGCGGCAAGTCCGGCGCCGAACCCCAGGGGCCGCCGCAGGCGCGGCAGGATGGCAAGGCGCAGGCGGGTCCAGCCCGTCATGCCAAGCGCGTCGGCCAGCCTGCCCTGCCCCGCCTCGGCCGCCCGCGCCGCCGGGATCAACGCGCGCAGGATGAAGGGAAGCGCCACGAGCGCGTTGACGAGCCCCGTGACCGGAAGGGCGAGCGGCACGGGGTCGACAATTGGAAAGAGGATCAGAAACAACCCCGTTCCCACCACGAGCGGAGAGACCGAGATCGACAGCGCCGTGACCGCCTCGACCCCGCCGCGACCGCGTCCACCCGCCGCGAAAAGCGCGATCGGCAGTGCCATCGCCACCGTCAGGGCGGTTGACCCCAGCGCCACGACGATCGAGCGCAGCGCGGCCTCCCAGACCTGCGACGGAAGCCCGGGCAAGGCCGCCAGCCCTTCGAGCAGGATTGCCAGAAGCGGCAGGAGCAGGAAAACCGACGCCCCGACGATGGACAGGACATCGAGGCCCCGCGCCACGGGGCCGTCGCCGGGCCAGGGCCGGGCCGGACGGTCGAGACCGAAGCCCATCTCTCCCCCCCGCACAAGGCCGAGCGCCAGAAGCCCGGCGGCCAGGCATATCAGCACCTGCACAAGCCCGAGCAGCGCCGCGCGCCCCAGGTCGAAGTCGAAGCGGAAGGCCTGGTAGATCGCAAGCTCCACCGTCGTCGCCCGGGGACCGCCCCCGAGGATGAGCGCAACGGCGAAGCTCGTGGCGCAGATCAGGAAGATGATGGTCAGCGCACCGGGCAGGACCGCGCACAGGATCGGACGCTCGAAATGACGCCGCATGTCCCCGTCGGAAAAGCCCAGCGATGCGGCGAGGCGCATCCTCTCGGATGGAACCGACAGCCAGGCCTGCAACAGCAAGCGTACGGCGAGCGGCAGGTTCAGGAAAACGTGCGCAAGGACGATGCCGCCAAGACCGTAGATCGAAACCGTGCCCATGCCCAACGCCTCGAACGCCGCATTCAGCCAGCCGGCGCGCCCGAAGATCGCCAGCAGCCCCAGGACCGCGACGATCACCGGCAGGATGAACGGGGCGCCCATCACGGCGACGAGGAGGCGGCGCCCGGCGAACCGCCGCCGCGCCAGCGCGCGCGCCACGGGGATCGCGGCCAGCACGCTGAAGAGCGCCGACAGGGCCGCCTGAAGCAGGGTGAAGCGGATCGCGGCGAAATCGGCCGGCCCGAGCCGCCCCGGCCCCTCCGCCGCAAACGCCACCGCCACCAGCGGCCCGAGCACGGCAAGCGCGACGAGCGCGGCGAGAACCGCGCCCGTCCGTTCCATCCCGGTCAACGGCTGAGCGCGCGTTGCCACGTCTCGATCGCCCCGTCGCGGACCGCCGCGGCCTCCCCGGCGTCATAGAGCAAGGCCTGCCCCGGCTGGATCAGCGTCTCGAATCCCTCCGGCAAAGCCTCGGCGGGAAGGGCGGCGGGATACATCCAGTTCGTCGTCGGGATCACCGACTGGAACCCTTCCGTCAGCATGAACGCGAGGAAGGCGCGCGCAAGCTCGGGCTGATCCGTGCCGGCCAGCACTCCGGCGACCTCGATCTGCATGTAATGCCCCTCGGCGAAGGGGGCGGCTGTCTTGGTCGGGTCTTCCTCCGCGATCAGGTGGTAGGCGGGCGAGGTCGTGTAGGACAGGACCATGTCCGCCTCGCCGTCGAGGAACAGACCGTAGGCTTCGGACCAGCCGGGCGTCACGGTGACGATGTTGTCCGACAGACCTTCCCAGATCTCGCCCGCGCGGTCGCCATAAGCCTTCTGCACCCACAGCAGAAGGCCGAGGCCCGGCGTCGAGGATCGCGGGTCCTGGATCACGATGGACACGTCGGATGCCGCCAGTTCCTCGAAACTTCCGGGAACATCCTGCAACGACGTGTCGTGGACGAAGGCGAAATAACCCCAGTCGAAAGGCAGGAACAGCGGGTCGTCCCACGACACGGGAAGCGTCAGGCCCGGTGCCTCTATCCCGTGGGGCGCGAACAGTCCGGTGGCCGCGGCGGCGGCCGTCAGGTTGGTGTCGAGCCCGAGAACCACGTCGGCCCCCGATCTCGCCCCTTCCAGCCGGATACGCGACAGAAGTGCCGCGCCATCGCCCGCGCCCACGAACTGCAGGTCACAACCGCAAGTCTCCTCGAAGGCGGCCTCGATCGCGGGCCCGGGGCCCCAGTCGGGGATGAAACTGTCATAGGTATAGACCGTCAGCACGGGCGTCTGCGCAAAGGCCGCGCCCGCGATGGTGGTCAATCCCGCTGCAAGTATGGTGTGTCTCATTTCACTCCTCCATGCGACGGGCGAAGTGAAGCCGGGACGTGTGCGTTTGGTATTCCGCATCCCGAAACCTTCCCTCCGCCGGTCCTAACCGGTTCAGGTTCAACGGGTTCGCGCGTTTCCCCGCGCATCTCAGGCCCCTGTGGGCCACCCCGAGGTGGGGGCCACATTAGCCGAGAGCGGACCGAGTGCAAGGCACAACGGTGCGTGTCGGCTGCAACACCTGTGACAGGACGCGACACATGCGATTGCATGGGAGTCGCCGATTGTGGATAACTTCGCCTGCCGCGGGGGAAATGGCACGAGGATCTCGTCATGAAACCGCTTTGGCCGCTTGCCCTACTCCTGTTTGTCGCCGTGTCCGGGCCCTCCCGGGCGATCGAGCTCGACGGCGTGGAGCTTACACTCGCCTATGGCGATGCCAGTTCCACCACCGGGACCGAGGGCGACGGTGTGCAGGCGCTCGGCGCGGCGACCTTCTCGATCACGCCGCAGTTCGACCTGCGCTTCGGCCTGTCCTACGCAGAGGCATCCGCGAACATCGGGAGGTCCGTCGATGTCATGGGCCTCACCGCCGACGCGCGCTTCCACTTCACCGACCAGGCCTATGCCGGCCTGTTCACGGCGAACTATTTCATCGACCTCCAGGTCCTTCCGATCGAGCCCGTCTTCCGGTACTCGGGCCTGTTCCTAGGCTACGAGGCCGGCGGCTTCTCGGTCGAGGCGTTCTTCGGCCACAGCGACTACGACAACCTCGTCCCCGATGGCGAGGTCATGGGCCTCAGCCTGGGATACAACTTCGGCAACGGTTTCGATGTCCATGGGTTCGCCAACACCGAGGACCTGGGCGGGCGGCAGCTCGACCAGAGGGGTCTCGGCGTCGGTTACTACCTCGACACGGGTGGGTCGGCGCCGCCCGTCTACGCGCATCTCACCGCCTCGCGCGGCGATATCGGAACGAACCGGATCGAAGCACTCAACCTCGGTGTCACCATCCCGCTTGGCAACGGCGCCCCGATCCACGGCCGGCGCGAGTTCGCCCCGCGTGCGCCTTACGTGAACCTCGCCTCGCAGCTCGCCGAATTCTGAGGCGCACGACGGCCTGCAGCCCGCCGTTCGCGCATGGCGCAGCTTTTCCTTGGGCCGAATTGGGGTTAGAGCGGCGGGACAAGCCAGCGAAAGGCGCGTCATGTCGTTCAATACCTTCGGCCACATCTTCCGCGTGACCACCTGGGGCGAAAGCCACGGGCCGGCGCTTGGTGCGACAGTCGATGGCTGCCCGCCCGGCGTTCCCATCTCGGAAGAGGCGATCCAGCACTGGCTCGACCGCCGCAAGCCGGGGCAGAACAAGTACACGACCCAGCGGCGAGAGCCCGACGAGGTCGAGGTCCTCTCGGGCGTGTTCGAGGGTGTATCGACCGGTCAGCCGATCCAGCTGATGATCCGCAACACCGACCAGAGGTCGAAGGACTACGGCGACATCGCCGAGAAGTTCCGGCCCGGGCACGCCGACATCACCTACTGGCAGAAGTACGGCATCCGCGACTACCGCGGTGGCGGCCGCTCCAGCGCGCGCGAGACGGCGGCCCGTGTCGCCGCGGGAGGCGTGGCGCGGGCGGCGCTGGCGGCGCTTTTGCCGGACCTCACGATCACCGGATACATGGTGCAGATGGGTCCACACGCCATCGACCGCGGCCGGTTCGACCGCGACGAGATCGAACGGAACCCGTTCTGGACCCCCGATCCCAAGGCGGCGCAGGACTGGTCGGAGTATCTCGACACGCTCCGCAAGTCGGGCGACAGCGTTGGCGCGGTGATCGAGGTGGTGGCATCCGGCGTGCCCGCGGGCCTCGGCGCACCGATCTACGGCAAGCTCGACACCGACCTCGCCGCGGCCGCCATGTCGATCAATGCCGTGAAGGGCGTGGAGATCGGCGACGGCATGGCAGCCGCTTGCCTGACCGGCACCGAAAACGCCGACGAGATCGCCATGGGCCCCGACGGGCCGGTTTACGCCTCGAACCACGCGGGCGGCGTGCTTGGCGGCATCTCGACCGGGCAGGACATCGTCCTGCGCTTCGCGGTCAAGCCGACCTCCTCGATCCTGACGCCGCGCAAGACGATCACCAAGTCGGGCGAGGCGACCGAGATCGTCACGAAGGGACGCCACGACCCCTGCGTCGGCATCCGCGCCGTGCCGGTCGGCGAGGCGATGGTGGCTTGCGTCCTGCTTGACCATGTCCTGCTTCATCGCGGCCATGTCGGGGAAAATCGCGGGCAAATCGGCTAGGCGTTTCCACACGGGGGACGAACGGCCCAATGCAGGGCGCGCGCGCCCCTTAGTCTCGCCCGATTTCGATGGAATCATCTTGATGGTGATTTTCTGAAAATCGGGTCTGCCAGCCATGCGTGAGACGTTCTGGAAAGATGAAGCTGGCGCCGTCGCCGTCGACTGGACGGTCCTCACCGGCGCAATCGTGGGTCTGGGCATCGCCACGACGACGCTCGTCTCCTCCGGGACCGGCTCGCTCTCCCGGGACATCGCGAACGCGCTTTCGGGAATGATGGGCGCGGCCGAGGCCCTGCTCTACGCCACCGGCTTCGAGACGGGATCGGCGGGCTGGCTGAACGGTATCGTCACGGACGGTTCGGACTTCGGCCCGATCCTCGGTCCGTTCGCGGGCGCGGGTGGGGCGATCGGCGTGGAGTCTACCTTCGAGATCCCCGAAGGCACCGAGGTTGCAAGCTTCACCTTCGACATGCTGGCCATCGACAGCTGGGACAACGAGGAGTTCATCGTCTTCGTCGACGGAGAGGCCGCGGCTTCCCTGAACTTCCGCTACGGGGTGGACGGGATCACCGGCCAGTGGGTCAGCGACAATCCCGACTATTCCTTCGAGGTCCTGGGCGTCGCACCGCGCACCCATAGCGGCTACAACCCGGAGTGGCCGGACCAGGTCGCGACCGTCCGGCTGGACGTCACGAACCCCGGCCAGACCGTCACGCTGGGATTCGGATCGACCCTGAACCAGGAGCTTCACGACGAATCCTTCGCCGTCGACAACGTGAGTCTGAGCGTCGAATAAGGCGTCTCCATGGCCGACTGTCGCCCCTGAAGAACCAGTTGTCAGGCCTGAGTCCGCTCCGGTTCCCGTGGCGCGACAATGCTTTTTTTCTTCCCCGCGGATGCCTTTTTCCTGCCACAATTGGCCTCAATTAGGGCGGAACTGGGGAAGAATTAAGGATGTCTCATGGAGCTCTTGCACAGCTCGCACGCGTCCGGTCGTCAATTGTCGGTTGACTGGACCCTCATTGCAATCACCACGGTGGCCGCCGCATTGCTGGTCGGAACGATGGTTCGGACGGGGCCGGATACGGTCCCGGGCGACCCGGTCCGCATGGGTGGCCTCCAGGTGCTCGCCGAGAACGAGCACCTCGTTTCATTCGAGGATTTCAGCTTTGGCGCCCAGGATTGGGACGCCGCCCGCCCCGCCGGTCGCATGACCGGCGTGCTGGGTCCCTTCGCGCAAGGTGCCGTGACGAAGGACTTCGTTCTTCCGGCCGATACCGCCCGGGTCGAGGTCGCCTTCGACCTCCGCCTGACCGGTGGCTGGACGGGCGAGGGCCTTTCGGTCTCGGTCAACGGCCAACCGGTGATCGAGGACCTGTCCCTTGCGCAGGCCAGCGGTGACGTCGTGATCCGCGACCGCGACGCCGAAGGCGGCTACAGCGTGTGGATCGCGCTGGACGATCCGGGGGCGGCGTTGTCGCTCCGGCTCGAGGCCACCGAGGGCGCGGGACCCACCTGGATGATCGACAACGTCTCGGTCGTCGCCTCCACCGCGGCTTCCTGAGACCGGACGATCCCCTCAGCCGAGCGCCAGGTCCATCAGGGCCTGGATGCTCTCGGTCCGGGTGTCGGCCACGACCTGCCCGAGAATGGCGTCGCCACGCATCAGGATCAGGGTGGAACGGCGCTGCACCCCAAGGCTGCGGGCATAATCCGAACGGCCATGCGTATCCCAATCCATGCGGATGAAGGTGATCGCGCCGTCATAGGCCGGGTTCGCCCCCCGGAGCGCCTCGATCGCGCGCCCCTGTGCCCGGCAGGTGCCGCACCAGGGGGCCGAGACGTCGATAAGCACCGTTTCGCCGGCCGCGAGCCGCTGCTCGGGCAAACCCGGCGTGTAGGTCAGCATCTCTTCCGCGCTGGCCGCATGGGGCAGAAGCGCGAGGGCCGAGGCCCCGAGGAACACTTCGCGTCGTGTCATCATTTCCTCCGGTTGGATGGGTTTTGGCAATTGGATGTCACAGCGCCACCGACAGGTCCTGCAGCCAGACCGGCATCCGGTCCAGAAGCCATGCCTCGGCGACGTGATGCCAGCGCAGAAGGATCGCCACGCCGACGAACACGAAGACCGCGCCGAGAACCGCGCGCGACCGTTCGGCCAGCGCACGCATCGCGCCCATGCGGCGTTGCAGCAGCGAGCGCGCCCCGTAGCCGATGGCCACCATCACCGAACCGATGCCGAGCGCGAAGGCGACCATGATGAGGAAGGCGCGGAAAAGCTCTTCGCCCTGACTGGCCAGCGCGATGGCACCGCCGAGCGTCGGGCCGACGCACGGGCTCCAGACCGCGCCGAGAAGGAGGCCGCCGAGAAACTGGCCCTGCCAGCCCCGCGCCTCGATCCCGTGCATCTGCCGGTCGGCGCCCGATGCCATCCCCGCCGTTGCCACGGCGAATTGTGAGGACAGGCGCGGCACCAGCATCACGATGCCGAAGCCGATCATCAGGACAGCACCCGCCTGCGCGAGCATGTCCGCATCGAGCCCGACAAGGTGACCCGCCGCGATCACCGCGAATCCGAAGGTCACGAAGGCAAGGCCCATCCCTGCCGCCAGTGCGAGGGGGCCGTGGCGGCTCGCCTGCAGGGAACCGGCCAGCACGATCGGCAGAACCGGCAGCACGCAGGGATTGATGAGCGTCAGGAGGCCGGCGCCATATGCAAGGATCAGTTCCATGGCCCGTGCATGCGCGATGGCGCCCGCCTTGTCACCAAACGAGGCCGTGAGTGGCCCGTGTATTCAGGTCCTTGCCCGCGCGAGTTGCACCGCGAGAATCCCGGCCGCGATGACGACCACGCCGAGCGCATCGGCCCAGCTCAGCCGCTCGCCCAGGAGGACTGCGGCGATGACGACGCCGAAGAAGGGATTGAGGAAGTGGTAGGTCGCGGCGCGGGTCGACCCGATGCGCGCCACGAGGCGGAACCAGATGAACGTCGCCGTCAGGCCCGGCATGAGGGTGGTGTAGACGAAGGCGGCGACCAGTTCCCATGACCACGTGACCTCGGGCGTCTCGAGGATCAGGGCTGGAGGCAGGAGCGCGATGGACCCCACCAGAAGCTGCAGGCCCACCACCATCAGGAGGTTGCCGCCATCCGATGACGCGCTCCTCATCATCAGGGTCGCCACGCTGAGGGCGATCACGCCGAGAAAGCACAGGACGACACCCGTCACGTCCGCCCCGCCGCCGAACCGGTCGGCCATGATGATCGACACACCGGCAAAGCCCGCGATCAGCCCGCCGATGCCGAGGGCCGGAAGCTTCTCGCCGAAGACCCCCCAGTTCGCCGCCGCCACCAGAAGCGGCATGGCCGAGGCAAGGATCGCGGCAAGCGAGGCCTCGACCGTCTGCATGCCAACGAAGTTCAGCCCGAGATAGAGGGCGTTCTGGCAGATGCCGAAGATCAGGACCGCGCGCCATTGCGCTGGGGCGAGGCGCAGGCTCTGGCCCAGCGCCGCGGCGATGCCGACACCGATCAGTCCCGAAATGAAGAACCGCAGCGACAGGGCCATGAGCGGCGGCGCGGCCTCGACGATGATGCGCGCCGAGCTGAAGGCCGATGACCAGATCAGGGCGAAGACCAGCCCCAATGCCAATGCACGGAAATCCATCGCCTTGCCTGCCGCCGTCCGGAAAAGAAAAAGGGTCGCGCCCGCATCCCGGGCGCGACCCTTTCACGAAAGGTTGGTGGCGGCAATCAGCCGTTCACGCTGTCCTTCAGAGCCTTGGCGATGGTGACCTTCACCTGCCGGTCGGCTTCTTTCTTGATCTGCTCGCCGGTGGCGGGGTTCCGCACCATGCGCTCGGGGCGCTCGCGGCAGTAGACCTTGCCGATGCCGGGGATCGTGACGGAGCCGCCATTGCCGACTTCCTTGCTCACGACGGCCGAGATCGCGTCGAGCGCGGCCGCTGCGGTTTTCTTGTCGCCGCCCATCTCGTCGGCCAGTGCGGCGACGAGTTGCGTCTTGGTCATGGGTTTCTGTGCCATGTCAGTTGTTCTCCTGATACTGCCCGAGCCCTAGGGCCCGTTATGGGCAAAATAACCGAATATTGTGGGTCCATACAACGCCTCGCGTCACCAATGGGCGGAAAAACACGCCATGTGCAACGTTTTTTTGGCTGTTTTCGCCGCTCAGAGGAAGGCCGTCTCCTCGAAAGACCGCAATTTCCGGCTGTGAAGCCGTTCGAGCGGCATGTCGCGCAGCTTCTCCATCGCCCGGATTCCGATCAGCAGATGGCGCGAGACCTGCGTCTTGTAGAAGGCCGAGGCCATGCCCGGCAGCTTCAGTTCGCCATGGAGCGGCTTGTCGGACACGCACAGAAGCGTGCCATAGGGCACCCGGAACCGGAAACCGTTGGCGGCGATCGTCGCGCTTTCCATGTCGAGCGCGATGGCCCGGCTCTGGCTGAGGCGTTGCACGGGGCCCGCCTGGTCACGAAGCTCCCAGTTGCGGTTGTCCACGGTCGCCACCGTGCCGGTGCGCATGATCCGCTTGAGGTCATATCCCGAGACCTGGGCGACGTCTGCCACGGCCTCCTCCAGCGCGATCTGCACCTCGGCAAGCGCCGGGATCGGCACCCAGACGGGCAGGTCGTCGTCCAGCACGCGGTCCTCGCGAAGGTAGGCGTGCGCCAGTACGTAGTCGCCCAGGCTCTGGGTGTTCCGCAGACCCGCGCAATGGCCGACCATCAGCCAGACATGCGGGCGCAGGACGGCGATGTGATCCGTCGCCGTCTTGGCGTTCGAGGGACCGACGCCGATGTTGACGAGCGTGATACCCGCGCCGCCGTCCCGGATCAGGTGATAGGTCGGCATCTGCGGCAGCTTGGACGGGGTATTCAGGGGCTGGTCGGGCGTGGTGATGATATCATTGCCCGGTCCGACCAGCGCGCGATACCCGCTGTTCGGGTCGGCCAGCGCCTCGCGGGCGAAAGCCACGAACTCGTCCATGTAGAACTGGTAGTTCGTGAACAGGACGTGGTTCTGGAAATGCTCGGGCAGCGTGGCGGTGTAGTGCGAGAGCCGCGCCAGCGAATAGTCGATGCGCTGCGCCGTGAAGGGGGCAAGCGCGCCCGACCCGTCCTCGTGCGTGAAGCCGAAGCCATTGACGATGTCGTCATGGGTCGACTGCAGGTCCGGCACGTCGAAGGCGTCGCGCAGCGGGAAGGACATGGCGCCTTCCTGCGGCACCTGCACCTCGGCATCGTTGAGCACGGCGAAATGGACCGGGATCGGCGTCATCGAGGGCCCGACAAAGACCGGGACGCCGTGGTTCTGGATCAGGAGCGCGATCTGCTGCGTCAGGTAATGGCGGAACAGATCCGGGCGCGTGACGGTCGTCATGTAGGTGCCCGGCTCGGCCACGTGGCCAAAGGCAAGCCGGGTGTCGACCTGGCCATAGGTCGTCGTGGTGATCCGGATCTCCGGGTAGAAGGCGCGGAACCGCGCCGCCGGCGTCCCGCCATCGGCCACCACCTCGCGGAAGCGTTCGCGCAGGAACCCCGTCGCGCCCTCGTAGAGTTCCACGAGATAGGCGACGGCCTCGGCGGCGTCGGTGAAGCTGCGGACCTCGCCGAGGTCGGGGGTCTTCACGGGCAGATGCTTCAGGTGCGCGGTCATGGCGTGATCCATGTGTGACGGTTGGCGTCCATCGGGTCAGGCTTGCAGAAGGCCCGGTCCCCATCAAGGGCAACGGCTCAGCGGCCCATCGCGTGCAGGACGAGGTCCTCGTAGATTGGCAACGCCCTGTCGTAAAGGGCGCGATGCTCGGGAGCGACGGGGGGCAGCGGCCCCTCGGCCTCGGCGAAGCCGGTGCTGCGGTGGACCGCGTTGTACCAGTGCCGCGCCCATGCGCCGTCGTAGGGCCTGGGCCCCGCGGGCCACGACAGCATGCGGTCGGTATAGGAAAGCCCGATCTCCGCGCAGAACCGCCCGAGCATTCCGGCAGGATCGCGCCGGATATCCGCGCTGTCGATCACCGGGCCGGGAAAGCGGGCGTGGAACTCCGCCTGCTGGGCAAAGCCGATCTCCTCGAAGGTGACGTGTTCGTTCTTGGCCGCGTAGCTGGCGAGAACCCGGGCGGGATGGCGGATCAGGTGGGCGTGGACGCAGGTCCCCGCCCAGTCGAGCGGGAAGGCGGGGTCCATGTGGTGGGGCATGTGCTTCATGTAGAAATGCGCCATGCCGTCCGGGGGCGGAGCGGCGCAAAGCTCGGCCACGCGGACAGGGTCGGTCTCGTGCGCCGCCATGACCTCGGCGGCAAGGGGATGCGGGCTGCCGGAACTGGCGAGCCAGGCGGCATAGAAGGGTTCGTCCCAGACCGCGAAATCGCCGCGCGCCGCGAAGGCATACATCATCGCGGTCGACAGGTTCCGGGGTCCCGACCACATCGCGATTTTCACGGCCCTGTCCCTCCGCAACGGCTCGATCCGGCCCCGTGATGGCAGCTATCGCGGCCCTTGCCCAGAGATCACCGCCGTTCACCCTGTCGTGAATTCACGCGGAGGTGGGTTGCCTCGGCGCGTCATCCGCGTTGCGATGGCGCGAATTCGGGAGACGTCCATGTCACGCACACCGTTCCGCGACAGCATCAAGATCGCAGCCCTCGGGTGCGCGATCCTCACCGCCATGTTTCTCGCGCCCCATCGCGCCAATGCCGAGGACATCCGCACAACGGTCGTCGCCGGCGGGTGCTTCTGGTGCGTCGAGGCCGATTTCGAGCGTTTGCGCGGCGTGGTCGAGGTCGTCTCGGGCTTTTCCGGCGGCAGCGTCGCCAACCCCACCTACCGGCAGGTCGTGAACGGCGGCACCGGGCATCTCGAGGTCGTGGAGATCACCTACGACGCCGACGTGCTGTCCTATGCGCAGCTTGTCCACATGTTCCTCCGCTCGGTCGATCCGACCGATGCGGGCGGCCAGTTCTGCGACCGGGGCCCGAGCTACGCGACCGCGATCTTCGTGCGGAACGCCGAGGAACGCCGGATCGCCGAGGCCGCGCTGGCGCAGGCGGCGGCGGACACCGGCCAGACGATCGTCACGCCGGTCCGGGACGCCGCGCCCTTCTATCCGGCCGAGGACTACCATCAGGACTACTACCGGTCCGAAGAGTTGATCCTCACGCGCTTCGGGCCGCGCCGGAAATCGGTCGCCTACGACCTCTACCGCAATGCCTGCGGACGCGATGCGCGGGTGCGGCAGCTGTGGGGCGATGCCGCGCCCTTCGCGCACTGAACCTCAGAGGAAGACGCCCGCGTTATTTATCAGGATGATCCTCAGCGCGTAGATCGCGATGAAGACGACCAGAGGCGCGAGGTCGAGCCCCCCCATCGCTGGCAACGCGCGGCGGATCGGCCCGTAGACGGGCTCAAGCAGCCGGTTCAACCCGTCCCAGATCTGCGCGACGATGGGCTGCCGGAGGTTCAGCACCCCGAAATTGATCAGCCAGCTCAGGATCACGTGCGCGATCACGATGTAGAAGGCCACGTCGAGAAGCAGCATCAAGATCTGGAAAAGCGAGGTCATCGGCGGGCCCTGGCGTCTGGGGAGTGGACTGGGTGGCGACATAGGCGCCGTGGTGCAGGAGTGCAAGCGCGGGCCAGATGACGCGACGGCGGGCTTGAACCCGCCGCACACCTCGGTTTTCTGCCGGCATGTACCCGTTCGTCCGCACCGCGAGCATCGTCGCCTCCGAAAGCCGCAAGCCCGCGCTCGGCGTCCTCGACACGCATGTCCTTCGCCTGACGTGCCTGCCCTGGGACGCCGACATGTACTGGGAGATGAACAACGGACGCGTGCTCACGATCTACGATCTCGGGCGCACCGGCCTCGCCGTGCGGACGGGTCTCTGGCGCGTCCTGAAGGAACAGGGTTGGGGCCTCGTCGTGGCGGGCGCCTCGGTGCGGTATCGCGCGCGCATCCGCCCGTTCCAGCGCTTCGAGGTGCGCACGCGGATCATCGGCTGGGACAAGCGGTTCATCTATGTCGAGCAGGCGATGTGGCGGGGCGACACGGCCTGCAACCATGCGCTGATGCGCACGGGCGTCACGACGGCGGGGCGGCTGACCGACACGGCGCGCGTGGCCGAGGCGCTGGGTGTCCGCGATGCCTCTCCACCGCTGCCGGACTGGGCGAAGGCCTGGACGGAGGCCGACGCGGAGCGCCCCTGGCCGCCATCGTCCTGACGGGAAATTCGACGCGAATTGCACGTTAATGATTAACGCCTGATTAGCGTTTACAAACGATGAACTCGGGCGGAAAGTGCGCCCATGAGCGTGCTTACCGAACCCAGACCCCTGCCGCCGCTGGCCGAGCTTCCCTCCGAGGGACGCCGGCGGGTCTGGGGCTGGTGGGCCTTCGACTGGGCGAGCCAGCCCTACAATACGCTCCTGCTGACATTCATCTTCGGCCCCTACGTCAACGAGCTTCTGGGCGACGGGACGGCGGCGCAGACGGCATGGGGCTACGGCATTGGCGCGGCCGGCCTCGTGATCGCGCTTCTGGCGCCGTTCCTTGGGGCGGTGGCGGACCTTTCGGGGCGGCGGATGCCGTTCATATGGCTCTTCTCGGCCATGTACATCGCCGGCGCCTGGGGCCTCTGGTACGCCGTGCCGGGCGACTTCAACCTCGTGCTCATCCTGTTCTACTTCGCGATCGGCCTGATCGGGATGGAGTTCGCGACGATCTTCACCAACGCGCTTCTGCCCACGATCTGCCGCCGGGAGGACCTGGGCCGCGTCTCGGGCTCGGGCTTCGCCTTCGGCTATCTCGGCGGCTTCCTCGCCCTGGTGGCGATGCTCCTGCTGTTCGCCGAAAACGCCGAGACGGGGAAGACGCTCATCGGGATCGACCCGGTGTTCGGGCTCGACGCAGAAACGCGGGAAGGCACGCGGGCGGTCGGTCCCGGCACCGCGCTGTGGTACGCGGTCTTCATGATCCCATTCTTCCTCTGGGTCCGCGACCCGCGCCCGCCGGGGTCGATCCCGGTCGGTCGTGCGATGGCGGGCGCATGGCCGGAACTGAAGGCGACGCTCAAGGCCCTGCCCGCCGACCGCAGCCTTTTCGCCTACCTCGCTTCCTCCATGTTCTACCGCGATGCGCTGAACGGGATGTATGTCTTCGGCGGCATCTACGCGGCGGGCGTGCTGGGCTGGTCGGTCGTCGATGTCGGCATCTTCGGCATCCTCGCGGTGCTGACCGGCGCCTTTTTCGCCTGGCTCGGGGGCCGCGCCGACAGCCGCTTCGGACCCAAGCCCGTCATCGTGTTCAACGTGCTGCTCCTGACGCTGGTGGCGCTCGGCGTCGTCTTCATCAGCCGCGAGAGCGTCTTCGGAATCGCCGTCGGCCCCGAAAGTCGGCTGCCCGACATCGCCTTCTATGTCCTTGGCGCCCTGATCGGCGCGGGCGGCGGTTCGCTTCAATCCTCCTCGCGGACGATGATGGTGCGGCAGGCGCGCGCCGACCGGATGACCGAGGGCTTCGGCCTCTATGCGCTGGCGGGCAAGGCGACGTCGTTCATCGCACCCCTGTCCATCGGTGTCGTGACGCAGGTCACCGGCAGCCAGCAGATGGGGGTCAGCCCGCTCGTCGTGCTGTTCTCCATCGGGCTCGTATTGATGTTCTTCGTCGATGCGGAAGGTCGCAAGCCGCAAGCGGCGGAGGTCCCGGCATGAAGATGCGCGCCCTGTCCATCGCCGCGACCGCCTTCCTCGCGGCCTGCGTGTCCACCGCGGGCCCCGCCCTCGACCCCACGATCTCGGGCATGCAGGCACGCGAGTTCTTCGGCGCCGAGGACCTCGGCTCGCCGCACGAGCCAGAGGTGATCGGCTTCTACGCCAATGGCTGCGTCGCCGGGGCGCAGGCCCTGCCCGAGACCGGCCCGACCTGGCAGGCGATGCGCCTGTCGCGGAACCGCAACTGGGGCCATCCCGAACTGATCGACTATGTCACCGGGCTCAGCCGGCAGGTCGCGGCGTCGACTTCCTGGAACGGCCTCTATGTCGGCGACATGAGCCAGCCGCGCGGCGGCCCCATGCTGACGGGCCATGTCAGCCACCAGTCCGGCCTCGACGTCGACATCTGGATGCTGCCCGCCCGCGACCTCGGCCTCAGCGCGCAGGAACGCGAAAGCCTCAGCTCGATCTCCGTCCAGTCGCAGCGGGGCGCCTGGATCAACGACAACTGGACCGAGGATCACGCGCGGGTCCTTCGCCTCGCCGCCAGCGATCCCCGGGTCGAGCGCATCTTCGTCGCGACCGGGGTCAAGGTCTGGCTCTGCCGGAACGAGACCGGCGACCGCAGCTGGCTCAACCGGATCCGGCCCGCCACTGGCCACCACTACCATTTCCACGTGCGGCTCGCCTGTCCTGCCGGGTCGCGCGATTGCGAGGAGCAGGAGCCGCCGGAACCCGGCGACGGATGCGCCGAGGCAGAAGCCCGCGCCGCAGCCATCCTCAACCCGCCACCGCCGCAACCCGACGATGGCGTCCGCCCTCCACCCGGCCCGCCCCGAGGCAACGGCGTGACCATGTCCCAGGTCCCCCGCCAGTGCCTCGCGATCCTGACCGGCCTCCAATAGACTGAACCGAAATGAAAATTCGTATTGCTTCGCTCGGCCTCGCGGCCGCGCTCGCTGCCCTCGTGCCTTCCGAGATCCGCGCAAGCGGCCTGCAACTCCTGACCGACCTCGCCCTGACGATCCCCGGAACGGACGCCTTCGGCGGGCTCTCGGCCATCGAGATGGACCGCGACGGACGCGGCGCGGTGATCGTCTCGGACCGCGCGACGATGTTCCTCGTCAGCCTCGACCGCGAAGGCGGCAGGGTGACCGGAATGGGCCTGCGCGCAATGAGCCCGCTGACCGATATGACCGGACGGCGCCCCGCGCGCCCGGACCTGATGGACAGCGAGGGGATCGCGCGTCTGCCGGACGGGCGCCTCGCGCTGTCCTTCGAGGGACGCATGCGCATCGCCATCCACGGAACAGACGGGCGCGCGCGAACCGAGATCGCCCCGCCTCCGGGTTCTGGCCGCCTGCCCGGCAACGGCGGATACGAGGGTCTAGCCGCCGATGCGCGCGGCGACCTCTGGACGTTGGCCGAGGAGACGCCGGGCGGCGGGCCGACCCCGCTCTATCGCCATTCGGGCGGTGCGTGGAACCATGTCGCCAGCCTTCCCCGGACCGGCGGCTACAAGCCCGTGGGCATCGACTTCGACGACCGAGGGCGGCTCTACGTGCTGGAGCGGCGGTTCACGCTGGGCGGTTTCTCCTCGCGGATCACGCGCTATCCCGTGACGCGTGCCGGCGTCGGCGAAGGCGAGCTTCTGCTGCAGACACCCACCGGGCGGCATGGCAACCTTGAAGGCATCAGCCTCTGGCGCGCCGGCGGCGTCCTGATCGCCTCCGCCGTCGCGGACAACAACTTCCGACAGCCGAACGCGACCCGGCTCGTCGAATACATCGTCCCGGATTAAGGTGTCCTACCGCCCCGGGATATCGCCGCGCTTGCCGGAATAGGTCCAGCCGTCGATGACCTCCAGCGCCTGTTCGGAGGTCTCGACGAAACGGAACAGGTCGAGATCCGCCTCCGCGATCGTGCCGGCCCGCGCCAGCGCGTCCCAGTTCACCACGTCGCGCCAGAAGGCCTCTCCGAAGAGGATCACCGGCACCTGCTCCATCCGCCCGGTCTGGATCAGGGTCAGGCTTTCGAACAGCTCGTCGAGCGTGCCGAAACCGCCGGGGAAGACCGCGATGGCCTTGGCGCGCAGGAGGAAGTGCATCTTGCGGATGCCGAAATAGTGGAAGTTGAAGCAGAGTTCGGGCGTGACGTAGCCATTGGGAACCTGCTCGTGCGGAAGCACGATGTTGAGGCCGATGGAGCATCCCCCTGCCTCCTTCGCGCCGCGGTTCCCGGCCTCCATCACGCCGGGCCCGCCGCCGGTGACGATGACGTTCTCGGTGCAGTTCGTGGCCACGGAGCGTTCGGTGATGGCGTGGGCGAAGCGCTGCGCCTCCTCGTAGTAGCGGCTCATCTCTTGCAGCGCCGCGCTGCGCGCGTCATCGCCCGGGCGCGGAATGCGCGCACCGCCGAACAGGACCACGGTCGAGACGATCCCGCGCGCGTCGAGCTCCAGCTCGGGCTTCAGGAGTTCGAGCTGTAGCCGCACGGGGCGCAGCTCGTCACGCAGCAGGAAATCGGGATCGGCAAAGGCGAGCCGGTAGGCCGACGAGCGTGCCTGCGGCGAGTCGGCCACGTGGCGGCTCGATTCCAGGTCCTGTCCCGCGTGGCGGAACGGGCCTTGGCGGGGATCGTCCTTCATGTGCCTCTCCTTTGGCGGCGCGTCGTCCTGCACCTAGCCCGGACAGGGCCGGATTGCCAGCGCGGGGCACGCCCGGTATAGCCGCCCAAACGTCAGATTGCCCCGAGGGAGCCCGCCCATGTCCACCAACCACCTCGAAGCCGCCATCGAAGCCGCCTGGGACGCCCGCGACACGATCACGCCCGCGACCAGGGGCGAGACGCGCGATGCGATCGAGGCGACGCTGCACGCCCTCGACCAGGGGCAGCTTCGCGTCGCGGACCGGGGCGAGGACGGCACCTGGCACGTCAACCAGTGGGCGAAGAAGGCAGTTCTTCTCGGCTTCCGCCTGCAGGACATGGGCGTTCAGACCGGCGGGCCGCAGGGCGGCACCTGGTGGGACAAGGTGGACAGCAAGTTCGCCCATTGGGGCGAGGCGCAGTGGAAAGCCGCCGGGTTCCGGGCCGTGCCGAACTGCGTCGTGCGCCGGTCGGCCCATATCGCGAAGGGTGTGGTCCTGATGCCCTGTTTCGTCAACCTCGGCGCCTTCGTGGACGAGGGGACCATGGTCGACACATGGGCGACCGTCGGCTCCTGCGCGCAGATCGGCAAGAACGTGCACCTCTCGGGCGGCGTCGGCATCGGCGGCGTGCTGGAGCCGATGCAGGCCGGCCCCACGATCATCGAGGACAACTGCTTCATCGGCGCCCGCTCCGAGGTGGTGGAGGGCGTCATCGTGCGCGAGGGTTCCGTCCTCGGCATGGGTGTCTTCATCGGCCAGTCCACGAAGATCGTCGACCGCGAGACGGGCGAAGTGATGTACGGCGAGGTGCCCGCAGGTTCCGTGGTCGTCGCCGGATCGATGCCGTCGAAGAACGGCGTCAACCTCTACTGCGCGGTCATCGTGAAGCGCGTGGACGAGAAGACGCGGTCCAAGACCTCGATCAACGAGCTTCTGCGCGACTGAGCGCGTAACGGAGGGCAAGGGGATGCAGGGCGTAGGCTGGTTTCTCGCGATCATCGTCGGCGGGTTCGCCGGCTGGATCGCCGAGCGGCTCATGAAGGCCGATCACGGGCTGCTGAAGAACATCCTGCTCGGCATCATCGGCGCGGTGATCGGCAATACCCTTCTCCGGATGTTCAGCATCGCACCGCCGGTCGGTCTGCCCGGACAGCTGATCGTGGCGGTGGCCGGCGCATCGCTCCTGATCTGGATCGGCCGGGCGTTTTCGCGCCGGTGAGCGGCGTCGCCGTCACGCGCTATGCGGTCGGGGGCCTGCGCGACGTGGCGGTGCCACGGCTGAGCGTTGCGCTCCTGTCCGATTTCCACGCCAGCACCCGCTTCATGGACCGGCCCCGCATCGCCGGGATCGTGGATCAGGCCAACGCGCTGCGTGCCGACCTTGTCCTCCTTCTGGGCGACTATGCGGGCCACGTGATCGGCGGGCGGAGCCTCGCCCCGGAGGACGTCGCCGAGGAACTCGCGCGCCTGTCGGCGCCGCTGGGTGTCTTTTCGGTGTTCGGAAACCATGACTGGTACAACGACCCCGCCCCGCGCATGGGCGAGGGTCAGCCCACGACATGGCACCGTGCCTTCGCGGCAAAGGGCATTCCGACGCTCAGCAACGAGGTGCTGCCGATGGAGGCGGGCGGAGTGCCGTTCCGCCTCGCCGGGCTCGAGTCGCAGCGCGCCTTCGTCAAGAAACGGCGCCGCCGGGACCGGGCCGGGCGCCCGGGCGCCGACGACCTCGGGACGGTGATGGACGGGCTCGACCCATCGCTCTTCACGCTCCTGATGGCGCATGAGCCCGACGTGTTCCCCGAGCTTGCGGGCCATGTCGACCTGACCGTTTCGGGCCATACCCATGGCGGGCAGATCGTGCCATTCGGGCGCCCCCTTGTCGTGCCGTCGCGCCACGGGACCCGCTATGCCTACGGGCATTTCGCGGAAGGCACGCGGCAGATGGTCGTCTGCGGCGGGCTGGGCTTCACGACGATACCGCTCAGGATCGGACGGCCCCCCGAAATCGTGGTGCTCGAGCTTGGTGCGCCGGTCCAATCCGCTTGACAGCGGACCCGGCCCGCCGCATCCCCCCCGGAATGGCAAAGGACCCCAAGACACCGCGCAAACACGACGTCTTCACGCTGGTCGTCGAGGTCGGGCGCAAGGCGGGCGATGGCCTGCCGGACGGCGCGACCGGCGCGGCGCTCCTGTGCTACGCGACCGGCGTGGACGAGGCCGAGGCCGTGCGCGAGACCGTGGCCGTCCTCAAGCAGGCCGACCTCGCGCCGCTCGACGTGTCGGGCTACGGCACGCGCGCCGACCGCGAAGCGGCGGGCGAGGAGATCGGCCCGGAAGATGCCGCGCTGATGGACAGGGCCAGCGCAGAGAACGCCGTGATCGTCGTGCAGATGACGCCCTTCTTCGACGGTAAAGAAGCGGACTGAGCCGCCTCAGAGAACGAAGCTCTGCGCGCCGGCGCCCTGCGCCAGAAGCGCCCGCGCCGCCGCCCGGTCGAGCAGCGGAAGCGAGGGCACGCAATCCCGTGCATCGGGCCGCGCCAGGGTGGGCCCGGCATCCTCGGCGGCCAGTACCTCCGACAGGAACGCCGTCTCGACCTGGCAGCGCCAGAGCCTGAGGCAGGCGGGATCGTCCAGCATCAGGTGGTGGAAACGCCTCAGGGGACGGCGGCGGTCGAACCGCGCGGCCCGCCCTGAAACCAGATCCGCCGCCCGGATCAGAACACGGTCGGTTCCCGCGAGGTATTCCACCTCCGCGCCCTGCCGCATGAGCCTTGTCTCGGGCGTCACGCAGATATCCGCCGCCAGCCCGAAATAGGGCGCGCGCAGCTGCACAGGCGCGGCCCGGCCAAGGCAGAGCCGTTCCCGCGTGTCGGTCCAGCGCACCACATGGGGTGTGCCGTCATGCGCCAGAACCTCCATTCCGGGCTCGATCCGTTCGATCGGAACTTCGCCGAGGGGCGTTGCGACGCGCGCACCGCTCTCGATGCCGGGGATGTCCGTGACCGGAATCGCGTGGGTGGCGACCGCGGCCACATGGGCGGCATCGGCAAAGCCCTGGACCCGCGGCAGGGCATCGGCAAGGCGCGGCGACGACGCGAGACCGGCGCGCGCGCGGTGGCGCATACCGGTATCGGCGTTCAGGGCATCGACAATGTCGCTGCGGCCCCGTTCGCAGGCGACGATGCGCAGGACCAGAACCTGCCCGGCCGCGATGAACCCGGGCGCCGTCCGGACGTCGAGCGTATCGCCATGCAGCATCCGGAGCGCCCCGTCCGGCATCAGGTAGACGGCGATGGCGCGGTCGGGATCGGAGGCACCCTGCCACAGGCGCAACGGTTTTCGCGCGCGCCGCGGCATCGTCATTTCGAGCCACAGGCTCAGCACCGGCAGCTGTGCCTCAGGATGGCTGCGACACGGTGGGAAACCGTCGAGCGGCATCCTCCGTCCGTCCTGCCAGATCGCGGCCCAGGCCATTGCGCCTTCAGCCCCGTGACGCCAGTGTCCGCGCCTCGTAGGCACGCAGGGCCGGTCGGGCGGAGGGTCCATAGCCTTCGTAGCTGTCGGGATCGATCTCGGGGAACAGGGCGAGGACCTCCTCGCGCACCTCGTGCTCGAACTCGTTCATCACGCAAGGCCCGGGAAGGAAGCTCTCGGTCTCCAGCCCGTCGGACCAGACGATCTGGTGGCGGTCGAAGAGCAGGTGGAAGTACTCCACCTCGCCGCCTTCGACGATCCGCACCGAGCACCCGTTCACAAGGTCCTTCGCGGCGACCAGCACCTCGTCTTCGCCGAACATCAGTTCGGCCATCCAGTGGGTGAGGAGGATCCGGTGCTGCGGCGAGACGACGAGACGGCGATGAAAACCGAAGGTTCCGGCCTCGATCACGACCGGCGCGAAACGGCCCGTCGCGGCGACCCGGCGCGCGCCCACCCAGCGCAGGGGCTGCGGTCCGCAATCGCGTGTCTCGACCATGTCGCCGGGGGCCAGCGCTTCGACCGGCTTTTCACCGTCCGGGGTCCGGATCATCGTGCCGCGCGCGAAGCAGGGCACCGCCGTCACCACGACGAAGGCTGTGTCTGTGATCCCGGATGCGTCCTCGACCGTGTAACTGAAATTCACGGTCTCGGGGCCAGCAAGACCGCTCTGCCCCGCGGGCGGCGCGATCTGCAGGTTCCCGTTCGCAAGGAGGGTGATCACATGCCCCGAGTTCAGCGTGACCGTGCCGTTCGTCGCGATCGGCTGACCGTTGATGTGGGTGACGGACATGATCCCGCCGGTCCCGTCGTTGGCCAGCACGTCGAGCGTGACGGTCTGTCCCTCGAAATGGGTGATCGCGTCGTCCTGCGCGATCAGCGCGGTCTGCGCGCTGCCGGCCGCGATCAGGATGTTGCTGTCGTAGTTGCTGTCGGCGACGTCGGCGATCCCGATCCTCAGCGTGTTCACCTCGCCCACGTTGACCGGCATGGTCACGCTCAGCGTCACGGTGATCCCGTCCATCTCGGTGTTGAAGTCGTCGCCCGTGTTGTCCTGGAATAGGTTCGGGTTCGAGGCGGCGTTGACCGTGTTGACCTGCGTGACGTTGAACACCGGCGACGTCACCAGCGTTCCGTTCATCCAGATCGCGAAGATGTCGTTGAACGTGGACCCGGTGAACTCGGGATATTCCTCGGACGCGAACTGGAACTGCAGCGACATCACGTTGCCGGTCGGGATGAAATCGACCTCGAGGATCGCGGCATCGAAGGTCGATGTCCCGGCCGCCGCGTTCAGCTGAGCGTCGTTGTTCGGTCCGCTCGTGTTGGTGCTGGTGGCCCCGCTGCGGTTGGGATCACCACTCGACTGCGTGTAGTTCGTCGCCCGACCCGTGGAGAGGATCACCCCGCTATCCGAGGGCGTGGCCCCCGGCGCGATGCTGTCGCCGCCCGAATAGATCGCCGAGGACTGCGACCAACCGCTATAGGTCGCGTCGACGACGACCGTCCCTTCGCCGAAGATCTCCAGCGCCATGTCGAGGGCGCTGGCGCCCGTGTTGTAGTTGAGTTCCTGCCCGGTCGCCATGCTTCGCCCCGCCCGACATGCGCCGAGGACAGCCATGGGCCGAGCGCCGGCACCCGTGCCGGAGACCTCGCGAAAGGGAAGCCTGCTCTGCCTGTTCGTCCCGCGGTCGTTGCCGCGCCTGCCTCGACGATTTTCTTAGTGTTTGAAGCTGTCTAGCAGACGGATGGCGGTTTGGGAAACGAAGCCTTCCCGCGCGGGAGGCATTGTGCCTTTCGCGCCACGGCGTTACCCCGATGCCCGACGCGACCCAGCGGAGGTTCCTCATGTCCACAGATCCCGTCGAGCTTACGGCCGCCCTCGTGCGCTGTCCCAGCGTGACGCCGGAAGAGGCCGGGGCGTTGCAACTCCTGCAACGCACGCTTTCGGAGGCGGGCTTCGCCTGCACGCGGGTCGACCGGAACGGAACGCCGAACCTCTTCGCCCGCTGGGGCGCGCGGAACGCCCGCAAGGTCTTCGGCTTCAACGGGCACACCGACGTGGTGCCCGTGGGCGACCCCGCCGACTGGACCCACCCGCCGTTTTCGGCCCATCGCGAGGACGGCTGGCTGTATGGCCGCGGCGCGACGGACATGAAATCCGGCGTCGCGGCCTTTGTCGCCGCGGCCGTCGATCTCGTGTCCGAGGCGCCGCCCGACGGCGCCATCGTCATCACCGTGACCGGCGACGAGGAAGGCCCCGGC
This sequence comes from Roseicyclus sediminis, assembly GCF_025515305.1. Classification (GTDB taxonomy): domain Bacteria; phylum Pseudomonadota; class Alphaproteobacteria; order Rhodobacterales; family Rhodobacteraceae; genus Roseibacterium; species Roseibacterium sediminis. The sequence goes on from NZ_JAOPHT010000001.1 coordinate 497,833, forward strand.
CGCGACGGCACCATCGCCATCCTCGACTGGATGGCGGCCGAGGGCGAACGCATGGATGTCTGCATCGTGGGCGAGCCGACCAGCGTCGCGAAGATCGGCGACATGGTGAAGATCGGCCGGCGCGGATCGATGACCGCGAAGTTCGAGGTGACCGGCAAGCAGGGGCATTCGGCCTACCTGCACAAGGCGCTGAACCCGATGCCGGCGGTCGCGCTTCTGGCACACCGCTTGTCGACCCATGTGCTGGACGAAGGGACGGACCATTTCGATCCCTCCACGATCTCCGTCACGACGATCGATACCGGCAACCCGGCCTCGAACGTGATTCCGGCGCGCACCCGCATGACGGTCAACATCCGCTTCAACGACCTCCATACCGGTGCGTCCCTCGCCGCGTACCTGAGGGCCGAGGCCGATCGCGCCGCCGCCGAAACCGGCACGCGGATCGAGATGGAAACGCAGGTCTCGGGCGAGGCCTTCCTGACCCCGCCTGGCGATCTGTCGGCGCTGATCGCATCGGCGGTGGAGGCGGAAACGGGGCAGAAGCCGGTCCTGTCGACCACCGGCGGAACCTCGGATGCCCGGTTCGTGAAAGCGCATTGCCCGGTGGTGGAGTTCGGCCTCGTCGGGCACCGAATGCACGAGGTCGACGAACGGGCCAGCGAGCAGGACATCCGCGACCTCAAGGCGATCTACTGCCGCATCCTCACCGATTACTTCGCCGCCTGACGGCCCGCGGCGGGGATGCGCGGCGCAGGCCGCGCGCGGGGGCTCTGCCCCCGGCTGCGCGTTCCGCGCAGCTCCCCCGGAGTTTTCCTTCCAGGATGAATGGCAGGGAACGGGCCATCCTTCATCCTGGCAAAAAACTCCCGCCGGAGGCACAAGCCGCGGCCGAGCCCTGCCGGAGGCGGGGCGAGATCGCGGCTGCACGGGTCGGCGGCGAAAGCCGACGATCCCGAGGCCCGATTTCCCGCATGACCTGCCGCACGGCACATGCTACGCCAGCCTCATGTCCGACCTTCCCACCAAGGAGCAGATCCTAGACTGGATCGCCGCAAATCCGACGACGACGTCGAAGCGCGATATCGCCCGCGCCTTCAACGTGAAGGGCGCCGCGCGGATCGACCTCAAGCGGATCCTCAAGGATCTGGAGGACGGGGGGCACCTCGAGAAACGCCGCAAGACCTACCGCGACCCCGACAGGCTGCCGCCGGTGAGCGTGCTTCAGGTGCTGGCGCCCGATGACCTCGGTGATCTTTTCTGCCGACCGCTCGAATGGCTCGGCGAGGGGCCGGAACCCCGGATCCTGTTCTCGCCGCGCGCCACGGATCCCGCCGTCGGCGAAGGCGACCGCATCCTCGCGCGGCTGCAGGAGGTGCAGGGCGAAGACCACCAGTACGTCGCCCGCCTGATCCGGCGGATCGGGACGAACCCCAGGCGCCTGCTCGGTGTCTTCCGCAAGGGGGCGGAAGGCGGTCGGATCGTGCCGGTCTCGAAGGGGGCGGACCGCGAGTGGACGGTGCGGCCCGGCGACACCCACGGCGCGAAGGACGGCGAACTGGTCGAGGCGGAGCAGGCCGGGCCCAAGGGCCGCATGGGCCTGCCCCGCGCGCGCATCGTCGAACGTCTCGGCGACCCCGCGGCCCCGAAGGCCGTCAGCCTCATCGCGATCCACGAGCACGGCATTCCCGACGCCTTCCCGGACGCCGCCATCGCCGAGGCCGACGCGGCCAAGCCCGCCGGGCTGGCCGGGCGCGAGGACCTGCGCGACCTGCCGCTCGTCACCATCGACCCCGCCGATGCCCGTGACCGGGACGACGCGGTGCTCGCCCATGCCGACGACGATCCGAAAAACCGGGGCGGCCACGTCATCTGGGTCGCCATCGCCGATGTCGCCCACTACGTCACCTATGGAAGCGCGCTCGACCGCGAGGCGCGGCGGCGCGGCAACTCCACCTATTTCCCCGACCGTGTGGTGCCGATGCTGCCCGACAGGCTGTCTGGAGATCTCTGCTCGCTCCACGAGGGGGTTCCGCGCGCCTGTGTCGCCGTGCGCATGGTCATCGATGCGGGCGGCGAACTGCGGGACCATCACTTCGTGCGCGGCCTCATGCGGTCCCGCGCCTCGCTGGAATATACCGAGGTGCAGGCGGCGCAGGACGGAAACCCCGGCGAGAAGACGGAGCATCTGGTCGAGGAGGTCATCGCGCCGCTTTACGCCGCCTATGGGGCGCTGCGGGCGGCGCGGGAGCGGCGCCAGCCCCTCGACCTGGACCTGCCCGAGCGGCGGATCGAGCTTGACGAGAAGGGGCGCGTGACCTCCGTCGCCTTCAAGGACCGGCTCGACGCCCATCGCCTGATCGAGGAGTTCATGGTACTGGCCAACGTCGCCGCCGCCCGGACGCTCGCCAAAAAGCAGACGCCGCTTCTCTACCGCGTCCACGAGGAACCCGCGCCCGAGAAGATCGAGGCGCTGCGCGAGACGGCGGAGGCCGCGGGCTTCACGCTCGCCAAGGGCCAGGTCCTGAAGACGGCGCAGCTCAACCGCCTTCTCGCGCAGGCCGAGGGGACGGAGCACGACGAACTCATCAACATGTCGACGCTCCGCTCCATGACGCAGGCCTATTACAGCCCCGAGAATTTCGGGCATTTCGGCCTCGCGCTGACGCAATACGCGCATTTCACCTCGCCCATCCGGCGCTACTCCGACCTCGTCGTGCACCGCGCGCTGATCGCGGCGCATGGCTGGGGCAAGGACGGGCTGAAGCCCGAGGAAATCGAGCGGCTGGAAGAGACGGCCAAGCATATCTCCGAGACCGAGCGGCGCTCGATGGCCGCCGAGCGCGACACCACCGACCGCTACCTCGCCGCCTTCCTGTCGGACCGGGTCGGCGCCACCTTCACCGGCCGGATCAGCGGCATCGCGCGCTTCGGCGCATTCGTGAAGCTGGACGAGACGGGCGCCGACGGCCTGCTGCCGATGCGGGCCATCGGGCACGAGTATTTCCACCACGACGCCGAGAGCCAGACGCTGATGGGTGCCGACAGCGGCATCGTCATAGGCATCGGTGACAAGGTGCGCGTGCGTCTTGCCGAGGCGGTACCCGTGACCGGCGGCCTGACGCTGGAGCTGATCGAACTCGACGACAAGGCCTTGCCCCGGCGGCCGGGTCGGGCCCGCAAGGGCGCGCCACCAAGGCGAAAGGCCGACCGCTCCGCGAAGAAGAAGGTGAAGTTGCGCAAGAAGGCCGCGCGGCGGCCCTGAGCGCGCGCGGGCGGCAGAAGACCGCGCATTGCCGGCTCGCCTTCTGTGACGGGGCCGCGTTTTCCTCTATGTTGCCCGGCAATCGAGCAACAATGGACCGCCCGACATGCGCGGCATGAAACCACTCTGCCTGTCCCTGTTCGCCCTTGGCCTTCCGGCCGAGGCCCTGCCGCCGGCGGCGTCGCTCCTGCCGCTGCCACGGCCGGAACTGGAGACGCTTGCCGTCTCGACGGCGGCCGAACGGCGTGTGCCCTCGGTGCATGCGGTGCAACGTTCGCTTCGCCCCATGCTTCGCGGTGCGGTGCCACAGGGCTTCGCCGAACGCCGCGCGGCCTCGACCCGGCCTGCCGAAACCGCCGATCCCGGCTTCCGCCGCTGGATTGCCGGGTTCCGTGGGCGCGCCCTAGCGCGGGGCATCCGGCCAGAGGTCTTCGATACGGCCTTCGACGGCGTTCAGCTTCAGTCCCGCGTGGTCGAGCGCGACCGAAACCAGGCCGAATTCAGCCGGACGCTGTGGGACTACCTCGACGGCGCGGTGTCGGATGCCCGCGTGCGCAACGGCCGCGCGGCGCTGGCCGAACACCGCGACACGCTGGAGCGGATCGAACGCCGCTATCGTGTGGAGGCCGAGGTGGTCGCCGCGATCTGGGGCCTCGAGAGCGCCTACGGCGCGAGCCGGGGCTCCACCGACATCGTCTCGGCCATGGCGACCCTGGCCTATGACGGGCGGCGGCAGGACTTCTTCGAGGCGCAGCTGATCGCGGCGCTCCAAATCCTGCAATCGGGCGACGTAAGCCCGCGGCGGATGACCGGCTCCTGGGCCGGGGCGATGGGCCACACCCAGTTCATGCCGACGAGCTACCTTGAGCATGCGCAGGACTTCAACGGCGACGGGCGGCGCGACATCTGGTCGGACGATCCGACCGACGCACTTGCCTCGACGGCCGCCTACCTCGCCCATTTCGGCTGGACCTACGGGCAGCCCTGGGGCGTGGAAGTGCGCCTGCCGCAGGGCTTCGACTACGCCCTGACGGGCGAGCGCGTGCGCCGCGACGCGGGCTTCTGGCGGCGGGCGGGCGTGACGCTCGCCGATGGCGGCCAGGTGCCCGACCATGGCGAGGCGTCGATCCTGCTCCCCGGCGGGTCCGAAGGCGTGGCGCTGATGATCTTCGACAATTTCCGCGTGATCGAGCGCTACAACCCGGCGGATGCCTATGTGATCGGCGTGGGCCACCTGTCGGACCGGATCACGGGCGGCTCCGCCTTCCGCGCCGGCTGGCCGCGGGGCGACCGCGCCCTCACGGGCGACGAACGCCGCGAGTTGCAGCAGCGGCTGACGGCGGCGGGCTTTCCGACGGACGGGGTGGATGGGATCATAGGCCCGAACACGACCGAGGCCGTGCGCCGGTTCCAGAGATCCGTGGGCGCGACGCCGGACGGATACGCCTCGCTCCGCCTGCTGGAACGGCTGCGCTAGGGGTCCACGGCATCGCCGGGCGCGATCGGCCCCGGGGACACCACCTCGGCGCACCAGCCGCCATGTCCGCGCATGGCGTTGTAGCCGCCGGGACCCAGCGCTGCCTCCATCCGTGAGCAGGGCGCGCAGGGGCCGGTGATGCGCAGGACCGCACGACCGATCCGCAAGTCCCGCCCGCGCAGCGCCGCCAGGTTGATCCCCGACACGACGAGGTTCCGCCGCAGCGTCTCCGGCGCCACCGTGGCGCAGCCCGCAAGCGCGGCGATGACAGGCAGATGTTCCGCCTGGATCAGCGTCACGGCGCGCTTGCCGTGGCGTCCATGGTCGCCGGCCAGCCCCGCCTCCGTCAGTTCGGCCTCCATCACCGCCTGCACGGGCTGCAGCCGCGCGGGCCGCAGCCCGATCCACTCGAGGCGACCGGCCTGCGCGTGACGCGCGGTGAGGGTGGCGATGCTTTCCATCGGGAAGGGTATAGCGCGCCGGACTCGACTCCGGGAGCCGCTGCTTCTAGATTGGAACAAAGTGTGAACACTCGCTGCCGCCATGCTCCCGACCCGTCCCGGCCATACCAGCCGCCGCATCCTTTCGCTGTGGTTCCCGCGCCTCGCCGCCGAGCGGGTGCTTCGGTGCGAGCCCGGCCTCGCCGAAACACCGCTCGCTGTCGTCTCCGAGGCCGGGAACATGCGCCTCGTCGACTCCCTGACCGAGGCCGCCGAGGCGCGCGGCCTCCACCGGGGGCAGCCCCTGGGCGAGGCGGCGACGATCTGCCCCGACCTCGTGACGCGCCCCGCCGATCCCTCCGCCGAAGCCGCGTTCCTGACCGCGCTCCGTCGCTGGGCCGGCAAGTTCAGCCCCTGGGTCGCGGAAGAGGCGCCCGAGGGGCTGATGATCGACCTCACCGGCTGCGCGCACCTGTTCGGCGGCGAGACGGCGCTGTTCGCCCAGGTCGGGCAGGACTGCGCCGACCTGGGCCTGACAGTGCGCGCAGGCATCGCCGACACCGCGGGTGCCGCCTGGGCGCTGGCGCGCTACACCGGGGGACGCGCGGGCCCCCTGCGCAACGGCGACGCCATCGA
>NZ_JAOPHT010000020.1 GCF_025515305.1 Roseicyclus sediminis
CGGGCGGCGGGCCCCGGCGCGGACGCCGCCGCGCGCCGCTTCCCGGCTGTCGACCGCGAGATTGGGCGCGTCGAGGCGGCGCTGTTCGGACCGGGGGGCGCCACACCCGATCTCGCGGCCCTTCTCGGGGCCATCGAGGCGGCCGACGCCGCCCTGGTCCGGCCCGACAGGCGCGAGGGCGCTCTGCCGCCCCTTTACCCCGCGTCCGCCTGACCGCCCCCGGCCCCGGCGCGGCCCCGCCCGCCCCGGCCGGGCAGGCGCCAGAGGCCAAGGAGCGCCAGCGACGCGAAGGCCGCCCCGCCGAGGAAAGTGAAAGAAGGGCCGACCCCGTCCCAGAGTGCGCCCGCGATCACGCTGGAGCACAAGAGCGCCGCGCCGGTGACGAGGTTGAACACGCCGAAGGCCGTCCCGCGCAGTTCGGCGGGAACCGCCTCGGCCACCAGCGTGGACAGAAGCCCCTGCGTGAACCCCATGTGGAGCCCCCAGAGGAGAACCCCAGCCGCGACTCCCGCCAGCCCGCCGCTGAAGGCGAGGAAAAGATCGGCGAGGATCAGGAAGACCAGTCCGATGGCCATGAGGCCAGTGCGGCCCACCCGGTCGGAGACGATCCCGACAGGCCAGACCGACCCGGCATAAACGGCGTTCATGCCGACCAGCACCAGCGGCGCCAGCGCGATGGGAAGGCCCGCGTCCCCGGCCCGCAGGATCAGGAAAGCCTCGCTGAACCGCGCCAGCGTGAACACCGCCGCGACGGCGACGACCCACCAGAACCCGGCGCCCAGGAGCCGGAGCTCCTCCCGCGACAACGGGTTGCGGACGCGGCGCAAGCCTGCCGGGCGCACCGGTTCCCGCACGGCGAAGAGGATCAGCGCGAAGGCGAGGAAGGCGGGCAGGACCGCGACCCAGAAGACGCTCTGGAAATCGTTCGCGAAGAGCCACATCAGGCCGATCGCGGCGAGCGGCCCGAGGAACGCGCCCACGGTGTCGAGCGACTGGCGCAGCCCGAAGGCCGCCCCGCGCAGCTCCGCGGGCGCGAGGTCGGCCACCAGCGCGTCGCGCGGCGCACCGCGGATGCCCTTGCCCACGCGGTCGACGAAGCGCGCCGCGACCAGCCAGCCGATGGAGGGCGCGAGCGGGAAGACGGGTTTCGTGATCGCGGCCAGGCCGTAGCCCAGGGCGGCAAGCTCCTTGCGCCGCCCGATCCGGTCGGACAGCGCCCCGGAAAAGACTTTGGTGATGGAGGCCGTCGCCTCGGCGATCCCCTCGATCACCCCGACGGCGAGCGCGGTCGCGCCGAGACCCACTGTCAGGTAGACCGGCAGAAGCGCGTGGATCATCTCAGAGGAGATGTCCATCAGCATCGAAACGAACCCCAGCACCCAGATGGCCGCCGGCAGGCGCGGACGTCCCGCCCCCGTGCTGTTCACGCCTGGTTCGGGCTGCTCTGGCACGCGATCCCCCTGCCCCACCGTTCAGCCGACATGCAACGCGAAGACGCCGATGAGGCCGAAGAGCGCGAGGATGAGCAACAACAGCAGAGCGTCGGCCGAGACCGCGTCATCCTCCACCGTTTCGGAGGCGTTGATGCGGGCGCGAATGGTCCGCATCCGGGTGAAGGCGAGGCCGATCACCAGCGCCCCCGCTGCCAGCAGGGCCGGTTCGGTCCATGCGGCGCCGGACCTGTCCCCGATCCGCGCGGCGGCAATGCCAAAACCCTCGATGGCGATCACCGTCCGCACCCAGGCGAGGAACGTGCGCTCGTTCGCCGAATGGTCCGCGTAGCGTTCGATCATGTCCGCGCTCCCCTCGTTATCAGGCCCTTCATGCCCCGAAACCAGCCGATCGGCGTCGATGAAGGCGCGGGCGACACCGGGGCCGCGCGCGCAGGCGACATCGTTGGGCGTCCAGACCGGGCGGAACTTTCCCTTGAAGATCCGGAGCCCTTCGAAGTGATAGACGTGCTCGTGATGTTCGTAAACGAACCCGCCGAGACGCTGCCGGGGCGAGGCCTGCGCGGACGACGCCGTCGTCGTCATCGGACCTCGGTCCGGATCGTGCCGCGCACCGCCAAAAGCGCCGCCCCGGTCGTGAGGAAGTTCATTCCGAGCATCAGGCCGAGAAGCCAGGTCGCCGTGCCCGGCCAGCCGATGAGCAAGATCAGTCCGACGGCTAGTGCCGCCACGCCGCTGGCCACCATCCAGCCCCAGCCCGAGGCCTCGGGACTGAGCCTGAGGCCGAAGAGGATCGAGAACACGCCCTCGATCAGGAATCCGGCGACGACGAGGAGCGTCATCGCCTCGATGCCGAGGCGGGGGAAGACGAGGAACACGACGCCGAGGCCCGCGACGAGACCGAAGCCGGAGGCGGCGAGCTTCCATTCGGGATAGGCGCGCAGCGACAGCGACATCCACAGGCCGAGCCCACCCCAGAACAGCATCGCCAGGCCCACGAGCACCGTCGCCGCCAGCGTCGCCGCCGCCGGGGCGAGGATGGACAGAACCCCGAGAAGGATGAACCCGCCCGCGAGCCAACCGAGGCTCGAGCGGATGCCGAAGCCGGGATGTGCCGCCGCCGGGGACCAGGGTGTCATGGCGATCTATCCTTTGCGTTCCGCATTTGACATGATCGCGAAGGTGGACGCCCTGTGCCAAGCCAGCCTTGGGCAAAGCTTACACATTCGTAAGTGGCGCAGGTCGATCCGGCGTGCAATTGACGGGGTGTCACTTTCGGACGAGCGGATGTCCTTGTGAAGATCATGCTGGCAGAAGACGACCGCAAGTTGGCGGATTACGTCCGGTCGGGCCTCGAGGAGGAGGGCCACAGCGTCGAGCATTTCACCGACGGGCGCGACGCGCTCACCTACTGCCTCTACAGCCCCTGCGACCTCGCGATCGTCGACCGGATGATGCCGGGCATGGACGGCCTCTCGGTGGTCAAGGCGCTGCGTGCGTCCGGTTCGGAGATCCCGGTGATCTTCCTCACGGGCCTCGGAGACGTCGATCACCGCGTCGAGGGACTTTCGGCCGGCGGCGACGACTACCTGGCCAAACCGTTCCACTTCTCCGAATTGAAGGCGAGGATCGCCGCGGTGACCCGGCGGAGATCGAACCGGGCCGAGGTGACGAAGCTGACGGTGCACGATCTCGACCTCGACCTCCTGACCCGAACGGCGCACCGGCAGGGACGGACCATTGAGCTGCAGACGAAGGAGTACCAGCTGCTCGAGGCGCTGATGCGCAATGCGGGCCGGGTGATGACCCGGACCATGCTGCTTGAACAGATCTGGAATTTCACGTTCGATCCCAACACGACCGTACTCGAAACCCATATGAGCCGGCTTCGCGCCAAGATCGACAAGCCCTTCGACGTGCCCCTCATCCACACGATCCGCAACACCGGCTACTCGATCCATGGACCGCGCTGACGTTCTTTCGGGCGCGGCGTTCAAGGCGGTGCTGCGGGCGGCGCTGGTGTTCGTGCTCGTGCTGGCCGCGATGACGGTTTTCAGCATCCGCCTCATCGACAAGGCCATGACCGAGCAGGTCCGCGCCCGTGTCGTGGAGATGGAGCGCTCGATCAGCGGCATCAGCGACGATCAGACGCCGTCAAACATCGCCGAGCTTGTCGCCCAGGTAACGCGCGGCTCGGCCGGTCAGACGCTGGCCTACGCCGTTTTCGACGCGAGCGGTTTGCGGCTGGCCGGGAACACCAGCATCCGGCCCGAGCATGGCACCTGGGTCGAGGTGCCCTACACGCTCGAACTGCCCGCCCACCTCGGGGACGATGCCACCGAGCGTGTCTTCCTGATGCACGCCGTGACAATCAACGGCATGACGCTCGTGGTCGGCCGAAGCACCGAGCACATCGTCGCGGCCAAGCGCGAGGCCCTGCGCGGCTTCGCGCTGACCGGATTCGTGGTCGTCCTTGCGACCCTCGGCATCGGCTACGCGCTCAGCAGCCGGAGCCAGCGGGCACTCGAAGACATGGAAGCCGTGCTCGACCGGGTATCCCGCGGCGAGACAACCGCCCGCATCGCCGCCGCGGGCGGCAATGACCAGATCGACCGCATCGCGCGGCGGATGAACGAACACCTCGACCAGCTCGACGCCCTGTTCCAGCAGACCCGGCGGACCTCGGCCTCGGTGGCGCACGATCTGCGCAGGCCGCTCGCGCGGGCGACGATCGGCATGGAACGGGCGCTGGCGCGCGCCGAGGCCGGAGAGGATGCCAGCACGGAGATCGGGAAAGCGCTCGCCGACCTGTCGCACCTGCAATCCGTGATCGCCTCGATCCTGCGCATCGCACGGATCGAAAGCGGTGACGTCGCGGAGATGCAGCCACTGGACCTCCGCGACGTCCTGGACGAGGTCGCCGAGACCTTCGTGCCGGTGGCGGAGGATGCCGGACAGCGCCTCGTCTATGGCCGCGCGGACGGGCCGCTGAGCGTGATGGGCGATGCCGAGATGCTTGCCCAACTCGTCGTTAACCTCGTGCAGAACGCGATCACGCATGCGGGCGCCGGTGCGACGATCACGCTGGCCGGGCGGGACGTCCCGGAGGGCATCGAGATTGCCGTGTCCGACACCGGCCAAGGCATCCCCGCCGAGATGCGCGCGAAGGTGCTCGAGCCGTTCTTTCAGGCCGATGCGGCACGCACCGGCGAAGGCAGCGGCCTCGGCCTGCCGCTGGTGAAGGCCATCGCTGACCGGCACGGCGGGACGCTGAGTTTGGAAGACGCCGCACCTGGCCTGCGCGTGCGGGCGGTTCTTCCCCGGCTTACAGCTTCGTAAATCGCGCGACAGGGCCGCAACGGTGTTGTGACGGATGATGCCCCATCACGTTCCACAATGTTGGAGGCCACTCCCATGAAACGTTTCGCAAAACCGCTCCTTCTGACGACGGCAATCGTCGTGGCGATGTCGCCCGGGCTCAGGGCCCTCGCGGCCACGACGGACAACGCCCCGCTCGGCTATACCGTGCAGGACGAGATGCTGCGCACCTCTCCCGAGGCGCTTGCCACGGTCGCGCATGTGCAGGCCGCGCGCCTCGCCCTCATGAACGAGGACTACGAGGCCGCGCGCACGCATGTCTCCGACGCCATCGCGGCCCTCGATGCGGAGGAAATCCGGTTCCAGGACCTGATGCTGCCCGACACCGCGGCGGCATCGGACGACCCGGTCTACCTGCCCTACACGGTCGCCGTCGTCGCCATCGACAGGGAAGGCCTGTCGCGTGTCAACGAGCTCGCGCTGCAGCGGGCCTACGGTGCGCCCGAGTCCGCGGAACCGGGCGACACCCTGCTGGTGCCGCATCTCGAACATCTGGCCATCGCCGTGACGGCGTCGCTTCTGCCGGCTGACGAGAGCATGACGCACCTGGTGGAGGCCCGGCAGCACCTCGACGCCGGCGAATATGCCGAGGCCAACAGATCGCTCCTGTCGCTGGAACGGTCGATCATTTTCCGGAGCTACGAACTGGACGCGCTGCCGGCGCAATATGACATCCAGTAATCCTTTTCCGTCGGCCGACGGGTAAGGCCGCGCGATGACCGGACGCCGCCGCAACGGCACGGCGGCGTCCGTGCCCTCGAAGGCCCGTTGATACCGTCCGCGGGGGCGGTCGCCGCGGACGGCACTCTCACGAACCGGCGCGGCCAGAACCCCGCCCGAACATCGCCCGGCGCATTCTTCGAAACCTCGCGCAGCTGGGTGTCCGGCCTCGATTTGAGACGCGGAGCAACGGACATGCGGGCAATCCCGGGGGGCGGAGCTAATGCGCCATCGCGGGCGGCCCGGCGCCCCGGGGCGGTGATTTCATGGCGAGGGCCAGAGGGATCATCGCCCACGCCGCGATCCCCGAAAGCAGGAAGGCGTCCTGGAAGGCAAGCATTGTCGCCTGCCGCATCACCTCGGCGGAGACATAAGCGGCGGCCTCGGCGCTCGTCGGCGCAAGCCCGAGCGGCGCGAGCCAGTCCGACAAGCTGCGGTCGAAGGGTGTCAGGCCGCCGGCCAGCGTGGCGTAGTGGAAGCGCGTGCGCTGCACCACCTGCCAGCCGATGATCGCGACGCCGATCGAGGATCCGATCGAGCGGGTCACGCCGTAGAGGCCCGACGCCTCGTCCTGCTTCGCCGGCGTCACGTTCTGGAACGCAAGCGTCGACAGCGGCACGAAGACGAGGCCCATGCCGAGGCCCGAAACCACGCCGGGCCAGGCGAGGTCCCAGAACCCCGCGTCGAGGTTGACCTGCGCCAGCAGCACGTTGCCGCCACCGGTCAGCAGGAAGCCCACGACCATCAGGAGGCGCGGGTCGATGCGCTTGGACAGGATGGCGCCGGTGATGACCATCGAGAAACCGGCCGCCACGCCCCTCGGCATGAAGAGGAGCCCCGCGTCCACGATCGGATACCCGAGAAGTCCCTGCACAAAGAGCGGCAGGATGGCGATTGCGCCGAACATCGACACCCCGAAACCCATGATCGCGACGTTCGCGGCGGCGAAGCTGCGGTCGCGCAGGATGTCAAAGTCGATGATGTTCTCCCGCAGGCTCCACCCGCGCCAGACGAAGACCACGCCCATCACGAGTGAAGTCAGCGCCGTCAGCTGGATGAGGTGGGAGGCGAACCATTCCCGGCTTTCCCCTAGGTCGAGCGTCATCTGAAGCGCGCCGATGGCCGTGACCATGAGGCCGAGACCGATCCAGTCCACGCGCACCTCGCGCAGGTCCTCCTTGGGCAACTCGCCCATCATCATCGCCAGCGCGAAGGCGGCGATGGGCAGGTTCACGTAGAACACCGCCCGCCACGAAAAATGCTCGGTCAGAAGCGCGCCGATGGTCGGGCCCAGCACCGGGGCGACGACGACGCCAAGGCCGAAGAGCGCCATGGCCTGACCCCGGTTGTTCTTCGAGAAGGCGGAGAACAGGATCGACTGCGACAGCGGGATCAGGAATGCGCCGAAGAAGCCCTGCCCGAGGCGGCAGGCCACCATCATCTCGATCGATGTCGACAGCCCGCCCAGCATGGAAAAGGCGGCGAAGCCCGTGATCGCCGTTGTGATCAGCCGCCGTCGGCCGAAGCGTCGCGACAGGAGCCCCGTCAGCGGCATGACCGCGACCGAGGCCACGATATAGCTCGTCACGATCCAGACCGTCTGGTCGCTGGTGATCCCGAAGGCCGCCTTGATGTGCGGCAGGGCGACGTTGACGATGGTGCTGTCGAGCACCTCCAGCACCGCTGTCAGGACGACGGCCAGAACAACCGTCCAGCGCACCTCCGGGGCGGCCTCCGGCACAATGTCCGACGTCGCGCTCACCGGCCGCCCGCGTCGAGAGCGGTGGTATCGACCCGCGCGGTCACGCTGGCGCCCACGCGGAGCCGAAAGGCCGGGTCCTCGGGCGGGGTCAGCGCGATGCGGACCGGAAAGCGCTGGGTGACCTTGACCCAGTTGCCGCTCGCGTTCTGAGGCGGCAGGAGCGAGAAGACCGCGCCCGAGCCCGCACCGATGACCGCCACCTCACCCGCGAGGTCGAGGCCGGGATACATGTCGACGGCAATCCGCACCGGCTGGCCCGGGCGGATGCGGTCGAGGTCGGTCTCGCGGAAGTTGGCGTCAACCCACCAGTCGCCGTCCTCGACCAGCGAGAACAGCGGCTGACCGGGCGCGACCACGTCGCCGGGGCGCAGGGAGAGGTTCGCCACCCAGCCCGCGACGGGCGCCGTTATGGTAGCATGGTCGAGCGCAAGCTCGGCCTGTGTCAGCGCCGCCGCGGCCGCCCGCACCGCGGCATTGTCGGCGCCGGGCTCACCCGAGCGTTCACGCGCGGCGGCCAGCGCCGCCTCGGCTTGCGCCACGCGGGCCAGGGCCTGGTCGCGCGCCGATTGCGCGGTGTCGAGCGCGGCCTGCGCCATGTCGCCCCGTTCGAAGAGCTGCCGGACACGGGCGAGCCCCGCCTCGGCATCGGCCAGCCCGGCGCGCGCGGCGTCCACATCGGCCGAGGCTGCCGCGACATTGGACCCCGCGGCGCCGGCCGATTGCCGGGCAAGATCGAGCTGCGCCGCGGCCGCATCAACCGCCGCTCGCAGGGCCCGGTCATCAAGCGCGACCATGACCGCCCCGGCCTCGACCCGGTCGCCCTCTGCCACACGCACCTCGGTGACGCGGGCCGCCACCAGCGGCGAGATCGTCAGGATGTTCGCCTGCACATAGGCGTCTTCGGTCGAGGGATAGACGCTCTGGCGGTGCCAGTACCATGCAAGTCCCGCAGCCGCCGCGGCGAGTACGGCGACGAGGAGCAGGGGTTTGAGAAATCTCATCTTGTCGTCTTTTCGTCAGTGCATCGGTGGAACCGACAGTATCGGTAGCAATTCGGAAAGTCCGATCAGATTCAGCCGGGCCGCGACAATGACGCCGCCGAGCCGCGAACCGATCAGGTTCGAGATACCTGCCGCAGGCGCGACCGGCGGAGCGGGGCCGATCCAGCATGATGGTGCAAGTCCCCCTTTCACCCCGCGGCGTGGCCCTGCGCCGCCAGGAAAGCCGCGCGCAACTTGTCCTCGTCGGCGTGCCTCGGCTTTCTGCGCGGGAGCCCGCCGTGCCCGGCCAGGGGCTCGACGATCCGGCCGGAACCGACGCTGCGCGCGAGAATGAAAGGGGCGGCACGACCCGGCGACACGACCTGCGCCCCTTCCTTCGCGAAATCGTCGCGGATGCCGAAATCGCCGAGCGCGCCCGTGATGAAACCCGCCGTCGCCCCTGCGGCAAGCCCAGGCAGCGGATGCAGGAACAAAACCCCGATCAGCAGCCCCCAGAACGACCCCGCGGCGGACCCCACGACCCAGGGTTTCACCAACCCGTTCAGGCGGATGCGACCATGCTGATCCGCGGTGGCGACGACGGCATCGCCGATGTCGGCGTATTCGTCCCGCGACACCTGGAAGAGGTCGGCACGGGCGGCCTCCGCCGGGTCGACATTGTCGCAGCCAATGAGGCGAAGTTCGGGCATGTCAGAGGTCTCCGGACGGGGGAACCGCGAACGCGTCGAAGGCGCGGATCGTCAGGTTCCCGCGTCCAGCGCGTCGAACCATTCGCGGATGCTTCGTTCCAGCGCGCCGACGCACCTCCCATGGGCCTCGGCGTCGGCGATCTCGTCAGCGACCTCGGCGCGCAGCATCTCGTAGCGGCGCTCGATGTCATCGGCGCTCAACGCCTGGTCGGGGTGGAAGAGGTGGTGCTTCGCCTCCAGCCGGGCCTTCATCGCGTCGATGAGGTGCCCCAGCCGGTCCAGGCGCTCCCGGTCCTGTGTGTCGCTCATGTGTGTCTCCTTTCGCGGTCCGCCCCCAGGGCGGGGAAACATCAAATCAAGGGGGCCGGCCACGGACGGTGCATCCGCTACCGGTTCCCGAGCCTGCCCGAACGGGTGAAATGGCCAGCGCGCGGCGCTGGAGTGCGGGTCTCGGCGATCGGCGGGATAAAGCTCTGCCCCGGAGGTCATTCGGACAACTCGACGGTCAGGGGTTTGCGTCTGAACGACCACATCTCGCCGAGCCTCAGGCCGCCGGTGAAATGATGCACGAGAGCCAGGCCGGCATGACCGAACAGGTATGCCCAGACCACATTGCCGAGCAGGCAGTGGACATCCATCAACACCGCGAGAACGCCGCTCTCCGCGTAGCCCACCTGTGGCGCGACAAGGTACATCGTACCGCTGAGCGCCATGTAGCTTACGAGGAGCAGGCCAAGCCCGTGCACCGCAGCCGAAAGCGAGCCCTCGGGCTCGTAGGGCGGCAGTCGCAGCCGGCGCAGGGCCCGCCAGTGGGCGACGATATCGGCGCGCAGTGCGGCCAGCCGAACGCCGGAAACCCAGGGAAACAGACGCCCCGCATCGGTGCCGGCGATGCGCAGGATGACCACGGCCCAGAAAACCAATGCGAGGGCGAGCGCCAGGGCGCCGACGGTTTCGTGCATCTCGAAGGCGAGGTTCGCCGGGCGGTCCGCGCGCGGCACCTGCATGAACAGGCTGGAGCCGACCTGCAGGATGACGGCGGCGGCAAGGGCGCCATGGGCGAGCCGCGTGCCGAGGCCATGGGGAGGAGTCTTCATGCTTTTTTTCTCCTGAGGGGCAGACTTTGATGACAGCGCCGGGACGCGCTGCCGGGCCGGGCGGGTGCGGGAGGTCGCCCTCCCGCACCCGGGTCGGCGGTCACATGGCGGCCATCGGGCTGATGTGTTCGATCATGCGGCCCGCGCCGTTGGGTTGCAGGATCAGGGCGACCTGGTCGCCCGCACGGAAGCCGCCGAGGATCGCGCCGGCCTTGGCCGTCGCGTCAACATGGTAGACCGCACCGCCCGCAAGCGTGACGGTCCCGGCGCCCATGTCGATGCTCTCGATCACGCCGGTGACCTCTTCGGAAGCCGTGCCACCGATCGCACGTCCGAGATGCCGGCCCTGCTGTACGTCATAGGCGATGCGCACCATGTCGCCGGGACGGAAGCTCTCCATCGCGATGTTGGTCATTCCGTCGTCCGGGAAAGTGTAGGTCCTTCCGCCGGCCAGGGTGACGGTACGGGCCGCGGCGTTGATCGCCTCGACCCTCCCCACGTCATGGAAGACGCTGGTTGAGCCGATGGCCTCGCCTCTGCGCATGCTGCCGGCCTGCGACCACTCGATATGGACGCTGTCGCCCGGCACGAATGCCGAGAGCCAGTTTGCGAACTCGCTGTCCCGGAAGTCATATGCGCTGCCGTCGCGGAGCGTGACGACATGGTTGCCCTGGTCGATCGTGAGGATTCGGCCAATGGCTGTATCGGCATTGGCGCCGCCTGCCGCGAGGACTGCGAACAGCGGCACGAAGAGGAGTTTCCGTTTCATTTCAAAGGTTCCTTGTGGCTTGTTGGCTTGTGCGCCGTCCCGCCCCGATCCGGGACCGGGGACCGCGCTGCCACGTCCACACCTTCCTGCGATCAGCTGACCCCGGCATGGCCATGCATTTACAATTCCGTAAGGCCGCAGCGGACGTCGTGTCCCCGAGGGCGATCAACGCCCCCCGAGACCAATCACGATGATGACAAGGTAGAGCAACCCGGCAAGCCGCGCCTTGCGCGCGAGGTCATGGGTCCATGTCCGCGGTGTCATTCGGAAACGCCTTTCTGGAATGGCGATCAGGCGGTCCTGGCCGGGCTCGCGACCCTGTGCACAGTGGCGAGTTCGGCGGCAGGGCGGTTCGCCCGCTGCCCTGCCCAGACGGATCCGAGGACGACGGCGGCCCCGAGGCTTTGCAGAGGCGACAGGGCCTGTCCGAGCACTGCCCAGCCAAGCAGCACGGCGGTCACGGGGCTCATCATGCCGAGCATCGAGACGGCGCCTGGCTCGATCCGTGCAATACCCCGGAACCAGACCACGTAGCTGGCTGCAGCGCCGATAACGCCGAGCCATACCAGCCCGGCAAGGTTTGTCGCCGTCAGCGGCGGCAGCGCGGGTTCCATGATAAGAGCCAGCGGCAAGAGGATCAAACCTCCGGCCGTCAGCTGCCAGGCAGTGAAGCTGAGGGCCGAGACAGGCGGCTGCCATTTCCGGCTGAGGACCGTCCCCGCCGCCATGGACGCAGCGCCGCCCAATCCGGCGGCGATACCCACGGGGTCCAGTGCGGCGTCGGGTCCGATCAGCAGCAGCGCCACGCCCAGAACGCCGGTCGCGGCCGCGGCGACCGCGCCCGCCCGGATCGGCGTGCCGAGCCAACCGCGCGCCATCAGGATCACCATCATCGCCTGGAGCGAGCCCAGCGTGGCCGCGACCCCGCCGGGAAGCCTGTAGGCGGCCACGAACAGGAGTGCCCAGAACAGCGCGAAGTTTAGACCGCCGAGCAGGAAGGTGCGCCCGAGCCAGGCACGCGGGGGCAGGCACCGCGTGAGGGCAAGCAACAGCAGCCCGGCCGGCAAGGCGCGCAGCGCCGCCATCGTGATTGGGTAGCCCGCGGGCAGCGCCTCTGTCGTGACGAGATAGGTGCTGCCCCAGACCGCCGGGGCGAGCGCGGTGAGAACGATATCGGTGGTGCGTGACATGGCCTGTCTCGTTTTGGGAGGATGGGAGAAGGAAGGCGCGCATTGCGGGCCCGGCATCGGCGGGTCAGGCCGCGTCAGCCGCTGGCCTCATGCCTGACGACGTTGAAGCCCTCGTCCCGTGTCGGTGCTACGAAGTGACTTGAGAACTGGCGAAACTGCGCCTCTGTCACTGCGAATGGGTGGTCGCCCTGGCTGTTGCGTGCGCGCAGCCTTGCGAGGCAGACCTCGTCCGGCGCGTCCAGCTGATGAAGCTGATCCGCGGCAGTCGTATTTGCCAGGATGCCGCGCATCCACCGCCGCTGTTCGACGGTGTTCGCCGGAAAATCGAGGACGATCGACGCTCCCGCGTTCAACACGGCGGCGACATGGGGTGCCATGATCCGCCGCAGTTTGGAGGAACACCGGACATAGTCGGGCAAGGATACCAGCTCGTCGGCGAAGAGCGCGTTCAGCCAGTCGTCCTCGGCGATCAGGACGGTCCCGGGCGCGCTGGCAAGGCTGGCCGCGAGTGTCGATTTTCCCGCGGCAATCTTTCCGCACAACATGTGAAGGGTCGGCGCCGTGTCGAGCATGATGGACCTCGGATGCTTTGGCTCACCAGAGCGGGTGGATGGGCAAACGCGGGCGGTCCGGCCAGGGATCGAGGCCGATGTCGCGCATCAGGTGCGGGGACAGGTCGCGGGGCACGCCGCGCGGAATGCGGTGGCGGTGCCGGGCACCTGTGCGGAGGAACGGGAGGGTCATGGCGTTTCCTTTCAGGCGACGAGGCGGAGGGCGGCGCGCAGCTGCGCGGCCAGATCCTCGCGCGGTCCGTTGACGAGGCGGGCGCCGGTCTCGCGGACGATGAGGGTCGGGATGGAACGGACCTGGAGCGTGCGGGCGTGTTGCCGGTCGGCCTCGACGGCGCGCAGGGTGGCGGGATCGTCGAAGGCCTCGGCGAAGGCCGCGGCCTCGAAGCCCAGTTCCCGCGCGGCGTGCAGCACGACCTGCGCGTCCGCGATGTTCCGCGCCTCCGTCAGATGCGCCTGCTGCAGGCGGTCGAACATGTCCCAGTGGGCGGCCTGCCCGCCGAGCCGCTCCGCAGCCTTGCAGCCCAGCGCGGCGGTCATGCCGTGGGGGTAGTCGAAGGGCGCTACCCGCATGGCGTCGATGTCGACCCGTTCGGGCCGGTCGCTGACCTGCCGGCAAACGGCCCAGTGGCCCAGGATGGTCTCGCGGGCGTCCTCGGGCGTGCCCCAGCGGTCGGCCATCTCCGCTGGGCTGGCCTGCAGCACGAAGGTGCGGTGCCGGATGTCGAGGTCGAACTCCGCCGCCAGATCGCGCATCCGCGACGAGATGTTGAAGCACCAGCAGCAGACGACGTCGTGGAAGAAGTCGATGGTGAGGGAGGCCATCACGCGGCCTCCTCTTGCAGCGACGCGCCGGCCAGCCGCGCGGCGATCCGCGCCACATGCGCGCCCTGGAACCGCGCGCCGGCGAGGTCGGTCTCGGTCGGCGCGCGGGATCCGTCGGCGCCGGCGATCGTGCCCGCGCCATAGGGTGCGCCGCCGACGATGCCCTCGGCGGTCGTCTGGCCGGCAAAGGTGTACGGCATTCCGGCAATGAGCATCCCGAAGTGCTGGAGCGGGATCTGGGTGGACAGCAGCGTTGCCTCGTGGCCACCATGCTGCGAACCGGTCGAGGCGAAGACGGCGGCGACCTTGCCGACCAGCGCATTCCGCGCCCAGAGGCCCCCTGCCTGGTCGAGGAAGGACTTCATCTGCCCGGCCATCATGCCGAAGAGCGTGGGCGTGCCGAAGATGATCGCGTCGTAGTCTTCCAGGTTGACCGGGGACGCGACGGGCGTGTCGTCGGCAAGGAAGCCGGCCTTCTGACGGATTTCCTCGGGCACGGTTTCGGGCACGCGCCGCAGGTCGACGTGGGTGCCGGGGACGCTGCGGGCGCCTTCGGCCTCGGCCTCGGCAAGCGCGCGGACATGGCCATAGCTGGAATAGTAGAGAACGAGAACGCGGGTCATGGGATCCTCTCGGGGCTTTGGTTTCCTTGCCTGAGAGGATGGGGGATGCGGCGCCGGCGAATAACCGGCCCACTGTCACTTCATTCTTTACGTGGGTTGAAGAATGTCAGGGCTGAAGGGCGGCGCGCAGGTGGTCGAGAAAGGCAGTCACCTTTGCGTCCATGCCCAACCGCGAGGCCGTCACAGCGAAGATTTCCGGCGCTGGAAGCTCCCAGTCGGGCAGAACCCGGACAAGCGCCCCCCGCGCCTCGGCCTCGTTCGAGACGAAGTCCGGCAGGGTGCCGATGCCTTGTCCTGCGATAAGCAGGTCGCGCAGCACGAGACTGTTGCCGACGCGCACGGTCGTATCGAGGTCGATAGTCGTGCTGCCCAAGGGACCGTGCAGCGCCCAGGAGGCCAGGTGATCCGCGAGCAGGAAGCCGATGACCTTGTGTTTGGAGATGTCCTCGGGGCTTTGCGGGACACCCGCACGCGCCAGGTACGCGGGAGCTGCAAACACCCGTTGCCGCATGGTGCCGATCTTGCTGGCGACCAGAGCCGAGTCCGGCATCGCGGCCCGGATACGGATCGAGACGTCGAACCCGCCCTCGACCATGTCCACGACGCGATCGTCCATAGAAAGCGTCAGGCGAAGATCGGGATAGGCTTCAAGAAACCCCGGCAACATCGGCGCGATGACCGTTTGCCCGAAGGAACTCGATGCGTTGACCTTCAGGTGTCCCCGCACCGCGCCGGCGCCGTCGCGGATGCGCGTCTCGACCTGCGCCACCGCGTCGAGGATTCCCGCCGCTTCGTCATAATAGAGCCGCCCGGCATCGGTCAGCGACATAGAGCGCGTCGTGCGCGTGAGCAGGGTGGTCCCGAGGCTTTGCTCGAGCAGCTTGATCTCGCGGCTCAGCAGCGCAGGCGACACACCGAGATCGTCGGCCGCAGCGGCAAAGCTGCCGCGTTCGACGATGCGGCGGAAGGCTTGCATGACAGAGAGCTTGTCCATTCTTCTGGTTCGCCCCTCGTGGGACCGGTCCTTGTGCGCCTCGAGCGCCTCAAACCTAGCACAGGCACGAGACGGTGCGAACGGATGGTCGACCTGGACCCGGCGCGCGACGACGTCCGCGACTACCGTATGGACCGGATCAGCCGACCCGAAGTCTTCGACGGCGCGGCATTCCGATCGGGGAATGTCCGGGTTTCGTGCAGGATCAGACGCTCCAACGCGCCCTCAGGCCTTTCCAGGTATCAGGTCCAGGCAATGGCGGTTCCGATCACGACAAGGCCGATACCTACCAGTTCTCGTCGTGAATAGGTTTCATCGAAGTGGAGAAGAGACAGAGCCCCGAGAAAGACCACTTCGGCCCCCAGAATGCCGACATATATCAGTCCGAGCCGCTCCTGCCTGAGTGCGAAGACCTCGAACGCCCCCGCAGTAAGCAGGGCGGCTGCGATGATTAGTGCAAGCCCCACGCTTGGCAGCTCGGCCCATGACTTCATCGCAACCATCGCTATACAATAGAAAAAGGCCGATATCAGGGCGAGTAACGCTACGGATTGAAACATCTCGATGCTTCCGGGAACTGGAGATCCAGGGAAGAGGCGCCAAAAGGGCGATCATGGCGCCTCTGAGTTTTGGAATTCGGTTGTCGCAGGAGACCAGCGTGAACGCCGGCAGACGTCGATCTGAATGTGTGGCCCCAATCCCTTTCGACGAAGCCGGCCGTCAGGTCGCCCCCCGCCCTGTCCGCAGATTTTCGTCTCAGGTCGCATGGGGACCGCAGTGTGACTATTGAGAATGGGTTGCGCCGGCGTACGGTGGCTGAAGGCCTCGGCGGCGCATGGCCGCAAGCCCGCCGAGGGCCGCCAGCAGCAGCCATGCGGCTGCGGGCAGCGGTACGGGACTGATGTCGGGGGAAACCGCGGTGTAGCCGTCGATGCGGCCCCAGACCGTCAGTTGTTGGTAACGCGAGGTGGCGGCACCCGCCACATTGTAGTCGGGGTTGAGGACGTCAATTGCGATGTACGTCCGGTCGGCCTCGGCAAAGCCCGCCTCGGTCATCGGATCGAGCGTCAGGCCCAAGCCATCGAGCAGCAAGAGCCCGAAATCGTCGAAACCGAACTGTGCGGTCTGGGCCGAAAACCCACCCAGCGTTCCGGTTAGCCGCGCCGAGACGCCGACGCGGTCGAAGGCTGCCGCCTCGGTGTAACCGAAGCCCCCGCGCTGTATGGGATTCGTCGCATCCCATGTCAGCGCAAGGCCATCGACCGTGCCGGAAAAGGCCGTGACCACGCCTGAATAGGACGCGCTCGTTGACCCCGTCGCCGCGAATGCCAACGCGTCCGTATCCACCGTCGCCGACAGGAGGATCGGGGCACCCACGTCGAGGCCAAGCGCGGCATTGGCCGAGTTCGGCACCGCGCCCGATCCGAATGGTGACGAGGCCGTGACCGTGCCCGTCACCGTGATGTTCAGTGTCGCCGCGCCGGCGGCCCCTGCGAGCGCGGCGAAGGCCGCGGCCAGAAGTGTCTTCAAAATCGTCATCTCGCCAACCTCTACTTGTCTGAAGCGCCCGTGCCCGTCGTCTCCCACAAGACGCCATTGCCGCCCTCGGGCGCAGGGGTCGCCGTGGCGGTCCGACTGTCCGTCAGAGTGCCGGAAATGGTGAATCCCGAGGTGCCGATTTGCTTCCCTCGGCCGCGGCAACTGCCGCGGCGATGCGGAATTGTCCTGTCATGTGGGGGTCCCAATTCGGAAATTCGGTGCCTATGCCAGGCCGAGGATTCCCGCAAACGCTCCGCACGCCATGATTTCTTCGTGCGGCGTCATGGTTTTTTCTGGAATTGATCGAGTTGACGTTTGGCGCTACGCGAAATGGCATGAACCTGCACCTCACACGCAAGACTGTCGTGATCTTTGTGCTGGTCGTACTGGGTGTCGTCATCGGTCCCTTCGGGACCTATACCGAACTCGAGTTCGGCGAGCGGATCGTCTATTGGACGGTCGCGATCCTTGGTGTCGGCTTTTTCATGAGTCTCGCGATGTATCTCGCGTTGACCCATCCCGACCTCGACCGTTACGGCTGGCATCCCCGCCTTGCGGCGGCAGCGGTGCTCGCGGGTCTGCCGGGCAGCGTGGTGATTGTCGTACTCGAAGGCCTCTTCCGGAACATCGAACCGACCATCACCTTCGGCGGTACGATCTGGACGTTCGTAACCGCCGTCGGGTTCGTGGTTGGCGTGATCGAGTACCGTCCCTCAGACCTGCGCCGCCAGAGCCCCATCACAATGGCCCCTGCGACTGTGCAGACGGGAGAGCGCCCCTTGCCGGGCGAGACTTTCTTGCGGCGCCTTCAGCCGCGGGTGGGCCGCTCGCTGGTTTCCCTGTCGATCCGCGACCACTACCTCGACGTCGTGACACGGGAGGGGCGCGAAACGCTTCTCATGCGCATGAGCGACGCGGAGGCCGAACTGATCGACTACCCCGGGATGCGGGTCCATCGCTCGCACTGGGTCGCCCTTGATGCCGTCGAACGGCTGGAACGGACAGGAAACCGCTGGACCGTCCATCTCGTTGGCGGAGTTGCACTTCCGGTAAGCCGCGATCTCGGTCCAAAGCTGCGCCAAGCGCTCGAAAGCCGGTCAGGGCCGTTCGAAGGAGGGACACCTCCCAGTCCCGAACTGGTCGCCGGCCCGTGACCATGTGACGGCTGCATCGGTAGCGTTCGCTCTTGCACCGCCACGTCTTGCCGCAGGCCGACGGAGTCCATTTGGGAGCCTTCCTTCATCCGGTCGTCGACGCGATGCTGCATCCTGGATGAACAAAGGAGAGGTGGTCCGCCTCGCGCTGGCTGCCGTCGATCGCTGCGGTGGCGCTGAAGGTCTCCTGCCGCCGAGAACGGCCGTAGACATTGGCGCTGCCGACCGACGGGTATGCGGGCATTCCGGACATCAGGCTGCGAACTGGTGCTCCTTCGTGCCTCAACCGCAGCCTGCATCCGTTGTCCCGGCACGCTTCCGGCGATGACGTAGAACTGGAATTCCGACGGATCGCCGCCTAAGAGTCAGGGCGAAGTCGTCAAGGCGCCGTTCATTGTCGTTCACCCTCAAGCAGGTCCGCTATTTCGTCGGCGTCGCCGAGTTCGGCTCCGTCACGAGGGCTTCAAGGGAACTGGCCATCTCGCAAAGCGCCATCACCGAGGCGATCAAGGACCTCGAGCAGAGGCTCGGCGTGAAGCTCTTCGAGCGACGAAGCCGCGGCCTCGAGACCACCTACCAGGGCCACGTGTTCCTGCGTCACGCCAAGGCCATTCTCGCGGAGGTCTCCAACGCGGAGACGATTTTCGATTCAACGCCGTTGCCGAAGGGCGCGCGGCTGAATGTCGGCGTCACATCGCTCACCGCCGGCTACGTGCTGTCGGACATTCTCGCGCGGTTCCGCCGCGCCTGCCCCGGTGTCGAGGTGAACGCGGTCGAGGACACGGGCGAGTATCTGGAACACCTGATCGTGGGCGGGGAACTCGACGTTGCCGTGATGGTCGTGTCGAACCTCAGGAACCACGACGCGCTCCACAGCGAGATCCTCGCCGTCTCGCCGTTCCGCCTCTGGCTGCCGATCGGGCATCGGCTGAGCGAGGTGGAAAGCATTTCGCTGGAGGACCTGAGAGACGAGCCGCAGATCCTGCTCGACGTGGACGAGATGCAGGCCGAGACATTGCGCCTGACCTCCGCCTACCGGGCGAACCTCAAGATCGCCTTCCGCACCCGGTCGGTGGAGGCCGTGCGCTCGCTCGTGGCGTCGGGCGCGGGCGTGGCGCTCCTGCCGGACCTCGTCTATCGACCCTGGTCGCTTGAGGGCGACCGGATCGAAAGTCGCGACGTCTCGGGCAAGCTGCCGGTGGTCCAGGTCGGTTTCGTCTGGCGGCGCGGGGCGGGCATGACGGAGACGACGCGGGCCTTCCTGTCGGTCGCGCAGAGCTATCACAGTCCGCGACTGAGGTGATTTCGGTTTTACCGAAATCACGGTCCTGAAATTTGAATTTGTGGGAAGCGGCCCTCTGGCGAATGCTCGCAAGCAGGCGCTCAAGACCAACAGGGGGGTCCCATGAAGGACATTCTGAAATCTACGACGGCCTTTTGTGCGGCCGCAATCCTCGTCGCCCAGCCGCTCGCCGCGCAGATGACCGAGATCGGCGAACCGGAGGGCGAACTGCGCATCGTGGCCTGGCCGGGCTATATCGAGCGCGGCGAGACCATGGCCGAGTTCGACTGGGTCACCGGCTTCGAGGAGGCGACGGGCTGCATGGTGCGCGTGCAGACGGCGAACACCTCGGACGAGATGGTGGCGCTGATGAACGAGGGCGGCTTCGACCTCGTGACCGCCTCGGGCGACGCCTCGCTCCGCCTCGTGGCGGGGCAGCGGGTGCAGCCGATCAACACCGACCTGATCCCGAGCTGGGACACCGTGGACCCGCGGCTGCAGAACGCGCCGTGGTACGTGGTCGACGGCGTCCATTACGGCGTGCCCTACATGTGGGGTCCGAACGTGCTGATGTACAACACGGAGGTCTTCGGAGACTCGCCGCCAACCAGCTGGTCGGTCGTGTTCGAGGAACAGACCCTGCCCGACGGGCAGTCGAACGTCGGGCGCGTGCAGGCCTACGATGGGCCGATCCACGTCGCGGACGCCGCGATGTACCTGATGTATCACCAGCCCGAGCTCGGCATCACCTCGCCCTACGAGCTGAACGCCGACCAGTATGCCGCGGCGCTCGACCTCCTGCGGCAGCAGCGGCAGCTCGTCAGCCGCTACTGGCACGACGCCTTCATCCAGATCGACGACTTCAAGAACGAGGGCATGGCGGCCTCGGGCTCCTGGCCGTTCCAGGTCAACCTGCTCCAGGCCGACGGGACGCCCATCGCCAGCGTGATCCCGGAGGAAGGCGCGACCGGCTGGGCCGATACCACGATGATGCATGTGGACGCGCCAAACCCGAACTGCGCGTATCTCTGGATGGAGCACACGCTGAGCTCGAACCTGATGTCCGACCTCTCGGTCTGGTTCGGCGCGAACCCCGCGGTTCCGGCGGCCTGCACCGACGGGCGGGGCATGCAGACCGCCGAGGGCTGCACGGTGAACGGCATGGACGACTTCGAGCGTATCCGGTTCTGGACCACGCCGGTGACGAACTGCGAAAGCCAGAACGGCGAGTGCGTGCCCTACTACCGCTGGGTCTCGGACTACATCGGGGTAATTGGTGGACGGTAACCCCGTCCCCGCGAACGGCACCCGCCCCGCTCGGGCGGGTGCCGGCGAAAGGCGATCCATGGCACCGGCGATCAGTTTCGAGGGCGTGACCCGCCAGTTCGGCCAAGTGCGCGCCGTCGACGACCTGACCCTCGATATCGCCGAGGGCGAATTCTTCGCCATGCTGGGGCCGTCGGGCTCGGGCAAGACGACCTCGCTCCGTCTCGTCGCGGGGTTCGAGCGTCCGACCAAGGGGCATGTGCGCATCTTCGGGCAGGACGCGACCGCCACGCCGCCCTATCGCCGCCCGGTCAACACCGTGTTCCAGGATTACGCGCTGTTCCCGCACCTGAACGTGCGCGACAACGTCGCCTTCGGCCTGCGCGTGGCCGGCGTCCCGAAGCCCGCGCGCCACCGCGCCGCGGAAGCGGCGCTGGAGATGGTGAAGCTGCCGGGATACGCCGACCGCAAGCCATCCGAACTGTCGGGCGGGCAGCGGCAGCGCGTGGCGCTGGCGCGCGCACTGGTGAACCAGCCCAAGGTCCTGCTGCTGGACGAGCCGCTCGGCGCGCTCGACCTCAAGCTGCGGGAGCAGATGCAGGAGGAGTTGAAGACGCTTCAACGCAGCCTCGGCATCACCTTCGTCTTCGTGACCCACGACCAGGGCGAGGCCCTGTCGATGGCCGACCGCGTCGCAGTCTTCAACGAGGGGCGCATCCAGCAGGTCGGCACGCCGGTGGAGGTCTACGATCGTCCCGCCACCCCTTTCGTCGCCGACTTCGTCGGGTCCTCCAACGTCCTGCCCGCGGCACTGGTCGCCCGCCTGACCGGTCAACATCACCCCGCCTCGCTGCGGCCCGAGCGCATCCGCATCGGCGCCACCGGCCTGGCCGCCACGGTCGCCGGGGCGTCGTTCCTCGGCGCGGCCACGCGGCTCTTCGTGGAGGCGGACGGGGCACGGATGTCCGTCCTTCTGCCCAAGGGCGCCCATGTGCCCGACACCGGCGCGACGGTGCATCTGGACTGGGACGAAGGCGCGCTGCACATGATGACGGGGGTGCAGGATGGCTGAGGCAGCGATGGGGCCGGTCGCGCAGGTCTCCGACGCCCTTTGGCGGCGCCCGCGCGTTCTGTTGCTGCTCCTGCTACTTCCGCCGCTCCTTTGGCTCGGGATCGTCTATCTCGGCTCGCTTTTCGCGCTATTGGCGCAGAGCTTCTTCTCGATCGATGAGTTCTCGGGCCTCATCAATTACGAATTCACGCTCAGGACCTATGGCGAGCTGTTCCGCGCGGCGAACCTCGACATCATCCTGCGGACGCTGGCGATGGCGACCTCGGTCACCATCGCCGCCGCCATCGTCGCCTTCCCCATCGCCTACTACGCCGCCCGCTACGCGCGGGGCCGGTGGAAGGCGCTGTTCTACCTCGGGATCATGCTGCCCTTGTGGTCGAGCTACCTCGTCAAGGTCTATGCGTGGAAGCTGATCCTGGCGCGCGAGGGCATTCTCAACTGGCTGTTCGAGACGCTGCATCTGGACTGGCTGCTCGCGGCCTACCTGTCGATCCCGGTCCTTGGCGGGAACTCGCTCTCGGTCAGCTGGACGGGCACCTTCCTCGTCTTCCTCTATGTCTGGCTCCCGTTCATGATCCTGCCGATCCAGGCGGCGCTGGAGCGTATCCCGCCCTCGCTGCTGGAGGCCGCAGGCGACCTCGGGGCCGACCGGGGCCAGACGCTGCGCTACGTCATCCTCCCGCTCGCGCTTCCGGGGATCGTGGCGGGGTCGATCTTCACCTTCTCGCTCACGCTCGGCGACTACATCGTGCCCCAGATCATCGGCACCTCGGCGCGGATGATCGGGCAGGCCGTCTACCAGTTCCAGGGCACGGCGGGGAACATCCCGCTCGCCGCCGCCTTCGCCGTGGTGCCCATCGTCATCATGGGCATCTACCTGACCGTCGCGCGCCGCATGGGGGCCTTCAATGCGCTCTGACCGTGCCAGCCTCGGCCTGAAGATCGCGGCCGTCGCGGGGCTGTTGTTCCTGCACCTGCCGATCCTCCTGATCTTCGTCTACGCCTTCACGACCGAGGACACGAGCTACCAATGGCCGCCGCCGGGGCTGACGCTGCAATGGTTCGGCGTGACGTGGAACCGCCCCGACGTGTGGGAGGCGCTGTCGCTCTCGCTCCGCGTCGCGGCGATCTCGACGGCCATCGCGCTGGTGCTCGGCACGCTCTGCGCCGCCGCCGTCGCGCGGTCCCGTTTCTTCGGGCGCGAGACGATCTCGCTTCTGGTGATCCTGCCCATCGCGCTGCCCGGCGTCATCACGGGCATCTCGCTGCGCTCGGCCTTCAACCTCGCGGAGATCCCGTTCAGCTTCTGGACCATCGTGGCGGGCCACGCGACCTTCTGCGTGGTCGTCGTCTACAACAACGCCGTGGCCCGGTTCCGGCGCACGAGCGGCAGCCTGATCGAGGCGTCGATGGACCTTGGCGCCAACTACTTCCAGACATTCCGGCTGGTGATCCTGCCCAACATCGCCACGGCGCTGCTGGCGGGCGGAATGCTCGCCTTCGCGCTCAGCTTCGACGAGGTGATCGTGACGACCTTCACCTCCGGCCAGCAGCAGACGCTGCCGATCTGGATGCTCGAGGAACTGGTGCGCCCGCGCCAGCGGCCTGTGACGAACGTCGTCGCCATGGTCGTGGTTCTGGTGACCGCCGTGCCGATCCTCATCGCCTATTACCTGACCCGCGGCACGGACACGGTTGCGGGGCAAGGGAAATGACATGCGCGCAGGCCGCGAAGCGGTAGCGCAAGGGAAAGACATCATCCGCTCAAGCAGCGAAGCGGTAGCGCAAGGGAAGGAAGGGAGACCAGGATGGACACGCAAATGCTGATCGGCGCGAAGTTCGAGGCCGGAACCGAGACCGAGGAGAAGGTCCTGAACCCGCGCACCGGCGAGACGATCCTCGCGATGCCCGAAGCGAACCCCGACCAGATCGACCGCGCCGTGGCCGCCGCCCGCGCGGCCTTCCCCGCATGGTCGAAGACCACCCCCGCCGAGCGCAGCGCCAAGCTCCTCGCTATCGCGGATGCCATCGAGGCGAACCTCGAGACCCTCGCGGCGCTCGAGGCGCTGAACTGCGGCAAGCCCATCGAGGGCGTGAAGAACGACGAGATCCCCGCGGTGGCAGACTGCTTCCGCTTTTTCGCGGGCGCGGTGCGCAACATGCACGGACCTGTCGCGGGCAGCTACATGGCGGGCCACACCAGCATGATCCGGCGCGATCCCATCGGCGTCGTGGCTTCCATCGCGCCCTGGAACTACCCGATCATGATGATGGCCTGGAAACTCGCCCCCGCGCTCGCTGGCGGCAATACCGTCGTGATGAAGCCCTCCGAGCAGACCCCGCTGACGGCACTCGCCTTCGCACGCATCCTTTCGGCCATTCTTCCCGAGGGCGTCGTCAACGTGATCGTCGGGCAGGGCGGCTCGGTCGGCAACACGCTGATCAACCACCCGGGCGTCGACATGGTGTCGCTCACTGGCGACATCGCGACGGGCAAGAAGGTCCTCGTCGCCGCCTCCAAGACGGTGAAGCGCACGCATCTGGAGCTTGGCGGCAAGGCGCCGGTCCTCGTCTATGGTGACGCCGATCTCGAACGGGTCGTGGATGGGCTCAAGGCCTTCGGCTACTACAACGCGGGTCAGGATTGCACCGCCGCCTGCCGCGTCTACGCACATGCCTCGATCTACGACAATTTCGTTGCCGACCTGACCGCCGCGGCCGCGAGCATCGTCTACGACAACCCAGACGACAGCTTGAACGAGATCCCGCCCCTCATCTCGCCGCGCCAGCGCGACCGGGTGGCGAGTTTCGTGGCGCG
Organism: Roseicyclus sediminis; assembly: GCF_025515305.1. Classification (GTDB taxonomy): domain Bacteria; phylum Pseudomonadota; class Alphaproteobacteria; order Rhodobacterales; family Rhodobacteraceae; genus Roseibacterium; species Roseibacterium sediminis. The sequence continues at coordinate 24,200 of NZ_JAOPHT010000020.1, forward strand.
CGCCGCCGAGCACAAGCACATCGAGATCACCACCGGCGGCTCGGTCGGCGACGGGACCGGCTTCTATTTCCGTCCCACCGTGGTGGCGGGCGCGCACCAGGCCGACGAGATCGTCCAGCGTGAGGTCTTCGGTCCCGTTGTGTCCGTCACCCGCTTCACCGACGACGACGACGTGGTCGGCTGGGCCAACGACAGCAACTATGGACTGGCAAGCTCCGTCTGGACCCGCGATGTCGGTCGCGCGATGGAGGTCTCGGCGGCCCTGCAGTATGGCTGCACCTGGGTGAACACGCATTTCATGCTGGTCAACGAGATGCCGCATGGCGGCCTGAAGCAGTCGGGCTACGGCAAGGACATGTCCATGTACGCGCTCGAAGACTACACGGCAGTTCGACACGTCATGATCGCGCATTAGGCCCCGCAACCGCTGCGGACTGCTTCGCGGGCTCGACGCACCTTCGCAACGCAGCGATCGGATGTGCCTGCGGCAACAAGGCGGCCGCAGGTTCCGTTCTCGACTTTCCGAAGCCGCCATGCGCGCCAAGACACCTGACCGACCAAGGGGCGGATCGTGGCGCCCTTGCTGAACGTCAGCTGCCACGGGGAGAAGCGATTGGCGCGAGCCTGTCGCGCGGGCGGGAACGCGGACCAAGCCCGATTTCGCGGCGATTGCACGACTGGCCGGCATTCGGCAGGCAACCCGGAACGACGGGGAACCAGCTTTAGGCTTTTGCGCCAGCGGGCTTCCACTCTTGCGCCAATTGTAGTGACCGTCTCAATGCTGCATTCGTGGCTGGATCGCTTTCGCCCTTGGTCTTGACCTGTGAGGTAAACGTTGGACGTCGTCGTCATCGGAGCAGGTTTGTCAGGCCTTACAACTGCAGCGCTTCTTCGAGAAGCGGGCGCCGATGTCCAATTGGTCGAAGCGGGCCCGCAGGTCGGAGGCCGCATTCGCGCTTTTCGCGGTCCGGGAAACACGAGCGTCCTTGGCGACTTGGGGCCAACTTGGGTCTGGCCGAAGTATCAACCGGTTGTAGCGAGATGGGTCGCGTCCCTTGGGCTGGAGACGTTCGAGCAGTTCAACGAAGGTGACGCGGTCATCCAGGGATACGCGCCGACGGCGCTTCGGCAGCCGCTACCCGGACAGGATGGCATGGTCCGGATCGTCGGCGGCCCATCTGCCATCGTTGACCGGCTTGCCGAACGAATTGATCCCGCGACCCTGCGCACGTCGACGCCTGTAACGGGCCTTTTTGAGGACGGGTCGCAGGGTGTCATTGTTCGGCTTGGCTCGGGCGAAGTCATCACTGCAAGGCGCGTGGTTCTCTCAATACCGCTGCGAGTTGCCGCGACGACTCTGCAGATGCCCTGGGCAACCCGCGAACTGGCGGATCTTTTGCGGCGTACTCCAACCTGGATGAGTACGCACGCCAAGGCCGTCGCTCTCTATGACCGACCCTTCTGGCGGCAGGCAGGCCTGTCGGGGCGGATTGCCAGCCGCGCGGGGCCGCTCCTTGAAGCGCATGACCATTCGGGCAAGGATGGTTTTCCCGCTGCAATCTTCGGGTTTGTCGGGTGGCCGCCAAATGTCCGGCAGAGGGAGCCAGACGGCCTGAAACGGGCCATTCTGGATCAGCTGTCCGAGTGTCTTGGGCCATCTGCCGCCAACCCGGACGACTTGATCGTGCAGGACTGGGCGACCAATCCACATATCGTCACTGACCTTGATATCTCGGAGCCCGCTGATCATCCCGGCATCGGTCCTGCCGTTCTCAGACAGCCTCACCTCGACGGTCGAATCCGGTTCGCGGTTTCCGAGGCATCAGAGGTGAGCCCCGGTCTTATCGAGGGCGCGCTGGCGGCCGGTGAGAGGGCTGCGAGAGAGCTCATCTGAATCGTGCGGGACATGCGATCCTGCTCCCCACGCGACACGTGACCAGATGTTCACACTCCAATCGGTGCACGCATGCGGGGAGAAAAAACCGCACTCAGGGCATCGCAACAGGCATAGGGGCTGGCTGGCCCACCGGCGCAAGCGGGGGAAAGATTGATGCTCCTGATTTGTCCAGCTAGTCTGCGGCGATCCCGAGGGGCCTGGCCATGGAAGATCCCGAAACCCCACATGTCGAAATTGTCGACGATGATCGCCTCGAAGTCCGCGAGGCAATCAGCGACAGGCTGGGCAAGCTTTGGTGGGCGTTCTTGCTCCGTGGGGTTCTAGCTGCCGCTTTGGGCATCGCAGCGCTGTTTTGGCCGACCGGAAGCATTGCGCTTTTGCTGCAGCTTGTGGGTATCCTTCTCATCCTTGATGGTGGCCTGACGCTGTTTGGGTTCGGCCGGCGCGGTCCTGCAGGTGGTCTCGGCATTGGTGCGATCGTAATCGGGCTGGTCTTGCTGATTTGGCCTGAAGGCACGGCGCGATTTGCCTTCTTCCTTCTCGGGGCCTTTGCCGTCGCGACCGGACTTGGGTCGCTTTCGACATGGCGGCGCATGCCGGAGTGGGACCCGGAGCGCGGGACCGCACGCAATGCGGGACTGGTGGCATTGCTCGTCGGCTTGATCCTGATCTTTTGGCCAGGCTCGGGGTTGGTCGCGCTCAGTTGGGCGATCGCATTTGTGGCGCTCGCAGCAGCTGCCGTCATGTTTTGGCTGGCCGCACGGTTCAGGACCGCGAACCAAACCCTCAAACCTCGCGTGATCAATCCGCGTTGATCGGAGGACGGGGCAGCCGGGCGCCGTCAGACCTGCAGCGGCCTTTTCGGTGCGCCACGTGCCCAGATGATGCAAAGCAATGCGCAAAAGGGCTCTTTGCCGGCGACCGCAGCGATCGCGCTCAACGTCCTCTGCTGCCGAAAGCGGCCGTAGGCACAAGGACTACCGACCGTCGGCTTGGCGGACTTTCCAGACCTTCGCGGCTTACCCGGTTTCTGCGGTGCCTGCAAAGGCACCCTCGAAGGGCGGCGGCAACGGATACCACGGCTCAGTGTGTTCGATAGAGGCAAGGGTTGCCGGTCGTTCAGCCTTGCTCCTGATAGGAAATGAACTCCAGAAGCGAGTTGTCTGGATCGCGGAAATAGACGCTTCGCCCGAGGCCTCGCGCCCCCGGTCGTTCGACCGGGCCGAGTTCCATCTCCACCCCGCAGCGGGCCAGATGCTCGATGGCGCCCTCGATCGGCCCGTGCCACTCGAAACAGAGGTCGCTTCCGCCGGGCATCACGGGCAGTCCCGCGCGCGGAAATCCGATCTGGTCCGGGCCGTGGGTGTTGAGTTGGACGTGGCCAAAGCGGAACACGTAGCCGATGCCGTAGGGAACGATCTCGGCCTCAAGGACGTCGCGGTAGAAGGCCATGGAGCGCTCCCAGTCGCCGACATGGATAACGCAGTGGTCGAAACTGATCCGGGCCATCAGCCGCCCTCCGTAGCCGGCGAGACGGCCGCGGCGATCATGTCCTCACGCAGGCGCACGGCCTGACGGCTCGCGTCGAGGTCCACGTCGTCCATCGACAGCGCCCGTCCCGCCGGCACCGAGCGGCGGAGCCGGACCCCGTGTGCCAGCCCGATCGGCAGGAGCCGCTCTCGCGCGCTGCGCGCGGCGGGGGCGAGACGACCGTAGACGGTGAAACCGCCTTCGCCGTCCAGCGTTTCGCCCGCGGCGAGGTCGCGCTTGGCCACGGCGGCCACGTCGCCGCACCAGCCCCGCGTCGTGCCGGTCGGCTCTCCGCGCAGGGCGGCGCTGAGGATCGAGATGGACAATTCCATGCCGATCATGTGGAACGGCTTGTACATGGCGGCGTACCGCCCGGTTTGGTCCGTCGGCAGGCCATATTGCCTGAAACAGGCGGCGGCATAGTCGTTCGGCGCTTTCAGGACCACATAGACGCCCCAGCGCAGGTCACGGAAGACGGGCCGCCCGTCCCGCTCGAGCGAGGAGACGACCTCGACCATGCCGTCGTGCTCGAGGCACCCGCCGATGTCGCGCGGTCGCAGCACATGGGCGAGATCGTCGACGCCGCAGGGCGGGAAGCCGAGCCCCTCGGACGGGACGTCGACGCCGCAGGCATTGGCGATCGCGGCCATCTCGAGCGCCGATTTCGTACCGTCCAGGAAGGAGTTGAACATTTGCGGGTTCATGCCCGCATCCGCGGCCTGCGCGGCGGTGAGCCCGTAGTGCTGCCAGACGTCGTCAGGTGTGACCTGGTGGTATTCCGGCAGATACTTTGTGCCCTTGCCCGCTGCCGCGACCGTGAAGCCTGCCGCGCGCGCCCAGTCCACCATCTCGGCCACGAGGGCGGGCTGGTCGCCATAGGCCATGGAGTAGACGACCCCCTGCGCGCGCGCCTTGGCCGCCAGCACGGGTCCGGCGAGGACATCGGCCTCGACATTGACCATGACGACGTGCAACCCCGCCTCGATCGCGGCGAGCGCGTGGGCGATGCCCGCCTCGGGATGGCCCGTCGCCTCCACCATGACCTCGATGCCCTCGCCAAGCGCGCCCGTCACGTCGTCGGTGAAGCGCGTCGAAGCGATCCGCGCCTCGTCCCAGCCGACCTCGCGGCAAGCGGCCCGCGCCTTGGCCGGATCGAGATCCGCGATCACGGCGACGTCTAGGCCCGCGATGGTCGGCACCTGCGACAGGAACATCGACCCGAACTTGCCGGCTCCGACCAGGGCGACGCGGACGGGGCGGCCCGCCTCCGCGCGCGCGGCTGCAAGCGTGGTGAGGTTCATGCTGTCACGCCCGCGCTCAGTCGAACATGTCGGGCTGGTCCTCGACAAGCTGGTTCCAGATCGTCTGGAAATGCAGCCAGCCGATATATTCGCTGCCCACGTGCTCGCGGCTGTAGCGCGCCCGCTCGGACGGAATGCGGATCGGCTCTACGCCGGAAGCTGCGATGGCAAGCTGCTGCTGGCAGCAGCGCTCGAGCGCAATGAACCAGAAAGCGGCGCTCTCGATGGAATGGCGCGACGCGGTCAGCAGGCCGTGGTTCTGGTGAAGCGCGGCCTTCACGCCCTTGAACGCCTTCGCCACGTCGCTGCCGGCGTGGTTCTCGACGGCCACGGCGCCGCCCTGCTCGCCGATCACCACATGATCCTCGAAGAAGGCGCAGGCGTCCTGCGTGATCGGGTCGATGGGGCGGCCCGTGGCGCACCATGCCGTGCCGTAGGTCGTGTGAGCGTGGCACATTGCGATGATGTCGGGATGCTCTTCGTGCACGTTGGCGTGCAGGATGAAGCCGGCGCGATTTACGGCGTGGCTGCCTTCGATCACCTTGCCGTCGTGATCGACGAGGATCAGGTTCGACATCTTCACCTTATCGAAGTGCACGCACATCGGGTTCGTCCAGTAGAGCTCGGGCCGCTCCGGGTCGCGCACCGTCAGGTGGCCGGCAAATCCGTAATCGAAACCCTGTTGCGCGAAAGCGCGGCAGGCGGCCACCAGGCGTTCCTTGCGATGGCGCCGCTCCTCCTCGACCGAGGCGAATTCGGGGATCTCCGGAAAGATCAGCTCTTCCTGCTCCGGCTGGTAGATCGAGACCCGGTTACCTAGATCGAGCATGGCGAGACCCTCCGCTTGCACCATTGCATCCGGGCGCGCCCTTCGCGGGCCGCCGTCACGATCACCTATCTTGAGAATTGGGCCTCAGCCGTGCAATGAAATGGATGTAATAACTGTTATCACGCAAGAAGGGGTGCGTGATGAAGGACGACCGTCTTCTGGAGATGCGCGTGTTCCGCGCCGTGGTCGAGAGCGGAGGGTTTTCCTCGGCCGCCAACATGCTGGGCGCGAGCCAGCCCTTCGTGAGCCAGACGATCCGCCGGCTTGAGGCGCGGCTGGGGGCGACACTCCTGCATCGCACCACGCGCGGGCAACGCCTGACCCCCGAGGGCGAGCGGTTCCTCTTCGCCGCGCGGACAGCCATACGCGCGATCGAGGAGGCGGAGGCGCTCTGGCAGCGGGAGGAGGCGCAGATCGAGGGGCAGCTTCGTGTCTCGGCGCCCATCGCCTTCGGTCTCGATCGGCTGTCTCCCCTCGTTCCCGACTTCCTGTCACGGCACCCGAACCTGTCGTTGGACCTGCGCCTGACGGATGACCACGAGAACCTGATCGCGGACGGCATCGACGTGGCGGTCCGCATGGGACGGCTGAGCGATTCGGGCCTGATACATCGGCGGCTCTGCCGCCTGCGCAGGATCGTGGTCACCGCTCCTGGCCTCGTCGAGCGTCACGGCATGCCCGAGACGCTCGAGGATCTCTCGCGCATGCCCTGTGTGGCTTGGGACAGCAGCCGCGAGCACCTGAACCGCTGGCGTTTCGAACGCGACGGCGCGCACGTGACCTTCCACGCCCGGAGTCGGTTCCGAAGCAACCAGGGCATGTCGCTCTTCGCGATGTGTCTCGCGGGCGTCGGGGTGATGCGCGTCGCCGAGCATCTCGCCCGGCCGGCGATCCACCAGGGGCGGCTGATCCAGCTTCTCGACCATCTCGCGCCGGCCGACGACACCGCGATCCATGCCGTATTCCTGCCCGAGCGCGACGTGGTTCCGCGCATCCGCACGCTTGTCGATTTCCTTGCCGCAGCCTTCCAAGCGCCGGATTGGGAAGACTGAAAGTGGTGCTTGATCTTTTTAGACGTAAGACATATTGAATTCTGAATTCAGAACTCGGAATGCAGATGAAGCCGCTCAAGTCCAACCCCAACCTCGCAGATCAGGTCTACGATGCCCTCGTCGACGAGATCTGCGGCGGCATGCTGCCTGCCGGCGCCCATCTCGTGCAAGAGCAGCTCGCTGAGCGCCTCGGTGTCTCGCGGCAGCCGGTGCAGCAGGCCATGGCGCGGCTCAAGGCGGACGGCATCGTGGAAGAGATCGGGCGCCGTGGCCTATGGGTCGCACCGCTCGACCCGGATCTCATGCGCCATCACTACGACATCCGCGCGGTGCTCGACGGGCTGGCGGCGCGTCTTGCGGCGGAACGAGTGCGTGCAGGCGCCGGAGGCACATTCCGGAGGCGCGCCGACGACATCCTTGCTGCCGGCACCCAAGCCGTCCAGACCGGCGACACCGCCGGGCAGGTGCGGCAGGACCGTGCACTTCATGCGCTCGTCTACGAGACATCGGGCAACCCGCTCTTGGCGCGGACGGCCGAACCGCATTGGCGGTTCCTGCAACGCGCGATGGGCGAGGTGCTTCGCCGGGCGACGCTGCCGAAGGAAATCTGGCGTCAGCACGCCGAGATCGCGGAAGCCATCGCGGCGGGAGAACCTGACCGCGCGGAGCGTCTCATGACCGAACACGACCTCGCCGCGGCGCGCACGCTCCAGGCGGCGCTCGCAGCCAGCATGGACGCGGATGCGCGCAAGGGAGCCTCGGCATGACGAAGATGCTGACCGTTGGGGAAATGCTGGGTGCGCAGGCCCGCCTCCAGCCTGATCGGATCGGGGCTCGCGACCTCGAGCGGGCGCTGACCTTCCGGGAGTGGAATGCGCGCGCCTGCCGCCTCGCGAATGCGCTGCTCGGGCTCGGCCTCACGAAGGGTGACCGAGTCGCCGTCTTCGCCTACAACCGCTTGGAGTGGGCGGAGATCTACGCCGCCGTCGCCAAGTCCGGTTTGATCGCCGTTCCGGTCAACTTCCGCCTGACAGCGCCCGAAGCCCGGTTCATCTGTGCCGATAGCGGCGTGCGCGCGGTAATCGCGGAGGCCGCGCTCGCGCCGCTCGCCGACGCCTTCCGCGACGACCTCGGGATCGGCGACGAGCGTCACATCCTGATCGGCGGGGACGCGGCGCCCGGCTGGCGGAGCTACGAGGACCTGATCGCCTCTGGCGCGGGGGGCGAGCCCGACGTCCACGTGACGCCCGACGATCCGTGGTGCCTGATGTACACTTCAGGCACCACGGGCAACCCCAAGGGCGCGATCCGGTCGCACCGGGGCATGGGGATGCTCGCGCTCATGACCGAGGTGGAGCTGGCGCTGAAGCGGCGGGACAATGCGCTCCTTGTCATGCCGATGTGCCACGCGAACTCGCTCAACTTCTTCACCTCCTTCCTCGGCATCGGGGCCTGCGTCACGATCTTCTCGCGGCCGAGCTTCGACGCCGCGCTCTGCCTGCGAACGATCGGCGAGATGGGGATCACCTTCACCTCGCTCGTTCCCACGCATTACATGATGCTCCTTGATGTGCCCGAGACCGAGCGTGCGGGCGATTTCGGGTCGGTCGAGAAGCTTATGGTCTCGTCCGCGCCCGCGAGAGTGGAGACGAAGCGCGCCATCATGGAGATGTTCCCGAACTCCGGCCTCTACGAGCTCTATGGTTCGACCGAAGCGGGATGGGTGACGTTCCTTCATCCCGACGAGCAGTTCGACCACCTCGGCACCGTCGGCCGCGAGGTCGTGGGCTCCGCCCCGATCCGACTTCTCGACGACGAGGGGCGCGAGGTGCCGGACGGGCAGCCGGGGGAACTCTACTCCTGCGGACCCTACGCCTTCGACGGCTACTGGAACCTTCCCGAGAAAACGGCGGAAGCCTTCCGCGGCCCCTACCTCTCCGTCGGGGACATGGCCATCCGGGACGAGCACGGATTCATCCGGCTGATCGACCGCAAGAAGAACATGATCATCTCAGGCGGAGAGAACGTCTATCCCACCGAGGTGGAGGCCGTCCTCGCCCAGCATCCCGACATTAAGGACGTGGCCGTTGTTGGCTGCCCGGACGAGAAATGGGGCGAGCGCGTCGCCGCCGCCGTCGTGCTCCGCAAAGGCGCAGAGGTCTCAGCCGATGATCTCATTGCTTGGTCGAAGGACCGTCTCGCCGGCTACAAGCGTCCGCGCGAAATCCTGTTCCTTGGCCCCGACGAGATGCCGCGCAACGCGACGGGCAAAATCCTTCACCGCGTCCTCAGGGACATGATGGCCGCGCACGTCGCCTGACGCCTGCGCCGAAGCACGAAAAGGAGACGGCGCATGATCGACCGGCAGGACCTCAACAGCGACCCCGAAAGTGTCGCCGCCTGGATCGCGACGCTGCTCGAAGCGCGCGGCGTCGGGCGCGTCTTCGGGCTTCAGGGCGGTCACATCCAACCCATCTGGGATCACCTCGCCCGGCGCGGCATCGCGATCGTGGATGTGCGTGATGAAGGCGCTGCTGTTCACATGGCGCACGCCCATGCGGAACTGACGGGCGAACTCGGCGTCGCGATGGCCACCGCCGGACCCGGCGTCACGAATTGCGTGACCGGCATCGCGAACGCCTCGCTCGCGCGGGTGCCGGTGCTTCTGATCGGCGGTTGCACCTCGCGGCCGCAGGCGAACATGGGTCCACTCCAGGACATCCCGCATGTCGACATCATGCGGCCCGTCACGCGCTACAGCCGCACGGCGCGCGTGGCCGAGCAGGTCATTCGCGAGCTCGACGAGGCCATCGCGCGCGCCACGGGCGACATGGGCGAGCCCGGCCCCGCGTACATCGAGGTGCCTACCGACGTCCTGCGTTCGCGCGTCGGTCCGTCGCTGATCCCCGAGGACTGGATCGCGCCCAAACCCGCCCGCCGCATGGCGCCCGACCCCGAGGACATCGCCGCCGCAGCATCAGCGATCCGGGCGGCGAAGCGCCCGCTCGTCGTCAGCGGACGCGGCGCCCGAGGCGCCGGACGCTCTGTCGCGGCGTTTCTCGACGCGGTGGACGCGCTTTATCTCGATACGCAGGAGAGCCGAGGGCTCGTGCCAGCCGACCACCCCGCGGTCGTCGGAGCCGTGCGTGCGGCGGCCATGGCGCAGGCCGATCTCGTCGTGACGCTGGGGCGAAAGCTCGACTACCAGCTCGGCTTCGGCTCCCCGGCGGTCTTTCCCCAAGCGCGGTTCCTGCGCATCTCGGACACGACGGGCGAGCTGATCGATAACCGGCGCGGCGCCGAAATCATGGCGCCCGTTGGCGCCACGCTCGATGCTCTCACGGAGGCGCTCGGCAACGACGCCGGCGCGCGGGACATGGACTGGGTCTCGGGGCTGCGGGACAAGCATCACGCGCGCATCGCGAAGGGCGCGGATACGCCGGCGCCGAAGACTGGCGGTGATGGTAAGATCCACCCGCTCGCGATCTTCGAGGCACTTCGTGAGGTGGCCGATCCCGACCACATCGGCATCGCGGACGGCGGCGACCTCCTGAGTTTCGCGCGGATCGGCCTGGCCTCGACGACTTACATGGACGCGGGCGCCTTCGGCTGCCTCGGCGTGGGCGTGCCCTTCGCGGTGGCGGCTGCGCTCGCCTTTCCGCAGCGGCAAGTGATTTCGGTCAACGGGGACGGTGCCTACGGAATCAACGCGATGGAGATCGACACGGCCGTGCGGCACGGGGCGAAGGCGGTCTTCATCGTGTCGAACAATGCCGCGTGGAACATCGAGCGCTACGATCAGGAGGTGAACTACGGCGGCCGCGTGGTCGGCACGATGCTTCGTCATTCCGACTATGCCGGCATGGCACGAGCGCTCGGGGCCAATGGCGAGCGGGTGGAGGACCCGGCCGATCTGGCCGCCGCCATCCGGCGCGGGCTAGAGAACGCGCCCGCCGTGATCGACGTCGTGACCTCGCAGGACGCCGTGTCGTCGGACGCGCAGAAGGGCCTCGGCTTCGTGCCCGACTACCAGCCACTGACCGCTTGGGACGACGCGGAGCGCAAGCGGCGCGAGACGGCGTGATGCGGATCGCGCTGGAAGGCAAGCGCGCCCTCGTCACTGGCGCGTCGGGCGGCCTCGGCCTCCACTTCGCGCAGGTTCTGGCGGAGGCCGGGGCGGAGGTCACGCTCGCCGCGCGCCGGGCCGATATGGTGGAGGCAGAGGCAGAGGGACTGCGCCGGGCCGGGAATTTGGCCGACGCGAGCGCGCTCGACGTCACCTCCGGGGAAAGCATCGCCGACTTCTTCGCGCGCCGCCCGGCCTTCGACATCCTTGTGAACAACGCGGGCATCTCAGGCGAGGGCGCCGCGCTGGACATGGAGACCGACGCCTTCCGCGGTGTCGTCGACACGAACCTCACCGGCGTCTTCGCGGTGGCGCAGGCGGCCGGGCGCGGGATGCGCAAGGCGGGCGGCGGGAGCATCGTGAACATCGCCTCGATCCTCGGGCTGCGCGTCGCTGGCCATGTCGCAGCTTACGCGGCTTCGAAGGCGGCGGTCGTGCAGCTGACCAAGGCGCTTGCGCTCGAATGGGCGCGCCATGGCATCCGGGTCAACGCGCTTTGCCCAGGCTACATCGAGACGCCAATCAACGAAGCCTTCTTTGCAACGGAGGCCGGTAAGGCGCTGGTCCGGCGCATCCCGCAGCGGCGGCTCGGGCGTCTCGCGGACCTCGACGGACCGCTCCTGCTGCTCGCATCGGATCATTCCGCCTACATGACCGGCGCGGTCGTCGCGGTCGACGGCGGGCACCTCGTTTCAGGATTGTGAGACAGACCATGGATTTCTCCATCTCTCCCGAACTCGCCGATCTACGCGACCGGATCGAGGCTTTCGTCGCGGCGGATATCCTGCCCCTCGAGGCGGACCACGCGAACTGGGACGCGCATGACAACATCGCCGAAGCGCCGCTCGCCGCCCTCCGCGCGAAGGCACGCGCCGAGGGGCTCTGGTGCCCGCAGCTCTCGCCCGCGAACGGCGGGCTCGGCCTCGGCAAGATGGGCATGGCCGTCACATACGAGGCGATGAACCGCTCGATCTTCGGGCCGGTCGTCTTCAACGCTGCCGCCCCCGACGACGGCAACATGATGGTGCTCGAGGCGCTCGGCACCGAGGCGCAGAAGGCGCGCTGGCTCGCCCCAATCGCCGCGGGCGAGGTGCGCTCTGCCTTCGCCATGACCGAGCCGCACCCGGGCGGCGGCTCCGACCCCGGCATGATGCGCACGACGGCGACGCGCGAGGGCGACGACTACGTCATCCGCGGCCACAAGTGGTTCATCACCGGCGCAGGCGAGGCGGCGCATTTCATCCTCGTCGCCCGTACCTCCGACGATCCGCGGCGGGGCCTGACCGCCTTTCTCCACCACCGCGACGATCCGGGCTGGCGGATTGTGCGGCGCATCGGGATCATGGGCCCGGAGGAACATGGCGGGCATTGCGAGATCGTCTACGAGGGCCTGCGCATCCCGGCGGAAAACGTGCTGCTGGAGGAGGGGCGCGGCCTCAAGGTCACGCAGACGCGGCTCGGGCCCGCACGGCTGACGCATTGCATGCGCTGGCTGGGGCTTGCGAAGCGCTGCATGGAGATCGCGCGGGACTACGCGGAGCGTCGTGAGGGGTTCGGCATCCGCCTCGCCAACCGGGAGAGCGTGCAGGTGATGCTGGGCGATCTCGCCATGCAGATCGAGGTGGGCCGCCTCCTCGTGATGAAGGCTGCGTGGGAAATCGATCGTGGTGGCTTCGCGCAGAAGGAGGTGTCGATGGCCAAGATCCATGTGGCGAACCTCCTTCACAAGGCGGCGGACACGGCGGTCCAGATAAACGGCGCGCGCGGCTACTCGACGGACACGGTGCTGGAGTGGATTTACCGCTACGCCCGCCAGGCGCGGCTGGTGGACGGGGCGGACGAGGTCCACAAGATGATCCTGAACCGCCATCTCTCCGAGCAGGGTGCGGAATTCTACCGCTGGGCGACCGCACCATGACAGCGCAGGTGGAGGGACGCCTCGACTTCGACGCGGACGCGCTCGGGACGTTCCTCCGCGCCCGTCTCGGGCCCGACGGGGGGCGCTACGCGCTGACCCGGATCGGCGGCGGGCAGTCGAACCCGACCTACTTCCTAGACTGGGGCGACCGCCGGCTGGTCCTGCGAAAGCAGCCCTCAGGCGAGATCCTGCGCGGCGCCCACGCGGTCGACCGGGAGTACCGTGTGATGGTGGCCCTGCATCCGACAGGTGTTCCGGTGCCCCGCCCGGTTCTCTTCCACGACGACCCGGACATCCTCGGCACTCCCTTCTACCTGATGGAACGAGTCGAGGGCCGCATATTCAACGACACCGCGCTCGCCGACCTGCCGCTCGCGGAGCGGCGGGGGATCTGGATGGCGGTCGCCGACACGCTCGCCTCCCTCCACCGCATCCGGCCCGACGCGGTAGGCCTCGGCGATTACGGCAGGCCAGGCAGCTACTTCGAGCGGCAGATCGCCCGATGGGACAGGCAGTACCGCGCTTCGCCCTCGGGGCCGGTGCCGGAGATCGAGGCGCTGCACGCCTGGCTCGTCGCGCAGATGCCGGAGGACGACGGGCTCGTGGCGCTCTGCCATGGGGACTTCCGGCTGGGGAACGTGATGTTCCACCCGACCGAGCCGCGCGTCGTCGCCATACTGGACTGGGAGCTTTCGACCCTGGGCCATCCGCTCGCAGATCTCGGCTTCTGCGTGATGCCGTGGCATACCGCGCCCGACGAATATGGCGGCCTCCTCGGGCACGACCTCGGCGCGGCGGGGCTGCCGACGAAAGCGGAGGTCGTCGCGCGCTACCGGGCGGGCGTACCCTTTGACGCGACGCTCCGGCCTTTCCACGAGGCCTTCGCGCTCTACCGCTTCGCCGTCATCTTCGTCGGCATCTCGGACAGAGCACGCGCGGGAACGGCGAGCGATCCCGACGCCGCGTCTCTCGCGCCCCTTGCCAGGCGGTTTGCGATCCGCGCCATGGAATTGACAGAACGCGCGGCGCATTTCTGAAGTTCGAAATCAAAGGCTCTTGAAGTCGCTACACGACGTCGAGCATCCGTCGCCTGTTCACCGATCAAAGATCTGCCGTGGGCCGTTCTTGACGATAGGAGCCTGGCTGCGCGCGCGAAATCGGCTTTGCACGCGGCGCCCGCTTCGGGCTCGAGGCGGTCATGTGACTCGAATGCTCAGATGTCTGCTTCCTGGCGCTTCGCCGTCCATGGGGCGGCGGGCTTTGAGGGTCTGACGGCGGCACGTTCTTCACGGACACGACGCATCATGTCATGAAGTAACATTTTCATACCTGGGGCGCCCCGCCGTGTCGAAGCAACATCAAGATCAGCCCAACAACGACGAGCGGTGCAAATGCCCTGTTGTCCGGGGTTGGCAAGTCTGTCGGGTTCACGGTGCGCACGGCGGTTACGCCGCTGGGCCGACCCATCCGCAGTGGAAGCATGGCAGCAGGACAAACGAGGTTGCGCAGGCGCGGGCCCTGAAGCGGCTGATCGAGAATTTGTTTCCTGGTGACAGAACGGCCCCTCAAGGACAATTTTTTGAGGGTTCTTTGATTGGTGGGTATCGAAAAATTCAAAAATATCAAATTAAGGCAATATTAGATGGCGGAGACGAAGGGATTCGAACCCTCGAGACGGTTTCCCGCCTACTCCCTTAGCAGGGGAGCGCCTTCGACCACTCGGCCACGTCTCCGCCGACCCGTCTAGCGACCAGCCCGCGAAGGGGCAAGGGGGGAATGGCGCTATGGGTTGGGGGAAAACCGAGGTTTGGGCTCGTCAGTCCGGGGCTTCGCCGAACCCGCCATCGGCGAGGATCACCTGCGCGGCCCAGTCGGTGATGCGCGGCACGTCGCCCGGCCCACGCACCACCGCGAACTCGGGACCGCCGTTGATCGCGATCAGCGTTTCGATCACGCCGGCGAAGGCATTGGCGGTGGCCGTCCCCCATCGACCGTCGAGAGGCCCGTCATAGCGCCCGATCTCGCGAAGCACGATCTGCGCCTGAACTAGCCGGGCCGGACCATAGAGCGCGTAATAGTCCTCGATCTGTTCGAGAGAGGAGGTCACCGCCCAGTTGTCCTGTGCCGGTGAAGGAGTGGCGAGCATCGCGCCCGTCAGCGCGGCGGCCAGGATACGCATGTGATCTCTCCTCCTCATCGAAGACGCGAGTTCAGCAGGCGCCGTCGCGGCCGGTCTAGCCCGATCGGACGGTCCCGCCTTACGCGTTGAACAGGAAGTGCAGGACGTCGCCGTCCTTCACCTCGTAGCCTTTCCCCTCGACCCGCATCTTGCCCGCATCCTTCGCCCCCTGCTCGCCGCCGAGGGTCACGAAATCGTCGTAGGCGATGGTCTCGGCCCGGATGAAGCCGCGCTCGAAATCGCCGTGGATGACGCCCGCGGCCTGCGGCGCGAGCGTGCCCTTGCGGATCGTCCAGGCGCGCGCCTCCTTGGGGCCGACGGTGAAGTAGGTTTCCAGCCGCAACAGCTCGTAGCCCGCGCGGATCAGGCGATCGAGGCCCGCCTCCTCCAGCCCCAGCTCGGACAGGAACATCCCGGCCTCCTCGGGGTCGAGCTGCGCGATCTCCTCCTCGATCTTTGCGGAGATGACCACGTGCGCGGCGCCCTGCGCCTCCGCCATACGGGCCACCTTCTCGCTCAGCGCGTTGCCTGTCGCGGCCTCGTCCTCGGCCACGTTGCAGACGTACAGGACGGGTTTCGACGTCAGAAGCTGGAGCATCTTCCAGGCCTTGGCGTCCTCGGCGTCGATCTCGGCGAGACGCGCGGGCTTGCCGTCCTCCAGAAGCGCCTTGGCGACCTGCATCAGGCGCTCCTGCTGCACTGCCTCCTTGTCACCGCCACGGACCTTGCGGACGATGTTCTGGAGCCGCTTCTCGATCGACTCCAGATCGGCCAGCATCAGTTCGGTCTCGATGGTCTCGGCATCTGCCAGCGGGTCGACGCGTCCCTCCACATGGGTCACGTCGCCATCCTCGAAGCAGCGCAGCACATGGGCGATGGCGTCGGTTTCGCGAATATTGGCCAGGAACTGGTTGCCGAGGCCCTCGCCCTGCGACGCGCCCTTCACGAGGCCCGCGATGTCCACGAAGGTCATCCGCGCGGGGATGATCTGCTTGGACTTCGCGATGGCGGCGAGCTTGTCCAGCCGCGCATCGGGAACCGCGACCTCGCCCACGTTGGGCTCGATGGTGCAGAAGGGGAAATTCGCCGCCTGCGCCGCCGCCGTGCGAGTCAGCGCATTGAAGAGCGTCGACTTGCCCACATTCGGAAGCCCGACGATGCCGACCTTGAAGCCCATGGTGATACCCCTTGCAGAAATCCGCCGCCTTCTACGGCGGGCGGACGCGCGGGGCAACTGCAACCGTGCTAGCATGGCACATCGAAACAGGGAGGACAGACGCGATGCACGCCACCCCTTACGTCTTTTTCGACGGGACCTGCGCCGAGGCGATGGCGTTCTACGCCGAGACGTTGAAGGCCGATCCACCGATCATCATGCGGATGGCCGACATGCCGCCCGAGGACCAGGCGAACATGGAAGGACTGTCAGCGGACGCGGTGATGAACGCGATGCTCAAGAAGGGCGACTTCGAGCTGATGGCCTCCGACGGCGCGCCCTGGGAGAGCGTGGGCATGGCGGGTTGCTCGATCCACCTCGCGCTCGACAGCGTGGCCGAGGCCCATCGCGTCTTCGAGGCCTTCGCAGAGGGCGGAGAGGTCAGGATGCCGATGGGCGCGACCTTCTGGACGCCCGCCTTCGGCACGGTGACCGACCGGTTCGGGATACGCTGGATGGTCTCGGTCGAGGACGGGGTTGCCTGACGCGGCGGAGTTGCCGGCTGGTCCGGGCCCCATTGATTTCCCGCGTCACTTGGCCCAAACCCGGCCGGACGATTTTTCGAGGGGCGGGACATGACGCGGATCGACGACACCTTCGCGCGGCTGAAGGCCGAAGGGAAGAAGGCCTTCGTGGCCTATGTCATGGCGGGCGATCCGGACTACGAGACCTCGCTCGAGATCGTGAAGGCCCTGCCCGGAGCAGGTGTCGACATCATCGAGCTTGGCATGCCCTTCACCGACCCGATGGCGGACGGCCCGACCATCCAGCTGGCGGGCCAGCGCGCGCTCGACGGCGGACAGACACTGGAAAAGACGCTGCAGATCGCGCGCGAGCTGCGGAAGGACAACGACACGACCCCGATCGTGATGATGGGTTACTACAACCCGATCTATTCGCGTGGCGTGGACCGGTTCCTTGTCGACGCGAAGGCCGCCGGGATCGACGGGCTGATCGTGGTGGACCTGCCGCCCGAGGAGGATGACGAGCTCTGCATCCCGGCGCAGAAGGCCGGGCTGAACTTCATCCGGCTCGCGACCCCCACGACCGACGACAAGCGGCTGCCGAAAGTCCTGCAGAACACGTCGGGCTTCGTCTACTACGTCTCCATCACGGGCATCACCGGCGCGGCCGAGGCTCAGGCCGCCGATGTCGGCCCCGAGGTTGCGCGGATCAAGTCGCAGACGGACCTTCCCGTGATCGTGGGCTTCGGGATCAAGACCCCCGAGACGGCCGAGGCCATCGCCTCGGTCGCGGACGGTTGCGTCGTCGGCTCCGCCATCGTGGCCGAGATCGCGGCCGGACGCCCCGTTGAGGAGGTCGCGGCCTACGTGAAGGGACTTGCGGACGGGGCGCATCGCGCCTGATCGCGCCGCGTCACTGCGCGTCTCGAACGCCGTCGAGGTATTGGCGGATCTCGGCCAGGCGCGACACGAGGCTGTCCACACCTTTCATCACGGGTTCCCGCGCCATCCTGGCCATGTCCGGTGACAGTCGCTCGATCGCATCCTCCCGAAAGGCCCGCCCCTCGGCAGTGATCCACACGCGCTTGGACCGCTTGTCGTCGGGGTTGGGCCGCATGTCGATCCAGCCGCGCTTTTCCAGAAGCGCGAGGGTGTGGCTCAGCGTCGTCTTGGGAACCTGAAAGGCCGTCGCCAGCTCCAGCGGCGTGCGCCCGTCACCCACCCGCACGAGGTGATTCAGAACCGCGAAATGGGAGACGAGCACCCCTTTCGGCAGCCGCGCCTCGAACATGGCGCGGCTGAGCTGTTCGATGATCCCGATCTCGTTGAAGAGCGCGAAGATCAAGCGCGGATCACCCGGTTCCTCCGACAATCTTTGCCTCCAGCGGCCAGCGCGGCGTGGCCAGAATTTCGGGCCCGTAGCCCACACGCGCCCACATTTGCACGGTTCCGCCTTCGGGGGCCAGACGGCGGTGGATCTCGTCGTAGAGCTCGGACATCTCGGGGTATTCCTGCAAGGCCTGGCTCAGGGGCTGCATGCCGATGCCGAGTTCGGTCGCGGCAAGGTTGATCCGGACCCAGTCCATCCCGGCGCGGATCTGGTCGAGGCGCGTGTTGGTCGGCGTCACCTGCCAGATATGACCCATCGCGGTCTGCATGTTCTCGACGAAGGCCGCGTCCGCGGATCGCGCGACAAGGCCTTCGGGGTCCAAGCTCGCCTCGCGGGTGAAAAGGCCGAATACGCGAAGGGTCTCGAACATCGGTCCCATGAACTCCAGCCCGTCGGGGTTGGCGTTGACCTCCCGGTGGCCGATGCGGAACAGCTCGACCGACTCCCGCAGCGTCCTTTCGGTCGCGAACTCGATGCGGATGGCGTCGGTCGACAGGTCGCGCATTTCCTGCACGAGACCGGGTTCGGTGGCGTGACCCATCCCGAAATGCCGTGTCGCGGCCGCGATCCGGTCCAGCGCATCGGCCGGCACCGGGCGGCTCGTATCGTAGGGCTCCTTCAGCGAGCGTCGGCTTGGGACGAAGGCAAAGAGCGGGTCCGGCGCGGCATCGGTGGGCGAGAAACGGCAGACGGCGACGGGCCGGGCGTCGACGCGGAGCGGGTCGGAACCTTCGGGGAAGAGGTCGGAGGTCATCTCCAGCCCGTCGGCCAGCGCCGCCATGCGCAGGACCTCGAGGAAACAGCCAAGCCCGATGACGATCTGGCGGCTGAATGGGTCGGTCTGCGGCAGCAGTCGGTCGGTGTCGACGAAGAGCGTGACCTGATCGCGCACCGAGAGGTCCACTTTCCACGGCTGCAGGTTGTGGGGGTTCGGTGCGAGGATCGCCCAGCTCAGCGCGCGCATGCGCGGGTCGGCGTACTGCCCTGCCATGTCCCAGGGACGCATGGCGTCGCGGGGCAGTCGGGTGACGTCATAACCGACCGCCACCGTAGCGGCGAGGACGGCGCCACCCCCGATCAGGACGAGGGTCTTGCGGCGGGAAAGGGTCATTTCGAGTTCCTGTTTAATACGATATCGCATCATATAGTGCGATATCGTATTAACTGCAAGCCGCATTCGCCGCATGGACGGCAGCTTGGGAATGACGCTAGGAAAATCAGGGAATTCGGCAGCGCGCACTGGAGGGACGATGCCCGTCATCACCAATATCGAGGACCTGCACCGCATCTACCGCCGCCGGGTGCCGAAGATGTTCTACGACTACGCGGAATCGGGCAGCTGGACCGAGCAGACCTTCCGCGAGAACGTTTCGGACTTCGCCGACATCCGCCTGCGCCAGCGCATCGCCGTCGACATGGCAGGCCGCTCGACCAGGGCGAAGATGGTGGGCCAGGACTATGCCATGCCCGTCGCGCTCGCCCCCGTGGGGCTTTGCGGGATGCAGTCCGCCGATGGCGAGATAAAGGCCGCGCGCGCCGCCGAGAAGTTCGGCGTGCCCTTCACGCTGTCGACCATGTCGATCTGTTCCATCGAGGACGTGGCCAGCCACACCGCCAAGCCCTTCTGGTTCCAAGTCTACACGCTCAAGGACGACGACTTCATGAAACGGCTCTTCGCGCGGGCGAAGGACGCCAAGTGTTCGGCACTCGTCATCACGGTCGACCTGCAGATCATGGGTCAGCGGCACAAGGACGTGAAGAACGGCCTTTCGGCACCGCCCAAGTTCACGCTGGCCTCCATGGCCAACCTCGCCACCAAGATCCCGTGGGGCCTGGAGATGCTTCAGACCAAGCGGCGCTTCTTCGGCAACATCGTGGGCCATGCCAAGGGCGTTTCCGACCCGGGCTCGCTTGCCAGTTGGACGGCCGAGGCCTTCGACCCCTCGCTCAACTGGGAGCGCATCCGCGAGTTCCGCAGCTGGTGGGACGGGCCGGTGATCCTGAAGGGCATCCTCGACGAGGAGGACGCGAAACAGGCCCTCGCCGTCGGAGCGGACGCCATCATCGTGTCGAACCATGGCGGGCGGCAACTGGACGGGGCGCTTTCGTCCATCCGGATGCTGCCGCGCATCATGGACGCGGTGGGCGACAAGATCGAGGTGCATCTCGACAGCGGCATCCGCTCGGGCCAGGACGTGCTGAAGGCGCTGGCGCTGGGGGCGAAGGGCACGATGATCGGGCGGGCCTTCGTCTACGGGCTCGGGGCGATGGGACAGGCCGGTGTGACCAAGGCGCTCGAGGTCATCCACAAGGAACTCGACACGACCATGGCGCTTTGCGGGGAACGTGACGTGGCGAACCTCGGGCGGCACAACCTTCTGTTGCCGCCGGACTTCGACACGCGCTGGACCTGAGGCCGCTCAGGCCGGGCCGGGCGCCCAGCGGCTGCGCAGGAGAAACGCGAGGAGCGGCGCGACGAGGGCCGTTCCCCCCACGACCGCGAAGGCCACGCGGAGCCCGTAGGCGTCCGAAAGCTGCCCCATGAGGACCGGGGCCAGAAGGAACGCCCCGAAGCCGATCACGTTGACCCGGGCCACCGCCGCCGTTCGGCGCGAGGGCGGCACGATGCGCCCCACGAGCGCGAGTGCCATCGGCCCCACGACCGACATGCCAAGGCCCATCAGCCCGAAGCCCAGATAGGCGACCCAGGGCGCGGGGGCGACGGCCGCGAGCATCGCCCCGACGCAGGCCATGACCGACCCGCCCGAAATGATGGACAGGTCCGACAGCCGCCCCGCCGCGACCTGCCCCGCGAAACGCCCGGCGGCCATGGTCAGCCCCAGGATCGCCGGACCGAAGGCGCCCTCCGCCGCGCCGCCCTGAAGCGTGCGCTCGACATGCAGGGCCGACCAGCTCTCGACCACGGCCTCGACGAAAAAGGCGACGAGCACGATGCCGCCACACAGGGCGACCGCGCCCCCTGGAAGGCCAACCGGGCGCGGTCCGGCCTCGGAGGTCGCGGCGGGGGCCATCCGCATCCTGAGCGTTGCCGCCAGGATGAGAAGCGCGATCGCCGTGAAGACGGCGGCAGGGGACATCCCCGCCTCGCGTGCGGCCCCCGTGGCCACGGCGCTTGCCGCGTATGCCACGGAGAACATCGCGTGGTTGGCATTCATGAGGGGCGCGCGATGATGCGCCTCGAGTTCCGAGACGCGCGCGTTCGAGACGATATCGAGCGTCCCCGCGCAGACCCCCACGAGAACCATCGCCGCGAAGAAGGCCGCAGGTGTCACGGCGAACCCGGTCGCCACCATCGACAGCGCGGTTGCGATCGCGGCGGCCGGCATCGAAAAGGCCGCGAGCCGGCGGTCGAAGGCGGGCGCCAGCCACAAGGTGAGCGCAAGTCCGATCGGGCTGCCGAGCAGGAGCAGCCCGAAGAGCGCGTCGTCGGCCCCGATCCGCGCCTTGAGCACCGGCAGGAAGGCCGCGAAGCTGCCGAAGACGAGGCCCATCGCAACGAAGCCGAGGACCGGACGTCGGGAGGTGTGGAGGGCTGAGAGAACCGGCATCCGCGGCCTCTGCCACGGGCCGTGCGCCCGCACAAGCGGGGCTGCGCACGGACCCTCGGCCAGTGGCGACAAACGGCTTTTCTTTCCCGCCGTTCTCGCCTATACGCGCGGCTTCATCGGGCCCGACACCCTTGGAGGCGGCCCTTTCAGACATGGAGAATTGCAATGGCTGGTGAGATTCCAGATCTTATCGCCGAGGCACGCGCGGGGACAGGCAAGGGGGCCGCCCGCCAAGCTCGCCGCGAAGGCAAGGTGCCCGGTATCGTCTATGGCGGCGGGGCAGACCCGCTCCCCATCCAGATCCCCTTCAACGCGCTTCTGAAGCGTCTGAAGCAGGGCCGTTTCCTCTCGACGCTGTTCAACCTCAAGATCGACGGCCACGAGGACGTTCGCGTGATCTGCCGCGGCGTGCAGCGCGACGTGATCAAGGACCTGCCGACGCATGTGGACCTGATGCGCCTGCGCCGGACCTCGAAGGTGAACCTCTTCATCCACGTCGAGTTCGTGAACCACGAGAAGGCCCCGGGCCTGAAGCGTGGCGGCGTGCTGACGGTGGTGCGTCCCGAGGTAGAACTCGTGGTGACCGCGGGCGACATTCCCGATCACATCACCGTGGACCTCGAAGGCCGCAACATCGGCGACGTGATCCACATCTCGGACGTCCAGCTGCCTGAAGGGGCAAAACCGACGATCGATCGGGACTTCGTGATCGCCAACATCACGGCGCCCTCGGGCCTCGTCAGCGCGGACAATGCCGCGAGCGACGAAGAGGGACAAGGCGAGGACTGATCCCTCGCCCCTGCCCTCCGGGGCGGATCGGATTACAGGCAAGGCCGCCCTGCACCCGCAGCGGCGGCCTTTCCGTTTCGGCGCGCCGCCTCAGCCTTCGCCGTCTGCCCAAACCCGGCGGAACCCCAGGACCTTGCCGCGGGAGGCGGCGGGATCGTAGGTCATCGACATCGCCGACATCGCGTCGACGATCCTCTTGACCGCGCGCGGCGGATAACGCCGGGGATGCAGTTCGATCACGCAAAACCGCAAGGGGCAGCGCCATGGCCGATCGAAGAGCTGCGCCTCCGCTCCCTCGATATCGATCAGCACGACATGCGGACGATGGGCGCGCAGGAGGTCGTGAAAGCCGACCAGCGGAACCTCGACGTTCCTTGCGCCCTTAGCACCGAGACGAGAGGCCTGCATCTCGTCGGCCACGTGGAACGGCGCGGTCGCACCCTCGTCGGCCCGCGGGACCACCGCGCCATGCAGCACCGTCGCACCCTGGGCGCCGTTGCGCGCAAGCGTGTCCTCGATCACCGGGATCAAGGCCGGGTTCGCCTCGACCGCGAGGATGTTCTCGGGCGCGGTGCCTTTTGCGCAGACCGCGGTGACAAAGCCGAGCCCGGCACCGAGTTCCAGGACCCGGAACCCCTCCCGGACGCAAAGGGAGGCCGCGCGCGCCTCATCCGCCTCGTAGCTTCCGTCGTCGAGCTTCCGGGCAAGGGCCGGTGTCGCCATCTCTGCCGGCACATGAAGGTCAATCCCCTTGATCCGTGCCGACAGCCCCCCGCTCAAGGCGCGCCCCCTTCTTGCGCGGTGGTCGTCCCGAGGTCCTCGGCGCCGGTGGAGATCAGGATCTTGCCCGCGCTCATCGCCCGCGTGTAGGCCGCGACCGCCTCCGCGCCTTCGGCGAGATCATGGACACCGGCCACACGGCTTTCGGCGAACCCGCCCCGCAACGCCTGCGTGACCTGCCGCGAGATCAGCAGTCGCTCCGGCAGGTTCCGCGACATCAGCCATTGCGACAACCAGAAGCCACGAACGGTCAGGCCCTTGAAGATCAGCGTGCCGGGGTGGAGCGCCACCGGTTCGCGCGCAAGCCCGCCATAGACCAGGATCTCGCCGCCCCGGCCCAGCGCTTCGGCCAGCCGGAAGGTCAGTTTCCCGCCGACCGCGTCGAACGCCATGCGGCACCGAAGCTCCCGGCAGAGGGCGGCGAGCGCCTCGTCGAAATCGGGCGCGTCGGTCGACAGGACGTGGCGCGCGCCCTCGGCCCGCAGCGCCTCGGCCTGGTCGGCACGGCGCACGACGTCGATGATCTTCAGCCCCTCGGTCCGGGCGCGTGCGCGGATCATCCGGCCCAGCGCCCCGCCCGCCGCGGTGGACACGGCCGACCAGTGCCCACCCTTGCGCGCGGTTTTCACCAGCGCAACGGCAGTCAGCGGGTTGACGAAACTCATGGCTGCCGGGCCGAGCGGCATCTCCTTGGCCACCGCCACGCAGCGCATGGCCTGGGTCACGGCATACTCCGCCCAAAGCCCCTGCCTGTCCGCGATGCAGGACACCGCGCGCCCCTGCAGCATCCGCCCGTAGATCCCGCCGCCCGAGGCCACGACCCGCCCCGACCCCTCGAGCCCGGGGACCAGGGGAAAGGGCCAACCGATCCCGTATTCGCCGGCTATGGTCGAGAGGTCGGAGGGGTTGATCGGCGAGGCCGCGATCCGCACCAGGACTTCCCCGTGCCCCGGACGCGGCACAGGGCGTTCCTCCACGCGCGGTGCGGCCCCGGCCTTTTCGACGACAAGGGCACGCATGGTCTTCGGGATCTCTGTCATCGCGGGGCTCTCCAGCCGGGCCATGGCCTACCCTGACACGCGTGGCGAAGCCTTGGCAAATGCCGCGCGGGCTGGCATCACCTCGGCCACGGAGGATGCGCCATGAAACTCTGGGTCGGCCTCGGAAATCCGGGCCCCAAATACGCGGGCAACCGGCACAACATCGGCTGGATGGCGGTGGAACGGATCGCAGCCGATCACGGCTTCGCCCCATGGCGCGCGAAGTTCCAGGGCGCGTTCTGCGAAGGCACGCTCGGCGGGGAAAAGGTACTCCTGCTCAAGCCCGAGACCTTCATGAATCTTTCCGGCCAGTCCGTGGGCGAGGCGATGCGCTTCTACAAGCTGACGCCCGCCGACGTCACCGTCTTCCACGACGAGCTGGACCTCGCGCCCGGCAAGGTGCGCCTGAAGGAGGGTGGCGGACATGCGGGGCATAACGGGCTGCGCTCGATCCACCAGCATATCGGCGAGGCCTACGCGCGCGTGCGCCTCGGGATCGGCCACCCCGGCCACAAGGACCGCGTCGCGAGCTATGTCCTGTCCGATTTCGCCAAGGCCGAGCAGGAATGGCTCGACGATGTGCTGCGCGGTATCTCTGACGGTGCGCCGGACCTCGCGGCGGGGGACGGGCCGAAGTTCCTGAACGCCATCGCCCGGCGCACGGCCCCCGCGCGGCCCGCGAAGGCAGCTGCCACCAAACCGGAGGCGAAACCCGAAGCCAAGGCCGAGCCCGACGCGCGGAGCGCACTCCAGAAACTCGTGGACCGTTTCCGTTGACCGGGGCCGAGCCTCGCGTCCGGGGCGCCTTCCGCAGCCAGGGGATAAGTTGCGCATCACTCGGATCGCCGTTCATGGGACGGCTGATGCCGCTTGTCGCCGAGCGTCTGACCCCAGACACCGCGCCCGGCTCGCGCATCCTTGCGTGGGAGGGCGATGTCGGCCCTGCAGGACAGTCCCTGCCGCTGCGCCTTGCGGGCGCGCTGCACGCGCTGGTGCTCGACGGGGCGGATGCTCCGCTTGCCGCCGCCTATCCGCCCAACGCGGTCGATGACGATACGCTCTGGCAGGCCGTCCATGGCGCGCTCGAACGGCACCCGGAGCGGATCATGGCCTGGCTCGACCGCGCGCCCCAGACCAACGAGGTGCGCCGTTCGTCGATCCTGCTGCCGGCGATCTGGTGGCTCCTGTCGCAAACTGGCGACAGGCCGGTCGTACTGAGCGAACTCGGTGCGAGCGCGGGGCTGAACCTGTCGCTCGACCGCTTCGCCCTCGACCTGCCCGAAGGAACGGCCGGCGCGGCGGAAAGTCCGGTCCACCTGAGGCCCGAGTGGCGCGGCGCGCCGCCGCCTGCCCCCCTGCCCCTCCATGTCGTGGAACGCGCGGGCGTCGACATGCATCCGCTCGACCCCGGCGATCCGGGCGACGCGCTCCGCCTGCTGTCCTTCCTGTGGCCCGACCAGCCCGAGCGCATGGCGCTTACGCGTGGGGCGATCACGCTGGCCTCGGTGCGCCCCGATGCCGGTGACGCGGCCCCCTGGCTTGCGGCGCGCCTTGGCACGCTTCGTCCCGGTCGCCTGCATGTCGTCTACACGACCGTGGCCTGGCAGTACTTCCCATCCGAAACCCAGAACGCCTGCACGGCCGCGCTGGAGGCCGCGGGCGCCAGGGCCGGGCGGGACTCGCCGCTTGCACATCTGTCGTTCGAGGCGGACGGACAGCGCGATGGCGGGGCCGTCACCGTCCGGCTATGGCCCGACAGCCCCGAACGAAAATTACTTGCTCGTGCGGATTTCCATGGTCGCTGGGTCGATTGGCGCGGTTAGCATTTGCACTGCGCCACACTGCTGCTAGCGTGGCACCGGGTGAGAGTATCGTGCGACAGGGGAGTTTGTGCATGCCATTCGAGATGAGTGCGTCTGTCAATGTTCTTGGGCAGACGCTTCAAAGCTGTTCGCGCGATCCGATGACGGGTTTCTTCCGGAACGGAAGCTGCGATACCTGCGAAGAGGATCGGGGCATACACACGGTCTGTGCCGTGATGACGGCCGAATTCCTTGCCTACTCGAAATACGTGGGCAACGATCTGTCGACGCCAAGGCCGGAATTCTCGTTCCCGGGTCTGCAGGCGGGCGACCGCTGGTGCCTCTGCGCCACGCGCTTTCTGCAGGCGCATGAAGAAGGGGTCGCCCCACGTGTCAACCTCTCCGCGACGCACGAACGAACGCTCGACGTGGTGCCGCTCGAGGTGCTGCAGAGCTACGCGGTCGAAGACCGCTGAGCCGCGTCATCGCCCGGGGCCCTGGAGGCGCCGGGCAGCGCGGCTTCGTCCATGAGGTCGTCCACGAACAGCGACAGTAGCTGCGGTCGGCCCGAAACGCCGGCCTTGCGATAGATGGCGTTGGTCTGAGCCTTGACCGTTCCCTGCGACGTCTGCCTGAGTTCGGCGATTTCCGCGAGAGACAGACCTTTCAGGGCAAAGAGCGCCACGTCACGTTCCGCCGGCGTAAGCCCCCAGTCGTCGAAGCGTTCGTCCACCAGGTCCATGAAGGCGCCGGAGGCGGCGCGCAACGCCTGCTCGGCGGCCCGGGTCCGCCGCAACGACGCCCGCAGGAGCAGCGCGCCCAGCGCCACCCCGAGGATGAGACCGACCGCGGCGGAAAGCTCCATGACCTCGCGGTAAGCCCATGGGATCGGTCCGAAGGGCACGCCGAGAACACTGAGCACGATGTCGGACACGAAGAAGAAGCCGCACAGCGACTGAACGACCAGGATGGCCACGAACACCCAAGGGTGCTTCAGCATGCGACCGACCCGAAAACGGTTCGCGGCGTGACCTCAATCGTCATCGTCGTCATCGTCGTCCCCGCCGCCGCCGCCGCTTCCGCTGTTGCCGCTGCTCCCGCTGTTGTCATCGTCGTCGTCGTCGTCGTCGTCGTCGTCACTATCGTCATCGTCGTCGTCACCATCATCGTCGTCACCGGGCGACGGACCGATGCTGGGATCGCCGCTGCTGTCTTCGGAATAGTCGCGCAGGATCGACCCGTTGCGGGGGTCGAGCACGATCTCACGCATGAGATCGCCACGCCGGGCGATCACCCGCACCCGGCCGAGCAACGTGCGGCGCGCGGAGACGATCGTGAACCCTTGCGCTTCGAGCTGGCGGATCACCGACCGGGTGGCGCGATCATCCTGCGCGAACGCGGGTGTCGCGGCCAGGACCGCAGCGCCGGCGGTCAGGAGGAATTTGCGTCGGGTCTGTCTCATCTCGGTCAGCCTTTCACGCCGAACCCCGCCGGTTTCAGCACCGGCGGGGACAGGCCGTCAGAGCGAACGGCGCACGCGGCAGGGCAACTCAGTCGTCGTCGCCGTCGTCATCATCGTCGCCGCTGTCATCGTGGTCGTCATTGCCGTGGTCGTCGTCGTGGTCATCGTCGTGGTCATCGTCGTCGTGATCGTCGTGATCGTCATCATCGCGGCTGTCGTCATCGTCGTCATCATAGCCGCGGTCGTCGTCGTAATCGTCATCGTCTTCGTCATCGTCGTCGCGGCCGGTGAAGTCCCGGTTACGGTCCCGGATGCGGAAGCCGGTCCGATTCATATCGTCGGCGCTGGCGCGATCCACCTCGGAGTCGATGATGCGGCCGGTGTCGGCGTCGTAGATGACCTCGATCGTCTGGCCGTCCCGCGTGGCCTCGACCTTGATCTGCGTGAGGCCGCGATCGATCTCGATATAGTCGAACTGCTCCGCCTGGTATTCCTCGAGCAGCCTTTCGGCCATGTCCTGGGCAAGCGCGGGTCCGCTCGCGAAAAGGCCGGCCGCGGTGCCGAGCATGAGAAGCTTTTTCATTCTTGGGTCTCCCCTGGAACTGCCGGACGGCCCCATGCCGCCCGTGACAGGGCGGAAAGGAGCGCACGCGGCGCCGCGGATAAACCGACTATGGGTTTAAACGGGGGGGCGTAAACCCGCGGTCCAGCGGGATAAACCGAAGGTATAGGCGAAAGGGCCGGCAAACCGGCCCCTGCCTCACATTTCCCAGCCGAGCGCGCGCGCGACGGTGAAGATATCCTTGTCGCCGCGTCCGCACATGTTCATCACGATCAGGTGGTCGGCGGGCAGATCGGGGGCGATCTTGGCGACATGGGCCAGCGCGTGGGACGGTTCCAGCGCCGGAATGATGCCCTCGGTCTCGCAGGAAAGCTGGAAGGCCTCGAGCGCCTCGGCATCGGTGATCGAGACGTATTCGGCCCGCCCGATGTCATGCAGCCAGGCGTGTTCCGGCCCGATGCCGGGATAGTCGAGGCCCGCGGAGATCGAGTGTCCTTCGAGGATCTGCCCATCCTCGTCCTGCAGGAGGTAGGTCCGGTTCCCGTGCAGCACGCCGGGCCGACCGCCGGTCAGCGAGGCGCAATGCTCCATCTTCTCGTTGACGCCCTTGCCGCCGGCTTCCACGCCGATGATCCCGACCTCCTTGTCGTCGAGGAAGGGATAGAACAGGCCCATCGCATTCGACCCGCCGCCGATCGCGGCGATGATCGTGTCGGGCAGGCGGCCCTCGGCCTCCATGATCTGTTCCCGCGTTTCCTTGCCGATGATCGACTGGAAGTCGCGGACCATCGCCGGGTAGGGATGCGGGCCCGCCACCGTGCCGATGCAGTAGAAGGTGTCGCGCACGTTCGTGACCCAGTCCCGCAGCGCATCGTTCATCGCATCCTTCAGCGTGCCGCGGCCGCTCGTCACCGGCACGACCTCGGCGCCCAGAAGCTTCATCCGGAACACGTTCGGTGCCTGCCGCTCCACGTCGGTCGCGCCCATGTAGACGATGCACTTGAGCCCGAACTTCGCGCAGACGGTCGCGGTCGCCACGCCGTGCTGGCCCGCGCCCGTCTCGGCGATGATCCGCGTCTTGCCCATGCGGCGGGCGAGGATGATCTGGCCCAGCACGTTGTTGATCTTGTGCGCGCCGGTGTGGTTCAGCTCGTCGCGCTTGAAGTAGATCTTGGCACCGCCCAGCCGCTCGGTCAGGCGCTCGGCGAAGTAGAGCGGCGAAGGGCGGCCGACATAGTGCTTCCAGAGGAAGTCCATCTCGTCCCAGAAGCTCTTGTCCGTCTTGGCGTGCTCGTACTGCGCCTCGAGCTCGAGGATCAGCGGCATGAGCGTCTCGGAGACGAACCGCCCGCCGAAATCGCCGAAACGGCCCTTCTCGTCGGGGCCGGTCATGAAGCTGTTCAGGATATCGTCGGGCATGGGCCTCGCCTCCGCTGGTGCGCCGGAAGGGGTAGCGCGGCGGTCGTGACGGGGCAAGGGCAAGGCGTTTCGAAAGGCCGTGCGACACGCGATTTCGAAATCGCGTTCGGCCTTGCTCAGGCGGCCGTCGCCGACAACGCGCTCGCGAACGCCGCCATCCGGCCGCTGTCCTTCACCCCCGGTGCGCTTTCCACGCCGGAACTCACATCGACCTGCCGGGCCCCGGTTAGCCGCACCGCTTCGGCCACGTTTCCGGGCGTCAGGCCGCCCGCGAGCATCCACGGTTTCGTCCAGTACTTTCGCCCGGCCAGCAGCCGCCAGTCGAAGGCAAGGCCGTTGCCGCCCGGAAGATCGGCGCCCTTCGGCGGCTTCGCATCGATCAGGAGCTGGTCGGCCACGGCGGAGTAGAGGTCGATCGCCGCGAGGTCGTCGGGTCCTGCGATCCCCACCGCCTTCATCACCGGCAGCCCGAAGCGCGCGCGCACCTCGGCGACCCGCCCGGGGCTTTCCTCCCCATGTAGCTGCAGCATGTCGAGCGGCACCTCCGCCAGCAGGGCATCCAGCGCCGCGTCGTCCGCATCGACGGTCAGCGCGACTTTCGCGATCCCCGGCGGAACGGCCAGGGCCAGATCCCTCGCACAGGCCAGCGAGACATTCCGGGGCGACTTCGGGAAGAACACGAAGCCGACGTAGCGCGCGCCGGCCTCGGCGGCGGCGGACACGTCTTCGGGGCGGGTCAGCCCGCAGAACTTGATCGCGATGGACATGGAATATCCCGGCTCAGCGCGCGGCGCTGGCATCCTCGACGAGCGCGAGGATCTCGTCGCGTCCCTCGTCTCTTGTGCCCTTGAGCGCCTTGACCTCGCGCTCCAGTTTCTGCGCCTCGCGCTGGTTCGTCTTGGCTGCGACGCGGTGGCGATGCTCGCGCAGCCATTCCCAGACGAACCCCCAGAGGACGCCCGTCGCCACGCCGCCGAGGATCACGAGGTAGAGCGGAAGTTCGATCGCCCATTCCACGCCAGACCACAGCGCGAGTTCCTCCGGCAGCAGCGTCAGCGTGACCGGATCGCGATTCGCCAGCGCCAGGATCACCAGCGCGAAGGCAACGGCGATCAGGAATACATACTTGATGGCGCGAATGACTTTCATCGCTTCCCCCGAGGTGTTGCGTTCAGCCGTCCAGACCGTTCAGCCGGTCCCGAAGCAGCTTTCCCGCCTTGAAGAATGGCACATGCTTCTCGTCGACATCCACGCTTGCGCCGGTCCGCGGGTTGCGGCCGATCCGCGCGTCGCGCTTCTTGACCGAGAACGCGCCGAAGCCGCGCAGTTCCACCCGGTTGCCGTCCGCCAGCGCCTCGATGATCTCCTCGAAGATGGCGTTCACGATACGCTCGACATCCCGCTGGTAGAGGTGCGGGTTCTCGTCTGCCAGCTTCTGGATCAGCTCCGAGCGTATCATGGTGACCCTCCCAAGCCTGACATGGTCGCTGACCTCGGAGTATAGGCAAATGCGATTGATCTGAACACCGAATTCGAGCCCGTTATGCCCGGTCCAAGCGCCCGATGGCCCTGTTTTCCGTGCCTAATCCGCGCTTCGCGGGCCAGAATGCGCCGGAAATCCGCGGCCGTTCGCGTGTTGAAAGCGGCGCCCTTGCGCGATTCGGATGCCGCGCGTGCGGTGCGAGATGCTGGCGACCCCTGAAGGACTCGAACCCTCAACCTGCTGATTAGAAGTCAGCTGCTCTATCCTGTTGAGCTAAGGGGCCGCTCGGTTTCTCCTGTAGCGAAGCGCGCGCGGCACGTCCACGGGGAGGCTGTGGCCCGCTTAGAGATCGCGCGCCATGAAGACGCTTTCGGGGTCGGGGCGATAGGCGCCAAAGGGCCCGGTCTCGACGAACCCCGCCGCCCGGTAGAGGCCGCGCGCGGCCGCCGATCCATCCCGGCTTCCGGTTTCGAGGCGGAGGCGGCGAATGCCCTCGGCCCGCGCGGCCGCGACGATCGCCTCGAGAATGGCGCGTCCGGCGCCGGTGCCACGCGCCTCCTCGCGCACATGCATCGACTTCACCTCGCCCTCGCCCTCCGCAAGCGGCACGTATCCACCCATCGCCACGAGACGGTCGTCCAGCCACCCGCCGAACAGACGCGCGCCCGTTGCCGCGAGCGCCGTGGCATCGAGGTTGTGATTGCTTTCGGCAGGATAATGGGCGGCGGAATGGGCGGCGTGCGCCGCGATCAGATCGACGAGCCCCGGCGCCGTGGCGTCGATCGGCCCGATCTTCAGGCCACTCAATGCGTCCAGGCCCCGCGGCGATCGGTGGCGAAATTCTCGCCGTAGCCGCGCGCGCGAATATTGGGCTTGCGCACCTTTGGCTGGATCACGACCGCGTCGATCCCGTGATCCGCGGCGTAGTCCTTCGCGGCCTCCAGCGTCTCGAACCGAAGGTGCACCTGGCTGTTCATGTCCGAGGAACTGGTCCAGCCCATCAGGGGATCGATCTGCCGGGCGCTCTCGGGCGCGAACTCCAGCACCCACTCCTTCGTCTTGGCCATACCCGAGGACATCGCGGACTTCGCGGGTTTGAAGATCCTGGCACGCATAGAAACACCTCCTGCCCGTCCGGTTCAGGGCCCTATAGCGCGTGTATGGGAAATCATCGCCAGCGACGCAATGCGCCAATTTCTCCCATCGGTTCGCGGCGCGCCCCGACAGGCAAAGGGCGCGGGAAAAACACGTTGCCTTCATGACTACGGGAGAAGCGCGAAGCGGAGAGGGTTGCCGGCCGGAGCCGAGGGAGCGAGGGGTGGGTGGGTGTTCGGCTCCGCCC
>NZ_JAOPHT010000021.1 GCF_025515305.1 Roseicyclus sediminis
GCCCGTGTGCCCGGTCACGCACCGGTGGAAAACCAGCGGGGAACAACCCCGCGGACGGCAGGTCCGACGGTATGGCGCAGACCCATGCCCGAGCAGGACCCTTCCCCTGGCCGGGCGGGGCGCAAGCCTCGCCCGGCACTTACCGGGGACGCTCCCATGCTGAAGCACAAGGGTTTTCCCGGGCGCATGCCGGGAACGGATTTCCAGTTCACCATCCGTCGCGCCAACAAGGACGGTGCCACCCGACTTGTGGCCCGCGAGCGTTTCGCCGACCGCAGGCCCGCCGACCGCCGCGCCGACGCGGCCTTCGTCGAGGCGATCTGGCTGTGTTTCGGGACCGAGCCCTTCGAGCGCGGCAACCTCGACGCCGGCCGTCTGTCCTGGGTTTTCGGCCGCGAGGTCGTGCCGGCCGAGGACCCTTTCGATCCCTCAAGCTACGAGGCGCTGCTGCAGCTCGACGAGGCGCGCGCCCGGGCATCCTTCCCCGAGGCGTTCGACGGCTCGGGCGTCTGGGAGGATCGATCGGCATGATCTTGCCCGGCCTCCCCGTCCTTGCGCGATTTGATGCCCATGACACCGGCGCCGCCATGTCGAGGCTTCCCGGTGCATCCATCCGTGGCATGATTGCGGTGTCGGCCCCAGTCCCCAGCTGTTTTTGGGCCGACAACGACAAGACGTGTTACCCTTCCCCTTTGATGCGGCCGGACGGTTCACCGTTCCGGCCGCTTTTTTTCAGGTCATCGGCGGGAATGGATACCGCTGGACGCCGGGCCACTAGGCGGGGGAATCGTTTCGGTGTAGAACGAACTCCACGAGGCACACCGACAGGAGACTTGTCCCCATGCGCGCACGCATTTTCCTTCCCGCGACCCTTCTCGCAGCCACCCTTGCCGTGGCGGGCTGCACAACCGCCGATCTTGAACGCGCCGGTGCCGGCGCCCTCATCGGTGGCGGTGTCGCGGCCGTCACCGGCGGCAACGTCGCGACCGGCGCCGCCGCAGGTGCCGCTGCAGGCGCGCTCTGCGACGACGCGGGTATCTGCCGCTAAGAGACTGGCCCGGGCCCCGCGACGCGCGGACCGGCCCGACAGCACCATGATCCGGGACCACCGGGGCGACACCGCCCCGGTGGTCCCTTTCGTTTCAAGACCTGCCGACGACGCCGAACGGCGCGCGGCCAAGAGGAAGGGACACCCGTGATGTTCAAGAAGCTCCTGATCGCCAACCGGGGCGAGATCGCCTGCCGCGTGATCAAGACCGCGCGCAAGATGGGCATCGCCACGGTCGCGGTCTATTCTGACGCCGACCGAAACGCGCTCCATGTCAGGATGGCGGACGAGGCGGTGCATATCGGCCCTCCGCCCGCCTCCGAAAGCTATATCGTGATCGACCGGATCATGGACGCGATCCGTGCGACCGGCGCCGAGGCGGTGCACCCGGGATACGGGTTTCTTTCCGAGAACATGAAGTTCGCCGAGGCGCTGGAGAAGGAAGGCGTGGCCTTCGTCGGCCCGCCCGCGACCGCAATCGAGGCGATGGGCGACAAGATCACGTCCAAGAAGATCGCCGCCGAGGCGGGCGTTTCGACCGTGCCGGGCTTCATGGGGCTTATCGCGGATGCCGACGAGGCGGTGAAGATCTCGAACCAGGTCGGCTACCCGGTCATGATCAAGGCCAGCGCTGGCGGCGGCGGCAAGGGCATGCGCATCGCCTGGAACGACACCGAAACGCGCGAGGGCTTCCAGGCTTCGAAGAACGAGGCGAAGTCCTCCTTTGGCGATGACCGCATCTTCATCGAGAAGTTCGTCACGCAACCGCGCCACATCGAGATCCAGGTGCTCGCCGACAAGCATGGCAACTGCGTCTATCTCGGCGAGCGGGAATGCTCGATCCAGCGCCGCAACCAGAAGGTCATCGAGGAGGCGCCCTCGCCCTTCCTCGACGAGGCGACGCGCAAGGCCATGGGGGAGCAGGCCGTCGCGCTGGCGCAGGCCGTGGGCTACACCAGCGCCGGGACAGTGGAATTCATCGTCGACGGGCAGAAGAACTTCTACTTCCTCGAAATGAACACCCGGCTCCAGGTGGAGCACCCGGTGACCGAGCTCATCACCGGCGTCGATCTCGTGGAACAGATGATCCGCGTCGCCGGCGGCGAGCCCCTGTCCTTCGCCCAGAGCGACATCAAGCTGAAGGGATGGGCCCTCGAAAGCCGCCTCTACGCCGAAGATCCCTACCGCAACTTCCTGCCCTCGATCGGCCGTCTCACGCGCTATCGCCCCCCGCAGGAAGTGCAGGCGGGTCCGCTGAACGACACCGGCAAGTGGCAGGGCGAGGCCCCTCACGGGGACACCGCCGTGCGCAACGATACCGGCGTCTACGAGGGCGGCGAGATTTCGATGTATTACGATCCGATGATCGCAAAGCTCTGCACCTGGGGCGCGGACCGGGCCGAGGCGCTAGAGGCGATGCGCGTCGCGCTCGACAGTTTCGAGGTGGAGGGGATCGGCCACAACCTGCCGTTCCTCAGCGCCGTGATGGACCATCCCCGCTTCGTTTCGGGCGAGATCACGACCGCGTTCATCGCCGAGGAATACCCCGATGGCTTCGACGGCGTGCGCCTCGGCGATGCCGAGTTGCGCCGCGTCGCTGCCGCCGCGGCCGCGATGCACCGCGTGGCCGAGATCCGGCGCACCCGCGTCTCGGGGAGGATGGACAACCACGAGCGACGCGTGGGCTCGGACTGGGTGGTAAGCCTGCAGGGCGCCCATTTCCCGGTGACCGTCGCGGCGGATCACGAGGGGTCCACCGTGACCTTCGAGGACGGGCACGCGATGCGGGTCAGCTCGGACTGGACGCCGGGCGACAGTCTCGCGCGGCTTTCCGTCGATGGGGCGGCACTGGTCCTGAAGGTCGGCAAGATCCCCGGAGGCTTCCGCCTCCGCACCCGCGGCGCGGAGTTGAAGGTCCATGTGCGCAGCCCGCGCCAGGCCGAGCTTGCCGCGCTGATGCCCGAAAAGCAGCCGCCCGATACGTCGAAGATGCTGCTCTGCCCGATGCCCGGCCTGATCGTGAAGATCGACGTGGCCGTCGGCGACGAGGTTCAGGAGGGCCAGGCGCTCTGCACGGTCGAGGCGATGAAGATGGAAAACATCCTGCGCGCCGAGCGGAAGGGCATCGTGACGAAGATCAACGCTGGCCCCGGCGACAGCCTCGCCGTGGACGAAGTCATCATGGAGTTCGAATAGGGCCGTGAGACGCGGCGTGGACCATGGACCGGGCGACGGGGCGGGCTATTGCCCGCCAGACCGCAACTCCTCCTGCCGGAAGGAGAAGTTGTCGATGCCCCGGATGATCTCGCGCACATCGCGGGGCGAGGGGCGGCGAAAGCCCACGTTCCCGTCCTTCTGCATCACGACGAGCGCGAAGCCCCGCGGGCGCAGCGCGGTGCGGATGGGCGAACGCGCGGAGGGATCGGTGTCGACGATGATGACCACATCGCGTTCCATGAGTGGCTCGGGCCGATCGGCCAGGAGGAGCATCTGTTCCTGGAAGCGGGGATCGGCGGGCGTGTCGGCGAAGACGATGATGGGCCGGGCGACCCACATGAACTCCTCAAGCGTCAGCTCGCCCGCCTCGCGCGGCTCCATCGGATCGACGGCCTCCGTGGCGGCATCCGTGGCGGCATCGGCGGCGGCGGTCTGCGCCATGGCGATATCGCCCGAACCGCTATCCTGTGCGGACAGGGCGGCAGGAACGAGCACCAGCGCGGCAAGGGCAGAAATCAGGGTTGGTCGCATTCTATCTCCGTTCCCGGAAGATATAGGCAGGCCACCACGGAAAGCGAAGGGCTTCCCGACCCCTGATCGCGGTATCGCGATGCGGGACGGGAGGCGAGGACGGCGCGAGGCTTCGGGCCCGGGCCGCGGCGGCACCAACAAGAGGACGACCCGATGACGGAAACCAGAGACACCTTCGATGCCTGGCGCGCGCGTGCCGCCAAGGAACTGAAGGGCCGCGATCCCGAGAGCCTTGCGTGGGACACGCTCGAGGGAATCCGCGTCAAGCCGCTCTATACTGCCGACGATACCGCGGGTCTGCCCCACATGGGCGGCTTTCCGGGCTTCGAGCCCTTCACCCGCGGTGTGAAGGCCACGATGTATGCCGGCCGGCCCTGGACGATCCGGCAATACGCGGGTTTCTCCACCGCCGAGGAGAGCAACGCCTTCTACCGCAAGGCGCTGGCCGCCGGGCAGCAGGGCGTATCGGTCGCCTTCGATCTCGCCACGCACCGCGGTTACGACAGCGATCATCCCCGCGTCGTGGGTGATGTCGGCAAGGCGGGCGTCGCCATCGACAGCGTCGAGGACATGAAGATCCTCTTCGACGGCATTCCTCTCGACCAGGTGTCGGTGTCGATGACGATGAACGGCGCGGTGATCCCCGTGCTCGCCAACTTCATCGTCGCGGGGGAAGAGCAGGGGCACGACAAATCGGTGCTGTCGGGGACCATCCAGAACGACATCCTCAAGGAGTTCATGGTCCGCAACACCTACATCTATCCGCCGGAACCCTCGATGCGGATCATCTCGGACATCATCGGCTATACCTCCGAGAACATGCCGAAATTCAACTCGATCTCGATCTCCGGCTACCACATGCAGGAGGCGGGCGCGAACCTCGTGCAGGAACTGGCCTACACGATCGCGGACGGGCGGGAATACGTGCGCGCGGCCATCGACGCGGGAATGGATGTGGATAAGTTTGCCGGGCGGCTAAGTTTCTTCTTCGCCATCG
Organism: Roseicyclus sediminis; assembly: GCF_025515305.1. Classification (GTDB taxonomy): domain Bacteria; phylum Pseudomonadota; class Alphaproteobacteria; order Rhodobacterales; family Rhodobacteraceae; genus Roseibacterium; species Roseibacterium sediminis. The sequence goes on from NZ_JAOPHT010000021.1 coordinate 4,794, forward strand.
GCATGAACTTCTTCATGGAGATCGCCAAGCTGCGGGCCGCCCGCACGCTCTGGCATCGGATCATGACGGAATTCGGCGCGAAGTCGGAACGCTCCAAGATGCTGCGCACCCATTGCCAGACCTCGGGCGTCTCGTTGCAGGAGCAGGACCCCTACAACAACGTCGTGCGCACCGCCTTCGAGGCGATGAGCGCGGTCCTCGGCGGCACGCAGTCCCTGCATACCAACAGCTTCGACGAGGCGATCGCACTTCCGACCGAATTCTCGGCGCGCATCGCGCGGAACACGCAGCTGATCTTGCAGGAAGAGACGGGGGTGACGAAGGTCGTCGATCCGCTGGCGGGCTCCTACTACGTCGAAAGCCTGACGAACGAGCTGATCGAGAAGGCCTGGGCCCTGATCGAGGAGGTCGAGGAGATGGGCGGCATGACAAAGGCCGTCGCCTCGGGCCTGCCCAAGCTCCGGATCGAGGAGTCTGCCGCGCGGCGGCAGGCGATGATCGACAAGGGCGACGAGGTGATCGTCGGGGTCAACAAGTACCGCAAGGACCGCGAGGATCCGATCGACATTCTCGACATCGACAACAACGCGGTGCGCGAGGCGCAGGTGGCGCGGCTGGAGCGGATCAAGGCCACGCGCGACGAGGCCGCCTGCACAGCGGCGCTCGATGAACTGGAACGGCGGGCCCGCGAGGGCGGCAACCTGCTCGACGCGGCGGTCGAGGCCGCACGGGCGCGGGCGAGCGTGGGAGAAATCAGCATGGCGATGGAAAAGGTGTTCGGACGTCACCGCGCCGAGGTGAAGACCCTCGCGGGCGTCTACGGCTCGGCCTACGAGGGCGACGAGGGTTTCGCGGCGATCCAGAAGGACGTGGAGGCCTTCGCCGAGGAGGAGGGCCGCCGCCCGCGCATGCTCGTCGTCAAGATGGGACAGGACGGACACGACCGGGGCGCGAAAGTGATCGCCACGGCCTTCGCCGATATCGGCTTCGACGTCGATGTGGGCCCCCTGTTCCAGACCCCCGAGGAGGCGGCGCAGGACGCCATCGACAACGACGTGCACGTCGTCGGCATCTCGTCCCAGGCGGCGGGCCACAAGACGCTGGCGCCGAAGCTCATCGAGGCGCTCAAGGCGGAGGGCGCGGGAGACATCATCGTGATCTGCGGAGGGGTCATTCCGCACCAGGATTACGAGTTCCTGAAAGAGGCAGGCGTGAAGGCCATCTTCGGGCCCGGCACGCATATCCCCTCGGCCGCCCGGGATATCCTGTCGCTGATCCGGGCCGCCCGCGGCTGAGGACGGCGGGCGGTTCGCGCCCGGATTGCGGCGCGTCGCCGGCGCCTGGCGGGCGCCTCCGGGCTTTGCCCTTGCCCTGAGGCACCCCCTGTCGCATCTATCGGTGCAAAGGAGACGCCATGGCCCTGCCGGTCCGCCAGCAACTCACCTATTGGGGTATCGCCAGCGCTGCCCTCATCGTGGTGCTGTGGTTCCTCGGCCAGGTGATCCTGCCCTTCATCGTCGGCGGCGCCATTGCCTATTTCCTCGATCCGGTGGCCGACCGGCTGGAAAAGTTGGGCCTGTCGAGGATCCTGTCCACGGTCGTGATCTTCGTTTTCGGCACCCTGATCGTGGTGCTGGCGGGCCTCGTGGTGGTCCCGCTTCTGATCCAGCAGGCGACCGATCTGATCGGCGCTGCGCCCACCCTGTTCGAGCAGCTTCGAACCTGGCTGACCGAGCGCTTCCCCCAGGTCATGGACGAGACCTCGCCCCTGCGCAGTTCGCTGGCCTCGATCGGCCAGACGATCGAGGCGCGCGGCGGTGAACTCCTGCAGCGGGTGCTGTCGTCGGCGGCGGGCGTCGTCAACGTGCTCGTTTTCCTCGTAGTCGTGCCCGTGGTGGCCTTCTACCTGCTCATGGACTGGGATCGCATGATCGCCCGCATCGACGAGCTTCTGCCACGCGACCATGCGCCCGTCGTCCGGCGGCTCGCGGGCGAGATCGACCGGACGCTGGCGAGTTTCGTGCGCGGGCAAGGGACGGTCTGCCTGATCCTCGGCACCTTCTACGCGGTCGCGCTGATGATCGTGGGCCTTCAGTTCGGCCTCGTGGTGGGCCTGCTGGCGGGCCTTCTGACCTTCATTCCCTATGTCGGCGCATTGGTCGGCGGCCTCTTGTCGGTGGGCCTCGCGCTGTTCCAGTTCTGGGGTGACTGGTGGCTGATCGTGGCTGTCGCCGCGATCTTCCAGGTGGGGCAGATGGTCGAAGGGAACATCCTGACGCCCAAGCTCGTGGGATCCTCCGTCGGGCTGCATCCTGTCTGGCTTATCTTCGCGCTCTCGGCCTTCGGGACGCTCTTCGGTTTCGTCGGCATGCTGGTCGCCGTGCCGGTGGCAGCGGCCATCGGCGTCCTCGTCCGCTTCGCCATCGAGCAGTACAAGGAAGGCCGTCTGTACCGCGGCCTCGAAGCTGCCCCGCACATCGACGCCGACCCGGACAGCTGATGGCCGAGCAACTCGTCTTCGACCTGCCCGTCCGCCCCGCGATGGGCCGCGGCGATTTCTTCGTCTCTGGCAGCAACGCCGTCGCGCTGGCACAGGTCGAGGGCTGGCGCGACTGGCCCCATGGCAAGCTGGTGCTGACCGGACCCTCGGGGGCGGGCAAGACCCATCTCGCCCATGTCTGGGCCACGCAGACCGGCGCACGCATCATCGCCGCATCCGATATCACCGAGCGCGACGTCGAGCCGCTTGGCCAGTCGGAGGCGCTCGCCATCGAGGATATGGAGGCCGTCGCCGGGGATCGTGCCGCCGAGACGCGGCTTTTTCACATCCACAACGCGCTGACAAACCGCGGCGCGCCGATGCTCTTCACCGCGGGCGCGCCGCCGGCCCGGTGGGGCCTGTGCCTGCCCGACCTCGACAGCCGCATGGGGCAGGCCGGCCTCGCGGCGCTCGATCCGCCCGACGATGCGTTGCTCGCCGCGCTGATCCTCAAGCTCGCCCATGACCGCGCGCTGCCGCTTACGCCGGCGATCCTGTCCCATGTCGCGCCGCGCATCGAGCGCGCCTTCGCCGCCGCGCAGGCCTTTGTCGAGCGACTCGACGCACGCGCGTTGTCGCGTCAGCGACCGCCGCGGCTGATCGACGCCAAGGCTGTCCTTGCCGAGCTGGAGGCTGGCGTGTCACGGTCTCGTCACGACACCTGACTAGGCCATTTTCCCATGAGCTTCGCCGACTTCCTTTCCGCGCCCCTCCCCGAGCCCGTCGACCTGCCCGAGGCGCAGACACGCGGCCCGCGACGCTTCTTCAATCGCGAGATCAGCTGGCTTGCGTTCAACTGGCGCGTGCTGGAGGAGGCGGGCAATCCGCGCGTGCCGCTGCTCGAACGGGTCCGGTTCGTGTCGATTAGCGCGGGCAACCTCGACGAGTTCTACACCGTGCGCGTCGCCGGCCTGCGGGAGCTGGCGCAGGAGGGCAACGCGGTGCCGTCGGACGACGGTCGCACGCCGGTCGAACAGCTCAAGCTCATCAACGCCGATGCCCGCCGCCTGATGCAGCACCAGCAGGCCGCCTGGGTTGCCCTGAAGAAGGAACTGGAGACCGAGGGCATCCACGTCGTCGCGAGAACCGGGCTGAAGGCCGCCGACAGGAAATTCCTCGACGAGGTCTTTCTCGCCCGCGTTTTCCCGGTTCTCTCGCCGCTGGCCATCGATCCGGCTCACCCCTTTCCGTTCATCCCCAACGAGGGCATCGCGCTCGCTCTGCAGATGCGGCGGGAACGTGACGGGCGGGAACTTCAGGCGCTCTTGCCGATCCCGAGCCAGATCGACCGGTTCGTACGCCTTCCCGCTCCCGAGGGGCAGGCGCGGTTCCTTCCGCTCGAGGAGCTTCTGCTGCTGAACGTCGGGGCGCTCTTTCCGGGCTATGCCCTCAGCGGCTCCTGTGCGTTCCGGATCCTGCGCGACAGCGACCTCGAGGTCGAGGAGGAGGCAGAGGATCTCGTGCGCGAGTTCGAGACCGCGCTCAAGCGGCGCCGCCGGGGCGAAGTCGTCCGCCTACAGGTGAGCGCCGGCGCGCCCCAGGACCTGAAGGCCGAGATCGTCGAGCAGCTGCACGTCGCCGAGGACGAGGTCGTGGACGTCAAGGGCATGATCGGCCTCGTCAGCCTCAAGGAACTGGTGATCGACGAACGGCCCGACCTGTTGTGGCGGTCCTTCACGCCACGGGTTCCCGAACGGGTGCAGGACCATGACGGCGACATGTTCGCCGCGATCCGGCAGAAGGACATGCTGCTCCATCACCCCTACGAAACCTTCGACATGGTGATCCGGTTCCTCGCGCAGGCGGCCCGCGACCCCAATGTCGTGGCGATCAAGCAGACGCTCTACCGAACGTCGAACGAAAGCCCGATCGTCGAGGCGCTGTGCGAGGCAGCGGAGAACGGCAAGTCCGTGACAGCGCTGGTGGAGCTCAAGGCCCGCTTCGACGAGGCCGCGAACATCCGCCAGTCGCGCAAGCTGGAACGCGCCGGCGCGCATGTGATCTACGGCTTCATCACCTACAAGACACACGCCAAGATCTCGATCGTGGTCCGCCGTGAGGGCGACCGGCTGGTGACCTATACCCACTTCGGGACGGGCAACTACCATCCGATCACGGCGCGCATCTACACCGATCTCAGCCTCTTCACCTGCGACGACGCGCTGGGGCGGGATGCCACGAAGGTCTTCAACTACGTGGGCGGCTATGCCGAGCCCGAGGGGCTTCAGAACCTCCGCATCTCGCCGCTGAACCTGAAATCGACGATCATCGAGAACCTCGCGGCCGAGGCCGAACATGCCCGCGCCGGTCGACCCGCCATGGTCTGGGCCAAGATGAACAGCCTGATCGAACCCGACGTGATCGACGCGCTCTACGAAGCCAGCCGGGCCGGTGTGCGCATCGACTTGGTGATCCGGGGCATCTGCGGTCTGAGGCCCGGCATCCGGGGGCTTTCCGAGAACATCCGCGTGAAATCTATCGTCGGCCGGTTCCTCGAACATTCCCGCATCGTCTGTTTCGGCAACGGCCACGGACTGCCGCACAAGAAGGCGCGGGTCTACATCAGCTCGGCCGACTGGATGGGCCGCAACCTCAACCGGCGTGTCGAGACCCTCGTCGAATGCACGAATCCCACCGTGAAGGCGCAGATCGTGAGCCAGATCATGGCCGCGAACCTCGCCGACGTCGCGCAGAGCTGGGTGTTGCAGCCCGACGGCTCGTTCCGGCGGGCGGAACTCGGCGGCATCGACAATCCGTTCTCCTGCCACCGCTTCTTCATGGAAAACCCCTCTCTGTCGGGGCGGGGCTCGGCCGGGGCCAAGGATGTGCCGGAACTGACCCACGGGCAGGACTGATCGGGACCAGATGAGGAATTGACGGAACCGAAAACCCCGTGCCATCACTTTGGCGATGACGCGGCAGGCCTTGGCTGAGATCGGACCCGAGATGGACGACCTGCATCCCGAATGGGGCCCTTTCGGCGTTCCGCTCTTCGATGCGCCCGAGGCGCAGGCCCTCAGCCGTGTGGGCGTGATCGATATCGGATCGAACTCCGTGCGGATGGTCGTGTTCGACGGCGCGGCGCGCAGCCCGGCCTACTACTTCAACGAGAAGATCCTCTGCGGCCTCGGCGCCGGTTTTTCCGAGACGGGGCGCCTGAACCCCGAGGGCCGGGTGCGCGCGCTCAAGGCGCTGCGGCGCTTCGCGGTGCTGGCCGTCGGCATGGGGGTGTCGCCGCTTCTGACCGTGGCCACGGCGGCGGTGCGTGATGCCGAGGACGGTGCCGCCTTCCGAGACGAGGTGAGGACGAAGACCGGCCTCGACATCCAGATCGTCGATGGCGACGAGGAGGCGCGTCTCTCGGCGCAGGGCGTGCTGCTGGGCTGGCCGGGGGCGGAGGGGCTTGTCTGCGACATCGGCGGCTCCTCGATGGAACTGGCCGAACTGCGCGGCGGCGGCCGCGTCGGGCTGCGCCAAACCTCCGACCTCGGGCCGCTGAAGCTCATGGGGATCGAGGGCGGCAAGAAGGCGGTGCGCGCGCATATCAAGGCGCGCGTGGCCGACCTGGCCGATGCGTTCCCGGACCGACCCGAGCGGCTGTTCCTCGTCGGCGGATCGTGGCGTGCGATCGCCCGAATCGACATGGAGCGGCGCGGATATCCGCTGAAGGTGCTGCACGAATACAGGATGACGCCGAAGGCGATCCTGGAAACGATCAAGCTGATCGAGAAGAGCGAAATCAACGAGTTGCGTGCCAGCACCGGCACCAGCGCCGAGCGAATGCGCCTTGTGCCGCTTGCTGCCGAGGTGCTGAAGGTCCTCGTGCGCAAGCTGCATCCCAAGGAGGTCGCCGTGTCCTCCTACGGCATCCGCGAGGGGCTGCTCTACGAACAGATGTCGGAGGCGCTGCGGCACCGCGACCCGCTGATCGAGGCCGCCCGCCATGCCGAGGCCTCTTCCGCCCGCATGCCCGGCTTCGGCCGCGCGCTCTATCGTTTCGTCGAGCCGCTCTTTCCGCGTGCGAAGCTGGACAAGAAGCGGCTGATCCGCGCGGCGTGCCTGCTTCACGACGTGAGTTGGCGGGCGCATCCCGACTACCGCGCCGAGGTCTGTTTCGACAACGCGACGCGCGCGAACCTCGGCGGTCTGACCCACGCCGAGCGTGTCTATCTCGGCCTGGCGCTGCTGCACCGCTACAAGTCGAACCGCGCAGGGACGAATTTCGATACCGACCTGCTGCAACTTCTGCCCGAGGCCCAGGTGGCCGAGGCCGAGATCCTCGGTCGCGCGATGCGCTTCGGCGCGATGTTCACCGTCGAGAAGCCGACCGACCATGGCGCGCTCACCTGGCGGTCGAAGCGCAAGGAACTGTTGCTGACGCTCAAGACCGACGAAGGCCGCGCGCTGTTCGGCGAGGTGACGGAGGCGCGGTTCAACGCGCTGGCCGCGGCCATGAAGGCGACGCCGATCGTCGTTGGCGGACCGCAGGCCAAGTAGGGAAACCCCGACCCGTCCGCCAGCCGGGAATCGGGTTAGATGAGACGATCATTAACGAGGGTGGCGAAATGTCTTCGCGCGATAAGATGTCCATAGTGGCGATCCTGCTGAGCATGGCGGTGGCGGTCCTGGTCGGCTTTTCCTCCGCGGCCTCTTCGGGTGTGTTCCAGACACCGGCCGGCGGCTGGGGCGTGGACCGGCCCGCGCCGTCACCGGCTCCGGGGCCGGGCCCGCGCGGCGGGCTGTCCGGCCCCGCGTCGGGCGGCTGACGCGGCATTTCAGGCGCCGCCTTGTGAGGCGATATCCTTTGGCGTATGCGTCCCGGAACGTGATTTGCCAGAGGGAACACGCCCCATGCGCCTCAGCCGCTATTTCCTGCCGGTTCTCAAGGAGACCCCCGCCGAGGCGCAGATCGTCAGCCATCGCCTGATGCTGCGCGCCGGCATGATCAAGCAGGCGTCGGCGGGCATCTACTCGTGGCTGCCGCTGGGCTTCAAGGTCCTGCGCCGTGTCGAGCAGATCGTCCACGAAGAGCAGATCCGCGCGGGCCACCTGCCGATGCTGATGCCCACGATCCAGTCGGCCGACCTGTGGCGCGAGAGCGGGCGCTACGATGCCTATGGCGCCGAGATGCTGCGGATCACCGACCGCCACGAGCGCGACATGCTGTTCACGCCCACGGCGGAAGAACTGATCACCGACATCTTCCGCGCCCATGTCACGAGCTACCGCGACCTGCCACTGACGATGTACCAGATCCAGTGGAAGTTCCGCGACGAGATCCGCCCAAGGTTTGGCGTCATGCGTGGCCGCGAGTTCCTGATGAAGGACGGCTACAACTTCGACCTGACGAAAGAGGACGCGCTCCACGCCTACAACCGGCACCTCGTGAGCTATCTTCGCACGTATGAGCGCATGGGCCTTCAGGCGATCCCGATGCGCGCGGATTCGGGCCCGATCGGCGGCGACGACACGCACGAATTCCTCGTCCTCGCCGAGACGGGCGAGTCGGAGGTCTTCTACGACAGCGAGATCACCGACCTGCGCTTTGGTGACCGCGAGATCGATTACGACGATCACGCGCAGTGCCGTGCGGTTCTGGACGAATTCACGTCGCGCTATGCCCGCACCGACGAAACCCACGACCCCGCGATCTTCGAGCAGATCCCGGAGGAGCGTCGCCGCGTCGCGCGCGGCATCGAGGTGGGGCAGATCTTCTACTTCGGCACCAAGTATTCCGAGCCGATGGGCGCGGTCGTCACCGATGGCGAGGGCAACCGGGTTCCGGTCCACATGGGGTCGCACGGGATCGGCGTCTCGCGCCTGGTCGGTGCGATCATCGAGGCCTGCCACGACGAGAACGGGATCGTCTGGCCGGAAGGTGTCACGCCCTTCCACGCCGGCATCGTGAACCTCAAGCAGGGCGATGTCTCGTGCGACGCGGCCTGCGAAGGGCTCTACAAGGCGCTGACGGCTGCGGGGCTGGAGCCTCTTTACGACGACCGCGAAGAACGCGCCGGTGCCAAGTTCGCCACGATGGACCTGATCGGTCTGCCCTGGCGGATCACTGTCGGGCCGCGCGGCCTCGGCAACGGGGTCGTCGAGCTCACGTCGCGCAAGACCGGCGAGAGCGAGGAGATGAGCCCCGAGGCCGCCGTCGACAGGATCGTCGCGATCTACTCCGGGGCCGCCTGAGCGGCGCCTACTTCGCCACCTGCGGCGGTGCCGTGGGCGGCACGCCCGTCTGCCCGGAGGCCAGCGCCCGCATCTCCGCCATGATGTAGTCGGCATACATCGCCACGTTCTGGTCGTACTGCTCCCGCGGCTGGGAGTTCGTGTGGCTTTCGATGCCGATGATCCGGTAGCGGCCCTCCCCCTCGATGAAGAGCGGAGAGCCGCTGTCCCCTTGCAGCGTGTCGCACTGGTGAACGAGCGTGCTGTCCGGGCCGATCTCCACGAAGGGGCAGCCGATGTGACCGGTCATCACCCCCTGCTGGTCATAGCTGTAGCCCGCCTGCAGGATCTCGGGGCCGTTACCAGAACGGTAGGCGGCGATCTCCTCCGGGCTGAGGCCGGTGACGTCCATCCAACCCACCCGTTCTCCGATCGGGTCGGCGAGGTAGACGAAGGCGAAATCCATGCCCTCCTGCTCCCCGGCGAGCCAGCCGCCGGGCACGTGGTAGCCGATGGTCGCCGACCGCGCGACGGACTCGCCGCGGTTGTAGCCCGCGAGGAATTCGACCGGCGGGCTTTCGATCACCCCCTCGTTGGCGATGCAATGGGCGGCGGTCAGCACGGTCGCGGGCCCGATGAGGACCCCGGTGCAGTTCGTGTCGGAGAGATCGAGAAAGCCGATCATGGTCCAGGGCGCCTGCGTCGTATCGACCACGATCCGGTCATCCTCGCCGAAGAAGGCGCGCGCGAAAGTGCCCGCGAAGGGCGCGATCTCGGTCACGGCCAGCATGGCGGGCGGGTATTCGCCCTGCGTCGACGAGTAGGTCCCGACCCAAATGTCGTACTGGCCTTCCATCGCGTCGTCGAAGGTGAGCGCGGGGTTCAGCCCTGAGGTGTCGTCGTTGCAGTGCCATTCCCCGTCGGGTGTGTTCACCAGAAGCACGGTGTCGGCCCGCGCCTCGACATAAAACGACAGCGGTGCCTCGGAGCCCGCCTGGTAGAATATCCGGAAATCGGGCGCGTCGGCGAAGTAGCCCGAACAACGGTTGCCGGTGGCCTGGTCGGTGTACTCGCCCCTGATGTTCCCGCCCGCAAGCAGGCTCACCCAGTTGGGATCGGGCAGGAAGCCCGAGGCGACCGTGAAGACGCCGAAGGTGGGCGGCAGGGTGTAGTCCTGCGCCTGGGTCGTGGCGGGAAGAGCGAGGCTCAGCGCGAGCGCTGTGGCGAGGGGGCGGAACATGGGCGCACGGATCCTTGGTCGGGGCACGGATGGACCAAGGTTAGGCGATGGCAGGGCCCTGCGAAAAGGGGGATAAACCTCCGCTTCTCCCCGGTAGGTCGTCAGCGCCTGCAGTGCCGTGCGGGAAAACCCGGCCGCGTGGCGCGGCCAGCCGCCGGCCCGCTAGACCTGCAGCGACCGCACCCCCAGTTCGCCTTCCCGCGCGGCGCGCATCGCCTGGGCGGCCGCGTGGCTGGCGGCGAGCGTCGTGAAATAGGGGATCTTGTCGGCCAGCGTCACCGCGCGCATGGAACGGGAATCCTCCACCGCCTGCGCGCCTTCGGTCGTGTTCAGCACCAGTTGCACGCCGCCATCCTTTATGATGTCGACCACGGTCCGGCCGCCCTCGTAGGCCTTGTTCACGACGTCGGACGCGATGCCGTGCTCGGCGAGGTAGGAAGCCGTGCCCCGCGTCGCCAGAAGCGTCAGGCCGAGGTCGGTCAGCATGCGCGCCGTCTCCAGCAGGATCGGTCCCTTGTCGGCATCCTTGATCGAGATGAAGACGGTGCCCGCGTCGGGCAAAACCGTCCCTGCGCCGAGCTGTGCCTTGAGGAAGGCGCGCGGGAAGGTCCGGTCCCAGCCCATGACCTCGCCGGTCGAGCGCATCTCGGGACCGAGAAGCGTATCCACGCCGGGGAAACGGGCGAAGGGCATCACCGCCTCCTTCACCGAGAACCATGGCGTGCGGAAATCCGCAAGGCTCATCGGGTCGCCGGGCACGATGGGGGTGTCGTCGTCGACCGGCACATGCGGCTCGGCCAGCGGGAAATCGGCGAGCTTCTCGCCCGCCATCAGCCTGGCGGCGATCGAGGCGATGGCGCTGTCCGTCGCCTTGGCGACGAACGGCACGGTGCGCGAGGCGCGGGGGTTCACCTCGATGAGGTAGATATCCTCGCCCTTCACGGCGAACTGCACGTTCATCAGCCCCACCACATGGAGCGCGCGGGCGAGTGCCTCGGTCTGGGCGATGATCTGGTCCTGCACCTCCTTGGACAGGGTGTGCGGCGGCAGGGAGCAAGCGCTGTCGCCGGAGTGCACGCCGGCTTCCTCGATATGCTGCATGATTCCAGCCACATGCACGGCCACGCCATCGCAGAGCGCGTCGACGTCGACCTCGGTCGCGCCGTCGAGATAGCTGTCGAGAAGCACGGGGCTGTCGCCCGACACCACCACCGCGTCACGGATGTAGCGGTCGAGATGAGCCGTGTCGCGCACGATCTCCATGGCCCGGCCGCCAAGCACGTAGGACGGACGGATCACCAGCGGATAACCGAGTTTCTCGGCGGCGGCCTTGGCCTGCGCGTCGGTCGTCGCGATGGCGTTCTCCGGCTGTTTCAGGCCCAGCCGGTGGACCAGCTGCTGGAACCGCTCCCGGTCCTCGGCGAGGTCGATGGCGTCGGGCGTCGTGCCGAGAATGGGGATGCCGGCGTCATGCAGCGCGTTGGCGAGCTTGAGCGGCGTCTGCCCGCCGAACTGCACGATGACGCCGTGAAGCGTGCCCTTGTCCTGCTCGACGCGCAGGATTTCCATGACATGTTCGAAGGTCAGCGGCTCGAAATAGAGGCGGTCGGAGGTGTCGTAGTCGGTCGAGACGGTCTCGGGGTTGCAGTTGACCATGATGGTCTCATAGCCCGCATCGCTCAGCGCGAAGCAGGCGTGGCAGCAGCAGTAGTCGAACTCGATCCCCTGGCCGATCCGGTTCGGGCCGCCGCCGAGGATGACCACCTTCTTCGCCGCGCTGGGCCGCGCCTCGCATTCGGGCTCGCCCATCGTGGGGTGTTCGTAGGTCGAATACATGTAGGGCGTCTGCGCCTCGAACTCGGCGGCGCAGGTGTCGATCCGCTTGAACTGCGCCGTCACGCCGAGGTTCAGGCGGGCGCGGCGGATGTTGCTTTCCTCCCGCCCGGTGAGGGTGGCAAGGCGCGCGTCGGTGAAGCCCATCATCTTCAGCCGCCGCAGACCCTCTTCCGTCATCGGCAGGCCGTCGCGGCGGACCTGCGCCTCTGTCTCGACGATTTCGCGGATGCGGGCGATGAACCAGGGGTCGAACTTCGTCGCCGCGCCGATCTCGTCGTCCGACAGCCCGTGGCGCATCGCCTGCGCCACGATCCGCAACCGGTCGGGCGTCTGCCGGCTCAGGGCCTTCACGACCGCGGCCTTGTCCGGCGCGCCGGGGATCTCGATCTCGTCGAAACCGCTCAGACCGGTCTCGAGAGAGGCCAGCGCCTTCTGCACGCTCTCGTGGAAGCTGCGGCCGATGGCCATGGCCTCGCCCACCGACTTCATGGCCGTCGTGAGGGTCGGTTCCGCGCCCGGGAACTTTTCAAAAGCGAACCTCGGGATCTTCGTGACCACGTAATCGATGGTGGGTTCGAAGGATGCGGGTGTCACTTTCGTGATATCGTTATCCAATTCATCCAGAGTGTAACCCACAGCCAGCTTGGCCGCGATCTTGGCGATCGGAAAGCCGGTGGCCTTGGACGCCAGCGCCGAGGAGCGGCTGACGCGGGGGTTCATCTCGATGACCACCATACGCCCGTCCGCCGGGTTCACCGCCCACTGGACGTTGGAGCCGCCGGTCTCCACGCCGATCTCGCGCAGGACGGCGATGCTGCCGTTGCGCATGATCTGGTATTCCTTGTCGGTCAGCGTCAGCGCGGGCGCGACCGTGATCGAGTCGCCCGTGTGCACGCCCATCGGGTCCACGTTCTCGATCGAGCAGACGATGATGGCGTTGTCGGCGCGGTCGCGCACGACTTCCATCTCGTATTCCTTCCAGCCCAGCAGGCTCTCGTCGACGAGGATCTGTGCGACGGGTGAGGCCTCCATGCCGGTGCGGCAGTAGTGCTCGTATTCCTCGCGGTTGTAGGCCACGCCACCGCCGGTGCCGCCGAGCGTGAAGGCGGGGCGGATGATGGCGGGAAGGCCGACATATTCGATTGCGTCGATGGCGGTCTGCAGGCCTGCCTTGATGTCGTACTTGCCGTCCGGCTTCTTCGGCGCGCTGACGATGGTGGCGCGCGGGTTCTCCAGCCCGATCCGGTCCATCGCCTCGCGGAACAGCTTGCGATCCTCGGCCATTTCGATGGCTTCGCGCTTGGCGCCGATCATCTCGACGCCGAACTTGGCCAGAACGCCCATCTCCTCGAGCGCGAGCGACGTGTTCAGGCCGGTCTGCCCGCCCATCGTCGGCAAGAGCGCGTCGGGACGCTCCTTCTCGATGATCTTGGCGACGACCTCGGGCGTGATCGGCTCGATATAGGTCGCGTCGGCGAGGCCCGGGTCCGTCATGATCGTGGCGGGGTTCGAGTTGACGAGGATGACGCGGTAGCCTTCCTCGCGCAGCGCCTTGCAGGCCTGGGCGCCGGAATAGTCGAACTCGCAGGCCTGGCCGATGACGATAGGCCCCGCTCCGATGATCATGATCGAGCGGATGTCGGTTCTTTTCGGCATCGGTTCCCCCGGGGCTTTCGGCGCGTGCGTTTCGCGCGCCACGGGCGCGCAAATTGGCGGTGTTATAGACAGGCGGCACCGGGGCGCAAGGGAGGAACGCCGCCGCGACACTGCATGGCTTGCCAGCGTGGGCGGCCACGCCTACGCGTTGGACTGCAGATTGGCATCATCCGGAGGGCGCGCCATGCACTGGCTGCTTCTGATCCTCGCCATCGTGGCCGAGGTGATCGGCACGACGGCCCTCAAGGCCTCGGCGGGGTTCACCCGCCCCGGCGCGGTCGTCGTCGTGGTTTTCGCCTATGGCACCGCCTTCTACCTCCTGGCGCGGGTGCTGCTTGTCCTCCCCCTCGGCGTGACCTACGCGATCTGGTCCGGCCTCGGCGTGGCTGCCGTCACCGTCATCGGCCTCGTGGTCTACGGCCAGAAGCTCGATACCGCCGCCTGGGTCGGCATCGGCCTGATCGTGGCCGGGGTCATGGTGCTGAACCTCCTGTCGGACACGACCGCCGCCTGAGGCACCGACCTTCCTGCGAAGGTCCGTGCCCGAGGCGTCGGGTGGATCACTCCGCCGCCGAAAGCCGCGCCGCGTCGTGACGCGGATAAAGGTAGTCGCGCGTCAGCGGAACCGCCTCCTGCGCCCGGGCAAGCTGCACCTGGAAGACGCACTGGCGGTTGTGGCGGAAGGTCATCTCGCTGGCCTTCAGATAATAGCGCCACATGCGGCAGAACCGCTCGTCATAGAGCGCGCGCGCCTTGTCCTCGTTCGCCACGAAGCGGTCGTGCCAGTGCTTCAGCGTCTCGGCATAGTGAAGCCGCCAGACCTCAAGGTCCGTGGGATAGAGACCTGCGGCCTCGACCGCCGTCGCCATTTCCGACAGCGCGGGCACGTAGCCCCCGGGGAAGATGTACTTCGTGATCCAGGGGCTCGTGGCGCCCGGTGGCGCGGCCCGCCCGATCGTGTGGATCAACGCGACGCCGCCCTCGTTCAGACGCTCCCGAACGGTGTCGAAGTATTCCCGGTAATGCGGCACGCCCACGTGCTCGAACATGCCGATCGACACGATCCGGTCGAAGGTGCCCTTGACCGCGCGGTAGTCCTTCAGCTCGAAGCGGACGCGGTCCGACAGGCCAGCCGCCTCGGCGCGCGCGGTGGCGACCTTGTGCTGCTCCTCGCTCAGCGTGACGCCCAGGACCTTCACGCCGTAGTCGCGCGCCAGCGTCAGGGCCATGCCGCCCCAGCCGCAGCCGATCTCGAACACCTCCATCCCCGGCTCCAGCAGGAGCTTGGCGGCGATGTGATGCTTCTTGGCCGCCTGTGCCTCTTCCAATGTCATCGACGGATTGGCGAAATAGGCGCAGGAATACTGCCGGTCGGCGTCGAGGAAGAGATCGTAGAGCGCGCCGGACAGGTCGTAGTGATGCGCCACGTTCTGCCGCGCGCGGAAGGCGGGATTGTTCTGGTCGATCTTGCGGCGGGCATAGCGGAGCGTCTGCGTGAGGCGCCGCCACCAGACCCCGCCATTGGCCGCCGCGTTTCGCGTGGCAAGCGCCAGCAGCCCGCCGAGGTCGTCGCCATCGATGGCCAGGCCGCCGTCCATGTAGCCTTCACCAAGCGCCATCTCGGTGTTGAGGACCAGTCGCCGCGGAAGCCCGGGATCGCCGATCCTCAGCGTCACGGGCTCGGCTTCCGCCTCGCCATAGCGCAGTACCTCGCCGTTGGGGAATTGGACCTGCAGCGCGCCGACAGCGATGAAATCGCGCAGCATTCGGTCAAGCATCCGGTCCCACATCGCGCACACCCCCGCGTTATCGGTCCATCTTTGACTGCGACAATTTTGCGCGAATTCGTGGGGGTTTTTCAAGGGTCGCGTTGGCGTTCTTTGACATGTGTCAATTCAGGTTTACACAAACTGTGATCCGCTGAGTTGACAAAACTCAGGGAGTCGGGCCATGCGCATCTGTCTTATTCACCCCAATTACCACTCCGGGGGCGCCGAGATCGCAGGGAACTGGCCGCCTGCCTGGGTGGCCTATCTCGCGGGTTCGCTGAAGGCGGCGGGCTTCGACGACATCCACTTCATCGACGCGATGACCCATGACCTGACGCCCGGCCAGCTTCGCGTGAAACTGGCCGAGTTGCAGCCCGATGTTGTGGGAACGACCGCCATCACCCCCTCCATCTATGTAGCCGAAGAAACGCTCGCGCTCGCCAAGGAGGTGCTTCCCGACGCCGTCACGATCCTCGGCGGGATCCACGCCACCTTCATGTACCGGCAGGTCCTGTCCGAGGCGAAGGACATCGACGTCATCGTCCGGGGCGAGGGCGAGGAGATCATCGTCGAGCTGATGCGCGCCATCGCGGACGGCGCGTTGGCGGAACGCCGCCGAGAGATCAAGGGCCTCGCCTTCATGGACGGCGATGAGATCGTGGCGACGCCCGCCGCGGCCACCGTGAAGGACATCGATGGAATCACCCCCGACTGGTCGCTGCTCGAATGGTCGAAATACATCTACGTGCCGCTCGGCGTGCGCGTGGCGATCCCGAACATGGCGCGCGGCTGTCCCTTCACCTGCTCCTTCTGCTCGCAGTGGAAGTTCTGGCGCGACTACCGCGTGCGTGACCCGATCAAGGTCGTCGACGAGATCGAGAACCTCGTGAACGAGCATGACGTCGGCTTCTTCATCCTCGCCGACGAGGAACCCACCATCAACCGCCGCAAGTTCATCCAGTTCTGCGAGGAGCTGATCGCCCGCGACCTGCCTCGCCGCGTCCAATGGGGCATCAACACCCGCGTCACCGACATCATGCGCGACAAGGAGCTTCTGCCGCTCTACCGCCGCGCCGGCCTCGTCCACGTCTCGCTGGGCACGGAGGCCGCGGCGCAGATGAAGCTCGACCAGTTCAACAAGGAAACCAAGGTCGCCGACAACAAGGAGGCGATCCGCCTCCTGCGCGAGGCCGACATCTTCGTGGAGGCGCAGTTCATCGTGGGTCTCGACAACGAGACGCCCGAGACGCTGGAGGAAACCTTCCAGATGGCCTGGGACTGGCAGCCCGACCTCGCCAACTGGGCGATGTACACGCCCTGGCCCTTCACGCCGCTCTTCCAGGAGCTGAAGGACCAGGTCGAGATCTTCGACTTCTCGAAGTACAACTTCGTCACCCCGATCATGAAGCCCGCCGCGATGGACCGCGCGACGCTTCTGGACCGGGTGATGCACAACTACCGGCGGTTCTACTCGCGCAAGGCGCTGTTCTACTATCCGTGGCGCGGCACCGGCTACCGGCGGAAATACCTGCTCGGCTGTCTCAAGGCCTTCGCCAAGGCGGGCTTCCAGCGGTCCTTCTACGACCTCGGCAAGCACAACTACTGGGGCCCGCAGTCGAAGGACAAGGTCGTCTTCAACTTCGACCGGACCCGCACCATCGCCAAGGCCCAGATGGACGACTGGCAGTCCACCCAGGACCTCGCCGCGCAGAAACGCGCGCGCAAGGTCTCGCGGGACACGTCGTTCAAGATGCCCAACGGCGCTGCGGTCGGTCCGAGCGCAAGCAGCGAAGCGGCAGCGCAAGACGTGAAAGCCTGCGGCGGCGGCACCCAACAGATGGTGGAGCCCGCGGAGTAAGGCCCATGGCCGAGAGCACGGCCCGGATCGGCCCCAACGCGATCCTGCAACTCGTTCCGGTCCTGCGCGACGCCGCGGGACCGGACATGACCTCGCATCTCCTCGCCATGGCCGGCGTCTTCGAGCTGCCCGACCCGGCGGCCGGAATGATCGACGAGGCGCCCGCCGCCCGCCTTCACCAGGCCATGCGTGCGGAACTGCCCGACGTGGCGCCGATGCTTGCCCGCGAGGCGGGGTGGCGAACCGGCGACTACATCCTCGCCAACCGCATCCCGAGGAAGGCGCAAGCCCTTCTGCGCCTTATGCCGGCAAGGCTCTCCGCGCCGATCCTCGCGCGCGCCGTCGAAAAGCACGCCTGGACCTTCTGCGGCTCGGGCGCGTTTCGCCTCGCCTCGACCTGGCCCGTCGCTTTCGAGATCGCGGACAACCCGGTGGTCCGCGGCGAACACTCGGAAACCCCGCTCTGCCACTGGCACGCGGCCGTCTTCGAGCGGCTCTTCTCCGCGCTCTGCGGCCGGAACTGGCGTTGCCGGGAAACGCATTGCTGCGCCCAGGGCGCATACTCCTGCCGCTTCGAGATGTACCGCGACGCGGGCTGACGGCACGCCCGCCCGGGTGCCGCGAAGCCCTTTTCCCTTCATCCTGGAAGAAAAACTCCCGCCGGAGGCCCGTGGCGGACCGGGCTCGATGCCCGGTTCGCCGCGGTCTGGCGCGTCAGGGCAGGTAGCGGTCGGGGTCCACGGCCTCGAAACCGCGGCGCACCTCGAAATGCAGGAAGGACGGATCGCCGTCGCCGACCTCCGCCACTGTCTGTCCGCGGCTGACGCTCTCGCCGCGCTCCACGCGGATGTTGCGGATGTTGGCATAGACCGTCAGGAGGCCGTCCGAATGCCGGATCACCAGGATCGGCACGCGGTCGGTGTCCTGGGTGATCGCCGCCACCTCGCCGTCACCGGCCGCGCGCACCGCTGTCCCGGCGGCCGCCGAGATGTCGATCCCCTCGTTCGCCGAGGAATAGGCGCGCAGGATCGGCCCCTCCACCGGGCGGATGAAGCGGGCCGAGGTGTCGGGCGCCGGCGCGGCGGGGGCAGGTGCGGGGGCGGGCGTCGGTGCGGCCGGTCCCCCGCCGGTGGCCGGCGGAAGCGGCGCGGTCTCGATCGCATCGGGCAGGGGTTGCGCGGCCGAAGGCGGGGCGGGCGCGATCCCGGCGCCGGGCCGTGCCGCCACTTCCTGGCGCCCGTTCTCGTCGAGGACGATCGGGATCATCAGGTACTGGTTCTCGCGCACCGCGAGGTCGGGGCCGAGCCCGTTCCACTCGGCGAGCGAACGAACCGAGACCCCGTAGAGCCGTGCGATCGAATAGGCTGTCTCGCCGCGGCCGACACGGTGGCGCACCGGTTCGATGCCGGGCTGGACCTGCGGGCCGGTGGTCGGTGTCCCGGCCTCGGCCTCGTCGATCGCGCCGCGTGCGATGGAGGCGATGTCGGTGCCCGTGCCGCCGGCGGGGCTGACGCGGCGTGGCAGGGCGAGAACCTCGCCCTCACGAAGGAGATCGCCGGCACTCCGTCCATTGAAGCTCGCCAGTTCCTGGGGTGTCAGGCCGATCCGCCCCGCCACATCGGAAACCGTGTCGCCGCGCCGGGCGACCACCACCTGGTAGCTTTCGTAGCTGATCAGCCCGTTCGCGTCGGGTTCGGGCCGCGGCGCGGTTTCGGTGCGGGCCCCGGAAATCGAGTTGCCGCGGAAGTCGAGGTCCGGGAAGGTCCCGACGCACCCCGAAAGAAGGGCCACCGACAGGCCTATGACGGTCAGATGCAAGCGGCGGGGCATGGCGCGTGTCCTGTCTGGTCCGGTCCGTGGGTGATCCGGTCTTGTTGTTCTGCCCTCGGGGTGCCCGCCTGCGCCGCACCCGGCGCCGGGGCGGCCCCCAAGCCTCGTCTGTCCTGTTTATACCGCAGCGGCGCCGGCTTTCCAGCCCCGCAACCGGCTTCACTCCTCGGCCACGCCCTCGATGAGCGGTACGAAGCGCACCGGCAGGATCTCGTCGTAGTCGTAGCCGTCCTGCGTCCGGGTCACGCGGATGAGGCTCTGGACCGCGTCGGACTGGCCCACGGGCACGACCATGGTGCCGCCCACCTTGAGTTGCCGCAGCAGCGGCCCGGGCGGGTCCTCGGCCGCCGCCGTCACGA
Source organism: Roseicyclus sediminis (assembly GCF_025515305.1). Lineage (GTDB taxonomy): Bacteria > Pseudomonadota > Alphaproteobacteria > Rhodobacterales > Rhodobacteraceae > Roseibacterium > Roseibacterium sediminis. The sequence goes on from NZ_JAOPHT010000021.1 coordinate 24,052, forward strand.
GGATGCGGTCGAACGGCCCCTGCTCGGGCAGGCCGAAGCTTCCGTCGCCCGTCAGGACCGTGATGTTCGACAGGCCCAGCCGCGTGAACAGGACCTCGGCCGCGCGCGTCAGGCCGCGGTGCCGGTCTATCGTGTAGACGCGCCGCGCCAGAAGACTGAGAACCGCCGCCTGGTAGCCCGAGCCGGTGCCGATCTCGAGCACGGTGTCGCGCGGCTGAACGTCGAGCGCCTGCGTCATCAGCCCGACCACGGAGGGCTGGCTGATCGTCTGCCCGCAGGATATCGGCAGCGGCATGTCCTCGTAGGCCCGGTCGGCGAAATGTCCGCGGACGAACGCGCCGCGGTCGATCCGTTCCATGGCCGAGAGCACGCGCGGATCCGTCACGCCCTTCTGGCGCAGGTGGAACAGGAACTGCATCTTGCGCGTCGCGTCGTCCATCATTCGATCGCGGCCCTCAAACCCTCGATCGCCTCGTGCGCGGTCAGGTCGGCGCGCAGGGGCGTCACCGAGATATAGCCGTCGAGATTGGCATGGGCATCCGTTCCGGGCTCGGTCGGGATGTTCTGCGGCCCGCCCTTGATCCAGAGGAAACGTCGCCCGTTGGGGGCGACATGCGGTTCCATCGAGAACCCGGTGCCGCGCCGGAAGCCTTGGGCGGTGGCGCGCGTGCCGCGCACCTGCTCGGCGGCGACGGGGGGGAAGTTCACGTTGTAGAAGACGCGGTAATCCGCGCGGTCCCATGTGCCCTGCTGCCAGAGCCGCTTGACCAGAGACGCGCCATGGACGGCGGCGGCGTCGAAGGCGTTTTCGAGATCGATGTTTCCGGGGCCGAAATACTGGCTGAGCGCGATGGCGGGCAGGCCGTTCAGCGCGGCCTCCATCGCACCGCCGATGGTCCCGGAATAGAGCACGTTCTCCGCGGCGTTGTTGCCCCGGTTCACGCCCGACAGGACAAGGTCGGGCGGATTGTCCGTCATCACGTCGAACAGCGCGGCCATCACGCAATCCGCGGGACTGCCTTCGGCGGCGAAGCGCCGGGGCCCGAGTTCGGCGATCATCGTGGGGTGGACGTAGGAGATGCAGTGCCCGACGCCCGACTGCTCGAAGGCGGGCGCCACGGTCCAGACCTCGCCCCCGGGGCCGGCGACCTCCTCGGCGATGGCCCGGAGGATTTCGAGCCCCGGCGCGTTGATCCCGTCGTCATTGGTGATGAGAATCCGCATCGATCGCCCCCGTCGCCCCGGCCGCCTGACCCGGCCGCCTGTCCTTGTTCCGCGTGTAGCTTCTGCTCCCTTCGGCGGCAAGGCGGGCGGGTGGCTTCGGTGCCGGTGCGTTGCCGATCGGCAGGCTCAGCTCGCGGGGCGCAGGACCTTGAGCGCAAGCCAGACCATGCCGAGAACCCCGCCGAGCGCCACGCCCGCGAAGGCGGGCGCGGACAGGGCGTTGGCGGCGACGATGCCCGACAGCGCCCAGGCCACCGCCAGCGGATAGGTCGGGACGCGCAGCCGCTGGGTCGCCGTGACCGCGATCAGGAGCGCGAGCAAGAGGCAGGCCCAGCCCGAGACCTGCACGCTTGCGATGCCGTAGCCTGCCACCACCGTCGCCAGCGCCACGCAACTCGCCGCGGTGAGCCATCCGGCATAGAGCCCCAGCGGAAGGGCGAGCCAGGCGCGGTCCTTGGCGGGCGCGGCCGCAAGCGCAAGCAGCGCGCCGCCCAGCATCACCCAGATCAGGAACGTCGCCATTGCCGGCGCCGTCAGCGCGATGCCGATCCACGACGCCCCGATGGCCACGCTGACGAACAGGGGCCAGCGGACCGCGTCCCAGCCGGCGTCCGTGTCGCGCTTGAACAGCCCGAAGCCCGCCGAAGCGAGAAGCCAGAGATAGATCACCCCCCAGATCGCGAAGGCCCAGCCGGCAGGCTGGATCGGCGGATCGTCCACCGGCACGGGCATCTGAGACGGGTCGAACCCGGTGAAGGGCTGCGTCAGGAACGGCGTCACGACGAAGGCTATGCTGGCCACGAGGACGAGCACCGCCTTCAGCTTCGCGGTGTCCTTCGGGTCGTCGGGCCGTTCAAGTGTCGGGTCTTCAGGCAAGTGTTCCCTCCGGGGTGATGCGGCTCGCCCCTCTCATGTAGGGATGGAGTGCCTGCGGCAGAACCACCGACCCGTCCGCCTCTTGTCCGTTCTCGAGGACCGCGATCAGGCAGCGCCCCACGGCGAGGCCCGAGCCGTTCAGCGTGTGCACGAACTCGGGCTTGCCGCCGCCCTCTGGCCGGAAGCGCGCGTTCATCCGCCGCGCCTGGAAATCGCCGCAGGTCGAGACCGAGGAGATCTCGCGGTAGGTGTTCTGTCCCGGTAGCCACGCCTCGATATCGTAGGTCCGCCGCGCGCCGAAGCCCATGTCGCCTGTGCACAGGACCACGGTGCGGTAGGGGATGCCGAGCCGCTCGAGGATGCCCTCGGCGCAGCGCAGCATGCGCTTCTGCTCGTCGTCGGACTGATCGGGATGGGTGATCGATACCATCTCGACCTTCTCGAACTGGTGCTGGCGCAGCATGCCGGCCGTGTCGCGGCCCGCCGACCCGGCCTCGGAGCGGAAGCAGAGCGAATGGGCGGTATACCGGAACGGAAGTGCGGCCTCCTCGACGATCTCACCCGCCACGATGTTGGTAAGCGAGACCTCGGAGGTCGGGATCAGCCACCAGCCATTCGTGGTGGCATAGCTGTCCTCGCCGAATTTCGGCAATTGCCCGGTGCCGTACATCGTCTCGTCGCGGACGAGGACGGGACCGTTCACCTCGGTCAGGCCGTTCTCCTCGGTGTGGACGTCGAGCATGAACTGCGCGAGCGCCCGGTGAAGCCGCGCGACCGCCCCCTGCATCAGCACGAAGCGCGAACCAGAAAGCTTCGCGGCGGTCTCGAAATCCATGCCGGGGGCGATGCCGGTGATCTCGAAATGCTCCTTGGGCGCGAAGTCGAAGGCGCGCGGGCTGCCCCAACGGTGAAGCTCCACGTTGTCGGCCTCGTCGGCGCCGTCCGGCACGTCGTCGTAGGGCAGGTTCGGGATGCCGGCGAGCAGGTCGCGCAGGGCCGCGTCCTTCTCCTTCGCCTCGTCCTCGAGCCGCGCGATCTCGTCCTTGCGCTCGGACACCAGCGCGCGCAGGCGTTCGAACTCCGCGTCGTCGCCACGGGCCTTTGCCGCGCCGACCTCCTTCGAGGCCGCGTTCCGTTCGGCGAGCGCTGCCTCCGACCACGAGATGCAGGCGCGGCGCGCCTCGTCGAGGGCGAGGATCGCGGGCGATTGGGCCGAAAGCCCACGGCGGGCAAGGGCGGCGTCGAAGGCCTCCGGGGCCTCGCGGATGGCGCGGATATCGTGCATCTTCCGGGTCTTCTCGCTTATGGAACGGTCGCGGGGCGCTTATGGCGAAGTTTGCCCGCCGGCGGAAGGGGGCGCATCCAGCGCGAAGGGGCCGGCGAAGTCGGGCCAGGGAACAACGTCGGCGATCATCGCGCGCAGGGGCGTTCCGAAGGCGGCGCCGGGTCCCGTCGGGCCACCCAGGACGGCGCCAACCGTTATCCCTTCCACCCGCCACTCCCCGGGGCGTCCGGACAGCACGGGGGACCCCGACAGGCCCGAGACCACGCGGCAGTCGCTTCCCAGAAGGCCGGGCGCAAGTTCCGCGAGCTCGCAGAACGGGTGGCCGTGCAACCGTTCCTCCGTGGGGTTGGGATAGCCGTAGATCGCGACCGTTTCGGGGTCGGACCCCTCCTCGGCAAGCGGGATGGGCGCGACGATGTCGTTGGGCACGGCCATCGCGAGCCGCAGAAGCGCGATGTCGCCAGGGGCGTTCGCGGGTGTCAGCGGCCCGTCCGAATTCCTCGCGTGGAACGCGACCGCGCGGACCGTCACGGCAAATAGCGGCGGTGCGCTGTCGGGCCGGAAGGTCAGCCGCATGGCCCGTGGTCCGGCCACCTCGCCGCGCGCGCAATGCCCCGCGGTCAGGGCGAGGTCCGGGGCGATCAGCACCGCGGTGCAGCCGCCCCTCACCTGGTGGGCCGCGCGCAGCCGCCCGATCGCCGCAAGGCTGGCCTCGGCCGAGCGCGGCGCAAGGCCGGGCGGGTCCGCCGGCCCGGCCGACACCGGTCCCACGGAGGCGAGCAGGGCGAGAAGGCAGAGGACCGCGCGCGTCATGACGCCGATCCTAGTGCGCCGCCGCGAGACGGTCGAGCCTTGCCGCGTGGCCAGATCGCCTGTGTCGCGCGGTCTTCATGTCGCGCCCGTTTCCGGGTTTCGGGGCCTTTGCAAGGTTGCGCTCGGCCCCGGATGCGCCCATGTGCCCGGCTGAGGTCTGCGCCTTGCCTTCCCCAGACCCCGGAATTACGGTGCCGCGACTTTTGGGACCGGGGTTCACCCGGGGACGGCCCCGACAACCAGAAGACCGCCCACAGCAGGGCCGACCCTGCCGAGACACAGAGGACACCGATGGAAGCCTTCGCCCAGTTCGTACCGCTGATCCTGATCTTCGCGATCATGTATTTCCTGCTCATCCGTCCGCAGCAGAAGAAGGTGAAGGAACACCAGGCCATGGTTGCCGCGCTGCGCCGGGGCGACGAGATCGTCACGCAGGGCGGCCTCATCGGGAAGATCACCAAGGTCAAGGACGATGCCGAGGTCGAAGTCGAGCTTTCGCAGGGCGTGAAGGTCCGCGTCGTGCGCCCGACCATCGCACAGGTCCGCTCCAAGACCGAGCCTGCCGACGACTGAGCGCGGGGGCGCCCCGCGCCCCGCCGTTCGCCGCCGACGAAGAAACGCAGACCGAAGGTCCCGCGCGCATGCTGCAAATCCCGCTCTGGAACCGGATCCTCATCATCCTGGTCCTTCTGGCCGGCATCTCCTTTGCGATGCCGAACATGTTTTACGAGCAGGTCGAGCGGCACAACGATGCCGCCGCCGAGATCGAGGCGACCGGCGTCACCAGCGACGCGGCCGCCGAGGCGCTGGCGGGGTGGCCGGAGTTCCTTCCGTCCACGCTGGTGAACCTCGGTCTCGACCTCCGGGGCGGTGCACACCTCCTGGCCGAGGTGCAGGTGGCCGATGTCTACGAGGCGCGGATGGACGCGCTCTGGCCCGAGGTGCGGGACGCGCTGCGCGACCTGCGTGACACGGTCGGCACCATCCGCCGTTCCGACGCCCCCCCGGGTGAGTTGAACATCCGCGTGAGCCAGCCCGAGGGCCTGCCCGAGGCCGTGGCCGCCGTCCGCGCCCTGGCCGAGCCGGTCGTCAGCCTCACCGGGGTAGGGGCCTCCACGCTCGACGTTAGCGCGCAGGGCGACACGCTGATCGTGAGGCTGAGCGAGGCCGAGCGTCAGGCCACCGACGACCGCACCATGCAGCAATCGGTCGAGATCGTGCGCCGCCGCGTCGACGAGGCCGGAACGCGCGAGCCCACGATCCAGCGTCAGGGCGCGGACCGCATCCTGATCCAGGTTCCGGGCATCGGCAGCGCGCAGGAACTGAAAGACCTGATCGGCACCACCGCGCGGCTGACCTTCCACCCCGTCGTGGGGCGCGCCGGCAGTGCCGATGAGCGGCCCGAGGCCCGCCAGATCATCCTGCCCTCCGTCGACGAGGACGGCGTTTTCTATATTCTCGAGCAGACCCCGGTCGTCACCGGCGACGACCTCGTGGACAGTCAGCCGAGCTTCGACCAGCAAAGCGGCCAACCGGTCGTCACCTTCCGCTTCAACCCGCATGGCGCACGGCTCTTCGGCGAATACACGGCCGCCAACGTGGGGGCTCCCTTCGCCATCGTGCTGGACAACGAAGTGATCTCGGCGCCCACCATCCGCCAGGCGATCACCGGCGGCTCGGGCCAGATCTCGGGCAACTTCACGGTCGAAAGCTCGACCGAACTGGCCGTCCTGCTGCGCGCCGGCGCGCTTCCGGCCGAGATGACATTCCTCGAGGAACGCACCATCGGGCCGGAACTCGGCGCCGACAGCATCGCGGCCGGCCGCATCGCCGCGGTCGTGGCCTTCGTGGCGGTCCTCGCCTTCATGATCCTGAGCTACGGCCTTTTCGGCGTGTTCGCGTCGGTCGCGCTGATCCTGAACGTGGGCCTGATCTTCGGCGTCCTCAGCCTGATCGGGGCGACGCTCACGCTGCCCGGCATCGCGGGGATCGTCCTGACCATCGGCATGGCGGTGGACGCCAACGTCCTTGTCTTCGAACGGATCCGCGAGGAGATGAAGAACGCCAAGGGTCCGGCACGGGCGATCGAGCTCGGCTACGAGCGCGCGCTGTCGGCGATCATCGACGCCAACCTGACGACCTTCATCATCGCGGTGATCCTTTTCGCGCTGGGCTCGGGCCCTGTGCGCGGCTTCTCGGTGACGCTGGGGATCGGCATCCTCACGTCGGTCTTCACCGCGATCTATGTCACCCGCCTGTTCATCGTGACCTGGTTCGACCGGGCGCGCCCGAAGAAGATCGAGGTCTGAAATGCGCCTGAAGCTGGTTCCCGACGAGACCAACATCGACTTCTTCAAGTACGCGCGCCTGACCTTCGGCGCGTCGATCGTGGCAATGGTCCTCTCGCTCGGCGTCTGGATGGCGATGGGTCTGAACTTCGGCATCGACTTCCTCGGCGGCACCACGATCCGCACGGAGGCGTCCGAGCCCGTGGATGTGGGCGCCTACCGTGACGCGCTCTCTGTGCTGAACCTCGGCGACATATCCATCACCGAGGTCTTCGATCCCACGTTCGACGACGATCAGCACGTGGCGATGATCCGCATCCAGGCCCAGGAAGGGCAGGAAAGCGTGACGCCCGAGACGATCAACGCCGTGCAGGAGGCGCTGCGCACCGTCTATCCGGCGATGACCTTCCCGAGCGTGGAGTCGGTCGGCCCCAAGGTCTCGGGCGAACTGATCATCACGGCGCTGATCGCGGTCGGGGCCTCGCTCGCGGCGATCCTGATCTACATCTGGCTGCGCTTCGAATGGCAGTTCTCCATCGGTGCCGTGGTCGCGCTGGTCCATGACGTGATCCTGACCATCGGCATCTTCAGCCTGCTGCAGATCCGCTTCGACCTCGCCACCATCGCTGCGCTTCTGACGATCATCGGCTACTCGATCAACGACACCGTCGTGATCTTCGACCGGTTGCGCGAGAACCTCATCAAGTACAAGCAGCGGCCGCTTCGTGACGTGATGAACCTTTCGGTGAACGAGACCCTGAGCCGGACGATCATGACCTCGGGCACGACGCTCATCGCGCTCCTGGCCCTCCTGATCCTTGGCGGGGACGTGATTCGCGGGTTCGTGTTCGCGATCTTCTGGGGCGTGATCGTGGGTACCTATTCCTCGGTCTACGTCGCCAAGAACGTCGTCCTGATGATCGGGGTCAAGCGCGATTGGTCCAAGCCCTCCTCGGGCGGGGGAACGCAATTCGCCAACATCGACGCATGATCGCCGCGTCGCGCGGGGCAGGGCGTGCCTGAGGCCCTGGTCGCGGTCCTCGCCGATCCCGCGCTTCCCTTCGTCGCCTTCGTGTCGCTGGTCGCGGGGCTGGTCTACGGCTTCGCGGGCTTCGGTTCGGCCCTGATCTTCATGCCGCTTGCGACGCTGTTCCTGCCCCCGGCAGTGGCCATCGCCGCCTTCTCCCTGTCCGCGCTCGCCTCCTTCGTCACGGTCGTGCCGGGCGCCTGGAGGGTCGCGGACAAGCGGACCGTCGCGCTGATGATCGCCGCCTGCGTCCTCTTCACGCCGCTCGGGGTTCTGGCGCTGCGCCTCGCGCCCGAAGAGGCGATCCGCACCACCATCGCGGCTCTGACGCTCCTGACGCTCGGCGCGCTGATCGGGGGCTGGCGCGTTCCGGTCGGCGCGGGCACGAAGTCCAGGCTCGGGATCGGCGCGCTGTCGGGGATCGCGGGCGGCGCCACGGGCCTGAACGGTCCGCCCGTCATCCTGTTCAACCTCGGGACGGAGGGGCAGCCGGTGGCCGTCACCCGCGGCAACCTCGCGGTGTTTCTCACGCTCAGCTCCCTGACCTTCCTGCCGCAGCTCTGGCTGCAGGGCCTGTTGCCGCCGCGCGCGGTGTGGCTGGGCGCGATCCTCTTGATCCCCTACGCCGCCGGCACCTGGGCGGGAACGCGGCTCTTCCGGCCCGAAAGGGCTGTGTTCTACCGCCGCTTCGCCTATGCTCTGATCGGCGCGGCGGGGCTGGCCGCCCTGCCGTTCTGCCGCTGAAACGGGAGAGACGCATGCGCATCACGGAAGTGGATTTCGGCACCGGCACTCCGATCGACGGCTATGGCACCGGTTTCTTCCGCGTCGGCGGCAAGGTGGTGAACGGTGGCGCGCTGATCCTGCCGGGCTCGGTCGCGGCATGGGACGGCTACGATGCCACAGCCCCGATCCTCGCGGCGGCGGACGCCATCGACATCCTCATCCTCGGGACCGGCGGCGAGATCGCGCATCCGCCGCAGGCCTTCCGCAAGGCGCTGGAAGCGGCCGGGATCGGGGTGGAGCCGATGGCGAGCCCTGCCGCATGCCGGACCTACAACGTGCTCCTGTCCGAGGGGCGGCGCGTCGGTGCAGCCGTTCTTCCGCTGGGCTGAGCCCTGCTAGTCCGCGAGATCGCCGAGGATCATCACGCGCAGCTCGCGTTCCAGCTTGCGCCGCATCGCGTCCTCGAAGTCCGAATGGTTGCGCGCGTATTCGACGAAGGCGCCAGGGCCGCGGATCACCTCGGACAGGAAGTATTCCTCGATCCCGCGCGACGCGCCGCCGATGGCGAGGCCATTCACCGTCACCCCCTCGAAGGGGAAGTGCCGATAGGCGGCAGCCGGCGGAAACCCGTCGTTGTTCTGCCCGTCGCCCGAGATGTCCACGGTTCGGAACAGGCAGGGCGGCGCCGTCTCCAGATGCGTCGCCGCGAAGCCGAGCGCGTAGCCGATGGCGGTGGGGAAATCCTCGTGGCTGCGCGTGGAGCGCAGGACGCGCTCCGCGATCCCCACGAGGTCCGCCTCGCCCTCGATCAGGGTCCAGTCCACCAGAAGGTCCTGCTGGAACCGCCCCGACCATTCGTAGATCGACAGGGCCACGGGCCCCGTCCCCGACAGCGCCGCCTCCACCACCGATGGGTGGATCAGCGCCGCGGCCAGCCCGTCGAGTTGCAGCTGGTATTCCTCCGCGTCGACCGAGGCCGAAACGTCGAGCCCGAGCAGGAGCGCGAGGCGGCACTCCGCCTGCGCCGCCGCCGGGGCGGCCAGCGCGAGGCCCAACGACAGGAGGAGCGCGGGCGTCCTCACCAGTGGCCCGTGTTGCCCATCGAGGCCCAGGGCTCGGCCGGGGCCAGTGCCTCGCCCGCCTGCAGCAACTCGACCGAGACGTTGTCGGGCGAGCGCACGAAGGCCATGCGCCCGTCGCGCGGCGGCCGGTTGATCGTCACGCCGTGGTCCATCAGGTGCTGGCAGGTCTCGTAGATGTTGTCGACGGCATAGGCGAGGTGGCCGAAATGCCGGCTGTCGGAGGGCAGCCCCTCGTCCCCGTCCCAGTTGTACGTCAGCTCGACCGGGCACTCCTCCTGTCCCGGAGGCGCCATGAACACCAGCGTGAAGCGGCCCTGCTCGTTCTCGTAGCGGCGCGTCTCGTGCAGGCCCAGCAGCTCGTAGAAGGCCATCGAGGCCGCCAGGTCCTTCACCCGGACCATCGTGTGCAGGTATCGAATGCCCATGTCGCTCTCCCCTTGGCGTTCCGTTCGGGGCGCAGGTTAGCGCGAAGCGTGCGCCGGAACAGCCCGGGCGAGCGGTAAATTTCCCGTGGTCCGGCCGGAACCGGCGCATTGCAGGAAAAACCCCCTTTATCTTGCGGTCATGCCGCCCGCTGGGGCAAAATCTGGGACGTGCCGCGCGCGAATCCCACGACAGAAAGGCCGCCCCATGCCCCTCACTCCAGACCAGCTTGCCGAGATCGAGGCTGCCCGCGCCGAGCCGCAGCCGACGCTGCGTGCCGTCAGCCCCGGCATGGAAGCCCATCTTTACAAGGCCGTGCCGGTCCTCGATCACGGTTTCGTCCGGGTCATCGACTACATGGGCGACGACGCCGCCATCGTGCAGGCCGCCCGCGTCTCCTACGGGGCGGGCACGAAGAAGGCGCGCGACGATTCGGGCCTGATCCGCTACCTCATGCGGCACTGGCACTCGACGCCCTTCGAGATGTGCGAAGTGAAGCTGCACGTGAAGCTGCCGGTCTTCGTCGCGCGCCAGTGGATCCGCCACCGCACCGCCAACGTGAACGAGTATTCCGCCCGCTACTCGATCCTCGACCGGGAGTTCTACATCCCCGAGCCCGAGGCGCTGGCCGCGCAGTCCACGGTCAACAACCAGGGGCGCGGCGCGGTGCTGGAAGGGGCGGAGGCCGCGCGCGTGCTGGAGATGCTGAAGGCCGACGCGGGGCGGGCCTACGACCATTACGAGGCGATGCTGAGCCAGGACGGCCAGCAGGGCCTCGCGCGGGAACTGGCGCGCATGAACCTGCCCGCCAACATCTACACGCAGTGGTACTGGAAGACGGACCTGCACAACCTCTTCCACTTCCTGCGCCTCCGCGCCGACGCCCACGCGCAATACGAGATCCGCGTCTACGCCGAGGCCATCGCGGCGATGGTGAAGGACTGGGTCCCGGCGGCCTACGGCGCGTTCGAGGATTACCGGATGGGCGGGGTGACGCTCAGCGCGAAGGGGGTCGAGGTGCTGCGGCGGAGGCTGGCGGGGGAGGCCGTGACGCAGGAGACGTCGGGGATGAGCAAGGGCGAGTGGCGGGAGTTCGAAGAGGTGTTTGGGTGATGGCTGTTGGCGCAGACGATTTCAGGAAAATTGAAAACAAGCTCGAACGTTGCAAAAAGTATCTGGATGAACTTCGCGACTCCCAAGATGTAGAATACGCTGCACTATTGTGGGAGAACATTCTCACCGCCTGGTGCCAATCAAAAAAATTATTCGGTAAGTTTTGTGGCTTGGTCGGACTGGTTGGTATACAGGAACAGATTAAAGCAGATCTGAGCGGATCACGCGCGTCGGCGCACTATTTCCTCCACGCTCGAAATGCCGAAGAACACAGTTTTGCCGCCGTCATGAGCCAAGTCCCGCAGAGCAAGGCTGTCCATGTACCTGGCGTGTTTGGCGGAACTTTCGTAGAAGGGGAACACGTATTTAGTCACGACAATTACGTTGTCGTTGGTGATCTTGTCATCCGGCAACCTGACTATCTGATTAACTCGCGTTCCTACGAAGATGGCACTGATTTGCCGCCCGGAGCTTCGACGCACATACTAAAGAGCTATATTGTGCCTTCCACTGTAATGGATCGGGGGGTTGAGTATTCCCCGCCTAGCCTTCCTGTGGCCGATGAAGAGTGGGCCTTAGCTCTCGCTCTAGATGCAGTCGAATGGCTGGACGATCTGATTTCCTTAGCGGTGGATGAATTGGGTTGGGTGAGATGAAGCTGGGCTTTAGATGATCTGCAACGATCCATTTCATTCCGTCAAACGATAATTCTCTACCCGCCCCTCACTCCCCCACCGCCGCCAACGCCTCCGCCCGCAACTCGGCCACGATCTCCGCATTCTCCTCCTCCCACGCGCTGAAGGCGCGGTAGGTGGCGATGCGCTCGGCCCCGTATTCCGCCGTCCCCACGGGCGCGGGGTCGAGGGGGGCGAACCAGGCCTTTACCTCTTCGTAGGTCTCCACGCAGGCGAGGCGGTCGCCGCCCAGCGGCTCCTGCGTCTGCGCGGCGGCGTCGCAGGTGTAGTAGGCGAGCAGAAGGGCGAGGAATTGCTCCAAGGGGGCCGTCTCCTTTCCGCGAAAGAGGGGACCTTGGCGGCCGCGCGTCTGTCAAGGCGGGCGCGGGGGCGGCCCGATCACGTCTTCGCAAGGGGCGGGGGAGGCGGGCGCGGTGCGGCCCGCCCTTGCAACCTGCGCAGGACCGCTAGGTTGTGACGGGCCCCAGAAGGAACCCTCCATGTCCTATGTCGTCCTCTTCCTCGCCACCTCGATCATCTTCCTCGTGGCCGACGCGATCATGCTCCGCTCCGTGCTGCAGCCGGTCTTCGCCCGGCACCTCGGCGACGGCCTCTACGAGGGGGGCTTCCGCCTGCTGCCAGCGGTTCTGTTCTACTTCGTCTACATGTTCGGCGTGCTGTGGTTCGCGGGCCTGCCGGCGCTGAAGGCGGGGACGCCGCACACGGCGCTCCTGAACGGCGCGGTCCTGGGCCTCGTGGCCTACGGCACCTACGAGCTGACGTCCTGGGCGGTGATGCGCGACTGGCATCCGCAGATGGTCGTCATGGACATCGCGTGGGGCACCGTCCTGACCGGCGCCGCGGCCTGGGGCGGGGTGCTGGCGGCGCGGGCCGTGGCGGGCTGAGCGCGGGGTCGGGGGCGGGGTAGGGGTTTCCCGACTGGCGCGGTGCCGCCTTTACTGTGCTGATCGCCTGGTCCCATGGGGGGACGCCGTATCAGGAGACCTTGCCATGACCCGCCTCGCAGCCCTCGCCGCCGCATTCCTTCTCGCCCTTCCGGCCCCTCTTCTCGCCGCCGGAACGCCCGAGGAGCCCGCCTTCACCATCGAGGTGCGCAACGTCCAGTACGTCGCCCCGGTCAGCCCGCAGGAGGGCGGCCAGTTCATCGCCTCCGACGCGGACATGCCCGAGGGCCTCGCCGAGGGGGACATCGTGATGATCGTCGACAACACCGACGCTTCGATCACGCGGATCGCGGAATATGCCGGCCTGAACGGCATCGGTCAGCACAACTTCCGCGTCTTCGACGTCGAGGAATGATCCTCAGGCCACCTGGGCCGCCTGGTTGGTGAGCTCGGCGATGCGCGCGGGGGTCAGCCACTCCCGCCGCATCCGTGCCAGCCAGGCATGCGCCTCGGCCTCGAGCGCCGCGATCTCGGGGTCGGCGCGCCGCCAATGGGCCATCAACGCCTTGACCTCCGGCAGGTGGCGCAGGATCGAGCGCTCCTCGACATCGTTCACGTTCGCCGCCCGGTGCCAGCGCGACTGCAGCATGTAGCGCTTGTTGTAGACCGAGCGCATCCCGTCCCCGCGGTGGTTCTTCAGGAGGAACAGGTCGGGCGAGCGGATGGCGTAGTGGTTCACCACGGCCCCCTCCCAGCGGAGGTGCCGCGTGCGGTTCGTCCGACCGTCGGCGGCGTCACGGTGGTCGGAGACCTCGGTGTCCGCCATGGCACCGGGATGGAGCGGGCGTCCATAGGCGGTGCAGAGGCTGACCTCGCGCCGGGGATCCTTGGGCATGTGGTCGATCCCGCCCGTGAAGGCGCCGGGGTCGAACATCGTCTTCTGCATCGCGGTGAAGGGGCGCGTCCGGCTTGCGGCGCGCGTCAGCTCCTCCATCTGCAATCCGCCCTCGGTCCATTCGGTCAGCCCGCCGTCCCCGAAAAGCCGCCAGGTGACCGCGACCGCGTCGAAGCCCTCGACCACCGGGAGCCAGTCGGCGAGGCGTCCGTCGCCCTCCAGCACGTTCAGGAACTCGTCGGCATCGATGTGCAGAAGCCAGCGCGACGCCTGCGCATGGGGGTCCTGCAGCACCCGCGCGACGCCCGCGGGCTGGGGCGGAAGCTCGCCGCGCAGGTCGTTGCGGATGTGGTGCACCGCCCCGAGCGCGGCCAGCCGGTCCATCAGGATGTCGGTGCCGTCACTGCAATCGTTGGTGCAGACGAAGACGTGGTCGAACCCGATGACCCGGTGATAGGCCACCCATTCGAGCGCGAACATGCACTCGTCGCGCATGCACGCCATGATGGAGGTTTGCACTGCTCTGCCCCGGTTTTTTTTCGGTACTTGCCGGGCAGATCGTAGACGGTTTGCGGGGAATGGGAATCGTCGCCGTGAACGCGCGCGCGGGATGTTGCCGGGGCGCCGCAGGAGGCGTGCCGCACCCCGGTTCCGGCGCGTGCGTGCCGGGTCGGTCACGGCGCCGATGGCCATGACCGCCGCGGCCGGATTTCTGTGAGGGTCGCGTCGTCCGGGGGGCGCCCGGATACCCTCGGGCTCTCGTGTCAGAGCTTCTGCAGCTCCACGGCCGAGGCCCGACCGTCTCGTCCCTCGCGCAACTCGTAGCTGAGCTTGGTGTTGTCGGCGAGCCCGGTCATTCCGGCCTTCTCGACGGCGGAGATGTGCACGAACACGTCCTTGCCGCCATCATCGGGGGCGATGAAACCATAACCCTTGGTCGTATTGAACCACTTCACGGTGCCTGTCGGCATCGGTCTTCCCTCTCAAGTCACAATGCGCGCCCGCGACGTGCGGCGCGTTGGTGCAGCAGGGTCCACGTGACCAATGTGCTGCCTTCTTGAGAGGGCGGTTCACAGGGAAACCAGGCGTCACGCCGACAAAATTGGTGCAATCCCGAATTGAGACAAGATCGAATCTATGGAGGCGCCGCGCGATGGCGCTAATTTGCGCATAAGGCGAAAAGAGGAGGCGCGGCGATGACGCTTTACGGGCTGAAGGCCTGCGATACCTGCCGCAAGGCGCTTAAGGCCCTGCGCGAGGCGGGCCACGAGGCAGAGTTGGTGGATGTCCGCGAGACGCCGGTCGGGGATGCGGTTCTGGACAGGTTTCTCGGCGCGTTCGGCGAGGCTCTGGTCAACACGCGCTCCACGACCTGGCGCGGCCTGTCCGAAGACGAGAGGGGCCTGCCGGCCCGGACGCTTCTGGCCGCACATCCCGCGTTGATGAAGCGCCCGGTGATCGAGGCCGACGGGACGCTCTACCTCGGCTGGGACGCGGGCGTGAGGTCGGCGCTCCTCTGACGCGAGAGCAGGGCGTCGAGCGAGAGCGGCCCGGCCCCGCGCAGCACCAGGACGACCAGCAGGAAGATCCAGAAGGCGCGCTGATCGGCGATGTCCGAGCCCGCGCTGTTGTCGAACCAGGCGCCGAGCACGTCGCCCGAGACCCCGTGCCCGACAATGTCGACCCAGGTCTGCACGGCGACGAACCCGATCATGCCGATCGCCGCGAGGCGGGTGAACAGCCCCAGGACGATCAGCGCGGGCAGGATGAACTCGGTCCAGGTGCCGAGGATCACGATGGGTGTCGCCAGCGGCCCGAGCGCCGAGGGGTTGAAGCCCACCGCCTCGAAGGCGCGCGGCAGGATCTGGATATAGGCGCCGAGGTCCGGGCTGAACGGTCCCGAGCCCCATTTCGTCAGGCCCGAGTTCCAGTAGTAGACCAGGAGCGTTCCGGCAAAGACGATGCGGGCGAGCGTCGGGATCAGCCAGGGCGCGGTGGCCTCGAGGGTGCCGAAGATGCGGTCGTGCAGGGCGATGAGGGGGCGCATGGTTCAGGCTCCTTCGGGGGTGTGGCTGGCGTCGAGGGTCAGGGCGCCGGAGGACAGGAAAAGGGTCAGGATCGCGGGCATGTCCGCCTCGGGATCGATCGCCTGCGTCGCAGTGACGGCCTCGGCCAGCGTCAGGCGGCCCTTGAGGTGCCGTGCGAAGGTGTGGCCGCCCCGGGGCAGAGCGTGCGGAACCGGATCGTAGCCCGGGCGCGTGATGAGGACCGTTTCGGGCCGCCTTGGAGGGACCAGGTGCGGCTCGGTGGTGTTGCGCAGCCAGATCGACAGAACCGGAAAGCGCGAGGCGAGGATCAGCGTCGCGGGTGCAAGGCGGGGGCGCAGCTCCAGCACGTCGGCTGGCGCGCGGCCCTCAAGCGGAAGCGGCGCCACGTCGGCGGCGTGGTACGACTGGCGGAGGCCCAGTTCGAGCCGGGCGATGTCGGGGAGGTATGGCAGCTGCGCCACGGGCTCGAACCCTGCAAGAAAGCCCGGAAACCGGCCGCCCCAGAGTTGCAGGCGCGGATCTTCGGGCGGATGGGCGCGCAGGAAGACCCCGGCCATGGCGCGGAAGAAGTCGCGTCCCACGAGTTTCTCGATCACCGGAAAACCGGTGGCGAGCGCGTCCGAGAGGCTGGCCGACACGTTGTTGCGGTAGACGTCGAAACGGCGGCCGGCCGGGCGGCCCTCCGGGTCGGTCAGGCCGGGCGGCGGCGAGGTCTGGGGGTCGAGAAGTGCTGCGGCGAATGCGGTCTGTCCGGTCATGGCTCAGGCCTCCACCGGCGACAGGAGTTCGGCAGCGCGCGCGGCTTCCGCACGCAGCGTCGGCCAGTCCGGGACGTCGGTGTCCCATTCGATCAGAGTGGGCCGCGGACCGCCCCGGGCGATGGTGTGGGCATAGAGCGTCCAGACCGGGTCAACCACCTCGCGGCCGTGGCTGTCGATCAGGAGAGGCGCGCCATGCTCGTCCTCGTCCTCGTCATGGCCGCCGAGATGGATCTCGCCTACCGCCTCCAGCGGGAAGGCGTCGATATAGGTGCGCGGGTTCCAGTTCTGGTTGGTGGCCGAGACGAAGACGTTGTTCACGTCGAGCAGCAGGCCGCAGCCGGTGCGCCGGGCGATCTCGGACAGGAAAGTGACCTCGTCCATATCGCTCTCGGCGAAGGCGAGGTAGGTCGAGGGGTTCTCGAGCAGCATGCGCCGCCCGAGCCTGTCCTGAACCTCGCCGATGTGGTCGGAGACGCGCGCCAGCGTGGCGGCGGTATAGGGCAGGGGCAGGAGGTCGTTGAGGAACCCCGTGTCGTGGGTCGACCATGCGAGATGTTCGGAGAAACTCGCCGGGTTCAGCCAGTCGAGAAGGTGGCGCAGGCGAGAAAGGTGGTCACGGTCGAGCGGGCGCTCGCCGCCGATGGACAGGCCCACGCCGTGCACCGAAACCGGCATGCGTTCGGCGATGGCCCTGAGTTGCGCCAGCGGGCGGCCACCGGCGCCCATGTAGTTCTCGGCGTGGATCTCGACCCAGCGGACAGGGCCGGGATCCTCCATGAGGCCGCTGAAATGCCGGGCCTTGTATCCGACACCGGCGGCGGCGGGCAGGCGGTATGGGGGGGCGAGGTCGAGCATGGCGGCCTGTGTCGGAAGAAGGATGTGAGGGGAGGGGCCCCGGCCAGGTCATCCGGCCGGGGCACACGATCTTACATGTCGACGGACATGTAGTTCGATGCGTCCGTGCCTTCGGGCAGGTCGCGGTTGATGCCATCGTAGCCGCCGGCCATCAGTTCGGCTTCGCTCACGCCCATGCGGCCGTCGGGCAGTGCGATGTCGCCGCAGGTGCCGGCGGGAACGAGCGTCCAGGCGTTGCCCTGGTAGTCGACCGTGGACGAGCCGGCGCAGGTCGTGCCGGGGCCGGCCGCGCAGTCGTTTTCGCCGGCGAGGCTGACGCCATAGCACTTCTCGTTGTCCTGCGCCTGGGCATCGGTGACGCCGTGGGCGGTGACTGCTGCGGCGACGGCGCCGAGAAGGGCGAGCGATTTGGTTGTGGTGGTCATCGGCTTGGTAACTCCCTAGTGGATTGAATGCGGGGGCGGCGCGGGATGCGCCGCTGACCAGAGCCTGTCCGAATTGGCCGGTCACGGGCCAATCACAGGGCTGTTGCCCACGTGTCCGTGACGCGCCGTCAGCGGGTCGTGAGCCGTGCCGCCCTGGTGGTTGTATTGAAAATCAACGGCTTGACCCCCAAACGGTGCCGTCCCGGGGATCGGATTGAAATGCCGCGCTCGCGCGCCGCGCGGGGAAAATGCGAAAATGTTTCACCCCAAGGTGGAAAAGGCCGGGGTCTTGGGATGCGTGGCGCGAGCATCTATGTCAGGCCTGACGCGGAACGTGATGGCTGATCGGAGGAACGGAAGATGCGCAATGCCGCACTGGTGCTGGGGCTGATCGGCGGGCTCTGGGCGATGATCGTGGGCTTCTTCGTCTACGGCTACATCGAGTTCGTCGACTGGTTCGGCGAGGTGCCCGACCTTGCGCGGCAGGTCGAGGACCCGGCGATGTTCCGCACGGTTTCGATCCTTTCGCCGCTTCTGGCCATCGCCGGAGCCGCGATGGCGCGCGCGCGCGCCCTTTGGGGCGGCATCCTCATGTTGATCGCGGCGGGCGGCATCTACCATGCCTTCGGCTTCGGGGTATTCACGATGTTCCCGATCGCCTTTTGCGGACTCGCCGGCGTCCTCGCCATCGCGGCCGGACGACCCGACGAAGAGAAGGCCCATTTCTGAACCGGATCGGCGGACCCTGGGCCTTTGTCGTCAAGCGGTTTTCCCCGTTCGTTCGTGGCAAATCGCAGAAAACTGAAAAAATTTCTTCCGATACTGTTGACCTGCGGAAGTTGACACTCATCCTGTCAATCGTAGCGGCGGGGACATCCGGGCGAAAAGGCGTGCCGACCGGTTTGCCGTGGCTCAAGCGGCGACCGGAAGGGACAGCATGTCAGGTGCGGACGACGACGCTTCGGGGGGAAGCTCAGGCGGCGATAGACGCGCGCGCGCCATTCATTCCCTTGCGCGGATTGCGCTGTCGCGCATGGCTGGCCGGGAGGCGCCGGCCGATCTCTCCCCCGCTTTTCTGGAAAGCTTCTGCCGTCTGCTGATGGCAGGCGAATACCGTGCGGCCGAGCGTATCCTGCGCACCATGACGGAAAGCCGTGCCCGCCACTCCCGCATGGCCGACGGGATTCTGGCCGCCGCCGCGCGGCATCTCGGCGCCAAGTGGGAGAACGACGAGGCCTCTTTCGGCGAAGTCTCGATCGGTGTGGCGCAGATCTTCCGGCTGAACCAGGCCTTCGGGCAGCGGAACCTGCCTTGGGTGCGGAATACCGACCAGCGGCTCGCGGTCTTCGCCACGCTTCCCGGACAGGGGCATAATCTGGGTCTCGTGCTGGCCGCCGAAGCATTCCGGCAGGAGAACTGGCAGGTGGATCTCCTGCTCGATACGCCCGGCCACGATGTTGTCGAACGCGTGCGCCGCATGCGGCCCGAGGCCGTCGGCCTCAGCATCAGCACCTTCGACCGCAAGCATCAGATGGCGCACCTCGTCGGGGAGCTGCGCGCGCTGCCGATCTGGTTCCGGATCATGCTCGGCGGCACGGCGGCGGCCGAGCTGGCCGAGACGCTCCCCAAGGGCTGGCGGGTCGAGGTCGTCCAGGGCATCGATACCGCGCTGCGCGAGGACTGAACCTTTCAGTCCGCGTCCTGCACGATACGGATGCAGATGTTGCCGAAGACCGATTGCCCCTCGAGCGCGCGGAACGCATCGGCCGCCTCGTCGAAGCCGAAGACGGCGCCGACCACCGGGTGCAGGCGATGCTGATCGAGGGCGCGATTCATCGCCACGAAGGCCTCCTTCGAGCCGACCGTCACGGACCGGAGCGTGAGTTGCCGCGTCAGGACGGCGGGAAGGAAAACCTCCGCCTTGTTGCCGGTGACATTGCCGATCAGGATGATCTGGCCGCCCGTGCGCACCGACCGGATCGCGTCGCCCAGCGTCCTGGCGCCGCCGAGTTCCAGCACCCGGTCGACACCGGCGCCCCCGGTCAGCGCGCGGACCTCCGACGCCCAGTCGGGCGTGGCCGCGCGATCGATGACCTCGTCAGCTCCTAGCGCCCGCAGCCTCTCCGCCCGCTCCGCCGAAGAGGTCGTGACGATCGTCCGCGCCCCGGCCGCCCGCGCAAGCAGGACCGCCATGAGCGCGACGCCGCCCGACCCGAGGATGAGCACGGTTTCTCCGGGTCGCACCGGCACGTTGCCGGACAAGGCGCTCCAGGCGGTGACGCCCGCGCAGGGAAGCGTCGCGGCCTCCGTATCCGACAGGTGCGCGGGAACCCGGACGACGCCGCCGGACGGCAGCACCCGATGCGAGCAGAGGACCCCGTCGAGCGGCCCGCCAAGGCGCGCGGCCTCCAGATCGGACGGCGGGCCGCCGCCCTCCCAGTTCTGGAAGAAGCAGGGCGCGACACGGTCGCCCGGGGCCAGGTCGCGGACCTCGCTGCCGGTCTCGACGACGATACCCACCCCGTCCGACAACGGGATCAGCGGCGGCTGCACCGCGCGCCCGTGCTGGCCGTTCAGGACCACGAGATCGCGGAAGTTGAGCGCGGCGGCCCGCATTTCGATCAGGACATCGCGCGGGCCGGGGCGCGGCGTCTCCGCCTCGTGCAACGCGAGGTTTTCGTAGCCGAAGCCGCCGGTGAAGGCCCAGTAACGCATGACGTCTTCTCCCTCCGAAGACGAGCCTTGCAGATCGGCGCGCGGATGCAAGACCGCGTGCTGTGCCCGGTCCCGGACCTCAGCGCAGGTCGGGTGGCACCGCTTCGGCGGCAAGCTCGGACACGATTTCGGACAGGGGGACGATGCGGGTTTCCTTCTCGCCCAGCCGCCGCACCGTCACCGTGCCGTCCTCGACCTCCTTACGGCCGACGGCGAGGATCACCGGCACCTTGCCCACCGAATGCTCGCGGACCTTGTAGTTGATCTTCTCGTTGCGGATATCGGCCTCGGCGCGGAGTCCTGCCTGCGTCAGCTTCGCCACGGCCTCGGTCACGAAATCATCCGCTTCGGAGACGATCGAGGCCACCACGACCTGCCGGGGTGCCAGCCAGAACGGCAGTTTGCCCGCGTAGTTCTCGATCATGATCCCGATGAACCGCTCGAAGGAGCCCAGGATCGCGCGGTGCAGCATGACCGGGCGGTGCTTTTCCCCGTCGGGGCCGATGTAGGTGGCATCGAGCCGCTCGGGCAGGTTGAAGTCCGCCTGGAACGTGCCGCACTGCCATTCCCGTCCGATGGCGTCGGTGAGCTTGAAGTCGAGCTTCGGCCCATAGAAGGCGCCTTCGCCCGGGTCGATCTCGTAGTCGTTGCGCACGCTCAGGATCGCCTTTTCGAGCGCGGCCTCGGCCTTGTCCCAGATCTCGTCCGAACCCACGCGCACGTCGGGCCGGGTCGACAGCTTGATGTCGAAGCTGGCGAAACCCGCATCCGCGTATATCCCCGACAGAAGCTCGATGAAGGCCGCGCATTCGGCCTCGATCTGGTCCTCGGTGCAGAAGATATGCGCGTCGTCCTGCGTGAAGCCGCGCACCCGCATCAGCCCGTGGAGCGCGCCATGCGCCTCGTAGCGGTGGCAGGAGCCGAATTCGGCCAGCCGGAGCGGCAGGTCGCGGTAGGACTTCAGCCCGTGATTGTAGACCTGCACGTGGCAGGGGCAGTTCATGGGCTTGAGCGCGTTGACCCGCTTCTCGTTGGCATGTTCCTCGTCGATCTCGGTGATGAACATGTTCTCGCGGTACTTGTCCCAGTGCCCCGAGGCTTCCCACAGCTTGCGGTCCACGACCTGCGGCGTCTTGATCTCGCGGTAGCCGGCTTTCGTCAGCTTCCGGCGCATGTAGTCTTCCAGCTCGCGGTAGATCGTCCAGCCGTTGGGGTGCCAGAAGACCATGCCCGGCGCTTCCTCCTGGAAATGGAACAATTCCATCTCGCGGCCAAGGCGGCGGTGGTCGCGCTTCTCGGCCTCTTCGAGGAAGGTCAGGTAGGCCTTGAGGTCATCGCGGTTGCGGAAGCCGACGCCGTAGATCCGCTGAAGCATCGGGCGGTTCGAATCCCCGCGCCAGTAGGCGCCCGCGACGCTCATCAGCTTGAAGGCATCGGCGGGCAGCTGGCCGGTGTGCTGCAGGTGCGGGCCGCGGCAGAGGTCCTGCCAGTGGCCGTGCCAGTACATGCGGATCGGCTGACCCTCGGGGATCATCCCGACGAGCTCGACCTTGTAGGGCTCGTTGTTGGCCTCGTAGTATTTCACGGCGCGCTCGCGGTCCCAGATCTCGGTCGTGACGGGGTCGCGGCGGTTGATGATCTCGCGCATCTTCGCCTCGATCAGCCCGAGGTCTTCGGGCGTGAACGGCTCTTTCCGGTCGAAGTCGTAGTACCAGCCGTTCTCGATCACCGGGCCGATCGTGACGCGCACGTCGGGCCAGATCTCCTGCACGGCGCGGGCCATGACATGGGCGAGGTCGTGGCGGATCAGCTCCAGCGCCTGTGCCTCGTCCTTCATCGTGTGGATGGCGATCTCGGCGTCGGCCTCGATGGGCCAGGCGAGGTCCCAGTGGCGGCCGTCCACGGTCGCGCTGATCGCCTTCTTGGCGAGCGAGGGGGAGATGTCGGCGGCGACCTGCGCGGCGGTCACGCCCGCGTCGTAGGATCGGCTCGCGCCATCGGGAAGGGTCAGGGAAATCTGGGCCATCGGCCACGTCTCCTCGTCGGTTTGGCGCCCACGGAACGCCCGGTTGCGGGTATGTGTCGTGGCGTTTTCTGACGGCGACCGCGACGGAAGTCAACGCGCCGCGACACCTTCCACGGGCCGATTCCCGCCCGCGAAAGCCCCCGCTTGGGTTCCGGGGATTGCCCCCAAGGGCGCCTTGCCGCAGTTTGCCCGTCAGCACGGGGAGACGTCCATGCCGGAACCGCAGTATCTCGACACGCCTCAGGGGCGCAGGCTTGCCTATCATCGCTTTTCGGGGCGGGAGCCGGGCGTGGTCTTTCTCGGTGGCCTGCGCTCGGACATGACGGGGACCAAGGCCGTTCACATCGAGGAGTGGGCGCGGCGAACGGGCCGAGCCTTCCTTCGGTTCGACTATTCCGGCCACGGGTCAAGTTCCGGAACCTTCACCGAGGGTTGCATCGGCGACTGGGCCGAGGATGCGGAGGCCGCGATCACGGGCCTCACGGAGGGCCCCGTGATCCTTGTCGGATCCTCGATGGGGGGCTGGATCTCGTTTCTGATGACCCGGCGCATTCCCGGCAAGATCGCGGGCGTCGTCACCATCGCGGCCGCTCCCGACTTCACCGAGGACGGAATGTGGGCCGAATGGTCGGAGGACCAGCGCAAGGCCTGCATGGAGGAGGGGCAGGTCGCGCTGCCATCGGAGTACGGCGAGGACATGATCGTGACGCGCCGGATGATCGAGGACGGGCGCGAGCATCTCGTCTTGCGTACGCCGCTGTCGCCGGGCGTGCCGGTGCGGATGTTTCAAGGCACGGCGGATGCCGATGTGCCGGTCCCGGTCGCGATGCGACTGCTCGACCATCTCGATGGCGACGACATCCGGCTGGAGCTGGTGAAAGGCGCGGATCACCGCTTTTCCGAGCCGGAGTGCCTCGATACGATCACGCGCGCGCTGGAGGAGGTGCTGACGCTTGCGTAGGTTTGGACGCTTCGCCGGCCGTCTGGTCGCGGCATGCCTGGCCGCGGCAGCGGCCATCTGGCTCTTTGGCCCGCGCGAGTCCGCGGCCCGCGGTGCAGGTGCGACCGAGGCGCTTGTCGCCGACCCGGCGATCCTCGCATCCCGCGAAGCCGCGCTTGCCGACATCGTGCCCGGTGCCGAGGCGCGCGTGATCTGGGCGGGCGCGCCGGGCGAGGTCACGCGGTGGTCGGTCCTCTATCTCCATGGCTTTTCCGCCAGTTCCGAGGAGATCCGTCCGGTCCCCGACCTCGTGGCCGAAGCCCTGGGCGCGAACCTGGTCTTCAACCGGATGCCGGGCCACGGGCGCACGGCCGAGGCGATGGGCGAGGCGACCGCGTCGCAATGGATCGACGATACCGACCTGATGCTGGACATCGCCCGTGCCGTGGGCGACCGGGTTCTTGTCATCTCGACCTCCACAGGCGGAACCCTTGCCGCCTATGCCGCGACCGAGCCGGACATGGCGGCGGACGTGGCGGGGATCGTCTTCGTCTCGCCGAACTTCGCGCTGGCCAATGCCGCGGGCGCGATCCTGCAATGGCCGCTGGCGCAGGTCTGGGCCCGCCTGATCCTGGGTGAGGAACGTGCGTTCGAGCCCCGCAACGAGGCGCAGGCGCGCTACTGGACCGAGCGCTATCCGACCCGCGCGCTGGTGACCATGGGCGCGCTGCAGCGCGAGACGGCGGCGCGGGATTTCGGTGCCGCGACGACGCCCGCGCTCTTCGTGTTCTCGGATGCCGACCAGGTGGTGTCGGCTGCGGCCACCCGTGACGTGGCGGCCCGCTGGGGCGGCCCGGTCAGGCTCGAGCCCCAGACGCTGCCCGAGGAAGGGGTCGACGCGTCGGCCCATGTCATCGCCGGCGATATCGTCAGCCCAGCCATGACGGCGCCTGTGGCCGAACTCATCCTCGACTGGGCGGGCCTCCTGCAGGATTGAAGTCCACGTCCCGCGAGGGGCGTAACCTCTCCCCTGGCCGAACGGATTTCCCGAGGAAACGCAGGGCGAGGCCCCCTTCCGCCGCCATGTCCGGCGGGCCGACCGGAGGGTTCGGCCCAGGGCGCGGTGTCCTGCCTCCGATCCCGCCATTTCCGGGCGCTCCCGAGGCAGCGGCCAGAATTCCCTTGCCGAAACCGGTTTCGGAGCGAACCATCGGATTCGGGGAGTGAGAAGACATGGCCGATCAGACATCCGAGTGCTCGGGGCCGACCCGGGTCACGATCAAGGACCTGGCTGCGGAACTGGGTCTTGCGAAAGGCACCGTCAGCCGCGCGCTGAATGGCTATCCCGACATCGCCGAAGGCACGCGGCTGCGCGTGTCGCGCGCCGCCGAGCGGATGGGCTACCGGCCGCTTGCCCAGGCGCAGGCGATCCGGACGGGCCGCGCGCGGTCGCTCGGTCTGGTCCTGAACGCGGGCCGCTCCGACGCGCACAAGCCGTTTCTGACCGATTTCCTCGACGGCATCAGCCGCGGCGCCTCCGAGGAAAGCTGGACGCTGACCGTCGCCACCGCCGAGGACGAGGCCGACGAGGTCGCCACAATGGCGCGCCTCATCGACGAGCGGAAGGTCGACGGTTTCATCCTGCCGCGCACGAAGATGCGCGATGCCCGGATCGAGCTCTGCCGGGCGCAGTCGGTGCCCTTCATCCTCTATGGCCGGACGGGCGACACCACGGGATGCGCCTGGTTCGACATCTCGGGCGAAGACGCGATGCATGACGCGGTCCTCAGGCTCGCGGGGTTCGGCCATCGCCGCATCGGCTGGCTTGGCGGCATGCCCGACTACACCTATACCCACCTGCGCCGCGACGGGTTCCTTGCCGGCATGGCGGCGGCGGGCCTGGTGCCCGATCCCTCGCTCATGGCGGACGGGGTCTTCACCGTCGAGGACGGGGCCGTTGCGGGCCTGCGCCTGCTCGACCATCCCGAGCCGCCTACCGCCGTGGTCTGCGCGCTCGACGTCGCCGCCTTGGGGCTTTACCGCGCGGCGGCGCGGGCGGGGCGAGCCGTGGGCCGCGACCTCGCCGTGATCTCCTATGACGGCAGCCCCGAGGCGGCGACGGCCGATCCGCCTCTGACAAGCTATGCCGTGGACACCCGCGCCGCGGGCCGCGCGCTCGCCTCGATGCTGATCGCCCGCATCCGCGGCACCCAACCCGAAGACCTGCGCCAGGTGGTGCCCGCGCGGTTGATCCCGCGCGCATCGGACCGGCTCAGCACCCCCATTCCGGACGCGCCGCGGGAGGCGGCGGTTCCGGTTTCCACGAGACTTGCCTGACAGAAAACCAACGGGAGGATAGGCATGACGACGATCAGAACACCGGGGCGCGTGGCCCTGATGGCGGCGGCTTCGGTCCTGGCGCTGAGCACGGCGGCGAGCGCGCAGGAGACGATCCGCTTCTGGACCACCGAGGAGCAGCCCGAACGGCTGGAGCGGCAGGAGGCCATGGCCGCCGACTTCACCGCCGAGACCGGCATCTCGGTCGAGGTGATCCCGGTCACCGAAAGCGACCTAGGCACGCGGGCCACGGCGGCCTTCGCCGCGGGCGACCTGCCGGACGTGATCTACCACACGCTGCAATACGCGCTGCCGTGGTACGACGCCGGCATCCTTGACGCGGAAGCCGCCAGCGAAGTGGTCGAAAGCCTCGGCACCGACACCTTCGCCCCCGGTGCGCTGGCGATGGCGGCCGTCGATGAGGGCTGGGCGAGCGTTCCCGTGGACGGCTGGACGCAGATGATCGTCTACCGCGCCGATCTCTTCGAGGAGAACGGGCTGGAGCCGCCGAACAGTTACGCCAACGTGCTGGCCGCGATCGAGGCGCTGCACAACCCGCCCGAGATGTTCGGCTTCGTCGCCGCGACCAAGGTGGACGAGAACTTCATGTCTCAGGTGCTGGAGCATGTCTTCCTCGCCAATGGCGTCTCGCCGGTGGGCCCGGACGGGTTCCAGCCGCTGGAGATGGGGCCGACCGTCGAGGTGCTTGAATTCTACAAGGCCATCGTGGACGCGAGCCCCGAGGGAGAGCTGTTCTGGCAGCAAAGCCGCGAGCTCTACTTCGCGGGGCGGGCCGCCATGATCATCTGGTCGCCCTTCATCCTCGACGAGCTTGCCGGTCTGCGGGACAGCGCGCCGCCGACAATCAACGAGGACCCCACGTCGCGCGACCTCGCCGAGCGTACCGGCATCGTGACCAACTTCGCCGGTCCCTCGAACCCCGACGGCGCGGCCTGGGCCGACATCCGCTATTTCGGGATCACGGCTGACGCCGATACCGAGGCCGCGCAGGCCTTCGTGGAATACTCCATGTCGGACGGCTACACCGCGACGCTGGCCATCGCGCCCGAGGGCAAGTTCCCGGTCCGCCGGGGTGACGGCGAGAACCCCTCGGCCTTCACCGAGGCCTGGGCGCAGCTCGATGTCGGCGTCGACCGGCGGGCACCCATGGGCGACCTCTACGCCGCCGAGATGATCGACGAGATCGTCGGCGGACTCGACGTGGCGCAGCGCTGGGGCGTGGCCGAAGGGCAGCTCGCACTGGCCTCGAACATGATCAACAGCCAGGTCATCAACCGGTTGGTGCGCGAGTACATGGACGGCGTGCGCAGCGCCGAGGAAACCGTGGACCTCATGAACGAGGAACTGGCCGCGATCGAGTGATCGTGTCCGGTCCGGGGCGGCGGAAATCCGCCCCGGACCTCTCGCCCGGAGCCCGCGCATGACCGCCGCCACCCCACCCAAGGGACAGGGCCCGCTTGCCCGCCGCGAGGCGCGGCTGGCCTGGGGCCTGATGCTGCCCACGCTTCTGAGCGTCATGCTGGTCGTGGTTCTGCCGCTGCTGGCGATCTTCTGGATTTCCGCCAAGCCCGTCGAACTGGCCGACCTTCGCCCGCCCGCGCCGGTGGTGCGCGAGGACCTGCGCGACGCCGACGAGGCTGTGGCGACGCTGCGTTACCGGGTGCGCAATTCGAGCCAGGGGGAGCCGATCCGGGATGTTCGGCTGACCGACACGATCCCGGCCGGCGTGGTGGTCGAGAGCCTGCCCGAGGGCTGTATCCTCGACGGCACGGCGCTCGCCTGCGCGCTGGGCGACCTCGAGGGCGGCGGGCGGATCACCCTGGAGATCCCCGTGACGCTTGGGGGCGACGCCGCAGCGCTGGAGGACGCGATCGAGGACGGCACCGTGCCGTCGATCACCGGGGAGGCGGAGAACATCCTGACGAACCTCGAGTTCACCTTCGAGAACTTCCGGGCCGTGTTCGATGCGCGCGAGTTCTGGACGGTGATCTTCGCCACCGTCTTCTACACGGTCGTGGGCACCTGCGGCGCACTGATCGTCGGGCTTTTCGCGGCGCTTCTCCTCAACAAGTCGTTTCGGGGGCAGGGCATCCTGCGCGGCCTCTACCTCTTTCCCTACGTGGCGCCGGTGATCGCGGTGGCGTTCTCCTGGGTGATCCTGTTCGATCCCTTCTCGGGGTCGGTCAACGCGCTCCTGATCCAGATGGGCGTGACGGAGAGCTCGATCAATTTCTTCGGGGAGCGGCCGCTCGCCCTCGTCATGGTGACGGTCTTCGAGATCTGGCGTTATTTCCCGCTGTCTTTCCTGTTCATCCTCGCGCGGATGCAGTCGATCGACCACGACATGTACGAGGCGGCGGACGTCGACGGGGCCTCGCCCTTCCAGAAGTTCCGCTATCTCAGCCTGCCGATGCTGATGGGGATCCTGTCGGTCCTGTTCCTGCTGCGCTTCATCTGGACGTTCAACAAGTTCGACGACATCTTCCTCCTGACGGGCGGCAATGCGGGCACCCGCACGCTCACGGTGAATGTCTACGAGCAGGCATTCGCCCTGTCGAACATCGGTGCCGGCGCGGCCGTGGCCGTTGTGATCCTGCTGTGCCTGCTGATCTTCTCCTGGGCCTTCTTCCGCTTCATCTCGCGGGAGGAGGGGCTGTGAGGGGATGGCGCAGGAATGGTGTCGGCGCCTGCGGCGCCGGTTGGATTGGTCTTGCTGTCGGCGCC
>NZ_JAOPHT010000022.1 GCF_025515305.1 Roseicyclus sediminis
GCCGCGGTGCCACCGCCCGCGACGACCCGGCCGGATGCCATCATCGCGCTTGCCGGAGAGGCGGCGGTCGCCCGGTCCCTGCGCCCTTCGCTCAGGCCCGACGGGCTTGAGCGGCGCGTGCGCGGCGCGGCGGCCCGCCTGACGCCGGGGCGCGTGACCCAGCCCGGAACGGGGGGGACGATCTGCGGCGTTCCGGGCCTCGTGGGCGAGCGGCTGGAACCCATCACCGGCCGGTCCTCGGGCTGCGGCATCGCCGAACCCGTACGGCTGCGCGGCGTGGAGGGCATCGCGCTCACGACGCCCGCCACGATCACCTGCGATACGGCCCGCGCGCTTCAGACCTGGGTGCGCGACGCGCTCGTGCCGACCATCGGACGCACCGGCGGCGGCGTCTCGAATCTGCGGGTCGTCGCCTCTTACGCCTGCCGGACGCGCAATTCGCAGAGCGGCGCACGGCTCAGCGAACATGCCCGCGGCAACGCCATCGACATCGCGGGGATCGGATTGCAGAACGGGCAGGAACTGACCGTGCTGACCCATTGGCGCACCGAGCGCGAGGGGCGTCTCCTGAGGCAGTTGCACCAGGGGGCCTGCGGGACCTTCGGCACGGTGCTCGGCCCGAATTCGGACCGGTTCCACCAGGACCATTTCCACTTCGACGTGGCGTCCTATCGCTCGGGATCCTACTGCCGCTAACGCAGCACGAGCCGTGGCGCGGGTCCCAGGGGCAGGGGGCCGAGGAACATGCGTCCCCCGGAAAAACCGAGCGCCGCGTCGATCACCTCGGGATCGCCGGAAAGCCCCGCGACGACGCCCAGAAGCCCCTCGGCCGTGCCGCGCATCCGCTCGGGGATGATCCCAGCATTGACCGCCATCGCGATCATGTCGCGCCAGTTCTCGGCACGGAGCGCAATCTCGCCTTCGGGAAGGCCGGACGCATCCACGTCGAGCGTTCCCGCGGCGCGCAGGAGGAGTCCGCCCCAGACCGCCTCGAGCTCCTTGAGGTCGAGATACGTGATCTGCGGGCGACGATCCTCGATGGCGCGGATGTCCCAGGGACGGTCGAACCGCATCCCGGCCTCGTAGTCGAGAACCGAGATCGTCTCGGGCAGGATCGCGGCCGGATCGAGCCGCGTCCGGAACGGCGCGGGGGGCGCGAACTCGCTGGCCGAGAAGGACACGTCGTAGAACGAGGCCTCGCCGTCCCGTCGCGCCATGGTCAGGTGTCCCTGTGGCAGCGTCATGCGCCAGCCCGCGTCGCTTTCGACCGCAACATCGGCGAGCACCGTGTCGGACAGGTCCAGCGCGAACCCGGCCGAAGGCTGCACGTCCAGCTCCGAGGTCATCGTGGCCGCCGTGATCGTGAGCCGCTGGTCGGGGGAGGACAGCTCCTGCGTTGCGGGCCACGTCGCGCGGAGGTGGTCGGGCCGGAAGGCGCGTTGTTCCAGCGTCAAGGCGGGAAGGGTCCAGACCCAGTTGGTCTCGGGATCGGCCAGCTCCATCGCGGTGAACTCGGTCCGGAAACGGGAAGGGAAGCCCGTGACGCCGAGGTCCTCGTAGCGCACCAGCCAGCCTTCCGCCGCCCGCGCCTCGAGCCAGCCCGTGACCACCCGTTCGATCCCGCGTGCCGACACGAACCACAGGCCCGAGGCCAGCGCCGCCAGCACGGCCAATCCAACGATTACACGCCTCAGCACAGCCCGACCCCGTTTCGTTCCGTTGCGCGGGCAGGTATAGCCGGGCGCGCAGGCAAGGACCACGACGATGACGCATGTGCAGACGGGACGAACATCGGGCGGAGACCTCTGGGTCTTCGGCTATGGCTCGCTCCTGTGGAACCCGGGCTTTCCGGTCGCCGAGGCGCGCGTGGCCCGGCTTGATGGCTGGCACCGGTCGTTCTGCATGTCCTCGGTTCACCATCGCGGCACGCCCGAACGCCCGGGCCTCGTTCTCGCCCTCGACAGGGCGGAAGGGGCGCATTGCGACGGCCTCGCCTTCCGGGTGGAGCCGTCCTACGCCGCCACGACCATCGACTACCTGCGTGAGCGCGAACTCATCTCGTCCGCCTATCTCGAAACCAGGCTTTGCGTCGTTTTCCACGACTGCGGCGCGCGGTGCGAGGATGTGCTGACCTACGTCATCGACCGCGCGCACGAGCAGTATCGCGGCGATCTCGACCTCGAGACGCAGGCCCGGATCATCGCCGGTGCCGTCGGCGGGCGCGGCCCGAACGACGAATATCTCTACAACACCGCCGCGCACCTCGCCGAGCTTGGCCTCGCCGATGCCGATCTCGACTGGCTGGTGCGCCGCGTTCGGATGCTGCGGGCGGCAGACTGACCGGCCAGAGGCCATTGGCTTCGCCGTCCGGCGCCTGTAGGCTGACCCCGCGAGGCAAAGCTGAACGAGTGGGGCCGTGGCGAGCAGGACCGAGGGCGCCGAGGGCGTGCGCATCACCCGACCGACGCGTCAGATCGTACTGATGCTGATAATCCTTGCCTGCGTCATCGCGGGCGCGGTCCTCGTGTGGCCGATGGTGCAGCCCGTCTTCCTCTCGAGTCCCTACCTCAACGGAACCATCGGCATCGTCTTCGTCGTGGGTGTGCTCGCCTGTTTCTGGCAGGTCTTCCAGCTGTTCTCGTCGGTTGCCTGGATCGAGGAAGTGGCATCCACGGGCGGCGGGGATGCAATCGAGCGGCCGCCGGGCCTTCTGGCGGCGGCGACGGCGATCACGCGCGTGCGTGGCGGGCGGATGCAGGTCACGCCGGCCTCGGCCAAATCCGTGCTCGACAGCGTCGGCGCGCGGATGGAGGAAAGCCGCGACATCACGCGATATATCGCCAACCTCCTGATCTTCCTTGGCCTTCTGGGCACGTTCTTCGGCCTCGCCACGACCGTGCCGGCGGTGGTGGAGACGATACGCTCGCTCCAGCCCACCGAGGGCGAGGAAGGGCTCGCCGTTTTCGGACGGCTCATGAACGGGCTCGAGGATCAGCTGGGCGGCATGGGAACCGCCTTCGCCTCGTCGCTTCTGGGCCTTGCCGGTTCGCTGGTCGTGGGCCTGCTGGAGCTGTTCGCCGGACATGGGCAGAACCGGTTCTACCGCGAGATGGAGGAATGGCTCGCATCGATCACGCGTGTCAGCCTGTCCTCCGGCGAGGGCGATGGCGGCGTCGACCGGAGCGCGATCGGCACCGTTCTCGACCACATGGTCGATCAGATCGAAACGCTGCAAAGCCTCTACTCGCAATCCGAGGCGCGACGGGCCGAGACCGACATGCGCCTTCAGGAACTGGTGCAGGCCGTGGGCGGGCTGACCGATCGCATGGGCTTTGGCCAGGTCGAAGCCGTCGAGAAGCTGACCGCCGCGCAGGAGCGTCTTGCCCAGGCGGTCGAGGACGGACATGCCGGCGGCGGGCTCGACGAGGAGAGCCGGATGCGCCTGCGCTCCATCGACGTGCAACTCTACAAGATCGCCGAAGGGCTCGAAGCAGGGCAGGACGACACCGGCGGAGAGGACGAGGGCGTGACCCTCAACGAGGCGCTCCGGGCCGACATCAACCAGCTGACCGACGCGCTGCGTGCGCTGACCCGTGCCGCCGAGGCCCCGGTCCAGCGCCGCGCCACGGCCACGGCGAACCCGGTGCGCCGGCCGCCCAGCCCGCGCAGCCGCGACATCGGGGAGTAAGGCGCGATGGCCTTCCAGCGCCGTGCGGGGGCCCGTTTCTCCGGCTCGATCTGGCCCGGTTTCGTCGACGCGATCACCTCGCTGCTGATGGTGATGATCTTCGTGCTGACGATCTTCATGGTCGTGCAATACGTCCTGCGCGAAGAGATCACGAACCAGGATGACGAGTTGAATGCGCTTAACGCGCAACTCAACGACCTGTCGCAGGCGCTGGGCCTTGAGACGACGCGCGCCGACCGTCTCGAGAGCCGCGTCGCAACGCTGGCCGGCTCGCTCGAGGCGGCGCAGTCGCAGGTGGCCGAACAGAACGCGCTGATCGCAGCACTGACGGCCGAGGGCGAACGGCAGGCCGCGCGGATCGCCTCCTTCGAGGAACAGGTGGCGAGCCTTCTGGCCGAGAACCGGGATCTTGGGGCCGCGCGCGATGCCGCGCAGGCCGAGGCCGCGGAGGCCATGAGCGAGGCCGAGGCGCTGAACCTCGCGCTGGCGACGGCCCGCAGCGAGATCGACGCCGCCGCCGAGGCCGCCCGGCTCGACGCGGCGCGCCGCGAGGCCCTGGAGGCACTGATCGCCGATCTCCGCTCGGATGCCGAGACGCGGGACGCGGAGCTGGCCGAGACCGTCGCCGCGCTGGACGACGCGGAAGCCGCGCGCCTCGTGGAGGCCGCCGCCGCGGAGGCCCTGCGCGCAAGGCTGGAGGAGGCGGACGCAGAACTCACCGCCATGACGCTCGCGCTGGAGCAACAGCGGCGCGAGGCGGAGGAGACGCTGACGCTTCTCGCTGCCGCCGATGCTGCGCGGGATGACCTCGCCACCCGGCTTGCCTCGGCGCTTGCACAGGTCGAGGCGCGCGGCTCGATCGAGGAACAGCTTGCCGCCGCACAGCTCGAGGCCGAGCGGATGAGCGCCCAGCTTCAGGACCGCGACACCGAGATGAGCGAGCTGGAGCAGCAGCTTGCCCTCGCCCTTTCGCGGATCGAAAGCGCGGAGGCCAGCGCGGCGGCTCGGCTGGCCGAACTCGAGGCGCGCATCCGCGATGCCGAGGCACGGGCGGAGGCGGCGGAACTCGCCATCGGCGACACCGATCTCGCGACGCTGGAAGCGCAGCTGGCCGACGCCCTCTCGGCCCGCCTCGCCGCCGAGGCCGACCGTGACCAAGCCCTGACTGCGGCCGAGGAACGTGCCGCCCTGCTGGCACAGGCCAATCGCGAGCTCGAAGGCGCCGAGGCGTCCTCGGCCGAGAGCGAGCGGCAGGTCGCGCTCCTGAACGAGCAGGTGGCGGCACTGCGCACGCAGCTTTCGGCGCTTCAATCGCTTCTCGACGACGCGGCCGAGGCCGACGCCGAGGCGCAGGTGCAGATCGATGCGCTGGGCACGCAGCTCAATACCGCGCTCGCGCGGCTTGCCGCCGAACAGAGGGCGCTTGCGGGCTCCGAAGCCGTGCGCGCCGAACTTGAGGCGGCCGAGGCCGCTCGGCTGGCGGCGGAGGCCGAGGAACTGGAACGCTATCGCTCGGAGTTTTTCGGCAGGCTCCGCGAGCTTCTGGAGGGACGCGAGGGCGTGCGCATCGATGGCGACCGTTTCGTGTTCTCGTCCGAGGTGCTGTTCGACGTGGGGTCTGCGGACCTTGCGCCCGAGGGCCTTGCGCAGATCGAGAATGTCGCCTCGCTCCTGTCGGAGGTGGCCGACGATATTCCCGAGACCATCGACTGGATCATCCGCGTCGACGGTCACACCGACAACCAGCAGATCGGCGCGGGCGGGGCCTTCGCCAACAACTGGGAACTGAGCCAGGCGCGGGCGCTGTCGGTCGTGCTCTACATGTCCGAGGAACTGGGCATTCCGCCCTCCCGGCTGGCGGCGACCGGCTTCGGGGAATACCGGCCGGTGGCGGACAACGGCACAGCCGAAGGCCGGGCGCAGAACCGGCGGATCGAGCTGAAGCTGACAGAGCGCTGAAGGCATCTGCGGCGATCGTTCGTCCCAATGACCGCAGTCCGGTAGTCCGGGCTCATCCCTGAAAGCAAAACGGCGGCCGCGAGATGCGACCGCCGTTTCGATTTCAGACCCGAGGGGGGCTCAGTCCGCTGTCAGGAGCGGCGGCTTCTTCGAGCTGAGGCGCGGGTTGCCCGGCTCCTCGAAGCGAAGGTCGATCTTGCCGTCCTTCATGCCCACCTTCACGTTGCCGCCCTTGGCGAGCTTGCCGAAGAGAAGCTCTTCCGCCAGCGGCTTCTTGATGTGCTCCTGGATCACGCGGCCAAGTGGGCGTGCGCCCATCTTGTCGTCGTAACCCTCCTCGGCCAGCCATTCGGCGGCGGGCCGCGTGAGTTCGATCGTGACGTTGCGGTCCATGAGCTGCGCCTCGAGCTGGAGGACGAACTTCTCGACCACCGAGAGGATCGTTTCCCGGCCGAGCGGCGCGAAGCTGATGACCGCGTCGAGGCGGTTCCGGAACTCCGGCGTGAACGTCCGCTCGATCGCGGCCGTATCCTCGCCCTCGCGCCGGTCGCGGCCGAAGCCGATTGCGGCCTTCTGCATGTCGGCCGCACCGGCGTTCGACGTCATGATCAGGATCACGTTGCGGAAGTCGACCTTGCGGCCGTTGTGGTCGGTCAGCGTGCCGTGGTCCATCACCTGCAGCAGGATGTTGAACACGTCCGGATGCGCCTTCTCGATCTCGTCGAGCAGGAGGACGCAGTGTGGATGCTGGTCGATCCCGTCCGTCAGCAGACCGCCCTGATCGAACCCGACATAGCCCGGAGGCGCGCCGATGAGCCGCGAGACCGCGTGCTTCTCCATGTATTCCGACATGTCGAAGCGCAGGAGTTCCACCCCGAGAGACGAGGCGAGCTGCTTGGCGACCTCCGTCTTGCCGACGCCGGTCGGACCCGCGAACAGGTAGTTGCCGATCGGCTTCTCCGGTTCCCGAAGGCCCGCGCGGGCCAGCTTGATCGAGGCCGACAGCGCCTCGATCGCGGCGTCCTGGCCGAAGACCACGCGCTTGAGCGTGCCTTCGAGGTCCTTGAGCACGGCGGCATCGTCCTTCGAGACGTTCTTGGGGGGGATGCGGGCGATCTTTGCCACGACCTCCTCGATCTCCTTGGCGCCGATGGTCTTACGGCGCTTGGATTCCGCCACGAGATGCTGCGCCGCGCCGGCTTCGTCGATCACGTCGATCGCCTTGTCGGGCAGCTTGCGGTCATTGATGTAGCGCGCACTCAGCTCCACCGCCGTCTTGATGGCGTCGGCGGTGTACTTCACGCTGTGATGCTCCTCGAAGTAGGGCTTGAGGCCCTTGAGGATCTTCACCGCGTCCTCGACCGAAGGCTCGTTCACGTCGATCTTCTGGAACCGGCGGCTCAGCGCGCGGTCCTTCTCGAAGTGCTGGCGGAATTCCTTGTAGGTGGTGGAGCCCATGCAGCGCAGCTTGCCGCCCTGAAGCGCGGGCTTCAGAAGGTTGGAGGCATCCATCGCCCCACCGGAGGTCGCGCCCGCACCGATCACGGTGTGGATCTCGTCGATGAAGAGGATCGCGTCGGGGTGATCCTCGAGTTCCTTGACGACCGCCTTCAGCCGCTCCTCGAAATCGCCGCGATACCGCGTGCCGGCGAGAAGCGCGCCCATGTCGAGCGAGTAGATCGTCGCGCCCTGAAGCACTTCGGGCGTTGCGCCCTCGACGATCTTCTTGGCCAGTCCCTCGGCAATGGCGGTCTTGCCCACGCCGGGATCGCCCACCAGAAGCGGGTTGTTCTTGCGCCGCCGGCACAGGACCTGGATGCAGCGTTCCACCTCGTGCTCGCGGCCGATCAGCGGGTCGACATCGCCCTTCACGGCCTTGGCGTTCAGGTCGACGCAATACTTGGCGAGGGCCGATTCCTTCTGGTCGGCGTCGGACGCGGTCTCGGCCTGGCTCGACTGCGGCTCATCCTCGGCTTCCGACGCACCGGTCACGGGGCGGCTTTCGCCGTAGGAGGGATCCTTGGCGACGCCATGGGCGATGAAGTTCACCGCGTCGTAGCGCGTCATGTCCTGTTCCTGCAGGAAGTAGGCGGCATTGCTTTCGCGCTCGGCGAAGATGGCGACCAGCACGTTGGCGCCGGTCACTTCGGTGCGCCCGGAGGACTGGACGTGGATCGCCGCGCGCTGGATCACCCGCTGGAAGGCAGCGGTCGGCACGGCTTCGGACCCGTCCACGTCGGTGACGAGCGTCGACAGATCATCCTCGATGAAGTTCACGAGCGTGGTGCGCAGCGCCTCGAGATCGACGCTGCATGCCTTCATGACCTTCTGCGCGTCCGGCTCGTCGATGAGCGCGAGAAGGAGGTGTTCGAGCGTTGCAAGTTCGTGCCGGCGCGCATTCGCATTCGCCAGCGCTGCGTGAATGGCCTGCTCCAGGGTCGTCGAAAAAGATGGCACGCGCGTGATCCTTTCGGTGTCGTCGAGGGGGCCTCCGCCTCCGCCCGATCATGGCCTCATGTGATTAAGCTTTGGTTTTTGTCGGCGTGTTTCAAGGAAATTCTGCTCAAATTGCAGTGTCACCGGGCCGCTCCGGCACAAGCCCTTGGATTCATGAGGGAGTGCACAAAAAACGGGCATTCGCCGATTGGGGCCGTCTCAATGAACCGTTCCTGCCCGGTCGCGCCCCCTTGAGCGAACCGGTCGTCCAGCCCGGATCGCCGTATTCTCCGGCCCCGGAACATGCGCGGCCGACCGGATCGGCAGCGCTGATCAGAACGCGTCCTTGCGGCGCCGGATCTCGGCGAAGACCGCGTGGTCGGGATCTCCACTCATATCTAGGAGCGCCTTCACCTCTGGCAAGCCCGCCCGTAGGAACGGGTTGGTATCGAGTTCCTCGCCAAGCTCTGCCGGAACGGTCGGACGGCCTTCCGAACGCGCATCCGCCACCGCGGCCACACGAGCCTGCAGTGTGGGATTTTCGGGCTCGATGGTGAGGGCGAAGCGGGCGTTGCCCTGCGTGTATTCATGGCCCGAGAAGACGAGCGTGTCGCGCGGCAGGGCGGCGAGCCGGGAGAGACTGTCCCACATCATCGCAGGCGTGCCTTCGAACACCCGGCCGCAACCGAGCGCCATGAGACTGTCGGCGGTGAAGACCACGCCCGCCTCGGGGAAATGATACGCCAGGTGGCCGAGCGTATGGCCCGGCACCGCGATCGCCACCGTCCGGGAGGGCCCCGCTCCGCCGGCGTCGCCGTCCTTCAGCCCCATGTCGAGCGGTGGCAGTTTCTCGCGCTCGGCCTCGGGCCCCATGACCTTGCAGCCATAGCGGCTCCGCAGCGCCTCGACCCCGCCGACGTGGTCATGGTGGTGATGCGTGATCAGGATCGTCCCGAGCGTCCAGCCGCGCGCCTCGAGCGCCTCGATGATCGGCCCGGCCTCGGGGGCATCGATCAGGCACACGCCGTCGGGGCCCTTCACGAGATAGGCGTAGTTGTCGCTCAGGCAGGGGACGGTGACGATTTCGAGGCCGTCGCGGGCGATGGTATACGTGGCGTTGGCGGTTGCGGGGGGCATGGCGTTTCCCTTTCGCGCTGCTAAGGTCGGGACAGGAGACTGGACCATTGACCCCGGAGCCGCAATGCATCTCGACGTGATCGACCTGCGGCAGTTCTATTACCGCACGCGTCTCGGCCGGACCGCGCAGAAGGCGATCCGCGACCAGATTCTGACATTCTGGCCCGAGGCGAAGGGGCAGACCGTGGTCGGCTTCGGTTTCGCCGTTCCGCTTCTGCGTCCCTATCTCGGAGAGGCGCGGCGCGTGATCGGCCTGATGCCGGCCGAGCAGGGCGTGATGCCGTGGCCGGCCGGCCTCGACAATGTCTCGGTCCTGTGCCGCGAGGGGCTCTGGCCGATCGACACCGGCCATGCCGACCGCCTGATCTGCCTTCACGGGCTGGAGACGTCCGAGCATCCGGCCGCCGTTCTGGAGGAATGCGCGCGGGTTCTTGGCCCGGGCGGCCGTGCTCTGTTCATCGTGCCCAATCGCGGCGGTCTCTGGGCGCGCCGCGATGTCACGCCCTTCGGTTTCGGCCGGCCCTATACCCTCGGTCAGCTCGAGGCCCAGCTCAAGCGGCACGACTTCGTGCCCGAACGTCACGCCGCGGCGCTCTTCGCGCCTCCCTCGGAGAAGCGGTTCTGGATCAAGTCGGCCGAGATGGTCGAACGCCTCGGCAGCCGGTTGCCGGGCCAGCGCGGGGGCGGCGTTCTCATCGTGGAGGCCTCCAAGCGGGTCTACGCGCCGCTCGGTCCGGGCCTGGCCGAGCGCGTGCGCCGGCCCCTTCGCGTGCTGGAAGGCGCACCGCGTCCGGCGGGCGCGGCGGGCCGACAACAGGTCTGAGGATCGCGCAGGTCCGGACCTAGCCGAAGAGCGCGGTCATCTCCGTCACGGGGCGATTGGCGAGGATATGGGGCGGCTCTGCCTGGCGGGAATCGTCGGTCACGACCGTATCGCCGGTCTCTGCATCGTAGCGGGCCGCGAACCGGCCGAGGTCGATCTCGCCGAGCTTCTGCAAGCCGTGCGCCTCGATGAACTCGGCCTCGGTGCCCGTGATGCTGCCGTCTGGGATATCCTGTCCCTCGGGCAGGATGTAGAAATTCATCGCATAGCGCAGCCCGACGGATCCCTCGTCGTCACCCTCGGTGTCGAACACGCTGTGCACGGCAAGGATCTGACCGGGCAGATCGGGCGCGATGTTCAAGGTCAGCTCGTCCTGCGGGCCAAGCTGCGTCCGGAACCCGGCGTCCGTTGCGTCCGGCGCCCCCGATCCGGGGCCGCCCACGGACACCGCGATCACTTCGGTCGGACCGTCGTCGTAGTCTTCCGCGCCCATGGCGGGCGAAAGTTGTCCTGCCATGATATCCAGTTCCTCTGCGGTCAGGTCGGCCACGACCGTGTCTTCGACGAGATCGCCGAAGACATCTTCGTCCTCCTCCGCGGGAAGGTAGGCCTCGCTGGTCGGGGTGACGTCCGGCTGTCTCATGCCGAGAGCGGCGAACATGTCCAGACGCGCGATGAGGTCCTCGTCACCGCCGAGCCCCTCGGCGGTATCGTCGGGAAGCTGGTCGTCGTGTGCGTCGTCGTCCGACTTGTCGTCGACGTCGGTCAGCACGTTCGATGCCCCGAAGGCACCCAGAACCGTAAGGGTGAAAATCGACAGCATGGTGGGGCAAGCACCCTCAGAAACCTCGTTAGGGGATTCTAAACCATTGGATTTGGGTCAAATGCGGGTCGAGGTGCGGTGCGATTGTGGCGGCCACGCGGCAATTTCCGGCGCTGCGCCGCCGCGAGGAGCCATGCGGGCGCAGAATCGACGTGCCGCGAAGCCCCCTGACGGAAATACGTGCAAGCTTCAAAGCGTCGCAGACACCCGGCATCCGGCTACCTCCATGAAAAACGGGATTTTTCCATTGCTGCGCCGCAGATTTGTGGCGGTTGCAGCATGATGAACCCTCTGCTACATCCACGGCGATTTGAGGGGAACCGGCTGCCATCTGCCGCCGAGACGCGAACGAGAGCCCGGAGGCGCCGGCAGGCACCGCCCGGGTTGACCATATGAGAAGGCCGTCCGGGATACGCCGGGCAAGCATGTGAAAGGGTGGACGTGAGCGAACCTGCTTCGATCTCGACCGGCATTGCCGCGCGTTACGCGACCGCGATGTTTGAACTGGCTCAGGAAAGCGGGGCGCTTGACGCGCTTGAGGCGGATGTTTCCGCGCTCGAAGCCGCATTGGCCGAAAGCGCCGACCTCCGGGACCTGATCAATTCGCCCATCTATGGCCGCGACGAAACGCAGTCCGCGATCGGCGGCGTCGCAGACGCGATGGGCGTGAACGCGATCACCGGCAACACGCTGCGCCTGATGGCCGGCAAGCGCCGTCTCTTCGTTCTTCCCGCGCTCCTGCGCGAGCTCCGGTCGCGCATCGCCGACCACAAGGGCGAGGTCACCGCGGATGTGACCAGTGCCAAGGCCCTGACCAAGGCGCAGTCCGACAAGCTGCAGAAGGCGCTGTCGGCGTCCGTCGGTCGCGAGGTCAAGTTGAATGCGACCGTTGATGAAAGCCTCATCGGCGGTCTTGTCGTCAAGGTGGGCTCGCGGATGATCGACACGTCGATCCGCGCGAAGCTCAACTCCCTCCAGAACACCATGAAAGAGGTCGGATAAATGGGTATCCAAGCAGCCGAGATTTCTGCGATCCTGAAGGAACAGATCAAGTCGTTCGGTCAGGATGCCGAAGTTGCCGAAGTGGGCCGCGTGCTTTCGGTCGGCGACGGTATCGCCCGCGTCTACGGCCTCGACAACGTCCAGGCCGGCGAGATGGTGGAATTCCCCGGCGGCATCCGCGGCATGGCGCTCAACCTCGAGAGCGACAACGTCGGCATCGTGATCTTCGGCTCGGACCGGGAAATCGGGGAAGGCGACGTCGTCAAGCGCACGAATTCCATCGTGGACGTGCCCGCCGGTGAGGCGCTTCTGGGCCGCGTCGTCGACGGTCTCGGCAACCCGCTGGACGGCAAGGGCCCGATCGAGACCACCGAGCGTCGCATCGCCGACGTCAAGGCCCCCGGCATCATCCCGCGCAAGTCCGTGCACGAGCCGATGGCGACCGGCCTCAAGGCCATCGACGCCATGATCCCGATCGGCCGTGGCCAACGCGAGCTGATCATCGGCGACCGTCAGACCGGCAAGACCGCCGTGGCACTCGACACGATCCTGAACCAGAAGGTCTACAACGACGCCGCCGGCGACGACGAGAGCAAGAAGCTCTACTGCGTCTACGTCGCTGTCGGCCAGAAGCGCTCGACCGTCGCGCAGCTGGTGAAGAAGCTCGAGGAAACCGGCGCGATGGAATATTCCATCGTCGTGGCCGCAACCGCATCCGACCCCGCACCGATGCAGTTCCTCGCGCCCTACGCCGCGACCGCGATGGCGGAATACTTCCGCGACAACGGCCGTCACGCGCTCATCATCTACGATGACCTCTCGAAGCAGGCCGTCGCCTACCGCCAGATGTCGCTCCTGCTGCGCCGCCCGCCGGGCCGCGAAGCCTACCCGGGTGACGTTTTCTACCTCCACTCCCGCCTGCTGGAGCGTTCGGCGAAGCTGAACGAGGACAACGGCTCGGGCTCGCTGACGGCACTTCCGGTCATCGAAACCCAGGGCGGCGACGTGTCGGCCTTCATCCCGACCAACGTGATCTCGATCACCGACGGCCAGATCTTCCTCGAGACCGAACTGTTCTACCAGGGCATCCGCCCCGCCGTGAACACCGGTCTCTCGGTGAGCCGCGTGGGTTCGTCGGCGCAGACCAACTCGATGAAATCGGTTGCGGGCTCGGTGAAGCTGGAGCTTGCGCAGTACCGCGAGATGGCCGCCTTCGCGCAGTTCGGCTCGGACCTCGACGCCGCGACCCAGCGCCTGCTGAACCGTGGTGCGCGTCTGACCGAACTGATGAAGCAGCCGCAGTACTCGCCGCTGACCAACGCGGAAATCGTCTGCGTGATCTTCGCGGGTATCTCGGGCTTCCTCGACAAGCTGCCGGTATCCGCCGTCGGCCGGTTCGAGCGCGGGCTCGTGACCTTCATGCGGCAGAAGAAGTCGGACGTCCTCGACTGGATCACCAACGAAGATCCGAAGATCAAGGGCGATGCCGCCGACAAGTTGAAGGCCGCGATCGAAGAATACGCAGCCGACTTCGCCTGATCCGGAACGACGCGAGGAGGGGACAGGCAGATGCCGAGCCTCAAGGACCTGAAAAACCGGATCGAGTCGGTCAAGTCGACCCGCAAGATCACCAAGGCCATGCAGATGGTCGCCGCCGCCAAGCTGCGTCGTGCGCAGGAGGCCGCCGAAATGGCGCGTCCCTATGCCGAGAAGATGGAAGCGGTGATGGGCGGTCTCGCCCAGTCGGTGGGCGCGTCCGAAAGCGCGCCGCGCCTTCTGGCCGGAACCGGCTCCAGCCAGGTGCAGCTTCTGGTGGTGATGACTGCCGAGCGCGGTCTGTGCGGTGGCTTCAACTCGACCATCGTGCGCCTTGCGCGCCAGCGGATCGACAGCCTTCTTGCCGAGGGCAAGACGGTCAAGATCCTGACGGTCGGCAAGAAAGGCCGCGAACAGCTGAAGCGCGACCACGCCGACAAGTTCGTCGGACACGTCGACCTATCGGATGTGAAGCGCCTCGGCTACGCCAACGCCGCCGACATCGCCGCGAACCTGCTTGAGCGGTTCGACGCGGGCGAGTTCGACGTCGCCACGATCTTCTACAACCGCTTCCAGTCGGTGATCAGCCAGATCCCGACGGCGACGCAGGTGATCCCGGCGTCGTTCGAAGCGCCGGCGGAAGGCGAGGGCGACGCGACGCTTTACGACTACGAGCCGTCGGAGGAAGGTGTGCTCGCCGACCTCCTGCCGCGGGGCCTTGCCACGCAGATCTTCACCGCGCTCCTTGAAAACGGCGCCTCCGAACAGGGCGCGCGGATGTCCGCAATGGACAACGCGACCCGCAACGCAGGCGACATGATCGAGCGGCTCACGATCGAGTTCAACCGCTCGCGTCAGGCCGTCATCACCAATGAGCTGATCGAAATCATCTCGGGCGCCGAAGCGCTCTAAGACACCGGAGACATCACACATGGCTACCGCAACCGGAAAGATCACCCAGGTCATCGGCGCCGTCGTCGACGTGCAGTTCGACGGCCACCTGCCCGAGATCCTCAACGCGCTGGAGACCGAGAACAACGGCAAGCGCCTCGTGCTCGAGGTCGCCCAGCACCTGGGCGAGTCGACTGTCCGCACCATCGCAATGGACGCCACCGAGGGTCTCGTGCGCGGCCAGAGCGTCACCGACAGCGGCGGCCCGATCATGGTGCCCGTGGGCAACGCAACCCTCGGCCGCATTCTCAACGTCGTGGGCGAGCCCGTGGACGAAGGCGGCCCGGTCGTGTCCGACGAGAAGCGCTCCATCCACCAGCCTGCTCCGGAGTTCGTCGACCAGTCGACCGAGTCCGAAATCCTCGTGACCGGCATCAAGGTGGTGGACCTGCTCGCCCCCTACTCCAAGGGCGGCAAGATCGGCCTGTTCGGCGGCGCCGGCGTGGGCAAGACGGTTCTCATCATGGAACTGATCAACAACATCGCAAAGGTGCACTCGGGCTACTCCGTGTTCGCCGGTGTGGGCGAGCG
Organism: Roseicyclus sediminis; assembly: GCF_025515305.1. Classification (GTDB taxonomy): domain Bacteria; phylum Pseudomonadota; class Alphaproteobacteria; order Rhodobacterales; family Rhodobacteraceae; genus Roseibacterium; species Roseibacterium sediminis. Next base: position 14,887 of record NZ_JAOPHT010000022.1, read on the forward strand.
GACCCGTGAAGGGAACGACCTCTACCACGAGATGATCGAGTCGAACGTCATCAAGCCGGACAACCTGACCGAGAGCCAGGTGGCTCTGGTCTACGGCCAGATGAACGAGCCTCCGGGCGCCCGCGCCCGCGTCGCGCTGACCGGCCTGACGCTGGCCGAGCAGTTCCGCGACCAGTCGGGCACGGACGTTCTGTTCTTCGTGGACAACATCTTCCGCTTCACGCAGGCCGGCTCCGAGGTGTCCGCACTTCTCGGCCGTATCCCTTCGGCCGTGGGCTACCAGCCGACGCTGGCCACCGACATGGGCGCGATGCAGGAGCGGATCACCTCGACCAAGACCGGCTCGATCACCTCGATCCAGGCCGTCTACGTTCCCGCGGACGACCTTACCGACCCGGCACCCGCCACGACCTTCGCCCACCTCGACGCGACGACGGTTCTCAGCCGCGCGATCTCCGAGCTCGGCATCTACCCGGCCGTGGACCCGCTCGACTCCTCCTCGCGCCTCATGGACCCGCAGATCCTCGGCGAGGAGCACTACCAGGTCGCCCGTGACGTCCAGGGTATCCTTCAGCGCTACAAGTCGCTGCAGGACATCATCGCGATCCTCGGGATGGACGAACTGTCGGAAGAGGACAAGCTGACCGTGGCCCGCGCCCGGAAGATCCAGCGCTTCCTGTCGCAGCCCTTCGACGTGGCGAAGGTCTTCACCGGCTCGGACGGCGTGCAGGTGCCGCTCGACGTGACCATTTCCTCGTTCAAGGCGGTTGTCGCGGGCGAGTACGACCACCTGCCGGAAGCGGCGTTCTACATGGTCGGCGGCATCGACGAAGTGATCGCCAAGGCCGAGCGCCTGGCCGCCGAAGCCGCGTAAGGGATAGCCGCCACCCGCCCGACCGAACGGTGGGGCGGGGGCAGGCAGTCGAAAGGACAGGAACATGGCCGACACGATGCAATTCGACCTCGTCAGCCCCGAGCGGCGGCTGGCCTCGCTCCAGGCGACCGAGGTTCGCATCCCCGGCGCCGAGGGCGACATGACCGCCATGGCCGACCACGCGCCGACGATCACCACGCTGCGTCCCGGCATCCTCTCGGTCACCCATGCGGGCGGCACCGAAGAATACGTGGTGCTGGGCGGTTTCGCGGACATCTCGGGCAAGTCCGTCACCGTTCTGGCCGAGCGCGCGATGCCGTCGAGCGAGCTGACCCGCGACGCGCACAATGCGCTGATCGAGGAATACCGCGCCGCGCACGACAAGGCGAAAGAGACCTTCCACAACGAGCCCGGCCCCGTCGACGATGCCGCCAAGTTGCTGGCCGACATGGTGGCGCTGGGCGACCGGATCGGCGGCTGACGCAGACCCTCGGGAACCGGCAGGACCACGAAATATCGAGCCCCCGTGCGCCCCGGCGCGCGGGGGTTTCTCGTCTCGGCCATGTCGGCAATGCCATTCTCGCGTCACGATTTTTCCGTCTCGAAGGTCCAGTTGGCCGCTAGACCACGCCGCCACGAGCAGGACAGAACCGCAGATCGCCGACCATGAAACGCTTGCGCACACCACTTGTCGGGATCGACCAGGGAAGCCGGACCCTGTTCAGCGATTTCGAGGATGACGGGCCTATGTGGTCCGGCACCGGCCCGCGTGAGGCGCGCGTGCCGGTCGCGTTCTCGGCGTTATTCCGCGGCGCGCCGGCTGTCCATGTGGGTCTGTCCATGTGGGACACCGACGGCGACACGAACCAGCGCGCGGACCTTCGCGCCGAGGCTGTGACGGAGGCCGGCTTCGACCTCGTCTTCCGGACCTGGGGTGACAGCCGGGTGGCGCGGATCCGCGCCGACTGGCTCGCCATCGGCGAGGTCTCGGGCGAGGACGACTGGGATCTTTACTGAGGCGCGGGGACCCGCGATTGCCGAAAATGGGGGGCACGGAAGATCCGTTCGACCTCCAGCCGCAAGTTCACCCCTGCAACGTTCACCGCGCGACAGACGGCCGGGCGCATGAGCCGTCCGGATGCCTGTTTCAGTGCCGTCCCGCCACCGGTCCGGATCTACGCGCTCTGCCGTGACATGGCGTTCGGCCGGCCATCTCGGGACGCACCGGACGCGGGCCCGCGTCCCGCAACCGGATCACCGCCATGCGGGTCGGAAACCGGAAACCCGCAGCGCCTGTCACCGCCCGGCCGTCAGGGAGCCGGAGGTCCGAGCCGGAAGGTGGCATCCGCTATCCCTTGCCGAATTGCCGAAGCGCGGGGCCATGCCACGCCATTCCCGGCATCTGGTCGGCCTATCGTCCCGAATTACCGCTGCATCCGCTGTTCGCACGCGGGGCGACATGTGGCCAATCTCGCCTTCGCAGCCGTCTTTCGTCGCAACCGCGCCATGAAGCTTGCGCCGGGGTCCGTTCCCGGGGGATAGGGCGCCATGAAGTCCGAGCGCGGCCCCCTGATCTTCATTCTCGCCACCCTGATGATCGACGCCATCGGGATCGGCATCGTGTTCCCGATCATGCCCGACCTGATGGCGCGCGTCGGGGCGGGGGATCTCGCCCAGGGCTCGCTCTGGGCCGGTCTTCTGATGTCGGCCTATGCAGGCGCGCAGTTCCTCTTCGCGCCGATCGTGGGGTCCCTTTCGGACGCCTACGGGCGCAAGCCGATCCTTCTGGCGGCACTGGCCTTCCTCGCGGTCGACTACGTCATAATGGCGCTGGCCGGGTCGCTGTGGCTGCTCCTGCTTGGCCGCACGCTGGCGGGGCTTGCCGGGGCCACCTACATCACCGCGACGGCCTACATCGCCGACATCACCCCGCCCGAGCAGCGCGCAGCGCGCTTCGGCCTGATCGGGGCCGCTTTCGGCATCGGGTTCGTCCTCGGCCCCGCGCTGGGCGGGATCGTCGCGACCTGGCATGTCACCGCGCCCTTCTGGCTGGCGGCGGGGCTTGCGGCAGCGAACGTCGTCTTCGGCCTCTTCGTGCTGCCCGAGTCCCTTCGCCGCGAAAGCCGCCGCCCCTTCGGCGCGCGCGAGTTGAACCCCTTTGGCACGATCTTTGCGGCGTTCCGCGTGCCGGGCCTCGCCATCCCGCTGATCTGCATCGCCGTCTTCGAGTTCGCCAACATGGTCTACCCGACGCTCTGGGCCTTCTGGGGGCGCGAAGTCTTTGGCTGGTCCACGCTGGTGATCGGCCTGTCGCTCTCGGCCTATGGGGTCCTCGTGGCCGGTGTCCAGGCGGGCGTGATGCCTTTCGCGGTGAAGCGGCTGGGCGAGCGGCGGCTGGCGATCTGGGGACTGGTGCTCGGGGCGGCGTCGCTCGCGGGATTCGGCTTTGCCGACGCGCTCTGGATGGTGGCGATCCTCCTGCCGATCGCGGCCTTGACCGACCTCGTTCCTCCCACGCTCATGGCGATGTCGTCGGGAACGGTCGGCGAGGATCGGCAGGGCATGGTGCAGGGGGTGATCGCCTCGCTGAGTTCGCTGTCGGCGGTGCTCGCCCCGCTGGTCTTCACGCCGCTCTTCGGGGTCTTCGTGTCGGGGTCGGCCGGCATCTACCTTCCCGGAGCGCCGTTTCTCGTCGGGGCGCTGCTGGTCGTGGCGATCCTGCCGCTGGCCCTGAGATTGTCCGGGGCGGGTTACGCACGTCGCCCGCTGGGCTAGGCCCGCGTCCTGCGGCCCGGCCTACGGCGTGTGTGGCCGAGGGATGGCTCGGCGCCTTCTTCGGTCGCCTTCACCGCCTCACGCTTGCGGCGAGCAGGGTGCCCGATTGAACAAGAGCTGGCCGGAACCGAGGCAGGCCGCGGCCATGCCCGCCGGTCGACGGCGCATGTCGCGCGCTGACAGGCGACGTAAATCGGGACGCTGGCAGGGTTTGGGCGCGGGGTCTAGCGACCCCACATCCCCCGCGGATAGAGCCCCTCGTAGATCGGAACCAGCGAGGCCGTGTCGAACAGCGAGGAGACGCTCGTCCCCGACCAGATGTTCACGATGGACTGTGCGAACATCGGAGCCGTCGGCACGATGCGGATGTTGGGACATGCCCTCGCCTCGGCCGTCGCCTCGATCGTGTCGGTGACCACGAGCGACTTCAGGACCGAGCCCGAGATCCGCTCCACCGCAGGGCCGGACAGGACACCGTGCGTCGTGTAGGCGTGGACCTCGGTCGCGCCGCCCTCCATCAGCACGTCGGCCGCCTTGCACAGCGTGCCGGCCGTGTCGCAGATGTCATCGACGATGATGCACTTGTGGTCCTTCACGTCGCCGATCACGGTCATGCCTGCGACCTCGCCTGCCTTTTCGCGGCGCTTGTCCACGATGGCGAGCGGCGCGCCGATCCGGCTGGCTAGTTCGCGGGCGCGGGCCACGCCGCCGACATCGGGGCTGACGACCATGACGTCCGACATGTCACCGTTGAACTGGTGAAGGATATCCAGCGCGAAGATCGGGCTGGCATAGAGGTTGTCGACGGGGATGTCGAAGAAGCCTTGGATCTGGGCCGCGTGAAGATCCATCGTCAGGACCCGCTCGACCCCGCCCTTGGCGATCATGTTGGAAACGAGCTTGGCCGAGATGGGCGTGCGCGCCTTGGTGCGCCGGTCCTGCCTTGCGTAGCCGAAATAGGGAATCACCGCCGTGATCCGCTGGGCCGAGGACCGCCGCAGCGCGTCGGTGATGATCAGCAGTTCCATCAGGTTGTCGTTCGCCGGTTTCGACGTCGACTGGATGATGAACATGTCCTCGCCGCGGACGTTCTCGAACACTTCGACGAAGATCTCGCCGTCGTTGAAACGCTCGACGCGCGCATCAACGAGGCTGACCTGCATCCCGCGGTGCATCGACATGCGCCTTGCGATGGCCTCGGCGAGTGTCCGGTTTGCATTGCCCGAAATGAGCTTCGGTTCGGTCGACGACATGCGGCAGCTGTCCCCCTTGCCTCGTGTCTTGCCGGACCCGTCCCCACGTGCCCCGGCATCTGGTTGACACCCCCTACCACCGGCCTAGGGTCGGCGCAAAGCCAAATGGAGGGAAGTTGCGAATGGCCCATATCGAGTACTTCTTCGCGACCACGTCGCCCTTCACCTACCTTGCCGGAACCCGGATGGAGGAGGTCGCGGAACGGCACGGCGCGACGCTGAAATACCGGCCCGTGGACATCATGGCGGTCTTTCCGCGCACCGGCGGCCTGCCCCCCGGCGAACGTCACCCGGCGCGGCTCGATTACCGTCTGCAGGAACTCAGACGCCTGTCGAAAAAACACGGCCTGCCAATCGACCTCGATCCGCCCTATCGCGCGGTGAACCCCGCGCCGTCTTCCTATGCCTTCATCGCGGCCGAGAAGGCGGGTGGCGGCGATCTCGGCAAACTTGTTCAGGCCTTCGGCGGCGCGGTCTGGCGCGACAAGCGCGACATCGCCGAGGACGCGGTAATCGCGGACTGTCTGCAGGAAGCAGGCTTCGACCCGGGTCTCGCCGGAATGGCGATGTTGCAGGGCGCCGAGCAATACGCCCGCAACCTCGAGGATGCGGTCTCGGCCGGCGTCTTCGGCGCGCCCTTCTACATCGTGGACGGGACCGAGAAGTTCTGGGGTCAGGACCGGATCGACGACCTCGACCTGTTCCTCGCCGGCAAGCTGTGAGCGAAGGCATCCGCCGCTGGGGGCCGGAAGGGGCGCCTTCCGTCTTTCTGCTGCACTGCGCCCTGGCCCATGGGGGGGCCTGGGAAAAACTGGCGCGCATCCTGTCGGACCGCTACCGACTGATCGCGCCCGACATGGTGGGTCACGGCGCCGGCCCGGACGGCGACCGGACCCGCGACTACCACGACCAGGCCACCGAACAGGCCCGCGCGCTCCTGCCGGAGGGGCCCGTGCATCTCGTCGGCCACAGTTTCGGCGCGACGGTCGCCCTGCGCCTCGCCATCGAAGAGGCGGAGCGCGTCGCCTCGTTGACGATGTATGAGCCGGTCCTTTTCGCGGCTGCCCCGGACGGGGACGCGAAACGCCGCAATGCCGAGACGCTGGCCAGCATGACGCCGATGATCGCGGCTGGCGACACCGAACAGGCCGCGCGGCTCTTCCTGTCGGTCTGGGGGGCGGGGGGAACCTTCGACGCTCTGCCCCCGCCGCAGGCGGCCTACATGGCAGAGCGGATGTGGACCATCGCCGCGCAGCAGCCGTCGCTCCACCATGACAGCGCGCGGCTTCTGCCGCGGCTTGGCACGGTCGCCTGCCCGGTTCTGCTGATGCAGGGCAGCGCGTCGCCTCCCGTGATCGGGCAGATCCTCGACCGGCTGGAGGAGGGGCTGCGGGACACGCGGCGCATCCTCATCGAGGGCGGCGGGCACATGGCGCCCGTCACCCACGCAAAGGCCGTCGCGGAACCGATCGGGCGCTTTCTCGACGGGTTGGGGTGAGTTTCAGCGGCGCGCGTGAGCCGACCGGCTATCCGATCCAGGCCTTCAGAAGCCGCGCGACATCCTCTGCCGGTTTCGCCCAGTCGCAGACGATCCGGCAGCGCACCGGCGCGTCCTCGGGGCCCGCGTCGAGCGCTTCGCCGGGAAAGAGATAGTACTGCGCCCCCGCCGCGAAGGCTCTCCGGTGCGCCGCCCGGGGCACCTCGATGAAGGCGAGGTTGCCCGCCGCCGGATGGCAGAGCCGCGCGCCGGGCACCTCCGGCAGGCGCGCCAGAAGCCCGGTCATCCGCGCGTTCGCGGCCTCGGCCATTTGTCGCCAGAGTCCGTCCGCGCAATAGGCCGCCATCTGTGCCGAAAGGTAGCGGTGCTTGGAAAAAAGGTGACCGCCGCGCTTGCGGCGAAGCTCCAGCTCGCGGCCCCTTGCGGCGTCGAAAAGCACCACCGCTTCGACGCCCATGCAGCCGTTCTTGGTGCCGCCGAAGCTGACGGCATCGACGCCCGCCTTCCAGGTCATCTCGGCCGGGCTGCATCCAAGCGCCACGCAGGCATTGGCGAAGCGGGCCCCGTCGAGGTGCACGGGCAGACCATGCGCCTTGGCCACCGCCGCCAGCGCGGCGATCTCGTCGAGCGTGTAGACCGTCCCGCGTTCGGTCACGTTGGTCAGCGTCACCGCGCCCGGCTGGACGCCGTGCACACCCCGGTCGGCCGCCTGCACGATGGCCGCGTCCAGCGCGCCGGGCGTCATCTTTCCGTCGGCCCCGTCCACGAGGATCAGCTTCGCGCCCGAATAGAATTCCGGCGCGCCGCATTCGTCCTCCTCCACATGGGCGTTGCGGTGGCAGAAGACCCCGTCCCAGGGCTTCGACAGGCAGGCGAGCGCCAGAGCGTTCGCGACGCTCCCCGTCGCCACGAACTCGACCGCCGCGCCGGGCGCCTCGAACGTGTCGCGCACCGCGTCGCGCGCGGCACGGGTGATGTCGTCGTTGCCGTAGGGCATGGCGTAGCCCGCGTCAGCCTCCATCACGGCCCGCAGGATCGCCGGATGCACCGGCCCGGTATTGTCGGAGGCGAACATCATGTTCCCGGTTCCTCGATGATGTAGTCTTCCCAGTCTTCTTCCGGCACCTCGTATTCCGGTACCGAGATGCCCCGCACGCTGACCCCCGCCTCATGCACGCTTTCCGGGTCGCCGGATACCAGGGGATGCCACCATTTCAGCGGTTTGCGCTCGTGCAGCAGACGGTAGGCGCACGTCTCGGGCATGAAATAGGCGACATCGCCCATCGTCGCGGGCGTCAGGCGGATACATTCGGGGACCAGCGTCTTGCGGATCTCGTACTGCCCGCAGCGGCAGGTCTCGTCGTCGAGAAGGCGGCAGGCGACGCGGGTCAGCGCGACCTCGCCCGTTTCCTCGTCCTCGAGCTTGTTGAGACAGCACTTGCCGCAGCCATCGCAGAGCGCCTCCCACTCCTCGGGTGTCATGCGTTCCATCGGCACGCGCTCCCAGAAGCGGTCCCTCATGTACGTGACAGCGCCTTGCGGGCCGCTTCGCTGTCGGCGTCCATCTGCACGATCAGAGCGTCGAGGCTGTCGAACTTCATCTCGGGCCGCAGGAACTCCACAAGGCCGACCGACAAGTGCCGCTCGTAGAGGTCGCCGGTGAAATCGAAGAGGAAGGTTTCGAGGTTGGGCGCGGGGCGTTCGAACATCGGGCGGATGCCCAGATTGGCCACGCCCCGATAGCTGCCCGCGTGCGGGCCGCTCAGCACGTCGACGACGACGGCATAAACGCCGAGGCGCGGGACGTGCAGGCCCGCAAGCTCCATGTTCGCGGTCGGATACCCGAGCTTGCGCCCCCGTTTCTCGCCGTGCAGGACCGGCCCCTCGATCCGGTGCCAGTGGCCCAGCATGTCGGCGGCGGCGCGCGGGTCCCCCTCGCTCAGCGCGTTGCGGATCGCCGTCGACGAGACGGCGCCGGAGGATCCTTCCAGAAGCGGCGCGATCGTGACGTCGAAGCCCATCCGGGCGCCGAAGTCCCGCAGCATGGCCGCGGTTCCCGAGCGTCCCTTGCCGAAGCAGAAATCGGCGCCCACCACGACGTGGCTGACGCCAAGGCCGTTCGCAAGAACGTCGCGGGCGAATTCCTCGGCGCTCAGGCCCGCGAGGCTGGCATCGAACGGCAATTCCGCCATCACCTCGACCCCGAGCTTTTCCAGCCGGTTGGCGCGCGCTTCGGAGTTCATGAGCCGGAAGGGCGGCGCGTCGGCGGCGAAGAACTCCCTGGGATGCGGCTCGAACGTGACGACGCCGAGCGGTGCGCTCGGGCGACGGGCCAGGTCGATGACATGTGCATGGCCACGGTGCACGCCATCGAAATTGCCGATCGCCACCGAGGCGCCGCGCTCTTCGGGACGGACATACTGGTGGTCGCGCACGATCCGCATGGGCCGGACTTATCCGCCCTGTGGCGGGAGGGCAAGAAGGCCGGAGCGGGGTGTCAGTCGAACTTGCCGGAGGGTGCGAGGACGACGGCCTCGCCCTTGAGCACGACGGTGTCGCCGACCCGGCAATGGGTGGCGAGCGTGACGCGGCGTTTGCCGTAGTCGATGTCCATGACCTCGACCTCGGCGCGGACCATGTCGCCGGGTCGCACGGGCGCCATGAACTTCAGCGTCTGGCCGAGATAGACCGTGCCATGTCCCGGAAGCTGCTCGCCGATCACCGCCGAGATCAGGCCAGCGGTCAGCATCCCGTGGGCGATGCGGCCCTCGAAGATCGTGTCGCGGGCGTAGTCGTCATCGAGGTGCACCGGGTTCCGGTCGCTCGAGACCTCCGCGAAAAGCTCGATATCCCGGTCTGTCACCAGCTTCTCAAGCGAGCGCTTCATGCCGATTTCCAGATCCTCGATGACGATCGTGCCGGTCGTGATGTTGTCGAGCATGTCCGGTTCTCCCTGGGCCATGGCGGCCTGATACCTCATCGGACCCGCCTTCTGCAATGCAGAAAGTAACAAAAGGCCCGCAAAATTCCACTTTTCGCAATTTTCTTGCGCATGCATCACAAGATGGCGCGGGTCGCGGGGAAATCAACAGGCGGAGGGTTTCGTGTGCTTCGGCCGTTTTCCTTGACTTCACAATGCTTTGGTGCAAAACAAAGTCTCATGACTAAGCATGATCCGAAACTCGATGTGCTTTTCTCGGCGCTGAGCGATCCGACACGTCGCACGGTGCTGGAGCGGCTGTGCCGCGGTCCCGCGAGCGTCGGGGAACTGGCGGCGCCGCACGACATGGCGCTGCCGTCATTCCTCGGGCATCTGAGGAAGCTGGAGGCCGCGGGTCTCGTGACGTCGGACAAGAAGGGGCGGGTTCGCACCGTGCGGCTGGTGCCCGGCGCGCTTCAGACAGCGCATGGCTGGCTGACCCGGCAGAATGCCGACTGGCCAGGCCGGATGGAACGGCTGGATTCCTTCGTGTCCCTAATGAAGCGGGGAAAGGACTCCGCCTGACGCCTCAGCGGAACATGGCCATGGCGTAGGTCGGTTCCAGTTGCGCGCCTTCCAGGAAATCGGCGAGCATCGCGGGATCCGGCCGGCCGGTGGTGCCAGTCTCGGCCCGGGCAAGTCCGCCCGTGATGAACAGGGTGTCGATGTTCTCGCCCATGCCGCCCTGCACATCGGTGAAGATCCCGTCGCCCACCGCAAGGACGCGATCCTCGGGCACAGACCGCCCGATCTGCTGGAGGCGCCGGCGGGCCAGGTCGTAGATCGGCGGATGCGGCTTGCCGAAATAGAGGCTCTCGCCGCCCATCTCGGTATAGAGCTGCGCGAGTGCCCCCGCGCACCACTCGCGGCTTTCGCCACGGTCGACGACGATGTCGGGGTTGGCGCACAGAAGCTTCAGGCCCTTCGTCTTGGCCAGCAGGAACTGCGGCCGCAGGACGGCGGGGTCGGCGTGGGGATCGAAGGGCCCGGTGCACACGATGCCCTCGGCCTCCTCGAGCGCGACCTTCTCGATCGCGACCGGGTTCTCGAGCATCTTCGGCGGTTCGAAGAAAGGCGCGTCATGCGGTTCGCCCACGTGCCAGACCCGCCGGCCCACCACACCCTCGAACATCGCCAGCCGCGCCGCGTCCCCGGAGGTCGCGATCACGTCCCAGCAATCCTCGGGCACGCCGAGACGCAGAAGCTGCTTGGCCACGCTCGCGCGGGGGCGCGGCGCGTTGGTGACAAGGACGACCGTCCCGCCTTGGGCCTTGAAGGCGCGAAGCGCGGCGACCGCCTCGGGGAAGGCCTGCACGCCGTCATGGACACAGCCCCAGAGATCGCAGAACAGCGCGTCGTAGCGGCCGGAAAGATCGGCGAGGCTGTCGATGATCGGGGTGGTCATGGGGGTCTCCTTCGGGCGGATCGTTGGCGCCTGAATAGGACCTTTCTTGCGGAGGGAACAGGGCGGATAGGCCCCGCCTGGCCCGTCGCGGCGTCGCCTTGCGCGGCACCGCGCGCGTCGCCGGGCTGCCTGGCCCTGGCCGGGCGGCGACCTTGCGTGACGGGGCAGGGGTGACCCCGCCCCGTCTGCTGGCTCAGAGCGTGATGCGGTAGCGTGCGAAGCCGTCCGGGCCTTCGCCCGCAGCCTCGATCGCTACGCCTTCGACCCCGTCCATGAACGCCGAGGCCGCCGGCCCCGTGTCGAAAAGGACCGTGGTCCCCGCCATCGGCGCGAAGGTCCAGTTTGCGTCGGCCGAGGGGCTGACGGTCCCCTGTTCAACGATATAGCGAACGATCACGTCGCGGTTGGTGTCCGGCCCCTCGAAGATCACCGTGGAGGGGTTGGCGCCGGGGAAGTTCCCGCCGCCGCCCGCGCGGTAATTGTTCGTGGCGACGATGAATTCCTGCGCGTCGTCGATGGGCGCGCCCTGGTACATCAGGTTGACGATCCGGTGCGCGTCGGGGGCCACGACCTCGCCGTCGTTGTTGTAGCGGGACGGCTGGCTGAGGTCGATCTGGTAGGTCACCCCGTCGATCACGTCGAAGTTGTAGGACGGGAAGTCGGGGTTCAGAAGGATCTGATCGGCCTCTCCGGGCGTGATCTGGTTGAACATGCCCGCGGACCGCTCCAGCCATTCGCGCACCTCGGCCCCGGTGATGCGCACCGCGCGCACCGTGTTGGGATAGAGGTAGAGGTCGGCCACGTTCTTGATCGCGATGGGCCCGGCGGGCACGTCGGTGTAGTATTCCGGCCCGCCACGGCCCCCGGCCTTGAAAGGGGCCGCGGCCGACAGGATCGGCAGCCCCTCGTTCTCGGTCCCCGCCATCATCTGCGCGATGTACCAGGTCTGTGCGTTCGACACGATCTGGACGGAAGGATCGTCGGCCACCAGCGCGAAGTAGGAGTGGAGCGGCGCGTCCGTCTGTCCGACCTCGGCACGGACATAGGCCAGCGTCGCCTCGTGGTCGGCCTCGACGGAGGCGAGCACGGCCTCGTCGCTGTCCACCAGCGCGGTGATCGAGCGGTCCTCCTCCCGCCGGTAGATCGGCCGCGCCTCGGACATGTGGGAGGCGATGCGCCAGGTGTTCCCGTCACGCTCCAGCATCAGGTCGACAAGGCCCATGTGGCTCCCCCAGAAGCCGGCCATGACCGCAGGCTTGCCCATGATCGTCCCGGCCTCCGCGTCGACACCGGGCGTCCCCGCGTAGTCGGGGCCCGGGAAGACGCGGTGATGGTGGCCGGTCAGGACCACGTCGATGCCGTCCACGCCCGCCAGCGGGATCGAGGCGTTCTCCATCATGTCGGAATGGTCCGCCTCGCCGATGCCGGAATGGGACAGCGCGATGATGATCTCGGCGCCTTCCTCGCGCATCTGCGGCACGTAGGCCTGCGCGGCGGCGACGATGTCGCGCACCTGCACGTTGCCTTCGAGGTGCCGGCGGTCCCAGGTCATGATTTGCGGCGGCACGAAGCCGATGATGCCGATGCGGATCGGGTGGCTCTCGCCCGCGCCGTCGGTCAGCATCCGGTCGAGCATCACGTAGGGCGGGACCAGCGTCGTGTCGGCGGTGGCGTTGCCGCCCATGGCGGTCGACACGTTGGCGCAGACCACCGGGAAGTCCGCGCCTGCGACCGAGTTCATCAGGAAGGGCAGGCCATAGTTGAACTCGTGGTTGCCGAGCGTCGAGGCGTCGAACCCGAGCGTGTTCATCGCCGCGATCATCGGGTGGACGTCGCCTTCGGACATGCCCCGCTCGTAGGCCATGTAGTCGCCCATCGGGTTGCCCTGAAGGAAGTCGCCGTTGTCGAGCAGGATCGAGTTCGTCGACTCGGCCCTTATGCCGTCGACCAGCGACGCGGTCCGTGCAAGGCCGACGGTGTCCACCGGCCGGTCGCTGTAGTAGTCATAGGGGAAGACGTGGACATGGACATCGGTCGTTTCCATGATCCGAAGATGCGCCTGGCCGGCCTGCGCGCGGACCGAGAAGGGGTGCATCGCGATGAAGCCGGCGGTCGTGGCCAGGAAGGCCCGACGGTTCAGAAGAATCGGCATGGGTTTTTTCTCCGCTGTTGGACAATTGTCAGTGTAACCCGTCCGGCCGCGGGCGGCTGTTACAATTCCGACAAAATCAGGCCATCGGCGGGGATTTGTCCGTTCCTTTGGCGCCTCACCGGAAGATGCACGCCACTCCCGACCACAGATGCGTGACCGTCGTCCCGTCCTCCGAGACGATGCCCGCCACGCCGTCGCGCTCGAATTCGAGGCCGAGCGTGCTGTCGGTGTGCCAGACCGTGCCGGCCGTTTCCAGTGCCGCGCGCGGCGCACCGACGGCGAGGTCGCCGGTCGTGGCGACCGCGTCCCCGGTGGCGAGGAACCAGCCTTCGAGGCGGTCCTCCCGGAAGTTCAGGTCGATCTGGCCGGGCAGCGAGACGCTGACCAGCGGCCCCTCGGGACATTCGCCGGGAAAGGCCACGTGGACCTCGTGGCCGACGATGGCGACGAGTGTGCGCATGGCGACGTGGAAGGGTGTGCCGAAGGGCAGGTCCACCCCGGCGCTGCCATCGGCGGCGGTCAGATGCAGGCCCGTGGCATCGGCGCGGATCGTGTCACTGGGGGATGGCCAGTACGCCTCGGCAAGGAGTGGCTGCGCAGCAAGGAGCGATACGAGGACGATGGAGGGCAGGCGGACCATGAAGACACTCCGGGTTCTGGTGCCCGCGAGTGTCTCAGGCCGGGGGGCGGGGCGGCAATGCGGGAAACCCCGCACTGCCACCCGCGGCACCTCAGAGCGCGAGGTTGGGGATGATCTGCTTCTTCCGGCTGACGACACCCGGCAGGACGACCGTATCGGAATCGCCGCAGACGGTGGCGAAGCTCTTTTCCGCGACCTGCCTGGTCAGTTCATTCGGGATCAGCATGGTCGACTGCTCGCGCAGGATGTCGACGATGAACAGGAGCACCTGGTCGACACCGTCCTCGGCGGCCACGGCGGGCATGGAGGCCATGAGGCTCGCCTTCCGGGCAAGGACCGTCTCGGGCGACGTGGTTTCCAGCACGCTGACGCGGAACGACTTGCCGCCGACCTCGTATTCCTTGCTGTCCATCCGCAGGAGCTCGGCGTCCGAGAACTCCGAGACGTCCGACTTTGCCGCGAACATCTCGGCGGCGTAAGAGGGGATGTCGATGCCCAGCTCCTCGGCCAGCTTCTCGGCCACGGCGCGGTCGGTGTCCGTCGTGGTGGGCGAGCGGAATTCCAGCGTGTCCGACAGGATGCACGACAGCATCGCGCCCTTGATCGCCTCGGGCATCCGCGCTGCATCCGGGCCCATGGCCTTGTACATGATGGTCGCCGTGCAGGCGAGCGGACGAATGGTGATGGTGATGGGCCCCTTCGTCTCCAGCCCGCCGACCAGCTTGTGATGGTCGATGATGGCCTTGATGTCGGCGTCGTTGATGCCCTCGGGAAGCTCGGCCGGGTTGTTCGTGTCGACGATCACCACGGGTGTGCCGGCGGCGACGGAGTCGATGATGCGCGGCTTGGGCAGGTTCCAGCGGTCGAGCATGAAGGCGGCTTCGGTGTTGGGCTCGCCCAGCAGGACGGGCTCGGCTTCGCAGTCGGTGACGTTGTTCAGGTACCAGGCCCAGATGATGGGCGAACCGGTCGAGTCGGTGTCGGGCGACTTGTGGCCGAAGACGAGCGTGTTCATGGGAAAGTCTCTCGGATGCATTGCGAAAATCGCGGCCCTCATAGCGGGGCGGAGGGAGCTTGTCACGGGCTACGCGCTCGCGGTGGGTTGAGGTGTCGGCGGCATGATCCCCGTCGGGCCGCAAGCGGATGACGTTTCGGTCGATTTTTCCGATCGCGAACCGTTGACACCCCACGGACCCATCCTTATCTCCGCGTCGTTAGCACTCATCCAAGGCGAGTGCTAAAGCGAGAAAACCGAACCTTACGAGGAGAGTTCGAGACATGGCATTCACTCCGCTGCATGACCGCGTGCTGGTCCGCCGCATCGAATCCGACGAGAAGACCAAGGGTGGTCTGATCATCCCCGACAGCGCCAAGGAAAAGCCCGCAGAAGGTGAAGTGATCGCCGTGGGCGCGGGCGCCAAGGACGACGACGGCGACCGTATCCCCATGGACGTCAAGGCCGGCGACCGCATCCTGTTCGGCAAATGGTCGGGCACCGAGGTCACCGTCGACGGCCAAGAACTTCTGATCATGAAGGAATCGGACATCCTCGGCGTCATCGCCTGAGCGTCCCGCCGGCCACGCGCCGGCGACCCGGTTCCAATCCGCAACCGATTTTTCCAAGGAGAGTCCAGAAATGGCAGCCAAGGACGTCAAGTTTAGCACCGATGCCCGCAACCGCATGCTGAAGGGTGTGAACATCCTCGCCGACGCGGTGAAGGTCACCCTCGGCCCCAAGGGCCGCAACGTCGTCATCGAGAAGTCGTTCGGCGCGCCCCGCATCACCAAGGACGGTGTGTCGGTCGCCAAGGAGATCGAACTCGAGGACAAGTTCGAGAACATGGGCGCGCAGATGGTCAAGGAAGTGGCCAGCCGCACCAACGACGAGGCCGGCGACGGCACCACGACCGCAACGGTCCTGGCCCAGGCCATCGTCAAGGAAGGCATGAAGTCGGTCGCCGCCGGCATGAACCCGATGGACCTCAAGCGCGGCATCGACCTCGCCGTGCACAAGGTCATCGACCACATCAAGTCGGCAGCCCGTGACGTCACCGACAGCGACGAGGTCGCGCAGGTCGGCACCGTCTCCGCCAACGGCGAGGCCGCAATCGGCCGCATGATCGCCGATGCGATGCAGAAGGTCGGCAACGACGGCGTCATCACCGTCGAGGAGAACAAGGGCCTCGAGACCGAGACCGAAGTGGTCGAGGGCATGCAGTTCGACCGCGGCTACCTCAGCCCCTACTTCGTGACGAACCCCGACAAGATGTCGGCGGAGCTCGAGGACTGCCTCATCCTGCTGCACGAGAAGAAGCTCTCGTCGCTGCAGCCGATGGTCCCGCTGCTCGAGTCGGTCATCCAGTCGGGCAAGCCGCTCCTCATCATCGCCGAGGACGTCGAAGGCGAGGCGCTCGCCACGCTCGTGGTCAACAAGCTGCGTGGCGGCCTGAAGATCGCCGCCGTCAAGGCACCGGGCTTCGGTGACCGCCGCAAGGCCATGCTGCAGGACATCGCGATCCTGACCGGTGGCCAGGTGATCTCGGAAGACCTCGGCATGAAGCTCGAGAACGTCACCATCGACATGCTCGGCAACGCCAAGAAGATCGTCATCAAGAAAGATGACACGACCATCGTCGACGGCGCAGGCGACAAGGCCGAGATCGAGGCCCGCGTTTCGCAGATCCGCCAGCAGATCGAGGAAACCACCTCGGACTACGACCGCGAGAAGCTGCAGGAGCGTGTTGCCAAGCTCGCAGGCGGCGTCGCCGTCATCCGCGTCGGCGGCATGACCGAAGTCGAAGTGAAGGAGCGCAAGGACCGTGTCGATGACGCGCTGAACGCGACCCGCGCGGCCGTTCAGGAAGGCGTGGTCGTCGGTGGCGGTGTCGCTCTGGTCCAGGGCGCGAAGTCGCTCGAGGGCGTGAAGGGCGAGAACTCGGACCAGGATGCCGGCATCGCCATCGTGCGCAAGGCACTCGAGGCGCCGCTTCGCCAGATCGCCGAGAATGCGGGCGTCGACGGTTCGGTCGTCGCGGGCAAGATCCGCGAGTCCAGCGACCTGTCCTTCGGCTTCAACGCGCAGACCGAGGAATACGGCGACATGTTCAAGTTCGGCGTGATCGACCCCGCGAAGGTCGTGCGCACCGCGCTCGAGGACGCCGCATCGATCGCCGGCCTGCTCATCACCACCGAGGCGATGGTTGCCGACCGGCCGAAGAAGGACGACGGCCCGGCAATGCCCGACATGGGCGGCATGGGCGGCATGATGTAATCTGCCGCCAGGCACTGAAATTCGGAAAGGGGCCGCATTGCGCGGCCCCTTTTTTCATTGGGTGCGCCCCTGTGGTCTCCACCATCGGGAGGCGCGCGCGTCGGGGGGGGGAAGATCAGTCGGAAAGGCAGATCTTGTTCCCGTCCGGATCCCTGACATAGGCGGAAAACCGGGGCCCCCTCGGCCCCGGCGCGCCCTCGCAGGTTCCGCCCAGTGAAATGGCCTTGCGGTGAAGCCGTTCGACCTCCTCGGCCGATCCGAGCGCGAAACCGACCATCGTTCCGTTGCCGTTGGCCGCCGGTCTGCCGTCGAACGGTATCGCAACCGCGAAGGCGAAATCCTCTCCCAGCCAGTAGATCATCCTTTCGGATGGCTGGACCCGGTTCACCTCCGCCCGATCGAAGAACGCGTCGTAGAACGCGGCCGCTCTTTCCATGTCGGTCGTGCCGACGACGAAGTAGTTCATCCTCATTTTCCGGTCTCCTGTGCCCGCCAGCGGGTTGCTGGCGTCTGTGGTTCAGGCTCTATTGGTAAACCGGACATCTGATGGCATATTTTTTGAATGGCGCGCGCTCACCCCAATGACAGGCTCAGGCGGATGGATCTGCTGGCCGTTCAGCTGAAACAGGAAGAGCGTTGCACGATAAAGGGCCTGGCGCGCCAGCACGGCGTTAGCGAGCGGACGATCGCACGGGACCTGTCGCTCATGCGGGACCGCGGTTTGCCCATCGACGCGGACCGGGGGCGGGGCGGGGGCGTGCGGCTCGACCCCCATTGGGGCGTCGGCCGGGTGAACCTCAGCTACCCCGAGGCCGTGGACCTTCTCATCAGCATCGAGGTGGCGGAGAAGATGGGCTCACCCATGTTCCTGGCGAACCTCGGCTCGGTCAGGCGGCATCTGGTGGCCTCGTTCTCACCGAGGAAACGGGCGGAGGTCAACCGCCTGAAGTCCCGCATCCTGATCGGGGTCACGGCATCGACCTATGTGCAGGCGGGTGTCACGTCGCCCCCCAAACGTGTCGTGCAGGCCCTGCACCAGGGGTTCATCGATCTCGAAACGCTTGCGATCCGCTACGCAAGGGAGGACGGCGAGATCTCGGACCGCGAGATCGAACCGCACTACCTGATGCTGAAATATCCCGTCTGGTATGTGCTCGCGTTCGATCACCTGCGGGCCGAGCCCCGCACGTTCCGATGCGACCGCATCCTGAGCGCCTCCCGCACGGGGACGCGGTTCCGCCTGTTGCCCAAGCGCGAATTCCGCAAGTCCCTGCATGCGGACGACCTCGCGCCCTGATCCTGCATGGCGCCCCGGCGTGAGACCCCGCACGCGCCTGTTGCCGAGGTAACACGCGGGGCGGGGGACATCCGTCCGCGCGGCTTGCCCGACGGCGCGGGCCACCCTAACTCCGCGCAAGCCGGAACCTTCCCGGCAGCAGGAGACTTCATGTTCTCGTCGGAGACCCGGGCCTAGGGTCCGCAAAAGGCGGACCGATCGCAGTTCACCGCCCGTGCGCGTGCCGGGTGCGTGATTCCGTCTGGCCTGAAGTCTCCGGAATATCCATGAACATCTCGAAACACGAACAGCGCGTGCTGCACGTGCTGGCGCAGGGCGGTGCCATTCACTTCGAACGCGCCCCCAACGGCAAGGTCACCGACGTGACCTGCATCACACGCGACGGGCATATCCTCGCCGATTGCACGCTCGCCATCTTCGACCGGCTGAGGAAGCGGCGCTTCATCCGCTCGGTCGGCGGCGCGCCCTACCGCGCGACGAAGCGCGGGGTCATGTCGGTGCGTGCGCAGCTCGACAACCGGTGAACCGGGTATCGAGCAGGGCGGCGGGGCAAGCGGAGGCTTCCGCTCCGCCCCGCCGTCCCCTAACCTCCCGAAAAAACGGGGGGTCCCAGCATGTCCACAACACCTGTCGCCATCGTCACCGGTGCCGCGCGAGGCATCGGCCTTGCCACGGCGAAACGCTTTCTCGGTGCGGGATGGCGCGTCGCCATGGTCGACCGCGACGTGCCTGAGCTGGACAGCGCCGCGGCCGGGCTCTCGCCGGTTCTGGCGTTGCCCTACGACGTGTCCGTGCCCGAACAGGTCGACGCGATGGTGGCCGACACACTGGCCGAATGGGGCCGGATCGACGCGCTGGTCAACAACGCGGGCGTGGCCGATTTCGGACCCATCGAGGAGACGACCTTCGCCCGCTGGCGCACGGTGATGGAGACCAATCTCGATGGTGTCTTCCTCTGTTCGCAGGCCTGTATTCCGGCCCTCAGGGAAAGTCGCGGCGCGATCGTGAACATCGCCTCGATCTCGGGGCTGCGCGCCTCGACCCTTCGGGTGGCCTACGGCACGTCCAAGGCCGCGGTGATGCACCTGACGAAACAGCAGGCCGTCGAACTCGGTGAATACGGCATCCGCGCCAACTGCGTCTGTCCCGGCCCGGTGCGCACCAAGCTGGCCATGGCCGTGCATTCGCAGGCCATCATCGACGCCTACCACGATGCAATTCCCCTGAACCGATACGGTTCGGAGGATGAGATCGCCTCGGTCATCGCCTTTCTGTGCTCCGGGGATGCATCCTACGTCACCGGCCAGATCATCGCCGCCGATGGCGGGTTCGAGGCGACTGCGATCGGCCTTCCGGCGCTTCGCGGCAACGACTGAGAGGACGCGGGTATGGAACGGATCGGGGTGATCGGACTTGGACGCATGGGCAGTGCCATGGCGCGGAAACTGGCGGCCGAAGGCTGTGCCGTGACGGGCTGGACCAGGTCGGGCCGGACGGTCGATGGCGTTCCCTCCGCGAGGGACCTCGCCACGCTGGTGGCGGGGTCGGACGTCCTGATCCTGTCGCTCTTCGACGACGCCGCCGTGGCCGAGATGCTCGACATCTTGCTGGACCTCGAGCTTGAAGGGCGCCTCATCCTCGAGACGAGCACCGTCGTCCCGAATATCCTGTCCGACCGCGCAGAGGCATTTGCCGCGAAGGGTGCGACCGTCGCCGACGCCCCGATCTCCGGCGGGCCGGAGATGGTCGAGGCGGGGACCTGCGGCATCTTCGTGGGGGCGGAGCCCGCCGTGGCGGTGAGGGCGCAGCCCATCCTCGCGCGGATCACGCCCCGTGTTCTGCATGTCGGCCCCCTGGGCGCCGGAATGGTGATGAAGACGATCAACAATTCCCTGTTGCAGTCCTATGTCGCGGGTCTGCGCGAGATGCTTCCCCTCGCCAAGCGCGCCGGCATACCGCTTGCCGATGTCATGGGCATCGTCAACGGCGGGCCCGCTGGTATGCCCATGATCCGGGACCGGATGCCGAGGATCCTCGGAGAGGACACGTCTGTCGGCTTTCCGATCAGCGGCATCTACAAGGACAACGAGGTTTTCCGGCGCGTGGTCGAAAGCCACGGCCTGACCGCGCCGGTCCTGCAGATCGCCGAAGACGCGCAGCGCGAGGCCATCGGGAACGGCATGGGCGAGCTGGATCCCGCCGCCCTGATCGCGGCCTCCTATCACGACGCCTGAACCCGCCCCCGCCTTGTCGCAGATCAACGCAAGGCCGCTTCTTGTGGTCCAGTTTCCCCGCAATGCTTGCGAACACAGGGGGAAGACCCATGAAACGACTGCTGTACGTCGCGGCCGCGGCCCTGATTGCCATTGCCGCCGCGCCCGTATCGGCCGAGGAGGACGAGACGGCGCGTCTCGATTTCGGGGGTGATACCTACACTGCCGGCGGCGATATCGCCGTCGCCACCGAAACACCGGGCGACCTTTTCGCCGCCTCCGAGGACCTTTCTGTGGATGGCGCCGTGGCCGGCACAGCGCACATCGCCGGGCGCAGACTGTCGATCGACGCGGCCACAGGCACGCTCTACGCCTTCGGCTACGAAATCGGCCTCGACGCGGATGTGGCAAACGCCGCCACGCTCGCCGGGGCGGAGGTCGAGATCGATGCGGCGATCGGCGGGAACCTGCGCCTGTTTGCCCGCGAGGCGGAGATAACGGGCAGCCTGGGCGGCTCGGCCCTGATCGCCGTGCGCGACCTCGTGCTCGACGCGCCCGTGGCCGGCGACCTGATGATCGCGGTCGAAACGGTCGAGTTCGGCGACGCGGCGACGGTCGCGGGCCGCGTGATCGTCTATGCCGAGGCGGGCGAGGCCCCCGAAATCCCCGCGCGGGTTGCCCCCGCCGACAGGGTCGAGGTGCGCGACATCGAGGAGGACGACATGCCCGGCGGTTTCGCCGACATGCGCCGCAATGCCTGGCGCGCGGCTGTCACCGGGTTCATCGTCAGCGTCCTGACGGTCGCCGCCCTTGCCGCCGCCGCCATCGCCATCGCGCCGGCCCAGGTCGCGGCATGGCGGGAAAAGGCCCTCTCCCACCCGGGCAGCAGCCTCGTCTCGGGGTTCCTCCTCGTTTCCACCATCGCGGGGGCGGGCCTCGTGCTTGCGCTGACGGTGATCGGCATTCCTCTCCTGCCGGCGGCGTTCGTCCTTGCGGGGCTCGTCGGCTACGCGGGCTATGTCATGGGGGCCTACATCCTCGGCGTGGCGATCTGGCTGAGGCTCGGCAACGAGATGCCGGGCGATGTGCTGCGCAAGGCGGGTCTCGCGACCCTCGGGGCCTTCGTCGCGGGGATCGTCGCGCTCATTCCGTTGCTCGGCTGGCTCGTGGTGCTTGCGCTGGCGCTGACGGGGGCAGGGGCCATCGTCACGGTCCTGCGTGAGCACAGGGCCAACCCCGACGCGGTCTGAAGGACAGGCGCGGGGGGCTTTTCCTCCGCGCCGCTTCGGGTCATGAGGGGGCATGACGCTTCCCGATCTCACGTTCCGTGGCGCCCGCGTGCTGACCCCCTCGGGGTTGGCCGAGAGGCCGCTCTCCATCGTCGGGGGGCGGATCGGGGCCGAGCCTGCGGGGCCGGTGGTCGACCTGTCCGGCCACCTTGTTCTGCCGGGGATCGTCGATATCCACGGCGACGGGTTCGAACGGCACCTCGCGCCCCGTCGCGGCGCGCTCGAAAGCCTAGCCGCCGGCCTTGCCAGCCTCGATTCTGAGTTGGCCGCCAACGGCATCACCACCGCCGTCATCGCGCAGTTCTACTCCTGGGAAGGGGGCATGCGAGGCCCCGATTTCGCCGAGGCCCTTGCCGAGGCGCTGGCGGCCACGACGATGCGCGCCGACACGCTGTTGCAGCTGCGCCTCGAGATCGGCATGACCGGCGATTTCGACAGGGTCGAGGCGTTGGTGGAGCGTTTCGCCATTCCATATGTCGTTCTGAACGACCACCTGCCCCATGCCGAACTCGCCGCCGGCAAGCGGCCACCCAGCCTGACGGGGCAGGCGCTCAAGGCGCGCCGCTCGCCCGAGGTGCACTGGGCGCTTCTGCAGGAAATGCATGACGCTTGGGACGCGGTGCCGGCGGCATTGGCCCGTCTCTGCACGGTGCTGAAGGCGCGCGGCGTCCTGATCGGCAGCCACGACGACCACACGCCGGAGGATCGGGCCCGCGGCCGGGCGCTGGGCGCGACGCTGTCGGAATTCCCCGAAACGCTGGCGGCGGCAGAGGCGGCACGTGCTGCGGGCGAGGGTGTCATCATGGGCGCACCGAACCTCGTGCGCGGTGCATCGCACGCGGGCAAGGTGGCGGCAGGCGACCTGGTGGCCGCCGGTCTCGTCGATGCGCTTGCCTCCGACTACCATTACCCCGCCCCCGCGCGCGCCGCCTTCCGGCTCGAGGCGGGGGGAATGGACGTCGCCTCCGCCTGGGCGCTGGTGTCCGAGGGGCCCGCGCGTCTCCTCGGCCTGACCGACCGGGGGCGGATCGCGCCGGGACTGCGCGCCGACCTCGTGATCGTCGAGGAGGAAAGCCGCCGCATCGCCGGCACGATCGCCGATGGCGCGGTCAGCCACCTGGCCGGGCCCCTCGCGGCGAGGTTCCTCGCGGCATGAGACTCGCCCTTCTCACCGCGCTGGTCATGGTCGCCTTCGCGGCGAACTCGATCCTGAACCGGATGGCCGTGGGGCCGGGTCACATCGGCGCGACGGATTTCGCACTCATCCGGGCGGTGGCCGGGGCCGTGACCCTTGCGGCACTCGTTTTCGTGCGTGGGCGGGCGCTTCCGTTCCTGTCTGCGCGCCGCATCCCCGGCGCGCTCGGCCTTGCGCTCTACCTCGTCGGTTTCTCGCTCGCCTATCTCGCCATCGACGCGGGTATCGGCGCGCTGATCCTGTTCGGGGGCGTGCAGGTGGCGATGTTCGCAGGCGCGGTCCTGTCGGGCGAGGCGCCGCCTGTCCGCCGCTGGATCGGCGCAGGCCTGGCGATGGCCGGTCTCGGCTGGCTCGTCTGGCCCGCGGGCGAGGTTGCGCTGCCGCTGGCCGCGTCGGGCGCGATGCTGGCCGCGGCGCTTGGATGGGGGATCTACTCGTTGGTCGGGCGCCGCGCGACCGATCCGTTGGCCGAGACGGCGGCCAACTTCATCCTCGCCGCGCCGCTCTGCGGTGTCGCGCTTCTGGCCTTGCCGGGGGTCGGCACGCCGGCCTCCGGCCTCGGCGTCGCGCTCGCGGTCCTGTCCGGGGCCGCGACCTCGGGCCTCGGCTACGCGCTCTGGTATGGTGTCCTGCCGCGGCTCGCCGCCTCGGTGTCGGGGCTCGTGCAGCTTTCGGTGCCGGTCATAGCCATGATCGGCGGCGTCCTGCTGCTGGGCGAGGCGCTTACCCTGCGCATGCTCGGCGCGGGCCTCCTGACGCTCGGGGGCATCGCCTACGGGCTCGGCGCCTTTCAGCGGACCAGCGGTTCCAGCGGATCGTAGATCATCCTCGTGCCCCAGGCCGCCTCTGGCAGACTGTCGGGTTTGTAGCGCAGGCCCGCCATATCCGCGCGGCTGGCGAGGATGCGGCGCGAGACGATGCCTTCGGGGTCCTTCCACGGCGCCATCGGATCGCCCGACAGGAGCCGCACGCGGAAATAGATGTCGACCTGGTGAAACCCGCGTTCGGGCGCGTGGAACTCGTTGACGAGACAGGGCTCGCCCACCGCCACGTTCAACCCGGTCTCCTCGTGGAATTCCCGCACGAGGTTGTCCTCAAGGCTCGAATGCGGCTCCACCCCGCCGCCCGGCGCGCAGAGAAGATCGCTGCGGTTCCCGGCATAGGCGTTCACCAGCAGGAGCCGGTCGTCGATCAGGAGCAGGCCGCGCACCGCGACGCGGGGGATCGTGCGCGCCCGTGTCCGGGCCTGTTTCGGCTGCTCCGTCATGCTGCGACATTGGCGTGACGCCGGGGCAGGGGCAAGCGCCCCTCGCAGCGTGCCGCCAAATGGCTTATCTTGAAGGCCATGCGCAGGCTGATGATCGCCCTTTTCCTGACCACCGCCGCGGCATTGCCCGCGAGGGCGGAGGACTGCGTGATCCTTGTGCACGGGCTGGCGCGGACAGAGGTCTCGTTGATCGTGATGGAAGAGGCGCTGGAGGCCGAAGGCTACCGCGTCATCAACCAGGGTTACGACTCGCGCCGCGCTTCGGTGGCCGAACTTGCGCCCGACGTCATCTTTCCCGCGGTCGCGCAATGCGGGACCGAACGGGTGCACTTCGTGACCCACTCCATGGGTGGGATCCTGGTGCGCTTCTGGCTCTCGCGGCATCCGCCCGTGAACCTCGGGCGTGTCGTCATGCTCGCCCCGCCCAACGGCGGAAGCGAGCTTGTCGACGTGTTCGGCCCGCTCGATCCCTTCGAGTGGGTCAATGGACCGGCGGGGTCTGAACTCGGCACCGGGCCGGACGATCTTCCCAACCGTCTTCCGCCGGTCGATTTCGAACTCGGGATCATTGCAGGCAACAGGACGTTGAACCCGATCTACTCGGCGATGATCCCGGGGCCCGACGATGGCAAGGTCTCGGTGGGCCGGACCATGGTCGTCGGAATGGATGACTTCATCATCCTGCCGGTGACCCATACCTTCATGATGAACTCACCGCTCGTGATCGCGGAGGTGATCCGGTTTCTCGAAACCGGCGCCTTCGACCACGACATGGAGATGTTCGAGGCGGTGGAGACCTTCTTCGAGTGATCGCGGTCAGCCGGCCGGGCCGGTGACGCGGTTCACGTGACCCATCTTGCGGCCGGGCCGCGTCTCGGTCTTGCCGTAGAGATGGACCTGCACCCCGCGCTCGGCGGCGAGTGCGGGCGCGCGGTCCACATCCGCCCCGATCAGGTTCTCCATCACGACGTTTGCGTGGCGCGTTCCGTCCCCGAGCGGCCAGCCCGCGATGGCGCGGATGTGCTGCTCGAACTGGTCGACGGCGCAGCCGGCCTGCGTCCAGTGGCCCGAGTTGTGGACCCTCGGCGCGATCTCGTTCACCACGAGGCCGCCCGGTGTCACGAACAGCTCCACGCCGAGAACGCCCACGTAGTCCAGCGCGTTCAGGATGCGCGAGGCCAGCAGGACCGCGTCGGTGCGCAGCGCGGCGGGGATCGCGGCGGGAACGGTCGTCGTGGCGAGAATGCCATCGACGTGGACGTTCTCACCCGGATCGTAGGCGGCGATGGAGCCGTCGGCCCCGCGCGCGGCGATGACACTGATTTCCCGGGAAAAGGTCACGAAGCCCTCGGCGATGGCCGGCGCGCCTTCGAGGCTGCCGAGCGCGGCCTGCGCGCCCGCGTGGTCGAGCACGCGGGCCTGCCCCTTGCCGTCATAGCCGAAGCGGCGGGTCTTCAGGATCGCGGGAATGCCGGTCTTCTCCAGCGCGGCCGAGAGGTCCCCGGGGCCGTCGATCTGCGCGAAAGGGGCGACGGCAAGGCCGAGCGAAGACAGGAACTCCTTCTCGGCCAGCCTGTCCTGGCTGATCTCGAGCGCGCGCCGGTTCGGGTGGAACGGTGTCGTCTCGCCGAGGATATCGAGCGCGGTGGCGGGAATGTTCTCGAACTCGTAGGTGACGATATCGCAGGCTTCGGCGAAGGACCGAAGCGCCGAGGCGTCGTCGTAGGCCGCCTTGGTCCAGACCGCCGCCACATCCGCCGCCGGGGCCGCGCCCGGCTCGAATATGTGGGTCCGGTAGCCAAGTCGCGCGGCCGCCATGGCCAGCATCCGGCCGAGCTGTCCGCCGCCGAGAATGCCGATCACCGCACCTTGAGCGAGCGGTTCAGTCATCGATCGGGGCCTCGGGGATCGACGCCGAAAGCGCCGCGCGCCATGCATCAAGGCGCCGGGCGAGGTCCTCGTCCGAGAGGCTGAGGATCCCGGCCGCCATCAGTCCGGCGTTCGCCGCACCGGCCGGGCCGATGGCCATGGTGGCAACCGGATAGCCGCGCGGCATCTGGACGATGGAATAGAGCGAGTCGACGCCCGAGAGCGCCTTGGTCTGCACCGGCACGCCGATCACCGGCACGCGCGTCTTCGACGCCATCATGCCCGGCAGGTGCGCTGCGCCGCCAGCGCCCGCAACGATGACCTTGAGCCCCCGTTCCGCGGCGGTTCGTCCATACTCCCACAGACGGTCCGGCGTGCGGTGGGCCGACACGATGCGTGCCTCGTAAGGCAATCCCAACTCGTCGAGGATGGCCGCGGCCTCGCGCATGGTGGGCCAGTCGGACTGGCTGCCCATGATGATGCCGACCAGTGGTTCGCCCATGCCTTCGTCCCTTGGAACTGCCCCCGGAGCGCCGCACTATAGCGGCAGTCGGAGCATGCGCAACGGCAGGCGGGGACATGAAGATACGGCAGGCACGGGCGGCGGACGCTGCCGCGATGAACGCGATCCTCGAGCCGATCCTCGAGCGCTGGGGAAGCGCCCGGCCGCGCGGCGCCGATCACGTGCGCGCCCACTACATCGCGCATCCCGACAGCCTCGCCTGCCACCTCGCTGAGGTCGGGGGGCGCGTGTCGGGCTTCCAGTCGCTAAAGCGCGCCGCGGAGGGGAACCCCTACGATCTGCCAGAGGGTTGGGGGATCATCGGCACCTATGTCGCGCCAGAAGCGGCGGGGCAGGGTGTCGGACGCGCGCTCTTCGCGGCGACGCAGGCCGTGGCGGTGGCCGCCGGTCTCGACCGGATCGACGCAACCATCGGGTCGGGGAACGCGGAGGGCCTCGCCTACTACGAGGCGCTCGGCTTTCTGACATGGAGAAAACGCGGCTCGGCTGTCTGCAAGGTCTTCGACCTCGGCGCCGTCAGGCGATGATGTCGGGTGTCAGTTCGTCCTCGATCCGGGCGATCCTGTCCTTCAGCATCAGCTTCTGCTTCTTCAGCCGCTTCAATGTCAGCTGGTCGGGGTTCACCGCGTCGTGCAACGCCTCGATGGCGGCGTCGAGGTCGCGGTGCTCGCGCTTCAGCACCTCAAGCTTCACGCGGAGCACGTCCTCGTGGCTCATCTCGCTCGGAGCGTTCATGAACTCTGTCCCCAGATCGCGCATCGCGGATTTCCGTTTCGCGGAGAAGCCGAGAATACACTCAAACCCGGCCCCCTCCAAGCCTTCGCGGGGGTATCTTGCAGGCTGATCGGCAAGCGCCCATATCTGGGGCCAGAGGGGTTCGCCGCCGCAACCGGGACGGGCCCCAGCGCAGATCGCTTGTTCAGAGGATGTGCCCGATGACGAAACTGACCCTCGGTTCGCACCCGTTCCTGCTCGGGTTCGACCAGCTGGAGCGCCTGGTGGAGCGCACCGCGAAAGCCGGCAATGACGGCTACCCTCCCTACAACATCGAGCAGCGGGGCGAAAACGCCTACCGCATCACGCTCGCCGTCGCGGGGTTCGCCGAGGACGACATGTCCATCACCGTCGAGGATCGTCAGCTCGTCGTGCGCGGCAAGCAATCGGACGATAGCTCCGAACGCGTGTTCCTGCATCGTGGGATCGCCTCGCGGCAGTTCCAGCGCAGCTTCGTCCTTGCAGAGGGTGTCGAGGTCGCGGGCGCGTCCATGGAACACGGACTTCTCCATATCGACCTCAAGCGGGCCGTGCCCGACAGCGTCGTCCAGACCATCCGCATCACGAAAGGAGGCGGCAAATGAACCAGAAGAATCCTGCGGCCGACGTGACGGGGCGTCCTATCGTCTACATCCGCGAAGTCGCCGTGGCCGACCTTCCCGAGGAGGTGCGCGAACAGGCGGGCGACCTCGAGACGGTCTATGCCATCGGCTCGGAGACCGGCGAACAGCTTGCGCTTGTGGGCGACCGCAGCCTCGCCTTCATCGTGGCGCGTCAGAACGACATGGAGCCGGTGAGCGTCCACTGACGCCGCCGGCAGGCCGGGAATGGGGGGCGCCTGCGGGCGCCCCTTGTCTATGCGCGGGAATCGTCGGGCGGTCCAAAGGCACCAACCGCCATTCCTCGCCGCCCCAGAATCTGACATCGAGGCGATGCCCTTCGAGCGTGTATCCCCCATCGGGCGCGAGGTCGCGGATCGCTTCCAGCACATCCCTGGGATCGCCGATGTAGCGGTCCGAGACCAGATCCCAGCGGCGCCGCCCATGTCCGGGCCGCAAGCGGAAATCGAGGGAAATCGCGCCGCGTCTTGAACGGCCCACGATCCGCTCGACGTCCTCCCACCGAAGTCGGATTTCGCCGCGCCCGGACGCCGGGGTCGCGATGAGGCCGTCGCCTCGCACGATCACCTCAAGCCGCTGAAAGGGCAGGAAGAGGGCCAGCAAGGCGCAGAGGAACGGGACCAGTGCCGTCACGAGGAGGAGTATCAAGAGCTCGGTCAGCCATCCCGGCTCTCCGATCCGGCTGAGGACCTCGGGCAACCCCACAAACCATGCGATCCCGATGCCGAGGCCGGCGCACAGGGCCGAGGCTGGCCAATAGCTGAAGCGTCCGACCGGCGCGAAGCGGACCTCGCCGCGCGCGCTACCGGATGCCCCGGTCATGCCTTGCGCCATACCGATACATGCTCAGTTCCCCGTGTCGTCCCGCCAGCGGTTCACGATGGGATAGCGGCGGTCGAGCCAGAAGGCGCGCTCGGTCAGTCGGGTGCCGGGGGCCGACTGGAAACGCTTGTATTCGCTGAGGTAGATCAGCCGCTCGATCTTCTTCACCGTCTCGCGATCGTAGCCGAGCGCCACGACGTCGGCCACCGACGCCTCCTTGTCGATCAGCATTTCCAGCATCACGTCGAGGTCGGCATAGGGCGGCAGACTGTCCTCGTCCTTCTGGTTCTCGCGCAGTTCGGCCGTCGGCGGCTTGTCGATCACGCGGGGCGGGATGACCTCGCCCGCAGGCCCCTTCATCCAGTCGCGGTGGTTCGCGTTCCGCCAGCGGCAGGTTTCGAAGACGCGGGTCTTGTAGAGATCCTTCAGCGGATTGTAGCCCCCCGCCATGTCGCCATAGATCGTGGCATAGCCCACGGCGACCTCGGACTTGTTGCCCGTGGTCAGAAGCATTTCCCCGAACTTGTTCGACAGCGCCATCAGCATCACGCCGCGCAGGCGCGACTGGATGTTCTCCTCCGTCACGCCAGGCTCGGTCCCTTCGAACAGGTCCCCCAGCGCGCCCAGGACCGCCTCGTGCGACGTGCCGATCGACACCGTGTCGAGGCGGCAGCCGAGCCGCGCCGCCACGTCGCGCGCGTCCTCGAGCGAGGTTTCGGACGTGAAGCGCGAGGGCAGCATCACGCAGCGCACGTTCTCCGGCCCAAGCGTGTCGCAGGCGATTGCCGCCACCAATGCGCTGTCGACGCCCCCCGAAAGGCCGAGCACCGCCTTGTGGAAGCCCGCCTTGCGCATGTAGTCGCCCAGCGACAGGACCATGGTCCGATAGTCGGCTTCCCAGGGGTCGGGCAGGCGGGCCTTGTCGCCCGGAATCGCATGCCAGCCCTCGTCGCCATTCTCGAATTCGACGAAGAACAGTCCCGGCTCGAAGGCCGGGAACTGGTGGGTCAGCGCCCCGTGCGGGTTCAGGACGAAACTCGCGCCATCGAAAACCTGGTCGTCCTGTCCGCCCAGGAGGTTGAGGTAGACAAGCGGCAGCCCGGTCTCGACCACGCGGGAGACCATCTGCGCCTGGCGGATGTCCATCTTGCCCCGGTGGTACGGGGAGCCGTTGGGAACCAGCAGTATCTCGGCCCCGGTTTCGGCCAGCGTCTCGGTCACGTCCTCGAACCAGGCATCCTCGCAGATCGGCACGCCAATGCGTACCGGGCCCACGCGCACCGGTCCGGCCGGATCGCCCGCGTGGTAGTACCGCTTCTCGTCGAAGACGTTGTAGTTCGGCAGGTGATGCTTCAGCACGGTCGCCGAGATCTCTCCGTCCTGCAGGATGTAATAGGCGTTGAACGGTTTCGCGCCGCCCGGAAGCGGCCCGCCGATGCCGATGGCCGGCCCGTCAACGCAGGCAGCGGCCAGTTCCCCCATCACGCGATGCACGTCCATCGCGAAGGCGGGCTTCTTCACGAGGTCCTGCAATTGATAGCCGGTCAGGAACATCTCGGGAAACGCGATCATGTCCGCGCCCGCGGCTTTCGCCTCGGCCCAGGCCGTGCGGACCATCTCGGCATTTCCCGCAAGATCGCCCACCGTGGAGTTCATTTGCGCAAGGCACAGTCGGAAACGCTCGGTCATCTCTCACGGACCCCTTCGGCAAGTCGGCGCGCGGCACCGGTCCGCCCCTCACATAGCAGACCTCTCCGTGGGGCCAAGCCGTTGCAGGGCCTCGCGCCCGAAAGGCGTTGCAGAGACCTTGTGCCTCCCCTAGCTTTGGGTGGGCCGAGCGGCCATGCCTTCAACGAGAGCGGCTCCGAGACAGGGAGGGGCGAGACCCGTGCGAAAGACGAAGTGGGGCGTCGCAGGCGCAGGCGGCTTGATGCTGATCGCGACCGGGTCGGTGTTTGCGCAGGACACGGGTGGAGCGACCCGTGTGGACATCGCGCAATACGACAACGGTGGCATCTACGAGGGCGAGTTCCGCAACGGGGTGCAGCACGGCACGGGAACCTACCGGCTGCCGAACGGTTACGAATACACCGGCGAATGGGTCGACGGCGAGATCCGCGGCCAGGGCGTGGCACGCTTTCCCGACGGATCGGTCTACGAAGGCAGTTTCGCCGCGGGCCGGCCCGAGGGAACGGGTTCGATCACCTTCGCCGACGGCTCAACCTACGAAGGCCAATGGACCGAGGGCCGGATCGAGGGGCAGGGAACGGCGGTCTACGCCAACGGCGTGAGCTACACCGGCGGGTTCGTGAACGCGCTCCATCACGGGCAGGGCGTCATGACCGGGCCCAACGGTTACCGCTACGAGGGCCAGTGGGAGAACGGGCTGAAGCAGGGGACGGGCACGATCACCTATCCCGACGGCGCGGTCTATTCCGGTCAGTTCGTGGGCGGCCAGCGCGAGGGAACCGGCCGGCTCCAGATGGCGGACGGTGTGATCTACGAGGGCGAGTGGGCGGACGGGCAGATCAACGGCCAGGGCACGCTCACCCAACCCAATGGCGACGTCTACACCGGCACGCTGGTCGACGGACAACGCCAGGGGCAGGGCCGCGTGGTTTATTCCAACGGCGACGTCTACGAGGGCACGTTCGAGAATGACCGCCGCCATGGCGATGGCACCTTCACCGGTACCGACGGGTACATCTATGTCGGCCAGTGGCGCGAAGGCCGGATAGAGGGGCAGGGACAGGTGACCTATCCAGACGGGTCCGTCTATGTCGGCGCGTTCCGCAACGACCTCGCCCATGGGCAGGGCACGATCACCTATCCCGACGGCGCCTCCTACGAGGGCGACTGGACCGATGGCGTGATCCAGGGCACCGGCGTCGCACGCTATGCCAACGGGCTTGTCTATCAGGGCCAGTTCCTCAATGCCCGCCAGCACGGCCAGGGCGTGATGAGCCATCCCGACGGCTACCGCTACGAGGGCCAGTGGGAGGATGGTCTGCGCCACGGGCAGGGGATCGCCACCTATGCCGACGGCACGGTCTACGAGGGCCAGTTCGTCGCGGGCCAGCGCGAGGGTCAGGGGACGCTGACCATGCCCGACGGCTTCACCTATACCGGCGCCTGGGATGATGGCGAAATCAACGGGATGGGCACTGCGACCTATTCCAACGGCGACGTCTATGAAGGCATGTTCGTCAATGGCCGCCGCCAGGGCACGGGTACGATGCGCTACGCCACGGGCGAGGTCCTCGAGACCGAATGGGAGGCGGGTCTGCCGGTCGAAGGCGACGCGCCGGCCCCCGCCGCCGAGCCCAATACGGGCGAGGTCGGTCCCGGAGGTGCCGCCGATGACGCGGCGCCAAGCGATGGCTGAGGGCCGAAGCCGCGGCCACGTCGCACCGAGGGGGCCGCGCAGCCGCTGATCTTGGCGATAGGGACCGCCGCGCAGGGTTCACCTGGATATCCGCCGCCGTTCCGGGCGGGCAGCTTGCGATGCCCGCCCCCTTCCCGGTCACCGGTGGCCGGGCGGCCGTTCAGCCCGCAACCAGCCCCATGCCTTCCAGCTTCAGAAGCACCTGCTGCGCGCAGTAGTCGACCTCCATCCCCTCGGTGTCGACCACGAGCTCTGCGCTGGTCGGCGCCTCGTAGGGGTCGGAGATGCCGGTGAACTCCTTGATCTTGCCCTCGCGCGCCAGCTTGTAGAGCCCCTTGCGGTCGCGCCGTTCACATTCTTCGAGCGAGGTGGCCACGTGCACCTCCACGAAGGCGCCGTAGGTCTCCACCATCTCGCGCACCGCCCGCCGCGTCGCGGTGTAGGGCGCGATGGGCGCGCAGATCGCGATGCCGCCGTTCTTTGTGATCTCCGAGGCGACATAGCCGATCCGGCGGATGTTGATGTCGCGGTGCTCCTTCGAGAAGCCGAGCTCGCTCGACAGGTGTTTGCGCACGACGTCGCCGTCCAGCAGCGTCACCGGCCGGCCGCCCATCTCCATCAGCTTGACCATGATGGCGTTGGCGATGGTGGACTTGCCCGACCCGGAGAGCCCGGTGAAGAACACCGTGAAACCCTGCTTGGAGCGGGGCGGCGACGTGCGGCGCAACTCGGCCACCACCTCGGGGAAGGAGAACCATTCGGGGATCTCCAGACCCTCCCGCAGGCGGCGGCGGAGCTCCGTTCCCGAGATGTCGAGAACCGTGTCGCCCTCGGGCACCTCGTTGGCGGGGTAGTACTGCGCCTTCTCCTGCACGTAGACCATGTGCTTGAAGTCGACCATCTCGAGGCCGATCTCGGCCTCGTGGGTCTTGAAGAGTTCCTGCGCGTCGTAGGGGCCGTAGAAATCCTGGCCCGCGCTGTTCTTGCCGGGACCCGCGTGGTCGCGGCCGACGATGAAATGCGTGCAGCCGTGGTTCTTGCGGATCAAGCCGTGCCATACGGCCTCGCGCGGGCCGGCCATGCGCATGGCGAGGTTCAGGAGGCTCATGCTCGTCGTGGCGGAGGGGTACTTGTCGAGCACCGCCTCGTAGCAGCGCACGCGTGTGAAATGGTCCACATCGCCGGGTTTCGTCATGCCGACGACGGGATGGAGCAGCAGGTTCGCCTGCGCTTCGCGCGCGGCGCGGAAGGTCAGCTCCTGGTGCGCGCGGTGCAGCGGGTTGCGCGTCTGGAAGGCAACGACCCGGCGCCAGCCGAGCTTGCGGAACAGCGCGCGCAATTCGTTCGGCGTGTCGCGGCGGGCGCGGAAATCGTAGTGCACCGGCGGCTGGATGCCGGTGATCGCGCCGCCGAGATAGACCGGGCCCGCGACGTGGTGCAGGTAGTTCACCGCCGGGTGGGCGAGGTCGTCGGCGCCGAAGACCATCTCGGCCTCGCGCGCCTTGTTCGGCACGTACTTGTCCGAGATCGACAGGATCGCGAGGATCACGCCCTCTGCATCGCGCAGCGCGATGTCCTGGCCGGGCTCGATGCTGTCGGCGAAGGCCTGCGACACGTCCAGCGTGATCGGCATCGGCCAGAGCGTGCCGTCGGCCAGCCGCATCGTCTCCACGACGCTTTCGTAGTCGTTCTGACCGAGAAAGCCCTTCAGGGGCGCGAAGCCGCCGTTCATCAGCAGTTCCAGGTCGCAGGTCTGACGCTGCGTGAGGTCCCAGGAGGGAAGCTCGGCGGCTTCCGCCTTCAGTTTCTGGGCGCTGTCGTAGGAGACATAGAGCTCCGGGACCGGGGCGAGGTGGCTTTGCATGGAGAGGGTCCTTGATTTCGGAGGGGCAAGGGGGCTGGCCGCGCCGGTCAGTTCGGCGTGCAGCGCGTTGTATTCCGCGAACTTGCGGGCGAGGAAACGGTCGGCGAGGCGGGCCTTCGTGGCGGCCCCGCGCGGGGTGAGGGCATAGCCGACGCGCTGCCGCCGGTCCGAGGTCGTCCGGTCGGTGATGCGCACGAGCCCCGCCTCGGTCACGGCGCGCAACTGTGCGTTGAGCCGCCCGAGGCTGACGCCGAGCGCTTCCGCCGTTGCGCGCTGCGGCGCATCGGGTGCGGTGTCGAGCTGCCGCAGAAGACGGAAGAGGAAGTCCTCGTCGGGTGGCATCTGGTCTGCGGGCGCGGGCATGGGTCGGCGGGGCTAAGGATATGTTCACCGATGAACATATCTCGCGTCGCCACGCTTGAGAAGGGGCTTCCCCTCGAAAGAGGGAACCCCGCGCGCACCGTGGCGCACATGCCGCAGTCGAAGCGCCGGTCTTTTGCAAAAGACCGGTCAGGCCCTTGCAAGGGCCTCGAGGAGATCCTTCGAAGGACCTCCCTTTGGTCTGGGGTTATTCCGCTGCGTCGACCGGCGCGGCGTGGACGCCGGCCGCAGCGGGTTCCTCGCCTTCCTGCTCGGCCAGCCACTTCTCGGCGTCCAGCGCGGCCATGCAGCCCATTCCGGCGCTCGTGACCGCCTGCCGATAGATGTGGTCCGTCACGTCGCCCGCGGCGAAGACGCCGGGGATCGAGGTGCGCGTGCTTCCGGCTTCGACCTTCACGTAGCCGCCGTTGTGCAACTCCAGCTGGTCCTTCACGAGCTCGGTCGCGGGGGCGTGTCCGATCGCCACGAAGAAACCGGAACAGGGGACCGTCCTGCGCTCGCCCGTCTCGACATGCTCGATCACCACGCCCTCGACGCCGCGCGGCGTCTCCCCGCCGACGACCTCGGCGATGGTGTGGTCCCAGATCACCTCGATCTTGGGGTTCTTGAACAGGCGGTCCTGCATGATCTTCTCGGCGCGGAAACTGTCGCGGCGATGCACCACCGTGACCTTGGAGGCGAAGTTGGTCAGGAACAGCGCCTCCTCCACTGCCGTGTTGCCGCCGCCCACCACGACGATCTCCTTGCCCCGGTAGAAGAACCCGTCACAGGTGGCGCAAGCCGAAACGCCGAAGCCCTTGAAGTGTTCTTCCGAGGGCAGGCCCAGCCATTTCGCCTGCGCGCCCGTTGCGAGGATCACGGCGTCGGCGGTGTAGGTCGTGCCGCTGTCGCCTTTCGCCGTGAAGGGGCGTTTCGACAGGTCGAGCGTGCTGATGTGGTCGGAAATGATCTCGGTGCCCATCTCGCGCGCGTGCGCCTCCATGCGCACCATGAGGTCGGGGCCCATGACGCTGGCATCGCCCGGCCAGTTCTCCACGTCGGTGGTGATGGTCAGCTGCCCGCCGGGCTGAATCCCCTGGACCAGCACCGGTTCCAGCATGGCGCGGGACGCATAGACCCCGGCGGTATAGCCGGCCGGGCCGGAGCCGATGATAAGAACGCGGGTATGGCGGATGTCGGACATGGTGAAGCCTCGGGCAGTTTGCACGCCCGTCCCGTATAATCCGCGACGCCGCCCGACGAAAGGGGCCGGTCAGTAGTCGTCGTTGCCGCCAGCCAGCGCCCGGCGCACCACGGGCGTGCAGGCCTCTGCCGTCGGGGCCTCGCACTCATAGTAGCGTCCATCCACGAACACGAAGTATTGGGCGCGCCCGCCGCCGTCCGATCCGGGACGGGTCGTGACCTGGTAGGGCTGGCCATCGATGCTGATGACGTCGCGGTCGTAGAAGGTAGATTGCGGCGCGTTGAGCGAATCTCCTTCGCAGGCGCTCAACACGAGGATAGCGGCCAGGGCCGCCGATGCGCGAAACATGGCACATCTCCTTTGCTTGTTTTCGCGCGCTTCCTTGAACATGTTGACCTCCCCGACATGACTTGTCCAATGATCGGGCAAAGTGGCGGCCAAGTTGCCGCGAAGTGTTGCGACCCTCTTTCAAATGTTGCGCGGACGTGAAATAAAGTTGCGCGACGCCTCTCGCTGGCGCACACAAACGACCATTCGCGCAGCCGCGACAAGACGATTCCTCCGGCAGAGGGGGCCGGATCACATGCCCAGCACCAAGCTCGATCCCATCGACCGCAAGATCCTCGCCGAGTTGCAGGAGGACGGGCGCATGACCAATGTCGAGCTTGCCCGGCGTGTCGGAATCTCGGCCCCGCCCTGTCTCCGCCGCGTCCGCACGCTGGAGGAGGCCGGATATATCCGCGGCTACCATGCGGATGTGGACCCGCGGTTGCTGGGCTTCGAGGTGCAGGTCTTCGCCATGGTGGGCCTGTCGAGCCAGGCCGAGGCCGACCTCGTCGCCTTCGAGGAACTGTGCCGGAGTTGGCCGCTCGTGCGCGAATGCCACATGCTCAACGGCGAGATCGACTTCATCCTCAAATGCGTGGCCCCCGATCTCTCGACCTTCCAGAGCTTCCTGACCGGCCAGCTGACAGCCGCGCCCAACGTGGCGAGCGTGCGCACCTCGCTGGTGATCCGGGGCGCCAAGGATGCCCCCGGCGTGCCCTTCGATGTCATGGAGGAGAGGCTGAGCCGCTCGGCCTGAACCCATGCTGCCGCCCGCCCCCGCGGATATCCCGAAGCTCTACCAAGAGGCGCTCGCCCTGCAGAAGCGGGGCGAGGCGGCGCAGGCATTGGCGCTTCACCGCCGGATCCTCTCGGCGGTTCCGGGCCAGGTCGAGGCGCTTTTCCAGGCCGGACGGCTGCTGGTCGAGGCCGGCGAGCACGGAGAAGCCGAGATCCTGTTGCGACGGGCTCTGGCCGCGCGGCCGAAGGAGGCGGCGATCTGGCAGGCGCTTCATGGCGCGCTGTCCGGGGCCGCGCGCACGAAACTCGAGCGGGAGGCGGCGCGCGCGCGCATTCCTCTGGGGCTGGCCTCCGAGGCTGCGCCGATCTTCCGGCTGGTCGCGAAGGGCGAGACCGAGACCGCGCTGAAGCAGGCGATGGCGCTGGTCAGGGCCGCGCCGGCCGCGGCCGCGCCCGCCCATGCGCTCGGCGCCGTGCAGGCCGCGCGCGGCAAC
>NZ_JAOPHT010000023.1 GCF_025515305.1 Roseicyclus sediminis
CAGGCTGGCGCCCTCGGGGGCTGCGGCGCGCGGCGGCGCGGCGTCGATCCCGGCCAGCAGCGGGCCGAGGGGCACGAGCTCGGGGAAGGGGGCGTCCGCCGAGCCCTGCAGCCGCGCGTCGAGCGCGGGCACGTCCGGGCCACAGGCGGCCAGGAGCGGAAGGGCGATGACGAGGATGGCGAACAGGCGTCCCATGGCTCCGAGCTAACCCGAGCGGCGCGCCGCTGTCCAGCCGGCAGCCCTGCGCGGTTGAATTGAACGCGCGTTCAGATAATCTACGGGCCATGGCGCGCAAACAGGGCAGTCACGGGGACATCACGGGGCCGAAGGTGCGGGCGGCGGCGCTGCGGCTCTTCGCGCGGCACGGGTTCGCAGCTGTCTCGATGCGCCAGATCGCGTCGGAGGTCGGGGTGCAGGCGGGCGCGCTCTACCTCTACACCGCCGACAAGCAGACGCTGCTGTTCGAGTTGATGCGCGATCACCTGACCGAGCTCCTGGACGACTGGGACGCGCCGCAGGCGGGGCCGGTGGCGCAGCTGGAAGACTTCGTGCGTCATCACATCCGCTTCCACCTCGACCGCCCGGACCTGGTCTTCATCGCCTACATGGAGTTGAGGAACCTGACGCCGGAGAACTTCGCGGTGATCGAGGGGCTGCGGCGCGACTACGAGAATCGGCTGGAGACCGTGTTGAAGGCAGGGCAGGCGGCCGGCGTCTTCGCGGTGCCGGACACCAAGCTCGCCACCATGGCGCTGATCGCGATGCTGACCGGCGTCACGACTTGGTACCGCGAAGGCGGACGGCTCGACCGGGCCGCGGTCGAGGAATTCTACTGGGACATGGTGCGCAAGGCGGTCGCGGCCTGAAGGCGGTGCGCCCCGGCTCGGGCCCCCGGGGCCGGGCCCGGGAGCCGCTCGCCCGTGCCGCGCTGCCGCGGAACGCGGCGCGGGTCCGTGCCCCCGCGTCGGAAGGGACCCGCGGGCGTGGATGACGGGAGCCTCCGGCGGGAGTTTCTTGCCAGGATGAAGGCCTGCGGTCTCGCTTCGGTTCAGGCGTTGCTCGGGACCGCGGCCCGCCTGGCCTCACGCGGGAAGGGCACGAGGCGTTCGGCTTCCTCGTCCCATAGCTTCAGCGTGAAGGAGCGTAGCGCCTCGGGCCAGCCGATGGTCTGGACCTCGTACTTCTCGCGCAGCGCCCGGTGGCATTGCCGCAGCCGGTAGGAGGGGATGTTGGCGTTGAAGTGGTGGATGTCGTGATAGGCGATGTTGCCCGTCCCGAGATCCCACCACCAGCCGAGGTCCAGCGCGGAGGAGCCCTGCAGCGCGGCGCGGGCAGGGTTCAGGTCCGGCTTCCGGTCCCACCAGGTGTCCTCGAAATTGTGCTGCAGGTAGACGAGGAAGACGCCGATGCAGCCCGCGACGAAGACGGTGCCCGCGTAGATGACGAGGCCGGGGGCGCCCGCGAGCGTCCAGAGCAGGAAGATCCATGCCGCCAGCCCGAGATTGTGCAAGATCACTCCGCGCGCATCGATCCTTCCCGCGTTCTTCGGCCAGCGATAGGCGAGCACGTAGGTGACGAGGCCCCCCACCGGGATCATGAGCAAGGGGTTGCGGTAGAGCCGGTAACGCAGGCGCGTCCAGAAGCCCGCCTGCTCCCATTCGCGGAGCGTCATGGTGAAGATCTCGGTCGTGTGGCGTTCGTCGAGATTGCCCAGGTGCGAATGGTGTTCGTTGTGGTTGAACTGCATGACCCGGTAGGGCGTCAGCGTGAAGATGCTGAGCCCGTGGCCGGCCAGGTCGTTCGCGCGCTTGGTGGAGAAGAGCGAGCCGTGCCCGCAATCGTGCTGCAGCACGTAGAGGCGCACGCCCGAAAAGGCGTTCAGCACGATCAGCGGCACGACGAGCCACCAGACCGGCCACGCCTGAACCGTCAGCCACAACGTGAGGAAATAGACGGCGAAGGTGCCGAAATAGCTGGCGCTCGCGATGCGGTCGTCGCGCGCGATCCAGTCGCGGGTGAAGGCGCGGATCTCGCGGTCGGCCTCGCGCCGGTAGCCCGGGGTGATTTCCGGGCGGATGTGCAAGTCAGCAGTCATGGCTCCAAGCTCGCAGAAAACCTGTCGCAATGGGGTGTCGAGGCACCCGCTCCACCGTCATCTGGGAGGCCCCGCACCCCCTGTAAAGTGGCACGGGACCGTTCCATCTGCAACTATCGTGCTGCGACCACGCGCGGGGTCGGCGAAACTTCTCCCGCCGGGGCGCGGAACGGCCGGCCGGTGACCGTCAGAGCGCGGGGTAGACCGGGAACCTCTGGCAGAGTTCCACGACTTCGGCCGCGACCTTCGCCTCGGTCGCGCCGTTGCCATCCTCGCCGTTGGCGGCGAGCCCCTCGACCACCTCGACGATCCAGTCGCCGATCTGGCGGAACTCCGTCTCGCCGAAGCCGCGCGTTGTGCCGGCGGGGGAGCCGAGGCGGATGCCGCTGGTGATCGTCGGCTTCTCGGTGTCGAAGGGGATGCCGTTCTTGTTGCAGGTGATGTGCGCACGCCCGAGCGCCTTCTCGGTGGCGTTGCCCTTCACGCCCTTGGGACGCAGGTCGACGAGCATCAGGTGCGTGTCGGTGCCACCCGTGACGATGTCGAGGCCACCCTTCATCAGCTGGTCGGCGAGCGCCTGGGCATTGGCGATGACCTGGCCCTGGTAGTCCTTGAAACCGGGGCGAAGCGCCTCGCCGAAGGCCACGGCCTTGGCGGCGATCACGTGCATCAGGGGGCCGCCCTGGATGCCCGGGAAGATCGCCGAGTTGATCTTCTTCGCGATGTCCTCGTCTTCGGTCAGGATCATGCCGCCGCGGGGGCCGCGCAGCGTCTTGTGCGTGGTCGTGGTGGCGACATGGGCATGCGGGAAGGGCGAGGGGTAATGGCCCGAGGCCACCAGTCCCGCGAAGTGCGCCATGTCGACGAGAAGATACGCGCCGACGCTGTCGGCGATCTCGCGCATCCTGGCGAAATCGATGATCCGCGGAATGGCCGAGCCGCCGGCGATGATCATCTTCGGCTTGTGCTCGGCGGTCAGCTCCGCGACCTGGTCGTAATCGACCTGAAGGTCCTGCTGGCGCACACCGTACTGGATGGCGTTGAACCACTTGCCCGACTGGTTTGGCTTGGCGCCGTGGGTCAGGTGCCCGCCCGCATCGAGGCTCATGCCGAGGATCGTGTCGCCGGGTTTCAGCAGCGCGGTGAAGACGCCCTGGTTGGCCTGGCTGCCCGAGTTGGGCTGCACGTTGGCGAAGCCGCAGTCGAACAGCTGCTTCGCCCTTTCGATGGCGAGGTTCTCGGCGATGTCCACGTAGTCGCAGCCGCCGTAGTAACGCCGGCCGGGATAACCCTCGGCGTACTTGTTGGTCATGACCGAGCCCTGGGCCTCCATCACGGCGGCGGAGACGATGTTCTCCGACGCGATGAGTTCGATCTCCTCGCGCTGGCGGCCAAGCTCCTTGCGGATGGCGCCGAAGATCTCGGGGTCGCGGGTCTCGAGGCTTTCGGTGAAGAATCCGGGATCGCGGTGCGGGGCGTTCATGGGGCTCCTCCTCGGGGCAGGGCGGCGATTGGGTGAGGCATGTATTGCATTCATGCCCGCGCGGGAAGGGTGGAAAGCGGCGAATGCGGCGTCGCGGGCGGCATCGTGGGCCCGGAGGGAACCCGATGGCGCCGATGCGGGATTGAGTTTCCGAAAGGCGCGCGCGAAGGTCAGGGCGGGACATTGACCACAGGAGGCGCGGATATGCCCGCGGCCCGCAACATCGCCTTTCTCGCCTCCGACACCGAGCTTGCGCTGGAGGCGAAGGACAGGCTCGAGGGGCTCTACGGCCGCTTTGCGCCCGAGGAGGCGGACGTGATCGTGGCGCTGGGCGGCGATGGCTTCATGCTGTCGACGCTGCATGCGACGCAGGCCTTGCAGGCGCCGGTCTACGGGATGAACCGCGGCACGGTCGGCTTTCTGATGAACGCCTACCGCGAGGACGACCTCGTGGCGCGGCTCGAGGCCGCCGAGGAGGAGGTCATCAATCCGCTGCACATGCGGGCGGTTCGCGTGGACGGTTCGACCCACGAGGCGCTCGCCATCAACGAGGTCAGCCTCCTGCGCGCAGGGCCCCAGGCCGCGAAGCTCAGGATCTACGTCGACGGGCGGCTCCGGATGGAGGAGCTGGTCTGCGACGGGGCGCTCGTGTGCACGCCGGCGGGGTCGACGGCCTACAACTACTCCGCCCACGGGCCCATCCTGCCGATCGGGGCGGATGTGCTCGCGGTGACGGCGGTGGCCGCGTTCCGGCCCCGGCGCTGGCGCGGGGCGCTCCTGCCCAAGACGGCCATTGTCCGCTTCGAGGTGATCGACCCCGACAAGCGCCCGGTGATGGCCGATGCCGACAGCCGTTCGGTGCGCGACGTGGCCTCGGTGGAGATCCGGACCGAGCCTGCCGTGCGTCACCGTATCCTGTTCGATCCCGGCCACGGTCTCGAGGAGCGCCTTATCAGGGAGCAGTTCGTCTGACACCGTGCTGCGGCGCGCCGCCACGCTGGAGGTCGGCGGCAGGGTAGTTTAAGGCTAAACTAATTTCGACGGGAGGGTGGCATGAGCGACGAGAAGACCGAGAGCCTGCGTTCGGCGGCGCTTTTCTACCACGAGTACCCGAAGCCCGGGAAACTCGAGATCCGGGCGACGAAGCCGCTGGCCAATGGGCGCGACCTCAGCCGTGCCTATTCGCCGGGCGTGGCCGAGGCGAGCCTTGAAATCAAGGCCGATCCCGCGAATGCCGCGCGCTACACGGCGCGCGGAAACCTCGTTGCGGTGGTCTCGAACGGGACTGCCGTCCTTGGGCTCGGCAACATCGGCGCGCTGGCGTCCAAGCCCGTGATGGAGGGCAAGGCCGTCCTCTTCAAGAAATTCGCCAACATCGACTGCTTCGACCTCGAGATCGCCGAGCAGGACCCGGAAAAGCTGGCCGAGATCGTCTGTTCGCTGGAGCCGACCTTCGGCGCGATCAATCTCGAGGACATCAAGGCGCCGGATTGCTTTGTCGTTGAACGGATCTGCCGCGAGCGGATGAACATTCCCGTCTTCCATGACGACCAGCACGGGACCGCCATCGTCGTGGGCGCGGCGGCCACAAACGCGCTGCGGATCTCGGGCAAGCGGTTCGAGGACATCAAGGTGGTGTCGACGGGCGGCGGCGCGGCGGGCATCGCGTGTCTCAACATGCTGCAGAAACTGGGCGTGAAACGCGAGAACGTCTGGCTTTGCGATATCCACGGCCTCGTTCACGAGGGGCGCGAGGTGGACATGAACCCGCAGAAGGCGGCCTATGCTCAGGCCTCCGACCTGCGCACGCTGTCCGACGTGATCGAGGGGGCGGACCTGTTCCTCGGCCTGTCCGGGCCCGGCGTGCTCACGGCCGAGATGGTCGCGAAGATGGCGGATCGGCCCATCGTCTTCGCGCTCGCCAATCCCACGCCTGAGATCCTGCCCGACGAGGTGCGCTCGGTCGCGCCCGACGCGATCATCGCCACGGGCCGGAGCGATTTCCCGAACCAGGTCAACAACGTTCTGTGTTTCCCCTTCATCTTCCGCGGCGCGCTCGACGTCGGCGCGACCGAGATCAACGACGAGATGCAGATCGCCTGCATCGAGGGGATCGCCGCGCTTGCCCGCGCGACCACCAGTGCCGAGGCCGCCGCCGCCTACCAGGGCGAGCAGCTGACCTTCGGGGCGGATTACCTGATCCCCAAGCCCTTCGATCCCCGCCTGATCGCGGTGGTGGCGAGTGCGGTGGCGGAGGCTGCGATGGCCTCGGGCGTGGCGACGCGCCCGATCGAGGATTTCACGGCCTACCGCGCGAAGCTGCAGCAATCGGTTTTCCGCTCGGCCCTCATCATGCGGCCGGTCTTCGAGGCCGCGGCGACGACCTCGCGGCGCATCGTCTTCGCCGAGGGCGAGGACGAGCGCGTCCTGCGCGCGGCCCAAGCCATGCTTGAGGAAACCACCGACACCCCGATCCTGATCGGCCGGCCCGACGTGATCGAACGGCGCGCCGAGCGGGCGGGCCTGACGATCCGGCCCGCGGTCGATTTCGAACTGGTGAACCCCGAGAACGATCCGCGCTACCGCGACTACTGGGGCACCTACCATTCGGTGATGCAGCGCCGGGGCGTGACCCCCGACCTCGCCCGCGCGATCATGCGGACGAACACCACGGCGATCGGCGCAGTAATGGTCTACCGCGACGAGGCCGACAGCCTTATCTGCGGCACGTTCGGCCAGTATCTCTGGCACTTGAACTACATCACGCAACTCCTTGGAAACAAGGAGCTTCACCCGGTTGGCGCGCTCAGCCTCATGATCCTGGAGGATGGGCCGCTCTTCATCGCGGATACGCATGTCCATGCCGTGCCGAGCCCCGAGCAGATCGCCGAGTCGGTGATCGCGACGGCCCGCCACGTGAAGCGATTCGGCGTCGAGGCGAAGATCGCGCTCTGCTCCGGCAGCCAGTTCGGCAACCTCGACAGTGACAGCGGTCGGCGGATGCGGGCGGCGCTCGACATTCTCGACAGCGAGCCGCGCGGCTTCTTCTACGAGGGCGAGATGCATGTCGACAGCGCGCTCGACCCCGAACTGCGTGCGCGCATCTTCCCCAATTCCCGCCTTCCGGGCGCGGCCAACGCGCTTATCTTCGCCTCGACCGACGGGGCGGGCGCGGCGCGGAACATCCTGAAGATGCGGGCGAACGGGCTCGAGGTGGGGCCGATCCTGATGGGGATGGGCAACAAGGCCCATATCGTGACCCCCGCGATCACGGCGCGCGGGCTTCTGAACATCTCGGCGCTCGCCGGAACGCCGGTCAGCACCTACGGCTAGGGGGCGACCCGCACCGGGCCAGGGTTTCGCCCGGCGCGGGGGAGGTCAGGACCTCACTTGCCGGGTTTGCCGCCGCCGGCTGCCTTCTTCGGCGCGGGTTTCTTGTCGCCCATGTCTCTCTTCCTCAGGTGCGGACGGGCCCCATGCCCGCCCGGCGTGATGCAAGAGTGAGCGCGCGCGCCCCGAGTCGTGCAAGCGGCGTCGCGTCTGTTTCAGCGGATGTGATGGCCGCTCAGCCCAGCGTGATCCGGATGAGCGTCACGATCATGAGGAAGGCGGCCGTCAGCGCCGCGATGATCAGCGCGGGATAGCCCCAGATCAGCACGGCCGAGGCGACGCCCGCGACGACGCCGAAGATGGCGGCGAAGGCGTTGTCGACGGGCCCCTCGACCACTTCGCGGGCCATGCGGCCGATGATCGGAAGACGATAGGTCACATGGCGGGTGATCCAGCGCTCGCGCGCCGGTGCATCGGGCATCGTGGTCATGGCAATCTCCTGT
Source organism: Roseicyclus sediminis (assembly GCF_025515305.1). Classification (GTDB taxonomy): domain Bacteria; phylum Pseudomonadota; class Alphaproteobacteria; order Rhodobacterales; family Rhodobacteraceae; genus Roseibacterium; species Roseibacterium sediminis. The sequence goes on from NZ_JAOPHT010000023.1 coordinate 7,412, forward strand.
TCGCACGGGGATAGCTAGGCCGGATGCCGCACCGCAGAATGGGCCGGAATGTCGCAGGATGCCCCGGCCTGCGGCAATGTCACCTAATTGCGCAGCGCTTGTGCGGAGCGATAGAAAATTGCGCAGTCGAAGGAAGGGAGTGCCGAGATGGGATACGCCGCGATCTACGAGGCCGCGAAGGCCGATCCCGATGCGTTCTGGATGGGCGCCGCGGAAGGCATCGACTGGGTGAAGCCACCTTCCCGCGCGCTCTTCGCGGAGAACGCGCCGCTCTACGAGTGGTTCGCCGACGGCATGCTCAACGGGTGCTGGAACGCGGTCGACCGGCATGTGGAAGCGGGCCATGGCGGACGCGTTGCGATCATCCACGACAGTCCGCTGACGGGCACGACCCACAAGATCACCTATGCCGAGCTGCGCGACCGCGTGGCGAGCCTTGCCGGCGCGCTCAAGGCCAAGGGCGTGGAGAAGGGCGACCGCGTCATCATCTACATGCCGATGGTCCCCGAGGCGCTGGAGGCGATGCTGGCCTGCGCGCGCCTGGGCGCGATCCACTCGGTCGTCTTCGGCGGGTTCGCCGCGAACGAGCTTGCCGTGCGCATCGACGATTGCCGGCCCAAATGCATCATCGCCGCCTCTTGCGGGATCGAGCCGGGCCGCGTGGTCCATTACAAGCCGCTTCTCGACGGGGCGCTCGAGATCGCCGAGCACTCGCCGGAATTCTGCGTGATCTTCCAGCGGGAGCAGGAAGTGGCGCAACTGGAGGACGGGCGCGACGTCGACTGGCACGCCTTCCAGTACGGCGTGAAACCGGCCGACTGCGTTCCGGTGGAGGGAAACCACCCCGCTTACATCCTCTATACCTCGGGCACGACGGGTCAGCCCAAGGGCGTCGTGCGCCACACCGGCGGCCACCTCGTCGCGCTCAACTGGTCGATGCGGAACCTCTACGACATGAACCCCGGCGAGGTGTTCTGGGCCGCCTCGGACGTCGGCTGGGTCGTGGGGCATTCCTACATCTGCTACGCGCCGCTGACCTTCGGCTGCACGACCATCGTGTTCGAGGGCAAGCCGGTGGGAACGCCCGACGCCGGCACCTTCTGGCGCGTGATCAGCGACCACGGGGTCAAGTGCCTGTTCACCGCGCCGACCGCCTTCCGTGCGATCAAGCGGGACGACCCGGGCGGGGCGCTGGTGGGGGATTATGACCTCTCCTGTCTCGAGACGCTGTTTCTCGCGGGCGAGCGTGCCGACCCCGATACGATCGAATGGGCGCAGAACCAGCTCGGAGTGCCGGTGATCGACCACTGGTGGCAGACCGAGACCGGTTGGGCGATCGCGGGCAACCCGCTCGGGATCGAGAAGCTGCCGGTCAAGATCGGCTCGCCCTCCGTTGCGATGCCCGGCTACGACGTGCAGATCCTCGACGAGGGCGGGCACCCGATGAAGCCGGGCGAGCTTGGCGCCATCGCGGTGAAACTGCCCCTGCCGCCCGGAACGCTGCCGACGCTCTGGGAAGCCGAGGACCGGTTCCGGAAGTCCTACCTCAGCCATTTTCCCGGCTACTACGAGACGGGCGATGCGGGCATGATCGACGAGGATGGATACCTCTACATCATGGCGCGCACCGACGACGTCATCAACGTCGCCGGCCATCGTCTGTCCACCGGTGGCATGGAGGAGGTGCTGGCCTCCCACAGGGACGTCGCGGAATGCGCCGTGATCGGTGTCTCCGACCCCCTGAAGGGTCAGTTGCCCATGGGGTTCCTCTGTCTCAACAAGGGCGCCGAGACGCCCCCGGAGCAGGTGGTCGCGGAATGCGTGAAGCTCGTCCGCGACAGGATCGGCCCGGTTGCGGCCTTCAAGCTCGCCGTCGTGGTGGACCGCCTGCCCAAGACGCGCTCGGGCAAGATCCTGCGTGGCACCATGGTCAAGATCGCCGATGGCGAGGACTTCAAGATGCCCGCCACCATCGACGACCCCGCCATTCTCGACGAGATCGCCACCGCGGTGCGCACGCTGGGCTACGGACGCTGAACCGCGTCCGGCGCTTGGCAGGGACAGGGCGTCGGTGCTAGGCTCGCCCGTGGTGGATTGCGAGCGGCCGGGGTTTCATGCGCGACGGGGCGGAGCCGGAGGAGTCGAAGACCGTCGGGCGGGATGCCGCGGACGGTGCGGCCACGCTTTCCGATACGCTCCAGTTCTTCAGCCATGACATCCGCGCCGCCGTGTCCGACGTGGTCGGCGGCCTTCGCCTGATCGACGAGGCCCGGCTCGACGCGGACACGCGCGCTCAACTCGACCGGGTCAGGGCGGCGGGCGACACGCTTGCCGGTATGGTGGAATCTGCCCTCATGGCCGCGTCGGGCGAAATCCGCGTCATCGCGACCGAGGAGGCCGAGGCGGTATCGTCGCTGGTGGAAACCTGGCGCAGGCGCTGGGCCGGCCGCGCCGCCGAGGGCGGCGTCGGCCTGTCGATCCAGACCGAGGGGGACCTGTCGCTGAGGGTCCGCGCCCCGCGCCTGCCGCTGGAGCGCATCGTCTGCAACCTGATCGCCAACGCGGTCTCCCACGGCGGCGGCGCTGCGATCCGGCTGCGGGTCGCGGCCGATGCCGGGACGGGCCTCGAGGTCGAGGTGGCCGATGGCGGCCGAGGCTATCCCGAGGACATCGCCACGCGCCCGCGCGTCGCGGGTCATGGTCTAGGGCTTCGGATCGCGGCCGAACTGTCGCGCCAGATCGGCGCGTCGCTGGAGACCGGCAATGGCGGCCCGCTCGGGGGCGCCGTCGCCTGCCTGGCGCTGCCGGCCGAACGTCTTGAGCAGGGGAGGGCCGAGGACGCGGAGGCGCCCGGCATGCCCGACCTTTCGGACCTGCGCATTCTCGTGGCCGAGGACAACCTGACGAACCAGGCGATCCTGTCGCGCATGCTCGGACAGATGGGCGCACGGACGGTTTTCGCCTCCGACGGGGCCGAGGCGCTCGAGGCGCTCGCGGCCGAGGACTTCGATATCGCGCTCGTCGATATCGAGATGCCGCGTGTCTCGGGTCTCGAGGTGATGCGCGTGACCCGGGCCCGGGACGACGCCGCGGCCGCGATGCCGATCGTCGCGCTGACGGCCTATGTCCTGCGCGACAACCGCGAGGCGATCTACGCGGCGGGCGCGGACGGCATCATCGGCAAGCCCGTGGCCTCGGCCGAGGAGTTCGGCCGCGCCATCCTGCGTCACGCGGGGCGTCCAGCCGGCCTGCCCGAGCCCGAGGACGTGCTGGCCCACGGCGGACAGGACGCGGCTTTTGGCGTGAAGATGGACGAGGAACGCCTCGACGGTCTGCTCGCCGCCGCAGGTCCCGATGGCGCGCGCGAGCTTCTCGAACGTCTCGACGAGGACCTGCGCTCGGTGCGCGACAAGCTCGAGGAAGGCGTGCGCGACAGTTCGGTGCCGCTCATCCGAGAGCAGACCCATATCCTCATCGCGGTCTCGGGGGCCGTGGGGGCGGACCGGCTCTGCCGCCTGGCCGAGGTTCTGAACATCGCGGCCAAGCGGCGGCGGATCGACGATCTGGCCGCCCTTCACGCCCCCTGCCGCCGCGACCTCGACGAGCTTATCGCGCTGATCGCCCTGCGGGTCGCCGCGCGGGGCTGAGCCAGGGGGGCGCGCATGCGCGGCGCGCGCGCGCGCGCCCCGGGCCTTGCGCTTGTCCCCGGGGCGGCACAGACTGGCCCCGACCGATCGAAGCAGCCGGAGACGTCCCGCCCATGTCCGACGACCTGATCGCCTCCGCCGAGAGCGTCCGGCGCATGGCCTACGCGCCCTATTCCGGCTTTGCCGTGGGCGCCGCGATCCGGGCCGCGGGCGGGCGTGTCCACGTCGGCTGCAACGTCGAGAACGTTGCCTATCCCGAGGGGACCTGCGCCGAGGCGGGCGCCATCGCGGCGATGATCGCGGCGGGTGACACCGAGATCGCCGAGGTCGCCGTGATCGCCGACGCGCCCGCCCCCGTGCCGCCGTGCGGCGGCTGCCGCCAGAAGCTCGCGGAATTCGCCGGGCCCGAGGTCGTGGTGACGATGGCGACGGCGGACGGCAAGCGCCTCGCCTCGACGGTCGCCGAGTTGCTGCCGGGGCGGTTCGACGCGGGCTTCATGGACCGCGCCACGCCCGGAGCGTCATGACCACCGCCCGCGGCATCCTCGCGCGGCTCCGCGACGGCGACCGCCTCACCGAGGCGGAGCTTTTCTGGTTCGCCGAGGGACTGGCCAGCGGCGAAGTCACCGACAGTCAGGCCGGGGCCTTCGCCATGGCGGTCTGCACCCGGGGGCTCGGGCCCGAAGGGCGGGTGATGCTGACGACCGCGATGCGCGAGTCCGGCGACGTCCTGAAATGGGACCTCGACGGGCCGGTGCTCGACAAGCATTCCACGGGCGGGGTGGGGGACAGTGTCTCGCTCCTGCTTGCGCCCGCGCTCGCCGCCTGCGGGGCCTACGTGCCGATGATCTCGGGCCGGGGCCTTGGTCATACCGGCGGTACACTCGACAAGCTCGAGGCGATCCCGGGCTACCGCACGCAGGTCTCGGTCGAGGACCTGCAGGAGATCGTCGCCGACATCGGCTGCGCCATCGTGGGGGCGAGTGCGGACATCGCGCCCGCCGACCGGCGGCTCTACGCTGTGCGCGACGTGACGGGGACGGTGGAGTCGATCGACCTCATCACCGCCTCGATCCTGTCGAAGAAGCTCGCCGCCGGGCTCGAGGCGCTGGTCCTCGACGTCAAGGTCGGCACCGGGGCCTTCATGGCCGCGCCCGCCGACGCGCTGGCGCTGGCCGAGGCGCTGGTGAAGACGGCGCAGGGGGCAGGATGCATGACCTCGGCGCTTGTGACCGACATGAACCAGCCTCTTGGGCGCACTGCCGGAAATGCGGTCGAGGTGATGGAGGTGATGGAGGCGCTGACCGGTGGCGACCCGGCCTCGGACCTGATGCGCGTCACGGTGGCGCTGGGCGGCGAGGTGCTGGCGCTGGGCGGACTGGCGGCCGACGCCGCCGATGGCGAGGGGCGCATCCGCCGCGCGCTCGACAGCGGGCAGGCGGCGGAGGTTTTCGGCGAGATGGTGGCCGAGCTCGGCGGCCCGGTCGACTTCGTGGAACGCTGGCGCGACCGGCTGCCGGCGGCGAAGGTGATGGTCGACATCCATCCCGGCGACGCGGGCACCGTCGCCGCCATCGACGCCCGCGCCCTGGGCGAGGCGGTCGTGCAACTCGGTGGCGGGCGGTTGCGGCAGGAAGATCGCGTCGATCCCGCGGTGGGCCTCTCCGACATCGCCCGGATCGGTCAGAAGGTGGACCCGAAGACACCGCTCCTGCGCATCCACGCCGCTTCGGAAGAAGCCGCGCGCGCGGTGGCCGCGGCCGTGCGAAACGCCTTCACCCTCGGTTCGGGCGAGGTCGAGGCACCGCCTCTCATCCACGAGAGGATCGGCTGATGCCGCGCGCCTTCCTCGTGGTCATGGACAGCGTCGGCTGTGGTGGCGCGCCCGATGCCGACCGCTTCTTCAACGGCGACTTGCCGGACACCGGCGCGAACACGCTCGGCCACATCGCCGCCGCCTGTGCGGCCGGAGAGGCGGAGGAGGGGCGCAGCGGGCCGCTCAGGATGCCGCATCTCGACGCGCTTGGCCTCGGCGCCGCCGTGCGGCTGGCGTCGGGCGCGCGGGGCGAGGGGCTCGATGCCGACCCCGTGGGCCTCTGGGGCGCGGCGCAGGAGGTCTCCGTCGGCAAGGACACGCCTTCGGGCCACTGGGAACTCGCCGGCCTTCCGGTCCCGTGGGAGTGGAGCTACTTCCCCAAGACCGACCCCGCCTTTCCCGACGATATCGTGGCGGAGGTGATGCGGCTTGCCGGAACCGACGGCATCCTCGGCAATTGCCACGCCAGCGGCACCGAGATCATCGCGCGGCTGGGCGAGGAGCATCAGCGCACCGGCTGGCCCATCTGCTACACGTCCATCGACAGCGTCTTCCAGATCGCCGCCCATGAAGAGAGCTTCGGCCTCGACCGTCTGCTCGCGCTTTGCGAGGGGCTCGCCCCCATGCTGCACGCCCGCCGCGTGGGCCGGGTCATCGCGCGGCCCTTCGTCGGCACGCCCGGCCACTACACCCGCACGGTGAACCGCCGCGACTACGCGATCACCCCGCCTGAGCCCACGCTCCTCGACTGGGTGCAGGCGGCGGGCCGCCGGACCTACGGGATCGGCAAGATCCGCGACATCTTCGCGGGGCAGGGGGTGGGGGCCTACGTCAAGGGCGCCGACGCCGATCTCATGGACCACCTCGCCGCCCACGTGGAGAACGCCGAGGACGGGAGCCTGACCTTCGCCAACTTCGTCGAGTTCGACAGCCTTTACGGGCACCGCCGCAACGTCTCGGGCTATGCGCGGCACCTCGAATGGTTCGACACGGAAATCGGCCCGATCCTCGCCGCGCTCCGCCCCGACGACCTGATGATCTTCACCGCCGACCATGGCAACGATCCAACCTGGCCCAGCACCGACCACACCCGCGAACGGGTGCCGGTCATTGCAAAGGGGCCCTATTCCGGGCAGATCGGCATTTGCGGCTTCGCGGATGTCGCGGCTTCGGTCGCAGCGCATCTGGATATCCCCAACGCGGGGCCGGGACAGTCGTTCCTGTGAAGCCAACGGGGGAGCCATGACATCCGAGTCGATCTATTTCGCCATGACCTTCGTCGTCGTGGCGCTCGCCGTGCGCTACGTCGGGCCCTTCATCGGGCGACCGCGCACGCCGTGGAGGGGCGCGCTGGCCTTTGCCTTCCTGGTCGCCTTCGTCGGCTGGGTCATCGGAGCGTGAGACGGAGAAACGGATGAGAGACCTGCCCAAGATCGAGCTTCACCTGCATCACGAGGGTGCCGCGCCGCCGTCCTTCATCCGGGGGCTGGCGAAGGAGAAGGGCGTCGACCTGTCGGGCATCTTCACGGAGGATGGCGGATACGCCTACCGGGACTTCTGGCATTTCCTCAGCGTCTACGAGGCGGCGACCAGTGTCCTGCAAAGCCCCGAGGATTATGCCCGCCTGACCCGCGCCGTTCTGGAGGAGAGCGCGGCGAACGGCGTGGTCTATTCCGAGACCTTCCTCTCCCCCGATTTCTGTGGCGGCGGTGACATTGCGGCCTGGCGCGAATACCTCGCTGCCATCCGCGAAGCCGCCGACGAGGCCGAGCGCGACCTCGGCATCACGCTTCGCGGCATCGTCACCTGCATCCGCCATTTCGGCCCCGAGCGCGCGCGGCCCATCGCCGAGTGCGCGGCCGACACCGCGGGAGACTGGCTCGTGGGTTTCGGCATGGCGGGCGACGAGCTGAAGGGGAAGCCGTCCGACTTCCTATGGGCCTTCCAATGCGCGCGGGAGGCGGGGCTGCGCATCACCGTCCATGCGGGCGAGTGGGGCGGGGCAGCCTCGGTCCGCGACGCGCTCGACGCGCTCCACCCCGAGCGGATCGGCCATGGCGTGCAGGCCATCGAGGACCTCGCGCTTGTCGACCGTCTGGCCGAGGACGGGATCGTGCTGGAGTGCTGCCCGGGCTCCAACGTGACGCTCGGCGTCTTCGAGAGCTGGCGCGCGCACCCGATCGAGACGCTGCGCGAGAGGGGCGTGAAGGTCACCGTCTCCACCGACGACCCGCCGTTCTTCGGGATCAGCATGACCTCGGATTACGAGAATCTCGCGCGCACCTTCGGCTGGGACGAGGAGGTCTTCGCCGAGGTCAACCGCACCGCTCTCGACGCCGCGTTCTGCGATGCGGCCACGAAAGAGAAGATCGCCAAGAAACTGGGGGACAGCGCCACATGACCGAGCACCTGACCATCGTCGACCACCCGCTGGTGCAGCACAAGCTGACGCTGATGCGGGACAAGACCACCTCGACGAAATCCTTCCGGCAGCTCCTGAACGAGATCAGCCATCTCCTGGCCTACGAGGTCACGCGCAACCTGCCGATGACCACGGTCGAGGTCGAGACGCCGCTGGAGAAGATGCAGGCGCCGATCATCGCGGGCAAGAAACTGGCGCTGGTGTCGATCCTGCGCGCGGGCAACGGCCTGCTCGACGGGATCCTCGACCTCATCCCGAACGCGCGGGTCGGCTTTGTCGGCCTTTACCGCGATCCCGAGACGCTGCGGCCGGTGCAGTACTACTTCAAGGTGCCCTCCGAACTGGAGGACCGGCTGACCATCGTCGTCGACCCGATGCTCGCCACCGGCAATTCCTCGGTCGCGGCCATCGATCTCCTGAAGAACGCGGGCGCCACCAACATCCGGTTCCTGTGCCTGCTCGCCGCCCCCGAAGGCGTTGCCCGGATGAAGGAGGCGCATCCCGACGTGCCCATCGTGACCGCGGCGCTCGACAGCCACCTCAACGATCACGGCTACATCGTGCCGGGGCTCGGCGATGCGGGCGACCGGATGTACGGGACGAAATAGCGGCACCTTTACTTGGTTGCTGCCATGGGCCAGTCTCGGCTCAGGCAACCTTTGGGGGGTTCGCATGCTCACTACCGGATACGTCCGTTCGACGGTCGCCGTTCTCTGTCTCGCCTTGGCATGGGCGGGGCCGGGTCAGGCGCAGCTTGCCGTCCCCGCCGAAACGCCACCGGCGAGCTATACCGCCACGGAATACGTCGACAGCGCCGGCTGCGTCTTCGTGCGCGTCGGGGTTGGCGATCGCGTGGAATGGGTCCCCCGCGTCGGCGCCGACCGCCAGCAGGTCTGCGGCGCCAGCCCGACCACCGCCGCGGCGCCCGTGCCCGCCCCGGTGCCTGTCGCGGCCCCCGCGCCGCGCCGCCCGGTCCGCGCCGCCGTTGTCCATGCCGCACCCGCGCCGGCCCCCGTCCGGCCGGTGGTGCAGGTCATCATTCCGCCGACGCTCATGCTGTCTGACGGCACATCGCGTGTGCTCTGCCCCGGATCGACTGGCATGGGCGCGCGTTATCTCGCCGACCCGGACGCCCGTTGCGTGCCGCGCCCGATCGCGCCAGTTGGCCCCGCCGGTGTCGGCCCGACACCCGAGCCGGGGCCGGGCGTCGTCGAGCGCATCGTGGTGCCGCGATACGCGCCGCCGCCGGGATACCGCGCGGCCTTCGACGACGGACGTCTCAACCCCTATCGCGGCATCAGGACCGTCGAGGGCGAAGGGCAGATGCGGCTTGTCTGGACCAATACCGTCCCGCGGCGGCTGGTCGCGTCGGATTAGGCGCCTTCCTGGCCGTCAGCCGGTCACGCAGACATTCTGCAGGCTCAGCCAGTCCTCGTCGCTCATCAGGGCGCTGCGCAGGCGTCCGCGCATCGGGTCGGCCTCGATCAGGGCCAGCACGCTTTCGCCCGAGACGTCGCGCGCATAGGCGTAGGGCTGGGTCGAAAGCTCCGCCTCGGCAAAGCGCGCGACCAGCACGTCGTCGGGCACCGGCCCCGCCTCGCGACTCAGAAGCCGGACGGCATGGTCATGCAGCACCGCCGGCGGCAAGTCGCCCGTGGTCAGAAGCTTGAACGTCGCGAAGAGGCCCGCATCCTCCAGCAATGTCAGCATCGGGTCCGTCAGGTCGCTCCGCGCATCCTCGGCCAGAAGGTAGCCGGCCAGCACCTCGGGCGTCTCGTGATCCTCGGCCAGCGCGGCCGAGGCGACGATGAGACCGCCGGGCAGGCTGATCGTGTCAGGGATCGCGGCGGGGATCAGGACCACGCGCGGCGCGGGCGGCCCCAGGGTGCGGGTCGAGAGCCGCGCCAGCGCCACGCGCGACCGCGGTCCGTCGCAGGGCTGTCCCGCCAGTCGCCCGATCTCGGACAGGAGCGCGTCGCCGATCTCGACCCGCTTTGCCTCGGGCAGGAGCGACACCGTCTGACGGGTAAGCGCGCCCGGCAGCCAGAACACGGCCCCCGCCAGGAGCGCGAGGCCAGCGCCCGCGCCCAGGAACCAGCGCAGGCGTCCGGGATGCGGGCGCGTCTTCTCGATGGCCGTCCGGACCTTCTCGATCGCCTCGATCATGTCTGGGTCGTCGATCTCCAGCCGCTCATCGGCATCGGCGCCGGGGGCGTAGAGCGCGGGACTGCGTCCGGGGTTCAACCGCTCGACGGCAGGCAGCGACCAGTGGGTGAGGGCGGTCTCGGTGGGGGTCGACACGACAAGCGTTGCGTCGCCCAGCGAAACGACGACCTCGCGCCGCTGCGCCTCGGGGCCCTCCCGCCAGAGCCCGAGCGACTCGAGCCTGCGGTATTGCTCCAGCACCGTCATCTGCCCGCGGTGACCCTGCCCGTTGATGGTTGCGTTATTGTTTGGCCGGGAGGTTAGCGCAGGGCGGCCGTCACCTCAACGAAGATGACGCGCCTTCAGATCTCGGCCGCTGCCTTCCTCAGCTCGAATTTCTGGATCTTGCCGGTGGATGTCTTGGGCAACTCCCGGAACACCACGCGCTTGGGCGTCTTGAACCCGGCCAGCCGCTGCCGGGCGAAGGCGATGATCTCCTCCTCGGTCGCCTCGGCGCCCTCTTTCAGCTCGACGAAGGCGCAGGGCACCTCGCCCCATTTCTCGTCGGCCTTGGCCACCACGGCGCAGAGCAGGACCGCAGGATGATGCATCAGCGCGCCCTCCACCTCGACCGAGGAGACGTTCTCGCCGCCCGAGATGATGATGTCCTTCGCGCGGTCGGCGATCTGGATGTAGCTGTCGGGGTGCTGCAGCGCGATGTCGCCGGTGTGGAAATAGCCGCCCTTGAAGGCCTCGTTCGTGGCGCGCGGGTTCTTGTAGTAGCCCTTCATCGTCGAATTGCCGCGCATCATGATCTCGCCCAGTGCGGCACCGTCCATTGGGATCTGCTCCATCGTGACGGGGTCCATGACGGTGATGTGGTCCATGTTCGGGAAGGCCACGCCCTGCCGCGCCTTGACCGCCGCGCGGTCGGCCCCGGTCAATTCGCCCCAGCGGTCCTCCTGCCAGGTGCATTCCGTCGCGGGTCCGTAGACCTCGGTCAGACCATAGACCTGGGTGACGTTGAAGCCCATCGTCTCGATGGCGGCCAGCGTGGCGGCGGCGGGCGGCGCGCCGGCGGTGAAGACCTCGACGGTATGATTGAAACTCCGCCGCTCGTTCTCCTTCGCGTTGACGATCATGTTCAGCACGATGGGCGCGCCGCCGAAATGGGTCACGCCCTCGTCCGCGATGGCGTCGTAGATCGCGCTTGCGGTGATGTCGCGGCAGCAGACGGTGGTGCCGCCCACCGCGGGCATGGTCCAGACATGGCACCAGTTGTTGCAGTGAAAGAGCGGCACGATCGTCAGGTAGGTGGGATAAAGCGTCATCCGCCACGAGATCGGCGTCCCGAGCGTGATGAGATACGCTCCCCGGTGGTGGTAGACGACGCCCTTCGGCCGCCCCGTCGTGCCGGACGTGTAGTTGAGCGCGATGCTCTCCCACTCGTCTTCCGGCATGATCCAGGCGAAATCCGCGTCGCCCTCGGCCAGGAGCTGCTCATAGGTGATGTGACGGCCCGAGGCGTGGTAGCCCGCCGCCTCGTCGGGCACCTCCACGATCAGGGGCAACTCCTCGGCCTCCATCTCCTTCAGCGCGGCCTCGACGACGCCGAGGAACTGGGTGTCGCACAGGACGATCTTCGCCTCGCCATGGTCGAGGATGTAGGAGATCGTGCCGACATCCAGCCGGACGTTGATGGAGTTGAGGACCGCGCCGCACGCGGGCACGCCCCAATGCGCCTCGACATGAGGGTAGGTGTTGGGCAGGACGGCCGCGACCACGTCGCCCGGCGCCACCCCGCGCCTGGCCAGCGCCGAGGCGAGGCGGGTGACGCGCGCATGATGCTCGGCGTAGGTGGTGCGGAAGCCGCGATCCACGACGGCATCGCGCTGCGGAAAGACGCGCGCGGCGCGGATCAGGTGGGACAGGGGGGTCAGCGGCACGAAATTCGCCGGCCGCTTCTCCAGTCCGGTTTCATCCTTCATCCAGCCCATTTGGCCCCCTCCTTCACAGCGCAAGAATCTTCGTCAAGACATGGCGCGACGCGCAAGAAAAGGAAAGGGCAGAGGGCGCGAATGCCGCGCAGCTGTCCCGCGCGGTGCGGCTTGCGGCTCGGGCAAGGAAAGGGCGCGGGCGGGCGTCAGGCCGACCCGTCTTCGGGCGGGAGAACCTCGACCCCGGTCACGAGGATGATCTCGCATCCGCCGATGATCGTATTGTCGTCCCGCCGCGTCGAGGAGCGCCAGGGCGCGATCCCGTCGCCCGTCACCGCCACGAGGTAGCCGCGGATGCGGATGCGCTGGCCGATTTCCACGGCCATCAGCGCCGCGTTCACCGCCGCGTCGGCGGGGATCAGGTGGTTGTTGGTGATCTGCTCTTCCCAGTCCGCGGGCAGGACCGCCTCGGGGCCGGGACGATAGTTCACGCCGCGCGGCACGGCGCGGAACGCGATGGCATCCGCGCGCCCCGGCTCGGCCAGGTCGCCCCAGACGATGCCGAGATCGAGCGGCGAGACCGCGCTGGTCGCGTCGCGGCGATACTCCCGCCGGGTCACGACGCGGCCTTCGAGAACGTAGCCATGCAACAGCCGCGCCTCGAAGCCGTCGCCCAGCTCGACCCGCATCGCGGCCACGCTGGTCTGGGCGGGGGCGCCGCCCGGCGCGGCGGTCAGGGGAAGGGAGGGAAGGCGCGCGGTCTCGACCGCGGTCGCCAGCTCGGCGCGCGGCGCGTTCCGCTCGCCGGCCATCGTGAAGATGAAGGCGGCTGCGGCGACGAAAAAGAGCGTGGTCTTTGTCCCCTCGTCGAACATGCCGGGCGCGGTCCTCGGTGGTTCCTGCGGTGCGTCCGCCGGCTGCTAGCAGGGCAAAGTGGCAGGAATTTGGTTCCGGTCCGCCTGGCGGCTAGGCCCCGGCGTCCCGCGCGAGGCCAACCAGTCGCTCTTGGAGGGCTGCATCGGTGATGGGCAGGTCGCGCAACGCGTCCGCCCCGATCCGCGATGCGGCGATGCGTGACCGCATCTCCGGCGTTTCCAGCGACGCGTCGCCCGCATGGGCCATCGCGTGCACGAGGAGGCACCAGTCCGACCATGGCGCGATGCGGTATCCTTCCGATGCATACGCACGGGCGCTGGCCGTGTCGCCCTCGAGAAGTGCGAACAACGCCTGCAGGGAACGGAAGAAGAAGAACTGCGGGAGGGCGGGATCCACGACCAGGAACCGGTCCATCCGCGCGCGGGCGGCGGCATGGTCGCCCTCGAAAAGCTCGATCTCGGTCATCAGGACATGGGCCATCTGGTAGTTCGGCGTGATCCGGAACGCCGTCTCGCAATCGGCGCGGGCTCCGGCGAGATCGCCTTGCATCCAGAACCTGATATTGGCCCGCGTGCGCAAGGCGTAGTCGATCTCGGGTCCATGGAAGACGGCGCGCTCGGCCAGCGCCATGGCGCTCTCGGCCTCGGTCCGCGCCTCCGATACCGGGGTATGGGGCAGCATGTGGACGCTCGTCGCTGCCAGCATGGCCAACGCCATGGGGCTTTCGGGATAGCGTTCGACAGCATGTTCAAGTGTCCTGCGCGCCGCCGCCGTGTCGGCCACGGTGATCCTGGCGTAGCGATAGGCGGCCTTGGCCAGAAGCTGCTGCAGGTCCAGTTCCGCGTCGGCGTGACCCGCGAACCGCCGTCCGAAACCCGCGATCGCGCTGACACGTTGCACGTTCGTCGCCTTTCGCGCGATGCGCCGCGACCAGACCGCCAGCGTTTCCCCGGCGACCTCGAAGCTCTCCGACCAGATCTGCCCCTCGTCGGCGTCGGCGGCCTCGAGCGACAGGAAAACGCGGATTGCGTTGCCGACCTGCCGCGCGCTTCCCGACATCGTGTAGTCAGCGGTCTCGGCATGGCGCGGATTGGAGGTGACGCGCACGCCCTTCCGCCGTGCCGTGAACTCCAGCATGTCCTCCCGGATCATTCCGGCCAGCGCCCGTACCTCCTCGTTCTGCTCCCCGCCGGTGATCTCGTCGATCAGAAGCGTTGGAACGGGGCTCGGCGGTCGGGCCGGGGCCTCGGTCTCGGCATGGAGGCGGAAGCCGCGGCCGGGCACGGTTTCCAGAACCTCGCGGGTGGCGTCCCCGATCGCAAGGCGGATGTCCCGAATGCACTGTGCAAGACTGTCGTCGCTGACGAATTTCTGCGGCCAGACATGGCCGATGATATCGTCGCGCTCCACCACCTGCCCGACATGGGCCAGCAGGTAGACAAGGACCTTCTGCGACTGGTTCCTGAGCGTCACCTCCTGTCCGTCCCCATTCCGTAGACGACCGGTCCCGGTGTCGAACCGGGCCGCGCCTAGACGCATGGTTTCGGAAGATTTCAGGATCATTTCAGACCGATTTCAGGACGGCGGCACCGCGCGGGGGCATTGTTTCCCCATCCCGGGCGGCAAGTCCACAACGCCCGGACCCACCTTGGCCCCGAAGCCGAACAAAAGGACCAGACCGATGACCCCCATCAAGACCGCCCTCGCAGCCCTCGCCGCCGTCTCCGCTCTTGCAGGCACGGCTCAGGCCGACCAGTTCCTCGTGCAGCTGACCGCCCCGCTGCCCACCGTCAGCGACGCGCTTCTGGCGAGCCTCAAGACAGAGCAGGTGGACGCGTTCGCGCATGGCGACACCCACTACGTCGTCCTCGAAGCCCCCGGCGAGGCCTATCTGGAAAGCCTGTTCTACGCGGCCCGCGCGAATGCGGTGTCGATCGCGCACCTGCCCTTCGACTGGACCGGCGAGGCGATGTCTGAACTCGCGCTCGATGACCGGATGCGCTTCAGCGCGCCGATGGCCTGCGGCTTCTGCATCTGAAGCCGCGATATCCGCCGGTTGCCGGGATCACCTCTTCCTGCGGCATGGCGGAACCGCCCGGATTGTGTGAGAGCGATCCGGGCGGTCTCGATTCACGCAGCCTTGCTGTCCACGCCCTTGCCGAACCGGCCGTAGAAGCTCTGGTTCTTCTCGGCCATTTCGCGCAGGAGCGCGGGGCAGGCGAAGCGGGGGCCGTAGGCCGCCGTCAGAGCGTCGCAGCGTTCGGCGGCATAGGCTGCGCCCAGCATGTCGAGCCAGGAGAACGGGCCGCCCGACCACGGCGCGAAGCCCCAGCCGAGGATCGCGCCCACGTCGCCTTCGCGGATGTCGGTCAGCACCCCTTCCTCCAGCGCGCGCACGGCTTCCAGCACCTGTGCGAAGAGGAGGCGGTGCTGCACCTCGGTCAGGTCGGGCTGTTCGGCGGCCAGTGGATAGCGCTCGCCAAGACCTTCCCAGAGGCCCTGCCGCTTGCCCGCCTCGTCGTAGCTGTAGAAGCCCGCCTTGGCCTTGCGGCCGAGCCGGCCCTCGCCTTCCATCCAGAAGATGAGCTCGTCCGCGCTGTCGTCGTAGGCCTCGCCCATCGCCGCCTTCGTCGCCCGCGCGATCTTGGCGCCGAGGTCGATCGAGGTCTCGTCGGTCAGCTGCAGGGGGCCGAGCGGCATCCCCACGAGCTTCGCCGCGTTCTCGATGAGCGCGGGCGCGACGCCCTCCTGCACCATGCGCACGCCCTCGTTGACGTAGGGAAGGATGCAGCGGTTGGCGTAGAAGAAGCGTGCGTCGTTCACCACGATCGGCGTCTTGCGGATCTGGCGCACGTAGTCGAGCGCCTTGGCCACGGCCCGGTCGCCTGTCGCGGCGCCGCGGATGATCTCCACCAGCGCCATCTTGTCGACGGGGCTGAAGAAGTGGATGCCGATGAACTGCTCGGGCTTGTCGCTGGCCTTCGCCAGCTCGGTGATCGGGAGGGTGGAGGTGTTGGTGGCGAAGATGCAGTCCCCGGGCACCGCCTTCAGCACGTTCTTCGTGACTTCCGCCTTGATGCGCGGATCCTCGAAGACGGCCTCCACGATCAGGTCGCAGCCCGCGAGTGCGGCGTAATCCGTGGTCGCGGTGATGCGGCCCAGGACCTCGTCCTTCTTCTCCGCCGTGACCTTGCCGCGCTTCATGCCCTTGTCGAGCAGGCTTTCGGACAGGGATTTCCCCTTGTCCGCCGCCGCCTGCTCCTGGTCGATCAGGACGACCTCGATCCCTGCATTGGCCGAGACATAGGCGATGCCGGCGCCCATCATGCCCGCGCCCATGATGCCCACCTTCTTCACGCGCTGGTCGGGGACGGCGGGCCGGTTCGCGCCCTTCTCCAGCGCCTCCTTGTTGACGAAGAGCGACCGGATCATGGCCGAGGACGAAGGGTTCATCAGCACATGCGTGAACCAGCGCGCCTCGATTTTCAGCGCGGTGTCGAAATCAACCAGCGCCCCCTCGTAGACCGCCGAAAGAAGCGCCTTGGCGGCCGGGTAAACGCCCTTGGTCTTGCCGTTGATCATGGCGTTGGCTCCGACGAAGGTCATGAAGCCCGCAGGGTGGTAGGGGGCGCCGCCCGGCATCTTCCAGCCCTTCTGGTCCCAGGGCTTCACGATGTCGGCGTCTGTGGCGTTCAGCACCCATTCCTTGGCCCGTGCCAGAAGCTCTCCCGCTGGCACGACCTCGTCCACGAGCCCCGCGCCCTTCGCCTTCCTTGGGTCGAGCATCTTGCCTTCGAGCAGGACCGGGGCTGCCGCCATGGCGCCCACCATGCGCGCGTAGCGCGTCGTGCCGCCGCCACCGGGGAAAATGCCGACAAGGATCTCGGGCAGGCCGATCCTGGCCTTGGGATTGTCCGCCGCGATGCGCCGATGGCACGCCAGCGCGATCTCGGTTCCGATGCCCGCGCAGGTGCCGGTGATCGCGCAGACCACGGGCTTGCCGCCCTTGTTGGTCTTGGGGTCCATCCCCGCGCGCTCCAGCTTCCGCAGGATCCGGTGGCCGTTCATCGTGAAGTCGAAGAGGCCCTGCGCCGGGTCCTCTCCCGCCTCCTCGCGGATCACGGCGAGCGTGTTGAGATCCATGCCACCCGCGAAGGTCTCCTTGCCGGAGGTGATGACGATGCCCTTCACGGCCTCGTCGGCCAATGCCGCGTCGATCAGGCCGTCGACCTCGGCGAAGGCCTCGCGGGTCAGGACGTTCATGGATTTCGACGCGACGTCCCAGGTGATGACGGCGACACCGTCCGCATCGGTCTTCATGGTGAAATCGGTCATCTGGCGATCCTTTCGTGGCTTGTCCGTGAAATGGGGTGCGCGTCGGTCGCGCGGCCCCGTCTATGTTCCGTTCCGCGCGATCATTCCGGTCTCGGTCGCGCCGCGCGCAGCTGTTCCTGCGACAGGATCGAGCAGTTGCGATTCCGCACGGCCGAGGCGATCCCCGCGCCCCGCCATGCTCCGTCCTCGAAGCGAAGGAACATCCGGTTGCGGTAGGGGGGCACGACAAACGTGCCGCCGCGCAGGATGTAGGTCACGTGCTCGCCCTCGATCTCGGTGCCGCCGCCGGCGAAGTCGGCGCGGTCGCAGATGCGATGATATTCCGTCGCGCCCATCCGGCCGAGGAACGCCCCGAAGGACGCCGCGGCCTCTTCCATCATCCCGGGGCCGTCGAAACTCACGAGCCCGTCCTCGGTCTCGATGGTCTGGGGATAGCACATGCCGGCCGCAACCGCCGCGTAGTCCCGCGCCATCATCTTGTGCGACACGGCGTCGAGGAACCCTTGGTAGATCTCGCCGGCGGTCTGGGTCATGAATTGTCCGTCCTCGGCAGGATGTCGGGCCAGGCGACGAACCGCGTATGATGCCGCGTCCGCGACGAACCCCAGACGCCGTCCCGGAGCCTGAGTTCGGTCTCGTTCTCGAAGCGCGGCGCCACGAGCTTGCCGCCCGCGGTGATCGCCGCCTCGTGCCGGCCATGGATGCGGTCCGGCCCGTCGAATTCGGCCTGCTTCGCGATGCGCGCGTAGCAATCCGTGCCCTGCGACAGAAGCGCGTCGGCGAAGCCGAAGAAATGGCGCCGCGCGGTCGCGGCGTCCGCGACTTCGAAGGTGCCGGCATCCGTGACGATGACATGCGGCAGGAAGACACGCGCGAGGAAGGCCTCGGCGTCCCGCGCGAGCAGCGCCGCGGCCGTGACGTCGAGGAATTCCTGGTAGATGCGCATGGCCTCCGTGCCCATCGAGGTCACACACGCTCGATGATCGTGGCGGCCCCCATGCCTGACGCGACGCAGAGCGTGGCGAGGCCCGTGCCCTTGCCGGTGCGCTCCAGCTCGTCCAGCAGCGTGCCGAGGATCATCGCGCCGGTGGCCCCCAGCGGATGGCCCATGGCGATGGCCCCGCCGTTCACGTTGACGCGGTCGTGGTCGACGTCGAAAGCCTGCATGAAGCGCAGCACCACCGAGGAGAACGCCTCGTTCACCTCGAAGAGATCGATGTCGCCGATCCCCATCCCGCTGTCGGCGAGGATCTTCTGCGTCGCCGGAACGGGTCCGGTCAGCATGATCGTCGGGTCGGTGCCGATCTTGGCGGTGGCCCGGATGCGGGCGCGGGGCGTAAGGCCGTGTTTCTCGCCGAATTCCCGGTTCCCGATCAGGAGTGCCGCCGACCCGTCCACGATTCCGCTGGAATTGCCGGCGTGGTGGATGTGCTCGATCCGCTCCAGGTGCGGGTATTTCATCAACGCCACGGCGTCGAACCCGGGCATCTGCTCGCCCATGTCCTTGAAGGACGGCTTCAGCGCGCCGAGCGACTGCATGTCGGTGCCGGGCCGCATGTATTCGTCTCGGTCGAGAATGGTCAGGCCGTTGATGTCCTTCACCGGCACGACGGACTTCGCGAAACGGCCCTCTTCCCAGGCCTTCGCCGCGCGCTTCTGGCTCTCGACGGCGAGCGCGTCCGCGTCGTCGCGGGAGAAGCCGTACTCGGTCGCGATGATATCGGCCGAGATGCCTTGCGGGACGAAATAGGTTTCCATGGCGATCGAGGGATCGACGGCGATGGCCGCCCCGTCCGAGCCCATGGGGACGCGGCCCATCATCTCGACCCCGCCCGCGATATAGGCCGCGCCGGCGCCGCCCCTCACCTGGTTCGCGGCGAGGTTTACGGCCTCGAGCCCGGAGGCGCAGAAGCGGTTGATGGCGAGGCCCGGGATGCGCTCGTCGAGGTTGGAGGCGAGAACGGCGGTCCGCGCGAGGCAGCCGCCCTGTTCGCCGACCTGCGTGACGTTGCCCCAGATCACGTCCTCGACCGCATGGCCGTCGAGATCGTTCCGGTCCTTCAGCGCGTTGAGCGTGAAGGCCGAAAGCCGCGCGGCGGTCACCTCTTGCAGGGCGCCGTCCTTGCGGCCCTTGCCGCGGGGCGTGCGGATCGCGTCGTAGATATAGGCGTCGGTCATCGGGGATGTCCTCTGGTCGGTGTCTTGTCACGCGGGCGGGAAGGCCCGGCTCATCAAGTCGTAGGGGTGCTTCCAGCCGGGCGTGGCCGCGATGCGGGAGAGCCAGGCGTCGATCGCCGGGTAGTCCGCGCGATCGAAGCTGAAGGGCTCCTCGTAGTAGAGGTATCCCGCGCAGGAGATATCGGCGCAGGTCAGGCCGTCGCCCACCAGCCAGTCGCGGGAGGCGACCTCGCCCTCGAGCACCTGCAGCGCGGCCTTCAGGCGTCCGGCCATGAACCCGATCACTTCCGCCGGCCGCTTGTCCTCGGGCAGGAAGTTCATCAGGAACCGCAACGGACCGGCCACGCCCGAGACCTTCTGGTTGTCGAAGATCGTCCAGCGCAGGATCTCGCGGCGGGTCGCTGCGGAGTCGTCACCGCAGAGCTTGCCCGTCTCGTCCATCACCCAGTCCTGGATCACGCCCGACTGGGTCATGATCGTGCCGTCGGCGTCGAGGACGGGCACCTCACCCATCGGGTTCAGCGCCCGAAATTCCGGGCTGCGCGCCTCGCCGTTGAAGAAGTCGACGAAGCGCGGCGTCCAGTCGATCCCGGCCAGTTCCAGCGCCAGCGCCGCCTTGTAGGCATTGCCGCTTTCGCCGAAGCAATAAAGCGTGTTGGTCATGTTGGTCCGCCTCCCGTCGTCCCGTCCGGGGTTGCTGCCCCGACGAATGTGCGGCACGCCCGTGGGGGGTGCCGCAATTGCGTATTTGAAGAAAGATGAAGGCTCATAACCTCTCGTTAAGGTTAACGTGCCATCGTCAGGACGCGGTACAGGCTGGCGAGCCGATGACCGCGAAAGGTGAAGGCGCCCCTGCCGTTCAGTGCAGCGCTCCGCGACCTCCGGAGGTCAAGGGGAACACTCGGTCCGGCAGGGGCGCCGATCTCCTTCATCTTTCCTCAAATACGCATCTCTTCCTTCTTCATCCCGTGTCGCCCTCTACCGTTTGCGCTCTTCCAGCTCGGAATTGAACAGGCGGATGCGGGCGATGAACTTCTCTTCGTTGATGACGCTGCCCCAGTGCTCGAACACGAAGGACAGGAATTCGCCCTCGTCGAGACCGGCCTCCTCGGCGAGGCGGCGAAGACGGCGGTAGCCGTCCTCGCTCATCGCGATGTTGGGGCGACGGGTCAGGCGCAGGCGCTTGGGCATCAGAAGTTCGCCGCGTCGAGCGCCATGACCGGGCCCGCGCCCGACTGGATGCGCGCGAGATGGGTCGCCGTCATCGGCAGCTGCCGTGCCATGTAGAAGCGCGCTGTGGCGAGCTTGGTCTCGTGGAAGACCGGGTCGTCGGTGCCATCGGCCAGCGCCTGCAGCGAGGCGCGCGCCATCCGCGCCCACATCAGCCCGAGGCAGACATGCCCGAAGAGGTGCATGAAATCGGTCGACCCGGCGAGCGCGTTGTTGGGATTCTTCATGCCTTCCTGCATGAAGTACATGCCCGCCGCCTGCAGGTCCTTCGAGGCGCGTTTCAGCGGCTCGAGGAACTCGGCCATGCCGTCGACCTCGGCGTTCTCCTTCGCGAAGCCCTTCACGAGGTCGAAGAAGGCCATGACGTACTTGCCGCCGTCCTGGGTCAGCTTGCGTCCCACGAGATCCAGCGCCTGCACGCCGTTGGCGCCCTCGTAGATCATCGCGATCCGGGCGTCGCGGGTGAACTGCGACATGCCCCATTCCTCGATATAGCCATGCCCGCCGTAGACCTGCTGGGCCTGCACGGTCATGTCGTAGCCCTTGTCGGTCAGGAAGCCCTTGATGACGGGGGTCAGGAGCGACACGAGCCCGTCGGCATCGGCGTCCTTCTCGCGGTGGGCGCGGTCGATCAGGGTCGAGCCCCACAGGAGGAAGGCGCGTGCCGCCTCGACGAAGCTTTTCTGCTCCATCAGGTTGCGCCGGATGTCGGGGTGCACGATCAGCGGATCGGCCGGCCCGTCGGGGTTCTTCGGCCCGGTGATGTCGCGGCCCTGCAGCCGGTCGCGGGCGTAGTCGAGCGCGTTCTGGAAGGCGACGGCGGCCTGTGCCAGGCCCTGCATGCCGACGCCGAGACGGGCCTCGTTCATCATGGTGAACATCGCGCGCATGCCCTTGTGCGCCTCGCCCAGCAGCCAGCCCGTGGCGCCGTCGTAGTTCATCACGCAGGTCGAGTTGCCGTGGATGCCCATCTTCTCCTCGATCTTGCCGCAGGCGACGCCGTTGCGCGCGCCCAGGCTGCCGTCCGCGTTCACCAGGAACTTCGGCACGATGAAGAGCGACACGCCCTTGATGCCCTCGGGTCCGCCCGGGATCTTGGCCAGCACGAGGTGGATGATGTTCTCGGCCATGTCGTGCTCGCCCGCCGAGATGAAGATCTTCTGGCCGGTGATGCGGTAGGTGCCGTCGCCCTGGGGCTCGGCCTTGGTGCGCATCAGTCCCAGATCCGTGCCGCAATGGGGCTCGGTCAGGTTCATCGTGCCGGTCCATTCGCAGGACACCATCTTCGGCAGGAACGTCGCTTTCTGGTCCTCCGAGCCGTGGGTCAGGATGGCCGAGGCCGCGCCATGGGTCAGGCCCTGGTACATCGTGAAGGCCTGGTTGGCGGACGAGAACATCTCGCCGACGGCAGTGTTCATGATGTAGGGCAGGCCCATGCCGCCGAACTCGGTCGGCATGTCGATCCCGGGCCAGCCGCCGTCCTTCATCTGCGCGAAGGCGTCCTTGAAGCCATCGGGGGTGTAGACCACGCCGTTCTCCATCCGGCAGCCCTGGGCGTCGCCCACGGCGTTGAGCGGGGCCAGCACCTCGGCGCTGATCTTGCCGGCTTCCTCGAGGATCGCGGCGGTGAAGTCGCGGTCCAGCTCGTCGTACCCGGCGATGCCGGCGTCGGTGATCTTGAGCACGTCGTGCAGGATGAACTGCATGTCCTTCGTCGGAGCGGTGTAACTCGGCATGTTCTCGATTCTCCCGTCTGTCCACGCCCTTGGGCGCGCTTACTCCGCCGCGTCGCGGACGCGGCCGGCCGAGGAGAGCATGTCCTCGACGATGTCCATCTGGTTCTTCAGGTCGTCGATCGCCTGCGTCAGCTCGGTGCGGCGGCGCTCCATGTCGACCAGCCGCTCGCGCGCGACGTCGAGGGTGGCGGCCAGCTGCATCGCCTGCCGGTCGCCGGGCGAATAGAGATCGAGAAGCTGGCGGATCTCCTCGAGCGAGAAACCGAAGCGCTTGCCGCGCAGGATCAGTTTCAGGCGGCCACGATCGCGGCGCGTGAACAGGCGCTTCTGTCCGTCGCGGATCGGGAAAAGAAGCTCCTTGGCCTCGTAGAATCTCAGCGTGCGGGGCGTGACGTCGAACGCGTCGCACATCTCGCGGATGGTCATCGTCTCTTCGGTCATGTCGGTGTCCAAATCGGAATCCTCGGTCCGGGTGGCAGGGTATTTGCCGACGCGAACGCCATGATTCAAGACAAGATGACGTTTACGTAAAGAGAACGTTGCGTCACTTTGAGGGCGCGCCGCGCCTGGCCTTCGGGGAGGGCCGTCTCAGGCCCTGCTGTCGGCCGTGGCCGTGCGCAGGGCTTCCAGTTCGGAGATGATCTCGTCCAGTTCGCGCCGCCGGTCGCGAAGCTCCTCGAGCTGCCGGTCCGCCATCTTCAGCCAGACCTCGCGCTGGATGCTGCCTTCGGGATCGCGGTCGTAGAGCTCCAGCCATTGGCGGATCTCCTCGAGGCTGAAGCCGAAGCGGCGGCCGCGCAGGATCAGGGTCATGCGCGCGATCTCGCGGGCGCCGTAGTAACGCGCGCGGCCCTCGCGCTCGGGGGCGAGCAGCTCGATGTATTCGTAGTGGCGCAGCGTGCGGGGCGTCACGTCGAAGCGCGCGCACATCGCCTTGAAATCCAGCCGCTCCTCGGACATTGCCTGCACTCGTTTCCATCCCTGGCGACCCAAGGCTAGCACCCCGTCCGGGCCCCTGCCAAGAAGCCGGCGCGCCGTCACGTTCCGCTTGCGCCTCCCGGCGCGCGGCGCGATGTCTTGGGAAAGACGCGAACCAGGGACGGACGGCATGGCGGGCGAGGGTTCCGACACCCCGGAGACGGGCGGCGACGAGAAAGCGCGGATCGCGCGGCAATTCATCGAGGCGATTCCCTTCTCGAAGGCTCTGGGAATGCGCCTGGAAGAGATGGGAGACGGCGTGGCCGTGATCTCCATGCCTTACGAGACCGCGCTGGTGGGCGAGCCGAGGACCGGCGTCATCCATGGCGGGGCGGTCTCGGCGCTCATGGACACCTGCGGGGGCGCGGCGGTGATGTGCCACCCCGATGCCGTTTCGGCCACCGCCACGATCGACCTCAGGATCGACTACATGCGCCCCGCCACGGCGGGCGAGCGGATCACGGCGCGGGCGGTATGCTACCACGTCACGCGGTCGGTCGCCTTCGTCCGGGCGGAAGCCTGGGACGCGGATGAAGGGCTGCCGGTGGCCGCAGCGACGGGGGCCTTCACCGTGCAGCGCCAGAGCGGCGGGGAGGGCGGAAAATGAGCCTGCGCCGCCCGCCCGAACCCGTGCACCTCGTCAAGCAGCGCCGCGACCGGGCGCTTGCCGCGCTGACGGAGGGTGTTCCCTATGTCGGGTTCATGGGAATCCGCTTCGACCGGCGCGGCGACGAGCTGACGGCGGTCATGCCCTATGACGAGAAGCTGATCGGCAACCCAACCCTGCCGGCGCTTCATGGCGGGGCCATCGCCTCCTTCCTCGAAGTGGCCGCGATCGTCGAATTGTCGTTCCAGATGCTCTGGGACGAGATCGAAAGCGGCGATCTCGACGTCGAGGCGCTGGGCCCGGATGCGCTGCCGCGTCTGCCAAAGACCATCGACTTCACGGTCGATTACCTGCGCTCGGGGCTGCCGCGGGACGCCTATGCTCGGGCGCGGGTCAATCGCTCGGGACGGCGCTATGCCAGCGTCCACGTCGAGGCCTGGCAGGATAACCGACAGCGGCTCTTTGCCCAGGCGACGGGGCATTTCCTGATGCCGGTTCGGGACGGCGGCGAGGGGTGAGCGCGGCCGGCCAGACCATCGTCGAGCCCGCACCGCTCAGCCATGCCCGCGTGCTGAAAATCGCGGTGCCGGTCGTGATCTCGAACGCGACAGCGCCCCTTCTGGGCATCGTCGACACCGCCGTCGTCGGCCAGATCGGCGATCCGGTCCCGATCGGCGCCGTGGGCCTCGGCGCGGTCATCCTGACCTCGGTCTACTGGGCCTTCGGCTTTCTGCGCATGGGCACCGTGGGCCTCGCCGCTCAGGCGTTGGGCGCACGGGACGGCGCCGAGGTGGCGGCGCTGCTGACGCGCGTCCTGATGATCGGGGCGGGGGCCGGTCTTGCGCTCATCTTGCTGCAGGTCCCGCTCTTCGCCGCCGCGCTGTGGCTGTCGCCGGCAAGCGAGGAGGTTGAGGCGCTGGTCTCGACATATCTCTCGATCCGCGTCTTCTCCGCGCCCGCGGCCATCGCGATCTACGGCATCACCGGCTGGCTGATCGCACAGGAGCGGACGGGCGCAGTCCTCGCGCTGCAGGTGCTGCAGAACGGCCTCAACATCGCCCTCTCGGCCTTTCTTGTCCTCGGTCTCGACCTGGGGGTCGCGGGTGTCGCCTGGGGCACCTTCGTCGCGGAATGGAGCGGCCTCGCGCTGGGCCTCTGGCTCTGCCGCCGCGCCTTCGCGGTGCCCGCGTGGCGCGACTGGGAGCGGGTCTTCGACAAGGTGAAGCTCTGGCGCATGGCGGCGGTGAACGTGGATATCCTGATCCGCTCGCTCCTTCTGCTCGCGGGTTTCACCTCGTTCCTCTTCCTCGCCTCGGATTTCGGCGACGTGACGCTCGCCGCCAACCAGGTCCTGATCCAGTTCGTCTACGTCACGGCCCACGCGCTGGACGGCTTCGCCTTCGCCGCCGAGGCGCTGGTCGGACAGGCCATGGGCGCGCGGGCGGCGGCAAGGCTCCGGCGCGCGGCCATCCTGACGAGCATCTGGGGCCTCGGTGTCTGCACGCTCATGGCGCTGATGTTCCTGACCGCGGGCGGCGTCTTCATCGACCTCATGACAACGGCCGAGGGGGTGCGGGCGGCGGCGCGCGACTACCTGCCATGGATGGTGGCCGGGCCGCTTGCCGGCTGGGCGTCGTGGATGCTCGACGGCATCTTCATCGGCGCCACGCGGACGCGGGACATGCGCAACATGATGGCCGTCAGCTTCGCGGGGTATGTGGTGATGGTGGCCCTGCTGGTGCCCGTTTGGGGCAATCACGGGCTCTGGGCGGCGCTTGTCGGATTCTTCGTGCTGCGCGGCGTGACGCTCGCCTTCCGATACCCCGCGCTCGAACGCGCGGCCGCGTGAGGTCGGAGGTGCCGGCTTTACCGGGTTTCTAGAGAAGGTCGAGGATCGCCTCGGGCGGCCGCCCGATCACCGCGCGCACGCCGTCGTCGAGGATCGGCCTCTCGATCAGTACCGGGTGCGCGGCCATCGCGGCCACCAGCGCCGCCTCGTCCGCGTCCGCGAGCCCGAGGTCGCGAAAGGTGGCCTCCTTCCGACGCACGAGCCCGCCGGCCGGGACCCCGACGCGGGCCAGAATCCCGCGGAGTTCCGCCTCCGTCGGCGGCGTCTTGAGGTATAGCCGCAGCTCCGGCGCCACGCCGCGCGCCTGCAGGAGCGCCAGCGCCTCCCGCGATTTCGAGCAACGCGGATTGTGCCACAGCGTCAGAGCCATTCGTCCACCCCGGTTCCCGTGACCTCCGCCACGCTCTGCCCATCCCCGGCGAGCCGCGCGTCCAGCCCCTCCGCGATCCGGGCGCCCAGCGTGATCCCGCCATAGACCAGCCCGGTATAGAGCTGGATCGCCGTCGCGCCCGCCCGAAGCTTGGCCATCGCCTGGTCCACGCTCGCCACGCCTCCGACCCCGATCAGGGGCATCCGGCCCTCGGTAAGCCTGTAAAGCTGCGCCAGAACCCGCGTGCTCTTCTCGAAAAGCGGCTGGCCCGAAAGTCCGCCCGCCTCGTCCCGGTGGTGCGAGGTCAGGCCTTCGCGCGAAAGCGTGGTGTTCGTGGCAATGATCCCGGCGATCCCGCTCGACGCCGCGACTTCGGCGATCTCGGCCAGCGCCTCATGCTCGAGGTCCGGCGCGATCTTCAGGAAGATGGCGATCGGCCGGGGCAGGGCGGCGTTTGCCTCCATCACGCCGGCCAGCAGCCGTTCCAGCGCCGCGCGCCCCTGCAATTCGCGCAGCCGCTCGGTATTGGGGGAAGAGACATTGACCGTCGCGAAGTCGAGATGCGGCCCGCAGCGCGCGAGCACCCGCACAAAGTCGTCGGCGCGGTCCGGGCTGTCCTTGTTGGCGCCGAGGTTCAGGCCCAGGGGCACGGTGCGCGGGGCTTCGGCGAGGCGGCCGGCGATCACCTCCATCCCCTCGTTGTTGAAGCCGAACCGGTTGATCGCGGCGGCGTCGGGCGTCAGCCGGAAGAGCCGTGGCCGCGCATTGCCCTCCTGGGCGCGCGGGGTCACGCCGCCCACCTCGATGAAGCCGAAGCCCGCACGGCTGAGCGGCAGGATCGCCTCGGCATTCTTGTCGAACCCGGCAGCGAGGCCCACGGGGTTGGGCAGGTCCATGCCCGCCAGCCGCACGGCGAGCCTCGGCGAGGTGACGGGCCCCTTCAGCGGCAGCATCCCGGTTTTCAGCGCGGCCAGCGCCAGCGCGTGGGCCCGCTCGGGATCCATCCGGCGCATCACCGAAAGGCCAAAGCGCTCCCACATGGCTCAGAGCCCCTCGGGGAAGACGTGCGCGCCGTCCCGCAGCGGCAGGGGCGCGTGCCAGGTCACGTCGGTGCGCCGAAGCGGACCGTAGAGATGCGGGAAGAGTGCGCCGCCGCGCGAGGGTTCCCATTTCAGGGAGGGCCCGAGCGCCTCGGCCTCGAAGGCGGCGAGGATCAGATCGTCCGCGCCCGCGAAATGGCGGGCGGCCGTTTCAGCCACCTGTTCGGCGGTCGAGAAGTGGATGAACCCGTCCGCGACATCGACGGGCGCGCCCGCCGTCTCGCCGAGGCGGTCCAGCTCTTCCCATTCGGAGGCGCGGAGGATCTTGTAGATGTGCATGAGCGCTCACTTGACGCGCCCATGCCGTGGCGTCAAGGGCCGCGCGTACCCGTTACATCGCCGTCACATCCGCGCTTTACTTGGAGACCGCGGCCCGCCAATCTGGCGGCCGTCCAACACATACGGGAGAGCAATGATGCCTGCACGGATTCTCGGGTCCACCGCGATTCTGGCGGGTCTCGCCATGGCCGCGCCTGCCGCGGCGGAGACCACGCTGCACATCCTACACATCAACGACCTGCACAGCCGGATTCAGCCGATCAACCGTTTCGACTCGACCTGCCCGGCCGAAGACGACGCGGCGGGCGAATGCTTCGGCGGCGTGGCGCGCATCGCCACCGCCGTCGACCAGATCCGGGGCGAGCTGGAGGCCGCGGGCGAGAACGTGCTCGTCCTCGACGCCGGCGACCAGTACCAGGGCAGCCTGTTCTTCACGACCTATCGCGGCGCGGCCGCGGGCGAGTTCATGGAGGCCATCGGCTTCGATGTCATGGCGCTCGGCAACCACGAGTTCAACAACGGACCCGAAGGGCTACTGCCGCTCCTTGACGCGGTGACCTTCCCGGTCGTCTCCGGCAACCTCGACGTCAGCCAGGATCCCGCGCTGAACGGCCGTGTGGATGACAGCGTGATCCTCGACGTGAACGGCATCCAGGTCGGCATCGTCTCGGCGCTGACCCGAGACACGATGGAGATTTCCTCGCCCGGCGACAGCGTGATCTTCCGCGAGGAGATCGACTCGCTTCAGGGCGACGTCGATGCGCTGACCGAGGCCGGCGTCGACATCATCATCGCGCTGACCCATGTGGGCCTGCCCGCCGACATCCGCATCGCCGAGGCCACGACGGGCATCGACGTGATCGTGGGCGGCCATTCGCACACCTACCTCTCGGCCGACGACCCCGATCGCGACGGACCTTATCCGCTGTGGATCTCGAACCCCGATGGCGTGATGGTGCCCGTCGTTCAGGCCTATGCCTACTCGAAGTATCTCGGCCACCTCGAGGTCACCTTCGACGATGCGGGCGAGGTCATCTACGCCGATGGCAACACGATGCTCCTCGACGCCAGCGTGACGCCCGACGAGGACATCGCCGCCCGCGTGGCCGAACTTGCCGGCCCGATCGAGGAGGCGATGGGCGAGATCGTGGGCGACACGACCGAGTTCATCGAGGGCGACCGCTCCGTCTGCCGCGCGATGGAATGCTCGATGGGCAACCTCGTGGCCGACGCCATGCTCGACCGTGTCCGCGACCAGGGCATCCAGATCGCCATCGCCAACGGCGGCGGCCTGCGCGCGTCCATCGACGCGGGCGAGGTGACCATGGGCGAGGTCTTCACGGTGCTTCCGTTCCAGAACACGCTGGCCACCTTCCAGCTGACCGGCGCGGGCGTGCTGGCCGCGCTCGAGAACGGCGTGAGCCAGGTCGAAGAGGGCGCGGGCCGCTTCCCGCAGGTCTCGGGCCTCCGCTTCACCTGGAACGCGTCGGCCGAACCGGGCTCGCGCATCGTGTCGGTGGAGGTCGACATGGACGGCACCTGGACGGCGCTCGATCCCGAAGCGACCTATGGCGTTGTGTCCAACAACTTCATGCGCGGTGGCGGCGACGGCTATTCGGTCTTCGCCAACGAGGCGATGAACCCCTACGACTTCGGGCCGGGCCTCGAGGAGGTTGCTGCGACCTATATCGGCGCGAACAGCCCCTACACGCCCTACACCGACGGCCGTATCGCCCAGGTCGAATAACCGGGGCGGACCCGAGCCATCGAGACAGGCCGGCGCGGACCCCCGCGCCGGCCTTTTTGCTGCGTTGCAGAAAATGCAACTCGGGTTTCGAGAAGCGTCAATTGTCGCGGGGGTTAGCGCTATCATATCAGGGTCACGAACAAGGGACACGAGCAGCAGATGAAAGGAGCTCACCCATGACCTCGATCATCACCTACCTCCGCTCCGCGGCCGAGAAACGCGCCGCCTACAACCGCACCGTGGCCGAGATCGCGCGCCTGAACCGGGACCTCGCCATCGAGGACCTCGGCATCTACCCCGGCGACGCCGAACTCATCGCCCGCAAGGCGGTCTACGGCGCCTGAGACCCGCGCGGGGATCCGGAAACGCCGGCATTTCCACGCGGACTTGCCGGCACGTCCGCCCCGCTTGCCCGTCCCCACGACGGCAACTAGGCTTGCGCCCATGTGCGGGCGGATGACCATGACCCACCCTTCGGACGCGATGGCGCGGCTATTCGATGCCGCGCCCTCGAACGACTTGCCGGAGGTTCCCCGCTACAACATCTGCCCCACCCAGGCCGTGGCCGTCGTGACCGCGGATGGCGGCAGCCGCAGGCTGCGGCCGATGCGCTGGGGGTTCCTTCCGCACTGGTACAAGACCCCCACCGACGGACCGCTCCTCATCAACGCGCGCGCCGAGACAATCGCGGAAAAGCCGGCCTTCCGCGCCGCCTGCCGCGAGCGCCGCTGCCTCGTGCCGGTGACGGGCTTCTACGAATGGACCAAGGGCGAGGACGGCGCGCGCCTGCCATGGTACTTCACGCCCGCCGACGGATCGCCGCTGGTCCTGGCCGGGGTCTGGCAGGACTGGTCCCGTGGCGAGGACGCCTTCACCACGCTCGCCATCGTCACCACGGCGGCCTCACCCTGGATGGCCGAGACCCATCACCGCGAACCGGTGAGCCTGGCGCCGGAGGACTGGGCCAAGTGGCTGGGTGAGGAGGGGCACGGCGCCGCAACGCTGATGCAGGCCGCGCCCGAGGGCCGTTACGCGCGCTGGCGCGTGGATCCGAGGGTCAACTCGAACCGCGCGCAGGGCCCCGAGCTGATCGAGCCGATCGCCGCCTGAGCGACCCCAGTTCATATTCCTGCCGCAAACGGGCCGGATTCCCAACTTGTTCCCGTCCTATTCCACCTGCCGGTCCGAAAACGCAGGAGGAGACTGACATGACGATGAGGGACACACTTTTCCGGACGGTGGCTGTGATCGCACTTGCCCTTCCGCTCGCGTCCGGCTTCACGCCCGTTCCCGGCTTCGACACTGACGCGGCTCACGCCGAGCGTGGCGGCAACGGGAATGGCAACGGGGGCAACGGGAATGGCAACGGGGGCAACGGGAACGGAAACGGCAACGGCGGCAGCGCAAACGGGAACGGCGGCAACGGCAATGGAAACGGCAACGGCAACGGGCATGCCGGGGGCAACGGCCATGGCGCGATAGCCAGCGAGCTGCGCAACGCAAATGCCGCGAATGCCAACATCAACGCGATGCTGAACGCCGCACCCGACAGCAATGTCGGCCAGCTCAACACCCTGCGTGAACGGATGTCCGAGACGGCCGAGGCCTACGAGGCCTGGCAGGACGCCTACCGCGACTACGTCGAATTCCGCGACGCATTCGACGGGCGCACCGCCGGGGAGATCGAAGCCGAGATCGCCGAGCTGGACGAGGAACCCGAGACCTACGAAGCCGACCTCGAGCGTCTTGAGGGCGAGCTTGCCGCGCTTGCCGGCTACGAGGAGGAACTCGGCCGCCTCGCGGGTCTTTCGAACGACGCGGCCGGGATCTACGAGGAGGCAGAAGGGCTCGAGGGGGACGCGCTTGCCGTCGTCACACGCGGCCGGGATCTCTCCGACGAGGCGCTGGCCGAGTTGCGCCGCCGCCTCGTGAACTGACCCGTACCCGAAAAAAGGGCCGCATCCGGGGGAGGATGCGGCCCTAGTCGGGTCAGGGAGGGTTGGCTCGGCAGACGAGGGAGGGGGCGCCCGCCGTTTCCATGACCATGACAATGCCCCTCGTTCGGGGCTGAAATTGGGCGGTGCGGAAACGATTTCTGGGTTTTTTCACGCGTGACGGGTGGCGGGCGTCGGGTTTTCCGGTCTCAGGCGCCGCCCGATGCGTCGAGCAGCCCGGCCACCAGCAGGTCCGCCCCAGACGGCCCCAGCGCCAGAGGCGTGTCGTGAAGCACCGTCAGCCGCGTCAGCGCCTGGAGGTCGACGTCGCCCGAATGCGGCACGGTCGGATCGGCGAAGAACACCACCGCATCGAGTTCCCCGGTCGCGATCAAGGCGGCCAGCTGCTGGTCGCCGCCGCGCCCGCCGCGCTGAAGCCGGTGCACCAGAAGGCCGGGCGCGGTCTCGGCGATGACCCGTCCCGTCCCGCCCGTGCAGATCAGACGGTGACCCTTCAGTTGCGCCTCATGGCGCAGGACCCAGGCGCGCAGATGCGCCTTGCGGGTGTCGTGGGCCACGAGCGCGATGCGCCGGGGTGCCGTCGATTGCGCGCGCGCCTTCGCCGTGATGGCGAGGATGGCGCGCACCTGGCCCGCGAAGCCTTCGGTCTCGGACGGGAAGACCCCGGCCAGAGCCGCCGTGCCCACCGTGAAGCCCTGCGCGCCCGCCCGCGCGACCGCCTCGACACGCTCGGCGCTGTCGATGCTGCCCGCCACGATCACGGGCTTGGCCACCGCGGCGCAGACCGAGGCCATCAGGGCCGGCACGTCGCCGTCAAAACGGTAGGCAAGAAGGTCGAGCCCGTGGACATGTTCGAGTGCGGCCAACGACTTCGCAGAGGCCGCGATTTCCTCCGCCGGCCCCTCCAGCACGCTGGGATGTCCCGTGATCCGCCCCGGGAATGGGTAGTAGCGCAGCGGGTGGTGGCGGGTGATCGCGGTCACCGCTCCGGCACGCGTGCCCCCCAGAAGCACGTCCACATCGAGATCGACCGCGGCGCGCGCCGAGGCCATCTCGCTCTCCTCGTCGAGACTGACCACCTCCAGATAGGAGCGCCCGCCGGCGGCCCGGATCGCATCGGCCAGACCGCGAAGTTCGGCGAGCGGCAGGCCCACGTCCTTGAACCCGATATGCCGGACGCCGCCCTCCAGCGCCTCCTCCAGCCGGGCGCGGGCATCCGGGATCGTCCGGTCGTTCTCCGTCAGCATCAGGATGAAATCGAAACCCATGGCTCACCTCACCGCCATTGCGGGGCCGGGGTCAATGGTTCGGATGGGACGGGGGCGCCCGTCTTCCAGCGCTCCGCGCCCTCGGCGATGCGCAGATGCGGGGCGCCGAGGCTTTCCGTCACCAGCGCCGCAAGCTGTCCCAGCGCCGTGCCGGGTGGCAGGCCGGCCGCGATCAGTGCGGCGAACACGTCTCCGGACCCGTTCGGAACGAGGGCCGGGTCGGCGCGGGCGGTCCTGTATACCGCGGCCCCCTCGGCTGCGACCCAGAGAAGCCCCGTCGCGTCCGGAAGGGGCGGCGAGGTCACCAGAACCTCGGCCCCGCCCGTCCTGTCCCGCAGCCGATCCGCGGCGATCACGGCCTCGTCCAGCGTCGCGACCCGCTGCCCGGTCAGCCAGCCGAGTTCATAGGCGTTCGGGGTCAGCACATCGGCCAATGGCACCAGCCGGTCGCGCAGGACCGCCGCGGCCTCCGCGTCGATGTAGAGGCCCTTGGGCGTGTCGCCGAGCACGGGATCCACCACGACCCGCAGGCCCGGAGATATTGCCCGCATACGCCGGGCGAGGTCGGCCGCGAATTCCGCGTGGGCGGGGGAGGGCAGGTAGCCCGTCAGGAGCGTGCCGGCCGCCCCGAGCCAGCCGTTCGCCTCCAGCGCATCTGCCATGGCGGCGAGTTCCTCGACCGCGACGCGCCGCCCCGCGACATGCGGCCAGCCCGGATGGTTCGACAAGATCACCGTGGGAAGCTGCGTCACCTCCCGCCCCAGCGCCTGCAGCACCGGAACGGCTGCCGAGAGGCCCACGTGACCATGGGCGACCCAGCTCGACAGGATCAGGACGGGGGCCATGGCGCGGTCTCCGGGGGGTGGCGTCGCGGTGCAGACTATGCGGGGTCGCGCGCCGCTCCAAGGCTCGCGTTCCCCTTGACCCGTTAAGGGGCTCGGCAGGTCGCTGGCTCGCGCCGGTGCGTGACGTAGAAGATTTTCCGGTGATTGGGGCCCCACGTTCATCCGCATGGCCGTGGCGTCGGCACTGTCGGACAACCCCGGGCCGTGGGCGGGGCAGGGCGGTCACCTAGCCTTCGCGCATGACCACGCGCGGCCCGATCAAGCACTTCATTCCCAGTCCCGAGATCATCCGCCTGGCGACCATGCTGGACTTCCGGTTTTCGCTCTCGCTACGGCCTCGCCGACGCCCCGCCGCATGAGGGTGCCGCCGACGTCAGCCAGGAAATGGTTCGGTCTTGTTGGCACGGGTTTGGCCCAAGGTTCACCGTTGGGATCCGGAAACGCGGGATGGGGGCGAGCGGTCCAGCCACTTGCGCCGACACCTCAATGAGTGGCGCGGTCTCCGTGCGGGGTAAGGGACGTCCTCATCCAGACGAGTTGGAGTCCGTTTAGGGCCCTGCCGCCAAACAATTGAATCTGATTCACGAGCTTGCCGTCTGAATCACTTGTGGAACGGGGCGATGGGGCGCTGCATTCCGTCAGCCAGTTCAACGCGAGTTCAAGATGA
Source organism: Roseicyclus sediminis (assembly GCF_025515305.1). GTDB lineage: Bacteria > Pseudomonadota > Alphaproteobacteria > Rhodobacterales > Rhodobacteraceae > Roseibacterium > Roseibacterium sediminis. Next base: position 41,399 of record NZ_JAOPHT010000023.1, read on the forward strand.
GCCGAGATGTCATCATCACATGCGCCGTCACCGGCGGAGGCGACACCGCATCCAGAAGCGTGCATGTGCCGGTGACGCCCGAAGAGATCGCGCGCAGTGCCCTGGCTGCCTTCGAGGCCGGGGCCGCCATCGTCCATCTGCATGTGCGCGACCCGAAGACCGGTCTCGGCAGTCGCGACATCGACCTGTATCGCGAGCTGGTTTCGCACATCCGGGCTCGGAACGGAGACGTGATCCTCAATCTCACGGGGGGCATGGGTGGCGAGATCCTGTTCGGTCCTCAGGATGCGCCTCTGCCGCCCGGAGAAGGCACGGACTTCGTCGGGCCGGCCGAGCGGATGGCGCATATCCTCGAGCTTCGGCCCGAACTGGCAAGCCTGGACACAGGATCGCTGAACTTCGACGAAGCGCTCTATGCCACGACGCCTTCGTGGCTTCGCGCCATGGCCTCCGCCTACCGTGATGCCCGCGTGATGCCGGAACTCGAGGTTTTTGAGCTTGGTCACATAGAGCTTGCCAAGCAGCTGATCGCCGAGGGGCACATTGCCCAGCCGGCCCTCTTCCAGTTGTGTCTGGGCATCCGCTTCGGCGCACCTGCAACACCCGAAGCGATGATCGCCATGCGAAACGCGCTGCCTGCCGGTGCGAACTGGGCGGCTTTCGGGCTCGGCGTCCAGCAGATGCCGATGGCGGCTCAGGCAGTTCTTCTCGGCGGGCACGTGCGGGTCGGCCTCGAGGACAACCTGTACCTAGAGCGGGGCGTTCTCGCCACGAACGAACAACTGGTCGCCAAGGCGCGCACCTTGATCGAGGGCCTCGGCGCCCGCGTCGCTTCGCCGGAGCGCGCTCGCGAGATCCTCCGACTTCCGGACTTCGGCAGGTGACGGCATGACGATCAGCGTCACCACTATCCGACCGGGATCAGTCGCCGAGGGACCGTTGAACTGCCCACGGCCGCGGTGCGTGCCGTGACCTCTCCGCGTGCTACGTCCCCGCTTGCCACGTCTCCGCTTGACGCTCCGGTACTGGCAGCCCGCGGGATAACCAAGTCATACGACCGCATCGAGGTGCTGCATGGCATCGACCTGTGGGCGGGTCGCGGCGATGTCGTGACGCTGATCGGCGCGTCGGGCTCGGGCAAGAGCACGTTCATCCGCTGCCTGAATTTCCTGGAGCAGCCCGACGCGGGGGAAGTGATCGCGGGCGGCGAAGTGTTTCCGGCGACCGCTGGCCGATCGCGGCGTCGTGCGGACCGAATGCGGATCGACCGTCTGCGGACCCGGGTTGGCATGGTCTTCCAGAGTTTCAACCTCTGGCCGCACCGGACCGCGCTGGCCAATGTCGCGGAGGGGCCGATGCTGGTCCTGGGGTTGTCCAGGACCGAGGCGACCGACCGCGCTCGACACTACCTCGGGAAGGTCGGACTGGCGGATCGGACGGATCACTACCCCTCGCAGCTATCGGGCGGCCAGCAGCAGCGCGTGGCGATTGCCAGGGCGCTCGCAATGGACCCCGAAGCGATCCTTTTCGACGAGCCGACGTCGGCCCTGGATCCCGAACTCGTGGGCGAGGTTCTGAGCGTCATCGCCGATCTCGCCTCGGAGGGGCGGACGATGGTCATCGTCACCCACGAGATGTCGTTTGCCCGGGACGTCTCGACCCAGACGCTCTTTCTGGCGCGGGGAACGATCATCGAACGCGGTCCGCCCGCGATCATGGACTCGCCCACGACACCGGAGCTGCAGAACTTTCTCTCCCGCTTTTCCCGCTAACCTCAACCTAGGAGCAATGCCATGTCCCTCAATCGATCCTTCCTGACCCTGACTGTCGCCTTGGGAACGCTGGCCGCGCCTGTGGCAGCCCAGGAATCGATCCTCATCGGGATCGACGCCGCCTACCGTCCCTTCGCCTATGTCGAGCCGAGCGGTGCGTTGACCGGCTTCGAGGTGGAACTCGCCGAAGCCGTTTGCGCGGCGATCGAAGCCCGGTGCGAGATCAGCAACGTTCCGTGGGACGGCATCTTCACGGCGCTCGATTCCGGCGCCATCGACATGGTGGGAACCACGGTCACAAAGACCGCCGCCCGCATGGAAGCCTACGATACGAGCGTCACGATCTACAACGTCGGCTACGGGTTCATCGTACCGGAAGGAACCGACGTCTCGGGCGGCATGGAGGCGATAGAGGGTCAGGCCATCGGCACGATCGTCGGGACCGAAGCCTACTACGCCTTCATTCGCGGCATGCTTGGCGAAGAGGCGGACATCCGGGGCTATGACACGATCGATGCGGCCGTTCTCGATCTCGATGCGGGTCGCATCGGAGCCGTCATGAGCGACAACTTCCAGCTCCAGGACCAGTTCGTGAGCACGGGCGACTACGTCTTCGTCGCCGAGCCCGTTTTCGATCCGCAGTGGACGGGCGACGGCCGCGGCTGGATCTTCCGCCAGGGCTCGGCAGAACTCGTTGCGCGCATGGATGCGGGCCTGGAGCAGGTCATCGGCGACGGCACGATGGACGAGATCGCGATGAGATACTTCGGCATGGCGCTTAGCTCCGAATGACCCTGTAATGCTTGAGGTCGCCGCGCCCTACTTCGCATTCTGGTCGCTCGGCGCGGCGTTCACGCTAGGGCTGTCGGTCGCGGTATTCCCCGCGGCCGTCCTTCTGGGACTGGCTTCGGCTCTGGCCTTCCACTCGGGCCGAGCCGCAGCCGGTGCTGCAAGCATCTATTTCGCCATTTTCCGCGGGCTGCCGGAGATACTGGTCATTCTGGCGGCGTTTCATGGTGTCAATATCCTTCTGCGGACCGTTGGCACGGGCGCAGGGGTCGCCCTGCCGACGATCGACCCATTTCTCGCTGCCTGGCTCGCCCTCGCGGTGCAATTCGGGGCCTATGCCGGGGTCATCATGTCTGACTGGCTGCGGATCCAGCCGGCCGGGCTTTCCGAGGCTGGCGCAGCGGTCGGCATGACCAGAAGCCAAATCCGGCGGCGTATCGTGATCCCGCTCGTCCTGCGCGGCGCGACCGCTTCCCTGGGGAACCTTTTCCTCGTGCTTCTGAAGGTATCGGCTCTTGCGTCGCTCATCGGTGTCGAGGAATTGAGCCGCCGCACGGCCATCGTCTCCGGGGCCATCCGCGATCCGCTTCTGGCCTATTCGATCGCGGCAGTGCTGTACCTGATGATATCTGCCTTGGCCGAGATCGGGCAGAACCTGCTCGAACGGCGCTCGCATCGGCGCGGGGGGGCGGGCGCATGAGCGGAGTGCTGGCATCCCCGGCCTTCTGGTCGGCCATCTGGCAAGGCGCGCTGGTCACGGTTTCCCTGACGCTGCTCAGCATGGCGGCGGGGGTGGTCCTTGGGGCGGCTTTGGCGGCGATGCGGCTGAAAGGCGGCCCGCTGGGACGCACATTGGCCTGGTCGTACGTCTTCGTCTTCCGCGGCGTGCCTGTCTTGATCCTGCTGTTCCTGTTCTACTACGGCCTGCCCAGGGTGCCCGCCCTTAGGGGCACGTGGTTCTGGGACCTCGTGCTCGTGTCCCCTTACAGGACGGCACTATTCGTCCTGACGATCAACAATGCCGCCTATATCGCCGAAATCTTCCGCGGTGGGTTCGTCGCAATTCCACGCGGGATGATCGAGGCGGGACGCGCGGTCGGAATGACGCCAAGGCAGGTTTTCGCACGGATCGAGATGCCGCTCGCCCTGAGAGGTTCCCTCGGCAGCCTCGGCAACGAGACGGTGGCGGTGATGAAGGCGTCGGCGATCACCAGTGTCATCACAGTGAACGACCTGATGGGGGGCGCGCGGCGCGTGGGGGACATTTGGCTCGAACCGCTGACGCCTCTCTTGGTCGTCGGGTTCGTCTACCTGCTCATGGTCATGGGCATCGACTACGCGGTCGCGCGATTGCGTGCCTTGCCGCTGATGGGCGGCGGCATGGCGCAACGCTAGCTGGAAGAGACGCCCAACCTCATGGTGCCCGGAAGAGACTGCAGCCACTGCACGAAAAGCATGGCGCCGCGAGGCACGGCGCGGTTTCTCGGGGTCAGCACGAGATAGTGAAGGTCCGTCTGAATCGAGATATCGGAGATCGGCACAAGCGTCCCGCTGCGCAGCTGCGGCTTGATGATGGCCCTGCGTAGAAGGCCGACCCCTTCGCCCGCGATCGTGGCCGCCAGCGTCAGGTTTCCGTCGGGCAAGAGAGGCCCTCCCTCGGCAAGCTTCCGATCAAGACCGGCGCACGCCAGCCATTCCCCCCAGTATTCCCGATCGTCGTCGTGCAGCAGATGAACCCGGTCGAAGTCCGCGAGCCCCGTGTAGCCGATTTCGGTCAGGTAGCCGGGTGCCGCAACCGGGATCGCCGTTCCCTCTAGCAATGGCATGGCGACGAATTCGGGGTAATCGCCAGGTCTTCCGAAACGGATCGCCACGTCGGTGCTGTTCTCGTCGCACTCCGTCGTGCTTCGGGAATAGTGAAGCGCCACGCGCACGTCCGGGTGTCGGGCCCAGAAGTCGTGCATCTGCGTCATGAGCCAGGAAACGGCGAACATGGGAAGCGAAGAAACCCGTACGGCCGAGTCCTGGCTCTGGCGGCGCAACATGTCGGTTTCGTTGTGCAGCAAGCGGAAAGCCTCGCATACGCTTCGCTTGTAGCGTTCGCCCTCCGCCGTGAGGATAATTCCCCTTCCATGGCGCTCGACGAGCGGGAAACCCATCCAGTCCTCGAGTTTCGCCACCTGGTGGCTGACGGCGGAATTGGTGACGCAAAGTTCGTCTGCGGCGGCTGTCACGCTGCCGAGACGGGCTACGGCCTCGAAGGCGCGCATGGAGTGCAGGGGCGGCAGCTTCATTCGCTCATGTGTATGCGATTCAACAGTCGGGCGTAAATATGCAAACCCTCACGGCGGGATCGCGACTAAGGTTTCGCAGGAACGATCTTGCGGAGTTGCATGGTGGTCGATCTCGACGCCCCTCTGAAAACAGATGACCTTGTGGCTTTCCGGGCCCGCGTCCGAGCCTTCATCGACGGAGCCCTGCCAGATCATGTCCGCGCCCAGGGCGCGGCCGAGCGGATGGATCTCGGCAAGGAAGACCAGCGCGCCTGGCACAAGGCGCTGCGCGGCGCGGGTCTTGCCTGTGCAAGCTGGCCGCCAGAACACGGCGGCCCGGGCCTCGGTCACGCCGAGCGTTTCGTTCTCGAGCGCGAGCTTGCGCTGGCCGGCGCGCCACGGCCGATGATTTACGGCGTTACAATGCTGGGTCCGGCCCTGATCGCTCACGGGAAACGCGAACAGCAGGAGCGGTTCCTGCCTCCGATCCTCGAAGGCGACGCCTTCTGGTGCCAGGGCTTTTCCGAGACCGAGGCAGGGTCGGACCTTGCCAGCCTGCGATGCGCCGCGCGCCTCATCGGCGACGAATACGTGATCGACGGTCACAAGATCTGGACGTCCGAAGCGCATATCGCGGACTGGATGTTCGGCCTGTTCCGCACGGACTCCACCGGCCGGAAGCAGCAGGGCATCACCTTCCTCCTCATCGACATGAAGAGCCCCGGCATCACGGTTCGGCCGATCGAGGGCTTCGATGGAACCGGCGTTGAAATGAACCAGGTCTTCTTCGACGCTGTCCGCGTGCCGGCGGGGCAGCGGATCGGCGCGGAGGGCGATGGCTGGACCATCGCCAAGGAACTTCTCGCGGCCGAACGCTTCGGCAACGCCGAGGTGTCGCGCTCGATCGCTTCGCTGAAGCGGCTGAAGGCCTTCTGCAAGCGGGAGCGTCGGGGCGGCCGACGCCTCATCGAGGATCCCGTCGTGGCGCGTCGACTGGCGTCGCTCGAGGTGGCCCTGCGTGCGGTGGAGCGCACGGAGTTGCGCTTTCTCTTGCACGGCGGGACCGAACTCGGCGCGGAAGCCGCGTTGCTCAAGCTGCGCGGCACCGAGATACAGAACCGCATCCTGGCGATGGCCGCCGACGTCCTCGGCCCGCAGATCATTTTCGATTGCGGCTCACTTGATGCACCGGACATGCCGGTCGAGGGGCCGGAGGAACTGCGCCACGCGCTGCGAATGCACTTCAACTATCGCAAGACGATGATCTACGGCGGCTCGAACGAGATCCAGCGCAACATTCTGGCGAAGGCGGTGTTGGGGCTATGATCCGTTCCGTCGCACTGGACGAAACCGCTGAAAGTCTTCGTGACGCCGTGCACAGGCGCCTTGCGCCGGAGTTTGCGCCCCCGAGCAGCGCACCTGTCGATCCGATGCCCGCCTGGGCCGCCCTTGCCGAACTGGGTGCGTTGTCCATCTGTCTTCGCGAGGAGGCGGGCGGGCTCGGGACCGGGGTGGCGGCGGCGGCGCTGGTGCTGGAGCCGGTCGGCCGGCTCGGCATCGCGGTGCCCTGTCTCGACGGTCTCTGTGGCGCGGCGGCGCTCGCCGAGGCATTTCCAGCGCACGACGCCCTGCTTTCGGCGCTGTCGGATGCGGCCGGCGGCGGCGCGCCTGTCCCTCTGGCGTGGACCGAGCCGTGCAGGGGTTGGGAACGGGTTCCGGAAACGACGATTGCCGAACCGATGCCGGGTGGCGAGTATCGTCTGAGCGGCCGCAAGGTCGCCGTCCGCTGGGCGGACCGTTCGGACGCAATCGTCGTTTCCGCGGCCTGCATGGGAGCAACGGGCCTTTTCCTTGTTCCAACCGATGCGCCGGGGGTGAGGCGCGCACCCTGCGCGACCGCTGACGGCCAGTCCGCCGCAGATCTGGATTTCGACGGCGTCGTCCTCGCGTCATCCGCCAGGCTGGACGAGGGCGCTGGCCAATCCGCCCTCGAATTCGCACTCGACGCACTTGCGGCTCTGTCCCTGGCGGAAGCGGTGGGTGCGATGACGTCGTGCCTGGAGCTGACGCTCGAACACCTCCGCAACCGGACGCAGTTCGGAGCGCAACTGTCCTCGTTCCAGGCTTTGCAGCATCGGCTCGTGGAGGCCTATGCCGACTGTGAAACGGCGTGGTCGATGACACTCGATGCACTGGATGCGCTGCGCGCCGACGTCGACGAGATCACCCGCGCCATGCGCGTATCGGCGGCAAAGGCCCACGTGGGGCCGCGTGCGAGACATGTCGCGCAGGAGGCCCTGCAGCTCCACGGCGCCACGGGAATGACCCTGGACTACCCGCTCGGGCGCCGAGTGGCCCGCCTGACCTTGATCGACCTCGGCTACGGCGACTCCGACTGGCACCTCGATCGCCTCTTGAGGCTTGGCGAGGATCTGACATGAGCGGGTGCAATTCGGTCGTTCCGAACATTCGCGCCCTGCTCGAGCCTCGATCGATTGCGGTGTTCGGCGCAAGCGGCAGAAGCGGCCGGCCCGGGCACGACGTGATCGCGGCCTTGGACACCTTCGGCGCATCGCCCGACGTGTACCCGGTGACGCCGCGTTACGAGACGATCCTCGGGCGCGCCTGTCTCAGCGCGCCGAAGGACCTTCCTTCGGGTATCGACCTTGCGGTCATCGCATCGGGCAGTGCCCGCATCATTTCCGATGCCGAAGCGGCGATCGCTGCCGGTGTGGGCGCCCTGCACGTTCTCGGCGACCTTGGTCCGGATGATTGCGACCGTCTTGGAGCCATGGCGCGAGCCGCTGGCATCCCGCTACTCGGCCCGAATTCCGTCGGGTACGTGAATTATGCGGGGCGACAGCTCTCGACCTGGATCGCGCCCCCGGACGGCCACCGTGAAGCCGGATCGATCGCGCTGATCGTGCAATCGGGAGCCCTGTTCAGCTACGCGAACTCTGTCGATCCGCGCCTACGGTTCAGCCTCACCCTGCAGCCGGGCCGCGAGGCGGGCCTCACGCTTGCGGACGCCATGGATCATGCGCTCGACATGCCACAGACGGCTGTGCTGGGCCTGTATCTCGAGACGGTCTCCGCGCCGGAGCGGTTCGTCGCGATGCTTGCGCGAGCGGACGCGGCAGGCGTGCCCGTCGTCGTTCTGGCACCCGGTCGAAGTCCTGCGGCGGCGGAGGCCATCGCCACACATGCACGCCGTCTCGCGGGCACCGGCGCAGGTCTGGAAGCCGCGTTCCGCCGCTTTGGCGTGACGCAGGTTTCCACGCTCGATGCGTTCTGGACCACGCTGCACCTCTTCTCGGCGATACCGGTCCCAGGCCCCGGGGGCCTTGCGATCCTGACCGATTCAGGCGCGCAGCGCGCGATGACCATCGATATCTGTGCCCAGCTGGGCGTCCCTCTCGCGCGCTTCGCGGAGCCGACCAGAGCTCGCCTGCGCGGGGTTCTCGACAGTGAACTGTCTGTGGACAACCCTCTCGATATCTGGGGCGGCGAAAAGGATCTAGCGGCACATACCGCGACATGCCTCGAAACGGCCGTTTCAGACCCTGGAACCGCCATGGCGGTTATCGTCACGGAATTCGGCGTGCCCGACAGCGATACCTTCCCGACACGGATGGCCGAGGGCGCGTCTCGGGTTGCGGGCACGGCGGGCAAACCCGTCGTCGCCGCCAGTTTCTCGACGCGCCACTTCGCCTCCGGCCGCATGCGCGAAATGGAGGCGCGGGGGCTGCCCGTGCTCGACGGGCTCGAAACCTCGTTGCTGGCAATACGGGACCTCTTCGCCCGTCGCGACAGGACGCACTTTCCGGCTTCGGAGCCGCTTGGCAGCCCCCTCGGCGTGGCGCTCGCGGAGCGTGTCGCAGACCTTTCCCCCGCCGACGAGGCCGGAGCCCTCGCTCTTCTTTCGGCCGTCGGCATCCCGGTCGTTCCGCACCGCGTGGTCGAGAGCGCCGATGCGGCCCAGTCCGCGGCGCGGGAACTCGGTGGAAGGGTGGTGCTCAAGACGGCGGCACCGCTTCTGCACAAGACCGAGGTGGGGGGCGTCCATCTTGACCTTGGCTCCCCCGGAGACATCGCGGCCGCGTGGGATGATCTGGCCAACCGCCTCGGGCCACGGGTCCTCGTGGCGCGGATGGAGCGGACCGGGCATGACCTCGCGCTCGGGGCCATTGTCGATCCGCAGTTCGGCCCGCTCGTGATGGTGGGCGCAGGCGGTATCGAGGCGGAGCTGCTGGCCGACAGGCGGTTCGCTCTGGCGCCCGTAAGCGAGACGGAGGCACTGTCCATGATCGCCGGACTGGCCATCGCGCCACGCCTGTCCGCGTTTCGGGGCGGGCCCGCAGCAGATGTGGCGTCGGCCGCCCGGGCGGTCGTCGCCCTGTCGCGGCTGATAGCGGCCTGTTCGGCCCGGATCTCGGAGATCGACATCAATCCGCTTCGCGTCGGACTCGGCGGCGTCGTCGCGCTCGATGCCGTCATCATCAAGACCCAAGAGAACGACGAGGATCCTTCCCAGTGACGTCTTTACCTGCCCAACTTCCCGGCCGCGTCGCCTGCATAGGTGGCGGTCTGATAGGCGCCGGCTGGGCGCTGCATTTCATGCGCGCCGGATGCGATGTCGTCGTCCACGATCCCGAGCCCGCGCGCGCCGAATACCTGTCTCAGGTTCTGCGGATGGCCCTGCCGACCCTTCACGCGATGGGCATGGCCGACGGTGCCGATCCGGACCGGATATCGTTTGACGCAAGGATCGAGACCGCGCTGGAGGGAGCAGATTTCATTCAGGAAAGCGCGACCGAAGACCGGCAGGAAAAGAGCGCCCTCATGGGCCGGATCGACAGGCTTGTGCCGCCCGGTGTCGTGATCGCGTCGAGTTCGTCCGGATTTCTCGCAACGGATCTTCGAAAGGACGCGAGGAACCCTGAACGCATCGTCATAGGACATCCGTTCAATCCGCCCTGGCTCGTGCCGCTGGTCGAGGTTGCAGGCGGGGATACCGCACCGGAGGCGGCCGCGCGGGCTGCCGCCGCTTACCGCGCGTCGGGCTGCGAGGTGATCGAGCTGTCGCGCGAGATAGACGGCTACATCGGTAACCGCCTTCAGTTCGCGGTCTTTCGAGAGATCCTTTACCTGTGGTCGCAGGGTGTCGCCGATCTCGAGGCCATCGACCGTGCCATGTCCGCGGGACCTGCGCTGCGATGGGCCGTGATGGGGCCATCGGCGGTGTTCTACATGGGCGCGCGCGACCCTGCGCTCTTCGGGGAGTTCGTCACACTTCTCCACGAGGAGCTTCAGGCAGGCTACACCGCCCCCCCCCC
>NZ_JAOPHT010000024.1 GCF_025515305.1 Roseicyclus sediminis
GCGGCCATCGCGACAAGGACGATGGCCGCGCCGCGCATCAGCTGACGTCCTTGTAGGAGACCTCGCGCCGGTCCGAGCCGAGCTTCTCCTTCCGCACGATCAGGCGGTTGAGTGCGTTGACGTAGGCCTTCACGCTGGCCACGACCGTGTCGGTGTCCGCCGACTGTCCCGTGGCGATGCGCCCGTCCTCCTCGATCCGGACCATCACGGTCGCCTGCGCATCCATTCCCTCCGTCACGGCGCTCACCTGGTAGAGCTGCAGGACGGCGTCGTTGGGGTAGAGCGCCTTGACCGCGTTGAAGGCGGCGTCCACCGGCCCGTCGCCCTGTGCCGTCGCCTGCCGGTCCTTGTCGCCCACGCGAAGCGTGATGTCGGCCGATTGCGGCGCCTCGGTGCCGCAGATCACGCGCAGGAACTTCAGCTCCAGGTGATCCTCGGTCCCGGCGGCGGCGGCATCGGTCACCAGCGCGATCAGGTCGTCGTCGAAGACCTCTTTCTTGCGGTCGGCCAGTGCCTTGAACCGCACGAAAAGGTCGTTGAGCTGATTGTCGACCATGTCGAAGCCGAGGTCCTTCAGCTTCGCCCGAAGCGCCGCACGCCCCGAATGCTTGCCGAGGGGCAGGGAGGTGCCGGCAAGGCCCACATCCTCGGGGCGCATGATCTCGAACGTATCGGCCGATTTCAGCATCCCGTCCTGGTGGATGCCGCTTTCGTGCGCGAAGGCGTTCTTGCCGACGATGGCCTTGTTCGGCTGAACCGCGAAGCCCGAGACGGTCGAGACGCGCCGCGAGATGTGCATGATCTTCGTCGTGTCGACGCCCGTGGTGTAGGGCATGATGTCGTGGCGGACCTTCATGGCCATCACGACCTCTTCCAGTGCCGTGTTGCCCGCGCGTTCGCCCAGCCCGTTGATCGTGCATTCGATCTGGCGCGCGCCGCCCGCAACGGCGGCCAGCGCGTTCGCCGTCGCCATGCCGAGGTCGTTGTGGCAGTGCGTGGCGAAGACCACGTCCTCGCCGCCCTCGCATTCCGAGATCAGCCGCCGGATCAGCTCGGCGCTTTCGACGGGCGCCGTGTAGCCCACGGTATCGGGAATGTTGATCGTCGTCGCGCCCGCGCGGATGGCGATTTCGACGACGCGCTTGAGATAGTCCCACTCGGTCCGCGTCGCGTCCATCGGCGACCATTGCACGTTGTCGCAGAGGTTGCGCGCGTGGGTGACCGTTTCGTGGATCCGCTCGGCCATCTCGTCCATGGTCAGGTTCGGGATGGCGCGATGCTGCGGGCTCGTGCCGATGAACGTGTGGATGCGCGGCGACCGCGCGTTCCGCACCGCTTCCCAGCAGCGGTCGATATCCTTGAGGTTGGCGCGCGCGAGGCCGCAGATCGTGGCGTCCTTCGCAAGTTTCGCGATTTCCGAGACGGCGGCGAAATCGCCTTCCGATGCGATGGGAAAGCCCGCCTCGATGATGTCGACGCCCATGTCGTCGAGGAGCGCGGCAATCTCCAGCTTTTCCTCGTGACTCATGGTGGCGCCGGGCGATTGTTCGCCGTCGCGGAGGGTTGTGTCGAAGATCAACACGCGGTTTTCGGTGGTCATGGTGGTGTTTCCTTAGCGTCTGGTGTCGTGTCGCCGGCGCTGATCCTCCCCTGAGCGGTCGCGCCGAGTGGCACGCTCAGAGGCGGCTAAGGAGCAGAAGGCCAAGCAGGAGCGGCCGCGCACTCGGCGCGGGCAGCGGGGCGATATGAACCTGCATGGTCATGGGGCCGAGACAATACCCATCGGGCCGGGGTTGAAAAGCCCCAATCGGGTCAGTGCGGCTGACCCGTCTGGGACGCTCAGACCAACCCCAACTCTTCGTCCGAGGCGATCCGGTCGTACTTGTCCTTCGGTGGCATCGGACGCGCGCGCCAGTCCGGATCGAATGCGAAACTGGACCGGGAACGCCCCGGTCCGAGGGCCCCGTTCCCGAGACCCGCGGCGTAGTCGTAGTAGAGTTTCACGATTTCCTCATAGCTGACCTGCTGCGCCGCCGGGTGGGCGATGCAGGCGTCGCGCCAGCGCCTGACGCGTGCGAAGGCGGGATCGACGGGGAGGTCGAAGCCCTCGTAGTAGTCGAGGAACCAGAACCGCATGAACATCGGTGTGTAGACGAGGTCGGCCAGACCGTACCGTTCGAACAGGAACGTCCCATCCGGGTTGTGGTGGCGCAGAAAGTCGTCGAGCCAGGCATAATGGCCGAGCAGCGCCTCCCGTTTTTCCCCGATCCTTTCGCGGTCGCGGTTCATGACCATCAGGTAGCCCGCCATGGTGAAATCGCCGGCGCGGTCGATCAGCAGCCGTTCCACTCCGCGCTCGTAGGCATCGGAGCGGGCGATCTGCAGTTCCCGATAGGCCTCTTCCACGTAGCGCAGGATGACGAGACTTTCCTTCAGCACCCGTCCACCGCCAAGGTCCATGATCGGCAGTGCAGTTGTCCCGCGCGACAGCTCGAGGATATGCGGATCGCGCGGTTTGGTGATGTCGACCACGCGGAACTCCACCGCGCCGCGCAGGCCCTTCAGTTCCAGCAGGATTTCGACCCGCTGCGAGAAGGGACAGACGGGGATGTGGTAAATGATGGGCTTTGACATCCGGTCCTCCTCTGGCTGTCTCAGACTGCGACGCGGGGTCCGGATTGACCAGAGCCACTCGCGCCTTAGCTGCCCGCGGCATGATGGAAGCATTGGTCATCGGCGCCTCGGGCGGCATCGGACGGGCGGTCGTGGACGAGATGCGTGCCCGCGGCGGAAACGTCACGACCCTGTCGCGATCGGACGACGGCCTGGACGTGACCGACCCGGCCTCGGTCGCGCTGGCCTTGGGCGCGCTGGAGGGCCCGTTCCAGGCCGTTTTCGTGTCGATCGGCATCCTCGCACCGGAAGGAAGCGGCCCGGAAAAGCAACTGTCGGCAATCGATGGCGCGGCGATGGCGCGGGTCTTCGCGGTCAACACCATCGGCGTCGCGCTCATCCTGTCGCACCTCCCGCGCCTCCTGCCCAAGAAGGGCCGCTCGGTTACCGGTGTCCTGTCCGCGCGCGTGGGTTCCATCGGCGACAACCGGATCGGCGGCTGGCATTCCTACCGCGCCTCCAAGGCCGCGCTGAACCAGATCGTGCATGGCGCGGCGATCGAGCTTGGCCGGTCGCATCGCGAGGCGGTCATCGCCGCGCTTCACCCCGGCACGGTCGCCACGCAATTCACCGAGGGCTACGATCCGGCCCACGGCAAGAGCACGCCGGAGGAGGCCGCGCGCAACCTTCTCGACGTGATGGAGTGTCTGACGCAGGCGCAGTCTGGCGGCTTTTTCGACTACGCCGGCCGCGAGATCCCGTGGTGAGCCGCCCATGACGAAACGCCTCGTCCTGATCCTCGGGGATCAGCTGTCCACGGACATCGTGGCACTCCGCGAGGCCGACCGCGCCCGCGATATTGTCGTCATGGCCGAGGTGATGGACGAAGCCTCCTACGTCCCCCACCATCCCAAGAAGATCGCTTTCCTCTTCGCCGCCATGCGCAAGTTCGCGGCGGGCCTGGAGGCCGATGGCTGGCGCGTGCGCTACACGCGCCTCGACGACCCCGAGAACGCGGGTTCCATCTCCGGCGAGCTTCTGCGACGGGCCGAGGAGGCCGGCGCGACCGAGGTCCTTGCCACCGAACCGGGCGAATTCCGTCTGATCGCCGCGCTGGAGGATTGCCCGCTTCCCGTCCACCAGTTCCCCGATGACCGGTTCCTCTGTTCCCATGCCGATTTCGACGCCTGGGCCGAGGGGCGCAAGGAACTGAGGATGGAGTGGTTCTACCGCGAGATGCGGCGGAAGATCGGGCTTCTGATGGATGGCGACAAGCCCGAGGGCGGCAAGTGGAACTACGACCACGAGAACCGCAAGCCCGCGCCGGACGACATCGGCTTCGGCGGGCCGATGCACTTCGACCCGGACGAGACGGTGGAGGAGGTGCTGTCGCTTGTCGAGGCGCGGTTCGGCGGGAACTTCGGCACGCTCCGCCCTTTCTGGTTCGCGACCGACCGGGGGCAGGCGCGCCGGGCGCTGGGGCATTTCATCGCGAACGCGCTCCCGCGCTTCGGCGATTACCAGGACGCGATGCTGGACGGAAACCGGTTCCTCTACCACTCCGTCATATCGATGTACCTCAACGCCGGGCTTCTGGGATGGCGCGAGATCTGCGACGCCGCCGAGGCCGCCTACAGATCGGGGGACGCGCCGCTGAATGCCGTCGAGGGCTTCATCCGCCAGATCATCGGCTGGCGCGAATTCATGCGGGGGATCTACTTCCGCGAGGGGCCCGGCTACGTCCGGCGCAATGTGCTCGACCACCAGCGCAAGCTGCCGGACTTCTACTGGACGGCCGACACCGACATGCGCTGCATTGCGCGGACGGTGGAGCAGACGCGGGACGAGGCCTATGCCCACCACATCCAGCGGCTGATGGTGACCGGCAATTTTGCGCTCTTGGCGGGCATCGATCCGCACGAGGTCCACGAATGGTATCTCGCGGTCTACGCCGATGCCTACGAATGGGTCGAGGCGCCGAACGTCATCGGCATGAGCCAGTTCGCCGATGGCGGAATCGTGGGTTCGAAGCCCTATGTTTCCGGGGGCGTCTATATCCACAAGATGTCCGATTATTGTAAGAAATGTAGCTATGATGTTGGGGAAAAGTCTGGGGATAAGGCGTGTCCGTTCAATTATCTCTACTGGGCCTTCCTGCATCGGAACCGCGACCGGTTCGGAAAGAACCCGCGCATGGCCCAGATGTACCGAACCTGGGCGCGGATGTCGGAGGAGAAGCGGAGCGGCGCGCTGGACAGCGCAGAACGCTTTCTCGAACGGCTCGCGGAGGGCAAGCGCGTCTGACCCATCTTGACCGGGGCATGCGCCGGCGCCATCTCGCGTGAATGCGACGCGGCCGGAATTGATCCACGGTCCGCGCGTTCCCTCTGGAGAGACCGCGAATGATCGCCGTTCACACCGTGCGCGATGCGTTGACAGGTGCCGAATGCACCCGGCTTCTGGACGCTCTGGCCGATGCTCCGGCCCGTGACGCGGGGCTCGTGCGGCAGGCCCGCGACCACAACCTGCGCCGCGCGGACCTGGTTTGGCTGGACGAGGTCGAGGGGACGGGTTGGGTCATGGACCGGATGATCGCCCTTGTCAGGGAGGCGAACCGCGAGGTCTTCGATTTCGACATCACCGAGTTCGCCGAAAGCCCGCAGGTCGCCCGCTACGGCGCCGAGCGCGAGGGGCATTTCGGCTGGCATTCCGACATCGGCGAGGGACGGCTCGCGGAACGCAGGAAGCTGACGATCGTCGTGCAATTGTCCGAACCCGACGAATACGATGGCGGCACGCTCGAGGTCATGCCCGGGGCCGGCGCGCTTTCGGCGGAAAGGGCGCGCGGCGCCGCGACCCTGTTTCCTTCCTTCGTCCTGCACCGGGTGGTGCCGGTCACGCGCGGACAGCGCCATTCCCTCACCGTCTGGTGCCACGGCACGCCGTTCCGCTGACGTGTGAAACGGCGCACAGCGGACATGCGGCGCTGCGGAATTGAGCGCTGCGCCGCAGCGGAGCACCTGATGGCGCGGAAATCAATCCGTGAACAGGGAGCTACCCGATGTCCGACGTCAAACTCGCCGTCATCTACTATTCGACCTATGGCACCAACCATCGCATGGCCGAGATCGCCGCCGAGGCCGCCCGCGAGGCCGGTGCCGAAGTCCGTCTTCTCCGCGTGCCGGAAACTGCGCCCGCCGAAGTCGTTGCGGGCCAGGACGCCTGGAAGGCGCAGGCCGAGAAAACCGCCGATCTCCCCGAGGTGACCAATGCCGACATGGAATGGGCCAATGGCTATCTCATCTCGGCCCCCACCCGTTACGGCGTCGTGGCCAGCCAGATGCGCGCCTTCATCGACACGCTTGGCGGCCTCTGGTTCGAGGGCAAGCTCGCCAACAAGACCTTCAGCGCCATGACGTCGGCGCAGAACGTGCATGGCGGGCAGGAAACGACGCTCGTCTCGCTCTACACGACGGCGATGCACTGGGGGGCCGTGATCGTCGCACCGGGCTACACCGACCCCTCGCTCTTCGAGGCCGGCGGCAACCCCTACGGCGTGTCCACCCAAGCCGGCGAGGTTACCGACAAGGTCGCCGCCGCCATCCGCCACCAGGCCCGGCGTCAGGTGGAACTGACCGCGAAGATCGCCTGACGGGCTTTGCCCCGCATGTCTGCGCCGGGGACGCTTCCCGGCGCAGACGACGGGCTGGACGCGTTCGACCGCTGTGGAGATCGCCCGGACGATGCCCTGCGAACCCTTCTGCGTATGTGTTGCCTCAAATGCAGATGTCCGCGATGTCCTCGCGCGGCATGGCGAGCAGAGGCCCGGCAAGGGTTGCCATTCCATGAACCACCGTTCGAGCAAAAGGGCCGTCGCCCGCGCAGGGCTGATCGACGCCGGGCTGGACCCGCTCGGCCAAAGCTACCTGGATGCAGCCACCCCGGGCATGTCCCCTTCCGCGCCGAGCAGTCGACCGGGAAGCTCCAGCCGGAAGACCGCCCCCGGCAGGTCGGTCTGCCATCCAGCCGCCCCGATCCGGAGGCTGCCGCCCCTTGCGCGGGTCAGCTGGACGATCGAGGCGAGCCCGAAACCGTGCGCACCGTCGCGTTCGCGCGCCGAGCGGATCAGCCGCGACAGATCGAAGTCCGCGGGCAGGCCGGGGCCATCGTCGGCGACGTGAAGCACGAGGATGCCCCGCGAGGCGTCTGCCCCGAGATGGACCTCGATCCGCCCCTTGCAGAACCCAGCGGCGTTGGAGATCAGGTTGCGCAGAACCAGCTGCAGCACGGCGGGGTCGCAGACCACCCGGCCCCGTGGCATGGCGATGTCCAGCCGCCCCTCGGGGTCGATGAGACCGGCCACGTCGGCGCAGAGACGCCCGATGTCGACATCCTGCTCGAACCCTTGAGCGGCATGCAGAATGCGGGCGCGTTCCAGTGTCGTCGCGATCTGGTTCATCGCCTCGACCACCGTGTCGCGGCACAGGTGCAGAAGCTCGGCCTTGCCGTTGCCTAGGTCGCTGAAGTCGTCGACGACGAGGTCCAGCAGGCTTGCGACCGTGGCCAGCGGCGCGCGTGCGTCATGTGCCGCCATCGTCGCGAAGACACGAAACTCCTCGAACCGGACCGACAGGTCGGTGAGGGCGCGCGCCGTTTCGAATGCCGCGGCCTGGTCGTCGCTGGCCGGCATGGTGATGGCCAGCACGAGCACGTCACCGTCGTCTTCGATTCGGGTGAGGACCGTGCGAGACCACTGCGCCTGGCCATCGCGTTCGGTCCGCTCGTCGACCATGACGGGAAGTCGCGAGGTCGCGCTTGCGTTCACCGCGCGCAGGATCCGCCCGCGTGGTCCGTCCAGCCATGTCGGATCTCCGTCCGCGCGACAGGTCCTTTCCCAGAGCCTTGCGGCCTGCGGCCCGAGCGCGCCGTTGCCGTGCAGGAACTCGGGCATGCCGCCGGGATCGGGGCGAAGAAGGCACATCGGCAGGGGAACGGAATCGAGAAACGCGGCCAGAGGCGGTGCGACCGGCTTGCGGATCGTTGCGACCTGGGCGCTCATGCGAAGGCTCTCCCGTATACCGATACGGCGCACCAGAGTGGGCCGGGTCTCCGGCGAGAAGATGGCGTCAAATACTTAAGGTGCGGTTACCGCAAGCGGTGGCGGGACATCATTCCCACCAGGGGTCGATCTGGGCGATGTCGTCGTCGCTCCAGCCGAAGTGATGCGCCAGTTCGTGGACAAGGACATGGGTCACGAGTTCGCCCAGGCTGACGTTGCCCCGGTCCGCCCATTCGTCGAGCATCGGGCGGCGGAATAGCCAGATCGTGTCGGGTTGTCCGGGCTGGTCGGTCACCGACTTCTCGGTCATCGGGGTGCCGTCATAGAGACCGGTCAATTCGAACGGGTCCTCGACCCCCATTTCCAGCAGGAGGCGGCGGGGCGCGAAATCCTCGACCCGGATCACGAGGTCACGGGCGGCCTTCTGGTAGGGCTGCGGCAGCATGGCGAGCGCGCCATCGGCCAGTGCCTCGAACTCGCCGAGGCCCGGCGCGGTCCAGTCAGTGCAATCGGCGCGTCGCTCCATGTCCCCCTTATGGACTTTGACCCGCGTCTGTGAAAGAGGACGCGTCGCATCTGCCGTCCGGGAGCATCACCCATGACCGTCACCCGTTTCGCGCCGTCCCCCACGGGTTTCCTGCATGTCGGCAACCTGCGCACGGCGCTGTTCAACCACCTGATCGCGCGGAAGGCCGGTGGCACCTTCATCCTGCGGCTCGACGACACCGATCCGGAGCGGTCGAAGGACGAATACGCCGATGCGATCCAGGAGGACCTGGAATGGCTCGGCCTGACCTGGGACCGGATCGAACGGCAGTCCCTCAGGCTCGACCGTTATGCCGAGGCGGCCGATCGTCTGCGCGACATGGGCCGCTTCTACGAGGCGTTCGAGACGCCGACCGAGCTTGACCTCAAGCGCAAGAAGCAGCTGAACATGGGGCTTCCGCCTGTTTATGACCGTGCCGCGCTGGCGCTGTCGGAGGAGGAAACGGCGCGCCTCAGGGCCGAGCGCGGGCCGGGTGTCTGGCGCTTCAAGCTCGACCAGGAGCGGATCGAGTGGGAAGACGGCATCCTTGGCGCGCTGTCGATCGACGCGGGCAGCGTCTCGGACCCGGTCCTGATCCGCGCGGACGGACAGGTGCTCTATACGCTCGCCTCGGTCGTGGACGACGTGGACATGGGCATCACCCATGTGGTGCGCGGCTCCGACCACGTGACGAACACCGCGACGCAGATCCAGATCATGGCCGCGCTGGGCCACGGGCACCCTGCCTTCGCGCATCATTCGCTTCTGACCGGGCCGCAGGGCGAGGCGCTATCGAAGCGGCTTGGCACGCTCAGCCTGCGCGATCTGCGCGCGGCGGGCGTGGAGCCCATGGCGCTTCTCAGCCACATGGCGCGGATCGGTTCGTCCCAGCCGGTGGAGATCGCCGGATCGCTCGACGAGATCGCGGACGGGTTCGACCTGTCTCATTTCGGCTCGGCGCCGACGAAGTTCGACGAGGCCGATCTCTGGCCGCTTACGGCACGTGTCCTGCACGAGACCTCGTTCGAGGAGGTTGCGGGCGAGATCGCGGCCCTCGGCGTGCCCGATGCACTGGCCCGTGACTTCTGGGAGGTCGCGCGCGCCAATATCGGGACGCGGGCCGACATTCCGGGGTGGTGGGCCCTGTTCCGCGACGGGGCGGCGCCTGTCGTTGCGCCGGAGGACCGGGACTTCGTGGCAGGGGCCTTCGCTATGCTTCCGGACCCACCCTATGATGGGGAGACCTGGGGCAACTGGACGACCGCGGTGAAGGAAGCGACCGGTCGCAAGGGCAAGGCGCTGTTCATGCCGCTGCGCAAGGCGGTGACCGGGCTTGAGAAGGGTCCCGAGATGGCGGATGTCATGCGGCTTCTGCAGAAGAAGCCGACGCTCTGAAGACATGCCGCCCTGCGGAGGGCGGCGAGCAGGCCCTGGCGCTCATTGTGCGGCGAACCGTCCGGTCGGCGTTTCGTCTGCGAACTGGCCAAGCATCGATCTCATCTCGGCGCCCACGCGGGCCAACTGAGCCACCTGTCCCTCCGTTTCCGCGGTGCGGCTCATCGCGTCATGGTGTGCCTTCTCGAGACGCTGCGTCAGACGCGCCAGCGTCTGGTCCGAACTGCGCAAGGTCTCGGCCTCCGTCCGGGTCAGATCCCCGATCGAGGCCATGCTGCCGGACACCTCCGCGAGGCCGGCAAGGACATCGGCGAGCTTGCGGTGCCCTTCGTCGACGCGTGAGATCAGCCCCGCGGAATGGTCGTTGATTTTCTGGATCCGGTTGGCGATCTCGCGCGAGGCATCGGCCGCGCGCTGCGCCAGCGTCCGGATTTCCGCGGCGACGACGGAGAAGCCTGCGCCCGCGGTGCCGGCGCGGGCGGCCTCGATTCCCGCGTTGAGGGCCAGCAGGTTCGTCTGGAAGGACACGTCCTCGATCAGGCGGTTCACCGAAATCATCGCGCGCGCCTCGTCGCCCATCTCGCGGGCGGCGCCGAGGGCGCTATCGACCATGGTGGCCGCAGAGCCGACATCGTCGACGCCACGGCCGAAGACCGAGCCTGCGTCCTGGACACGGCCGACCGCGGCGCCGAGCGACAGCGCGGCATGCCCCACCTGCTCGCGCGTCCGGCGGCATTCGTCGGCCTTTGCGCCGGTCTCTTCGATGGCAAGCCGTCCCTCGCCGACGGCCCGCGCCAGCGTCTCCTCCAGAATGTCGATGGTCGCCAGCGTTCGCTTCGTCGCCCCTTCAAGGGCGACCATCGCACCGTTGAAGGCGGGTTCCACGTGTTCGAGACCGGACCCCTGGCCAAGGTCCAGCCGGACGTCGAGGCGACCGCGGTCCAGTTCGGTCAGCGCGGCGGCGATCCTGTCCACGGCGATCTTGCGCGCCGTGATGTCCGTGCAGAGCTTCATGATCCGCTGCACGGTTCCGTCATTGTTCAGCACAGGTGCGTAAGTTGCGAAGATCCAGAGCCGCCTGCCATCCTTCGTCACACGCGGAAATTCCCCGGAGAAGCTTTCGCCGGCGGCGAGACGGCGCCAGAAATCCGTGTATTCCCCGCTGCGGGCATAGTCCGCGTCGCAGAAGATCCGATGGTGCCGTCCCTTGATCTCGTCGAGGGTGAAACCTGTGGCTGCGAGAAAATTCGCGTTGGCCCAGTTGATGGTTCCATCGGGCTGGAACTCGATCCGGGCCTGGGTGCGGTCGATCATCTCGATCATCGGCCAGTAGTCGGAAACGCTCTGGTCGTTGCGGACCTTCCATCGTCCTGTCATCGGCCTCCCCCTTCGCCGGGTCCATGTTCGTCCGGATGGATAGGCCCTTCGCGTTACCGAAGGGTTTATGGCGCGGCTGGAGAGGCCTTGTTCAGAGCCGCGTGATCCGCCGCGCGCCGCGCAGGGTCAGTTCCGCGTCGACGAAGTCCCGCTCCTCGGGTGAGATGGCCGTCGCGCGGGTGTAAACGGGCGTTGCCCTGTCGTCGAACACCGGCGCCTCCCATCCCCCGGTGGTCTCGAAGAAACGGCGCGCGCCGGCTTCGCCGAATTCGCGGAGGTAGCCCTGGATCACCGTGTCGAGGTAGCTGAGCAGGATCGGATGCTCCTCGGACCCGTCCGTGTCGTGTTCGGGCTTGGTCCGGTAGATCTGCACGTCGAGCGCGTGGGGGGCGTGCTCGTGGTCGATTTCCAGCACGGGCAGGCGGTGATAGGCGTATTCCCTCGCGTCGAGCGCGACCCAGTCGGCGTCCGGAACGGCGGCGATCAGCCCCTCGATCTCGATGCCGGGCGCCTCGACCGCGGTGAGGAACGCGACCTTGCGCAGTCGCGTTCGTTTCCATGTCCGGGCCCAGCCCCGGACACGCGCGCGGGCGACATGCGGGAAGGCATGGGTGTCGCGGTTCACGAGGCTGCCGTAACCGAAAAAGAAGGGATCGCGCGTCGGCATGGGCGCAGACTTGTCGCATGCGCCAACGGCCTGCAAGCCCTCTTGCGGGGGCGTACGCATTCGCTATTGTGACGCTGCCCGCATGGGGGAGACGCTGGACGGACCGGATCGGGACGGACAGGGCCGAAGGAGCAACCGCCCCGGTAAACTCTCAGGCAAACGGACCTCGGTGGGCGAAGGACTCTGGAGAGAGATGCGGCGCGGTCCGCATCCGCCGAAGGGATAACGATCTCAGGCGAAAGGACAGAGGGGGCATCGGAGAGGGCGCGTTTGCGCGTCACAGCGATGCCGGGCCAATCCTCGATCGATCGGGGCCCGGGGAACGGGGAAAGATGGCCGACACCGCGCCTGCGACGGAAAACCTGAAGACACTGCCGCTCCGCGCGCTTCACGAGGAACTTGGCGCGCAATTCGTGCCGTTCGCCGGCTGGGAGATGCCGGTGCGCTATGGTCCCGGCGTGATGGCCGAGCACTTGTGGTGCCGGGAGAAGGCCGCGCTGTTCGACGTGTCGCACATGGGGCAGGTGATGCTGCCCGCAGATGAGGGCGCGGCGCTCGAGGCGCTGGTGCCGATGGATATCGTCGGCCTGTCGGAGGGGCGGCAGCGTTATGCGTTTTTCACGAACGACGCCGGCGGCCTGCACGACGACCTGATGATCGCGCGGCATGGCGACGGGCTGCACCTCGTCGTGAACGCCGCCTGCGCGGAGGCGGATATCGCGCACCTGAAGGCCCATCTGCCGGCGGTCGATGTGCTGGAGGGGCTCGCGCTTCTGGCGGTTCAGGGACCGATGGCGGAGGCGGCGCTGTCGTGCCTTCTGCCGGAGGTCACCGGGATGCGCTTCATGGATGCGCGGCGGATGGACTGGGAGGGCGCGGCGCTCCGCGTGACGCGCTCGGGCTATACCGGTGAGGACGGTTTCGAGATCTCAATGCCCGCCGGGGTGGCCGAGCCTTTCGCCCGGGCGCTGCTGGCCGACGACCGGGTGGCGCCAGTGGGCCTCGGCGCGCGCGACTCGCTCCGGCTGGAGGCGGGATTGCCGCTTTACGGACAGGACCTCGGGCCGACGATCTCGCCGGTCGAGGCGGGCCTGGCCTGGGCGATCCAGAAGGTTCGCCGGACGGGTGGGGAACGTGCGGGCGGGTTCCCGGGCGCGGACGTGATCCTGCGCCAGCTCGCTGATGGCGCCTCGCGCCGCCGTGCCGGACTTTTGCCGGAGGGCCGCGCGCCCATGCGGGCGGGAACGCCGCTCTTCGAGGCCGCCGAGGGCGGGGCGCAGGTGGGCCACGTGACCTCGGGCGGGTTCGGGCCGACGCTCGGCGCCCCCGTGGCGATCGCGCTGCTTGACGCGGGCGTGCCTTCCGATGCCACGATTTTCGGGGAGGTTCGGGGCAGGCGCCTCGCCGCGCGCCAGGCGCCGCTGCCCTTCGTGCCACCCGGCTACAAACGTTGAGACAACCCTGGCCAAGACCGAGAGAGGGACAGATGAAGTTCACCGAAGACCATGAATGGCTCCGCCCCGAGGGTGACGTGATCGTCGTGGGCATCACCGAATACGCCGCGACGCAGCTGGGCGACGTGGTCTATGTCGAGTTGCCGGAGATCGAGACGCAGGTCGCCAAGGGCGACGAGATCGTCGTGATCGAAAGCGTCAAGGCGGCCTCGGACATCGTCGCGCCGATCGACGGCGAGATCGTCGAGGTGAACGAAGCGCTGACCGAGAACCCCGCGCTGGTGAACGAGGACCCGATGGGCGACGCCTGGTTCTTCAAGATCAAGGTCGAGGACGAGAGCGCGCTCGACGATTTCATGACCGAGGACGAGTACAAGGACCATATCGGGGAATAGGTCCGGCCGCCTGCGGCGGCGATTCTTCGAGATAGGGGGCGCTGCCCCCGACGCCTGCGGCGTCTCCCCCGGAGTTTTCGGCCAGGATGAAGGCCGGAACCGGAGGCGCGCCGCGGGCGGGATTTCGGCCACCAGACCCGAGGCCATTTGGAGCGGAAGATGCCCTGGACGACGACCGACTACGACCCGACCGATTTCGCCAACCGCCGCCACATCGGCCCCTCGCCCGCCGAGATGGCCGAGATGCTGGAAGTCGTGGGCGTGCAGGAGCTTGACCAGCTGATCGAACAGACGGTGCCCGCCGCGATCCGGCAGGCCGCGCCGCTCGACTGGGCACCGATGTCGGAAGCGGAGCTTCTCGACCACATGCGGGAGATCGCAGGCCGCAACAAGCCGATGGTCCAGATGATCGGGCAGGGTTACTACGGCACCCACACGCCGCCCGCGATCCAGCGCAACGTGCTGGAAAACCCGGCCTGGTACACCGCCTACACGCCCTACCAGCCCGAGATCGCGCAGGGGCGGCTCGAGGCGCTTCTGAACTTCCAGACGATGGTCGCGGACCTCACGGGGCTGGAGATCGCGAACGCCTCGCTGCTCGACGAGGCCACCGCCTGCGCGGAAGCCATGGTGATGGCCGAGCGCGTGGCGAAGTCGAAGGCGCGCGGCTTCTTCGTCGATCAGAACTGCCATCCGCAGAACATCGCGGTGATGCGCACGCGGGCCGAGCCCCTGGGGATCGAGGTGATCGTCGGCCCGCCCGAGGACCTCGACCCCGCGGCCGTGTTCGGAGCGATCTTCCAGTATCCCGGGACCTACGGGCACCTCGTGGATCCGTCGGAGGCGATCGCGGCGCTCCACGAGCACAAGGCCATCGGAATCGTCGCGACGGACCTGCTCGCGCTGACGCTGGTGAAGGAGCCGGGTGCGATGGGCGCGGACATCGCCGTGGGCTCGGCGCAGCGCTTCGGCGTGCCGCTGGGCTATGGCGGGCCGCACGCGGCCTTCCTCGCCTGCCACGACGCACACAAGCGCGCGATGCCGGGGCGGATCGTCGGCGTCTCGGTCGACAGCCACGGGCACAAGGCGTACCGCCTCTCGCTGCAGACCCGCGAGCAGCATATCCGGCGCGAGAAGGCGACCTCGAACGTCTGCACGGCGCAGGCGCTCCTGGCGGTGATGGCGAGCTTCTACGCGGTGTTCCACGGGCCGAAGGGCCTGCGCGCCATCGCCGAGCGGGTACACATCAAGGCCGCGCGGCTGGCGGCGGCGCTGAAGGCCAAGGGGTTCGCGCCGGAAGCGGACGCGTTCTTCGACACGATCACGGTGAAGGTGGGCGCGAAACAGTCGCGGATCATGGCCGCCGCGGTGGCCCGCGGCATCAACCTGCGCGACGTGGGGTCGGTCCGAATCGGGATTTCCGTCGACGAGACCACGACCGAGGCACATCTCGACGCGGTGGCGGAGGCCTTCGGGCTTGGCAAGTTGCCCGCATCGGTCGCGCCCGCGATCCCCGATCCGCTTCTGCGGACGAGCGACTATCTCACCCATCCAATCTTCCACATGAACCGCGCCGAGAGCGAGATGATGCGCTACATGCGCCGTCTTTCGGACCGGGACCTCGCGCTCGATCGGGCGATGATCCCGCTGGGCTCCTGCACGATGAAGCTGAACGCGGCGGTCGAGATGATGCCGGTCACCTGGCCCGAGTTCAACGGCATCCACCCCTTCGCGCCCGCCGACCAGGCCGAGGGTTATGCCGAGATGATCGCGGACCTGTCGGACAAGCTCTGCGAGATCACCGGCTATGACGCGATGTCGATGCAGCCGAATTCGGGCGCGCAGGGGGAATACGCGGGTCTTCTGACGATTGCCGCCTATCACAAGGCGCGCGGCGAGGATCGCCGGCGCGTCTGCCTGATCCCGGTCTCGGCCCATGGCACGAACCCGGCCTCGGCGCAGATGGCGGGCATGGACGTGGTCGTGGTGAAGGCGGCCGAGAACGGCGACATCGACCTGGACGATTTCCGTGCCAAGGCGGAGGCGGCGGGTGACCGGCTGGCGGCCTGCATGATCACCTATCCCTCGACCCATGGCGTTTTCGAGGAGACGGTGCGCGAGGTCTGCGAGATCACCCATGCCCATGGCGGGCAGGTCTATCTCGACGGCGCGAACCTGAACGCGATGGTGGGCCTGTCGAAGCCGGGCGAGATCGGCGCGGACGTGAGCCACCTGAACCTGCACAAGACCTTCTGCATTCCCCATGGCGGAGGCGGGCCGGGCATGGGGCCGATCGGGGTCAAGGCGCATCTCGCGCCGCACCTTCCGGGGCATCCCGAGACGGGGGGCGCCGAGGGTCCGGTGTCGGGCGCGCCCTACGGCTCGGCCTCGATCCTGCCGATCTCCTACGCCTATGTGCGGCTCATGGGCGGCGCGGGCCTGACGCAGGCGACGAAGGTGGCGATCCTGAACGCCAACTACATCGCGGCACGGCTGAAGGGCGCCTATGACGTCCTTTTCACCGGCGGTCGGGGGCGTGTCGCGCACGAATGCATCCTCGACACGCGGCCTTTCGCGGAGGCGGGCGTCACCGTCGACGATATCGCCAAGCGGCTGATGGATCACGGCTTCCATGCGCCGACGATGAGCTGGCCGGTCGCGGGCACCCTGATGGTGGAGCCGACGGAAAGCGAGACGAAGGCCGAGCTCGACCGCTTCGTCACCGCCATGCTGGCGATCCGCGACGAGATCGCGGCGGTCGAAAGCGGCTCCATCGCGGTGGAGGAGAGCCCGCTTCGCCTTGCGCCGCATACGATGGAGGACCTCGTGCGCGACTGGGACCGCGTCTACACCCGCGAGGCCGGGTGCTTCCCGCCGGGGGCCTTCCGGGTCGACAAGTACTGGCCACCGGTCAACCGGGTCGACAACGTCTACGGCGACCGCCACCTCGTCTGCACCTGTCCGCCGGTCGAGGAATACCTCGACGCGGCCGAGTAGGCGCCTCTTCGGGCGGTCCTGCCTAGCGCGACCGCCCGAACCGCGCGTAGAGGCCGTCGAGGGAAAAGCCCTCGGGGACAGGCCCATGTTCCTCGGGCACGAAGCCCGGGTCCACCGGAAGGCAGCCGCGTCCGCAGACCTGGCGCAGGCTTCCGGTCGCGCCCTCGACGAACCAGAGGCGTCCGCCCGGCGTCGCCACCCAGCCGTTGACGCCCATGGACATGTCGCCCTCCACGTCCTGGATCGAGGGAACCTCGCCGTCGTAGCCGCGGGCCCAGGCGGCATGGGTGTGCCACGACGAGACCGGGATGACCCCGTGGCCGAGCGGCAATGACGCGCAACTCGCCGACCCGCCCCAGGAAACCTTGGTCGAGGAATAGCGCCCCTCCGCGTCGCGCAGGATGAAGCCGCAGACCTCCCGGTCGAAACGTACCGAGAGCTGGTTCATCCCTTCCATCAAGGCCATCACGAAGGCGGTTTCCTCGGCGCTCTGGCCCTTTGCGGCCGTCGGCAGGACGGCGGTGGGCGCGGCGAAGGCGATACTGGCGGACAGGGCAAGAAGCGCGCGTCTGATCATCGTGGTCTCTCGGCAAGGCAGGTGCGGCCGGCGCGCCGCTTTGGTCCAGCATAGCCGCGAAACGGCGCGTGGCCAGTGGCGGGATGGGCATTCGGCGTGGCCGATGCCGGTGGCGCCATCCGCCTGCCGCATCGGCGGGAGATCGCGTCTTGTGCCGAGATCGCCGATGTACGCTGGACGCGTCGGGCCGGTGCGCTATCTTGGATTTGGCGCGAGCCACATGGCACGAACCAAAAGACGGAGAAGACCAGACATGTCGCGGATGGATTATATCGAGCCCGAAATCGCCGTCGCTCAGACCGAGGAAGATGCCGACATCGCGCTGTGGAACAAGATGGGCCGCGCGGCGATGTTCTTCTGCATCTGGAGCGCGATGGCGATTCCCGTGCTGCTCGTCATCGCCGTTCGCTGAACGCGGACCGGCCCGCGCGGGGCGGTGCTGACCGCTCCGCCCCTCGTCGTGATCACCTGCTCCTGGGTCGTTGGCGCAGTGACTCGAATTCAGTTCGGGTCATTGCGTCAGACGCGATGCGGCGACGGGTTTCGGGTGAATGGGAGCGAGGCGGTGCGCACACCGGCCGGGCAGGTCAACCGCGGTCTACGACCTTGACCTTCATGGCGACGTGCGCCGGTTCGTGGGGCATGGCGTTCGACCGAGCAAAGACCGACGCGAGGATCGAGGACAGCATACCTGCGCTGAGGACCGCCCAACCCGTGCCGACATAGATCAACACGGCTCCCACGAAGGTAGCACCGCCCAGTATCCAGGCGCCAAGTGCCACTGGAAGCGCGATGAAGCCCGCAAGGAAGACCAGTCCTATTGCCACGCAGTCCCTCCTCAAGGGTTCGGCATGAACCCACGGATACGTTCGTAGGGTAAAAATGTGGTAAATTTTGGGCGCGCATACAAAGTTGTTTCCAAAACGCGAACAATGGCGGATTTCCGCCGAAAAATGAGGAGTTTGGCGGCCATCGGGGGCCGATGAAGGCCGTCAGGCCCGGTTACAGCCCTGTCCAGCGGTTCGCGCTCCGCCCGAATCGTGACGCGCCGTGCGCCCTCGGCTCAGGCGCCGAAGCGCCGTCTGTCGACCTGGGGCGGACGGCCGGCGGACACGAAGAACAGCTCTCCGTAGACGACGGGTGCTTCTCCCGGCGCGTCGAGCGCGGTCCAGATGTCGGCGAGATTGTCCCGGTTGCCGACCCAGACGACGGTACGCCCCGCGCCGAGCCGCGCAAGTTCGGACGCCGGGTTTTCGGCAGCGATGACCGAGACGGGCAGCCCGCGTGCACGCGCAAGCGGAGCCGCCGTTTCGAGGTTGCGGGGAATGTCGCGGGTGTAGATCGCGTCGACCGGCACACCTTCGAGCGCGGCGACCAGCGCCTGCGCCCGGTTATGCCCCTGCCGCGACAGGGCCTCGTCGTCGCGCTCGGCATGGCGCAGGACGATCAGCGTCGTTCCGGGCGAAAGCGAGACACCACCCCGGACGGTCGTCGGGTCTGCCAGCTGGCAGGCCGCCACGCTCGCGGTTCCGCAAAGAAGGAATGAACGCCTGAACATGTCCCAACGCTAGGCGACAGCCCGCGCGTCTGTCCAGTCGGCGCTTTCGTCAGGCCGCGGCCATGTGACTCCGCACGAAGGCCTCGATCTCGGCCGCGGGCCGGGCACCGGTGAGGCGCGCGACCTCCTGCCCGCCCCGGAACAGGATCAGGAGCGGGATGCCCCGGATGCCGTATCGCTGCGAGGCGTCGCCATGGATCTGCGTGTTCACCTTCGCGAACCGGGCGTTCGGCGCAAGCGCGCGGGCGGCCTTCTCGAACTCGGGCGCCATCATCCGGCAGGGCCCGCACCAGGGTGCCCAGAAGTCGACGAGCAGGGGCAGGGTGTCCTTTGTCTCGGCCTTCCTGAGGGTCGCGGTGTCGATGTCGTGGACGCGCGGCTCGGCCAGCTTCGCGCCGCAGGTTCCACATTTTGGATGGGCCGACAGGCGCTCGGCCGGCACCCGGTTGACGGAGCCGCAGGACAGGCAGGTGAGGTGATGGGACATGGTCGGACCTCTGATCAAGTTGTCATAGTCAACTTAATGCCGCTTTGCCCGCATTCCAAGCGACCGGACATGAAAAAGGGGCGCTGCCCCGGTGGGCGCGCCCCTGATCCTGTCGGTGCCGCGGCCTTACTGGGGCTGCAGGTTTACCGCGCTCTGGCGGCCGTCGCGGCCGGATTCCAGATCGTAGCTGATCTTCTGGTTGTCGGCGAGGCCGGTGAGGCCCGAACGCTCGACGGCGCTGATGTGGACGAACACGTCCTTGCCGCCATCATCGGGTGCGATGAAGCCGAAGCCTTTGGTGCTGTTGAACCATTTCACGGTGCCGGTGGCCATCGTGATGTCTCCTGTCTTTGTCCGCCCGCGGAAGTGCGGCGGGGTGGCGTCAGTTCTAGGCAGATCGAGGCTGACGTCCGGGTAGAGGAGACAGGGTATCGAGTGCGGTAACGGTCGCGGGGGTGATATGGGGCAAAAGGGGATTCGTTGCAAGGGGGACGGAAATGCCGCGAACTCCGCAAAGGGGTCGTCCGCAACGGCAAGGGCGGCCGAAGCCGCCCTTGGAGCAAGCGATCTCACACCGGTCAGAGGCCGGCGCGGGACCTCACCTCGCGAACTTCTTGTACTTCACCCGTTTCGGCTCCAGGGCGTCGGGCCCGAGCCGCCGCTTCTTGTCTTCCTCGTAATCCTCGAAGTTGCCCTCGAACCATTCGACATGCGCCTCGCCCTCGAAGGCGAGGATATGGGTGCAGAGCCGGTCGAGGAAGAAGCGGTCGTGGCTGATGATCACCGCGCAGCCCGCGAAATCCTCGAGCGCGTCCTCGAGCGCGCGCAGCGTCTCCACGTCGAGGTCGTTCGTCGGCTCGTCGAGGAGGAGCACGTTGCCCCCCGATTTCAGCAGCTTAGCCATGTGGACGCGGTTGCGTTCGCCGCCGGACAGGAGGCCGACCTTCTTCTGCTGGTCGCCGCCCTTGAAGTTGAACGCCCCGCAATAGGCGCGGGAGTTCATGGAGGCGTCGCCAAGTTCGATGATCTCCGCGCCGCCCGAGATCTCCTCCCACACCGTCTTGTCGGGGTCGAGCGCGTCGCGGGACTGATCGACATAGGACAGCTTCACCGTGTCGCCGTATTCCAGCGTGCCGCCGTCCGGCTGCTCCTGCCCGGTCAGCATCCGGAAAAGCGTGGATTTGCCCGCGCCGTTCGGGCCGATCACGCCGACGATGCCGCCCGGCGGCAGCGAGAACGTCAGATCCTCGATCAGAAGCTTGTCGCCATAGCCCTTCTTCAGGCCGTCCACCTCGATCACCTTCGCGCCGAGGCGCGGGCCGTTGGGGATGATGATCTGGGCCTTGCCGACCTTCTCGCGCTCGGACTGGTTGACCATGTCGTTATACGCGTTGATCCGGGCCTTCTGCTTGGCCTGCCGCGCCTTGGCGCCGGCGCGGATCCATTCAAGTTCGCGCTGCAGCGTCTTCTGCTTGGACTTGTCCTCGCGCGCCTCCTGCTCCAGCCGCTTGGCCTTCTGCTCGAGCCAGCTGGAATAGTTCCCCTCGTAGGGAATGCCCCGCCCTCGGTCGAGCTCGAGGATCCAGCCGGTGATGTCGTCGAGGAAGTAGCGGTCGTGCGTGACGATCAGGCAGGTGCCCTTGTAGTCGATCAGGTGCTGCTGCAGCCAGGCGATGGTCTCTGCGTCGAGGTGGTTGGTCGGTTCGTCCAGCAGGAGCATGTCGGGCGCTTCGAGCAGCAGCTTGCACAGCGCGACGCGGCGTCGTTCGCCGCCCGAAAGGTTCTCGGGCATCGCGTCATCGGGCGGGCAGCGCAGCGCCTCGAGCGCGATGTCGATCTGGCTGTCGAGGTCCCAGAGGTTCTCGCTGTCGATCTGATCCTGGAGCGTGGCCATCTCGTCGGCCGTCTCGTCGGAGTAGTTCATCGCCAGTTCGTTGAACCGGTCGAGCTTCGCCTTCTTGCCCGCCACGCCAAGCATGACGTTCTCGCGCACGGTGAGACTTTCGTCAAGCTGGGGTTCCTGGGGCAGGTAGCCCACATGGGCGCCCTCGGCGGCCCAGGCCTCGCCCGAGAAATCCTTGTCCCAGCCCGCCATGATGCGCAGAAGCGTCGACTTGCCCGCGCCGTTCACGCCGACGACGCCGATCTTCACCCCGGGCAGGAAGCTGAGGCGGATGTTCTCGAAGCATTTCTTGCCGCCGGGATAGGTCTTGGAAACACCATCCATGTGGTAGACGTACTGGTAGCTGGCCATGCGTGCGTTCCTTCGTGAACCGTTGGGGGTCATCTAGCCTTCCGGCACGCGCTTCGCAATCGGCGGACCCGGGGCGGCGGCAACATCCCGATCCCGCACAACACGTCATTCCTTTCACGGTGCAACGGTTGAACGCGGCGCCGAGCGAGGCCCTGCGGAGCGGCCGGTTCCCCTCTGCCGGTCCCGGTGTGGCCGCGAAAGCGCGGGTCTCGGTCGGAATTGGCCCCTCCCGCCCGAGAGCGTTGCCCGCAACGGAGGTGGGCGGGTATCCCGCGCCCACACGGACGAGGAAGGTTCCATGAAAACGATTCGCGCGTATCGACTCGGGGCAAAGCCCCTTACCCGCTAAGCGGCGCGCGAAACCTGTCCGTTTCCCGAAGGCCGCCACGCGACGCGGCCTTTTTTCTTGCCTTCCGATTCCCGTCCCGTGGCGGCTTTCCCTCGAAAAGAAGGAAAGCCAGAAATGCAAAAAACCATCTTCTTTCAGCCCCTTGTTCTCCTGGCAGCGGCACTCCGCGCGCGCGTCGCGCCCCGGCGGCAAGCCAAGCCGCCGCCGCTGAGCGGTGCTGAGGTTCCCGACGGCCTGCGCGAGGATCTGGGCCTGCCGCCGAAGTACCGGATCACGCGGTCCCACGCGCCCCCCGACATGAACCCGTTGCGGTTCATGTGACGGGGAGCGCCTTGTCCCGGCGCGCGGCAACTCGCGCCGGGACGCCTGCCGCGTTGACAGCGGCCCCCGGACCGACCCATGAACGGGCGCCAGTGACACAGGAAGGGCCCGCCCCGTCGTGCTGCGTTCCGAACTGCCCCTTGCGCTGCCCGGCCAGACCGTCGGGCTTTTCGGCGGATCCTTCGATCCGCCGCATGCGGGCCATCTGCATGTCAGCCGCGAAGCGCTAAAGCGGCTCGGTCTCGACCGGGTCTGGTGGCTGGTCAGCCCCGGCAACCCGCTGAAGGACAGGGGTCCTGCACCGCTGGAGCGAAGGCTGGAGGCCGCGCGCGCGCTCGTGCACCATCCCCGCATCGTCGTCACCGACATCGAGGCCAAGCTCGGCACCCGGTATACCGCCGAAACGATCGCGGCACTGCGCCGCCTTTATCCCGGCGTCCGTTTCGTCTGGCTCATGGGGGCCGACAACCTGGCGCAGTTCGACCGCTGGCAGCATTGGGAGCGGATCATGCGCACCGTGCCGATCTGCGTGCTCGCGCGTCCCGGTCAGCGTATCTCGGCCCGGACCGCGAAGGCGGCGCAGATCTACCGGTTCGCCCGTCGTCCGGCTGGCGCGGCACGGACGCTGGCACATGCCGAGGCGCCGGCCTGGGCGTTCCTCAACGTGCCGATGGTGGATGTCTCGTCAAGCGAGATCCGCGCGCGCGGGGAGTGGTAGCGTCGGGAAACCCGGGGGTTGAGACGACTCTTTTCGTCTGCATAGTGTCCCGAAGGCTTAATGGGTTCAGTCGCAAATGTTATCCCGGCGCACATTTATATCAGCAACGCCTTCCCTGCTCTTGTCAGCGACCGCCGGTCGGGCTTGGGCGCGTGCGCCGGAGACCTCGCTCTATCCCCAGCTGAGGCCCGATGGGATGTTCCGGCGGGCCATTCAGCCGCTGGCGCAGACCATCGCCGATGCGAACCTGCCGGGCCGTGTCGGGTGTGCCGTGGCCGATGCCGCGACCGGCGAAATTCTCGAGGTTTACCAAGCGCTTTATCCGCTTCCGCCCGCGAGCGTCGCCAAGGCGATAACGACAGCCTATGCGCTCGACCGGCTGGGGCCGGGCTACCGGTTCCGCACCGCGCTGGTCAGCGACGGGACGCTGGCCGATGGCCGGCTCGAGGGTGACCTGTGGCTGGTGGGCGGCGGTGACCCACTGATGGATACCGACACTCTGGACGATATCGCCCGCGCGCTGGTCGACATCGGCCTGACACAGGTGACCGGTTCCTTCCGTGTCGCGACCGATGCGCTGCCCTTCATCGACCAGATCGATCCCGCGCAGCTTCCGCATTCGGGGTACAACCCTTCCGTCTCGGCGCTGAACCTCAACTTCAACCGCGTCTTCTTCGAGTGGGAGCCTTCGGGGACGGATTACACCATCCGGATGGATGCCCGGGGCGAGCGGTTGTCGCCGTCCGTCACGGTTTCGCGGATGACGGTCGAGGACCGCGACTACCCGGTCTACACCTTCGACAGCGACGGGCCGCGCGACGAATGGACCGTGGCGCGTGCCGCGCTGGGTGATGGCGGGGGGCGGTGGCTTCCGGTCCGGCGGCCCTCGGACTACGCAGCCGAGGTGTTCCGCCTGATCGCGCGAGAGCGCGGCATCGCGCTTGGCACGCCGGTTCTGTCGGAAAGCGCGCCGGCAACCGCGCGCGTGCTGGTCGAGCACGCGAGCCCGCCGCTCGACGAAATCCTGCGCGGCATGATGCGCTGGTCCACGAACCTCACGGCCGAGGTGGTCGGCCTGACCGCGACCCAGGCCGGTGGGGTCAGGCCGACCACCCTGGCCGAGAGCGGTGCGGAGATGAGCGCCTGGATGCGCGAGCGTCTCGGCGCACGGCAGGCGCGGTTCATCGACCATTCGGGCCTCGGGGTCGGCAGCCGCATCAGGCCCCACGACATGACCAGCGCGCTGGTCGCGGCGGGGCCGAACGGGATGTTGCGCGGTCTGATGCGGGATATCGCGATGCTTGACGCGAACGGCGCCCCCATCGTGAACCATCCGCTTCAGGTCGTCGCCAAGACCGGCACGCTCAACTTCGTGTCGACGCTGGCGGGCTACGTGCAGACGCCGTCCGACCGCACGCTCGCCTTCTCGATCTTCTGCGCCGATCTCGACCGCCGCGACCAGCTCAGCCGCGACGAGATGGAGCGTCCACCGGGTGGGCGGAGCTACAACAGGCGGGCCAAGCGCCTGCAACAGGCGCTGATCGAACGCTGGGCCGCGATGTTCCGCTGATCAGAGCGTGAGGTGCCGCGCCCGTGCGCCCCGCTCGATGGCGGCGGCGTGCAGCCTGTCGATGTTGAGCGCGTAGCGCAACTCCTCGAGAAACCGAAGTTCGGTCTGCTCCAGCGCGCCATCGGCGGCGGCCACATCGCAGGCGATGGCATAGGCCGTCTCGTTCAGCCGCTCGGGCAGCGCCTCGCGCACAAGCCCGAAAAGCGCGTCGAGCCCGTCCTCGTCCTCGAAAAGCTCGAACACCGTCTGCGCCATCGCGCGCATCCGGTCTGCGTCATAGGTGGCGAAGACCGGCAGGTTGTTCACGATCTGCTCGATCTTCACGAGCTCCGCCGTGCGGATCGACTCGTCCGAGACGGACACGGCGACCATGATCGCCACGAGTGCGTCTTCCGGGCTGAGAGTGTGGTCCTGCATCGTCGTTGTCCTTCCGGCTGCTACGACGGCGGTATTTATTGACGGCGGGGGGCCGGAGCAATAGGTGCGGGTGCGCGCCGGGCAGCGGGTCCGGCGGACCCCACCGAGGATGGACGACATGACCGAGCTGCGCGATGCCGCGATGACCTCGAAGGCCTGGCCTTTCGAAGAGGCGCGCCGCCTGCTCAAACGCTACGAGAAGGCGCCGCCCGAAAAGGGACACGTCCTGTTCGAGACGGGATATGGCCCCTCCGGCCTGCCGCATATCGGCACCTTCGGCGAGGTCCTGCGCACCACGATGATCCGACGCGCCTTCGAGGTGATCTCGGACATCCCCACGCGGCTAATCTGCTTTTCCGACGACATGGACGGGATGCGGAAGGTGCCGGGCAACGTTCCCAACCAGGAGGCGCTGCGCGAACACCTTCAGAAGCCGCTCACGCGCGTGCCCGACCCCTTCGGCGAGTTCGAGAGTTTCGGACACCACAACAACGCGATGCTGCGCCGGTTCCTCGATACCTTCGGGTTCGAGTACGAGTTCTATTCCGCGACCGAGTTCTACACCTCGGGCCAGTTCGACGAGATCCTCCTGTGTGCCGCCGAACGCTACGACGCGCTGATGGAGGTGATGCTGAAGTCGCTGCGCGAGGAACGGCAGCAGACCTATTCGATCTTCCTGCCGCTCCATCCCGAGACGGGGCGCGTCCTCTACGTGCCGATCAAGCATGTCGACGCGAAGGAGGGCACCGTCACCTTCGACGACGAGACCGGCCGCGAATGGACCGTCCCCGTCACGGGCGGCCAGTGCAAGCTTCAGTGGAAGCCCGACTTCGGCGCGCGCTGGGCGGCGCTCGGCGTCGATTTCGAGATGTACGGCAAGGACCATTCGACGAATACGCCGATCTACGATTCGATCTGCGAGATCCTCGGTGCGCCCGCGCCCGAGCATTTCACCTACGAGCTGTTCCTCGACGAGAACGGGCAGAAGATTTCCAAGTCGTCCGGAAACGGCATCTCGATCGACGAATGGCTGAGCTATGCCGCGACCGAGAGCCTCAGCTACTTCATGTTCGGCAAGCCGAAGACGGCCAAGCGGCTCTATTTCGACGTGATCCCGAAGGCGGTGGACGAGTATCACCAGCAGCTCAGGGCCTACCCCGAGCAGACGCTCGAGCAGCAGCTGGCGAACCCCGTCTACCACATCCATTCGGGCGAGGTTCCGGCCTCCACGATGATCGTGAGCTTCGCGATGCTGCTGAACCTCGCCAGCGTGGCGCACGCCGACGACAAGGAGGCGCTCTGGGGCTTCATCCGCCGCTATGCACCCGAGGCGAGCCCCGAGACCCATCCCGACCTCGACGCCGCCGCCGGCTTCGCGGTGCGTTACTACAACGATTTCGTGAAGCCCACGAAGGTCTTCCGCGCGCCGACCGACCAGGAACGCGCCGCGATGGAAGAGCTTTCGGCCTGCCTCGGGGATGCCGAGAAGGCGCTCGACGTGATCGCCCGCAAGAACGCACAGGAAGGCAAGGACATGCCCTTGCCCGAGGTCGACTGGCATGACGACGAGTTCCTGCAGTCCATCGTCTTCGCGGTCGGCAAGATCCACGGGTTCGAGCCTCTGCGCGCCTGGTTCTCGGCGCTCTACGAGGTGCTGATGGGCGCAAGCCAGGGCCCGCGCTTCGGCGGGTTCATCGCGCTTTACGGGATCGACGAGACGAAGGCGCTGATCGCCGACGGTCTTGCGGGGCGGCTCGCCGACTGAGCGCATGGCGGCGGAGGGGACATATCCGCCGCTCTTCACGCTCAAGCCCGTGGCCGGTGACGTCTGGATCGTCGATGGCCCCGAGATCGACCTCTACCGGATGCCCTTTCCGACCCGGATGACCGTGGTCCGGCTGTCGTCCGGCGCCCTGTGGCTGCATTCGCCGATCGCCTTCTCGGCCGCTCTTCTGGACGAGGTGCAGGCGCTGGGCCCGGTCCGCCACCTGATCGCGCCGAACTGGCTGCACTACGCCTATGTGCAGGATTGGGCCGATGCCGTTCCGGCCGCCGAGACATGGGCCGCCCCCGGTGTCGCGGAGCGCGCGAAGGGCCGGGGCGTGCGCCTTCGCGTCGACCACGGGCTGCAGGATGCCGCGCCCGACGCTTGGGCCGACGATCTCGTCCAGATGATCGTTCCCGGAAGTCGCATCCACCGCGAGGCCGTGTTCTTCCACACGTCCAGCCGCACTCTGATCCTGACCGACCTGATCGAGAACTTCGAGCCGCACAAGCTTCCCTGGCACCTTCGGCTGACGACCTGGGTCGCGGGCAACCAGGACCCCGATGGATCGATGCCGCGCGACATGCGGCTGACCTTCGACAAGGCGGCGCTTGCCGACGCCGTCCGGCGGATGATCGGGTGGGCACCCGAGCGGGTGATCCTGTCCCACGGGCGCTGGTATGCCCGGAACGGTGCCGAGGAACTCAGAAGGGCGTTTTCCTTCCTCGATCCATGATGGGCGTGAAACCGCGCCGTGCCGCGCTATCTCGGCATTTCAGGACACCGTCGCGACACAGGAGACCCCGGAATGCTGCGCGTTCTCATCGCCTGCCTGGCCCTCGTTCTGACCGTTCCCCTTGCCTCCGCGCAGGAACGGCTTGCCCCGAACCCCGCCATCGAGACCACCATCCAGAACCAGTTCGACGCTTTCCTCGATCGCGACGTCGGCGAGGCCTGGCAATATGCCAGCCCCAACATCCAGAGCCTTTTCGGCAGCCCCGAGAATTTCGGCCGCATGGTCGAGCAGGGGTATCCGATGGTCTGGACGCCCGGGCGGGTGGAGTTCATCGACCTGCAGTCGCTTGGCGGCATCCTCGTGCAGCGGGTCGAAGTGATCGATCAGGCCGGTACCGCCCATTACCTCGGCTACCAGATGATCGAAACGGGCGAAGGCTGGCGGATCAACGGCGTGCAGGTCCTGCGCGCGCCGCAGGTCGGGGCTTGAGGCCCGGCCGCTTAACCCGGCGTTAACCGCTCCGCACTAGAACCGCAAAAGGGTCCGCCGTCGCCGGCGGATCCTCTTTCAGACATCGCATGCACAATCGAGGTGGCCTTGACCGGGGCGCGCCTTGCTTGCCCCGTCGGCCACGCCGCTAGGGGATACAACATGAACCAGGTGATCACGGACGGTCTGGCGCTGATGCCGCCCGCCTTTTCCGAGGGGCTTTCGGTCTGGTCACGGCAGGACGGCCTGCCGGGGAGCGACACCTGGGCCACGGCGGCGAACGCCGCGCTTGTCCCCGCCGATGCCGATTTCGGCGCCTGCCTCGAAATCGTGAAGACCGACAGCGTCACGCAATTGCGTCACATGGGGCAGACACCCGTCCTTCCGGGCATGTACTTTCGCGTTTCGGCACGGGTGAAGGTCCTGTCCGGCAACCTGCCAACCCTGCGTGTCGCGGGTTGGGCAGGGGACGCGGGCGGTGCCGCCGTGCCGGGGCTGA
The DNA here is from genome assembly GCF_025515305.1 of Roseicyclus sediminis. Classification (GTDB taxonomy): domain Bacteria; phylum Pseudomonadota; class Alphaproteobacteria; order Rhodobacterales; family Rhodobacteraceae; genus Roseibacterium; species Roseibacterium sediminis. Next base: position 28,224 of record NZ_JAOPHT010000024.1, read on the forward strand.
CGCTCATGGGGCCCGTGGCCACGCCCTCTGGCTACGGCGAGGTCGTCACCGTCTCGGCCATCGTCGGCACCGGCGGTCGGACGGGCGTGGACATGGCCTGGCCCGGCGCGGCCTACGGGCATTTTGGTCTGGATCTGACGGGGCCGAACTCGGGCCAGGTGCGCATCGAGAGCATCCGGATCGAGGACGTCACCCATGTCTTCCACCGCAAGATGATGGACTGGGTCGATGTCCTCGATTTCGGTGCGGTCGGCGACGGCATCACCGATGACCGCGCCGCCTTCCTCGCCGCCGATGCCGCCGCGGCGGGGCGCGAGGTGCTGGTCCCGGCAGGCGACTACCTGATCGGCGACCACCTGACGATGACGGCCCCGGTTCGGTTCGAAGGCCGTCTCGTCATGCCGGATTTCGCGCGTCTCTCGCTTCTGCAGAACTACGACCTCGACGGTTATGCCGAGGCCTTCGGCGATGACGTCGCGGGACTGAGGAAGGGGCTGCAGGTCCTCTTCAACCAGTCCGAGTTCGAGGCCTTCGACCTCTGCGGGCGGCGCGTGATCCTGACCGAACCGGTCGACGTGCAGGCGGTCGTGGGCAACAAGACCACCTATGCGAACCGTCGCGTCATCCGGAACGGTCAGCTTTCGGCCGGTGACAGCACGGGCTGGGATGACGAGGTGCATGTTCGCAACGGCACCTGGTCGGCCGCCGCGCCGAACGAATTGTCCGGCGTGGTGAACGCGGCCACCATCCCGGTCGGCGCGCTGGTGACAGCACCGCAGGGCGTGGGGCGCGAGGTCTATGTCACCTCCGTGAACGCGGCGCAGGGACGGATCACGCTTTCGGCGCCGCCCTGGGGGGCGCCTTCGCAGCAGGAATATACCTTCACGCGGTTCCGCTACCTGCTCGACTTCTCGGGCTTCCTGAACCTGCAACGCTTCGTCGTCTCGGATATCGAGTTTCTCTGCGCCGGCCGGTGTTCGGCGCTGATGCTGCCGGTGGACGGCCTGATATTCCAGGTGCAGGACTGCTTCTTCACCGGGCCGAAGGACCGTGGCATCACATCGTCCGGCACCGGCTGCCAGGGAATGCAGATCGACCGCTGCCAGTTCCTGTCGAACGAACAACCGCTGCGGGTGCAGGATCGCGCCTCCATCGGCTTCAATGCCAATGCCTCGGACATCAAGGTGCGCGACAACCGGGCGGTCCGCTTTCTCCATTTCGGCGTGATGGGCGGCGCCGGCAACATCCTGTCCGGCAACCACCTGTTCCAGGGCGACGGCGAGACGAACGGCCTGCGTTCGGCCGGGCTGATCTTCACCCGGACCAATGCACGCACGACGCTGAGCGGGAACTACATCGACAACTGCTTCGTCGAATGGGGCAACGAGCACGACGCCGAGCCCGCGATGGTCAGCGAGTTCAGCTTCCACGGGCTGAGGGTGAACGCCAACCTCTTCTTCGCCTCGAACGCCTCGCCCTTCATGAAGTTCCTGATGGTGAAGCCCTACGGGCCGGACCACTACCTCAATGGCGTGTCCGTCTGCGACAACCTCTTCAAGGAGACGAACGGACCGCCGCTGGAGGCCGTGGAGGGGGTGGACGCCTCCATCGCGCCCCTCGACCTCACGCGGGCCAACGACGTGCTGTTCCAGGGAAACACGTTCCACGGGGTGACCAAGCGGACGGAAAACCCGGTCATCCGCCGCGCGGTCGAGAACACGGCAACCACGGTCTGGGATATCGACCTCTCGGATGCGCTTCCCTTCGGCTGCGAGGCGGTGGCCGCGCTCTCGGTGTTGCCGGACGGGGCGGTGCGGAACGCGGCCGACGCGCCGGTGTTCACCATGCCCTACGCCCTGACCCGGGCCGGGGCCACCCGGCAGGCGATCGAGCTGACATGGTCCGAGCCGGTCCGGGGCGCCGTGCACCTGACCGCGCGCTGCGACACCTGATGCGCCGGTCCGGCCCGATTTCCGCGCAGGTTCCACGAGCCTCTGACACCCCCGCCGCAAGGCGGGGGTTTCCCTGTGGCCCCTGCCGCGCTAGCTGACGGCGGCAACCAACCCTAGGGGCCGACCCGATGACTGCGCTTCCGCTCGAGAATGTCCAGGACTACCCGCGCCCGCCGGCGCTCGAACCGGTCTCCGAGCGCCTGCGGGTCATTTTCGGCGGGGTCATCATCGCCGACACGACGCGCGGACTGCGCATTCTCGAGACGCACCATGCGCCCTCCTACTACATCCCGCCCGAGGACGTGCTGATGGCCACGCTGGTGCCGACATCGCGCGAGACGTTCTGCGAGTGGAAGGGCAGGGCGTCCTATTTCGACATCGTCCTCGATGGACGCCGTTCGCGGAACGCGGCCTGGTGCTATCCCGCGCCGGTGGCCCGCTATGCCGCGCTGAAGGACCACCTGTCGTTCTACGCAGGGTCCGTCGACGAGGCCTGGGTCGGCGATATCCGGGTGCAGCCGCAGCCCGGCGATTTCTACGGAGGATGGGTGACGCCGAACCTGACCGGGCGGATCAAGGGGGCGGCGGGGACCCTGCACTGGTAGGCCGCAGATCCTCGGGTGTCAGGCGGTAGGCCTTGCCGAAGCCGCCGTTGAGGAATGCCGCGACGGGGGCGAGGCGCAGAAGACGGAAATCCCCGAAATCGTAGTAGAGCTGCGCCTTGGGGTAGTGCCCGAGGTAATGCGCCTTCAGCGCGGTCTTGTCGGCGGCCTCCGCCCGGGCCTGCAGGGTCAGGCGGGGATGGGTCAGCGGATCGCCCTTCGCGCCGGGCTCGCCGAACAGGAGCGAGCAGGCCCGGTTCGCCTCGAGCGCAGCGGTGTGGTTCGAAAGCGTCGAGACGAGCGTCAGGGGCACGCCATCCCGTCCCGGCACCACCGCGATGCGCGTGACAATCGGCGATCCCGTCTCGGGGTCGATCACGCCGAGCGCGGCGTGGCGTGCCCCCGCGATCAGGCCACGTGCGAGTGCGCGGGCCTCCTCGTCGGTGGGGCGGATCGGATCGGTCGTTTTCTCGGCCATGCGCGAGGTTAGCATGGGGGGTGAGCGGGTCGCTAGAACTCCTGCCAGAGGGAGAGTGACAGGCCCACGGTGTCGCTGCCCTCGATCCCTGCGTGAAGTCCTGCCTGAAGGGACGTCCCTTCGCGCAGGTCCAGCACCACCGATGGCCGCACGGTCACGATCGGGTCGGCCCCGGGCCATTCCTCGGCCTTCAGCGCCAGGATGGTGCGCAGACGGTCGGCAAGGCGCAGCCCCAGCGTGGCCTCTGTCTGCCAGATCGCGAGCGTGCCGCCGGTGTCGAAATAGGCCGCGCCTTCGATCGTGGCCCAGCCTCCGGCATGGCCGAACGGCAACGCGCCGATCGCGCCTTCCCAGCCGCCGAAGCCGCGCCCGACGGAGCCGCCGAGCCGTACCAGCGCGTCGGATCCCGGTCCGTCCACCGTCCGCATCCCGAGCCCGGCGTCGAGCGCGACCTGCCAGGCGGTGTCGGGCGGCGTCAGGGTCCGACGCAAGAACAGCACGGTCATCTGCGAGGTATCGCCCCAACTCAGCTCCGCCCCGCCGGTAAGCCTGTGTCCGAGGCCGATTTCGGCAAATGCGGAGAGGTTGGGCTCCGCCTCCACCCGTCCGGCGAGAAGCGCCGCGCGCGCCTCCTCGCCCGAGATGGTGAAGGACAGAAACACATCGCCGGCTTCGCGCGCCCATGGTCCGGCGTCGCTCGCGGCCGCCCAAGACGAGAGAATCGCCGAAAGCAGGATCGCACATGCCTTTCCCGCCCGGTCGCCGCCCCGCGGCCCGAGCCTCTGCCCGGGAATCGTGGCGGCGGCGCAACGCATTGAAAAAGAATGCCTGTGACATGGTTAACGAAACGCTAACGGCGCTTGCGGCATCTTGCGCGGCCAAGTCCGCTCGGGCAGCCTCCGACTCTGCCATAGATCTGCCTGGGGAGGAGTCGCAGTGGCCCTTGTCGATCCACTCGACGAAGAGGGGATGGACCCCGCGCTGCGCGACCATGTGCAGTTCTTCAAGGGTCCCTTGGGTGTCATCCCGAATTCCGTGCGCACGATGGCGCACCGGGCGCCGATCGCGCGTGCATTCACCGATCTCAACGTCGCGGTCATGACCGACTACGGTTCCGTGACGCCGGAGTTCAAACGCCTCCTGGGTTATGTCTCCAGCTTCGCTTCGGGCTGTCTCTACTGCCAGGCACACATGATCCTTGCCTCCGAACGCTTCGGCGCCTCCGAAGAGCGGCTGGCCGATGTCTTCGACTTCGAGGCAAGCGAACATTTCTCGGATGCGGAAAAGGCCGCGCTTGCCTTCGCGCAGGCCGCGACGGCCGTGCCGAACGCCGTGACCGAGGAGGTGGGCGCCCGTCTCAAGGCGCACTGGGCGCCCGAGGCGATCGTGGAGATCATGGGGGTTGTCGCGCTCTTCGGCTACCTCAACCGCTGGAACGACTCGATGGGCTCCGCGCTCGAGGATCTGCCGATCTCGAAGGGGGAGGCGCGCCTCGTGGAAGCCACCGGCTGGAGCGTGGGCAAGCACCGATGAGCGAACTCGCAGGACAGGTGCGCGCGGCGCTTGCCGATGCCCGGGCCGGAGAGCCGGACCGCATGGGCTATTTCAGCGCGCCGTTCCGTCCCTCGTCCGGGCCCCTGTCGACCAAGGTGCTCAAGCCCTACAGGACGGGTCGCGACCCCGAACTGCTGGAACAGCTCGTGCGCCGTCACGAAAGCTATCTCGACTGCCTTGACCGGGCGGGCCTTCCTGTGCCCCCGACCCGGCTTCTGCTGCTGGACGAGCACGGGTTTCTCCGGCCTGTCGTCGTTCAGGACGCCGTCCCCCGCGAGGCGCTTCTGTCGGCGCTCATCTCCGGTCGTGGCCTCGGCGCGGCGCTCCAGCTTCTTGAGGGCGCAGCGGACTCAGTCTGCAGCTTCTGGGCCGGCGTGGCGCAGCGGCCCGAACGGATCGGCCTTCATGCCAGCGTCCATAACTTCGCCATCGATGCCACCGCGGGCGCGGTCTACCTGGACACGTTCCCGCCGCTGATCGGCTACTCCCGCGACGACATGGGGCGTCTGCTTGTCAGGTTCTCGGAGTCTGGTCTGATCCGGGGTATCGGCTCGCTCCTGCCGGGACGGGTGCGCGAGATACAGGACCCCTGGTATACTTTGCCGGGCAACCTCGGCCTGCTGATCGAGGGTGCGATGCGGCTGCGCCCGCAGGATCGCGAGGCGATGCTCGGCTGGGCCGAGGCCTACGCGGCGGGCCGTCTGGACGCGTCGGATCGCTCTGCGCTTCTGACGGTTCTTTCGCGGCCGCGGCCCCGCATCGGCGGCGTGGGACGCGCGAGGGGCTTCGGCTTCGGCCTGCGCCCGAATGCCTGAGGCCCTGTCCGTTCCGGACATGAAGATCGTTCTCGTCGCGCCGGAGATCCCCGGAAATACCGGCACCATCGGGCGTACCTGCGTGGCGCTCGGGATGGAGCTGATCCTGATCCGGCCCTACGGGTTCGAGCTCAGCGACAAGACGGTGCGGCGCGCGGGCCTCGATTACTGGAAACACGTGCGCCTGGCCGAATACGACGACTGGGACGCCTTCGTCGCCGATCGCCGCCCGCCGCGCGAGGCGCTTTTCCTCTTCGAGGATGACGGCGCGGCCGGCACTGTCTACGACCCCGATTACCCGGCAGGGGCCTACCTCGTCTTCGGGCGCGAGACGGTCGGCCTGCCGCCGGGCCTTCTTGCCTCCTTCGCCGACCGCGTCTTTCGCCTGCCGATGCCCGGCCGGCATATCCGCTCGCTCAACCTCGCCAACGCGGTGACGGCGGTGGCCTACCAGGCGATGCGGCCCTGGCTGGCGTGATCCGGTAACGGGAGACAGACCGTTTCCCGATTGGCGGTAGATCGATGGGGGCAGGGTCGGCTATCCAAATGTGGCAAAGCTGTGGTCGCAGGCGGTCAATTTCGGCCCGCAAGTCAGGCGGCCACCGCCACAAACAGCGGATTTGACCCAGATGGATTTTTTCATGACCAACGCAATTCTCGCCTTTGCCGCAAGCGAAACCGGTGCCCTCGGTGTCGAATGGGTCGTGTTCTCCTCCCTTTCGGTGGGGCTCGCCCTTGGTGCCATCGCCCTGATTTCGGCGACGAGCCAGGGCACCGCCCGGGAGGCCGAGGGCATGGTGTCAAGCTACGTGATCGACGACCGGTTCGACACGGAGCAGGAAGTGATGCGCCTGCAGCAGGCCGCCCGCGCCGCTGCGGACGTGCGATACTGAGGAGCGGTCCGCCACAGTCGTGTCTGGCCGTAAGGCGCCCGTGTTGCTAGGCTGGCCCCGGGGAGGAGCCAGCCATGCCGCACATCACCCGGGACGCCAGCCTTCAGACCGTGATCACCACCTTCGACACCTCGCCCGGCAATTGTGCCGATCTCATCGACGAGTTGAGCGCGGCCTATTCCGAGTTCATCTCGAAACAGCCGGGCTTCATCGCCGCGGCTTTGCATGTGAACGACGCCCAGACGCGTGTCGCAAACTACAGCCAGTGGCAGAGCCGCGACGACTTCAAGGCCATGCTGAAGAGCGACGAGATGCGGGCGCGCAATCGCCGGATCAACGCGCTGTGTCGGAGTTTCGAGCCGGTGATGTACGAAGTCTTCGCGACCCACGACGCGGTGTGATCCTTGACCGGTGAGACCAGCACCAACGACGACAATGGCCGGGATGGATCCGGCGAGGGGCAGGGTGGCCTCGAAGCGGAGGTGCGCGCGCTCCGGCAGGAACTGACGATGCTGCGCGAGCACCGGATGTTCGTTCTCTACCAGTCGGTGACGCGTGTCCTGCTGCTCCGTTTTGCATCCGGTATGGCCGTGGGCCTCGGCACCGTGATCGGCGCGACGGTTCTTCTGTCGCTCATCGTCTGGTCGCTCAGCCAGATCTCGTTCATTCCCATCATCGGCGAATGGGCTGCGCAGATCTCTCGTGCCATTTCCGAAGAGGGTGGCGCGCCATAGGTTTTCCCGAAGTCCGTTGCGGCGGAGCCGGGCAGCCCTATGTGCATCGAAGCAACCGCATGACCCTTGGAGATGCAGAAATGAAATGCCCCGTGGACGGAAGCACCCTGGTCATGGCGGACCGGCAGGGGGTCGAGATCGACTATTGCCCCGAATGCCGGGGGGTCTGGCTCGATCGGGGTGAACTCGACAAGATCATCGAGCGTTCGGCGCCCGCGGTGTCGGCTGCGCCTGTGGCTCCGGCCGCGCCTGCGCCGCATCGGGGCTACGACGACGACAACGGCGGATACCGCAAGAAGCGGCGCGGCTCCTTCCTCGACGACATCTTCGATTTCTGAGCGTTTCCGGGCCAGGCCGGGGCAGGCTGTCTTTATTCTGTTACATATTTCCGTTATTCGTGAAATATGGAATCAGTCATATCCAGCCGGCTCGCCATCCTTGGCCATCCACAGCGCCTCGCCATCCTGAGGTTGCTTATCCGGCGCTATCCCGACCGGCTTCCGGCGGGCGAGATCGCCGAGGCGCTCGCGCTCAAGGCCAGTACGCTTTCGGCCTATCTCGCCGCGCTGATGCAGGTGGGGCTGGTGACGCAGGAACGGGCCGGAACCTCGCTGCTCTATGCGCCCGACATGTCGGCCGTGCGCGGGACCTTCGACTACCTTCTGCTGGAATGCTGCCGCGGTCGACCGGACCTGTGCCCGCCATCGGGTCAGCTTCCGGCTTTGGGAGAAAGTGGCATGACCGACAGACCGTTCCGGGTGCTCTTCGTCTGCACCGGCAACTCGGCCCGTTCCATCTTTGCCGAGTGTCTCCTTCGCGATCTGGGCGGAGACCGCTTCGAGGTGCATTCGGCCGGGACAAGGCCGCGGTCCGAGTTGCATCCCTTCGCGGTGCGGGTGCTGCAAGACAAGGGCCACGACGTGTCGAGCCTCCGGGCCAAGAACGTCGCGGAGTACCAGGGGCCGGATGCGGTGCCTTTCGACTTCGTCTTCACCGTCTGCAATCGTGCCGCGAACGAGGATTGCCCGCCCTGGCGCGGTCAGCCCGTCAGCGGCCACTGGGGCATGCCCGACCCGGTGCGGGCCGAGGGGACGGAGGCCGAGCGCGCACTGGCCTTCCAGGAGGTCTACGGCGCTTTGCGCAACCGGATCGCGGCCTTCGTAGCCCTGCCGCTCCGTGAACTTGACGCGCTGTCGCTGCAGGGCGCTGTCGACGCTCTGGGCCGCACGAAGGAGAGCACGGAATGACCGTCTACGCGCTGAACGGGCTGGGCCGGATCGGAAAGCTCGCGCTCAGGCCGCTTCTGCAGCGTGGGGCGAAGGTCGCCTGGATCAACGATGCGGTCGGCGATCCGGAGATGCACGCGCATCTGCTGGAGTTCGACACGGTGCACGGGCGCTGGCCGGCGCACTTCTCCAGCGATGCGGACAGCGTCACGATCGACGACACGCGTCTGCCGTTCATCGGTGCGAAGGATCCCGGCGCGCTTCCGCTGGATGGCGTCGACGTGGTGATCGACTGCACTGGCGTCTTCAAGTCCGAGGCGAAGCTCGCCCCCTATTTCGAAGCGGGCGTGAAGAAGGTCGTGGTCAGCGCCCCGGTGAAGGACGGACCGGCCGCGAACATCGTCTACGGGGTCAACGAGGGCACGTACGACCCCGCGCGGCACCGGATCGTGACGGCGGCGTCCTGCACGACGAACTGCCTCGCCCCGGTGGTGAAGGTGGTTCACGAGAACCTCGGAATTCGCCACGGCTCGATCACGACGATCCATGACGTGACGAATACCCAGACCATCGTGGACCGGCCCGCAAAGGACCTGCGCCGCGCCCGCTCGGCGCTGAATTCGCTCATTCCGACCACGACGGGCAGCGCCACGGCGATCACGCTGATCTACCCCGAGCTCAAGGGTCGGCTGAACGGCCATGCCGTGCGCGTCCCGCTCCTGAACGCCTCGCTCACCGATTGCGTCTTCGAGCTGGAGCGGGCGACGACCGCGACGGAGGTCAACGCACTGTTCCGCGCCGCTGCCGAGGGGCCGCTTAAGGGCATTCTCGGCTACGAGGACCGACCGCTCGTCTCGGCCGACTACACCAACGACACGCGGTCCTCGATCGTCGACGGCCCGTCCACGATGGTCGTCAACGGAACCCAGCTGAAGGTCTACGCCTGGTACGACAACGAGATGGGCTATGCCCACCGCCTTGTCGATGTCGCGCTGATGGTCGGGGCCTCGGTGTGAGCACCCCAAGCCGTCCAGACGGTCTGTCGGCCTATATCGCGGTCACCGCATCCTACTGGGCCTTCATGCTCACCGACGGCGCGCTGCGGATGCTGGTGCTGCTGCATTTCCACACGCTCGGCTTCTCGCCGGTGCAGCTCGCCTATCTCTTCGTGCTCTACGAGATCGCGGGCATGGTCACGAACCTCGCGGCGGGCTGGATCGCGGCAAGGTTCGGCCTGACACGGACGCTATACGTCGGGCTCGGGTTACAGGTGCTGGCGCTTCTCGCGCTGGCGCGGCTCGACCCGTCCTGGGCCATCGGGGTCTCCGTCGCCTACGTCATGCTGGTGCAGGGCGCGTCGGGCGTGGCCAAGGACCTGGCCAAGATGTCCTCGAAGTCGGCGGTCAAGCTTCTGGCGCCGACCGAGGGCGACGGGCTCTTCCGCTGGGTTGCGTGGCTCACGGGGTCGAAGAACGCGGTCAAGGGGCTGGGCTTTCTCCTCGGTGCCGCCCTGCTGGCCACGGCGGGGTTCACGGCCTCGGTGCTGGGCATGGCCGCGGTTCTCGCCGTGATCCTGCTGGCGGTCCTCGTGGCAATGCCCGCGGGGCTGCCCTCCGGGCGCAAGGGCGCGAAGTTCACCGAGGTCTTTTCGCGATCCTCCAACGTCAACTGGCTGAGCGCCGCCCGGGTGTTCCTGTTCGGCGCCCGCGACGTGTGGTTCGTCGTCGGCATCCCGGTCTACTTCTACGCGGTCCTTTCGGATGGCACGACCGAAGGCAACCGCGCGGCCTTCTTCCTGATCGGCACCTTCATGGCGGGCTGGATCATCCTCTACGGCGGCGTGCAGGCGGCGGCGCCGCGGCTGCTCGGGGCGGCGCGCCGTCCGCAGGCGGAACTCATCGCGGCGGCACGTGGCTGGGCGCTGGCCCTCGCGGCGGTGCCCGCCGTCCTGGCGGCGGCGATTCTACTCGCCGGCGGCCCCGCATCCTGGCTCACCACGCTGCTGGTGGCGGGATTGCTCTGCTTCGGTGGGCTCTTCGCGGTGAATTCCTCGCTCCACTCCTACCTGATCCTCGCCTTCACGCGGGCCGAGCGGGTGACGATGGATGTGGGCTTCTACTACATGGCGAACGCAGGGGGGCGGCTGATGGGAACGCTTCTGTCGGGGCTCACCTACCAGGTGGGGGGACTTGCCCTGACGCTCGGCACGGCGGCGATCATGGTTCTCGTGTCCGCATGGGCGGCCGGACACCTGAACGCGCGAGCCGAGGTTTCGGCCTCGGCCTGAGCTCCAGGCGCCCGAGTCGACGCCCCTGGGCCGCAGATTCGGCATCGCGGACATATCTCCACAGACAAAAACCCCTTGGAGTTCAGGGGGGTAATCCTTGCCACGTCGAGTGTCATACAGCCGTTACAAAACTGTTAAAGAACCGTCGCGCAGGGCAGGTAGGCAGCGCCCGAGGACGCTCGTCGTCCCGGACAAAATCCATGGAGTAGTCATGTCCCATCTGAAGCTTTCCACGGCCGCAGCCGCCATCGTCGCGGTTACGGCAGTCGCAGCCTCCGCACAGACCCGCGACACCGTGCAGATCGCCGGTTCCTCCACCGTGCTGCCCTACGCCACCATCGTCGCCGAAGCCTTCGGCGAGAACTTCGACTTCCCGACGCCGGTCGTCGAATCGGGTGGCTCCTCGACGGGTCTTCGCCGTTTCTGCGAAGGCGTGGGCGAGAACACGACCGACATCGCCAACTCCTCGCGTTCGATCCGTGACTCGGAGATCGAGACCTGCGCCGCCAATGGCGTGACGGACATCATCGAGGTCCGCATCGGCTATGACGGGATCGTCTTCGCCTCGGACATCGACGGCCCCTCTTTCGCCTTCACTCCCTCGGACTGGTACCTCGCGCTCGCCGCGAACCTGCCCGTGGACGGCGCCATGGTCGCCAACCCCAACATGACCTGGGACCAGGTGAACGCCGAGCTTCCCGCCCAGAGCATCGCCGCCTACATCCCCGGCACCCGTCACGGCACCCGTGAGGTGTTCGAGGAGAACGTGATCCTCACCGGCTGCGAGGACACCGGCTCGATGCAGGCCATGCTCGACATGGGCATGGACGAGGACGCCGCCGAGGAAGCCTGCCTCGAGATCCGCGCCGACGGCGTGTCGGTCGACATCGACGGCGACTACACCGAGACGCTCGCGCGCATCAACGCCAACCCCGAGGGGATCGGCGTCTTCGGTCTGGCGTTCTACGAGAACAACACCGACCGCCTTCAGGTCGCAACGATGTCCGGCATCGAGCCGACCGTCGACACGATCTCGACCGGCGAATACCCGGTGTCGCGCCCGCTGTTCTTCTACATCAAGGCGGCACATCTCGACGTGATCCCGGGCCTGCAGGAATACGCCGAGTTCTTCATCTCCGACGATATCGCAGGCCCGTTCGGCCCGCTGGCCGCCTACGGCCTCGTCTCCGACCCCGAGCTGGCCGAAACCCAGCGCGTGGTCGCCGAGCGCGTCACCATGGGCGGCATGTGATCGCCTCCTGAGACCCCCAAGACCCGGACGGGGCCCGCAACGACGCGGCCCCGTCCTTCTCACCTGACCGGGCCCCCGCACCATGCCGCTTCTCTGGACGCTCACCATCATCCTTGTTCTCGGGGCCGTGGGCTACGTGCTTGGACGCCGCAAGGCGATCGCGAGCGCCGGCGGGGATACCCGTCTTCTCCATTCGTTGCCGGGCTACTACGGTGCGAACGCCATGATCCTGACCGTGGTGCCGGCGCTTCTGGTGCTGGCGGTCTGGCTGATCGTGCAGCCGCTCGTGATCGAGCGCAGCGTCACGAGCCTGATCCCCGCGACGACCGTGGAGGAAATCGGCTCGCGCAGCCTCGTCATGACCGAGGTGCGCCGGCTGGCCGAAGGGATCGACACCGCGATCGAGGTCGGTGCCCTGACGACAGGGGATGCGCGCGCCCTCAGCACGGAGTTCACCGACATTCGCGCCCGTCTCGGCGAGGTCGGCGTCGCGCTCGGCTCGGACGTCACGCCCCAGGTGCTCGTCGCGGCGCAGGAATACCGGGCGATGAAGGCGACCGGTCAGGCCATCATGACGGGGGTGGTTCTGGTGCTGGCCGGTCTCGGGCTGGCCTTCGCCTATGCGCGCACGCACCAGGAGTTCCGCGCGCGCAACGCCGTCGAATACGCCATCCTTTCGATCCTGCTGCTTGCCTCCACCATCGCCATCCTGACGACGGTCGGCATCGTCCTGTCGATGCTGTTCGAGACCTTCAATTTCTTCGAGCTCTATCCCTGGCGCGAATTCTTCTTCGGCCTGGAATGGCGGCCCAGCTTCGAGGGCGGGTCCGACCTCGGCCTGATCCCGCTTCTCTGGGGGACGCTCTACATCTCGGTGATCGCGCTGCTGGTGTCGGTGCCGATCGGGCTCTTCGCAGCGATCTACCTCGCGGAATACGCGTCCAGGCGGCTTCGCTCGGTCGCCAAGCCGCTGATCGAGATTCTCGCCGGCATTCCGACCATCGTCTACGGCCTCTTCGCGCTGATCACGGTCGGGCCCCTCCTGCGCGACTACTTCGCCGAGCCTCTGGGCCTCGGACAGTCGTCGTCGAGCGTGATGACCGCCGGGATCGTCATGGGCATCATGCTGATCCCCTTCGTCTCGTCGCTCAGTGACGACATCATCAACTCGGTGCCGCAGTCGCTGCGCGACGGGTCCTACGGCCTCGGTGCCACGCAATCGGAAACCGTCAAGCAGGTGATCCTGCCCGCCGCCCTTCCGGGCATCGTCGGCGCCATCCTTCTCGCCGCCTCGCGCGCAATCGGCGAGACGATGATCGTGGTCCTCGGCGCGGGCGCCGCGGCCAAGCTCAGTCTCAATCCGTTCGAGGCGATGACAACGGTGACCGTCAAGATCGTCGGCCAGCTGACGGGCGATACGAACTTCGAGAGCCCCGAGGCGCTGGTGGCCTTCGCGCTGGGCCTGACGCTCTTCGTCATCACGCTGGGGCTGAACGTTCTCGCCCTCTACATCGTCCGCAAGTACCGGGAGCAGTACGAATGACCGACGCGACCGCGACCGCAGCGCCCCGGCCGCACGGGGCGGGCTCGCTCCTGGCTCAGGACGAACGCACGCGCCGCCGCAACAAGGCGGAGGCGCGGTTCCGCGCCTATGGCCTTTCCGCCGTCATCATCGGCATCCTTGCGCTCGTGCTGCTGCTGGTTTCGATCCTGTCGAACGGTCTGAGTTCCTTCCGGCAGACTTTCATCACCTTCCCGGTGATGCTTCAGGCCGAACGGCTCGACCCCGAGGGAAACCGCAATCCGGCAGAAATGGCCGAGGTCACGACCTTCGGATACCTCCCGATCCTGGCGCAGGCATTCGTCGAGCATGTCGAAAGCCTCGGCATCGAGCATGACGTCGGGCTGCGGGACATGGCCGCCATGATCTCGGACGAGGCGCCGGCGCAACTCAGGGCGCGGGTTCTGGCGAACCCCGACCTCATCGGCCAGACCATCGAGGTCGAGGTGCTGGCCGGCGGGCGCATCGACGGCTTCTTCAAGGGGCGGGTCACGTTGGCTTCGGCCGAGCGCGACCGCAACGTAACGCCCGCTCAGCTGGTCCTCGCCCAGGCGCTGGCCGAAGAAGGCTCGATGGAAACGCGGTTCAACTGGTCCTTCGTGACGGCGCCCGATGCCTCCGGCCAGCGTCCCGAGGCGGCGGGCCTCGGCGTGGCCATCGTCGGCTCGTTCTACATGATGCTGGTCGTCCTCGCGCTGGCACTTCCCATCGGTGTGGCAGCTTCGATCTACCTTGAGGAATTCGCGCCGAAGAACCGGTTCACCGACCTCATCGAGGTGAACATCTCGAACCTCGCGGCCGTTCCCTCGATCGTCTTCGGCATCCTCGGCCTCGCGACCTTCATCAACTTCGCGGGCCTGCCGCAATCGGCGCCCATCGTCGGCGGCCTCGTCCTGACGCTGATGACGCTGCCCACCATCATCATCGCCACCCGCGCGAGCCTGCGCGCGGTGCCGCCCTCGATCCGGGAGGCCGCGCTTGGCCTCGGTGCCTCCAGGATGCAGAGCGTGTTTCACCATGTCATGCCTCTGGCGGCGCCCGGTATCCTGACCGGCACGATCATCGGGCTTGCGCAGGCGCTGGGCGAGACCGCGCCGCTTCTCCTGATCGGGATGGTGGCCTTCGTCCGCGAGTTCCCGGCCGCGCCGCCCGAGGGCCTCTTCGACGCCGCTTCGGCGCTGCCGGTTCAGGTCTACAGCTGGACCCAGCGTTCGGACCCCGCCTTTGTCGAGCGGGCGTCGGGCGCGATCATCGTGCTCCTGGTCTTCCTGATCATCATGAACGCCGTGGCCGTGATCCTGCGCCGCCGCTTCGAGCGCCGGTGGTAACGCCCGTGGAGGATGCCAATATGAACGACATGAGAGTGACGGAGCGCGAAGTGGACGACCTGGAAATCAAGATGAAGGCGCGCAATGTCGACGTCTTCTACGGCGAGACCCATGCCATCAAGCACGTCGATGTCGATATCCGGGACAAGACCGTCACCGCCTTCATCGGCCCCTCCGGCTGTGGCAAGTCGACGTTCCTGCGCTGCCTCAACCGGATGAACGACACCATCGACGTCGCGCGCGTCGAGGGCGAGATCACGCTCGACGGCGAGGATATCTACGACAAGCGCGTGGACCCGGTGCAGCTGCGCGCCAAGGTCGGCATGGTGTTCCAGAAGCCCAACCCGTTCCCCAAGTCGATCTACGACAACGTGGCCTACGGACCGCGCATCCATGGCCTGTCCAGGAACAAGGCCGACCTCGACGAGATCGTGGAACGGTCGCTTCGCCGCGCCGCGCTCTGGGAAGAGGTGAAGGACCGGCTGGCTGCGCCCGGCACCGGCCTGTCCGGCGGTCAGCAGCAGCGCCTGTGCATCGCGCGGGCTGTTGCCACCAATCCCGAGGTCCTTCTGATGGACGAGCCGTGCTCGGCGCTCGACCCGATCGCGACGGCGCAGGTTGAGGAGCTGATCGACGAGCTGCGCTCCCGCTTCTCGGTGGTCATCGTCACCCACTCCATGCAGCAGGCCGCCCGCGTCAGCCAGAAGACCGCGTTCTTCCACCTCGGCGAGCTCGTCGAGTTCGATTCCACGTCGAAGATTTTCACCAACCCGGACGATCCCCGCACCGAAAGCTACATCACCGGGCGGATCGGCTGAGGCGCTCCCAGGAAAGCATTTGCATCATGGCTCCTTCCGAACACATCGTCTCGTCCTTCGACCGTGACCTCGAAGGCATCCAGGCCAACATCATGCGCATGGGCGGCCTCGTCGAGGATGCCATCGCCAAGGCGGCGCAGGCCTTCGAGGCCCGCGATCCCGAGCTGGCGCATGCCGTCCGGCAGGGCGACGCGGCCATCGACGCGCTCGACGTGCAGATCAACGAGGAGGCCGCGCGCATCATCGCCCAGCGTCAGCCCATCGCGAGCGACCTGCGCACCGTCCTGTCGGTGTTCCGCATCTCCTCGAACCTCGAGCGGATCGGGGATTATGCCAAGAACATCGCCAAGCGGGCCGAGGCGATCATGGACCATCCCCCGGTCAACGGCACCGGCGCCTCGCTCCGCCGAATGGCGCGGCAGGTGGAACTGATGCTGAAGGACGTGCTCGACGCCTATATCCAGCGCGACGCAGACAAGGCGCTCGACGTGCGCGACCGCGACATCGAGGTGGACCAGATGTATTCGGCGCTGTTCCGCGAATACCTCACCTTCATGATGGAGGACCCGCGCAACATCACCACCTGCATGCATCTGCACTTCATGGCCAAGAACATCGAGCGCATGGGCGACCACGCGACCTCGATCGCCGAGCAGGTGATCTACATGGTGACGGGCGACATGCCCGGCGAGGACCGGCCCAAGCAGGACAACGTGTCCGCCGCGGGCGGTGTCCCGCGGTAGAGCTGGCGGAGGCTGAGGCATGGCCGGCGAACCCCTGGTCCTGGTGGTCGAGGACGAACCCGCACAGCGCGAGGTTCTGGCCTACAACATCCGCGCGGAAGGCTACGAGGTCGTGACCGCGGAGACGGGCGACGAGGCACTGGTCGTGGTGCGCGAGACGCCGCCCGATGTCATCATCCTCGACTGGATGCTGCCCAACGTCTCGGGGATCGAGGTCTGCCGGCAGCTCAAGATGTCGGGCGACACCGCGCGCATTCCTGTCATCATGCTTTCGGCGCGCTCGGAGGAAACGGACAAGGTCCGCGGGCTCGAGACCGGGGCCGACGACTATGTCGTGAAACCCTACTCGATCGCAGAGCTTCTGGCGCGGCTCAGGACGCAGCTGCGCCGCACCCGTCCGGCGGCGGTGGGCGAGCGTCTCGAGTTCGAGGATATCGTCGTCGACCTGGCCGAGCATCGCGTCTATCGCGACGGCATCAGCCTCAGCCTCGGGCCGACCGAGTTCCGGCTTCTGACCGCGTTCATGGAACGCCCCGGCCGTGTCTGGAGCCGCGAGCAGCTTCTAGACCGGGTCTGGGGCCGCGACATCTACGTCGACAGCAGAACCGTCGACGTTCACGTGGGACGCCTCCGCAAGGCGCTCAGGGCCGCGGATGCGGGCGATCCGATCCGGACCGTGCGGGGCGCCGGCTACGCGCTTGGCTGAACCGGTCGGTACGGGAATGGCCGCCGCGCCTGACTCCGGCCTTCGGCTCTACGTCGGTTTCCGCGGGTTCGCCGCAGCCTTCGAGCCGGCGCTGCGCCCGTTTCTCGAAGGACCGGGAAAGGCCCTCACCGGGCTCAGCGAAGCGGTGGATGAGGGCGACCTTCTTCTCGACGTGACGGCCGCACGGCCCGACTACGTGCTTGTGTCCGACACCGGCGAGGCAAGGGCGCTTCTGCGCGAAATCGCGGCCGCCGCACGCACCGCCACGCTCGGGGTCCTGACCGTCGGCCAGACGTCGCCGGGCAACCTGCCCCCCGGTCTCATCGCCGACCGGATCGCGCCGGGCGAAGACCCGCTGGAAACGGCGTTGACGCTCCGGGCGCTCATGCGGCGGTGCAGGCCGCAGTCGATGTTGGGCCGGGCCGAACACGGCGATCTCGTTCTCGACGAGGCCTGCCTGACCTTCGCCATAAAGGGCGAAAGCGTCGCGCTCAGTCTCGAGGCCTTCGGCATTCTCGGCGCGATGATGGACGATCCCGGCCGGACCTGGGACCGCGCGCGCCTGCACGCCCTCGTTTTCGGGCGCGACTCCGACAACGATATCCGTGCCATCGACACGCGCATCAGCCGCGCACGCAGGCAGGTGATTGCCGCGCTCGGCCGCGACCCGATCAGGACAGAGCGGGGCGTTGGCTATGCCCTTGTGGCCGAACCCTAGAGGTCAGGCCGAGGGTGCGGTGGTGCAGGCGCGGAAGGCCGCGACTTCCGGCGCAGCGCCCGACAGGTCGAGCGCCACGACTGCGGTTCCGGCGAACGCCAGCGCGACGTCGTTGAACTCCAACCCGTCCAGAACGTTGCCAAAGCCCCTGTCCGTCACGCCGAGGGTGCGCCCCTCCTCCGAAAGGACATGCCGCGTCGTGGTGATCATGTTTGGCTGCGCGCCCTCGAACCGCATGGCGAAAACGGGACCTTCGGGCCAGGGCTCCGCCCGCCTGATCGATATGCTGTAGAGCGGCAGGCTCGGATCGTAGGTCAGCCGCACCTCGGCGCCGTCGCCCGCGTGCTCGAGCGTGCAGAGCGGGCCGTCCACTCCGGCCTCCCAGGCGGAGGCGGCCGTGTGGGACGCGGCGAAGACAAGGGCGGCAATTGCGATGGAGCGTGTCATCTACGGCATTGTGGGGCGTATCGCGCCCGGGGCAAGGGCAGCGTGCAGCCGGAGGTTGACGGAACACGCTGGAAAGGTGACGCTGTCAACATGAGTCAAGGGAGGACGACTATGGCACGATGGACCCTGCCCGGCGCCACGGCGCTGGCAGCTTTGCTCGCCGCTGGAACCGCGTTGGCCGATCCGGTGGGCCTGACCCCCGACATGATGTCGGTCACGGTCGAGACCACCTCGGGTTCGGTCGAGATCATGCGCGAGCAGGACAACGCCCACCGTCTTGAAGGCGACTGGACGCTGACGTCGCGGCCATGTCCGAATTTCTGCATCCAGCCGATGATCCCCGCCGAGGGCGTGACGCCCGTGGGCGAGCTGGAGGTTCTGGCCGCGCTGCAGGATCCGGACACCGTCGTGATCGATGGCCGTATCCGCCCCGAGTTCGAGGCCGGCACCATCCCCGGCGCCGTCTCGGTCCCCTACACGGAGGCCGCCGACCGCCTGGGCGAGCTTGGCTGCGAGGTCGATTTCGACGGCTGGCTCTGCGAAGGCGAGAACGTCGCGAAGGTGGTCCTGTTCTGCAACGGCCCATGGTGCGGGCAGTCGCCGACGGCGGCACGGCGGATGATCGAGGCGGGCTTTCCGGCCGAGAACATCAGCTACTACCGTGGCGGCATGCAGAACTGGAACATGCTGGGCCTGACCGTGGTGCCGGGCGGCGCGGGCGGCTGAAGCCGCCACGTCAGCCGGACCCGTACGGTCAGCCGACCCGCACCATCAACAGCATCGCCGTCAGCGCGCAGCCGATGCCGGCGCATTCGCGCAGGCCCAGACGCTCGCCGAAGAACAGCGCGCCGATCAGGGCCAGCGCGACGAGCGTGAGCATCGAGTAGGCGACCCCCGCCTGCCCGAGCGTGAGGTGGCGCATCGCCGCGAACCACAGAAGCGCCGAGACAGCGTAGAGCAGCACCCCGAGGCCCACGGCGACCGAGAAGGCCCCGTGGCCCCGGTCCGCGGCAAGCTTGAGGACGTAGTCGCCGACGATCACGACCGTCGCGGTGAAGGTGATGAATCCGAGACCCATGAGGAATTGAGGCATTGCACCATGCCCTGCGTCAGCTGCGCAGGCCTCCCTTTCAGAATGCCCGATGCTCGCCCATGTGTGCGTCGCCGATCAACGGAGGGAATCCACACCCCCGTCCCGTGCCCTGACGACGAAGTGCATCCGCCCGTCCGGATCCGTGGCGCCCCGCGCGATCACCCAGGTCTTGAGCGGGATCGACGTGCCCTTTGCCGTGCGATGCGCGTCGATGGTCAGCCGGTCGCCCGTCAGCCTGCCTGCCACGCGGGTCCCGTCCGCGAAGGTCAGCGAAACGGGCCCATCTCCGAGCGGCGCCCCGGCCGTCCCGCGGGCTCCCGGATAGAGGTGGCTGTGGGTCGCGGCGAGGTCCTGTGGCGCGGTCACTTGTCCGGCGGCAGCGGCAGCGTCAGGCCCGGCGCGCGGCTGATCTGGTAGTTCGCGGTCACCGGCATGCCGTTGATGACATAGGCGTAGGAGATTTCCAGCACCTGCCCCGTAGCCGCGTCGACGAGGTAGCCCACCGTCGCCTGCGGCCCGAAATGCGGCGTCGGCCCGAGCGTGCCTTCGATCGCCACCGTCCCGTCGCCCTCGGTGCAGGTCGCACCTTCCACGGCGGCCGCCGCGGCCTGCCGCTGATCCTCCATGCCTTGCGCGGCCTCGTCGGCATCGGTCTCCCACGCGAGCGTCCATCCCCCCGCGCCGTCGGCGGTCCAGGCGGCGCCCTCGTGGTGGAGCGTCGCGGGCTGACCGGGTGGCGTCAGCGGTTCCACCAGGAAATGCCGGTCGGAGACGAAGGACTGCCGGTAGGTCTGTTCCATCCCCGCCATGACGTTGGTGTTCATGGCGGTGTAGGGGCCATCGGCGGTGAGGTCGGTGGCCAGCAGGGATTGCAGGCGTTGGGTGCAGTCGTCGGCCAGCGCGGCGGTGGGGAGAAGGAGAAGGAGGGGAAGGAGGCGCATGGTGTGGGCCTTGGGTCGGAGCGGTTTGGGCGAGGATAGCATGGGGAGGGGGTGGCGGGACAAGTCCTGCCCCAGGCTATTGGCCGCCGGTCAAGTTCGGCTGGCGATCGCGAGGAGTGGCGCCTGGCTACCGAGCAAGCGCCACGGCCTGTGGAATGCCTCCGGCATGACGCGCGCCATTGGAAGCCTCACCTCCCCCTTCTGGCCTTCCCCCCGCGCTGCCCGGGTCGTCCGGCCGTACTCCGACCGCGCGCCTTGACGGCCTCCTCGCTCGCCGCCTCCACCGCCGATTGCCGCGCGAGCGGGTCGTCCGCCACGGCCAGTTCCACCGCTTCCAGCCGCTTGATCTCGTCGCGCATCCGCGCGGCTTCCTCGAACTCGAGGTTCTCCGCCGCCTTCCGCATCTTGTCGCGCAAGCCGTCGAGATGCGCCCGCAGGTTCGCGCCGACCAGCGGCTTCTCGACCTTCGCCGTCACGCGGTTCATGTCGACGTCGCCCTTGTAGACGCCGGCCATCACGTCATCGACGTTCTTGCGGATCGTCTCGGGGGTGATCCCGTGTTCCTCGTTGTAGGCCTGCTGCTTGGCGCGGCGCCGGTCGGTCTCGCGGATCGCGCGCTCCATCGAGCCGGTGACACGGTCGGCATACATGATGACCTTGCCGTCGGCGTTCCGGGCCGCGCGTCCGATGGTCTGGATCAGCGAGGTCTCGGAGCGCAGGAACCCCTCCTTGTCGGCATCGAGGATCGCCACGAGCCCGCATTCCGGGATATCGAGCCCTTCGCGCAAAAGGTTGATGCCGACCAGCACGTCGAAGGCCCCAAGGCGCAGGTCGCGCAGGATCTCGATGCGTTCGAGCGTGTCGATGTCCGAATGCATGTAACGCACGCGGATGCCCTGTTCGTGCAGGTATTCCGTCAGGTCCTCGGCCATGCGCTTGGTCAGCACGGTCGCGAGCACGCGGTAACCCTTCTGCGCGGTATGGCGGATCTCGTCGAGCAGGTCGTCGACCTGGGTCTCGACCGGCCGGATCTCGACCTGCGGATCGAGAAGGCCGGTGGGCCGGATGACCTGCTCGGTGAAGACGCCGCCGGCCTGTTCCAGCTCCCAGTCGGACGGGGTCGCGCTGACGAAGACCGATTGCGGGCGCATCGCGTCCCATTCCTCGAACTTGAGGGGGCGGTTGTCCATGCACGAGGGCAGGCGGAACCCGTGCTCGGCCAGCGTGAACTTGCGCCGGTAGTCGCCGCGATACATGCCGCCGATCTGGGGCACGGACACGTGGCTTTCGTCGGCGAAGACGATGGCGTTGTCGGGGATGTATTCGAAGAGGGTGGGCGGCGGCTCGCCCGGCGCGCGGCCGGTCAGATAGCGCGAGTAGTTCTCGATCCCGTTGCACGACCCGGTGGCCTCCAGCATCTCGAGATCGAAATTCGTCCGCTGCTCAAGCCGCTGGGCTTCGAGTAGCTTGCCCTCGCCGACAAGCTGCTCCAGCCGCTGGGCAAGCTCGGCCTTGATGCCCTTCACCGCCTGCTGGAGCGTCGGGCGCGGGGTGACGTAGTGCGAATTGGCGTAGACGCGGATCTTCTCGAACGTGTCCGTCTTCGCGCCGGTCAGCGGGTCGAACTCGGTGATGCTCTCGAGCTCCTCCCCGAAGAAGGAGAGTTTCCAGGCGCGATCCTCTAGGTGCGCCGGCCAGATCTCCAGGCTGTCGCCCCGCACGCGGAAGGAGCCACGCTGAAACGCGGCGTCGTTCCGGCGGTATTGCTGTGCCACGAGGTCGGCCATCACCTTTCGCTGATCGTATTCGCGCCCGACATGGAGGTCCTGCGTCATCGCCCCGTAGGTCTCGACCGAGCCGATGCCGTAGATGCAGGAGACGGAGGCCACGATGATCACGTCATCGCGCTCCAGAAGCGCACGGGTGGCCGAGTGGCGCATCCGGTCGATCTGCTCGTTGATCTGGCTTTCCTTCTCGATGTAGGTGTCCGAACGCGGGACGTAGGCCTCGGGCTGGTAGTAGTCGTAGTAGCTGACGAAATACTCGACCGCGTTCTCCGGGAAGAAGCTCTTGAACTCGCCGTAAAGCTGCGCGGCCAGCGTCTTGTTGGGCGCAAGGATGATCGCGGGGCGCTGCGTCTCCTCGATCACCTTGGCCATGGTGAAGGTCTTGCCGGTTCCCGTTGCGCCCAGCAGCACCTGGTTCTGGTCGAGGTCGCGGATGCCCTGGGCCAACTCGGCGATGGCCGTGGGCTGGTCGCCCGCGGGCTTGAACTCCGAATGCATCACGAAGGGGCGGCCACCCTCGAGCTTCAGATGGTCGCGCAGCCGGTCCACCGACCGGCCCGTGTCCGGCATCTGTTCGGGCGAGTTGTTATGCATCGGTCTTCTCCTGCAGACCCTTAGAATGATCGCTTTTTGTTCACCTTCAAGTGGTCGCCGTCCGCAAGTTGCATCCATCCGGCTTGCCCCTTCAAAAGGTTAACGAAACGTCTCGAAACTGCCTTCGATTTTTACAACTTTAGGGAGAATTTTTTCTTGCAATGCTCCCCTGCGTTGCCTAACCTTTCCCTTGCAAGCAGCAGAAGCGGTTGCCGGGCGGAGCCGAACACCCACCCACCCC
>NZ_JAOPHT010000025.1 GCF_025515305.1 Roseicyclus sediminis
ATCGCAGCCGTCAGCGTCGTCTTGCCGTGGTCAACGTGACCAATCGTGCCGATGTTCACGTGCGGCTTGTTACGTTCAAACTTTGCCTTTGCCATCTGCCCTGGCGCCCTGTCCGTTCGGGGGCTCGCCGCACAAGACGCGACGAACCCGGTTCAACATCGCGGGCGAGGTATTGCGGGCGGGCAGAAAAATCAAGCCGTCAGTTGGCGACGGGCTCGGGACAGGGCACATCGTCGGTCGGGATGCACTCCGCCGCTGCCGCTTCGGCGGCCTCCGCCCCCGGCTCGGCGGCCGCGGCGAGTTCCTCGACCTCGGCCGCCGCGGCAGCCGCCGCGTCGGGGTCGATGTTGAACCACTCCGGGTTCTGCAGCATCCAAAGCTGGATGCGCCGTGCCGCGTTCCGGGCGAGGATCTGCATCTGCTCCTCGCGGTTGCGCGCGATGCCCGAACCCACGATCATCGTCTCGGCGCTCGCACCCTCGAAGACCATGATCTGTTCCGGCTCCTCGTGGAGCTTCACGCCGGCGGCGTCATCCCAGACGTTGACCGAAAGGACCAGAACCGAGCGCGGGCTGAGGACGATCGGAATGCCCGGGGGCGCCAGCGCGTAGCCATCGACCGCGATGCCGATGTGATAGAGACGGTCGCCCTCGTAGCCGCCGAAACGGCGGTCGATCTCGGAGGTCAGGATCGCCTCCCACTCCTCCGGCGTCGCGTTCCGGCTGGGTGGCACCTGCTGCATGTTGTCGGCCACCACGATGTTGTGGGCGAGGCGGAAATCGCCCATGTCCGGCAAGTCCTCCTCCAGCGGGTCCGGTGCCGCGCAGGCGGCCAGGATGCCCAGCGCCGCGGCCAGCACGGCAAAGCGTGGCAAGCGGGACAGGAGGGTCGGCTCGGCGGATCGGGTGGCTTGGGGGCGCATCTTGGTCGTCTCCTTGATCCCGGACGATACTGCTCGCCCACGGGATACCGCAGCCGGGTGACCCTTGCAAACCCGGAGCGGCCATCACGTTTTGGACAGCGTGGCTTTGGTGCCTATCTGTTGCCAGAAGGCGGCCACCCGACGCCACCCGCCGCGGAGCGAGAGCCGATGCCCGACACGGTCCGAAACACCGCCGAAAGCGCCCGCCTGCCGGTGCGCACGCCTCTGCCCGACCGGCCGATGGGGCTGATCGAGAGTTACCGCACGGCGCGGCGCAACCTGCTCGAGATCATTCCTCGACGCGCGCTGTTCCAGCCGGTCCTCTCGGGACGCACCGGGCCGCAACGCTGGCACATGCTCATGGATCCGGCAGGGATCCGCCGCGTCCTGCTGGAGGCGGTCGAGGACTACCCGAAGTCGGTCGCCA
This sequence comes from Roseicyclus sediminis, assembly GCF_025515305.1. Taxonomy (GTDB): domain Bacteria; phylum Pseudomonadota; class Alphaproteobacteria; order Rhodobacterales; family Rhodobacteraceae; genus Roseibacterium; species Roseibacterium sediminis. Next base: position 1,350 of record NZ_JAOPHT010000025.1, read on the forward strand.
CCCGCGCCGTCCTGAAACCGGCCATCGGCGACAGCCTCTTTCTCGCGGAAGGCGAGGAATGGCGCTGGCAGCGGCGCGCCGCCGCGCCCGCCTTCTCGGCCCGAAGCGTCGATGCCCTCACCCCTGTCATGACCCGCGCCGCCGAGGCCGCCGCCACGCGCCTGGACGCCTCGGTGGGACGCGCCGCCGACATGGTCGCCGAGATGACCGCAGCGGCCTTCGACGTGATCGCCGACGTCACCTTTTCCGACGGCAAGGGCATAGACCGCGCCGGCGTCGTCTCGGCGCTCGAGAGCTACATCGACGAGGCCGCGCGGATGAGCCTTCTCGACGTCCTCGGCGTTCCGGCCTCCGTCCCGCGCCCCGCCCGCGCGCTCGCCGCGCGCCGGCTCGGCGCGATGCAGGCGGAGGCCGACGCGGCCATCGCCCGGCGACAGGCCGCCGGCCCGGGCGCCGGGCGCGACCTCCTCGACCGGCTCATCGCGGCGGAGGACCCCGAAACCGGGCGGCGCATGGACGCGGACACGCTGCGCGAAACGCTTCTGACCTTCATCGTTGCGGGGCACGAGACGACGGCGCTGTCCCTGTCCTGGGCGCTCTATCTCTGCGCCTTCGACACCACCACGCAGGACCTGGCCCGGGCCGAGGCGCAGGCCATCCTCGGCGACCGGGCGGCCGGGGCCGCGGACGTGCCCGCCCTGCCCATGACCCGCGCCATCGTCGAGGAGGCACTCCGCCTCTACCCGCCCGGCGCCTTCCTGTCGCGCACAGCGCGCAGGTCCGACCGTCTGGGCGCCGCCATGATCCACCCCGGCGACACCGTCATGATCCCGGTCTGGGCGCTCCACCGCCACCGCCGCCTCTGGGAGAACCCGGACGCCTTCGACCCGTCGCGCTGGCTGGGCGAAACCCGCCCCGAACGCTGGCGCTACCTGCCCTTCGGCGACGGTCCGCGGATCTGCATCGGCATGCGCTTCGCACTGCAGGAAGCCACGGTGATCCTCGCCACGCTTCTCGCGCGCTTCCACCTCGCACCGGTGCCGGGGCGGGAACCCAAGCCCGTCATGATCCTGACCACGCGTCCCGAGGGCGGGGTCTGGCTCGAGGTCTCCCGCGCCTGACCCCGCCCTGCCTTCATCCTGGCATCAAACTCTCGGGGGGAGGCGCGGAACGCGCCCGGGGGGCAGACAGCCCCCCGGCAAATTCCTTTCCCAAGGAATTTGCCCGCGCCGATGCCGACGGGCGGCGCGTCCGGCAGCCTCAGTTGAAGCGGTTGTCCCTGGGGAAGCCGCGCGGCGCCATCCGGCCGGCAGTCGCCCGCTTCGCCATCCATTCGCCAAGCTCGGTCTCGGTCCGCGTCCGCCCCGCCGGATCGAGCCAGCTCAGTCCATCGGCCAGCCGGAAGGTCCGGGCATCCGACAGCCCGCCATCCTTGTACTTCTGAAGCCGCACGCCCTTGCCGCGGCCCAGCTCCGGCAGCTCCTCCAGCAGGAACACCAGGAGCTTGCGGTTGTCTCCCACGACCGCCACCGCGTCGTCGCCCTCGGCGACGGGTGCCGCGACCTTCGCGGTCACCCCGTCCCTGACGTTCAGGACCTGCCTGCCGGTCCGGGTCTGGGCCACGATCTCGTCCTCGGTCACGAGGAATCCATCACCGGCAGAGCTCGCCACCAGCCGCTTGACCCCGGGACGGTGCACGAAAAGGTCCACGATCTCGACGTCGTTCGGCAGGTCGACCATCAGCCGCACCGGCTCCCCCAGTCCCCGCCCGCCGGGCAGGCCGGAGGCGGGAAGCGTGTAGACCCGACCCTGCGCCCCGAAGATCAGGAGCTTGTCGGTCGTCTCGGCGTGGAACACGAAGCGCCCCGCATCGCCGTCGCGGTACTTCAGCTCGGAGCCGAGGTCGATATGGCCCTTCATGGCCCGGATCCAGCCCATCTGCGAACAGACCACGGTGATCGGCTCGCGCTCGATCATGGCTTCGAGCGGGACCTCCTCGGCCTCCGCCGCCTCCTCGATCACCGTGCGCCGCGCGCCGCCCGGTGCCTTGGCGCCGAACCTCTCGCGCACCTCGCGCAGCTCATCGCGGATCCGCTCCCACTGCAGCCCCTCCTCGGCGAGAAGATCCTCCAGCCCCGCACGCTCCTCCATCAGCGCGTCGCGCTCGCGCAGAAGCTCCAGCTCCTCCAGCCGCCGGAGCGACCGGAGACGCATGTTCAGGATCGCTTCGGCCTGCACCTCGGTCAGTTCGCCCTCGCCCGCGGGCGGGCTCACGTAGTCCTTCTCGGACGTCGCGCGGCCGAACTCCCGGCTCCAGTCCTCGCGCATCAGCGCGGCCTTGGGCATCTCGTCGTAGCGGATGATGTCGATCACCCGGTCGAGGTTCAGGAAGGCGATGATGAAGCCTTCCAGCACCTCGAGCCGATGGTCGATCTTGTCCATCCGGTGCCGCGAACGGCGGATCAGCACCTCGCGCCGGTGGTCGAGGAAGGCGCGCAGCACCTCCTTCAGCGAACAGACCTTCGGCGTCCGCCCGTCGATCAGCACGTTCATGTTCAGCGCGAAGCGCGTCTCGAGATCGGACTGCCGGAACAGCGTCCCCATCAGAACGGCGGGGTCCACGTTCTTCGACCGCGGCTCAAGCACGATGCGGATGTCGTCCGCGCTTTCGTCGCGGATATCGGCGAGGATCGGGACCTTCTTGGTCTGGATCAGCTCCGCAAGCTTCTCGATCAGCTTCGATTTCTGGACCTGGTAGGGAATTTCCGTGACCACGATCACCCAGGTGCCGCGGCCCTGGTCCTCGACCTCCCACTTCGCCCGCACGCGGAACCCGCCGCGTCCGGTCCGGTAGGCCTCGGCGATGGAGGCGGGCGGATCGACGATCACGCCGCCGGTCGGGAAATCCGGCCCTTTCACGTAGTTCAGAAGCGTGTCGTCCCGCGCGTCCGGAACCCGGATCAGGTGCTCGCAGGCCCGCAGGAGCTCGTCGAGATTGTGCGGCGGGATGTTCGTCGCCATGCCCACGGCGATCCCGCTCGACCCGTTCGCCAGCAGGTTCGGCACAGAAGCCGGAAGCACCTCGGGCTCGCGCAGCGTGCCGTCGTAGTTGTCCCGGAAATCGACCGAATCCTCGTCGAGGCCCTCCATCAGGGCCTCGGCCATCGCGGTCATGCGCGCCTCGGTGTAGCGGGAGGCGGCGGGGTTGTCCCCGTCGATGTTGCCGAAGTTGCCCTGCCCGTCCACCAGCGGGTAGCGGATCACGAAATCCTGCGCGAGGCGCGCCATCGCGTCATAGATCGCGGCGTCGCCATGGGGGTGGTAGTTCCCCATCACGTCGCCCGAGATCTTCGCCGATTTCCGGAACCCGCCCGTCGACGAAAGGCGCAGCTCCCGCATCGCGTAGAGGATGCGCCGGTGCACGGGTTTCAGCCCGTCGCGCGCGTCCGGCAGCGCGCGGTGCATGATCGTCGACAGCGCATATTGCAGATACCGGGACGAGATCGCCCGGGAGAGCGGTTCGGCGCTCAGCCGCTCATCCTCGGGCCCGCCTGCCTTCGGGCTGTCATCTTGTGGTGGATCGGGTTCGCTCATACCAAGCATTGTGATACAAGCGGGACCGGGGGGCGGCAAGCGCCCATGCGCCCGACCCGCCCCGGTGCGGCGGGAAAACCCCACCCGTGCCGAATCGCGCGACGGGGTATAGACCCCGCGAGGAAGAAGGGAGCCCGACGGCAGCATGATCCGACTGACGCTGATCCTCGCGGCGGTGATATTCGCCATCCTCGTGGTCGTTCCCGGCCGGAAGACCGACGGCGAGGGCCCGTCGGTGGGCGCCGATGCGGCCGCATCGGGCGCTGACCGCCCGGCGCGCGCCCTCACCGGCGACAGCGCCCTTCAGGAAACCCGGGACGGGCGCCTCGTGCTCCTAACTCCCGAGGGAGAGGAACTGGCCATCGCGCTCGTGATCGAACCGTCCGAACTCACCGCCGAGGACGCGCGGGTGAACCTCCCCCCGGCCGAGACCTCCGGGGCGCTCGACCCCGTGCTCGACGATGACGGGCTCGCCGGCGACGGCGAGAGCGAGCCCCAGGCCACCGGGGGCGAGACCGCCGTCGCAGAAACCGCGCCCGCCGCCCTGCCCCCCGCAGACGGGATCGAGCGGCTGCGCGTGGCCGGTGACCGCGTCAATTTCCGTGCCGGGCCATCCACGACCGACGCCATTCTCGGCGCACTCGACCGGGGAACCGAGCTGGAACTCGTCGAACGCGTCGCCGACGGCTGGGCGCGGCTCCGCCTGCCGAACGGTCTGGAAGGCTTCATGTCCGAGGACTTCCTGGAACCCGCGAACTGAACTTGCCGCCGTTTGCGCGCTGACCTAGTCAGGAGCCGCGACAGGACCGGAGCGACCGTGACCCGCAGCATCCTCATAACCGGCTGTTCCTCGGGGATCGGCCTTGCGGCCGCGGAAGGGCTACGCGCGCGCGGCTGGCGCGTGATCGCCGCATGCCGCAGCGATCTCGACGTCGATGCCCGCAGGTCGGACGGCTTCGAAAGCGTGCGAATCGACCATTGCGATCCGGACAGCGTCGAAGCCGGCTGGCAAGCGGCGATGCAGATCACCGGCGGCACGCTCGACGCGCTCTTCAACAACGGCGGCCACGGCATGCCGGGCGCCGCCGAGGACGTGCCGCGCGAAGCGCTCGAACAGGTGTTCCACAGCAACGTCTTCGGCGTCCACCAGCTGACCCGCCTCGCCATCCCGGTGATGCTGGCCCAGGGTCATGGCCGGATCGTCATGCATTCCTCGGTCGTGGGATTCGTACCCCTCAAGTGGCGCGCGGCCTACGTCGCGACGAAACACGCGCTCGAGGGCCTGACGAACACCATGCGCATCGAACTCCGCGGAACGGGCGTGCAGGTCTCGATCCTGAACACCGGCCCGGTGACATCGGGTTTCCGCGAAAACTCCGCTCGTCTGTTCGACACCTGGATCGACGCCGGGAATTCCCGCCACGCGGCCTTCTACCGTGGCCCTTTCACCGCGCGCCGAAACAGCACGGACCCCGACCGCTTCGAGCTTCCGGCCTCGGCCGTTGTCGCGAAACTGGTCCATGCCGTCGAAGCGCCCCGCCCGCGCATCCGCTACTACATCACGCTACCCGCCCATGTCGCCGCCATCCTGAGCCGCATCCTGCCAGAGCGTGCCCGGGACTGGATCATGTCGAAGGTCTAGCCTTTTGGCATCCCGCCCCTAGATCGCCCCCGACGAGGAAGAGAGAGACAATGCTGAACGACCCGCTCCTGATCATCGCACTGCTGGCCTGCTTCGCGGTGGTGGTCATCCTCATGATGGGGATCAACTCGTTCCGGCGCGGCGGCGAATACGCCCGCGCCAATTCCAACAAGTTCATGCGCTGGCGGCTGATCGCGCAACTGGTGGCGGTCGTCCTGATCCTCATCTTCGTCTACGTCCGCCGGCAATCGGGAGGCTGATCCATGGTCGTGCTGAACAAGATCTACACCAAGACCGGCGACGCGGGCGAAACCGCGCTCGGCGACGGCAGCCGCGTGGCGAAACATTCGATGCGCGTGACCGCCTACGGCACCGTGGACGAGCTGAACGCCGCGCTCGGCGTGACACGCCTGCATGCCGACGAGGACCTCGGCGCCCGCCTCGCGGCGATCCAGAACGACCTCTTCGACCTCGGCGCCGACCTCTGCACGCCGAACATGGAGAAGGACGCCGAACGCGAATACCCCGCGTTGCGTATCGTCGCCGAACAGGTGTCGCGCCTCGAGCGTGAAATCGACTCGCTGAACGCGAGACTTGAACCCCTGCGCAGCTTCATCCTGCCCGGCGGTTCGCCGCTCTCGGCGCACATGCACATCTGCCGCACCGTCGCCCGGCGGGCCGAGCGCATGGTGGTTGAACTGGCCACGATGGAATCGGTGAACCCCGAGGCTGTGAAGTATCTCAACCGCCTGTCGGACTGGTTCTTCGTCGCCGGCCGCATCGCCAATGACGACGGCCGCGCCGATATCCTGTGGGTCCCCGGCGCGAACCGCTGATCCCCGCACGACCCTCCGACCCGGCCGCAGCGGCCATTCCTTCATCCTGGCGAAGAAACTCTCCGGGGGGAGGCGCGCGGCACGCGCGCCCGGGGGGCAGACGGCCCCCCGCAAATTCCTTTTTCGGGAATTTGCCCGCGGCGCCGTCGAACCCGGCGCAAAGGTTGACGTTGCGAACCATTTGGCGGACGGATCGGTCTGCGCTATATTCCCTTCCATGAGCCACGTGAACGGCGCCAGACCCTACTCCCGTGCCGAGTACCTCTCGGATGCGGCGGTCCATATCCTCGGCATAGGCTTCGCCCTCGTCGCGGGCCCCACCCTCGTTGCCGTAGCGGCCATGCGGATCGGCGACGCCACGACCGTGACCGCCGTCGCGATCTACGCCGCGACGCTTCTGGCGATGCTCACCTGCTCGGCGCTCTACAACATGATCCGCAGGCACGACTGGGCCGACAGGCTGCGCCGCCTCGACCAGTCGGCGATCTACCTGAAGATCGCGGGCACCTACACGCCCTTCGTCGTGCTTTTTCCCGGCAGCCCCGGCTTTCTCGCGGGCATCTGGGCCGTGGCGCTGGCCGGTGCCTCGCTCATCGTCTTCAGCGCGAAGAAGCACACGCTCTTGGCCATCGTGCTCTATCTCGGCCTAGGATGGGCGGGGCTCGCGCTGGGCCAGCCGCTGATCGACGGGCTGTCCAGCGAAGGCACGATCCTGCTTCTGACGGGCGGGTTGCTCTACTCGGGCGGCGTCGCCTTCCTGCTCTGGCACCGTCTGCCGTTCCACAACACGATCTGGCACATCTTCGTCCTGGCGGCGACCTGCGTCTGCTACGCCGCCATCGCGGTCGAGCTTCTGGCCGCCATACCGCCGCTTCCGGTTCCGTAACGCGGCGTCCAACGACCATTCCGCGTCGATTTTGACCTGTTGCGGTACGTCTCGACGGGCTAACACTCCCCCTGACGCGGGGCAGCCCCAATCCGGCCCCCGATGGTTTGCAGAGAGGAGACACGCATGAAGGTGCTCGTGCCCGTCAAGCGCGTGATCGACTACAACGTGAAGGTCCGCGTGAAAGCGGATGGCTCCGGGGTCGATCTCGCCAACGTGAAGATGTCGATGAACCCCTTCGACGAGATCGCGGTGGAGGAGGCGATCCGCCTCAAGGAGGCCGGCAAGGCCGATGAGGTCATCGCGGTGTCGATCGGCGTGAAGCAGGCGCAGGAGACGCTGCGGACCGCGCTCGCCATGGGGGCCGACCGGGCGATCCTCGTGGTCGCGGCCGATGACGTGCACCAGGACATCGAGCCGCTGGCCGTCGCCAAGATCCTCGCCAAGGTCGTGGAGGAGGAGGCGCCGGGCCTCGTCCTCGCGGGCAAGCAGGCGATCGACAACGACATGAACGCCACGGGTCAGATGCTGGCAGCCCTTCTGGGCTGGTCCCAGGCGACCTTCGCCTCCGAGCTCGCGGTCGAGGGCGACCACGCGCTTGTGACCCGCGAGGTCGATGGCGGCCTGCAGACGATCAAGGTGAAGATGCCGGCCATCGTGACTGTCGACCTGCGCCTGAACGAGCCGCGCTACGCCTCGCTGCCGAACATCATGAAGGCGAAGAAGAAGCCGCTCGATGAGAAGACCGCGGCGGATTACGGCGTCGATGTCACACCGCGGCTGACGGTGCTCAAGACCTCGGAACCCGAGGAGCGCAAGGCCGGGATCAAGGTCGGCTCGGTCGACGAGCTGATCGGCAAACTCAAGGAAGCGGGGGCGATCTGATGGCTGTTCTTCTTCTTGCGGACGTGAACAACGGGGCCCTTTCGACCGACGCGGTCGCCAAGGCCCTGACGGCGGTCTCCGGTCTTGGCGAGGTGCATGTCCTCGTCGCGGGGCAGGGTGGCGATGCGGCAGCGGCCGAGGCCGCGACGCTTGCGGGCGTGTCCAAGGTCATCTTCGCGGGCGACCACGGCTACTGCCACATGCTGGCCGAACCGGTGTCGGATCTCGTGGTCTCGATGGCGGGCGGCTACAGCCACATCGCAGCACCCGGGACGAGCGACGCCAAGAACGTCCTTCCGCGCGTCGCAGCGCTTCTCGACGTCATGGTGATCTCCGAGGTCACGAAGGTCGTCGATGCCGAGACCTTCGAGCGCCCGATCTACGCCGGCAATGCCGTGCAGACGGTGAAATCATCGGACCCGGTCAAGGTGATGACGATCCGCACCGCGGGGTACGACGCGGCGGCCGGCGGCAACTCCGCCCCGGTCGAGACCCTCGGCACCGCGGCCTCGGCCGGACTTTCGGAATGGGTCGAGGACAAGGTCGCGGCCTCCGACCGGCCCGAGCTGACCTCGGCCGGGATCGTCGTCTCCGGCGGACGCGGCGTGGGCAGCGAGGAGCAGTTCGCCCTCATCGAGGGGCTGGCCGACAAGCTTGGCGCCGCCGTCGGCGCCTCGCGCGCGGCGGTCGATTCGGGCTATGCGCCGAACGACTGGCAGGTGGGCCAGACCGGCAAGGTCGTCGCTCCAGAGCTCTACATCGCCGTGGGTATCTCGGGCGCGATCCAGCACCTCGCCGGGATGAAGGACAGCAAGGTCATCGTCGCGATCAACAAGGACGAGGAAGCGCCGATCTTCCAGGTCGCCGATTTCGGCCTTGTCGCGGACCTGTTCCAGGCTGTGCCGGAACTGACCGACAAGCTCTGAGGGGCGCCGGGCCCGCACGGCCCCCGCACCACCAATGTCAGACGGCCCGCCGGTTTTCACGGCGGGCCGTTTTCATTCACGTTCGCCGGCGAGATGCGGGATAAGCGCCGCGCAGGCCGCCTCATGCGCCTCGACACCGGGCAGAGCGCGCGCCGCGGCCTCCTCCCGGCGGGCGAAGAACATTCCGCGTGCAGGGCCATCGCCCCGCCTCGCCGGATCGGCCACGACGGTCAGCGATGCGGCGCCTTTCGCCACGTCATCGATCATCTCGCGCGTGACGAACAGCGGATCGGGCCCGAAGCCGGTTGCGGGTTCCTCCGTCTCGGGCGCGCGGCGGGCAAGCCAGAGAAGGTGCACGGGCACCTTCGCCGCTTCCAGGTAGGCCGCCATTCGCGCGCGCCACGCCATCTGAAGCTCATGCCTGAGGATGCCGAATCGCTCGGGCGACGTCGCCTTGAGATGGCTGAGCAGGTGGCGCGTGAAATGGAACTCCGTGAAATCCACGTCGCGGTAGATCGTATGGAGCATGGAACTCGCCTTCACGAAGCGGTCGTTGCGGCGGGGGTGGACGCTGTAGAAACGGTTGCTCAGGTTCTGCGCGCCGGGAACCTGAAGCACGATCGCGCGCGCGGTTTCGGCAGCGGCGGCGACCGCCGGGTCGGAGGCGATCACGTCTAGCCCCGCGGCCGGCACGCCCATGTTTGTCACGCGCACCCCGAGACGCGCGGCCAGCTGCGTGGGCCAGGGCGCCGACACGAACCGCCCGAACGTCTCGGCACCGCCGAGGCAGAGCACGTGGCCGGGGGCCAGGTCGGCCACCGGTCCGCGGAACCTCAGGACCGACCCCGGATAGGTCACCAGCCCGTAGTCGAGGGGCATCGCAGCCCGTTTCTCGAAGCTCATCGCCCTTTTCCGCCTCGCACTGATTCACCCGCGCGAGAGACTGCCACTCCGTGATTTCAGAAGTGCTAACCTGCTGATTTGAAGAAATTTCGCTTCGTGCTGCCGGAGGGTGGCGCGCCGCTTTGGCGCGGCCGTCCCGCTTGTGCCCGGTGCGGCGCGGGGCCTATGGTGCCGCGGCAGAGCGGCGTCATCGGAAAGGGCGACCATGGAGATCAGGACGATCGGCATCGTCGGAGCGGGCCAGATGGGCAATGGCATCGCCCATGTCTGCGCCCTTGCGGGCTATGACGTGCTCATGAGCGACATCAGCCAGGAGGCGCTCGACCGCGCGGTGGATCTGGTCGAGCGGAACCTCGGGCGGCAGGTCGGGCGCGGCAAGATCACCGAAGAGGACATGCGCGCGGCCATGGGGCGCATCAGGACGACGCTGAAACTGGCCGAACTCGGCGTCTCCGACCTCATCATCGAGGCGGCCACCGAACGCGAAACGGTCAAGACCGCGATCTTCGAAGACCTGCTCCCGCATCTGAAGCCCGAGACGATCCTGACCTCGAACACCTCCTCGATCTCGATCACGCGACTGGCCAGCCGCACGGACCGGCCGGAGCGCTTCATGGGGTTCCATTTCATGAACCCTGTCCCCGTGATGCAGCTCGTCGAGCTCATTCGCGGGATCGCGACCGACGAGGCGACCTTCAAGGCCTGCAAATCCGTGGTCGACCGGCTGGGCAAGACCGCGGCCACCGCCGAGGATTTCCCCGCCTTCATCGTGAACCGCATCCTGATGCCCATGATCAACGAGGCGGTCTACACGCTCTACGAGGGTGTCGGGTCTGTCGAATCGATCGACCAGTCGATGAAGCTCGGCGCGAACCATCCGATGGGTCCGCTGGAGCTCGCCGATTTCATCGGTCTCGACACGTGCCTCGCGATCATGAACGTGCTGCATGACGGGCTGGCGGACACGAAGTATCGGCCCTGCCCCCTTCTCACGAAGTACGTCGAGGCCGGGTGGCTCGGGCGGAAAACCGACCGCGGCTTCTACGATTATCGTGGCGAGGTGCCGGTTCCGACGCGATAGGCCGCGCGCGGCGGACATCGCCCCGGCCGCCGGCAAGGCGCCTGGGGTTTCTCGCTGTGATCGGGACACCACCTGCTTGGACGGCGACGGGCGACCAGGTGGGGGTGTCTCGCTGCGGAAGGATGGGCTGCGTCCGTGGACGATCAAGGCCCGTCACGTCCCCGGCAGGGCGGTGTTCTGGCGTCGCTCAGGCCGCGCCGCGCGCGCCCGGCCCCTCGCGCCCGATGAATGCAGGGCCGGGACGATCCCCGTCGAACGACTGGAACGCATCGAAAGGCCGCGAGAGATCGGCGGCGCTGGCCTGCACGGTTTCGCAACTGTCGGCGACCCGAGCGGCGATGGCGGCATTCGTCTGTGTTACGGCGTCGATGGAATCGAGCGCCTTCTTGACCTCCTCGATGGACATCGACTGATCCTTCGCGACGGTCGCCGCAGCCTCGATCTCGGTCGAGACGGCGACCGCGCTTTCGCGGATGCGTTCGAGCGTTTCGCGGGTCCGGGCGAACAGGACCGATCCCTCATCGACGGAACCGTTGGAACGCTCGATCTTGTTGCGGATCGTTTCGGTAAGCTCCGCCGCACGCTTGGCAAGCGACGACACCTCCGTGGCCACCACGGCGAAGCCCTTGCCGGCCTCCCCGGCGCGCGCCGCCTCGACCGAGGCATTCAGCGCCAGGAGGTTCGTCTGGAAGCTGATTTCCTCGATATCCGTCGTGATCCGCTTGATGTCTGCGAAGCCCGCCTTGATCCGCTCCATCGCGCCGTCGGCCTTTTCGGCCGCGACAAGGCCGCTTTCGGCCTCGCTCTTGTTGCCGGCGCTGGCCTCTATCGCGCGCTGGAAACCGGCCCTGTTCTCGCGCACCGATTGGGCCAGCGCCGTGACGGCGGCGTTGGACTGCTCCACCGCGGCGGCCTGGCCCTGCGCGCGCTGGCTCAGATCATCGGCAAGCTGCGACACCTCCTGTGTCAGGCGGCGCACCTCGCCGGCGTTGGCACGCACGCCTTCGAAGACTTGCTGAATCCGCCCGCCCATCGCGTTCAGCGCCTCACGCTGCGCCTCGTAGACCTCGGGAAAGGGCGGATCGACACGGGATGACAGGCGTCCGGCGCCGAAATCGGCGATCACCGCGCCGATCCGGTCGAAGGCCTCCTTGCGGTCGGCGTATTGCGCCTGGGAATAGCCATAGGCCACCGCCTCGACATCGATGAGGATCGCGCGCATGGCAGGGATGAAGAGATGCGTGTGCCCGCGTCGGCGGCCCAGCAGGCGGCTGCCCGTCACTTCCATCAGGGCTTGCACGATCAGACGGGCGGCGTGCGAATACATCGCCATGAAGTACATGCTCGGAAGGCCGATGCGATAGTGCACCCCGCCGACCCGGTTGGCGGAGTGTTGGTATTCCTCGCTGAAGCGGCTGTTGAAGAGCTTTTCCCAATGGGCGATCTGCTTGCGCTTGGCCGAAAGCATATGCGCCTGATCGTCGAAGAAACCCTTCAACTCGGGATCGGTGGAGACCGAGGCATAGAAGATGTCGAGCATTCCATCGAGCTTCGGCGCAACGAGTGTCCAGACCTCCGCGAGGTCAGAGACGAGGGCGTCGTCGATGGCGAAGCGCATGTGGAATTCACGTTGCATGTCCATCGGCGGATTCCCTCGTGGCTGGAAAGACGCCCCGGGGATACACGCGATTTCGTTGCGATCCTCTTAAGTCGCGTCCCCGTCCGAGCGGCTTTCCCCGTCGGGCGCATCGCGCAGCGACAATGTCCGCTCGCGCAGCCAGGCCATGAATTCACGGGGACGCGCGATGCGTCCTTCCCATTCCTCGGGCGGGATCGGCGGGCCGATGATCGGGGCCTGCGGCTTGTCGAAGCTGTGCACCACCTCGTGGATCAGAAGCCCCTGGCGCAGCACGGGCGAGATCCGGTTGGCGATCTGGTACCAGCGGGAATTCGAACCGGTGAAGAAGCACGGCACGATGGTCGCGCCCGAGGTGCGGATCATCTTGGCGGTGAAGACGTTCCACTCGCCCTCGATCGCCGGGCCGAACATCGACTCGGAGGCCGCCACCGTCCCCGACGGAAAGAGCGCGATGAGCCCCCCGTCCTTGAGGTGCGCCATCGCTTCGGCGCGCATCGCCAGCATCTTCTCCTGGGCGTCGGGCTCGTGCGGGAAGGGCACCGGGATCATGAAGCTCGCCGCGCTCTCGTCCAGGCCGGTCAGCAGCGCGCGCGTGAGGATCCGGTAGTCCGGCCGCCGCCTACCGATCAGATCGGCGAGGATCATCCCGTCGACGAGTCCGTGGGGATGGTTGGCGACGAAGACAACCGGCCCCTCGGAGGGAATGCGGTCGAGCTGATGCTGCGGGGTCTGGAGATCGATGCCCATCACCCGCATCGTTGCGGGCCAGAACTCCTGCCCCTTGAATTCGCCCATCCGCTCGAACTGGCGCACCCGGCGGATGATGGTGATCTTGCCGGTCATCCATTCGATGGCCTTGATCGTGCCGCGCAGCCAGGGATTTGGGAACGTGTTGGCATAGGTCAGCGACCGGCGGTCGTAGACGCTCTGCCTGTTGTCCGGCAGGATGGCCGACCGTGGGGCCGCGATGTTTCGCTGGCTGGTATCCGTCACGCGCCTTCGTTCCTTGCCGTCCTCGTCCGGCGGCCCGGGTCGCCTCAGGTCTCTTCGCCGAACCTGTCGGCGACAAGGGCCTCTAGCGCATCTGCAAGCGTCTGCGCCTCCGGGCCGGTGGTCTCGACTTCAATAGTGGTTCCCATGGAGGCTGCCAACATCAAAAGCCCCATGATGGAATCTCCGGCGGCGCTCAGCCCGTCGCGGCGCACCGTCGCCTGCGCGTCGTGATCCTCGACGACCTCGACGAAACGGGCGGCGGCGCGCGCGTGGAGGCCCTTCACGTTCACGATCTGCAGACTGCGGGTGACGTTCGCGGCGTGGCTCATTCGGGCGCTCCGTCGAAACTGTTGATGTAGCGGCGACCGGCCTCGGCGGCGCGGGCCACGGCCTCGTCCACCCCGAGGTGGCGGCACTTGGCGAGCTTGATCATCATCGGCAGGTTCACCCCGGTGAGGATTCGCCGGTTCGACGGGCGGCAGGCCCGCAGGCTGAGGTTCGAGGGCGAGCCGCCGTACATGTCGGTCACCACCACCACGCCCGATCCATCGTCCACGGCGTCGGCGGCATCGCAGATCTCGGCCGTGCGGGCGGCGCGGTCATCCTCCGGACCGATTGGAATGGCGACCATGGCGGCCTGGGCACCCACGACATGTTCCGTCGCGCGCTTCAGTTCGGCCGCGAGCCCCCCATGGGCGACGATGACGATCCCGATCACCTTCCGAGGCCTCTCGATCCCCTAAATCTGTCTCTCGGGCCCACCCCTCAGCCGGGCCCCGGCCCCTCCCCGGACACTGCCGGGGGGCGCCGCTGTTCCACTTCCCTGTGCCTCTTAGACACCTGCCACCCGGCCTCTGCAAGGTGCGAGGCGAGCATTTCGGTCAGCGCGACCGAGCGATGCTTGCCTCCGGTGCAGCCGAAGGCGACGGTCAGATAGGTCTTTCCCTCGTCCCGGAACGCCGGCAGCAGGAGGCCGAGCATTTCCTTGACCTGGGCCTCGAAGGTCGCGAGGCGCGGATCCGCCTCGATGTATTCGCGCACGGCGGCGTCGCGTCCGTCGAAGGGCCGAAGCGACGGCTCCCAGTGCGGATTGCGCAGGAAGCGGCAGTCGAACACGAGGTCCGCCCCCGTGGGCAGCCCGCGCCGGTAGGAAAACGACGTCACCGTGATCGACAGCGCTGCCGCCCCGTCCGGTGCGAAGAGCTTCGTCATCTCGGCCCGAAGCTCGTGGGGGGTCAGCGTAGAGGTGTCGAGCAGGACCGAAGCGCGGCAGCGTACAGGCGCCAGCAGGTCCAGCTCGCGCGCGATGCCGTTCGCCGGATCATCGTCAGGGGCCAGCGGATGGCGGCGGCGGGTCTCGGAATAGCGCCGCTGCAGGGTAACGGCGTCGCAGTCGAGATAGAGGAGGTCCGCCTCGAGCTCTGGCAATGCCGCGAGGCGTTCATATTCCGCTACGAGCCGCGTCGCCGAGAAATCGCGGTTCCGCGCATCGGTGCCAAGCGCGAGCGACCGCTCGGGCGGCGGCCCTTCCAGAAGGCGCGGCAACAGGCTGAGCGGCAGGTTGTCGATCGCCTCGAACCCGAGATCCTCCAGCGCGTTGATCGCGGTGGTGCGTCCCGCACCCGATGGGCCGGTGACGAAAACGACGCGCGGACGGACCGCGCGCCATGACGTGCCGTCGTTTTCGTCGATGGTCATCGGTGCGCCGGTATCCTCGTTGCTGCCGCCTGTCGCGTTGCCGTCCCGCTGGTTCACGGTTCCGCCCTCCCGTGGCGGATCATGTGCACGATGGCCGGCGCGAGTGTCGGGTGGCCGGCCCCGAGGATCAACGCTCTCTCGGCCTCACCGGTCGTGACCATGCGTCGCGGCGGCAGTCGTGCCGGTTCGGCCAGGTCGAGATCGACCGCAAGCGCCAGTGGCGCCCGGCCGCAAATGGAGCCCGCGCGCAACAGGCCGACGCCCCGGCTCTCGATCGTGTCGGTGGCGGTGTCGGGCCGTTCGAGGAATGGCGCGGACCCGGGCGCCTCGCCCGTGTCGATCCACAGCCCGTCATCGGCGATCAGGTCTGCGCCCAGCGTCATCAGCTCCAGCGCCAGCCGCGACTTGCCACTGCCCGATGCGCCGCGGATCAGCACGCCCTGCCCGTCGAGGGCGACGCCGGTGGCGTGGATATAGAGACGGCCATGCGCCGTCGCCGAGGCCCAGTCGCTCAGGGGGACGGGCGCCGGTGCGGACATCGTTCGGACAATCAGATCGGCAGGCCGACGACGAAGCGGGCGCCAAGCGGCTCGGACGCCACGTCGAGATCGGTCGGGCGGATGTTCTCGGCCCAGATCACCCCGCCATGGGCCTCCACGATCTGCTTGGAGATGGCGAGGCCGAGGCCGGAATGGTTGCCGAACTGCTTCACCGGCCTCTCCGAGTAGAAGCGGTTGAAGACCTTGGTCAGCGCCTCCTCGGGGATGCCGGGGCCGGTATCCTCCACCACGATCAGCACGCGGTTCTCTCGCCGCCGGGTCCAGAGGCGGACCGCGTCGCCTTCCTCGCAAAACGAGATCGCGTTCGACAGGAGGTTGACGAAGACCTGCGCCAGCCGCCCCTCAAGACCCGAGATGCGGATCGGCTCGGGCGGCAGGTCGGTGATGAAGTCCACGCCCTTCTTGGCCGCCTCCTCGCCGTGATACTGCGAAAGGTTGGTGAGCGTGCGGACGAGGTCGAATTCCTCCTCCTCCTCCTTCACCAGCTCGCTGTCGAGGCGGGACGCGTTGGAGATGTCGCTGACCAGCCGGTCGAGGCGCTGCACGTCGTGCTCGATCACTTCGAGCAGGCGATTGCGCTGCTCGTCGGTGCGGGCGACGCGCATCGTGCCCACGGCGGAGCGGAGCGAGGCGAGCGGGTTCTTGATCTCGTGGCTGACGTCGGCGGCGAACTGCTCGTTCGCGTCGATCCGGTCGTAGAGCGCCGAGACCATGCCGCGCAGCGCGCCCGAGAGCCGCCCGATCTCGTCGGGACGCCCCGTCAGGTCGGGGATGCGGACGCGCGTCGGGCTCATCTTGCGGGCGTTCTTATCGCGCCCGAGCTCGGCGGCGGCGGCAAGATCGCTCAGCGGGTTGGCGATGGTCGAGGCCAGCACGAGGCTGAGACCGATGGACACCAGAAGCGCCACGACGAACATCTGCAGAAGCTGCTCCCGCTCCACCCGGACAAGCTGGTCGATCTCGCCCGCCGCGGTGGCGACGACGACGACGCCCACGACGCCGCCCGGACCCTCGATCGGGCTGCCGGCGGCAAAGGCGGTTCCGGTGGCGCCGGTGCTCCGGCGCAGCACGGTCGCCCCCTCCTGCGCCGCGTCCACGAGGCGACGGGCAAGTGCTTCGGGCGGCTCGGTGGCGACGGTCGCCTGGTCCGCGCCGACGAGGTTCGACAGGAAGCCCCATACGCCGTTCAGGAAATCGGTGATGAGAAGCGTTTCCTCGGGGCGCCGTTCCAGTCCACGCACCGGCCGGGCAGGCCCGCGCGCGGTATCCAGCGTCGAGGCGACCAGCGCACCGGAGGGATCGTAGACGTAGACCTCCACGCCATCGGCCAGACCGATGCGGCCCAGTACTTCGGCCGGGTCGATGCCGTCGCCCGTCAGAAGGTTCGCCGGCGCACTGCGCGGAAGGCTCGCCTCGAACACGTCGGCGATCAGCTGTGCCTCGATCGCCAGCGCGCGCTCGCGCTGCTGCACGAGACTGTCGCGGAACGGGTTGAGATACATCACACCGGCCACCAGAACCACGATGGCCAGAAGGTTGAACATGATGATCTTGCGCGCCAGCGGAGACCGGTTCAGCGCGAACATGCTGCGCCGCTGGCGGGCGGCGCGCAGCTCGGATTCGACGCTGCCCGCGGGCCGATCCCAGTCCTCACCGAGGACGATATCGGCCCGGTCGCGGGCGCGCCGGTTGGTCATCGACAGATCGGCCGGCACGGACGTCGACCCCTATTCCTCGTTGTAGCGGTAACCGATCCCGTAAAGGGTCTCGATGGCGGAAAAGTCGTCGTCGACCGCGCGCATCTTCTTGCGCAGGCGCTTGATGTGACTGTCGATGGTGCGGTCGTCCACGTAGACCTGTTCGTCATAGGCGACGTCCATCAGCTGATCGCGGCTTTTCACGAAGCCGGGGCGCTGCGCCAGCGCCTGGAGAAGCAGGAACTCCGTCACGGTCAGCGACACGTCCCGGCCCTTCCACGTCACGGCGTGGCGCAGCGGGTCCATCGAAAGATTGCCGCGGACCATGACCGCGCTTTCCTCCGGCGTGCCGGCGGCGTCGGAGGCGATCGCCTCCTGGCGGCGAAGGATCGAGCGGATGCGTTCCACCAGAAGACGCTGCGAGAAGGGCTTCTTGACGTAGTCGTCGGCGCCCATCCGGAGGCCCATGAGCTCGTCGATCTCGTCATCCTTGGAGGTCAGGAAGATCACCGGCATCTTGGACTTCTGGCGCAGGCGCTGCAGCAGGTCCATGCCGTCCATGCGCGGCATCTTGATGTCGAAAACGCCCAGATCGGGAAGGCGACGGTTGAAGGCGTCGAGGGCCGACTGGCCATCGTTGTAGGTCTCGACGTCGAAGCCCTCGGCCTCGAGCGTCATCGAAACGGACGTCAGAATGTTCCTGTCGTCATCGACGAGTGCAATCCTCGGCATCGCTGTTTCCTTGTGCTGCCCGAATATATTGTTTTTTCGGGCATTGTTGTTTCATCGAGTTCAAGAATCAATCTCAAACTGTCGAATCGTGCGGCAGGACAGTTTAAAAGCTCGTGGCTGTTGCCTTAAGATCGAATGAAGCCTGCAGGGCCCCGGTCGCGAAATGGCCCCGCGCCGGGCAAGGCGGGGTCGCGATTGCGCCACTTTTTCGCCACAATTCAGCGTGGTCTGCAGCCTTGCGCGGCGGCACGAAAGAAAATTTCAGAATGGTTGCGCTAACTGTGCGAAAGCGTCCTGTTCAGATGCAAAACCGTCATGTTATAGGCCATTCATTGTGGGCCGGCGCATCCTGCACCGGCTGTTTTGAACCCTTTTGACCGTGGCGGCCGCAATCCCGGCCTCAGGAGCTTAAGCATGACGAACGGACGCGTGAACCCGGCGAGAACGCTGGAACATCAGGGTATGACCGGCCTCGGTCCCGTTCATTACAACCTGCTGGAACCTGCCCTGATCGACGCGGCGCTCCGGCGCGGCGAAGGCCGCCTCGGACAGGGCGGGACGCTTCTTGTCTCGACGGGCAAGTTCACCGGCCGCTCGCCGAAGGACAAGTTCATCGTCCGGACGCCCTCGGTCGAGAACGATATCTGGTGGGACAACAACGCCGCCATGGAGCCCGACGCCTTCGATCGGCTGCATGCCGACATGCTGGCGCACATGAAGGGCGGCGAATACTTCGTCCAGGATCTCTACGGCGGCGCCGACCCCGAGCATCGGCTCGACGTCCGGGTGGTGTCCGAGCTTGCCTGGCACAACCTCTTCATCCGTCACCTGCTGCGCCGGCCGTCCCGCGCGGAACTCGACGGTTTCGAGCCGGAATTCACCATCGTGAACTGCCCGAGCTTCAAGGCGGACCCGGCGCGCCACGGCTGCCGCACCGACACGGTCATCGCGCTGAACCTCGACAAGAAGCTGATCCTCATCGCCAACACCGAATACGCGGGCGAGAACAAGAAGTCGGTCTTCACGCTTCTGAACTACATCCTGCCCGGCAAGGGCGTGATGGCGATGCACTGCTCCGCCAACCACGCCAACGGGGACCCCGATGACGCCGCGGTCTTCTTCGGCCTGTCGGGAACCGGGAAGACGACGCTCTCGGCGGATCCCGAGCGCACGCTGATCGGCGACGACGAACATGGCTGGTCGGAGAACGGGATCTTCAACTTCGAGGGCGGCTGCTACGCCAAGACGATCAACCTCCGCGAGGAGGCCGAGCCCGAGATCTACGCGACGACCCGCACCTTCGGCACCGTGATCGAGAACATGGTCTACGATCCCGAGACGCTGGAACTCGACTTCGACGACGACAGCCTCACCGCCAACACCCGCTGCGCCTATCCGCTGGAGCAGATCGCGAACGCCTCGGCCACGGGTCTGGCCGGGCATCCGAAGAACATCGTGATGCTGACCTGCGACGCGTTCGGCGTGCTGCCGCCCATCGCCCGGCTGACGCCGGCGCAGGCGATGTATCACTTCCTGTCGGGCTTCACCTCGAAGGTCGCGGGCACCGAGCGCGGCGTGACCGAGCCCGAGCCCACGTTCTCGACCTGCTTCGGCGCGCCCTTCATGCCGCGCCGTCCCGAGGTCTACGGCCAACTCCTGCAGCAGAAGATCAACGACCATGGCGCGACCTGCTGGCTGGTGAACACCGGCTGGACCGGCGGCGCCTACGGCACCGGAAGCCGGATGCCGATCCGCTCGACCCGAACGCTGCTGACCGCAGCGCTCGACGGGACGCTGAACGCGGGCCAGTTCCGGAAGGATCCGCATTTCGGCTTCGAGGTTCCGGTCAGCTGCCCGGGCGTGGCCGACGTGCTTCTCGACCCGCGCAAGACCTGGTCGGTGAACGAGGAGTACGACGCGCAGGCGCAGAAACTGGTGAACATGTTCGCCGACAACTTCGCGCAATACGTGCCCTACATCGCCGACGACGTGAAGGCGGCCGCAATCGGCTGAGGCGCCGTAACGGAAGAATGAAAGGGTCTCCGGGAAGGCATTCCGGAGACCCTTTTTCGTGAACGCGACCGCCCGAGCGATCCTTGCCACTGCCGTCGCACTGGCAACCTTCCCGCCTGCCATGGCGCACGAACCCGCCCCCTGCCCGCGAGGTCCACACGGTCCGCTGCGTCCGACGCTGACGTTGGGGGGAAATCCAGCAGCCCGACCCATGTCACCGTGCTGCGCGCCGAGAGGATTGGAACAAAGGCCGCCCGTCGGCTTTCTTGCCGGGGAAGAACCCGATGCGCTGGCGGTCAGGCCCCGCATCGCGCTGCCCGAGGTCTGGGCAGGCGTTGCCGGACGACGCGTGACTGCTACACTGTCGCCATGGCCAGACCCATCGGAGGCGGTTCCATGTCGCGTATCCTGCCTGCACTGATCCTTGCCACGGCCACCGCTCTTGCCGCCGCTCCCTCCGGTGCCGAGGGGGATACGTCCGGCGGTGCGATCCGGGTCGACCCCGACCAGGTCGCCGAGCTTGTCTACGGCGTCTACTGCGCCGAGGATCCGGTGCGGACCGAGGAGGCGCCCGAGACCGCCTCCGGCGTCATCAACATCGTCCCGGACCTGCCGCGCATCCGTTTCGCCCAAACCGTCGTGCCTGCCGCGCTCGATATCGGCTTCGGCGTGCTCAGCCGGGCGCCGGACGGCGTGATTCACGATCCCGTCACGATCACCGTGACCCACCCGCCCTTCCCCGACAGCGGCATCGAGGTGGAGCGCTGGACCACGCGTCTCGACGGCGAGGACTTCAGCCTCACCGGCTTTTCCTTCGATGTGCCCGGCGAACTGGTGCTGGGTACGTGGACCTTCAGTGCCCATTCCGGCGAAAAGGAGTTGTTCCACGTCGAATTCGAGGTGGTGCCCCCCGAGCTGGCGGCCCCGGTGCTGGCCGAGTGCATGCGTGGCTTCACCTCCTGACGGGGCCTAGCCCATCAGTCCGCGCCGCACGAGGTTCGCCCCCGCAATCACCAGGACGATCAGCGTCACCCTGCGGAACACCTCCGGGTTCAGCCGGTCCGAGAAGCGGAAGCCCAGCTGCATGCCGAGGAACGCCGGAACCAGGAGCGCCACCGAGAACGGCAGCGTCGTCAGGTTCAGCACACCCGACTGGATGTGCCCGGCCAGAAGCGCGACGGAGCCCAGGCCATAGACCACGCCCTGCACGAGGAACTGCTTGGCCTTCGGTGTTTCCAGCGCGATGAGGTAAAGCACCGTCGGCGGCCCCCATGTGCCGGTCATCCCCCCGAGCGCCCCGGCCAGAAGGCCCACGCCCCATTCAGCCAGCCGCCGCCTCGCAGGCGGAATGTGGAACCGCAGGCCGACAAGCTGGATCAGCGACAGGATCACCACCGGCACGCCGAGGATGAGATAGAAAGTCTGGGGCGCGATCGAGGTGACGAATTGCGCCACGATGACGATCGCGATGCAGACGATCAGGATATAGCGCCAGTATTCGCGCAGGGTGTTCCGGACCTCCTCGGGCCCGAAGCGCATTGCCTGCAACAGGTTCGAAAACGCCGCGGGCAGGATCACGCCCGCCACGGCGACCAGCGGGTCCATGACCAGGGACAGCCCCGAGATCATGATCAGCGGCATCGCGAAGCCGACGGCACCCTTCACGAAGCCAGCAACGAGCGTGACGCCGAGCGCCGCCACGAAGGCCCAGAGCGGCATGAGCGCAAGACTGTCCTGAAGCATGGTCGACCCTTTCCCCCGCTCCATATCCCGAGTGAAGGCGCGCTGCAGCGCAAAAAGCGCCGCGACACTTTCATGCGCCGGGCAACAGATCACGGCATTTTTGTTGCGCTGCACCTGCAAAGGCACTAAGTCCCCCGGTGACCGTGAGACAGAGCCCAGAGCGAAGGAGACCGACGATGCCCCATGATGGACAGCCGCTCCCCGACAGCCCCGTGATCCTGCCGGATCTGATGACCCTGACAGGGGCGGCCGTCGCGCCCGCCGAGGCATTGCTGGCCACCGCGACGACGCGCCTGCGCGCAGATCTGAGCGAGGACGGCCGCATCTCGGGCAAGCTTCTGGAGGCGAACCAGACGGCCGCGCATGGGCTCGCGTGGCTCGCCACCTATGTCGAAGCGCTGCGCCAGATGCGGGCCTGGGCCGGACGCCTCGAGGAGGCCGGCAAGTTCGGCGAGGTCGAGCAACTGATCCTCCAGATCGCCTTCGGCGAGTATCTCTGGCAGATTTACGGCGGCATCCCGATGAGCCAGGGCGAGATTCTGCGCCCGCAGGACATGGGCCTGACCCAGGAGGATCAGCGCGGGCTGATGACGACCGAGGTCATGACCCTGACCGCATCCGGCAACACGCAGGCGGCCCGCACCCGCCTTGTCGAGCTGATGCAGGAGCGGTCGGCCGAGATCACCGTGGGCGCGACCGGGCTCGAGGACGAGCTGGAGATGATCCGCGAGCAGTTCCGCCGCTACTCGGTCGATCGCGTAATCCCCGAGGCGCATGAATGGCACCTCAAGGACGAGCTGATCCCGATGGAGGTGATCGAGGAACTGGCCGAGATGGGCGTCTTCGGCCTGACGATCCCCGAGGAATTCGGCGGCTTCGGCCTGTCGAAGGCCTCGATGTGCGTCGTATCCGAGGAACTGTCGCGCGGCTATATCGGCGTGGGCTCGCTCGGGACTCGGTCGGAAATCGCGGCGGAGCTGATCCTTGCGGGCGGCACCGATGAACAGAAGCAGAAGTGGCTTCCGGGCCTCGCCAGCGGGGAAATCCTTCCGACGGCCGTCTTCACCGAGCCCAACACCGGCTCCGACCTCGGCAGCCTGCGCACGAGGGCGGTGAAGGACGAGAACGGCGACTGGATCCTGAACGGCAACAAGACCTGGATCACCCATGCAGCGCGGACCCACGTGATGACCGTGCTCGCGCGCACGATCCCCGACACGACCGACTATCGCGGCCTGTCCATGTTCCTGGCGGAAAAGACGCCCGGCACGGACGAGGCGCCGTGGCAGGATCCGGGCATCTCGGGCGGCGAGATCGAGGTCCTCGGGTACCGGGGGATGAAGGAATACACGGTCAACTTCGACGACTTCAAGGTGAAGGGCGAGAACCTCCTCGGCGGTGAAGAGGGGCAGGGCTTCAAGCAGCTCATGCAAACCTTCGAAAGCGCCCGCATCCAGACGGCGGCGCGCGCCATCGGCGTCGCGCAGTCGGCGCTGGACGAGGGCATGAAATACGCCCAGGACCGCAAGCAGTTCGGCAAGGCCCTGATCGAGTTCCCGCGTGTATCGGGCAAGCTCGCCATGATGGCGGTCGAGATCATGGTCGCCCGGCAGCTGACGTATTTCTCGGCCTGGGAGAAGGACCACGACCGCCGCTGCGACCTCGAGGCCGGGATGGCGAAGCTTCTGGGCGCCCGCGTCGCCTGGGCCTGCGCCGACAATGCGCTGCAGATCCATGGCGGCAACGGTTTCGCGCTCGAATACACGATCTCCCGCATCCTGTGCGATGCCCGGATCCTCAACATCTTCGAAGGTGCCGCAGAGATCCAGGCGCAGGTGATCGCGCGGCGTCTTCTGGGCTGACTTTCGGGATCCGGACGGGTTCTTTTTTGATCTGACATTTTTTCTTGATAGTGTCAGATCGTCAACCATATGGTCGGCAACTGCAACAGGAGCCGCCCATGTCGCAACTCGTCGTCCTCACCGGTGTCACCGGGTTCATCGCAAAGCGCATCGCGCTCGACCTTCTCGAGGCCGGGCACACCGTCCGAGGCACCCTTCGCAATGCAACCCGCGCCGACGAGGTGCGCGATGCGCTTCGCCCGCGGCTGTCCGATCCGGCGGCGCTCGACCGGCTGAGCTTCGCCGAGGCCGACCTCGCAAAGGACGACGGGTGGCGCGAGGCGATGGAAGGGGCCGACGCGCTTGTGCATACCGCTTCGCCCTTCCCGATGTCCCAGCCACGGGACGAGAATGCGATCATCCGCCCGGCCGTCGACGGCACACTGCGCGCCCTCGGGGCGGCCGGGGCCGCGGGCGTGACCCGCGTAGTCCTCACCTCCTCGGTCGTGGCGATCGAGGCGCGCGACAAGAGGGGGGCCTTCACCGAGGAGGACTGGACCGACACCGCCCACCCCAAGGCCACCGCCTACTACAAGTCGAAGACGCTGGCCGAGCGCGCGGCCTGGGACTTCGTGGCGCGACACCCGGACATGCGTCTGACCACGATCAACCCCGCGCTGGTTCTGGGCGCGCCGCTGGACCGTCACTACGGCACTTCGCTTGCGCTGATCGAACGCATCCTTAGCGGCAAGGACCCGATGGTGCCCGATGTCGGCTTTGGCGTGGTCGATGTCGCCGATATCTCGGCCATGCACCTCGCCGCGCTGGAACGGCCCGAAAGCATCGGCCACCGGTTCATCGGGTCGAACGGCACCATGACCATGCCCCGGATCGCCCAGCACCTCGCCGCGCGCTTCCCCGACCGAGGCATCGCCACGCGGATCGCGCCAAAGCCGCTCCTGCGGGTTTTCGGCCTGTTCGACCCTTCGGTGCGGGGCATCCTGCCCTCGGTGGGAACCGCGCCGACGTTCGACAACACCAAGGCGCGCGAGGTGCTCGGCATCGACTTCACCGCGCCGCTGGCCGCGATCGACCAGGCGGCCGACGCGGTGCTTGCAAGGGACTGAGATGCGCGCCTTCCTCGCGCTCACGGTCCCCGAGGACACCGCCGACGCGATGGCAAGGGTGCAGTCGCGCCTGCCAACGGGCCGGGCCGTGCCGGAGGAGAACCTGCACCTGACCCTGGCCTTCCTCGGCGACGTGCCCGAGACGGTTCTGACCGCGCTCGACGAGGAGTTGTCGGCCATCCGCCTGCCGCCCGCACGCGTCGACTTCTTGGGGCTTGGCACCTTCGCCGAGATGGAACGGGGCCTGATCTTTGCGGAGGTGCGCCCCGATCCCGATCTTGCCGCGCTTCAGTCCAAGGTGGAGCGGATCGCGCGCCTGGCCGGTGCGGACCTGCCGCGCCGCCGCTTTCGCCCGCATGTCACGCTGATGCGCGCCAACCGTCAGCCGAAGGGCGAGGCGCGCGACCGGATGGCCTTGGCGCTGGGGATGCCGGTGGAGATCCCCGGCTTCGTCGCGCGCGACCTCGTGCTCTACGCCTCGACACTCGGCCCCGCAGGCGCGCGGCACGACGAGCTGGCACGCTACCCGGTGGGTTGAGCCCGCCGCGCCAGAAGATCCGCGAAGCGCGCCCGCGCGGGCGGAAGCGGACGGTCCCCAAGCGACGGCGCGAGATGCGACTCGAGGAAATGCCCGGTCGTGCGCAGCGCCGCCACGACGTCGGCGAGTTCGCGCGCCGGCTCCCCGGCAAGGCAGGGCGGAAACGGCAGGAGCCGGTCCGCATATTCCCCCGCGCCCTCCCGCGACACGGCCCGCCCGGTCCGCGGCGAGACATAGGCCAGCCCCTCGGATGACCCCGTCACGACGCATCGTTCGAGGTCCAGCCCGAAGCCCATTTCCGACAGAAGCGCCACCTCCCAGCCGAGATAGGCCTCCGCCCAGCGCTCGGCGCCGAGCCCGTCCAGAAGCGCCAGCGTCCTTGCATAGAGCGCGGGATAGGGTGCGCGTTCGGGCAGGCTGAAGGACAGAAGCGCGCAGACCGATCCCAAACCCGCCAGCGCCAGCCGGTCGTCCATCACGTCGGCCGCGCGCGAGGCCCGCGGTTCGACCCGAAAACTGCCGATATGCTCCGAAAGCCGGGCCCGCCAGGTCGCGTCGAGCTGCGCGCCCGGCTGAAGAACCGGAGCCATCTTGCGGGAGGCACCGCCAGGCACGACACCCACATGCCGGCCATGCCCCGCGGTGAAGACCTCGAGGATCGCGGCACTCTCGCCGTGCCGCCGCACCGCCAGCAGGATCCCGTCCTCGCGCCATTCCATGGCCGGACTATCGGGCCGGGGCAGCGCCTTGTCCATGTCGCGGGGCCATGGCAGGCTCGCGCGCATGTTCCCGGTCCTGCCCCGCATCGCGCGCCGACAGGCGCTTGCCATCGCCGCGCTGGCGGCGGCGTCGCTCGTGGCGCAATGGGTCTACCTGATGGGGTTCCGGGGCACGGGGCCGCTCGTGACGCTGATCGAGATGCTGCGCTACTTCACCATCCTGACGAACGGGCTCATCGTGATCGCCTTCTGCGCCGCCGCCTTCAGCCGGACACGAGGGCTGAGTGCGCCGCTTCTGGCGGCGCTGACCCTGTCCATCGTCATCACCGGGGCGGTCTACCAGGTCATGCTGGCAGATCTCTGGAACCCGACCGGCATCGGCCGTCTCGCCGATATCGGCCTGCATGTCCTCGTGCCGGTCTCGGTGCTGCTCTGGTGGCTCTGGTATGCGCCGAAGACGTCGCTCATCTGGGCGGATCTTCCCGCCTTCGTGGTCTGGCCCTCGGTCTATACCGCCTACGCGCTGGGCCTGGGGACCGTGGACGACGTCTATCCCTACCCGTTCATGGATCCCACCATCGCCGGGCCGTGGCCGGTCGTGGCGACGCTCGGGACGCTGCTCGTGGTCGTGCTCCTCGGCGGTGTCGGGATGATCGGGATCGGCCGCTTCACGGACCGCTAGTCCTGGTCGAGCCCGGGTTCGTCCAGCAGGTGACGCCCCGCGCGGTCCTCCACCTCGATCACCCAGAGGTCGGGGTCGAATTCCCGTTGCCGGGCGATGACGGCGTCCACGTCCGCCTCGTCCCCCTCCGCCAGCACCATCCAGGTCCGCGCGCCGGTCATCGGATCGAAGCTCCGCTGAAACGCCCGCGCCCGGCCATCGAGCGTCGCCTGCTTGACCAGCACCGCACCCGCCGTCGCATCGCCCCGCGCCACCAGAAAAGCCGGAATATCGGCAAGCCTGAGCCGCGCGAGGTAGGCCTGAACCCAGAAATCCGCCGTCAGCCGCGCCAAGCGTCAGTTCCCGTCGCGGAAGTCTAGGCCCATCTCGGAATAGCGCTCGGCCTCCTCCAGCCAGTTCGGCCGCACCTTGACCTGCAGGAACAGGTGGACGCGGCGCTCGAGGAAGGCCTCGAGCTCTTCCCGCGATGCCTTGGAAACGGCCTTGATCGTCTCGCCGCCCTTGCCGAGCAGGATACCCTTGTGCCCGTCCCGTGCCACGTAGACGACCTGGTCGATGCGAACCGAGCCGTCCTCGCGCTCCTCCCAGTTCTCCGTCTCGACAGTCAGCTGGTAGGGCAGTTCCTGGTGAAGCCTCAGCGTCAGCTTCTCGCGCGTCATCTCGGCGGCGATCATCCGCAGCGGCAGGTCCGCGATCTGGTCCTCTGGATAGAGCCAGGGCCCCTCCGGCACCGCAGCGGCCAGCCATTCCCGCAGATCGTCCACGCCATAGCCCTTCTCGGCCGAGATCATGAAGGTCTTCTCGAAGGGATAGGCCGCATTCATCTTCTCGGTCAGCGCCAGAAGCTGCTTCGCCTCGACCCGGTCGATCTTGTTGATGGCCAGCGCCACGCGCCGCCCCTTCGCCTTCTCGCCCAGCGCCTCGAGGATCGCCTGCACCCCGTCGGTCAGCCCGCGATGCGCCTCGATCAGGAGGACGACAACATCGGCATCCGCCGCCCCGCCCCAGGCCGCGGCGACCATCGCGCGGTCGAGCCTGCGGCGCGGACGGAAGAGACCGGGCGTATCGACGAAGACAAGCTGGCTCCCTCCCTCCATGGCCACGCCCCGGATCCGCGTCCGCGTGGTCTGCACCTTGTGCGTGACGATCGAGACCTTCGCGCCGACCATCCGGTTCAGCAGCGTCGACTTGCCCGCATTGGGCTCTCCGATCAGGGCGATGAAACCGGCGCGGGTGGTCATTGGGCGAACCTCGGGGTTTGGAATTGACGTTCAATAGGCTTCCCGGCGGGGCAATACCAGAGACAGAGCTACCGGACCGGATACCACAAGGTCGCCGCGCCCGGGTCGCGCATGGCTCAATCCTGCCCCAAAGGCGGGGTTTCCAATGAACCCGTCATGCGATTCATGCGAACCTTGCTGCGGGCCTTCGGGCCAAGCCCATCGGTCCGGTCCGGCCGACCGATGTCATTCGACAGGTCTGCCGCCGTTGCGAAGCCCGCGCCCCCTCGGCGTCCGGACCTCCACGATGTGCCCCAACCCGTCCCGCCGCCCATGGCAACGCCGCCGAGAGTGCACCGTCCGGTCGACCACGCACCGCCCGCCACCGCGCGCCCCCGGGTGCTGAAGGGCAAATGCCATGTCATCGACGGGGACACCATCGTGATCGACAGGTACCGCATCCGGATCGCGGGGATCGACGCGCCGGAACTCGACCATCCCTGGGGAGAGAAATCGAAACGGGCGATGGTCGCGCTCTGCAAGGGACAGATCGTGACGGCCCATGTCGCCGTCGAGTTGTCGCATGGCAGGCTGGTGGCATCCTGTTTCCTCCCCGATGGACGCGATCTCGCGGCGGAACTGGTGCGCGTCGGTCTCGCCATCGATTGGCCGAAGTATTCCGGCGGCCGCTACCTGCACCTCGAACCCGACGGAATCCGGCGAAAGCTCTGGCGCGCGGATGCCCGGCAGAGGGGGCGGATGCCTCCGAAGGACTTCGGGCGTTGAAGGGCCAGCCCAGGCCGGATGCACGGAACGGTTGCACGCCATGGCCATTCGGGGGTAGTCGGGCGCGTCCACACCATCAGGGAACGGAGCCATGACAGCGAAGGTGTTCATCGACGGCGAGGTTGGAACGACGGGTCTGCAGATCCGCGCGCGCCTCGAGAACCGTCCGGACATCACGCTGATCTCGCTTCCGGAGGAACACCGGAAATCGCGGCTGGCCCGGATCGGCGCCTTCGGCGAGGCCGATGTCGCCATCCTCTGCCTGCCCGATGCCGCGGTGCACGAGATCACGCCCGACCTGGCGGAAATGCCGGTGCGGGTGATCGACGCCTCCACCGCGCACCGCATCGACCCCGACTGGGTCTTCGGCTTCGCCGAGATGGCCCCGGGACAGCGGGCGCGGATCGCCGGCGCCAAGCGCGTGTCGAACCCCGGCTGCTACTCCACCGGTGCCATCGCGCTGATCCGGCCGCTGATCGATGCAGGGATGATCGCGCCCGATCATCCCGTCACGATCAACGCGCTCTCGGGGTATACCGGGGGCGGCAAGTCGATGATCGCCGAGTTCGAAGGCGGCACCGTCTCGGGCGGTTTCGTCTACGGCACCTCGCAGAAGCACAAGCACCTGCCCGAGATCGTCGCCCATACCGGCATGACGCGGAAGCCGATCTTCGTGCCGCAAGTCGGCCACTTCGCGCAGGGCATGATCGTGCAGGTCCCGCTCCACCTAGCCACCGGGGGCCCCGCCGCCGCCTTCGCCGCCCTGCAGGCGCACTACGCCGCGGGCGGGAGCGTCGAGGTGGTCGAACGTGCAGAGCTTGGCGACCGCATCGACCCCCAGCGCCTGAACGGCACCAACCGCATGCAGCTGACCGTGGACGGCGATCCGGCCACCGGCGCGACCGTCCTGATCGCGGTGCTCGACAATCTCGGCAAGGGCGCTTCGGGCGCGGCGGTTCAGAACCTCGACATCATGCTCGGTCTCGACACCGCCTAGTCCGCTCGACGGATGAAGGGCGAGTGGCTCGGCGCGCCGGGCTTCAGCCGTCCTTCGTCGTCGAAGTCCGCATCGGCGTTGAAGGACATGAGCGCCCTTCCGGAGAGCCCGGCGATCATGCCCGCCTGCGCCGCCAGCACGCCCGACAGCCGTTCCTCCAGCGCCGCCTCCTCCGCGCCCGTGAAGTAGCCGTGAACGCCATGGACCAGCAGCGGCTCGGCCACGTCGAAGCCGCAGTAGCGCAGCGTGTAGGCCAACGGCCAGAGCAGGAGACGTGTCTCCCCTTCCTTGCCGCCCGGTCCGCTCTCGGAGGCCTTCGCACCCGTGCTCACGCAGAAAAGCGCGCGCTTGCCCCGCATGCGCCCGGCGTCGAACCGGTGATCGACGTCATGGATCCGCCCGTGCACGAGACAGCGGTCGAGCCATCCCTTCAGGATCGCGGGTGGCCCGAACCACCAGAGCGGGAAATGGAACACGATGACGTCCGCCGCCTCGATCTTCTCCACCTCGGCCGCGACATCCGCCGGCATCCGGCCCTTCTCCGCCGCGGCCCCCTGCGCCTTCAGCGGGTCGAAACGGCCCTCCAGCCCCGGATAGTGCCCCTGCCCCTCGACCGGGTCGAACCCCATCGCGCAGAGATCCGACCACAGGACACGCGCGCCGGCCGCCTCCGCCCCGGCCGCGCTCGCCTCGGCCCAGGCGCCGCAGAACGACCTTGCCTCTGGATGGGCCAGAACGATCAGGCACGTGCCGCCCCCGCTGTCATCCTGCATCTTCATCTTTCTCCAAATACGCGGGGGGGTCCGGGGGGCAGCGCCCC
>NZ_JAOPHT010000026.1 GCF_025515305.1 Roseicyclus sediminis
GATGCGGCCACGGAGGTATCGAGCGGCGCGGCCCCGCGCGGCACCGGCCGAAGCGATGCGCGCGGCGCGATGCGTGACGGTCCCGACAGCGTCCGCGCCGGGGCGTAGGGCGCGGAGGCGGCGAGTTCGGGGGATACCGGTGCCTCGGCGACCGGGAGGGGGGCTGCGTCCACGCCACGTGCGAGCGGCACGAGAGACTGGGCCGGCGCATCTGCCTGAACACCCGCAGCCGCGACGACCAACGCCAGACCGGCCAGGCCGGAGAGGCGCAGGCGGCCCGTCATTCGGCCGCGTCCTCGCGTCGCCGGGGTGGTTTCGTCCGCCCGAAATCGGGCGCGTCCGTGTCCTGACCCGCCTCGATGATCCCGCGGCGGATCGCGCGGGTGCGGGTGAAATAGGCGTGGAGGTGCTCACCGTCGCCGCGCCGGATCGCGCGCTGCAGCGCGAAAAGCTCCTCGGTGAAGCGTCCGAGGATCTCCAGCGTCGCGTCCTTGTTGGTCAGGAACACATCGCGCCACATGGTCGGGTCCGAGGCCGCGATCCGCGTGAAATCGCGGAAGCCCGCGGCGGAATACTTGATGACCTCGCTGTCGGTCACGCGGCGCAGGTCGTCGGCCACGCCCACCATCGTGTAGGCGATCAGGTGCGGCGTGTGCGAGGTGACGGCGAGCACGAGGTCGTGGTGATCGGCGTCCATCTCCTCGACATTCGCGCCGCAGCCTTCCCAGAGACGGCGGAGCCGGTCGACCGCGCCGCGATCGGTATCGGGATCCGGCGTCAGCAGGACATAGCGGTTGTCGAAAAGCTCGGCGAAGCCGGAACGGGGCCCCGAATGCTCGGTTCCGGCGAGCGGATGGCCGGGCACGAAATGCACGCCCTCGGGAAGATGCGGTCCGACCTGGGCGATCACGTCGCGCTTGACCGAGCCCACGTCGGTCACCGTGGCGCCCGGCTCAAGAACCGGGGCGATCTCGGCGGCGACTTCCGCCATCGCGCCCACCGGTACGCAGAGAACGACGAGGTCGGCGCCATGGGCGGCCTCGGCCGCGGTCTCGACGATCCGGTCGCACAGCCCGATCTCGGCCGCGATCCGGCGGGTCTCGGGCGAGCGGGCGGTCCCCACGATCTCGCGCGCGAGGCCCGCGCGCCGCATGGCATGGGCCATCGAGCCGGCGATGAGACCCAGACCGATCAGCGCGACGCGATCGTAGATCACGCTCATGCCACCCCCCGGAAAGCGGTCAGCGCGTCGAGGACCCGGTCGTTGTCCTGCGGGCGCCCGACGGTGATCCTGAGGCACTGGGGCAGTCCGTAGCTCTTGGGTGCACGGACGATGATGCCCTGCGACTTAAGATGCGCGTCGGCGGCATCGGCCTCGGCCTCGTCCGCGAAACGGGCAAGCACGAAATTGGCGTGGCTCTCGTCGCAGGCAATGCCGAGCTGGCGAAGACCGCCGGTCAGGCGCGCGCGCTCCGCCGCGTTCACGCGCAGCGCCTCGGCCACCCATTTCACGTCGCGCACGGCGGCCTCGGCGCCGGCGAGCGCGATGTTCGACAGGTTGAACGGACCACGGATGCGGGTCAGCACCTCGATCACCGGACGCGGTGCGTAGCCGAACCCCACACGAACCCCGCCAAGCCCGTAGACCTTGGAGAAGGTGCGCGTCATCACGACGTTGTCGCGCGCCTCCACCAGTCGGGCACCGCCGTCATAGCCCTCGGCGAACTCCACGTAGGCTCCGTCGAGAACAAGAAGGCAGGTCTCGGGCAACGCGGCGGCCAGGTCCTCGAAGGCGGAAAGCGGCAGCATCGTGCCGGTTGGGTTGGCCGGGTTCGCGATGAAGATCAGCCGCGTGCGCGGCGTCACGGCGTCGAGGATCGCCTGCGTGTCCACGACACGGTCGACTTCCGGCGCGGTCACGGGGCGCGCCCCGGCCGCCAGCGCGCTGATCCGGTACATGCCGAAACCGTGCTCGGGGTAGAGCACCTCGTCCCCAGGTCCCGCATAGGCCTGGCACAGAAGCGTGATGATCTCGTCCGACCCGACGCCGCAGATGATCCGCCGCGGATCGAGGCCATGCACCTCGCCGATGGCCGCGCGCAAGGACGCGTGGTCCGTGTTCGGATACCGGTGCGCCATCGTCGCGGCCTCGGCCATGGCGCTGACAGCAGAAGGGGGCGGCCCGAACGGGCTTTCGTTCGAGCTCAGCTTCAGGGGCGCGACATGACCCGGCAGACTGCTCTGACCTCCCTCGTAGAGGGCGATGTCAAGTATCCCGGGTTTTGGTTCGATGAACAGGGACATGGATGATCTCACGACACTCGGAAAAAACGGTGCGGCGCCTTCTAGCGGGCTTGCCGCAACAAGGAAACTCTTAAAGCGATAGTTGACCGCTATCAGTAGAAACTCTGCGGGTCGATATCGACCGATAGCCGCACCTGCGAAGGCAGCTTCAATCCGCCGATCCAGCGGGTGATGGCCGCCTGCAGGGCGGCCCCCTTGGGCGCCTTGACCAGCATCCGCACGCGATGGCGGCCGCGGACGCGGGCGATCGGGGCGGGCGCCGGGCCGTAGACGATCCCGCCCGCATCGCGGATCGGCCCGTCGTTCCGCGCGAGGTGATTGCCGAGGTCGAAGGCGGGCGCGGCCTCGTTCGCGCTGATAATGATGCCCGCGAGCCGGCCATAGGGCGGCATGCCCGCCGCCTCCCGCTCGGCGGCTTCCGCGCGCCAGAACGCCTCCTCGTCGCCCTCGAGGATGGCGCGGATCACCGGGTGCTCGGGCTGGAACGTCTGCAGGAGCGCCACGCCCGGCTTCTCGGCCCGTCCCGCCCGGCCCGAGACCTGCCGCATCAGCTGAAAGGTCCGCTCCGCCGCGCGCAGGTCACCGCCCTGCAGGCCGAGATCGGCATCGACGACGCCCACCAGCGTCAGGCGCGGGAAGTTGTGGCCCTTCGCCACGAGCTGCGTGCCGATGATGATGTCGGTGTCGCCTTCCGCGATGTCCTCGATCTGCGCCTTGAGTGCGCGCGCCGAGCCGAAAAGGTCCGAGGACAGGACCGCGATCTTCGCATCGGGGAAGGCGGCGGCGGCCTCCTCGGCGACGCGCTCAACGCCCGGGCCCACGGCCGCCATCTTCCCCTCCGCCCCGCAGGACGGGCAGACCTCGGGCAGCGGCTTGGTCTCGCCGCACTGGTGGCAGACGAGGCGCTTGAGAAAACGGTGTTCGACCATCCGCGCGTCGCAATGGTCGCAACCGACCTGCGCCCCGCAGGCCCGGCAGAGCGTGACCGGCGCATAGCCCCGGCGGTTGAGGAACAGGAGCGCCTGTTCCCCCTCCCGCACCCGCGCGGCGACTTCGGAGGTCAGCGTCGGCGACAGCCATGACTGCGCGGGCAGATCCTCGAGACGCATGTCGATGGCGGCCATCGCTGGCAGCACCGCCTCCCCGAAGCGCGTGGTCAGGTCGAGACGGGCGTATTTCCCGGCCTCCGCATTGGCCCAGGTCTCCAGCGACGGCGTGGCCGAGGCCAGCACAACCTGCGCGTCGTTCAGGGAGGCGCGCAGCACCGCCATGTCCCGCGCGTTGTAGAGCGCGCCTTCCTCCTGCTTGTAGGAACTGTCGTGTTCCTCGTCGACGACGATGAGGCCGAGGTCCCTGAACGGGAGGAACAGGGCCGAGCGCGCGCCGACGACAAGCTGCGCCTCCCCCTGCCCCAGCATCCGCCAGCACCGCCGCCGCTCGGTCATCGTGACGCCCGAGTGCCATTCCGCGGGTTTGGCGCCGAAGCGCGCCTCCACGCGGGTCAGGAACTCTGCCGTCAGCGCGATCTCGGGCAAGAGCACCAGCGCCTGCCGCCCCGCGCGCAGGGTTTCGGCGACAGCCTCGAGATATACCTCCGTCTTGCCGGACCCGGTGACGCCCTTGAGAAGCGTCGTTCCGTACACGCCTGCACGGATGCCCTTGCCCAACGCCTCCGCCGCAGCCGCCTGGTCACCCGTCAGGGCCTTGCCCGGCCGGTCGGGATCGAGCGGGAGGTAGGGCGTATCGCGGGGGGTGTCGGCCTCCTCCACCACGCCCTGCGCGGCCAGCCCCTTGATGACGCTGGTGGACACGCCGGCGAGCGAGGAGAGCTCCGACAGGGTGAAGCCGAGGCCGCCGTATTCGACCAGCGTCTCGATCACGCGGGTGCGCGCGGGTGTCATCCGGTCGGGCTCACCCTGCCCCAGACGGTAGATCTTGCGCATGGACGGCGGGTCCGAAAGGCCCGGCACACGGGTTGCAAGGCGCAGCATCTGGCTGAGCGGCGTCAGCGTGTAGGCCCCGGCCCGGGTCAGGAACTCCCGCATCTCCTCGCGCATGGGGGCCGCGTCGAGCACTCGGGTCACGGCGCGGATCCTGGAAAGGTCGTAGTCGCCCTTGCCCGGGCCCCAGACCACGCCCAGCACCTTGCGCGGCCCCAGCGGCACCTCGACGAAGGCGCCGCGCCAGCATCCGCCCTCGGGCGCGCGGTAATCCAGCACGCGATCGATAGGTTCGGGCGTGAGCACGCCCACCAGGCTGCCCTCCTCGAACCAGCTATCCTGCGAATTGAGGCCGCTCATGCCTTTAAGGTGTTCCGCCCTTGCGCTAGAAGGCCGCCAGATGACCACGGCCCACGCGCGAAAGGAACCACGACCATGAAATTCTTTGTGGATACCGCCGACATCGAAGCCATCCGGGACCTTGCCCAGCTTGGCATCGTCGACGGGGTCACCACGAACCCCTCCCTCATCATGAAATCCGGTCGCGATATCAAGGAGGTGACGAAAGAGATCTGCGATCTCGTCGATGGCCCCGTCAGCGCCGAGACCGTGGCACTCGACGCCGAGGGCATGATCGCCGAGGGCAAGGAACTCGCCAAGATCGCCGACAACATCACCATCAAGGTGCCGTTGACCTGGGAAGGGCTGAAGGCGTGCAAGGCGCTGACTTCCGAAGGTTTCATGGTCAACGTGACGCTCTGCTTCTCGGCCAACCAGGCGCTTCTGGCGGCGAAGGCCGGCGCGACCTTCATCTCCCCCTTCATCGGGCGGCTCGACGACATCAACCTCGACGGGATGGAGCTGATCGCCGAGATCCGGGCGATCTACGACAATTACGGCTTCGGGACGGAGATCCTCGCCGCGTCGATCCGGAGCGCCAACCACATGAAGCAGGCCGCGCTGATCGGGGCGGACGTCGCCACCGCGCCGCCGAACGTCATCAAGGCGATGGCGTCGCACCCGCTGACCGACAAGGGGCTCGAGGGCTTTCTGAAGGACTGGGCGAAGACGGGTCAGAAGATCCTCTGAACCCTGGTGCGAACACGAAGGAAGGGCGGCCTCCGGGCCGCCCTTCCTCGTTGCCAGGGGCTCGTCTATTCGGCCGGGAGCATCCCGCGCGCGCCGCGCACCGTCCGCGCCTCGACCGCGCCCGCGGCAAGGATGCCCGCCACGATCGAGGCGAAGGCGAGAATCGCGGCCAGCGACAGCGTCGGGATACCCGACAGGCCCGCGCCGACGGTGCAGCCCCCGGCCATCACGCCGCCCACGCCCATCAGCGCCGCGCCCGAAAGCGACCGTCCCATCTGCGCGGGGCTTTCGAAGCCTTCCCAGACAAACCGGCGCGACAGGAGCGCGGCGGCCAGGGATCCGGCGAGAACCCCGCCGACGAGGCCCACGCCGAACCCAGGTTCGCGCAGGCTCGAGGCGATGGCGAAGAACAGCGTATCGGCCCAGGGCGCGGTGAACGAAAGGCCCTCGAGCGGGATCGGGTCGAACTCGTCGAACAGGACAAGGCCGGTGCCGACCCATGCCACCGGCACGAGCGCACCCAGCGCCGCGGCGCCCAGAAGGGTCCAGCGGCCCGCGCCCGAGCGGATGGCCACGACCAGCGCCGCAGCCGAAAGCGCCGCGGTCCAGACCCATGGGCCGCCGGGCAGATCACCGAGAGAGACCGCACCGAGATCGATGCTTGGCGTCGCCAGCGTCGTCCGCAATGGCGCGAGAACCCCCTGAAGCGTCGCGTGGGCAGCCACGGCGAACACGAGAAGGCCGGTCAAGGCACGCAGGTTGCCGCCCCCGGTCAGCACCGTGAGCCGGGTTATGCAGCCGCGCGCAAGCACCGCTCCGACGCCGAACAGCAGCCCGCCCGCGACGAGAAGCAGCACCGGCAGCGATGCCGCGAAGAACCGGTGCTCGTCGAAACCGATCCAGCCCAGCGCGATCGCGGCCTGCGTGCCGATCAGCGCCACGGCCAGCGCCAGCGCCCAGACGCCACGCGCCGGCGCACGTTCCTCCGCCGGGCCTACCAGCGACCGGCGCAGGCAGAAGCGGGTGAGGAAGGCGAGTGCGCCAAAGGCGACACCGACCAGGATCCCGAACAGCGCCGAGGCCGAGCGGGGGCCCAGATCGAGGCCGAGGGAGAAAGCGAGGTCTTCATACATCGGAACGGTCCAGCGAATGGGGGACAGGGCAGACGCCGCCACCTAGGATGCCGCCGCCGGCCAAGCAACGACGCCTCCCGGAACGATCGTCCCGCATGAGGACCCAAAAACAGCGATGCGGTCCGAACGAGGGCGGAAACCGAACCGATCCCGGACATATGGCCTCGCAAGCCGGTCGACCGGCCTTTTCTTCATGAGCGCGGGACATCGGAGGGGGCGTCCTGTGTCCCGAACCGCACAGGGGCGCGGGACGGGCCGTGGCGAACCGGGGAAAAACCTTCCCCGCTCGCTGGCGGCCGTGCTATCAGCTTCGCCAACAAGACGAAAAACGCATGTGAGGCAGATCCCGTGAGCATCGAGAAGGCCGACCACCGGCCCGAATTCCTTGGCGATTGGCGCGACCGCGTCCTCTCGGACCCCGAACTCATCCTCGAAGACCGCGACCTGATGCGCGCGCTGATCTCGGCGAATGATCGCCAGATGGGCGGCAATATCGTCGACATG
Organism: Roseicyclus sediminis; assembly: GCF_025515305.1. Lineage (GTDB taxonomy): Bacteria > Pseudomonadota > Alphaproteobacteria > Rhodobacterales > Rhodobacteraceae > Roseibacterium > Roseibacterium sediminis. The sequence continues at coordinate 6,971 of NZ_JAOPHT010000026.1, forward strand.
CGCGGCATCGCGATGGAGCGGCTGCAGAACCGGCTGGACCGGCTTGAGGATACGCACCGCTCGGTCATCGCGGCCGCCTACGAGAACCTCGCCGGCACCAACCAGGTTCACCGCGCGGTGACGGCGCTGCTCGACCAGACCGATTTCACGACGTTCCTCAAGACGCTCGGCACCGATGTCGCGGGCATCCTGCGCGTCGACCGCATCCGGCTGGTGCTCGAATCGGCCGAGGCGACAGAGACCGAAGCGCCCCGCGTGCAGAAGCTCGAGGACGTGCTGACCGTGGTGACGCCCGGATTCGTGCAGGACTACGTGACCGGCGGGCGCGACGTGCCGTGCCGGCAGGTGACGCTCCGGCAGGTGACGGGCGGCTCCTACCGCATCTTCGGCGACGAGGCGGCGAACTGGATCAAGTCCGAAGCCCTGATGAAGCTCGACCTCGGTGAAGGGCGGCTTCCGGGCCTGCTCGTCATGGGCGCGGAGGATCCGCACCAGTTCCGCCCGACGCAGGGCACCGACCTCCTGACCTTCTTCGCGGGCGTTTTCGAACGGCTGATGCGCCGCTGGCTCGGCTGAGCGGGCGCGGGCCATGAGCCTCGCCCTGACACCTGCCGTTCGCGACATCCTCGCCGCCTGGCTGACGCATCTGCGTGGCGTGCGGGGCCGCGCCCCGGCCACCGTCGAGGCCTATGGGCGCGACGTGACGGGCTTCCTCGTCTTCCAGTCGGAACACCAGGGCGGCGCGCCCGGGCCCGCCGCCCTCCGCGCCATCACCGCGCGCGACCTCCGTGCGTGGATGGCTGCGGAACGGGCGCGTGGGGTGGGCGCGCGGTCGCTCGCCCGTGCGCTCTCATCGGTGAAATCCTTCTACGGCTGGTGGGCCGAGCGCGACGGCTTCGACGCGACGTCGGTCCTTTCGATGCGCGCGCCGCGCCACCAGCGCCGCCTGCCCCGCCCGCTGACCGAGGAGGGCGCGCGCGACATGCTGACGGGTGTGGCCGACCAGGACATCCGCGACTGGGTGGCCGCGCGCGACGCGGCGGTTGTGACGCTTCTATATGGCTGCGGGCTGCGGATCTCCGAGGCGCTTGGCCTCGACGCAGGCCTCGTCCCGCTGCCCGATACGCTGCGCATCCGCGGCAAGGGCGGGAAGGAGCGCGAGGTTCCGGTCCTGCCCGCCGCGCGGGTCGCCGTCGACCGCTACGCTGCCCTCTGCCCGCATGATCTTGCGCCGGGAACGCCGTTGTTCCGCGGCATCCGTGGCGGTGCGCTCGGTGCACGACAGATCGCCCGCGTGATGGAGAAGGCGCGCCTGCAACTCGGCCTGCCCTCCAGCGCCACGCCGCACGCGATGCGCCACTCCTTCGCGACGCACCTTCTGAATGCCGGGGGCGACCTGCGCGCGATACAGGAACTTCTGGGCCATGCGAGTCTCTCCACGACCCAGGCCTATACCGCCGTGGACACCGTGCGGCTGATGGAGGTCTATGCCGCGACCCATCCCCGCGCCCGCCAACACTCGCGGACGTCGGCGTGATGGCACGGCCGGCAGGTCATCAAGGAACGGTTGCAAACCAGACCGCGAGCGTGCATCACCCCGCCCGATGACGCCCCGCCTCTCCGCCCTCCTAGTTCATCTCTTCACCGCGATCGGCGCCTCGCTCGCCATGCTCGCGTTGCACGAGGCGTTCGAGCAGAACTGGGCCGGCATGGCGCTGTGGCTGGCGGTCGCCTTCGTCGTGGATGGCATCGACGGGCCGCTCGCGCGGCACTTCGAGGTGAAGAAACACACGCCCGAGATCGATGGCGTCCTGATGGACCTCATAATCGACTTTCTCACCTACGTCGTGATCCCGGCCTATGCGCTCTATGCCTCGGGCCTCCTGCCGGGCTGGTCGGGCTGGCTCGCTGTCCTGCTCATTCCCTTCGCCAGCGCGATCTACTTCGCGGACACGCGGATGAAGACCTCGGACAACAGCTTCTGCGGCTTTCCGGGATGCTGGAACATGGCGGTACTCGCGTTTCTGGTCATCGTGCCGCCGTGGTGGGTGACGCTGGGGCTGGTCATCGTCCTGGCCGCGGCGATGTTCCTGCCGTTGAAGTTCATCCATCCCGTGCGGACCGAGCGCTGGCGACCGCTGTCGTTGGCGGTCGCCGTTCTCTGGACGGGTGGGATCGCCTGGGCGGCCTGGACGGATTTCGCGTCGAACCCGGTGCTGACGGCCCTTGTCGCGGCCAGTTCGGCCTATCTGCTGCTTGCGGGCGCCTTGCAGCAGTTGCGGCCTGTGCCCGGTCCGAACGGCGCTTAGCCGCCGCCGGCTTCCTCGCCGCCTGCACCGCCTTCTTCGCCGCCCTCTCCGGCCTGGACCTCTGTCCCGAGTTCCGTGCGCAGCGCCTCCCACTCGCCGAAGGTGGCCCGGATCGGCATGTCGGACAGCGTGTCAGAAAGGCGTGTTCCGGCGGTCTCGAGGGAATCCGAGATTTCGCTCATCAGCGCGAGGCCGAGCGTCACCGTCGCGGCCGTCAGGACGACCCAGTCGACCGTTGCGGCGCCGCTTTCTTCAAGGGCATAGGCGTTCAGCGTTTCCATGCGCCCCATCTAAGCCCCGATTCGTTCTTTTTTGAGGCAAAGGCGCCGGGATTTCCGGCCGGTATTCAGGCCGCCGGACGCTCGCGGATGATGCCGGCGAACCGGTCGAAGATCGCGCCGGCGCCGGCGACGACCTGGCCATCCTCCAGCATGTCCTGACCCTCGCGGATCGGCGCCACAAGCCCGCCCGCCTCGCGCACCAGCAAGATGCCGGCCGCGATGTCCCAGGCGTTGAGCCCGCGCTCCCAGTAGCCGTCGTACCGGCCCGCCGCGACATAGGCGAGGTCGAGCGCCGCCGAGCCCCAGCGCCGGACGCCCGCCACCTGCGGCATGAGCCGGGCGAGATCCTGAAGCGTCGCGGGCAGGTATTTCGCACCGCCGAAGGGCACGCCCGTGGCGAAGACGCATTCGATCATCTGCGTGCGGCCGGAAACGCGCAGCCGCTGGCTGTCGTTCAACCAGCAGCCGGCACCCTTCTCGGCATAGAACATCTCGTCCTTGGCCGGGTCGAAGACGACGCCCGCCACGATCTCGCCCTTGTGCTCGAGCGCGATGGAGACAGCCCAGTGCGGCATGCCGTGCAGGAAGTTCGTGGTCCCGTCGAGCGGATCGACGATCCAGCGCCGGGTCGGGTCCTTGCCCTCGATCGAGGTGCCTTCCTCGCCGAGGAAGCCGTAGTTCGGCCGCGCGCTCATCAACTCGGTCTTCAGGATCTCCTCGGCCGCGCGGTCGGCGCGGCTGACGAAGTCGCCCGGCCCCTTGGCGGAGACCTGCAGGTTCTCGACCTCGCGGAAATCCTTCACGAGGCTACGCCCTGCCTTTCGGGCGGCCTTGATCATGATGTTGAGATTGGCGGAGCCCTGCATGGCATCTATCCCTTGCGCAAACGCCTGCGCGCTATAGGGGAGCCCACGGGGCTTGCCAAGGGCCGCGCACGTGGCGCAGCCTCGGAGCTGTTCTGCACGGGGGGGAATGGCCATGGATTTCTGGGTCTCGATCGGCAGCACCTACAGCGCTTTGACCGTCCTGCGCATCGACGCGGCGGCGCGGAAGGCGGACGTCCCCGTCCGCTGGCGGCCGTTCAACGTGCGCACGATCATGGTCGAGCAGAACAATATCCCCTTCATGAACAAGCCGGAGAAGACCGCCTACATGTGGCGCGACATCGAACGTCGCGCGGCGGTGCACGGTCTGGACCTGCGCCTTCCCGCGCCCTACCCGGTGCCGGAACTGCCTTTCGCCAATGCCGTCGCGGTTCTCGGCATGTCCGAGGGCTGGGGCCCGGCCTATATCCGCGCCACCTACGAACGCTGGTTCCGCCACGGCGAGCGGCCAGGGGAGGAGCCGAACCTGAGCGCCAGCCTCACCGCGGCGGGCGCCGACCCCGAGGCCGCAATCGCGAGAGCCCAATCATCCGAGATCGCCGAAGCGCTGGCGGCGGAGACCGAAACGGCCCGCTCGCTCGGCGTCTTCGGATCCCCGAGCTTCGTCTCCGACGGGGAACTCTTCTGGGGCGATGACCGGCTGGAGGCGGCGCTCGACTGGGAGACGGGACGCACGCGGCTCTGACCCTCGCCCCGAACAGGCCGTCGCACCCAGGCCCGCCACGTCCTTGCAAGGACGTGGCCAGAGGCTTGCAAGCCTCTCGGGCAAAGCCTTGCAAAGCTTTGCCCCGGTCTACCCCCGCCGCTGCAGCTTCGGCGGTTCGGTCCGGCAGAGCTTGAGCACATGGGCCATGAACGGCTTCGCCGTTTCCTCCGCCCGCGTGGCCCCGAAGAGCCGCCGCGTGATCCCGCCCTCGGTCAGCCGGCGCGTCACCAGCGAGGCATGCCGCCCGGTGTCGCGCACGACCCAGTCCGGCAGAACCGAGACACCGCGCCCCGAGGCGACAAGGAGCAGGATCACCGCCGAAAGCTCCACCTGCCGGATCGAGCGCGGCTCTACCCCGGCCGGGAAGAGAAGCTGAGAGAAGACATCGAGCCGCGAGCGCTCCACCGGGTAGGTGATCAGCGTCTCTCCGGCGAAATCCTCCGCCTCGATCCAGGGTTTTTCCGCCAGCGGATGGTCTGCGGCGCAGACGAAGACCGGTTCGTAGTCGAAGAGCGGGGTGAAATCGACGCCCTGAAGATCCTCGGGATCGGAGGAGATGACGAGGTCCACCTCCTCGCGCATCAGCGCGGGCAGCGCCTCGAACTGGAGACCCGGGCGAATGTCCACGTCAACGTCGGGCCAGGCGACGCGGAACGCCTCCAGCACCGGCAGGAGCCAGTCGAAACAGGCATGGCACTCGATCGCGATGTGCAGCCGCCCCGACTTGCCCGCCCGGAGGCCGTCGAATTCCTCCTCGAGCGCGGCCAGCCGGGGCAGCACGTCCTCGGCAAGCCGCAGGAGCTTCATTCCCGCCGAAGACAGGCGCATCGGCTTCGACCGCCGCACGAAGAGCTCGACGCCGGCCTGGTCCTCAAGCCCCTTGATCTGATGGGAAAGCGCGCTCTGCGTGATGTGCAGCCGCTCGGCGGCGCGGGCCAGCCCGCCTTCGTCGTGGATCGCCTTGATCGTCCTCAGGTGGCGGAACTCGATATGCATGCCGGACTCATATTGATCTTGAGGATTATGAAATTGTCGCAACGCATACTCTATGCGACACCCCGATGCGACACTTCAAGGATCAGATTCGCCATGACCGCGCCCAACGTCTCGTTCGAGTTCTTCCCTCCGAAATCGCTGGAGGCCTCGTTCCGCCTTTGGGAAACGCTGGGCGTCCTGTCGCCGCTCGACCCGTCCTTCGTGTCGGTCACCTACGGTGCCGGCGGCACGACACGCGCGCTGACCCACGACGCGGTCAGGACGATCCACAAGAATTACGGCGTTCCCGTCGCCGCGCACCTGACCTGCGTGGACGCGACCCGGGAGGAAACCCTCGCCATCGCCGAAAGCTATGCCGAGGCCGGCGTGACCCAGATCGTCGCGCTCCGTGGTGACCCGCCGAAGGGCCAGGGCCGCTTCACGCCGCATGCGCAAGGCTTCGCAAGCTCGGTCGAACTGACCGAGGCATTGGCCGCCACCGACAAGTTCCAGATCCGCGTCGGCGCCTACCCCGAGCCGCATCCCGAGGCGGCGTCGATGCAGGACTGCGTCGATTTCCTGAAGCGCAAGGTGGATGCCGGCGCGACCTCGGCCATCACGCAATTCTTCTTCGAGGCCGAGACCTTCTTCCGCTTCCGCGACGCTTGCGCTTCGGCCGGGATCGCGGCGCCGGTGATCCCCGGGATCCTGCCGATCAACTCCTGGGCGGGGGTGCGCAAGTTCGCCGAGGCCTGCGGCGCCCGGGTGCCCGCCTGGCTCGACGAGGCGTTCGACAAGGCGATCCGCGACGGGCGCGAGCGGCTTCTGGCGACGGCGCTCTGCACCGAACTCTGCGCCGACCTGATGGAGGGCGGCGTCGAGGACCTGCACTTCTACACGCTCAACTCGCCCGACCTGACCCGCGATGTCTGCGCCGCGCTCGGCGTCACCCCGCGGGCGGAGCTTTCGGAAGTCGCCTGAGCCAGGACAGTCTTGCGTTTCGCGCAATGCCGTGATGGCGTCCCGGAACGATCTCGGGGGACGCGGACATGCCGGACACCTACTACGCCGAAACGCCGGACGACCTGCCCGACCGTGAGGCCCGCCTTTCGCTTTCGGGCCTCGAATTCATGGGACGGGTCGTTGCGGGCACCCTGCCCCAGGCCCCTATCGCCCGCCTCCTGAACTTCCGCCTCGTCGCGGTGACGGAGGGCACGGCAACCTTCCACGGCGCCCCGCTCTTCGACCACTTCAACCCGATGGGCGGCGTCCATGGCGGCTGGTACGGCGCCCTGCTGGACAGCTGCATGGGCTGCGCGGTGATGACCACGCTGCCGGCCGGCCGCGCCTATACCACCCTGGAGTACAAGGTGAACCTCGTCCGCGCGATCCCGGAGGGCCGCCCGGTCATCGCGACGGGCAGCGTCACCCATGCCGGACGCTCCACCGCCGTCGCGACCGGCGGGATCCGCGACGCCGCCACGGACCGCCTTTTCGCCGCGGGCAGCACGACCTGCCTCATCATGGATGCTGCTTGATCCCATCAGCGCCCGCGAATTGACTTGAGGCCCGGTTTCGGCCAATCCGGTGCTTTCTGTGCCACCCTAAGGATTTGGACCATGATCCCGCCGGTTCTTCCCAGCTACGCGCGTGCAAAGCTCTCCTTCGTCAAGGGCGAAGGGGCCTGGCTGGTGGAGGCCGATGGCCGACGTTTCCTCGACTTCGCCTCCGGCATCGCGGTGATGGCACTCGGCCACGGGCACCCGGCCCTGGTGAAGGCGCTGACCGACCAGGCGAACCGGCTGTGGCACACCTCGAACCTCTACACCGTGCCCGAGCAGGAAGCGCTGGCCGAGCGGCTGGTGGAACACACCTTCGCCGACACCGTCTTCTTCTGCAATTCGGGCACCGAGGCGACGGAACTGGCGGTCAAGATGGCCCGCAAATACCGCCACGAGAGCGATGCGCCCGAGCGCACCACGATCCTTACCTTCGAGGGAGCTTTCCACGGCCGCTCGATGGCCGCGATCTCGGCCGCCGGTTCGGAGAAGCTGACCAAGGGCTTCGGCCCCCTGCTGCCCGGCTTCCGGCACCTGCCCTTCGGCGACCATGACGCGCTCAGGGCCGCCGCCGCCGAGCCGGACGTGGGCGCCATCATGGTCGAACCGGTGCAGGGCGAAAGCGGCATCCGCCCCCTGCCCGACGCCTGCCTCAAGGGCCTGCGCGATCTCTGCGACGAACACGGGCTCCTCCTGATCCTCGACGAGATCCAGTGCGGCATGGGGCGGACGGGCCGCCTCTTCGCCCATGAATGGGCCGGGATTGCGCCCGACATCATGCTGGTCGCCAAGGGCATCGGCGGCGGCTACCCGCTGGGTGCCGTGCTCGCCACCGAGAACGCCGCGCGCGGCATGACGGCGGGCACCCATGGCTCCACCTATGGCGGCAACCCGCTCGGCTGCGCGGTGGGTGCGGCCGTCATGGACGAGATCACCCGCGAGGGCTTCCTCGAAGGCGTCCGCGCCAGGGCGGGTTTCCTGCGCCAGAAGCTGGAGGGCCTGGTCGCCGCCCACCCCGACATCTTCGAGAGCGTGCGCGGTTCGGGCCTGATGCTCGGCATCAAGTGCAAGGCGACCAATACCGACGTGGTCGCGGCGGGCTACGAGGCCGCGCTGCTGACCGTGCCGGCGGGCGACAATGTCGTGCGCATCCTGCCCGCGCTGACCATCACCGAAGAGGAAATCGCCGAGGGCATCGCCCGCCTCGACGCCGCCGCCTCGGCGCTCGAGCGACGGACCGCCGCCGAATAGCCCCTTCATCTTTCTCCAAATACCGCTCGGGGGGAGCGCGAGGGGGGCAGACAGCCCCCCTCGCCCCGCCGCAAGCAAGGCTTCCGAACCGATGAAACATTTCCTCGACATCAACAAGACAGACCCCGCGGACCTCAGGTCCATGATCGACAACGCCGCCGCGATGAAATCCGCGCGGGCCGGCCAGCCCAAGGGGGCGCCCGACGAAGAGCAGCCGCTCGTGAACCGCATGGTCGCGCTGATCTTCGAGAAACCCTCCACCCGCACCCGCGTCTCCTTCGATGTGGGCGTGCGGCAGATGGGCGGGCAGACTATGGTGCTCTCGGGAAGCGAGATGCAGCTCGGCCATGGCGAAACCATCGCCGACACCGCGCGCGTCCTGTCGCGCTACGTCGATCTCATCATGATCCGCACCTTCGAGGAGGACGTGCTGCTGGAACTGGCCGAGCATGCCACCGTGCCGGTCATCAACGGGCTCACGAACCGCACCCATCCCTGCCAGATCATGGCCGATGTCCTCACCTACGAAGAGCATCGCGGCCCCATCGCGGGGCGGAAGGTCACGTGGTGCGGCGACGGCAACAACGTCTTCGCCAGCTTCGCCCATGCCGCGGGACAGTTCGGCTTCGACCTCACCTTTTCCGGCCCCCCCACGCTCGACCCCGAGGAGGTCTTCCTCGACGAGGCCCGCGCCAAGGGCGCCGACGTGAAGATCGAACGCGACCCGGCCAAGGCCGTCGCGGGCGCCGATCTCGTCGTGACCGACACCTGGGTCTCGATGCATGACAGCCAGTCCGCGCGCGAGCGGCGGCACAATCAGCTGCGCCCCTACCAGGTGAACGAGGCGCTGATGGCGCAGGCGAAGCCCGACGCGCTCTTCATGCATTGCCTGCCCGCGCATCGCGACGAGGAGGTGACCAGCGCCGTCATGGACGGCCCGCAATCGGTGATCTTCGACGAGGCGGAAAACAGGCTCCATGCGCAGAAGGCGATCCTGCGCTGGTGCCTCGGTGTCTGACGGACGGCCCGGTCCCGCGGACCTTGGCACGATAGCACCCCACAGCGCCGTGCCACCCGCGGCAGTGCCGCAGGTCTCCCGGCCCCAGGCGCCGGGCACGGCCATCATCCTGATGGTTTCGGCCACCGCCTTCCTTGCGGCGACCACGCTTCTTGCCAAGGCGCTCGGCACAGCGGCCCTCGGCGAGCCGCTGCACCCGCTCCAGGTCAGCTTCGGGCGCTTCCTCTTCGCCTGGATGGCGATCGTCACGGTCCTGGCGGTCCTGCGGCCGCGCCTGACCCGGCCGGATTACCGCATGCATCTCGCCCGTACACTCTGCGGCTGGGGCGGGGTGACGCTGATGTTCGCCGCGGCGGCGATGATCCCGCTGTCGGACGCAACCGCGATCAGCTTTCTCAACCCGGTCTTCGCCATGCTGCTCGCGATCCCGCTTCTGGGTGAGCGGGTGGGTCCCTGGCGCTGGCTCGCCGCCTTCGTCGCCCTGGCCGGGGCGATGATCCTCGTGCGCCCGGGAAGCGGCGCCGTCGAGGCCGGGGCGCTTCTTGCCCTCGGGGCCGCGCTGGTCCTCGGGCTGGAGCTGATCTTCATGAAGCGGCTTTCGGGGCGGGAAGGCCCGCTCCAGATCCTGATCGTCAACAACTCCATCGGGCTTGCCATCGCGGCGACGGCGGCAAGCTTCGTCTGGCAGGCACCCAGCGCGGCGCAATGGGCCGCGCTGGGTGCGCTTGGCCTCGTGATGGCGGCGGCACAGGGGTTCTTCATCAACGCCATGGCCCGCGCGGAGGCGAGCTTCGTGACGCCGTTCTCGTACCTGACGCTGGTCTTCGCGGCGCTCTACGACGCGGTGCTTTTCGGGGTTTCGCCAAGCATGCTCAGCGTTCTGGGCGCCCTTGTCATCATCGCGGGCGCCGCGCTGCTGGCCTGGCGCGAGGCGGTCAACCGTCGTCGGTCCGCGCGCTGAGCGCATCGGCCAGCGCCGCCTCGGCGGCGGCCTCCACGGGGCCGCGAACCTGGTCGATGACGCCAGAGTTGACGGCGACGAAGACCGCGACCCCTTCGTCGCGGTAAAGACGCATTTGCGCGAACCAGAGCGTGTTCGACCCCGAATGCCGCAGAACGCCGTCCGCGTCGGCCCAGCCGAGCGCGTAGTCTCCAGGCCCGCGTGCCTCGTGCAGACGCGCCCAGTTCCTGGTCGTGAGGAACCCCGGCCCGGTCAAGAGGTGAGCGCGGAGATAGCGCAGCATGTCCGCGCCCGAGAGATGCACGCGCCCCGCCGGACCGAGCGCAGGCAAATTGTCGGCCCGTGGCCCCGGCGGAACGGGCCTCAGGCCACCGATTAGCGCGAGGCGGTGCCCCTGCGGCTGGTCGCCTTCGGGCGGGCCGAAGCCCGCGCTCTGCAACCCGAGCGGCCCGAAGACCTCGCGCGCGACGAGCTCCTCCCAGGTGGCGCCGCCGGCGGCCTCCAGCATCGCGCCGGCCACGACGTAGCCGGCGTTGGAATAGAGAAACCCGCCTTCCGGGCCCTCGCGCTGACCCGCAAGCACGCGCGCAACATATTCCTCACGGGGCCCCTGCCCGACGCGCAGCGTGTCGATCAGCCCGATATTGGCCCGCATCCCGGAAGCGTGCCGCAGAAAGGCCTCGAGCGTCGTGTCGCGCCACACCGGATCCATCCCGGGAAACCGCCCGCCCAGGAGATCGCCCACCGTCGCGCTCCAGTCGATCAGACCCGCCTCCACCATGCGCGCGGCCAGCGTCGCGGTCATTGACTTGGTGAGCGAGCCGATGTGCCAGAGATCATCCTCCGAGACCGGCGCGGCGTCGCCCTGCCGCCGCACGCCTGCGACGGCGAGGGCGCTGTCGCTTGCGGTGGTCCAGCCCACCAAAGCGCCCGGAATTGAGGGATGCCTCGCCAGCGCGGCCGCGATTTCCGAGGGGTCGGCTCCGGCGGGCAGCGGCGCGAAACCGGCGGTGAGTACGAGAAACAGGGCAGGCAGGCGCATGCCCCCCAGATGGGCGTCATGATGTGTCCACGCAACCTTGGCCGCTTGCCGTTCCGTGCGGGGCCTCTAGAATGGGGCTTTCATTCGGGCACGGGCGCCGCCATATGGCGGGTCTGATGTGGCGTCGCGCTCGGCCATTCGGGTGAGCGGCGCAATATACGGGAGATGGGCATGTCCTGGACCGACGAACGGGTCGAGCTGTTGAAGAAGATGTGGGGCGAGGGTCAGTCGGCCAGCCAGATCGCCAAGGAACTGGGCGGCGTCACCCGGAATGCCGTGATCGGCAAGGTGCATCGTCTTGGCCTGTCCAACCGTTCGGGCGGCGGCGGCACCGCCACCGCCAAGCCTGCCACCAAGGAACCCGAGGAGGTCGCGGCCCCCGCCGCGAAGGCCCCCAAGACCGCCACCCCCAAGCCCGCGCCCGCCGCGCCTGCGGAACCCAAGGCCGAGCCCGCCCAGGCGGCGCGCCCTTCCAACGTCACACCGCTGCGCAAGGCCATCGTGCCCGCAGGCCAGCCGCTTCCGCCGCAGCCTTCCGCCAACGAGATCAGCCCCGAGGCGCTGGCCAAGCAGAACGAGGTCGAGAAGCACGCCAAGCGCCTGACGCTCATGGAACTGACCGAGCGGACCTGCAAATGGCCGATCGGCGATCCGGCGACAGACGACTTCTATTTCTGCGGCCTGCCCGTGCAGCAGGGCAAGCCCTACTGCGATGCCCATGTCGGCGTCGCGTTCCAGCCGATGAGCGCGCGGCGCGACCGCCGGCGCTGAGCCGCCCGAAAAGCCAAAGCCCCGGCCGTTCGGTCCGGGGCTTTTTTCTTGACGATCATGCGGGCCCTGGCGCGCTCAGCGGCACCCGCGGGCCAGTTCGCGGTCCTTGAGCCCCGTCTCCACCAGCAAGCAGCGGTCACGCGCCTCGTAGTAGTAGCCGCGCGCGTACCAGCCCACCGCCTCGTCGATGTCGCCATCCGACACGATCCACGCCCCCCGCAGGTAGCGGCCGGCATAGGTCAGGTTCACCTCGGGATCGAGAAGCTCCTGCGGCTCGCCGTCGAAGCCCATGGTCCGCGCGGTCTGAGGCAGGATCTGCATCAGACCCCAGTAGGGTCCGTTGCGCGCATCGGCGCGATAGTCGCTCTCGCGCTGGATAACCCGATGCAGCAGGGCCTCGGGGATGCCGTGGACCTGGGAATACCGCTCGATCAGGCGCCGCATCTCGGGGGTTTCGCCCGGGTAGAGGTCCGGGGCGCTGCCCCGCGCCACGAGGGCCATGTCGCTGCGCGACGCGTTGCCGCCACAGGCCGACAGCAGCAGGACGCCCACCATTGCCAGGGATCGCCACATCATTGGTCCGCCTCCGTCGCGGCGGGATCGCCCGCCTGTTCCGTGCCGCCACCGAGCAGGCGCAACAGCGCGTTCCCGGCTTCCTCGGTCAGCCTGTCGGTAAGGGCGCCCTCGATCTCCTCGCGGGTATCGCCCGCCTCGATCTGGGTGCCCAGAAGCTCGTTGGCCCGGTCGCGCACGTCCTGCTCGATCCGGTCCTGTTCCTCGGCCAGCCGCGCCTGCGCTTCTGCCGCAAGGCGATCCCGCTGTTCGAGGAACTCCTGTTCGGCGAGGTATTCGAGGTCCGGGCGGAAGCGCAAGTCCGACCACGGCCCGTCGATCAGGACCGGCACTTCTATGCCGACCTGGCCGTTTTCGTCGCGCATCACGCCCGGAATCACGCGGTAATCGAGGCGCTGAGCGCCGAGATCGACGGTGCCCTCGCCACGGACCGCGCCCCACGGGGCGTCGAGTTCGAGGTCGTCATTGGTCAGAACCCCGTCCGCGATCGAGAAATTCGCCGTGACGCTGTCATAGACCGTCCGGGCGCCCTCGCCCCGGAAAGAGGCGTCGAAGTTGCGGATCATCCCGGCGAGATCGAAGCCCAGGACGGCGCCCGCGCCGAAGGCCATGTCGCCCTGCCCTTCCAGCCCGGACATGATGGTGGCGAGGTCATTGCCGACACCGAGGAACTGGAGGCTCGCGTTGCCCGTCCCCTCCAGCCGGTCGAAATCCGCGAAGTGCGAGAGGAGCGGGTTCAACTGCACGCCCGCCAGGATCAGGTCGCCGCCGACCGAAAGGCCATTGCGCCCGTTCACCACGAATTGCCCGGCGAGCCGCCCGCCATAGGCCCCGATGCTGCCGATGTCGAAGACGAGCCGCCCGCGGTCCAGCGTGGCGTTGACTTCCACCGGCGCGACCTCGGCCGTGCCGAGATCGACGCGGCCCGCCCGCAGGGCCAGTTCCGCATCGAGCCCGAAGAGGCCCGACACATCGATCCGATCCCGCGACCAGCCTTCCTGCGCGGCCCCTGCCGATCCGCCGCCTGTGCCGCCGCCACTCGCGGCCGGCGCAGCCAGTGCGAGGGAGTCGGCCACGATCGTCCCGCGCAGGAGTGGTCGGTCCTCGCCGGGAAGCAGGTCGAGTTCCGCCGCGAGGATATTGTCGTCGAGCGTGAGCCCGCCCTGCCGCAGGTGGACCGTGCCCTCGCCCGGAAGCGTGATCTGCCCGGAGGCCGCGATCCGGTCGCGCCCGAGGCCCCGCGGCAGGTCGGGCATGGCAAGGCCGGCCAGCCACAGCAGGGGGCCGAAGTCGGTCGCGTCGATCTCGAACCGCCCGTCGAGCGCGGGGGCGAGCGCGAGACGGCCCTCGAAGGACGCGGTTCCGCCGGGCCAGCCGAGCGACAGGGTCGCGGGCCGCACTTGTCCGTCGAGGAAGGCCGCAGCGCCGTCGACCTCCGCCGCGAGCTCCAGCTCGGCGCCGCCGAGTTCGGCCGAGACCGTAAGGCCGGCAGGCCCGGTCCCGGAGGGCAGCGACAGGACCGCATCGGCGCCGCTGACGGAGATGTCCTGCCCGGTGGCCTCGTCGATCCAGCGCAGGCGTGCATTCCGGACCTCGGCGCGCTCGAAGCCGATGGCGAAGCCGCCCGGCGCGGCGGGCGTTTCCGGTCCTTCAGCCGCGCTGCTTTCCCCGGCAGGTGCGGGGGCCCCGGCGAAATCCCAGCTGACGCGCCCGTCTGCGGCGCGCACCAGCGTGATGTCGGGGCCGATCAGCTCGGCCCGGTCGAGGCGGACCTCCCCCTGCAGAAGCGGCGCCCATTCCACGCTGACATGGAGGCTTTCGGCCTGGAGAAGCGGCCCCGCCTCGACCCAGTCGGGATTGCCGATGCGCAGGCCCTCGGCCCGCACCCCGAGGCTCGGCCAGAGGGTGGGGCGCACCGCGCCGTCGATCACCACCTCGCGGCCGGTCGCAGCCGACAGCCTGTCGGTTACGAGCCCCGCCACTCGCTCGGTCGGGACGGCCACGAGGGCGCCGACGGCAAGAAGAGCCGCCACCGCCACCGCTCCGACAATCCTGAGGATCCAGCGCATGTCTCCACCTGCTCCGCGCCCCGGGTTCGGCGGCAGTTACGCACATTTCGCGAGGGCCTGCATCCCAAAGCGACGTCATCGCCGGCGCTTGCGCGGCGGACCGCCCGGCATTCCGCCAAGACGGCTTTCCCGGACGCGGCGAAGGGGCTATGTGCGCATCCCATGAGCCAGAACCCGCCCGACCTCCGCCCCGACCTCGCGCCCCGCGCGCGCATCGAGGACGTGCCCCGCCCCGGCCAGCCGACCATCGGCATGGTCAGCCTCGGCTGCCCCAAGGCATTGGTGGACAGCGAGCGCATCCTCACGCGGCTGCGCGCCGAGGGCTACGCCATCAGCCCCGACTATGCCGGGGCCGAGGCCGTGATCGTGAACACCTGCGGCTTTCTCGACAGCGCCAAGGCCGAAAGCCTCGAGGCCATCGGAGACGCGCTTCGGGAGAACGGGCGCGTGATCGTGACGGGGTGTCTGGGGGCCGAGCCGGAGTACATCACGGGCGCCCATCCCAAGGTCCTCGCCGTCACCGGGCCGCAGCAATACGAGCAGGTCCTCGACGCGGTCCACGCCGCGGTGCCGCCTTCGCCCGACCCGTTCATCGACCTGATGCCGCCTGCCGGCGTGAAGCTGACGCCCCGGCACTACAGCTACCTGAAGATCTCGGAAGGCTGCGACCACAAGTGCAGGTTCTGCATCATCCCCGACATGCGCGGGCGGCTTCAGTCGCGCCCGATCGCCGCCGTGATGCGCGAGGCCGAGAAGCTGGTGGCCTCCGGCGTGAAGGAAATCCTCGTCATCTCGCAAGACACGTCGGCCTATGGAACGGACTGGAAGGGACGCGAGTCGAAGTTTCCAATTCTCGATCTATCCACAGAGTTATCCAAGCTCGGATGCTGGGTTCGCTTGCACTATGTCTACCCCTACCCGCATGTCCGTGAGCTTGTGCCGCTGATGGCGGATGCCTCGAACGGCCTTCTTCCCTACCTCGATATCCCGTTCCAGCACGCCCATCCGGACACGCTCCGGCGCATGGCGCGGCCCGCCGCCGCGGAGCGCACGCTCGACGAGATCGCGGCGTGGCGGCGCGACTGCCCCGACATCGTCCTGCGTTCCACCTTCATCGTCGGCTACCCCGGCGAGACGGAGGAGGAGTTCCAGACGCTCCTCGACTGGATGGACGAGGCGCAACTCGATCGGGTGGGCTGCTTCCGTTACGAGAACGTGGCCGGCGCGCGGTCCAATGCGTTGCCCGACCATGTCCCCGAGGCCGTGAAGGAAGACCGCTGGCACCGGTTCATGGAGAAAGCACAGGAGATCTCGGAGGCGAAGCTGGCCGCCAAGGTCGGACGCCGGATGCAGGTTCTGGTCGACGACGTCGATTCCGACGGCGCGACCTGCCGGACGAAGGCCGATGCCCCCGAGATCGACGGCAACCTCTTCATCGACGAGGGCTTCGAGCATCTCTCGCCCGGTGACATCGTGACGGTCGAGGTGGACGAGGCGGGCGAATACGATCTCTGGGGGCGGATCGTCCGCGACTGAGCGCGCGCGCCCGTGCTAGGGTCGGCGCGATGATTCACGTCACCACAACCTGCGACGGCATGGAGACCGCGAAACGCCTTGCCACGCTCGCGCTGGAGGCGCGGCTTGCCGCCTGTGCCAACATCACCCCCGGCATCGTCAGCCTGTTCCACTGGCAAGGCAGCCTGGCCGAGGAAACGGAGACGAGCGTCACCTTCAAGACGACCGAGGCAAGCCGCGATGCCCTCGTCGCGCTTCTCGAGCGGGAGCATCCCTACGATCTGCCGGTCATCACATGGGAGAGCGTCGCCACCACGCCCGGCGCGGCGCGCTGGTGTCAGGACGAGACGGGATCATCCCCCGCCGACTGAGCGTCGCCCGAAAGCACGGCCTCGAAGAACGTGACGTTCGGACAGGCCTGCGGCACCGCCGCCGCCCCGGTCTCCTGCGCCTTCAGCCAGCAATCGCACCCCTCGGCCCAGGAGCATCCGCGACAGCGCTGCACCACCTCGGCCCAGTCGCCATGGGTGATGCGCCCCTCGTCGAGCGCGCGTTGCAGGTCGGCGCCCGCGGCCTGCGCCATGCCGAGCGCCAGCCAGTAATGCCGCTTCTCATCGCCCAGGGGACGCACGGATACATCGTTCATTCCGGATCTCCCCCCGGGGATCGTACAAATCAGTCGTGACGCGCCAGTTCGGCAAGACGGGCCCCGTTCCGGCAATAGCCGGGCGCGGCTTCGGCACGTTCATGGTCGTCGAGCCAGTGCTGGCAACCCCCCGGATCCGAACAACCAGTGCAGGACAGGAGCATCTCGAACCGTTCTTCGGGCTGCAGTTCGCCGCGCAACTCCGCCTCGTCGAGATCGGCGCCGAGCGTCCGGGCCATCCGGCCCATCAGGTCTTCGTGGGATTTCAGCGTCTTGTCGCCCTGCATGGCGCACAATCCTCCTGCTCCGGCCGGAATGGCCTGTCACACGAAGACTGCCGTGGCGACGCCACGGGCACCTTGACGCAGATCAAGGGGTCAGCCGCCTGCTCCGAGGCTCTGGAGCGTGCGGCGGACGACACCCTGGCGTTCGGCGTTCGGCGGATGCGTGGAGAGGAACCGCATCTCGGGTTCGGGCAGCCGGGAGAACAGGCGCGCGCCCCTGAGGGGGTCGTAACCCGCGCGATAGGCGATGACGGTGCCGATCGCATCGGCCTCAAGCTCGGCCGACCGCGAATAGCTGCGCGCGCCCACGAACGCCCCGAGTTCGGCCGCCCGCTCGATCTCGCGCGCATCCGCTCCGCCGGCCATGGCCATCTCGCCGAAGATGCGCGCGCCCTCGGCGGCCGAGCGGCGCTGTTCGGGGATATGTCGGGCGATGTGGTGACCGGCCTCGTGCCCCAGCACGAAGGCGAGTTCGTCCTCGTTCTCGAAGATGGCAATCAGGCCGAGCGTGAGGATGATGACGGGCCGCCCCTGCCGGTCGAGGGTCTGGAAGGCATTGGCCCCGACCCGGGGGTCGCGGTCCACGAGGATGGCGAAATCGCAGTTCTGGTCCGGCGTCTCGGTCCGGCAGACAGCCTCGGCCACGGGCTCGACCTCCTGCGCGACGGCGAGAAAGGCCTGCGGCGAGATCGCGGGAAGACGCGCGCCTTCAGCCACCGAAGCCGGCGCACGCGGCACCGGCGTCGTCACGCAGGCCGACAGAAGCAAGGCGGCGAGCAGCGGCAGGATGGCAGGTGTCAGACGTGCGCGCATCGGGCAGAGGTTCCGCAGCAGGGGGTCGGGTCCAACCTGACCGGGCCGGGCGGCAAGGTCCAGCGGCATGATCGGCGCGGCCGACTGCTCGCGCGGGTCTCCGCCGGGACTGGTCGGCGACGCGCGCGGCGCTACCCTCCGGCCCATGCAGGACGTGCGCATTCTCTACAACGACGCCTGCCCGGTCTGCCGGGCCGAGATTGCCCATTATCGCGCCCGCGCCACGGCGACGGGGGCGCCGCTCGACTTCGAGGATCTGAACACCGCCGATCTTCAAGGCTGGCGGATGACGGCGGACCAGGCGATGCGCCGGATGCATGCCCGCCACGCGGACGGGAGCATCGTCTCGGGCGTCGAGGCCTTCGCGCTGATCTGGGAGCGTCTGCCGGGCTACGGATGGCTCGCCACATGCATTCGGCTTCCGGTCATCCGCGGCCTTGCCGAGGTCGCCTACAACAAGATCGCTGCGCCTTGGCTCTACCGGCGGCACAAGCGGCGGATGGCGCTTGATGCCTCGGGGCAGCGCCCCTAGGCTCGGGTGCATGTTCACCATCGAGCACGATTTCGACGCGACCGTTGTCACCCTTGTCGACGAGGGCGACCTGCCCCTGCAGGAGGACGTGACCATCACGGCCTTCTCCGAATGCATCACCGTGGAACAGCTGGACGCCCGCACGGACAGGGTTCAGAAGATCACGCTGTCGCTGGCGCAGCTTCAGGATCTCGCCGCGGCGCTGGACCTGCCCGAGGGCATCTACCGGCTGACCCGCGACCCCGACTGAGCCGCTAGCGGGCGCAAGCGACGCAGCGCGTCGCGCAGGGATCGACGTCGAGGCGGCGGGTCCCGATGAACTCGCCGCAGGCCTCGCACCAGCCGAATTCGCCCACCGTGATCCGCTCGAGCGCCGCCGCGATCGCCCTGCCCCGCGCCATGCGCCGCGCCTCCAGCCCCTTGGCCATCGCCTGTCCCTGCAGCGCGTCCATCCGGCTGAGCCGCCCCACCGATTGCTGGTCGAGTTCGACCGGCCGCCGGTCGTCGTGCGTTGCCCGAGACGAAGCGGCAAGCTCTGCCTGTTCCGAGAGGAGGCGCGGGCGATACCGGTCGGCAAGCTCTGCATCGGTGGGATCGGACATGGGGCCGAGACCACCAGCTTTGCCCGCATCGTGCAAGGCGCAGGTTCTCAACGCTGCGCGCGCCTGCCATAGTCGCGAAAGCGCAGAGAGGTATCGCGATGGCCACGGGATTTTTCTGGGACGAACGCTGTTTCTGGCATTCGGGCGGCAACTACAGCTTTCTCGTTCCCGTGGGTGGCCTCGTGCAGCCTTCCGTCGGGGGCGGATTGCCCGAGAACCCCGAGACCAAGCGGCGGCTCAAGAACCTGATGGAGGTCACCGGCCTCTGGCGCGCGCTCGACACCCGTACCGCCGCGCCCGCGACCGAGGGCGACCTCCTGCGCGTGCACACGCCTGACTACGTGGACGCGTTCCGCGCGGCGTCCGCCGAGGGCGGGGGCGAGCTGGGCCTGCGCACGCCCTTCGGGCCGGACGGCTATGACATCGCCTGCCTGTCGGCCGGTCTCGCCAAGGCCGCGCTCTTCGCCACGCTGCAGGGCGAGGTCGAGAACGCCTACGCCCTGTCGCGCCCGCCCGGGCACCATTGCCTGCCGGACTTCCCCAACGGCTTCTGCCTTCTGAACAACATCGCAATCGCCGTGGAGGCGGCCTTCGACGCGCAACTGGTGGAGAGGGTCGCGGTTGTCGACTGGGACGTGCACCATGGCAACGGGACCGAGGCCATCTTCTACGACCGCAACGACGTCCTGACGATCTCGCTCCACCAGGAACGCAACTATCCCATGGACACGGGCGGCGCGGAGCAACGCGGAACCGGGGCCGGCGAGGGTTTCAACATCAACATCCCGTTGCCACCGGGCGGCGGGCACGCCTGTTACCTCGAGGCGATGGAGCGCCTCGTCCTGCCCTCTCTCGCCGCGTTCCGGCCCGACGTGATCGTCATTGCCTGCGGCTTCGATGCCTCCGCCGTCGACCCGCTCAGCCGGATGATGGCGGGCTCCCACACCTTCCGCGCGATGACCGAGATGGTGGTCGAGGCCGCTTCGGACCTCTGCGAGGGGCGGCTCGTCATGGTTCACGAGGGCGGCTATTCCGAGGTGCATGTTCCCTTCTGCGGCCATGCGGTGCTGGAGGTGCTCTCCGGCTGCGACATCCGCGCAGCCGATCCGCTCGCCGCCCGGATCGAGGGGCAGCAGCCGGGGCCGCGGTTCCAGCGCTACTGCTCCGTCCTGATCGCCGAGATGGAGGAGGCGCTGGGGTACTGAAGGTCTTCGTGATCGACCTGCACCCGAACGGTCGCAATTAGGCGAATGGCGACCACTCAGCATCCATCGCTTCGAAAACAGCATCGCCGAGATGGAGACGAGTTTCTGGCGCACATGCGGCGTCCGCCCCGTGGAGCGGGATGGGAAGACAGTGGTCGAAGTCGACCATGACACGATCATCGCGCGTCATCTGCGCCACCTGCCGAAACGGATGACCGTGAACCCTTCGCTTCTGTGCGGTGCCTGTCATCTCCGGCACGAACCGAAATTCGGCGACGCGATCCCGTGTTCCGACCCCTTGAGGAAGGCGTTGCCCCCGAAGACCGCCAAACGCGCAGCACGATTTCCGGCGATCCTGCTCAACAGCTGACCTCCGCCGCGCCGCGGCATCCGCGTTGACTTCCCCGCCTCCGCGCGCCACGGTGCGCGCGCATTTCGAGAGGGGAAATCGAACCCATGAAGAAGGTATACGGCTCGGCCGCGGAGGCGCTGGACGGGCTCCTGCAGGACGGCATGCTGATCGCGTCCGGGGGCTTCGGCCTTTGTGGCATTCCCGAGCTTCTGATCGACGCGCTTGTGGAAAGCGGCGTCAAGCAGCTGACCATCGCGTCGAACAACTGCGGCGTGGACGGTTTCGGCCTCGGCAAGCTGCTCGACACCAAGCAGGTCAGCAAGATGATGTCCTCCTACGTCGGCGAGAACGACGAGTTCATGCGCCAGTACCTGTCGGGCGAACTCGAGATCGAGTTCAACCCGCAAGGCACGCTGGCCGAACGGATGCGCGCGGGCGGGGCCGGTATACCGGGCTTCTACACCAGGACCGGCGTCGGCACCGTCATCGCCGAGGGCAAGGAGCACAAGGACTTCGACGGCCAGACCTACATCATGGAGAAGGGCATCTTCGCCGACCTCTCCATCGTGAAGGCGTGGAAGGCGGACGAGACCGGGAACGCCATCTTCCGCAAGACCGCGCGCAACTTCAACGTGCCGGCGGCGATGTGCGGCAAGGTCTGCGTCATGGAAGTCGAAGAGATCGTGCCGACCGGGTCGCTCGATCCCGACCACATCCATCTTCCGGGCATCTATGTCCATCGCCTGATAAAGGGCGACCACGAGAAACGGATCGAACAGCGGACTGTCCGCAAGCGGGAGGAAGCCTGATGCCCTGGGATCGCAATCAGATGGCCGCCCGCGCGGCGCAGGAACTCGAGGACGGCACCTACGTCAACCTCGGGATCGGCATCCCGACGTTGGTGTCGAACTACATCCCCGAGGGAATCCACGTCACGCTCCAGTCCGAGAACGGGATGCTGGGCATGGGACCGTTCCCCTACGAGGGCGAAGAGGACCCGGACCTCATCAACGCGGGCAAACAGACGATCACCGAACTGCCCCAAACCGCCTACTTCGACAGCGCAACGTCCTTCGGGATGATCCGGGGCGGCAAGATCGCCATGGCGATCCTCGGTGCGATGGAAGTCTCCGAGAAGGGCGACCTCGCGAACTGGATGATCCCCGGCAAGCTGGTGAAGGGGATGGGCGGCGCGATGGACCTCGTGGCCGGCGTCGGTCGTGTGGTCGTCGTGATGGACCACACCAACAAGCACGGCGAGTCGAAGGTGCTTAAGGAATGTACGCTCCCGCTGACGGGCAAGGGCGTGGTGGACCGGATCATCACGAACCTCGGCGTGCTCGACGTGGCGCACAAGGGGCTGCAGATCGTGGAATGCGCCCCCGGTGTCACCCACGACGAGCTGCGCGCCGCGACGGAAGCGACGATTGTCTGAGATCGAGAGGGAAGTGACGGGGTCGAAGGGCCGCTATGTCCTGCGCGAGAACGGCGCTGAGGCGGAGCTGACCTATTCGATCCTGTCATCGACCCACATCATCGCCGATCATACCGGCGTTCCGGACGCGATGCGCGGCTCGGGCGCGGGGCGGCGTCTGGTGGAGCGGCTGGTGGCGGATGCGCGGGCGGAGGGTGTGAAGATCACACCGCTCTGCCCCTTCGTCCGGGCCCAGGCGCTCCGGCATCCCGAATGGGCGGACGTCTTCGCCTGAGCTATTCGACCGCGATCGGCTGGAAGACGCAGCCGTCCGACACGAGATCGGGCGGCGTGCGGCAGAGCCTGCGCGTCACCTGCCATGCGGCCAGCACGCGGGGCACGTAGTTTCGCGTCTCGTCGAAATCCGGAACCCCACCCGAACGACGCACGGCCCCCTCGCCGGCATTGTAGGCGGCCAGCACAAGGACGGGGTCGCGGTCGAACTCCTCCATGAGCCAGTCGAGATAGGCGACACCGCCACGGATGTTCTCGGCCGGATCGAAGGGATTGGCGACACCAAAGCGTTCCGCCGTGGCGGGGATGAGCTGCATCAGTCCCTGTGCGCCGGCATGGCTGACGGCGTCCTGCCGCCCGGCGCTTTCGACCGATATGATGGCCAGCGCAAATGCCGGCGAGATCGAGGTCCCGACGGTGGCCATCAGAAGCTCCCGGCCGTAGGTCTCAGCCAGCCCCGCGACATGGGCGAGCCGCGGCGTGACCGCCTGCGCCTCGTCCGGACCTTGCTCGAGCAGCGCCTGCGCGGTCCAGTAGCGCGCGGCGCTGGCCGGCATTGCCGGACTGACGGCGGACCAGAACCACGACGCGACATCGCCCGGGGCTGCAAGCTGTCCCTCCGCCGAGGCGGAAGCGCTGTCGGAACCGGGTCCGGCCGGGGGCGTCGCGGGCCGCGCAACGGCGCCGTCGGGTCCCGGTGTCTGGAAGTTGTCGCCGGGCCGGATCTGGATGGTGATGCGCGGACCGACATGGTCGGCGCCCGGGGCCGTGATGCGGCGAAAGGCGTGGCCACCCTCGTCCTGACCCGAGGCAGGCCGAGGCACCACGGATACGGTGACAAGCGCGAGCGCGAGCGCCGTCACACAGGCATATCGCTGTTTCATGACCCTGCCCGGGTTGCGCGGCCAGTCGCCGCCTCTACCTCAACGCGCGCGCAGGTCGCATCCACGGCTTCTGTCGAGCCGTTCCGAGGGCGCCTGCCCGCACGGTGAATCATGCCGGTCCTTCAGCCGCAAAACAACCCCGTAGAATTCTCTTAAAAATCTCATCAACGCCCAAATCCCGCCCCGTTCCGCCGGGATAACGCCCCCATCGAAAGGCGAGGGACCCCGACGATCGCGGCCCGACCCAACCGAGAAGATACTGAAGCGTTCGAACTGGAGATTGAACAATGACCGCTCTGATCAAGAACTTCGCCAAGTCCGAATCCGGTGCCGTGACGGTTGACTGGGTTGTCCTCACCGCAGCCATCGTGGGCCTCGGCCTCGCAGTCATGGCCGTCGTCTCGGGCGGCGT
>NZ_JAOPHT010000027.1 GCF_025515305.1 Roseicyclus sediminis
CCCCCCGTCAGGCCTCGCCCATCAGCGCCGCGTCGAAGGGGTAGCGCGTCAGGTTCTCGTGGCCGGTCTCGGTGATAAGGACCTGGTCCTCCAGCTTGATCGAGAAATCGCCGCCTTCCTCGCCCACCAGCGCCTCGACGCAGAACACCATGCCCGGTTCCACCTCGTAGTCGAACGCGCCCTCCACGAAGCCGTCGGGATAGGCGATGAGCGGCCACTCGTCGCAAAGGCCCACGCCGTGGAAACGGCAGGAATACTTGCGCTTGTCGTATTTCGGGTCGAGCTCGTGCCCCCCGAAGGTCAGTTCGCGGAACGAGACGCCCGGCTTCAGAAGCGCCATGTTCGTCGTGATGTGCTCGTGCGCGTGGCGCATCGCCTCGACCATGTCGGGGCGCGGGCGACCGGGCCCGACCCACCAGGTCCGGCTGATGTCGACGCAGATGCCGTAGCAGCCGATCAGGTCGGTGTCGAAGGCGACGATCTCGTTCTCCTGGACCGTGCGCGGCCCGCATTCCTGGAACCACGGGTTGGTGCGCGGCCCCGAGGCGAGAAGCCGGGTCTCGATCCACTCGCCGCCGCGGCGGATGTTCTCGGCGTGAAGCACGGCCCAGACATCGTCCTCGGTCAGGCCGGGCCGGAGCGCGGCCTCCATCGCGGCCACGGATTTCTCGCAGGCATCCACCGCGCAGCGCATGGCGAGGATCTCGTCGGGGCCCTTGATCGAGCGGGCCTTCTCCATCACCTCCTCGCCCTCGTGGAGCTCGAAACCGGCGGTCTCGAGCGCATGCGCGCCCTGCAGCATGATCTTGTCCACGGCGAGACGGCGGTTCGCCCCGGCATGGGCGGCCAGCACCTCCGCCACCTGTCCGGCGAAGTCGCGCGCCATCGGCTCGCCCCTGTCGCCGGTCGAGAAGTAGAACAGCGACGCGCCCGAGCGCACCTCGGCCACAAGCGGGTTGTGATCGGCGAGGAAGGGCGAGTTCTTGTATTCCCACAGCACCATGTGCCCGTCGGCGCAGACAAGGCAGGCGCGGAACGGATTGTGCGTGTTCCACAGCTGCATGTTGGTGGTGTCGGTGGCGTAGCGGATGTTGAGCGGGTCGAAAACCAGCACCCCCGCCAGATCGCGCTCGGCAAGGCGCGCCACGATCCGGTCCAGCCGGTAGCGGCGCATCGCGGGCAGATCGGGAAGGGTCAGGCCGCGCGCCTCCCATTCGGCATAGGCGAGCGGGGTCGGTCCGATCTCGATCCGGTCCTGGTCGTTCAGCGTGCCGTCGGGCAGGAGCGGCCCCTTGCCCGGGTCGATCTTGCGTGCGGGTATGCGATAGGCTTCATTCATTGCGCCGGGTCCGGACTGAGCGTTTTGCGAACAGAGTTCCGGCACCTGCAGGGGCGGGCGCGCCGGCCAACGGCATGGAAAAGCGGATTGAGGTCGCAAATGGATCATCCCGTTCTGCAGTCGGAACTGCCCTCCGCACCGTGGATGGTGCCGGCACAGCGCCGCCTGCCGGGCATCCAGCCGCTCGACATGTCGGACTGGCTGATCGCGGACGACGCCTTCGCGGGCCAGATGGCGCTCCGCGACCGGCTGATCGCGGAGCGGCGCGAGCAGGTTCTCGCGCGCACGCCGGGGTCCGAGGCCGCCGAGGGCGAGTTGCTCGAGACGGTGCTTGCGCATCTGCCGCCGAGCTACGCGCGGAAGGGCTCGGTCGTGACGCGGCCCGACGGGGTGTCGGTCGATCTCTTCGCGGACACGCCGCTGGCCGTCGCCGGCCGGCTCGTGCAGGATGACCTCTGCGTGCTGGAGAAGTCCGAGGGCGCGGCGGAACATGTCCTGTCCGCCGCCGTCCTCTGCTTTCCGGCAAGCTGGACGCTGGCCGAGAAGCTCGGCCGCCCGCTGATGGCGATCCATATCCCCGTGGCCTCCTACACGGACGAGATGGGCGCGCGCGTCCAACGCATGTTCGACGCGATCCGGCCCGGCCGCCCGCTCTGGCGGCAGAACGCGCTGCTCTATGCGACCCCCGATCTCTTTCAGCCCAGGAAAGAGGCCGAGCCGCGGGTGACGCCGAAGGTCCGGCCGGACTACCTCAGGTCCGAGCGCCAATGCCTGCTGAGGCTGCCGCGGACGGATGCGGTGGTCTTCTCGATCCACACCTTTGTCCTGCCCTTCGCGGCGCTGACGCCCGAACAGGCCGAGGGGCTGCAGGCCCATCCCGTGGAATATGCCGGGCGCGGCCTGCAGGAGGGGGCGGGATGAGCGAGGTCGCGGCCCAGTACGAGGCCTATCCCTATCCCGAGCGGGACCCGGCGGACGAGAAGAAGCGACTGATCGTGGGCTCCCCCTCGCATCCCTGCGAGCTGGACCACTACCTGTTCGCGGGCCGCCGCGACTGGACGAAGCCTTTCCGCGCGCTGGTGGCAGGCGGCGGGACGGGCGACGCGCTGATCCAGCTGGCGCAGGTGCTGGCCAGCGCGGGGCGCAAGGCCGAGATCGTCTATCTCGACCTCTCCACCGCCTCGCGCAGGATCGCCGAGGCGCGCGCCGAGGCGCGGGGGCTGACGAACATCGCGTTCCAGACCGGATCTCTGCTGGACGCGGGCGATTTCGGGCAATTCGACTACATCGACTGCTGCGGTGTCCTCCATCACCTGCCCGAGCCGCAGGCGGGGTTCGATGCGCTGTCTGGCGCACTGGCGCCGGGGGGAGGGATCGGCCTGATGGTCTACGCGCCCTATGGCCGTGCCGGGGTCTATCCGCTGCAATCGGCTTTCGGGCGGCTTCTGAAAGGCGCGCCGGAGGAGCGGCTTGCCGCCGCGCGCGCGATCTTCGCACGCCTGCCCGAGGGGCACCCGTTCCGCCGCAACCCCCATCTCGGCGACCACGAGGTCAGCGATGCGGGCTTCTACGACCTTCTCCTGCACAGCCAGGACACGCCCTTCACGATCACCGAGCTTGCGGGGACGCTGGCGCGTGCGGGCCTTGCGATGACGGGCACGCCGAACGGGCATCTCTATGACCCCGCGCCGTTCGTGGGCGAGGCCGCGGACCTCTCCGCGCTGTCGGCCCTCGACCGCATGGCGCTGGCCGAGGAGCTTTCGGGCGCGATCCGGATGCATGTCGTCTACGCCGCGCGGGCGGATGACGCAGAGGGCAGGGTGGCGCGGCCGGGCCCGCAGATGGTGCCACACCTCCGGGGCGTCGCGCCCCAGGCGCTGGCGCAGACGGTGGCCAAGACGGGGCGCATCCCCGTGACCAGCGCGGCCGGCAAGACACAAGTCCCGGTGCCGAAGGGTCTGGCCTCGGTGCTGGCGCGGATCGATGGGCGGCACACCCTGGAAGACATCGCGCGCGCGGCGGGCGGCGACTGGTTCGCCCTCGCGCCCGCCTGGGTCAAGGTGTCCGAGGCGCTGACCGCCTATGGGATCCTGACCTATTCGGGGCTCTACCGCCGCTAGGCGTTCTCTCCGAACACGCGGCCGAAGATCGTGTCCACGTGCTTGGTGTGGTAGCCGAGGTCGAACTTCTCCTCGATCTCGGCTGGCGGCAGGGCAGCGGTCACTTCGGGGTCGGACAGAAGCTCTTCCTTGAAGTCCTTGCCCTCTTCCCAGACCTTCATCGCGTTGCGCTGCACCAGCCTGTAGGCGTCCTCGCGGCTGACGCCTGCCTGCGTGAGCGCCAGCAGCACGCGCTGCGAATGCACAAGGCCGCGGAACTTGTTCATGTTCGCGATCATGTTGTCGGGGTAGATCACGAGCTTCTCGATCACGCCCGCGAGACGGTGGAGCGCGAAGTCGAGGGTCACGGTCGCGTCGGGGCCGATCATCCGCTCGACGCTCGAATGGCTGATGTCGCGCTCGTGCCAGAGGGCGACGTTCTCCATCGCGGGGATCACCGCCATGCGGACGAGGCGGGCAAGGCCCGTGAGGTTCTCGGTCAGCACGGGGTTGCGCTTGTGCGGCATCGCGCTGGAGCCCTTCTGGCCCTTCGAGAAGAACTCCTCGGCTTCCAGAACCTCGGTTCGCTGCATGTGACGGACCTCGGTGGCGATGTTCTCGATCGACGAGGCGATGACGCCGAGCGTGGCGAAGAACATCGCGTGACGGTCGCGGGGGATGACCTGCGTCGAGATCGGTTCGGGGCGGAGGCCCAGTTTCTCGCAGACATGCGCTTCGACCGCCGGATCGATGTTGGCGAAGGTCCCGACGGCGCCGGAGATGGCGCCGGTCGCCACCTCCCATTTCGCCTTTTCCAGACGGTTCCGGTTGCGGTCCATCTCGGCATAGAAGCGCGCGAAGGTCAGGCCCATCGTCACGGGCTCGGCGTGAATGCCATGGGACCGGCCGATCCGCACCGTCATCTTGTGCTCGAAGGCCCGCGTCTTGAGCGCCGCGAGCACCCGGTCGAGACCGGCGAGCAGGAGGTCCGCGGCCCGCACCAGCTGTATGTTGAAGGTCGTGTCGAGCACGTCCGACGAGGTCATCCCCTGATGCACGAAACGCGCCTCGTCATTGCCGATGATCTCGGCGAGATGGGTGAGGAAGGCGATCACGTCGTGCTTGGTCACCGCCTCGATCTCGTCGATGCGGGCGACATCGAAATCCACGTCCTTCGCGCGCCACACGGCTTCCGCGTTCGCCTTGGGGATCACTCCGAGGGCGGCCTGCGCGTCGCAGGCATGTGCCTCGATCTCGTACCAGATGCGGAACTTGGTGGCGGGTTCCCAGATGGCGGTCATCTCGGGGCGGGAGTAGCGGGGGATCATCGGCGCGGCCCTTGCGTTCTTGTCGGCGTTGGCGTCCTCTTAAGGAGCGCGACGCGGAGGAACAAGGTGAGCATCCCACGCAAATGGACGCGGGCGCTGGGCCTTCTGGTCTGCCTCATGCCGGGTCCGGCGCTGGCGGAGTGGTCTTCGGTCGGGGCGGGCGACCTCGCGCTTCTTCTCGAGGATCGGGACGTGCGCTACGGCGATCTCGCATGGGAACGGCATGAATCGAACGGCATCTTGCTGTTCCGGACCGTCGAGGGGCCCTTCGGGCGCACCAGCCTCGGGCAATGGCGACTGGAGGGCAACATGCGCTGTCTGCGCTGGAACCGCGCGGCGGACTGGGAATGCTACAGGGTCGAGATCGACGGCGCCGGCGGCATCCGTTTCATCGACGCATGGGACAACGTGAGCGAGGGACGGCTCGTGCCGCGGGGCGAGTGATCGGACTGTCGGACCTCGAAGGGCGCTGGCTTCTCGGCCGCGTGATCGAGGATCGGCGCGCGGGCCTGACCGGCCGGCTCGAGGGAACCGCCACATGGGCGCCCGATGGCGTGGGCCTCGTCCAGGTGGAGAAGGGCCTTCTGCGCTACGGCGATGCCCCTCCGATGCAGGCCGAGCGCCGCTATCTCTGGCGCGCGGCGGGCGAGGGGCTGGAGGTGCTCTTCGAGGATGGGCGTCCGTTTCACGTCCTCGCGCCCGGCCGTCTGTCCGACACGCATCTCTGCGCGCCGGATACCTACGTGATGAGCTACGTTTTCGGCGATGGCCCCGGTTTCGCGACGGTCTGCGAGGTCAGGGGCCCGCGCAAGGACATGCGCATCGAAAGCCGCTATTCCCCGCTCTGATCGAGGTCCGGCGGGGCGATCCGGTCGGCCTTCTTGCGCACGAGGACGCTTCGCAGGTCATGCATGGCCAGCAGCAGCCGGTCGGTGACATCCTCCAGATCCGCATCCGAGGCGCGGCTCTGCGCCCAGTGCGTCGTGAGGTTCAGATGGTCGATCGTCCGGTGGATGTCGTCGAGGTCCCGCTCGGACAGGACGGCGCGCCGTTCCTCGCACCAGGCCGCGATCACGTCGCGCTCCTCGTCGGTCAGGACGTGGTCGCCGTGGGGGCGGATGTTTCCGTTCTTCACGTTCACGACCGCGATCTCCGTCATTTCGATCCGGCGCTGCCGATTCTCGGTGGAGATTCGGAAGACAGCCGCGCCGTTTTCGCGGATGCGGAAATAGAATTCGGGCAGGTCTGTCATTGGTGCCTGATCGGGAACGGTCCATCTGCCGCGACCGCGGACACTGACCAAAAAATTTCGTCTTGAAAAGCACGTTAGGCAAGGGCGCGGAGACTGTCAAAAGCCCCGATACGCAAGGCCGCGACCACAATTTTGACACAAATCAAGGCGGCGCCCGACAGTTGCAGGGAATCGTAATGTTGATTGCAACTGATTGACTCAATCAAATTTACTTGATGCAATCGAAAGCCTGTAACCTTTAAACGGAGGGGGATATGAAGAAAAAGAACACGTTAGGGGCCCTTTTGCTTGGCACCGCGGCCGCGGCCTTGCCGGGACTGGGTCTCGCCAGCACGATCCCGACGACGGTGATCAGCTGGAACACGACCAACGTGGACGTTGGTCCGCCGGTGTCGGGCGAGGAGGGCGCCGTCAGCGTCGTCTACCAGGGCACGGTCGGCACGTCCCCGACCAACGGGCGGGTCTACTACGAGGCGCCCGAGGCCAACACTCCCGGGCTCATCGCCATCAACGAAGGCTACACGACCGGGCAGGGCACGTTCGACGGCTGTATCCGTGCGAGTGCGGCCGATGTCTGCGCGACGGGCTTTCGCACCGGCAACCGCTTCAAGCTGCAACTCACCGATACCGGTCCCGTGGACCTCGTGTTCGACGTGGCAAGCATCGCGCCGGGCGACAGCATCTACCAGGTCTTCGGCCGTGCGGTGAACCTGACGACGACGATGCTCGATTCCTTCGTGCTCGAACTCGGACATGGTATCGGCGACGCCTTCCAGGTGTCGGGCACGAACGATGGCCTGCGGTTCGCGCAGGCGCTGGAACTCGGGCCGAACGATGCGACGGCCTTCACGCAATACCCGTTCGGCCTGTTCGGCGATGCGCCGACGCAGAACTTCGATCTCGACGGGTTCTTCGACGACGCGCGCACGGGTTTCCTCCTCGACATCGGCGAGGACAGGATCGCGAGCGACGGTTTCTACGGCGCCTATGACGACCTCTTCGGAAGCTGGCTGTCGCGCGAGATGGCGCCTTCGGGCCTGCTTTGGGACGACGATGGCGACCCGAACACCGACGCGCTGGTCATGGCCTGGCTGAACCCGGCCGGCGAGTGGGAAGTGCTCCGCGACATCGATGCGCTGGGTGATCCGATCAGCATCCTCGATGCACCGCTGACCTTCGCGGACATCGCCGGCGTGCAGAGCCATCTGGGCGTCGCGCTCGATTTCGAGGCGAACATCGAGGACCTCGCCAACCTGAACCTGAACTACGGCATCGTCCTGTCCGAAAATTACGCCCGCGACAGCTTCACGATCCGTTTGTCGAGCATGCCGACCATGGCACCCGTTCCGCTTCCGGCCAGTGCGCTCCTCCTGCTTGCCGGGCTCGGTGCGCTGGGTGTGGCGCGGCGGAAGGGGGCCGCGCAGGCCGCCTGATCGCGTCTTCCCCACAAGGCGCAATGCAAGGCCCCCGGGTTTCGGCCCGGGGGCCTTCGCGTCCGGGCCCATCAGCCTCCCGCGGCTGTGCGCGCAACCACGAAGCGCGAGGGCGGGCTTTTCGGATAATCGCCGCGTTCGAGGATCTCGAACCCCGCCGCCTCGATGATCCTTTCGAGCCCGCGGGGCGAGACGAAGCTGAGCGGCGGAGCCTTGCCGACCAGCCGGAGCGCGCCCACGACCGGCCAGAGCGCGGCCCAGCGGCTGCCGCCGAGGCAGGGCGTCTTGGTGATGAGGAGGCCCCCGGGTTTCAGAAGGCCACGCGCCTCGGTGAGTGCCGCCGGCAGATCCGGCACAAGATGCAGGAGGTTGAAGGCAAGGATCGCGTCGAAGGGCCCGTCGGGAAGCGAGCCGTCCCCCGTCCGCCCCTCGGTGAAGGCGAGACCGGAAACCGGCGTTTCGGCGAGCCTTTCCCGCGCGATGGCCACCATCTCGCCGGCGTCGTCCGTGCCCGTGTAGCCCGCCACCCCGGGCGCGAGGCGAAGCGCGGTGGAGCCGGTGCCGCAACCCAGTTCCAGCACGCGCGCGCCGGAGGCCAGGTGCGCCCGCACCCGGTCGAGCGTCGCCTCCCACGCCTCCGGGTTGCGCATGGGGGTAGCGGCGTAGCGCCGGGCGATGCGGTTCCAGAAGGCGGCCTGAGCGGTTTGCATGGGGCAAGCGTCACGGGTTTGGTGCGGGGATGCAAGGGGCTTGCCGCCGCGAACGCCACGCCGGGCTCAGCGGTCGATATGGCGCCGGGCCAGGACGAGGGGCCCGGTCAGATGCTCCGTGTCACGGGTGTGGGGCCCGGGCCCGCGCGCCACCTCGTCGCCCGCCGGGCCGGAAGCGACGGCGCCCCGCTCAGCTGAGCGAGGCGCAGAAATCCGCGATCCGAGTGCAGGCCTCGCGCAGGTTCTCGTCGCTCGTCGCATAGCTGATGCGGAAACATGGGCTGAGGCCGAAGGCCCCGCCGAAGACGACGGCGACGCCCTTCTCCTCCAGAAGCGCCTTGGCGAAGGCCTCGTCGGTGTCGATCTTCGCGCCGCCCGCACTCGTCTTGCCGATCAGCCCGGCGATGGAGGGATAGACGTAGAACGCGCCCTCAGGGACCGGGCAGCTCATGCCCTCGATCTCGTTGAGCATCCCCACCACGAGGTCGCGGCGCCGCTTGAAGACCTCGTTATTGGCCGCGATGTAGTCCTGCGGCCCGTTCAGCGCCTCGACCGCGGCCCACTGGCTGATGGAGCAGGGGTTCGAGGTCGACTGCGACTGGATCTTGCGCATCGCCCCGATAAGCTCCTTCGGGCCCGCCGCGTAGCCGATCCGCCAGCCGGTCATCGCGTAGGCCTTGGACACGCCGTTGCAGGTGAGCGTGCGGTCGTAGAGGCCCGGCTCCACCTGCGCGGGGGTGGCGAACTCGAACCCGTCGTAGACGAGGTGCTCGTACATGTCGTCGGTCATCACCCAGACATGGGGGTGGCGCATCAGGACGTCTGTCAGGCCCTTCAGCTCCTCCGCCGTGTAGCCCGCGCCGGTGGGGTTCGAGGGCGAGTTGAAGATGAACCACTTGGTCTTCGGCGTGATGGCCGCCTCGAGCTGTTCCGGCGTCAGCTTGTAGGCGGTCTGAGCCTGCGCCTCGGCGATGACGGGCGTGCCGCCCGCCAGCAGCACCATGTCGGGATAGCTGACCCAGTAGGGCGCGGGGATCACGACCTCGTCGCCGGGGTTCAGCGTCGCCATCAGCGCGTTGTAGAGGATCTGCTTGCCGCCGGTGCCGACGGAGACCTGCGCCGGTTCATAGTCGAGCCCGTTGTCGCGCTTGAGCTTGGCGCAGATCGCCTGCTTCAGCTCGGGGATGCCGTCGACGGCGGTGTACTTCGTCTTGCCCGCGGCGATGGCCGCGACGGCGGCGTCCTTGATGTTCTGCGGCGTGTCGAAGTCGGGTTCGCCCGCGCCGAGGCCGATCACGTCCTTGCCCTTCGCCTTCAGTTCCGCCGCGAGGTTCGAGACCGCGATGGTCGGCGAGGGTTTCACGCGCGAAAGCGTGTCGGAAAGGAAGGGCATCGGGTCGCTCCGGGTCTGGTGCCATCCCCCGTTTCGGGGGATCGGTTTACATGGGATCGCCCCATGCTTAGGGTGCGCCCGCGTCCCGATCAAGCAGGCTTGGACCGCCATCATGCCACAGGAGACGACATGAACCGCCCCCCCGAGACCGACCCCGACATGGACCCCGATGCCGGACAGGCCGAGGCGCCCGGCTGGTACGACGCCGACACCGCGACCTTCGGCGATCGCATGACCGGCGCGCGCGAGGCGTCCGGGATGAGCCAGGCCGAACTGGCCCGGCGGCTGGGCGTGAAGGTCAAGACGATCCGCGCCTGGGAAAACGACCGCTCCGAGCCGCGGGCGAACCGGCTGCAGATGCTCGCCGGGATCCTCGGGGTGTCGATCATGTGGCTTCTGAACGGGGAGGGCGACGGGCTGGAGGGGCCGGAAACGCCCGCCGAACTGCCCGAGGACCTGGCCGCCATCCTCGCCGACATGCGCACGCTGAAGGTGGACCAGGCGCGGCTGGCCGAACGCGCCGCGCGGCTGGAAAAGCGCCTGCGGCTGGCGCTGGCGTCGCAGACGATCTGACGGGGGCGGCGATGACCGAAACGCGTGAGATCCGGCTGAAGCGGCTGCGCATGCGGGCCTGGCACCGGGGCATCAAGGAGATGGACCTGATCCTCGGCGGCTGGGCCGACAGCCATCTCGAGGGCGCCGACGACGCCACGATCGAGGCCTTCGAGGCGGTGCTGGCCGAGGCCGACCAGGACCTCTATTCCTGGGTCTCGGGGCTGGCCGATCCGCCCGCAGCGCTGGCGCCGATGCTCGACCGGATCGCGGCCGAATTCCGAACAGCGCGACCTTAACGATATTTTTCCGTTTTGCGCTCAGTGTCCGGTCAAGGTCAGCGGATCGGAGACCATCATGAGCATGCATTCGCCCCTCGCGAAGACGGACAGGACCGGGTTTCTGTCCGGCTATCTTGAATCGCTATCGCTGGTGGAGCGTCTGCATCGCCTGCTTCTCGACGTCATCAAGGACGAGTTCGAGAGGCTCGGCATTCTCGACATCAACGCGGTCCAGGCGCTACTCCTGTTCAACATCGGCGACAACGAGGTGACGGCCGGGGAGTTGAAGACCCGCGGCTATTACCAGGGCTCGAACGTCAGCTACAATCTCAAGAAACTGGTCGAAATGGGCTACATGCACCACCAGCGGTGCGAGATCGACCGCCGCTCGGTCCGGGTGCGACTGACCGACAAGGGGCGCAACGTGCGGGACACGGTGAACGGCCTTTTCGCCCGCCATGCGCAAGGGCTGGAGCGTCAGGGCGTGCTGGAGACCGATGGCCTCGACCGCGTGAACCACTCGCTCAAGCGGGTGGAGAGGTTCTGGACCGACCAGATCCGCTACATCTATTGAGCCCGCGCCCCCGGTCTGTCGGATGATCCCGGGCACGGCGGAAACGGACCCTCCGAAGGGTCTGTCGGGACTCCGCAACGGCGGCGGAACGGCAGAAGACCTTGGGCTGGAGTGCCGGTGCTCACGCGACTGCACCTGCGCGTCTGCACCTGCGAGACGGCACGGGGCCCCGCCCCGCTTGGGCCTGCCCGTGACCCCCACCCGGACAAGCCCGGCCGACCCCGACCGCGGGGAGGGCGCACGAACGAGCAGTTGACTTGCGGGCGCCAGGTCCAGGCGCCTCGGTCACGCACTGACGCACTGACGCACTGACGGACTGACGACTGACGACTGACGGAGTGACGGAGTGACGGAGTGACGGGCTGACGGACTGACGGCCCGCAAACCGGTAACCCGTGCCGGACCTGCGGCCCAGCCCGGCTGCCGCTCACTCCTTGCGGAGCGGGACGCCGTAGAGCTCCAGCTTGTGGCCCTTCAGCCGGTAGCCGAGCTTGCGCGCGATCTTCTCCTGCAAGGCCTCGATCTCGGGGTCGACGAACTCGATGACCTCGCCGGAATTCATGTCGATGAGGTGGTCGTGATGATCGCGGTCTGCGTCCTCGTAGCGCGCCCGCCCATCGCCGAATTCCAGCCTGTCGATGATCCCCGATTCCTCGAACAGCTTCACCGTCCGGTAGACCGTGGCGATGGAAATGCGCGGGTCCCGTTCGATCGAACGCGTATAGAGCTCTTCGACATCCGGGTGATCGGTGGAGGACTCCAGCACCTGGGCGATGACCCGCCGCTGCTCGGTCATGCGCAAGCCCTTGGCTTCGCAACGTTCTTCGATCGTGTCAGTCATCTGCGGGCCTTCGGATGGCAGGTCCTCGGACCCGAGGATTACGGGAATCACCGGCAGGGGGAAAGCCCGCACGGCACGGCACCGCGCGCGGCGTGGCGCGCTTGACACCCGCGGCCGTGCCCGCCACTCCCGTTCCGAAAGGACACCGCATGCCCCGCAAATCCCGGATCGACGCCTTCGGCGCGGTCTCGCTGACCGCCTTCGCGCTGTTGCTCGCCTTCAACCAGGTGGTCATCAAGGTCACGAACGAGGGGCTGCAGCCGGTGTTCTTCGCGGCGCTCCGCTCGCTCGGCGGGGCGGTCGTGATCTACCTCTGGATCCGGCTGCGCGGCCTGCCGCTCACGCTTCCGCGGGCGACGCTGCCCGCCGGCATCCTGATCGGGGTCGCCTTCGCCTTCGAGTTCGTGTGCCTCTTCCTCGCGCTCGACCTCACCAGCGTCACGCGGACCTCGGTGATCTTCTACACCATGCCGATCTGGCTCGCGCTGGCGGCCCATGTCCTGATCCCGGGCGAACGACTGACCGGCATCAAGTCGGCGGGTCTCGCGATGGCTTTCGCGGGCGTCGTCGTGGCGCTTGTGACCCGCGATGGGGTCGAGGGGGAGGCGTCCGTGTTGGGCGACGTCTTTGCCTTCGGCGCGGCGATCGGCTGGGCATCCATCGCACTGATCGTCCGCACGACCCCCCTGAAGGAGGTGCGTCCCGAGGTGCAGCTTCTATGGCAGCTTGCCGTCTCGGCGCCGATCCTGTTCGTGGCGGCGGCCTTCTTCGGCCCGGCGCTGCGCGACCCGACGCTGATCCACTGGGCGGGCCTCGGGTTCCAGATCCTCGCGATTGTCTCCGCGGGCTTCCTGTTCTGGTTCTGGCTCCTGACGATCTATCCCGCGGCTTCGGTCGCGGCCTTCTCGTTCCTCTCGCCGGTCTTCGGCGTGGGTCTCGGCTGGTTCTTGCTGGGCGAGCCGGTCGGACCGGGCATCCTCGTATCGCTGGCGCTCGTCTGCGGGGGACTGATCCTGGTGAACCGTCCGCCGCGCGAGGGGGTCACGTCCCGCAAAAGGTCTGCGTGACCCGCTCCTCCGGCCTCGGCGGGGTCGCGAGGTCGAGGTCGGCGGGATTGGGGTCGAAGGGACGCGACAAGGCCTCCGTCAGCCGGTGGAAAGGGGCCAGATCCCCCGCGACGGCCGCTGCGATCGCCTCCTCCACGCGGTGATTTCGCGCGATGAGGGCTGGGTTCGCCGCCTGCATCGCCGCGATGCGCGTCGCCTCATCGCGGCCTTCCGAGGCCAGGCGCGCGCGCCACTTCTCCAGCCACTCTTCGAACGGCCCGGGTTTCGAGAATTCCGCCGCCGCGTGCTCGGGCTCGGCCCCCGATAGCGCGCGGAAGGTGTTGGTGAAATCCGCCTCGCCCTTCGCCATCCGCTCCAGCAGGTCGAAGGCCAGCGCCGCGTCCCCCTCGCGGATTTCGGCCAGGCCCAGTTTCGCGGCCAGCACCCGGTGCCATGCGTCGTCGAAGCGTTCGGCGAAGCCGTTAACGGCGGCGGTGAACGCCTCGATCGCCGCGTCGCGGTCGGGCATCAGCGGCAGGAGGGCCGTCGCAAGCTGCGCGATGTTCCAGACCGCGATCTGCGGCTGGTTGCCGTAGGCATAGCGCCCGTAGTGGTCGATCGAGGAAAACACCATCTGCGGATGATAGGCGTCGAGGAAGGCGCAGGGGCCGTAGTCGATCGTCTCGCCCGACACGGTCATGTTGTCGGTGTTCATCACGCCATGGATGAACCCCACGCCCATCCAGCGCGCGACGAGATCCGCCTGCGCGGCGATCACCGCGTCGAGGAGGCCCGCGGGCCCCTCCGCATCGGGGTAATGACGCGCGATGGCGTGATCGGCGAGCGCCTGAAGCGCCTCGGTATCCTGCCGCGAGGCGAAGAACTGGAAGGTGCCGACACGGATATGGGACGCCGCGACGCGGGCGAAGACGGCGCCCGGCATCCGGCCCTCGCGCAGCACGACCTCGCCCGTGGTCACGGCCGCGAGCGCGCGCGTCGTCGGGATGCCGAGGGCGGCCATCGCCTCGGACACGATGTATTCCCGCAGCACGGGGCCCAGCCACGCGCGTCCGTCGCCCATGCGGCTGTAGGGCGTGCGGCCTGAGCCCTTCAGCTGGATGTCGAAGCGCGCGCCGTCCGGCGCCACGACCTCGCCCAGAAGGATCGCGCGCCCGTCGCCCAGTTGCGGCGACCAGCCGCCGAACTGGTGGCCGGCATAGACCTGCGCGATGGGCTCCGCACCCGCGGGCACACGGTTCCCCGCGAAGATCGCGGCGGTCTCGGCCGGGTCGTCGGGCAACGTCAGGCCGAGGCGCCCGGCCAGCGCTTCGTTCACGGCGATCAGCCCCGGCGCCTCGACGGGAACCGGATCCTGCCGGGTGAAGAACCGGGCGGGCAGGCGGGCATAGCTGTTGTCGAAGGGGAAATGCGCGGTCATGGCGATGGGTCCGGTCTTGTCCCCCGAGAGGTAGTCGCCCCGACGCGGGATTGCCAGCCCGGCGCGGTCAGAGCCGCGCGAGCCGCCCGGTCAGCAGGTCGTAGAAACCCTGCGCGTCCACGTCGCCCATGAACATGGCGTTCGCCGACCGGTCGGTCACGCCCCACCAGTCGGCCACCGTCATGCCGCGCGTCAGCTCGGACGTCGTCTCGATCTCGACGTTGATCTGCCGGCCCGTGAAGAGGCCCGGGCGCACGAGATGCGCGATCACGCAAGGATCGTGGAGCGGCGCGCCCTCGGACCCGTATTTCTCCATGTCGAAGCGCTCGAAGAAATCGGTCCACTCGGCCACGACATGCCCGACCTCGGTGCCGAGCGCGCGGAAGGCATCGATGCGCGGGCGCGTGGTCAGCGCCTTGTGCGTGACGTCCAGCGGCATCACCGTCAGCGGCACGCCCGAGTGGAAGACGATCCCGGCGGCCTCGGGATCGACGTAGATGTTGAACTCGGCGGCGGGCGTGATGTTGCCCACCTCGAAATAGGCCCCGCCCATGAGCACGATTTCGGCCACCCGCCCGACGATGTCCGGCGCCGTTTCGAAGGCGGTCGCGACGTTCGTCAGCGGCCCGAGCGGGCAGAGCGTGACCGTGCCCGACGGCTCCGCGCGCAGGGTCTCGACGATGAACTCGACGGCATGGGTGTCCTGCAGGGGCATGGTCGGATCGGGCAGGGGGATGCCGTCGAGGCCGGTCTTGCCATGCACGTGCTCGGCCGTGACGAGCGCGCGCGCCATCGGCCGGTCGCAGCCCGCGAAGACGCGCACGTCGCGCCGCCCCGCCAGCTCGCAGACCACGCGCGCGTTCTTCTGCGTCAGCGCCAGCGGCACGTTGCCCGCGACGGCCGTGATGCCGAGAACCTCGACCTCCTCGGGGCTGGCCAGCGCCAGCAGGATCGCCACCGCGTCGTCCTGGCCCGGGTCCGTGTCGATGATGATCCTGCGCGTCATGTGCCTGTCCCCCGCGAGTTTCGCCGAAACTGGACCGCGCCCGCGCCGCCTGCAAGACCGGAAGGCGGGCGTTGCGGCGGGCGATGGGCCATGTATCCTCGCCCCGAGGGGAGACCGCACCATGAGCACACCGCCGAAACTGACGCTGCACCACGTCAACCTCGTCACCGACGACGTGGCCCGCGCCGAGGCCTTCTACCGCGATGTCATGGGCCTGGAACGCCCCGAGGGCGGCCTGCCGCGCCTGGAAAAACGGCGCGGCTATGCCGGCGACGTGGCCTTCCTGTCCGACGGGGCGATCCAGCATCACCTCGCCCAGAAGGATGTGCATGCGGGCTTCCGCGCGGGCCAGGCCGTGAACCCCGTGAGCCACGGGCATATCGCCTACAGGACCGGGGACATGGACGCCTTTCTCGCCCATCTCGACGCGGTGGGCGTCCCCTATTCGAACTGGGGCGAGCAGGCCGTGCAGGGCTGGCGGCAGGTGTTCTTCTACGACCCCGACGGCAACG
Organism: Roseicyclus sediminis; assembly: GCF_025515305.1. GTDB lineage: Bacteria > Pseudomonadota > Alphaproteobacteria > Rhodobacterales > Rhodobacteraceae > Roseibacterium > Roseibacterium sediminis. The sequence goes on from NZ_JAOPHT010000027.1 coordinate 15,805, forward strand.
TGATCGAGGTGCACGAGGTCGCGCCCGGCGCGGAAACCTGACCTGAATCAAGGTTCTGTCACCAAACCCGCTTAGGTTGTGCCGGAACCGGACCTGCGCGAAGGCGATCCCGATGACCATTTTCACGGCCACCCCCTATGCCGACCTGCAACCGGGGATGGAGGCCACGACGACCCGCCTGGTGCGGGCGGACGACCTCTATGTCTTCGCCAATTCCAGCGGCAACGTGAACCCGATGCACCTGCCGAAACTCGACGGAGACGGCGATGGCAGGCCCGAGGCGGTGGCGCCCTCGGCCTGGGTGGCCGCGCTGATCTCGGGGGTGCTCGGCAACCAGCTTCCCGGTCCGGGGACGCTCTATCTCAGCGAACACGTCGACTTCGTGGGCCGCGCCCATGCCGGCGAGACGCTTACCGTGACCGTCCGGGTCGAGGCGAAGGGCCCCGACGGCGAGGTCACGCTGGCCGCGCGGGTCGAGGGGCCCGCGGGGCCCGTCTGCACCGGGATCGTTCGGGTCAAGGCGCCCGATCTGGCCCTCAGCGTCGATGCCTCGGGCGTGCCGGGCCTGACGGTGCAGAGCCATGCGAATTTCGACCGCCTGCTGGAACGGGCCGAGCCGCTGCCGCCGATGCCCACGGTCGTCGTCTGCCCCGAAAGCGCCGACGCGGTGATGGGCGCCATCCTCGGCCGCGACCACACGCTGATCGAGCCGCTCTTCGTCGGCGCCCGCGCCAAGATCGAGGCCGCGGCCGCCGAGGCGGGGGCCGACATCTCCGGCATCGAGATCGTCGACATCCCCGACCACCGCGCCGCCGCCCTGCGCTCCGTCGCACTGGTCCACGAGGGGCGCGCGCGGGCGGTGATGAAGGGGCACCTGCACACCGATCAGCTGCTGCACGCGATCCTGAAGAAGGAGGGCGGGCTCAGGACCAACCGGCGTCTCTCCCATGTCTTCGTCATGGACGTGCCGGGGCTCGACCACCTGTTGTTCGTGACGGATGCGGCCATCAACATCGCGCCCGATCTCGACTGCAAGGTCTCCATCGTCCAGAACGCCATCGACCTCGCCATTGCCCTCGGGGTCGAGGTGCCCAAGGTCGGCATCCTTTCGGCGGTCGAGACGGTCACGCCCTCGATCCCCTCCACGATCGACGCCGCGGTCCTTTCCAAGATGGCCGATCGCGGACAGATCACCGGCGGCCTCGTCGACGGGCCGCTCGCCATGGACAACGCCGTGGACCTCGGCGCGGCGCGCACCAAGGGACTGACCGGACTGGTCGCGGGGCGGGCCGAGATCCTCGTGGCTCCGAACCTCGAGGCCGGCAACATGATCGCGAAGGAGCTGACGTTCCTCGCCCATGCCGCCGCGGCCGGCGTGGTGATGGGCGCGCAGGTGCCGGTCATCCTGACCAGCCGTGCCGACGACGACCGCGCGCGGCTCGCCTCCTGCGCGGTCGCGGCGCTTTATGCCCATCACGCCGGCGTCCTGAAGGCCGCCCTGGAATGAGCGGCCTGATCCTGACGCTGAACGCGGGCTCCTCCTCGATCAAGTTCGGCCTCTACGACGCCGCGCCCGAACCGGAGGAACGGCTGCGCGGGCAGGTCGACGGTCTCGGGACGGCGGCGCGGCTGATCCTCGGTGACGAGGTCCGCGATGTGGCCGCGCCCGACCATGCCGCGGGACTTGCTGCGATTCTCGCCGCGCTCGATCCACATCTCGCGGGTGCCCCGATCCTTGGCGTCGGCCACCGCGTCGTCCATGGCGGGGCCGACATCGACGGCCCGCGCGTCCTGACCCCCGCCCTGATCGAGACGCTCTCCGGGCTTGCCTCCCTCGCGCCGCTGCACCAGCCGCACAACCTCGCGGGCGTCCGCGCGGCGCTCGCCGCCTTCCCGGACGCCGTGCAGGTCGCCGCCTTCGACACCGCCTTCCATCGCGGCCACCCCTGGGTGAACGACACCTTCGCGCTGCCCCGCCGCTTCTACGAGGCGGGTGTGCGGCGCTACGGCTTCCATGGGCTGAGCTACGACTACATCGCCGGGCGGCTTGCGGCGGACTTCAACGACATCGCGCAAGGCCGAGTGATCGTTGCACATCTCGGCAATGGCGCCTCGCTTTGCGCGATGCGCGCGGGGCGTTCAGTCGGCTCGACGATGGGCTTTTCCGCGCTCGACGGGATGCCGATGGGGACCCGCTGCGGTCAGCTCGATCCCGGCGTCATCCTGCACCTGCTTGCCCAGGGGATGGACGCCGAGGCGATCACCACGCTGCTCTACCGCGAAAGCGGGCTCAAGGGGCTCTCGGGCTTGTCGCACGACATGCGAACGCTTCTCGCCTCCGACATGAAGGAGGCTGCGGAAGCCATTGATTACTATGTCTTCCGCCTGACGCGCGAGATCGGGGCGATGGCCGCCGTGCTCGGCGGTGTCGATGCGCTCGTCTTCACCGGCGGCATCGGCGAGAACAGCCCCGAGATCCGGGCGCGCGCCCTTTCCGGCCTCGATTTCCTCGGGCTGGCTGTCGATCCGGACGCCAACGGCTCCAGCGCCACGCGGATCGACGCCGGGCCGGTCCCCGTCTTCGTCCTGCCCACCGACGAGGAGCGCGTGATCGCCCGTGCCACCTCCGCTGCGCTCGACTGAGCCTGCTTCATCCTGGCAAGAAACTCCGGGGGGAGGGCCGCTAGGCCCCGGGGGGCAGCGCCCCCCGTTGCGCGCGTCATGAACCCGTCACATGCTTCTGCTTCATCGCGGGAGAGTAGACCGGGGCCCCCATGAGCAAGAACCTGTCCGAAGATCCGACGATCCACCCAACCGCGCGGATCGTGAATTCCACGCTCGGGCGCTTCACCGAGGTGGGCGAGGGCACCGTCATGCTCAACAGCACGCTGGGCGACTATTCCTACACCACGCGCTATTGCGACCTCGCCAACACCACCGTGGGCAAGTTCGCCAATATCGCGGCCTTCACCCGGATCGGGCCCACGGATCACCCGCTCGACCGCGCGAGCCTGCATCACTTCATGTACCGCTCGGCCGATTACTGGCCCGACGCCGAGCCCGACGCGGCCTTCTTCGCCCACCGCGAAAGCCGCCGGACAACCATCGGCCACGACACCTGGATCGGCCATGGCGCGATCATCAAGCCGGAGGTGACGCTCGGCCACGGTTCGGTCGTGGCCTCGGGCGCGGTCGTGACGAGGGATGTCGCCCCCTACACGATCGTGGCGGGCTGCCCGGCGAAGCCGCTGCGCGAACGCCAGCCGCCGGCCATCGCCGAGCGTCTGATCGCGCTGGCCTGGTGGGACTGGGACCATGGCCGCATCCGGGCCGCGCTGGAGGATTTCCGCGCGCTGAAGGCGGAGGCATTCCTCGAGAAATACGAAGGCGCGAAAGAGGGCCGCTGAGCGTCTTGACGCCGGGCGCGGCCCGCGCCATCTCCGAAATATGCGCATTCTTTTCGTCCTCCTCGTTCTCGTTGCGATGGCCGGCCTCGGTGCGGCGGTCTTCTTTCGCCTTGCGCCGATGCCGGCGGAGGTCTGGCACGTCGATCCCGCCACCGCCCAACCGCCCGAGAGCCCAAACTACGAGCTGCGCCAGGGCGCCGAGGCGCCGGTGCTGGAGGGCGATCCGGCGTCGGTCGCCACCGCGCTCGATGCCGCCGCCCGGGCCGAGGGCGCCCGGCCGATCGCGGGCGATCTCGCGGACGGTTTCGCGACCTATGTCGTCCGCACGCGGATCATGGGCTTTCCCGACGCCGTCTCGATCCGGCTGTCGCCCGAGGGCGAGGGCACGCGCGTCGAGATCTTCTCGCGCTCGCGATTCGGCTATTCCGACATGGGCGTGAACGCCGCACGGGTGGCCCGCTGGATCGACGCCGCTTCGCGCTGAGACGCCGCGCCCCTTGACCGCGCGCCCGCCGCCCGGCACATCGCCGCCATGCTGCCCCGCGAACGCCTCCGCCAGATCACCGAACGTTTCGAGTATCTCGAGGCGCGTCTGGGTGCGGGCGCCGCGCCCGACGCGATAGCCGGGATCGCACGTGAATACGCCGGGCTGAAACCCGTGGTGGAGCGCATCGCCGAGTGGGAAGCGCTGCAGGGAGAGCTCAGCGAGGCCGAGACGCTGGCGGCCGACCCCGAGATGCGGGACCTCGCCGAGGAGGAGGTGGCGCGCCTCCGCGCCGCGATCCCCGAGGCCGAGCAGGCGCTGCGCCTCGCGCTCCTGCCCAAGGACGAGGCCGACGCGCGGCCCGCGATGCTGGAGATCCGGCCGGGCACGGGCGGCGAGGAGGCGGCGCTGTTCGCGGCCGACCTGCTGCGCATGTACACCCGCTATGCGGAGGCGAGGGGCTGGAGCGTCGAGATCATCGACCTTCAGGAGACCGAGCTTGGCGGCATCAAGGAAGTCACGGCGCGGATCGCGGGCGAGGGCGTCTTCGCGCGGCTCAAGTACGAAAGCGGCGTCCATCGGGTGCAGCGCGTCCCCGAGACGGAATCGGGCGGCCGCATCCACACGTCGGCCGCGACCGTCGCGGTCCTGCCCGAGGCCGAAGCGGTGGACATCGACATTCCCGCCACCGATATCCGCATCGACACGATGCGCTCCTCGGGCGCGGGTGGGCAGCATGTGAACACGACCGACAGTGCCGTGCGCATCACGCACCTGCCGACCGGCATCGTGGTGACAAGCTCGGAGAAGTCCCAGCACCGCAACCGCGAGATCGCGATGTCGGTCCTGCGGGCCCGGCTCTATGACCTCGAGCGCAGCCGCGCCGCCGCCGAACGTGCCGCCGACCGCAAGGCGCAGATCGGCACCGGCGATCGGTCCGAGCGCATCCGCACCTACAATTTCCCGCAAGGCCGCCTGACCGATCACCGGATCAACCTGACGCTCTACCGGCTGTCCGAGGTGATGCAGGGCGACCTCGACGAGGTGATCGACGCGCTGACCGAGGAGGCGCAGGCCCGCGCGCTGGCCGAGATGGAGGATTGAGGCCGGTGGACGGTCAGGTGCGCGTCGCCGACTGGCTCAGGGGGGCCGTGGCCCGGCTTGCGCCCCTGATCGGCGCGGAGGAGGCGCGGCGCGATTCCCGGCTTCTGCTTGCCGCCGCGACAGGCTGGAGTGCCGCGCGGCTCGCGGCCTCGGGGGGCGATCCGCTTCCCGCCGAGGCGCTGACGCGGGCCGATGCCTTCCTCGACCGCCGCGCCGCCCGCGAGCCCACGGCGCAGATCCTCGGCGAATGGTCCTTCTTCGGGCGCCCCTTCGCCGTGTCGCGGGACGTCCTGACACCGCGACCCGACACGGAGGCGCTGGTCGAAGCGGCGCTGGCCGCGCCGTTCTCGCGGCTGCTCGACCTCGGCACGGGGTCGGGCATCCTCGCCGTGACCTTGCTTGCGGAACGCCCGGCGGCGATGGGGCTCGCCACCGACATATCGGCCGCCGCGCTGGCCGTGGCGGGGGCGAACGCCGCGCGCCACGGGGTCGCGGGGCGGCTGCAACTGGCGCAAGGAGACTGGTGGGCGGCAGTGCCCGACGACGCGCGGTTCGACCTCATCGTGTCGAACCCGCCCTATGTCACCGGCGAGGAGTACGGCGGCCTCGCCCCCGAGATCCGCGATTTCGAGCCGCGCGGCGCCCTCACGCCGGGGGGCGACGGGCTCTCGGCCTATCGCGCGATACTGGCGGGCGCGCCCGCGCACCTGTCCCCCGGCGGGCGTCTCGCCGTCGAGATCGGGGCCGGGCAGGGGGCCGATGTGGCCGGCCTCTTCCGGGGCGCGGGGCTTGAAGACGTTGCCATCGGTCCCGATCTCTCTGGCAGGGACCGTATCGTCACCGGACGTATCGAGGGGGTGCGGGGCTCGTAAAATCGGACCCGAACCCTGGCGCGCGCAGGCGGAAATGCCCCACAAGAGGCGAAAAAGCCGCGAAAAACCGCCGCTTTTTACGATTACGCCTTGTTTCGGGTCGCGCTGCGTGCTTATTCACCTTTGCGCGGAATGGTCGGCCTTCAGCCGCCTCGCGCGGATTTCGCCAGATACCGCGGGCCACAGGACACGGACGGGGCCCGTCACGTTCGCGGTTTCGGGACCATGAAGGTCCCACCTCTGCAACAGCCAGGACAACTGGATCCAAAGTAAACCAATGAGATCATCGAAGAACCGCTCGCGGTCCAAGGGGAACCGCAATCGTTCGGTTGGCAACATCGTCAACCGCGTGTTCGACAGCTCCGGCCCCGAGGGCAAGGTGCGCGGCACCCCGCAGCAGATCATCGACAAGTACAACCAGCTCGCCCGCGACGCGCAGCTTGGCAACGACCGCGTGGCGGCCGAGAATTTCCAGCAGCACGCGGAGCACTACCTGCGTCTTCTGGGGGAGGCCCAGCGCGAGCAGGATGCCCGCCGCGATCAGCAGCAGGGCAGTGGCCAGGGCGGTCAGCCGCAAGGCAACCAGGGTCAGGGTGGCGACGAGAACGGACGTCAGCCGCGCCCAGAGGGCCAGCAGGACACGCCCGCCCGGACCTTCGACGCGGTGATCGAGACCTCCGACGAGGCCGAGAGCACTCTGGTCGAGACGCCCGAGAACGCCCCCAAGCCCAAGCGCAGCCGCACACGTCGCCCGCGCAAGCTCGAGGGCGAAGGCCCGTCGGGTGACGCAGGCGAGGGCGGCCAGGACGGCACCGGCGGCGACGGGCCCTCCCGCGAAGCGGCCGAATAAGCCGCTTTCCATCGGATATCGCAATTCCGGGATTGTCCGGGGCCGGTCATGGAGCGGCTGTCCCCGTCCGACCCGCGCCGGCTCCCCGGCCGAAGCCCCTGCACCTCGGCGGGGTGCTCATGGCCGTACGTCGCCCACCTTTCGCGTTCAGATGCCGTCCACTGATCGGCGGTCACACGCTTACGCAAGCAGTCGCGCCAACGCGCAGAAGGCCTCGATCGGGATGTCTTCGGCCCGGTCCGTCGGCGCGATCCCCGCTTCACGGAGTCGGTCCTCGATATCGGGCGAAAGCCCCCTGAGGGAGGCCCGCAGCATCTTGCGCCGCTGGTTGAAGGCCGCGGCCACGACCCGCGACAGGACCTTGGGGTCGGCCGGGTAGCGCGGTTCGGGCAGGGCCTCGATCTGCACCACCGCCGAGCGCACCTTGGGTGGCGGGGTGAAGGCCTCGGGCGGCAGCGTCATGGCGATCCGCGTCGTCGCGCGCCACTGTGCCAGGATCGCGAGCCGCCCATAGGCCTTGCCGCCCGGCTGCGCCACGATCCGTTCGGCTACCTCGCGCTGGAACATCAGCGTCAGCGACGTCCAGCGCGGCGGCCAGGCCTCGGGCGTGAGCCAGCGCACCAGAAGCTCGGTGCCCACGTTGTAGGGCAGGTTCGCGACGATCTTCACCGGCGGGGTCAGGTGGTCGTCCCAATCGAGCGCCAGGGCATCGCCGTGGATCACCTCGAGCCGTCCGGGATAGGCGGCGGCGATCTGTTCCAGCGCCGGGATGCAGCGGGCGTCCTTTTCCACCGCCACCACGCGCCGCGCGCCCTCGGCCAGCAGCCCGCGCGTGAGCCCTCCGGGGCCCGGCCCCACCTCCAGCACGTCCGCCCCCGACAGATCGCCCGCGATGCGCGCGATCTTGGCCGTCAGGTTGAGGTCGAGCAGGAAGTTCTGCCCAAGCGCCTTTTTCGCCGTCAGGCCATGGGTGGCGATGACGTCGCGCAGGGGCGGCAGGTTGTCGATGGCGCTCATGCGTCCGGCTTGCCCGAGGGGGCGGCGAGGCGCAAGCGTTCAGGGCCGCAGGAGGGTGACACCGGGGATGTTCTCGATCACGGCCATGTCCTCGTCGTAGGCTTGGCTGAGTTCATCCATGAACGCCTCGGTCCAGCCGGGAAGGTTCACCTCCTCCTCGATCCGGTCCTCGACGGCATAGCGGCCGAGGAACGCCGACACGATGCGCCGGCGGTAGGCCTCGCTTTCGGGGGGCTTCTGGCGCAGGTAGTCGCGCATCCGCCTGTATCCCGCGGGCTCCATGATCTGTTCCACCAGGACGTCCTTGCCCTCGAGCGGGACCTCGATGCCGACCGCGGCGATCTCCTGCAGGATCTCGCCCCAGAGCAGCGGCGTGTCCTCGTTGCACCAGACGGTCACGGGGCAGTCGGGATGGGTCATCGTCAGCCGGCGCAGCATCTCGGACCAGGCGATGGCGTGGGGCTGCATGTTCTCGGTGAACTCGGCGAAATCCGAGAAGCGCGAGGTCTTGAACAGCTGCGGGATATGCGTGGCGGGATCGCGCATGCCGATGAAGAATTCCACCGCGTCCCTTGGGAACAGCGCACGCAGCTGCGTTGTCTGCCGGTCGATCATCGGCCAGATCTGCGGCCCCTGCACGACGAGACGGTTGATGCAGACAAAGCGCGGGTCGGACAGAATCAGCCGGTCGACATCGGAGGCGTCATCGAGGATCGCATCGAGGAGCGCGTCCTGCACCTCCTCGCTCGCGGGCCGTCCCTTGAGCGCGCGGGCGGTGTCGCGCACAACGGCCCGGTAGCGGCCGGGCGGGGGCACCGCGACGCCTTCGTTCTCCAGCAGCTCACGGTTCCGGATCAGCGTTTGCAGAAGCAGATCGTCGTCGGTGCATGGTGCGCCGAGATGGAAAACAACCTGCATTGTAGGGGTAGCCCGCCCGAAAACCGTCCTTCCGCCAACCCTATACGCGGCTTTCGGGGGACGCAATCGGGCGGGAGGACGCCCGGTGCCGTTCGCCACGTCCCACGCGCGTCCCGCTTGCGCGCGCGGCCCGGGCGGCGTATTTCGTGACCCGCGCCCCTATAGCTCAGCTGGTAGAGCATCTGATTTGTAATCAGAGGGTCGGGAGTTCGAGTCTCTCTGGGGGCACCACTTATCTGCATTATTATTTTGTTTTTAAAGTAAAGTTTTCTCTTGGTATCTTCTTGATCCCCCTTTTGAGCCCCCTTTTGATCAGCGGACACTAGAGTAACGTGACCTCAATCAGGACAGGTCGTCCACGGACAACTGCGCAACCAATCGATTCAGCGCCCGCGCCTGCACAACCTCCTGCGATCTCCCACCATGCTTCCACTGCGGATGTGTCGGACCAGCGGCATGACCGCCGCGGGCACCGTGCACCCGGCAAACGCTCCAACCTCGCACGGCCGGGCACCTGCAATGCTCTCCCGTGGACTTCGCCTTCGCCCGGCAGCGAGGCGCGTTCTGGAGCCGATGAACAGGGTTCATGGGGTTAGCGTCACCTTTCGTCATGCTCCCCCCTCCTGTAGCTGACATCCCCAACGATGGCCTGGCCGCCATCGTTGACCTCTACACGTTCGACACGAACGACCTGCTGGGCCTTGGCCCGGTATTTCTTCAACTGATCCATTTGCGACAGGAAGGACCGGCTGAGGCGGGTCATAGAGCGCTCGAATGACTCCCGAGCCTGGAAGGAGGTGGCGTGGTGCAGCTTCAGAGACATCGTGGTCATCGCCACATGCGTTGCTGCCATCTGCGTCACCAGCATGGCCTCGACGGCATCCCGCGGTTCCATCTCGACTGCCATGGCTGGCATCAGATCAAGGTAATGGGATGCATTCTCTCCGAACGAGTTCACGGCTGAAAGCAGGATAGCGCTTGCCGCCTCGTAGGTCTTCGTGCCGTAGAGCTCTTGAAGCTGTTCTTTGCTATCAAGCGTGATGGTGGCGCCGCGCTCTTCTGTGAACACGACCTTCGGAGGCTTCCGAGGTTTCGTGACCTGACCATCGCCGGGCCGCTTCTCAGGCAATTCAGCATCGACGGGCTGATCTTGGTCTTCTTTCGACACGACGAGGCCCTCCAGTCACGAGATATGTTACTTCATAACATTAACTGCCGAACCCGTGAAGAACGTGCCGCTGTCAGAGCCGAGTTTTTTCGCTGCCTCTTGGGCAGCTAAGCGCTTGGAAAAAGACATCCGACCATTCCTGTCAGATGACAGCGTCGAGCCCAAAGCGGACTGGTGCATACGTGGCCCGTCACGACCGCATGATTTTTGTTTTGTCACCACGCAGTCGTGGATCATGCGCCAAAGGTGAACTGAGTTCCGACATTCGACGTAACCAACTGCTCGGGCATACGGCGCCGCATGCCGGTGATGAACCGTTCACCGCTGCAATGCATGGGGATCACCACATCGGGCTGTAAGTCTTCGAGTGCATCGATTGTATGTTCGATGTAGTCGTCCGGTGCCGTACCGAGATGAAACCCACCGACGACCGCGTGGAGTTTCTGGACGTTGGAAACGGCCATCGCCGCTTTCACTGTGTTGATAAGGCCGACATGTCCGCAGGCTGTGATCACCACGAGGCCACGGTCCTTGAGAATGAAACACGCCGCGTGTTCGTCCGGATGATCGTCGAAAACGAGCTTGCCCGCATTTTCCTGCTCGGAGAAATGGTCGTAGTCCTCTACCATCGAGCCTCCGGAAACCGTCTCGAAGGTTTGCCGTTCGATATAGCCGGTGGTGAAGGCGCCGGACATGACGTGCGGCTTATGGCAACAAAGTGCCGGAACGTTGCAGGCCTCAATGGCGGCGCGATTGACCGAACCCCAAGAAAGGATTTCGCCGCCCGCACCGCGTATCCATTTTTCGCGAAACACTGTCTCTCCGCCCACCACGAGATTGACGTCCGGCTGGAAGTCGCTCTGGAACACCCCGACGAATTGTTCCAATCCACCGAAATGATCGCGGTGACCGTGGCTGAGGATCAGGGCATCGAGCCTCTTGGGTTCCAGACCCAGGAGTTCGAAGTTCCGGATCAGGACTTCGGGCGTGTAGCCGAAGTCCAGAAGATATCTGGCCCTGATGCCGCTTGCCTCGGTAACCAGATGAAGCGACAAACCCCATTCACAGGCAAAGGTCGACCGATGGTGCCCGGGGATCGAGCCGACATGGTCAATCCGAACAAAAGGATGTTCGGCTTTCGGAAGAAACCGTTCGTAGCGGGAGTCGACGACGACCCTCACTGCCAGGCTGTCGATGATTGGAGCCTCGATCGGATGCATGACGTTCATGAGTGCCACCTGTCCTTAGATGCTTCGGCAGTCGGGGCGTTAGGTTAACGAAAAAAGATGCGACAAATTGGGGTTAGGATTTGCGGGTGCCAAGGAGATGAAGCGGAAACACAACTGCACCAGTGGCAAGCGTAGTGCAGGATGGGTCGCCGATCCATCGCGATGATCGCGCCCCATTGCCAGGCCGCTCGGGGGATGTCGGCCGGGCTGTGGTTTTGCCGTTTACGTTTTCCACCGCTGGTCGACTTAGGACCGCTCCGCATCGGACATGGCCCTGGCATTTTCCCACCACAAAACAGTCCTCACCCATGGGAATCACGCTCCGTGCGCTGGTGTTGTGCCTAGGGGTGGTTCGGTAGGACTTTTGGGAGAAAGTACCGCTTCGTCCGCACAGCGGCCGCTGATGCAACCCGATCCGAACGGCAGCTTCGTCGCCTACGACGTGCCGGAGGCGAAAGACCTAGCGTTGGGGATCATGGCGCTCTTCGCCCAGCCAGAGCGCGATGCCATCTCACGGCGGACGAAGGAGGCCTAGGCGGCGGCGAAGGCGCGTGGGGTGAAGCTGGGCAATCCGAACGGCGCCGCGGCGCTGAGGCGGGCAGGGAAGGGCGGGGTAGCGTTGCGGGAGACTGTGCGCCAGAACGCAGACGAACATGCAGCCGCACTGGCACCTGTGGTCGAGGCTCTGAGGACGGAAGGCCACGCGACGCTGCGTGCCATGGCAGATGCGCTAAACGCTCGGGGTATGATGACCCGTCGGGGAGGACGGTGGCACGTGTCGAACGTCAGGAACCTGCTG
>NZ_JAOPHT010000028.1 GCF_025515305.1 Roseicyclus sediminis
GACGTGACGGGCACGGTTCAGCTTCCCGAGGGCACCGAGATGGTGATGCCGGGCGACAACCTGAAGTTCACGGTCGAGCTGATCGCGCCGATCGCCATGGAAGACGGCCTGCGCTTCGCCATCCGCGAAGGCGGCCGCACCGTCGGCGCAGGCGTCGTCTCCAAGATCATCGAGTGATCTTCTGCCTCCCCGAGCGGTTTCCTGAGGGAGACCGCTCGGGGAGATCGCGGTTTTCCCCGGTCGCCGGAGAGAATGACAAGGGACCGTCCCTCGGGGCGGTCCTTTCCTTTTGGGACCCTTTGGCCTAACACAGGACCCGAACCGATGGAGGGCGCCGTGGACCACACCGAGATCTGAGCCGTTTCCCTGAAACCCCAGAGACCGGAGGTCCGTCTTGGCGACCCCTTTTGCATCCCCCGACACGCTTCACCCCGTGCGTCTGCCCGATGGATCGCTCCATCTCGGCACCGTCTTCCTGAAACCCGCCATCGATCATCCGCGCATCGAGGTCGGCGACTATTCCTACGCATCGGCCTTCGATCCGCCGGAGGACTGGGCCGCGCGTCTCGCGCCCTGGCTCTTCGATTTCAGCCCCGAGTGTCTGGTGATCGGGCGGTTCTGCCAGATCGCGGACGGTGTCCGTTTCGTCACCTCGAGCGCCAATCACCGGTTCGACGGCATCTCCAGTTATCCCTTCGCCATCTTCGGCGGCGAGGGCGCGCCGGGCGAGCGGCCCTCCATGCCCGGTCCCGGGCCCGATACCGTGATCGGCCACGACGTGTGGATCGGCGCAAACGCCACGATCCTGCCCGGCGCGCGCCTTGGCACCGGGACGATTGTCGGCGCGGGTGCGGTGGTGGGCGGGGATATCCCGCCCTACAGCATCGTGGGGGGCAACCCGGGCCGCGTGATCCGCGCCCGCTTCGAGCCTGCCACGGTCGAACGATTGCTCGACCTTGCGTGGTGGGACTGGCCGATCGACCGGATCCTCGCCAGCGAGGCGGCGATCTGTGGCGGGGATGTCGAGGCGCTGGAGCGGGCCTAGGAGCGAGCATCGGCGCACAGGCCGCCTGCGCCCCGCGGGGTGGACCTCGGGCGCGGCCTGGCCCAGCCTGTCGGGGAACCAATCCGCGCGGAGCACACCATGACCGAGACATCCCGGATCGGCCTCATCGGCCTCGGCACGATGGGGGCGAACCTCGCCCTCAACATCGCCGAAGCGGGGCACCGCATCGCCGTCTTCAACCGGACGGCGGAAAAGACGCGCGCGTTTCACGCCGGGGCGGGCGATCTTGCGCCACGGATCGTGCCCACGGAGACGCTCGAGGCCTTCACGGCCGCGCTTGAGGTGCCGCGAACGATCCTGCTCATGGTGCCGGCCGGCAGCGCCGTCGACGACCAGATCGCGGCGCTCGCCCCGTATCTGTCACCGGGGGACATCCTAATCGATGGCGGCAATTCCGACTGGCAGGACAGCCGCGACCGCGCGGCCGCCCTTGCCGCCAAGGGCCTGCTCTTTCTCGGCCTCGGCGTTTCCGGCGGGGCGGAAGGCGCGCGGCATGGACCCTCCCTGATGGCGGGTGGCGCGCGCGAGGCCTGGCAAGGCGCCGAGCCGGTCCTCGCCTCGATCGCGGCGCGGTTCGACGGCGTTCCCTGCGCGGCCTTGTTCGGTGAGGGGGGCGCGGGACACTACGTCAAGACGGTTCACAACGGCATCGAATATGCCGACATGCAGATGATCGCAGAGGTCTATGGCCTCATGCGCGACGGGCAGGGGCGCGATGCCGCCGGGATCGCCGAGGTCTTCGCGCACTGGAACAAGGGTCCTCTCGAAAGCTACCTCGTCGAGATCGCGGCCGAAGTGGCGGCGACCGCGGACCCCGGAACGGGCCGTCCGCTGCTCGACGTGATCGCCGACCGTGCGGGCCAGAAGGGCACCGGGCGCTGGACGGTGATCGACGCGCAGAGGCGCGCGGCGCCGCTGCCGGCCGTCGAGGCGGCGGTGACGGCACGTGTCCTTTCGGGCGAGGCGGCGCTCAGGGCCGAGGGCCAGAAGCTGTTCGCAGGAGAGGGCAGGCTGGGTCCGCTCGAGGATGACGCGCTTGCCTCGGCGCTTCTGGCGGGCAAGGTCCTGGCCTACTCGCAGGGCTTCACGCTGCTCGAACGCGCCCGGCAGGAAGAAGGCTGGTCCATGCCGCTCGACGATGTGGCGCGGACGTGGCGGGCGGGCTGCATCATCCGCTGGCGCATGCTCGACGACATGGCAGGGGCGCTCGCGCAGGCCAAGCCGGGCAAACCGCTGGCCTTTGCCCCGGCCTTCGCCGAGTTGCTTTCCGAGCATGTTCCGGCCCTCCGCAAGGTCGTGTCGACGGCGACCCTCGCGGGGCTGCCGGTGCCCGCGCTCTCGGCCGCGCTGCAGCACTTCGATCAGCTTCGGCAGGCACGCGGCACGGCGAACATGATCCAGGGGCTGCGCGACCGCTTCGGGCGGCACGGCTTCGAACGCCTCGACCGGCCCGGCGAAAGCGGGTTTCACGGGCCCTGGGCGGACGGCGAGGACTGAGGCCTCAGCGGATCAGTCCATAGCGGCGGAACACCGCCTCGATCCGCTGGTTCAGGGTGAAGTCCGGGCCGTCGAACTGAACGAGCAGCAAGTAGAGTTCGCTGATGCCCGCGCAGTCGAGCTGTTCATAGGGCAGGTCGCGCGACATCGCGGGGATCATCGCGTCCACGTTGCCGCGCAGCTGTCCGCAGGTATGCTTGTCCGCGGCCGCGGGCTGCGGCTGCAGAGCGATGGAAAGGCCAAGGGCAAGAAGCAGGTGGCGCATGTCAGGGTCCCTTCGGGTCCGGTGGCGCTTCCACAGGATAGCGCCGCCGCGGTGCGCGGGCAAAGGCCTTTTCCCCGCTGGACAAGATGCGCGTTTCGCCCTATCCCGCATCCCGGCCTTAGGGGTGTAGCTCAGTTGGTAGAGCAGCGGATTCCAAATCCGCAGGCCGGGGGTTCGAGTCCCTCCGCCCCTGCCAGGCCACCCTCCCGACACTCGATCCGCCGCTCTCAGCGCAGTCGCAACAGCGCCGCGAGGTAGGCCGGGATTTCCCTGAGAACGCCCTTGATCTGCGGGCCGGCCCGCGCGCCTTTCCATGGTGGGGCGCTCGTTCGGACCTGCAGCCCCGCGCGCCTTGCGAGAAGCCTTGCGCGCGGGAGGTGGAAGGCGTCCGACACGATGATGACCGCGTTCAGACCGAGTGCGTCGAGGATCGGGCGGGCGAAGGCGATGTTCTCGGACGTGCTGGTCGAGCGATCCTCGAGGTGAATGACGGCGTCCGGCACGCCTTCCCGAACGAGGATGTCGCGCATCACCTCGGCCTCGGCGGGAGGGTGGCGGCCGGTCCCGCCACAGGGGACGATCGCGTCGCCTCGTCCCTCTTGCCAGAGGTGCGCCGCGTGGAGCGTTCGCCGCTCAAGCGTCGGCGATGGCCTCCCGCCGGGCCAGACTGCCGCGCCGAGAACGAGGATCGCGCATCCGGTGCGGCGTCCGCCTGTCTGGCCAGATGGCTCCATGCGACCCCTTCCGAGACCAATTGCCCGGGTCCGCGTCCCCCGGCTTGCGCCCTGCGGCGGCGATGCGTATATGCCGCCCCAGACGTATCCCGGGGACAAGACCATGGCCAACCCGTTCCAGTTCATGCAGCAGACGCGCGCCGAGATCGCCAAGGTGGTCTGGCCGACGCGGCGCGAAGTTCTGGTGACGACCGGCATGGTGTTCCTCATGGCCGTTGTCTTCGCCATCTTCTTCTTCGGCGTGGACTGGGCGATCCGGCAGCTGCTCGAGCTGATCCTGACCGTCTTCGGCTGAGGCCGGTGCCGCGGCGCGGCTGCGGGTCTTGATTTCCTCCGGTGCGGCGGGTAATGCCCTCCCACTTCCCCGAAAATGGCGTGCGTCGAATCGTGATGCACGCTGTTTCTTTTTCGGGGAGACGCGTTCGGGCGACGAACGGCAAGGAAAATAGCGCTCTCCAGGGGGCGGTCTGCGAAGGAACGAAAGCGAGATGGCGAAACGGTGGTATTCGGTCAGCGTGCTGTCCAACTTCGAGAAGCGTGTGGCTGAACAGATCCGCACTGCCGTGGCCGAGAAGGGCCTGCAGGACGTGATCGAGGAGGTCCTCGTCCCCGAGGAGGACGTCATCGAGATCCGCCGCGGCAAGAAGGTCACCGTTCCGCGCCGCTTCATGCCGGGCTACGTGCTCGTGCGCATGGACATGACGGACCAGGGGTACCACGCGATCAACTCGATCCCGCGCGTGACGGGCTTCCTCGGTCCCCAGGGCCGTCCGATGCCGATGCGCGACGAAGAGGTCAACTCGATCCTCAACCGGGTCGAGGAAGGCGAGGCCGCGCCGCGGTCGACCATCACCTTCGAGATCGGCGAGAAGGTGAAGGTGAACGACGGTCCGTTCGAGGATTTCGACGGCATGGTCGAGGAGGTCGACGACGACAACCAGCGCCTGAAGGTGACGGTGTCGATCTTCGGCCGCGCCACGCCCGTCGAACTGGAATTCACCCAGGTCTCCAAGCAGGGCTGACACGCTTTTCTCGGGAACGGCCGGGAAGGAAAATCGGCGCAGCCGCGGTTCGCGGGCTGCGCCGTTTCACGTTTGGGGGCACGGCCGTGCCTTATGCAGCGGCAGGCCGTTGCCCGTCAGCCCTTCTTCATCGGGCAGGTGTTGATCCCGAGGATCGAGTAGAGCGGGCACATGCCGACGAGACCCGTCAGCAGCGGCACCACGCCGATCCAGCCCCAGGGCGTCTGCGGGCCGATGAAGACCAGCGAAATGAGCACCAGGCCGGCGATGATGCGCAGGGCGCGGTCGAGATTGCCTTCGTTGCGGGTCATGGTCGTGTCTCCTTGTCTCTGAACATGGGAAAACCTTACACGGATGCGCCGCCGGCGTCGGTGACACTGTCACAGTGTGTCTGCGGCAATCCGTTCCAGCCCGGCGATATCGGCGAGGTCGATCCAGCCGCGTGCCGGAACCACGAGCCCCTGCCGTGCGAACTCCGCCAGCCGCCGCGAGACGAAGGCGCGGCCCGAGGCGGTCTCTGTGGCCAGCTGTTCGTGTGTCGCGTTCACCCGGTTCTCGCCGTCGCGCAGCCGCAGAAGGGTCCGGGCGAGCCGCGCGTCGAACCCGATGAGCGCGACGTCCTCGACCAGTTGCTCGAAGTCGCCGAAACGGCGGGCGACGGAGCTGAAGACATCGCCCCGAAAGGCGGGGTCGTCCGCCATTCGGGCATGGAATGCCTCTGGCGGCAGGATCACGCCCGAGAGGTCTGTCTCGGCCACGCCCTCGGCACGGTAGGTGCTCTGGTTGATGAGGCAGGAAAAGGTCTGCAGGCAGACATCGCCCGGTCTCACGCGGTAGAGTACCACCTCGCGTCCGTTCTCCGCCGAGAGCGAGACCCTGATCGTGCCCTCGTGCAGCATGACGAAGCCCGGGCATGGCTCTCCGGGGGAAAAGACGCGCGTTCCCTTGGGGAGCGACAGCTGTCGGGGGCGCAGGCTCATGACATCGTGAAACTGGCACAGGGCGGGTCCGCATGCCAATGGAAACGCCTTGCATCGCGCGCCGACCCTGTCTAAGGGACGCCAGTCGTCCCGAGGGACGGCGCATCCAACGTGGGAGGCGAGGGCATCGCGATGTCCGGACCGGACCACGTCCACAAAGGCCAAGGGGCGCGCCCCGATGGCTGTTGGAAGAAAGGAGAGGCCTCATGGCCAAGAAACTTGCTGGCAAGATGAAGTTGCAGATCAAGGCCGGCCAGGCGAACCCGTCGCCCCCGGTGGGCCCGGCGCTTGGTCAGCGCGGCATCAACATCATGGAATTCTGCAAGGCGTTCAACGCCAAGACGCAGGACATGGAACCCGGTGCCCCGCTGCCGACCGTGATCACCTACTACCAGGACAAGTCCTTCACGATGGACATCAAGACGCCGCCGGCGTCGTACTACCTCAAGAAGGCGGCGGGCCTGAAGCCCGTTGGCAAGCGCAATCGTCCGCGCGGCGCCGAGAAGCCGGGCCGCGAGACGATCGCGTCGATCACCCCCGCGCAGCTGCGCGAGATCGCCGAGGCGAAGATGCAGGACCTCAGCGCGAACGACGTCGAAGCGGCGATGCAGATCATCCTCGGCTCCGCCAAGTCGATGGGTATCGAGGTGAAAGGGTAAGTCATGGGCAAGATCGGAAAGCGTCTCAAGGCCGCCCAGGCCGCCTTCGAAGGCAAGGAAAACCTCAGCGTCGAGGACGCGGTCGAGCTGGTGAAGGCCAACGCCTCGGCCAAGTTCGACGAGTCGGTGGAAATCGCCATGAACCTCGGCGTCGACCCGCGCCACGCCGACCAGATGGTCCGCGGCACGGTCAACCTGCCGAACGGCACCGGCAAGACGGTGCGCGTCGCGGTCTTCGCGCGTGGCCCCAAGGCCGACGAAGCCAGGGCAGCGGGCGCCGACATCGTGGGCGCCGAGGACCTGATGGAAACCATCCAGGGCGGCACGATCGACTTCGATCGCTGCATCGCGACCCCGGACATGATGCCGATCGTCGGCCGTCTGGGTAAGGTGCTGGGCCCCCGCAACCTGATGCCGAACCCCAAGATCGGGACCGTCACCATGGACGTCGGCGAGGCCGTCAAGGCGGCCAAGGGCGGCCAGGTGCAGTTCAAGGTGGAGAAGGCCGGCGTCATTCATGCCGGTATCGGCAAGGCCTCCTTCGATGCGGCCAAGCTGGCCGAGAACCTGCGCGCCTTCGTGGACGCGGTGAACAAGGCGAAGCCTTCGGGCGCCAAGGGCACCTACCTGCGCAAGGTCTCGATCAGCTCGACCATGGGCCCCGGTGTCTCGGTGGCCCTGGACAGCGCGACGGGCAACTGATCGCGCCCGCACAGCGGGAAGAAAGAAACACGACGGCACCCCGGATCGCACCGGGGTGCCGTTTTCGTTTTGCCGTCGGCCCGCAGCCCAGCTAAGTTTCCGCCCAAAGACGCGGCGCCGGAAAAGGCGCCGCCCGGGCGGGCGCGGGGCAGGGCATTGGAACAGGTCGACAAGCAGGAACTCGAACGGCGCTACCGTGAACTGGTCGAACAGGTCATGGCGGAGTCGGTGGTCGACGAGTCGGAAGGAATGCGCCTTCTGAAATACAACGTCGGCGGCGACTTCAACTACGACGTCTACCGCCAGGTCCAGACCCTCGCCAACAAGCTGAAGATCGACAGCCAATGGGTGCCCGAGGCGCACATCGAGATCCTCAGCCGATATCTGAACCGCCATCGTCCGGGTGTGCGCGCGGGTCTTTGCCACGGCACGCGCAGGGGCAACGAGCAGGCCTGGTTCCGCCGCCATCTTTCTCCCGGCGTCGATGCCGAGGGCGCGGAGCATTCCGAGGCCGACGTGATCGGGACGGAGATCTCGGACACGGCGACGGATTTTCCGCACACGATCCAGTGGGATTTCCACGACTTGCGGGATGACTGGGTCGGCGCCATGGATTTCGTCTACTCGAATTCATGGGACCACTCCTTCGATCCGCCGAAGGCCTTCGGCGCATGGATACGGAGCCTCGCGCCCGGCGGCATTCTCCTTCTCGACCATGGCTGGAACTACAGTGTCGACCGGGTGACGGCGATGGACCCCTTCGGCATCAGCGAGGAGGTCCTGATCAAGATGCTGAACGCCGAATTCGGCGAATTCGGCCGGGTGGTTGACGTGATCGACGGGGGCATGCACCGCCGGCACAAGATCCGTACCGTGGTGTTCCGGGCTCACGCTCCGCTTGGCGGCACGGCGCAGGCCCGACGCGTCAAGGGCGGGGTCGCCGTCTATTCCTGCTATTTCGGCGCGCATGAACCCTTCAATCCGACGGCCATTCCGCTTGGCGACGACTTCGACACCGTGGTTTTCACCGATGCGCCGGATGTCGTGCCAGCGGGTGTTCAGGCGGTCGTCCTGCCTGAAACCGGCCTGTCTCCCGTTCTCCAGTCGCGCCTGCCCAAGCTGATGCCCGAGCGTCATTTCCCCGACCACGAATGGGTCATCTACGTGGACAACTGCGCCCGACTTAAGGTCGATCCGCGCGAACTGGTCGCCGAAATCGAAGGCGCGCATGGCGGTGCCGCGCCCGCAGGGCGATATCTCGTGCGCCATATGCGCCGGAATTGCCTTTACCGGGAGGCGCGCACCTGTTTTCGCAAGGGCTTCTATGACGAGGCCCAGTACGAGACTATCCTCGACGCCTGCAGAAAGGCCTATGTGCCGCGCAATGCCGGGCTATTCGCCAACATGATCTGCGTCCAGAAAATGGGTTCTCCCGAGACCGAGGCATTCAATTCAGCATGGTTCGGGGCCTATGCCGGCCTCATGCCGAGGGACCAGATCGCGCTGAGCTACGTGCGCTGGGTCACCGGCCATCGCCCCGAGACCCTGGACGCCCATGTGCGCGACCTCGTCCATTGGCCGGTCTATTCTGCAGAGCAACGCCGCGCGTACCGGGCCGAAGCGGCCTGAGCGCGAACTGACAAAAGCC
Source organism: Roseicyclus sediminis (assembly GCF_025515305.1). GTDB lineage: Bacteria > Pseudomonadota > Alphaproteobacteria > Rhodobacterales > Rhodobacteraceae > Roseibacterium > Roseibacterium sediminis. Next base: position 8,574 of record NZ_JAOPHT010000028.1, read on the forward strand.
GCGTGCGGGGCTTGGCAAATCGACGCTCAGAGGATACTCACCGCCCTTGCGAGAGAGCGCGCGATTCGTCACGCGCTCTTTTGCGTTTCGTCCGAGACGGTGGGTTGAGGGATTTCTCTCAATAATTCCTGCCCGAGGCGGGATCAGACCAGAAGGCCGAGGGCTCCGTTCGAGCGCCCGGGCGGTTTGGTTCCCGTTGACCGCGGACCAAAACCGCCGGAGCGATCCGGTACCATCGAGCCGGGGGGAGACCCCCAAACTGGAGTGAAACTGTGGATAGAGCCCAGAAAGAGAAAGTGGTCGAGGAACTCGGCCAGATCTTCGAAAGCTCTGGCGTCGTGGTGGTCGCACACTACGAGGGTCTCACGGTTGCCGAGATGCAGGACCTGCGCGCACGCATGCGTGAAGCGGGTGGGTCCGTCCGCGTCGCCAAGAACAGGCTCGCCAAGATCGCCCTGGAAGGAACCGATGTCTCTGGCATCACCGAGTTCCTGACGGGCATGACCGTTCTGTCCTATTCGGAAGATCCCGTGGCAGCAGCCAAGGTCGCCGAGGACTACGCCAAGGCGAACGACAAGTTCGTGATCCTCGGCGGAGCCATGGATGGGAAGGTTCTTGACCGCGCCGGTGTTACAGCCGTGTCCAAGATGCCGTCCCGCGAGGAGCTTATCGCTTCCATCGTCGGCTGCATCGGGGCACCTGCTTCGAACATCGCCGGGGCCATTGGCGCACCTGCTTCGAACATCGCCTCCATCCTTTCCACCATCGAGGAAAAGGCGGCGGCCTAAGGCATCCCCACGACCCGCACCTTGCGGCGTTGGAACACAATCCTACATACGGAACCTGAACAAATGGCTGATCTGAAGAAACTCGCAGAAGAGATCGTCGGTCTCACCCTCCTCGAAGCGCAGGAGCTCAAGACCATCCTCAAGGACGAATACGGCATCGAGCCCGCCGCAGGCGGCGCCGTGATGATGGCCGGCCCCGTCGGTGGCGAAGCTGCCGCCGCAGAGGAAGAGAAGACCGAATTCGACGTCGTTCTGAAGAACGCCGGCGCACAGAAGATCAACGTGATCAAGGAAGTGCGCGCGATCACCGGCCTGGGCCTCAAGGAAGCCAAGGACCTGGTCGAAGCCGGCGGCAAGATCAAGGAAGGCGTCGACAAGGCCGAAGCGGAAGACATCAAGGGCAAGCTGGAAGCAGCTGGCGCCGAGGTCGAGCTGGCCTGAGGACAAGGCGGGAGGTCGGGCTTCCCCGGAGGCCCGTTCTCCGCGAACGGACAGAGGCTGGGCCCGGAGAAATCCGGGTCCAGCCGACCGCGTCTTGGAAAGGGCCCGCGCGAAAGGGCGTTTTCCAAGGCGGTGGCAACGGGATCGGGATTTGCCGGTGGGACGGCAAACGGATTGATCCGTCACGTCTTGGATCTTGCGAGCTCTCCGCCGAGGCCCCGGCGGCGAGAGGGCCGCGCGAGACAGTGGAAAGGTGCGCTGTAGCATGGCTCAGACCTACGCAGGCCAGAAACGTATCCGTAAATTCTTCGGCAAAATCCGCGAAGTCCTGGAGATGCCGAACCTCATCGAGGTTCAGAAATCCTCCTACGACCTGTTCCTCGACTCCGGCGACGCCGACAAACCCACCGACGGCGAAGGCATCATGGGCGTCTTCCAGTCGGTTTTCCCGATCAAGGATTTCAACGAGACGGCGGTTCTGGAGTTCGTGAAGTACGAGCTCGAAGCGCCCAAGTTCGACGTCGAGGAGTGCCAGCAGCGCGACCTCACCTATGCCGCGCCCCTCAAGGTGACGCTGCGGCTGATCGTGTTCGATGTCGACGAGGATACCGGCGCCAAGTCGGTCAAGGACATCAAGGAGCAGGACGTGTTCATGGGGGACATGCCGCTCATGACCCCGAACGGCACGTTCATCGTGAACGGCACCGAGCGCGTCATCGTTTCCCAGATGCACCGCAGCCCGGGCGTGTTCTTCGATCACGACAAGGGCAAGACGCACTCCTCGGGCAAGCTGCTCTTCGCCTGCCGCATCATTCCCTATCGCGGCTCGTGGCTCGACTTCGAATTCGACGCCAAGGACATCGTCTTCGCGCGCATCGACCGGCGCCGGAAACTCCCGGTCACGACGCTGCTCTATGCGCTCGGCCTCGACCAGGAAGGCATCATGGATGCCTACTACGACACCGTCACCTTCAAGCTGGACAAGAAGAAGGGCTGGGTCACCAAGTTCTTCCCCGAGCGCGTGCGCGGCACGCGCCCGACCTACGACATCGTCGACGCCAAGACCGGTGAAGTGATCGCCGAGGCGGGCAAGAAGGTCACGCCGCGCGCGGTCAAGCAGATCATCGACGACGGCAAAGTCACCGAGATCCTCGTTCCCTTCGACCAGATTGTCGGGCGCTACGTCGCCAAGGACATCATCAACGAGGAAACCGGCGCGATCTACGTCGAGGCCGGCGACGAGCTGACGTGGGAAACCGACAAGGATGGCGACGTCACGGGCGGCACGCTTAAGGAGCTCATGGACGCGGGCATCACCGAGGTGCCGGTCCTCGACATCGACAACGTCAATGTCGGCCCCTACATCCGCAACACCGTGGCGATGGACAAGAACCTCAACCGGGACACCGCGTTGATGGACATCTACCGCGTCATGCGCCCCGGTGAGCCGCCGACTGTGGAAGCCGCCTCGACGCTGTTCAACCAGCTCTTCTTCGACAGCGAGCGCTACGATCTTTCGGCGGTCGGCCGGGTGAAGATGAACATGCGCCTTGACCTCGACGCCGAGGACACGCAGCGCACGCTGCGCCGCGAGGACATCATCGCCTGCGTCAAGGCGCTGGTGGAGCTGCGCGACGGCAAGGGCGAGATCGACGACATCGACCACCTCGGCAACCGGCGGGTGCGCTCGGTCGGCGAGCTGATGGAGAACCAGTACCGCGTCGGCCTGCTGCGGATGGAGCGCGCGATCAAGGAGCGCATGTCGTCGGTCGAGATCGACACGGTCATGCCGCAGGACCTGATCAACGCGAAACCGGCGGCCGCCGCCGTGCGGGAGTTCTTCGGCTCCTCGCAGCTGTCGCAGTTCATGGACCAGACCAACCCGCTGTCGGAAGTCACGCACAAGCGTCGCCTTTCGGCGCTTGGCCCGGGCGGCCTGACGCGCGAGCGTGCCGGCTTCGAGGTGCGCGACGTGCACCCGACGCATTATGGCCGGATGTGCCCGATCGAGACGCCGGAAGGCCCGAACATCGGTCTCATCAACTCGCTCGCCACCTTCGCGCGGGTGAACAAGTACGGCTTCATCGAGACGCCGTATCGCAAGGTGAAGGACGCGCAGGTGACCGATGAGGTCGTCTACATGTCCGCGACCGAGGAGATGCGTCACACCGTGGCGCAGGCGAACGCCAACCTCAGCGAGGATGGGCAGTTCATCAACGAGATGGTGAACACCCGCCAGTCGGGCGAGTACACGCTTGCCCCGCGCGAGGCCGTGGACCTGATCGACGTGTCGCCGAAACAGCTGGTTTCGGTCGCCGCGTCGCTGATCCCGTTCCTCGAGAACGACGACGCGAACCGCGCCCTCATGGGCTCGAACATGCAGCGTCAGGCCGTGCCGCTGCTGCAGGCGGACGCGCCCTTCGTGGGCACGGGCATCGAGAGCAAGGTCGCCATCGACAGTGGCGCGGCCATCCAGGCGCGCCGCGCGGGGATCATCGACCAGGTCGATGCCCAGCGGATCGTGGTGCGCGCGACGGAGGATCTCACGCTCGGCGACGCCGGCGTGGACATCTACCGCCTGCGCAAGTTCCAGCGCTCGAACCAGAACACCTGCATCAACCAGCGCCCGCTGGTGAAGGTCGGCGACACGGTGTCCAAGGGCGAGGTCATCGCCGACGGCCCGTCGACCGACATGGGTGAACTGGCGCTGGGCAAGAACGTGATCGTCGCGTTCATGCCTTGGAACGGCTACAACTACGAGGACTCGATCCTGATTTCCGAGCGCATCGTGCGCGACGACGTCTTCACCTCGATCCACATCGAGGAATTCGAGGTCGCGGCCCGCGACACCAAGCTCGGGCCGGAAGAGATCACCCGCGACATCCCGAACGTCGGCGAGGAGGCCCTGCGCAACCTCGACGAGGCGGGCATCGTCTATATCGGCGCCGAAGTGGGGCCGGGCGACATCCTCGTGGGCAAGATCACGCCCAAGGGCGAAAGCCCGATGACGCCGGAGGAAAAGCTTCTTCGCGCGATCTTCGGCGAGAAGGCCTCGGACGTTCGCGACACCTCGCTCCGGCTGCCGCCGGGCGACTTCGGCACGGTCGTGGAAGTGCGCGTCTTCAACCGCCATGGCGTGGAGAAGGACGAACGCGCGCTGCAGATCGAGCGCGAGGAAGTCGAGCGCCTGGCCCGTGACCGGGACGACGAGCTCGTCATCCTCGAACGCAACATCTACGCGCGCCTCAAGTCCATGATCCTCGGCAAGACCGCGGTGAAGGGTCCGAAGGGCGTCAAGGCCGGCTCCGAGATCACCGAGGAGCTTCTCGACACCCTCAGCCGCGGCCAGTGGTGGCAGCTCGCCCTCGGGGACGAGCAGGACGCCGCCCAGGTCGAGGCGCTGCACGAGCAGTTCGAGGCGCAGAAGCGCGCGCTCGATCACCGCTTCGAGGACAAGGTCGAGAAGGTCCGCCGCGGCGACGACCTGCCTCCGGGCGTGATGAAGATGGTCAAGGTCTTCATCGCGGTGAAGCGCAAGCTTCAGCCGGGCGACAAGATGGCCGGCCGTCACGGCAACAAGGGCGTCATCTCCAAGGTGGTTCCGATGGAGGACATGCCGTTCCTCGCGGATGGCACTCCGGTGGACTTCGTTCTCAACCCGCTCGGCGTGCCGTCGCGGATGAACGTGGGCCAGATCCTCGAAACGCACATGGGCTGGGCCGCGCGCGGCCTCGGCCTCAAGATCGACGAGGCACTGGACGAGTATCGCCGCTCGGGTGACATGACCCCGGTGCGCGATGCCCTGAAGATCGCCTACGGCGACGAGACCTACAACGACGCCTTCGGGGACATGAACGAGGCACAGGTGATCGAGGCCGCCGGCAACGTCACCAGCGGCGTGCCGATCGCGACCCCGGTCTTCGACGGCGCCAAGGAGGCCGACGTGAACGACGCACTGGTGCGCGCCGGCTTCAGCCAGAGCGGCCAGTCCGACCTCTTCGACGGCCGCACGGGCGAGAAGTTCGCGCGTCCGGTCACGGTCGGCGTCAAGTACCTGCTGAAGCTGCACCACCTGGTGGACGACAAGATCCACGCGCGCTCGACCGGGCCCTACAGCCTCGTCACGCAGCAGCCGCTCGGCGGCAAGGCGCAGTTCGGCGGCCAGCGCTTCGGCGAGATGGAGGTCTGGGCACTCGAGGCGTATGGCGCCGCCTACACGCTGCAGGAGATGCTCACCGTCAAGTCGGACGACGTGGCGGGCCGGACCAAGGTCTACGAGTCGATCGTCAAGGGCGAGGACAACTTCGAGGCCGGCGTGCCGGAATCGTTCAACGTTCTCGTCAAGGAGGTCCGCGGCCTGGGCCTCAACATGGAACTCCTGGATGCGGAGGAGGACGAAGAGGGCGGTATCGCGGCGGAGTAATCCGCCCGTGTCGCCCGGGGCGGTCCATGCCGGCCGCCCCCTTCCCACCCGCGCCCTTATTCTCAAGGATTCGACATGAACCAGGAACTCACCAACAACCCGTTCAACCCGCTGACCCCGCCCAAGGCGTTCGACGAGATCAAGGTCTCGCTGGCATCGCCCGAGCGGATCCTCAGCTGGTCCTACGGCGAGATCAAGAAACCCGAGACGATCAACTACCGCACGTTCAAGCCCGAGCGTGACGGCCTGTTCTGCGCGCGCATCTTCGGGCCGACGAAGGACTACGAGTGCCTTTGCGGCAAGTACAAGCGCATGAAGTATCGCGGCGTCGTCTGCGAGAAGTGCGGCGTGGAGGTCACGCTGCAGAAGGTCCGCCGCGAGCGTATGGGCCACATCGAGCTGGCGGCACCCGTCGCGCACATCTGGTTCCTCAAGTCGCTGCCCTCCCGCATCGGCCTGATGCTGGACATGACGCTGCGCGACCTGGAGCGGATCCTCTATTTCGAGAACTACGTGGTGATCGAGCCGGGTCTGACCGACCTGTCTTACGGTCAGCTGATGAGCGAGGAGGAATTCCTCGACGCGCAGGATGCCTATGGCTCCGACGCCTTCCAGGCGAACATCGGCGCCGAGGCGATCCGCGAGATGCTGGCGGCGATCGACCTCGAAAGCGAGGCCACGCAGCTGCGCGAGGACCTCAAGGAGGCCACGGGCGAGCTCAAGCCGAAAAAGATCATCAAGCGTCTGAAGATCGTCGAGTCGTTCCTGGAGTCGGGCAACCGGCCCGAGTGGATGGTCATGACGGTGATCCCGGTCATCCCGCCGGAACTGCGCCCGCTCGTGCCGCTCGATGGCGGCAGGTTCGCGACGTCGGACCTCAACGACCTTTACCGCCGGGTCATCAACCGGAACAACCGTCTCAAGCGGCTGATCGAGCTGCGCGCGCCCGACATCATCATCCGCAACGAAAAGCGGATGCTGCAGGAATCGGTCGATGCGCTGTTCGACAACGGCCGTCGCGGCCGGGTCATCACCGGTGCCAACAAGCGGCCGCTGAAGTCGCTGTCGGACATGCTCAAGGGCAAGCAGGGCCGGTTCCGGCAGAACCTGCTCGGCAAGCGCGTGGACTTCTCGGGCCGCTCGGTCATCGTGACCGGCCCCGAACTCAAGCTCCATCAGTGCGGCCTGCCCAAGAAGATGGCGCTCGAGCTCTTCAAGCCGTTCATCTACTCGCGGCTTGAGGCCAAGGGCCTGTCCTCCACCGTCAAGCAGGCCAAGAAGCTCGTCGAGAAGGAGCGCCCGGAAGTCTGGGACATCCTCGACGAGGTGATCCGCGAGCATCCCGTTCTGCTGAACCGGGCGCCGACGCTGCACCGCCTTGGCATCCAGGCTTTCGAGCCCATCCTGATCGAAGGCAAGGCGATCCAGCTTCACCCGCTCGTCTGCTCGGCCTTCAACGCCGACTTCGACGGCGACCAGATGGCCGTGCACGTTCCGCTGAGCCTCGAGGCGCAGCTGGAAGCGCGCGTCCTGATGATGTCGACGAACAACGTTCTGTCGCCCGCCAACGGCGCGCCGATCATCGTTCCGTCGCAGGACATGATCCTGGGCCTCTACTACGTTACGCTCGAGCGTGAGGGCATGAAGGGCGAGGGCATGATCTTCGCCGACGTGGACGAGGTCCGCCACGCGCTCGACGCGGGCGAGGTGCACCTGCACTCGCGCGTGAAGGCGCGGATCAAGCAGATCGACGAGGAAGGCAACGAGGTCTGGCGGCGCTACGACACGACGCCGGGTCGCGCGCTTCTGGGCGATCTTCTGCCGCTCAACGCCAAGGCGCCTTTCGATCTGGTGAACCGTCTTCTGCGGAAGAAGGAAGTGCAGCAGGTCATCGACACCGTCTACCGCTACTGCGGCCAGAAGGAGTCGGTCATCTTCTGCGACCAGATCATGACCATGGGCTTCCGCGAGGCGTTCAAGGCCGGCATCTCGTTCGGCAAGGACGACATGGTCATCCCCGACGACAAGTGGACGCTGGTCGACGAGACCCGCGAACAGGTCAAGGAATTCGAACAGCAGTACATGGATGGCCTGATCACCCAGGGTGAGAAGTACAACAAGGTCATCGATGCCTGGTCGAAAGCCAACGACAAGGTGACGGACGCCATGATGGCGACCATCTCGTCGAAGAAGTACGACGAGAACGGCGCCGAGCAGGAGCCGAACTCGGTCTACATGATGGCCCACTCCGGTGCCCGTGGCTCGGTCACCCAGATGAAGCAGCTGGGCGGCATGCGCGGCCTCATGGCCAAGCCTTCGGGCGAGATCATCGAGACGCCGATCATCTCGAACTTCAAGGAAGGCCTGACCGTGCTGGAGTACTTCAACTCCACCCACGGCGCCCGGAAGGGCCTGTCGGACACCGCGCTCAAGACGGCGAACTCGGGTTACCTGACCCGTCGTCTGGTGGACGTGGCGCAGGACTGCATCGTTCGCATGAACGACTGCGGCACCGAGCGGACGATCACCGCGCAGGCGGCCGTCAACGACGGCGAGGTCGTGGCCTCGCTGGCCGAGCGCATCCTCGGACGGACCGCGGGCGAGGACGTCTTCGTGCCCGGCACCGACGAGGTTATCGTGGCCAAGGGCGAACTGATCGACGAGCGCAAGGCCGATGCGGTCGAGCAGGCCGGTGTCGTCTCCATGGCGATGCGGAGCCCGCTGACCTGTGAAGCCGAGGAAGGCGTCTGTGCGGCCTGCTACGGCCGTGACCTGGCGCGGGGCACACGGGTGAACGTCGGCGAGGCCGTCGGCATCATCGCGGCCCAGTCCATCGGCGAACCCGGCACGCAGCTGACGATGCGGACGTTCCACATCGGCGGCGTCGCGCAGGGTGGCCAGCAGTCCTTCCAGGAGGCCAACGTCGAGGGCACGATCGCCTTCGCGAACCCCAACCTCCTGAAGAACGTCGCCGGCGAGCAGATCGTGATGGGCCGCAACATGCAGCTCGTCATCACCGACGACCAGGGCGCCGAACGGGCGAGCTTCAAGCTCGGCTACGGCACCAAGGTCATGGTGGAGGACGGGGCCAAGATCAGCCGCGGCGACCGCCTGTTCGAGTGGGACCCCTACACGCTTCCGATCATCGCCGAAGCCGCGGGCACGACGAAGTTCGTCGACCTGATCTCGGGCGTGTCGATCCGCGAGGATACCGACGACGCGACCGGCATGACGCAGAAGATCGTGTCCGACTGGCGCACCGCGCCCAAGGGCAACGAGCTGAAGCCGGAGATCATCATCGTCGGCGAGGACGGGGAGCCCGTGCGCAACGAGCAGGGGAACCCGGTCACCTACACGATGTCGGTGGACGCGATCCTGTCGGTCGAGGACGGCCAGCAGATCCAGGCCGGCGACGTCGTCGCACGGATCCCGCGCGAGGGCGCCAAGACCAAGGACATCACCGGCGGTCTGCCGCGGGTGGCGGAACTGTTCGAGGCGCGCCGTCCGAAGGACCACGCGATCATCGCCGAGATCGACGGCTACGTGAAATTCGGACGCGACTTCAAGAACAAGCGCCGGATCGCCATCGTTCCCGCCGACGACAGCCTCGAGCCGGTCGAGTACATGGTGCCGAAGGGCAAGCACATCCCCGTTGCCGAGGGCGATTTCGTCCAGAAAGGCGACTACATCATGGACGGGAACCCCGCGCCGCATGACATCCTGCGGATCATGGGGATCGAGGCGCTTGCCGGTTACCTGATCGACGAGGTGCAGGACGTCTACCGACTGCAGGGCGTGAAGATCAACGACAAGCACATCGAGGTGATCGTTCGCCAGATGCTGCAGAAGTGGGAGATCCTCGACAGCGGCGAGACGACGCTTCTCAAGGGCGAGAACGTCGACAAGGCCGAGTTCGACGAGGCCAACGAGAAGGCGATCGCCAAGGGCGGCCGCCCGGCAGAAGGCGAGCCGATCCTTCTCGGGATCACCAAGGCGTCGCTTCAGACCCGGTCGTTCATCTCGGCCGCCTCCTTCCAGGAGACCACGCGCGTGCTGACCGAGGCGTCCGTCCAGGGCAAGCGCGACAAGCTCGTGGGCCTTAAGGAGAACGTCATCGTCGGGCGCCTGATCCCAGCCGGCACGGGCGGGGCCACGCAGCGCGTGCGCCGCATCGCCGCCGAGCGGGACAACAAGGTGATCGAGGCCGCACGCGCCGAGGCCGAGGCCGCCGCCGCACTGGCTGCGCCCGAGGCGATCTTCGGCGCGGATGCGGCCGAGACGGTCGCAGAGGAGACCGGCGAGGAATAAGGACCTCGCCACGATCCGAAAGGAACTCCGGAACGCCCCGCCCTCACCGGCGGGGCGTTTCGCGTTTCGGGCATCCCGTGCGAGGCTGCACCCGATGCACGAAGCCAGGGAGGACCGGGACATGCCGGGCGATACCACCGCGACCGAAGTCCGGGTCAGGGGCCGGGTGCAGGGCGTGGCCTTCCGGGCCTGGACGAAGGCCAGGGCCCAGGCGCTCGGTCTCGCGGGCTGGGTGCGCAACGAGGCTGACGGATCGGTGATGGCCGTCATCGAAGGGCCCGCCGACGCCGTGGCGCGGATGCTAGACGCGTTCGGGAAGGGGCCACCGGCCGCCCGCGTCGATGCCGTGACCGCGAGCCCGGTCGAGGTGGCGGGCCTCGCCGGGTTCCGCGTGCTCCGATAGGGGACGCGGGCATTCCCTCGGCCTTCGGCCTGATCTAGGCTTGCCGACGGAGAGGCAGGCGGGCCGAGACATGGGCAGAAGACCGGACAACCAGGTGATCGGCGTCTGCCGCTTCTCCTACCCCGCGACCGCGGGGTTCCGGTTGTCGTCGAAGGGCACTGACAAGGTCATCGAGACGCTCTACGCACCCGAGCGCATGCGCTATCGCTTCACCTGTTTCGAGCAGATCTGCCTGCCGTCGCTGGCCGCCCAGACCGACAGGGACTTCCGGCTCGTCGCGCTGGTGGGGGACATGATGCCGATCCGCTGGCGCCGGCGGCTGAAGTCGCTCCGGGCGACCTATCCCTTCCTCGAGATCTGCGCGATGGAGCCCGTCGGCCCGCTGCAGGCGACGCGCCGCGCCTTCCGGGTCGGCGGCGATGAGGGCGTTCCCTACGTCACCGGCTTCCGCATCGACGACGACGACGCCGTGGCGGTGGACTATGTCGAACGGCTGCGGGACACCGCGGACCGGCTGCTCGACATCGGGTGGGCCGATGCCGAGACGCCCGCCGTCATCGGCTACCAGACCGGGCTCTACTGGGCGCTGGACGATCCTGCGCTTCCGCTCTACCGCTACAGCGAGACACGTCCACTCGGTCAGGCAAGCGCCATGGTCACGGCCTTCGATTTCCAGCACAACATCTACCGTTGGAACCACGCCCACCTGCTGGCCAATGCCCGCTGCTGGACCGACCCGCGGGACGACATGTTCCTGCGCACGCTCCATGGTGGCAACGACAGCACGCGGACGGCGCCGAAGGGAGCCTCCAGGCTTGCCCCTGCGATGGCGGACGAGGCCCTGAGCCAGCGTTTCGGCCTTGCCCCGAAGGCCGTGCGCCAGGCCATCGCGCGGCTGACCAGGGCCGCCCCGGAATGAGCCTCGGCCCGAACCTGAAGGGCGCCCTGCTGATGACGGCGAGCATGGGGGCCTTCACCCTCAACGACGCGTTCGTGAAACTGGCGGCGCAGGACCTGCCGCTGTTCCAGATCGTGTTCCTGCGCGGTCTGCTGACCACGACGATGCTCGCCTTGCTGGCCGCCGCCTTTGGTCAGTTCACCTTCCGCATCCCGCACGAGGACCGCTCGCGGGTCGCGTGGCGAACCCTCTTCGAGATCACCGCGATGGTGGCCTTCCTGATGGCGCTGGTGAACATGCCCATCGCCAACGCGACGGCGCTGCTGTCGGCGCTGCCGCTCGTCGTGACGGTGGCGGCCACGGTCTTCCTCGGCGAGCCGCTGGGCTGGCGCCGGATGAGTGCCGTTCTGGTGGGGTTCGCGGGGGTCATGCTGATCGTGCAGCCAGGGACCGAGGGCTTCAACGCATGGTCACTCTCGGCGCTTCTGGCCGTGGTCATCATCACCGGGCGGGACCTGGTCACGCGGCGGTTCAGTCCGGGCCTGCCCTCGATGGCGGTGGCGGTCATCACGGCGGCCGCGGTGGCGGTCTTCGGCGGCCTTCTCAGCCTGACGGAACCCTGGGTGATGCCGGGCCTGCGCGAGGCCGGTTTCATCGCGCTGGCCGCGGTCTTCATCATCGGCGGCTATCTCTTCTCGATCATGGTCATGCGGGTGGGCGAAGTCGGGTTCACCGCGCCCTTCCGCTACACGTCCCTGGTGTTTGCGCTGGTCCTCGGGCTGGCATTCTTCGGCGAGTGGCCGAACGCTCTGGCCCTGTCCGGGGCGGCGATCGTGGTGGCGACCGGCATCTACACGATCCTGCGCGAAAGGGCGGTTGCGGCACGCGCGCGCAGGTCGGCGGCGGCGGCTCAGCCCCGCCCGGAGGCCCACTGACGCGACGGCCATCCGACAACGGGCCGTGCCGCTCCGGGGCGCTGTTGACACCCGTATCGACTCCCCCTATACCGCGCGCCACTTGGCCGGGTGCCGCCGCATGGCGTACCGGCCTCCGAAAACAGAATTGTAGTGGTCATGATCCGGGCCGTTTGAGCGCCCCGATCCTCTGAAACTTCCACCGCAGCGTCCTCCAGGTAGGGAAGGGATGCATGCGGTTTTGGTGTTTTCGCGTTGCCGGATGACCGGGCGCGGGCCACCGCCGACACGAGAGAGCCAGACGGGGAGACCCCATGCCGACGATTCAGCAGCTGATCCGCAAGCCGCGGCAGCCCAAAGTGAAACGCTCCAAGTCCCAGCACCTGGAGAGCTGCCCGCAAAAGCGCGGTGTCTGCACGCGCGTCTACACGACGACGCCGAAGAAGCCGAACTCGGCCATGCGGAAGGTCGCCAAGGTGCGCCTGACCAACGGTTACGAGGTGATCAGCTACATCCCCGGCGAGAGCCACAACCTTCAGGAGCACTCGGTGGTCCTGATCCGTGGCGGCCGGGTGAAGGACCTTCCCGGCGTGCGCTATCACATCCTGCGCGGCGTGCTCGACACGCAGGGCGTCAAGGACCGTCGCCAGCGCCGTTCGAAATACGGCGCCAAGCGCCCCAAGTAAGAGGATACCACCATGTCCCGCCGCCATCGCGCCGAGAAACGCGAAGTCCTGCCCGACGCCAAGTTCGGTGACCGCGTTCTGACCAAGTTCATGAACAACCTGATGATCGACGGCAAGAAATCGACCGCCGAACGCATCGTCTACAACGCCTTCGACCGCGTCGAGGGTCGTCTCAAGCGGGCCCCCGTCGAGGTGTTCCACGAGGCGCTCGACAACATCAAGCCGTCCGTCGAGGTCCGCTCGCGCCGGGTCGGTGGTGCCACCTACCAAGTCCCCGTCGAAGTCCGCCCCGAGCGTCGCGAAGCGCTCGCCATCCGCTGGCTCATCAACGCGGCCCGTGCTCGCAACGAGAACACCATGGAAGAGCGTCTGGCCGGGGAACTGGTCGACGCCGTGAACTCGCGCGGCTCGGCCGTGAAGAAGCGGGAAGACACCCACAAGATGGCCGACGCCAACAAGGCGTTCAGCCACTACCGCTGGTAAGTTTCATCTTAGCCTGAGGACCTCCCCAAATGGCACGCGATTATCCGCTCGAGCGCTACCGCAACTTCGGGATCATGGCGCACATCGACGCCGGCAAGACCACGACGACGGAGCGCATCCTGTATTACACCGGCCGGTCCCACAAGATCGGCGAAGTCCATGATGGCGCCGCCACCATGGACTGGATGGAGCAGGAGCAGGAGCGCGGGATCACCATCACGTCGGCCGCCACCACCACCTTCTGGCAGTGGCAGGAAGACCCGACCGCCGAGGGCACGTCGGACACCAAGACGCGCTTCAACATCATCGACACCCCCGGCCACGTCGATTTCACCATCGAGGTGGAACGTTCGCTGGCCGTGCTCGACGGTGCCGTGGCACTTCTCGATGCCAACGCCGGCGTCGAGCCGCAGACCGAGACCGTCTGGCGTCAGGCCGACCGTTACAAGGTTCCGCGGATGGTCTTCGTCAACAAGATGGACAAGATCGGCGCCGACTATTTCAACTGCGTGAAGATGATCAAGGATCGCACGGGCGCGACCCCGGTTCCGGTCAACTTCCCGATCGGTGCCGAGGACCAACTCGAGGGCATCGTCGACCTCGTCACCATGGAAGAGTGGGTCTGGCAGGGCGAGGATCTCGGCGCGTCGTGGACGCGTCAGCCGATCCGTCCCGAGCTGCAGGAGCTCGCAGACGAGTGGCGCGGCAAGCTGGTCGAAGCCGCCGTCGAGATGGATGACGACGCCATGATGGCGTATCTCGAAGGCGAGGAGCCCGACGTTCCGACGCTGCGCAAGCTGATCCGCAAGGGTACGCTGTCGCTCAGCTTCGTTCCGGTCCTGGGTGGTTCGGCCTTCAAGAACAAGGGTGTCCAGCCGCTGCTGAACGCCGTGGTCGACTTCCTCCCGAGCCCGCTCGACGTGGTCGACTACATGGGCTTCAAGCCCGGCGACGAAACCGAAGAGCGCAACATCGCCCGCCGCGCGGACGATGCGATGCCCTTCGCCGGTCTGGCGTTCAAGATCATGAACGACCCCTTCGTCGGTTCGCTGACCTTCACGCGCGTCTATTCGGGCGTCCTCAAGAAGGGCGACTCGATCCTGAACTCCACGAAGGGCAAGAACGAGCGCATCGGCCGCATGATGATGATGCATTCCAACAACCGCGAGGAAATCGACGAGGCCTTCGCGGGCGACATCATCGCGCTTGCCGGTCTGAAGGAAACGACCACGGGTGACACGCTCTGCGACAAGCAGCAGCCTGTCGTGCTCGAGACGATGACCTTCCCCGATCCGGTGATCGAGATCGCCGTCGAGCCCAAGACGAAGGCCGACCAGGAGAAGATGTCCCAGGGCCTGCAGCGGCTTGCCGCCGAGGACCCGTCCTTCCGCGTCGAGACCGACCTCGAGTCCGGTCAGACCATCATGAAGGGCATGGGCGAACTTCACCTCGACATCCTCGTCGACCGCCTGAAGCGGGAGTTCAAGGTCGAGGCGAACATCGGTGCGCCGCAGGTGGCCTACCGTGAAACGATCGGCATGAAGATCGAGCACACCTACACCCACAAGAAGCAGTCGGGTGGTTCGGGTCAGTACGCCGAGGTCAAGCTCGAGATCTCCCCGACCGAGCCGGGCGAAGGCTACTCCTTCGAGAGCCGGATCGTCGGCGGCGCGGTGCCGAAGGAATACGTCCCCGGCGTCGAGAAGGGCATCAAGTCGGTGATGGACTCCGGTCCGCTCGCGGGCTTCCCCGTGATCGACTTCAAGGTGGCGCTTCTGGACGGCAAGTTCCACGACGTGGACTCGTCGGTCCTCGCCTTCGAGATCGCCAGCCGCATGTGCATGCGCGAAGGCCTCAAGAAGGCGGGTGCGAAACTGCTCGAGCCGATGATGAAGGTCGAGGTCGTGACGCCGGAGGAATACACCGGCGGCATCATCGGTGACCTGACCTCGCGGCGCGGCCAGGTGACTGGCCAGGAGACCCGTGGCAACGCGATCGCGATCAACGCCTTCGTGCCGCTGGCCAACATGTTCGGCTACATCAACACCCTGCGCTCCATGTCCTCGGGCCGCGCGCAGTTCACGATGCAGTTCGACCACTACGAGCCGGTTCCGCAGAACATCTCCGAAGAGATCCAGTCGAAATACGCATGACGGGCAGGCGGGGTGAACCCCGCCCTACCCACAAACCGTAGGGCGGGGATCACCCCGCCACCCGATAAAGGAGGCCATCATGGCAAAGGCAAAGTTTGAACGTAACAAGCCGCACGTGAACATCGGCACGATTGGTCACGTTGACCACGGCAAGACGACGCTGACGGCTGCGAT
>NZ_JAOPHT010000029.1 GCF_025515305.1 Roseicyclus sediminis
CCTGCAGTCGAACTGATCTCGCAGCGGACGCCCAGGCGTCCAGCACAGAGAACCGACTTTCGGAAAGCCGCATCCCCCGGGGATGCGGCTTTTCCCTTTTTGGGACGATCCGCGGCATTCGTCTAAAGCCTGAACGGAACGGGCGGTCGCCGTCGCCGCCACGCCACATTCCTGCCCCGCGATCCCGGCCATCTGCCTCCCGCGCCCATGGGCGTCGGTGCAGAAAGCGCCCGGCTCGTCCCGCCCGGTACCGCCGTCCGCACGACCTGCGGTGCCCCGGCCGAGCCTCCCCCACATGCCACAACAGCAGCAGGAGTGCTTTCATGGCCATTTCCAAGCTTCGTACCTTCCTGTCGGACGAGTCCGGCGCCGTCACGGTGGACTGGGTGGTGCTGACCGCCGCCATCGTCGGCCTCGGCCTCGCCGTGATGAGCGTCGTCTCGGGCGGCATCGAAGATCTGTCGGGAGATATCTCGACGGCGTTGACCGACACCGATCCGCTCAGCGACCCGTTCGACAACGCCAACCAGCAGGACGCGGACTGATCCGGGCAACCGGAAGCGGGGGGCGGCGCGGAAATTTCGCGCCGCCGTCCCAAATTTCGCCAGATTCATAAACGATGTGTTGCCAATGGGTGAGGGTGACGTGGCCGAAACGGGCCGCGGCATCCTTCGCTGGCCGCTTGGGGCGGCACAGAGCAGCAACATGAGGATGCCGAAATGCGTATCATCTTCGTCCTAGTCCTGATGGTCGGTGTCGGCCTTGCAGCCTTCGCGGTGTCGGTGGCGAAAGACCGGTTCGACCAGTATCAGACCGCCATTGCGCAGCAGCGCAATGCCATCGTGCCGACCACGGATGTCTACGTGGTGACCCGGCAGGTCCGCTACGGCGAACCCCTGCGCCCGGGTGACGTGCGTGCGATCCGTTGGCCGTCCGACCATGTGCCCTTCGGCGCGTTCACTTCGGAAGAAGAGCTTTTTCCCGCGGGTGCCGACGAGCCGCGAATCGTCCTGCGCGTGATGGAAGCGGACGAACCCGTCCTGATCACCAAGGTCACGGCACCCGGCGAGGATGCCGGCGTCGCCTCCCGTCTCGAGGCCGGCATGCGCGCCCTCGCCCTGCAGGTCGACGTGACCTCGGGCGTTTCGGGCTTCCTCCGGCCGGGCGACCGGGTCGATGTCTACTGGACCGGCAATGGCCGCGAGGGCGACCGCGTCACGCGGCTGATCCGGTCGAACGTGCAGATCATCGCCATCGACCAGATCGCCGACGAAGACCGCAACAACCCGACCATCGCGCGCACGATCACCGTGATGGCCGGCCCCGCCGACATCGCCGCCCTGACCCAGGCCCAGGCCTCGGGCGCCCTGACGCTGGCTCTGGTCGGCGTGGGCGACGAGACGATCTCGGAAGCGGTCGAAGTATCCACGAACCAGCTTCTCGGCGCCGAGGAAATCGTCCAGAGCGCCGGGCCGCAGATCTGCACCGTGCGTGCGCGTCGCGGCGGCGAACTCGTGGTGACGCAGGTGCCCTGCACCAACTGAGCCACCTGGGAAAACCGGTGCCGGTCCTGTCCCTGGCCGGCGATCGGAAAAGACGCCCCGGCGCGAAAAACCTTCGCGCCGGGGCGTTTTGTTTTGCCCGGAACGCGGTAATCCCACCTCTCCACAAACTGTGGATAAACCTGTGCGTTGTCGATTCACCACATAAAGAGCGAACTGCAACACACAGATTCTTGCGTGAAATCTCCATTTGGGGCACAGTGGACAAAACGGGCGGCCATTCGGACAACGCCCGAGCAGAGGCATAGAGGCAGGATCATCATGCGCGTGACGAGATTCCTGGCCGCAATGGCCATAGGCCTGGGTGCGGTCTTTACACAGGCAGTGCCCGGTACGGCTCAGACCTTGCGGGTGCTCGAAGGAGCAACTTCGGCGACCCTCCGGGTGCCGATGAACCGGGCGGTCGTGGTCGAGAGCGACATGCTCTTCGCCGAGCTTTCGGTCGCCAACCCCGCCATCGCGGACATCGCGACGCTGTCGGAACGGTCGATCTACATCCTCGGCCGGGCGCCGGGGCGGACGACGATGACCCTTCTCTCGGCCGAGGGCAACCTGATCGCCAACGTCGAGATCCAGGTGATCCCCGATGTCGCGGAGCTGCGTGAGCGCCTGCGCGAGATCCTCCCCGGCGAACCTGTCGAGGTCCGGACCGCCAATGACGGCATCGTCCTGTCGGGCACGCTGACCTCCCTGCAGGCGGTCGATCGCGCCATGCAACTGGCCGAACGCTACACGCCCGGCAACGTCTCGAACCTGATGATGGTCGGCGGCACGCAGCAGGTGATGCTGCAGGTCCGCTTCGCCGAGATGCAGCGCACGGTGCGCCACGAACTGTCGACCTCGCTCGGTGTCGGAACTTCGGACGCCGCGTTCGGCAGCAACGCTCTGGGAGACACCGGCGCGCCCGCCGCACCGACACTCGGCGGAACGGGTGCCATCGACGGACGCACCGGCGCACTCTCGATCGCCTTCGGCGCAGGGTCGGCCCAGATCGGCATCCTGCTCGAAGCGCTGGAATCGAACGGCATGGTCCGCACTCTGGCGGAACCGAACCTGACAGCCCTCTCGGGACAGTCGGCAACGTTCCTCGCAGGCGGCGAATACCCGATCCCGGTTCAGGGCGACAATGGAATCGGCATCGAATTCAAGCCCTTCGGTGTGAACATGAGCTTTACGCCCACGGTGGTGGAAGGCGAGATCATCAACCTGAACCTCGACGCAGAGGTCTCGTCGATCGGCCCGACCGTGGCCACTGGCGGTGGCGCGGAGATCCCGTCGCTCAACACCCGCCGCGCGGGCACCACGGTAGAGCTTCGCGATGGAGAGAGCTTCGCAATCGCCGGTCTTCTCCAGGATGACTTCCGCGACACGGTGGGGCAGGTCCCCTGGCTCGGCGACCTGCCGATCCTCGGCGCGCTGTTCCGTTCGGCCTCCTACCAGCGCGAGCAGACGGAACTTGTCATCATCGTCACCGCGCACCTCGTGAACCCGGTCCGCGGCGAGGCGCTGGCGCTTCCGACCGACCGGATCGCGCTTCCGACCGAGGCCGATCTCTTCCTGCACGGCCGCACCACCGGCCGGCCCCGTCCCGGCACCGCCGCAGGCGACGTCGCGGCGCAGGATTTCGGCGGGTCCTACGGCTACGTGATGGAATGAGGAGCGAACCCATGCGCATCACAACGAGCATCGCCTCCCCCACCCCGCTCCGGCGGCGGATCGCCACCGGCGGTCTCGCCCTCGGCCTGGTCCTCGGACTTGCAGGATGCGAGGACCTCTTCGACGCATCGCAGCCGCTTGGCGCGCATCTCGACGAAGGCGGGTTTGGCAACCCGACGATGACCAACATAATGCTGCACAACGGCGAGTTGAGCTATGCCGAGGTGCTGGGTCGCCGCTTTGCCGAGACGGTTCCGACGACGATCAACTTCGCCTTCAACTCCGCCGTGCTCGACGAGCAGGCCCGCGCGATCCTGCGCGAGCAGGCCGCGTTCATCCGGCACTTCCCGGAGGTGCGCTTCACCGTCTACGGCCACACCGACCTTGTGGGATCGAACGCCTACAACCAGCGTCTCGGCCTGCGCCGGGCACGCGCGGCGGTCGACTACATCGTGAGCCAGGGCGTCGAACGCTCGCGGCTGCAGGCGATGGTCTCGCTGGGCGAGACGCAGCCGGTCGTTGCCACCGAAACGGAGGAACGCCGCAACCGCCGGACCGTCACCGAGGTCACGGGCTTCGTCCAGACGCACCCGATGGTCCTCGACGGCGAATACGCCCAGATCGTCTACCGCACTTACGTGTCGGGCGCCTCAGGCAGCCAGGGCGGGGCGGGCGACGGATCGGGCGCGGGGGTCGTGGCGCCCTGAGGCCGCCGAAAGAAATCCAAAAAGACGAGAAGGGTCCGCTGCGCGGGCCCTTTTTCGTTGCGCCCCGCGCGCCCGGCGGTTGCCGATGAAATACCGCCCATCCGTAAACCTAATCCCTTATTCAGGTCCTATTGTTGCCCTTTTTGCGCGTCAGGTTCGCCGACGGTGCGGTCCCTTCCTCCCGGTTTTTGCCGATGGCGAGGGAACGCCGCATCCGGGGAATGGACCTCGCCGTTCTTCGACAGAACAGGACCCGGATCATCCGGGCATGAGTGGGAAATGAGGAATGAGTAGCGGACTGGCTCTGCAATCCGAACCTGCGGCGGTCGTCGCCTGTACGGTGTCGCGCAATGTGCATCGCTTCGATCTCCTGATCGAGGACATGGAGGCCGAACTCGGCGATGGCTGGGGTGATCTCGGCTTCGACGAGGCACGCGCCTTCCTGCAGCAACCCGAGGCAGACGACCTCGTCTTCATCGCACTTGCGATCACCACCGAGGACGAGGCCGACGTCGGCCTGCTCGGCGAATTGATCCGCACCGCGAAGACGCGCGGCATCCGCGTCATCATCGTGGCCGACGGCGTTTCGCCCGCCACGCTGCACCAGCTCCTGCGCCTCGGCGCGGACGACTTTCTCCCCTATCCGCTGTCCGACGGCGCGCTTCACGACGCGGTCGAGCGGATCAAGTCCATGGCTTCCGACGCGGCGGCAGCGACCGCGGCCGGCGGACCGCCCGCGGGCAGCGAGGCCCCGAACGCCAAGCCCACGATGGGCGGGCACGGCGCGATGTTCGCCGTGCAGAACCTGGCGGGGGGCACCGGCGCAACCACGCTGGCCGTCAACCTCGCGTGGGAACTCGCGACCATCGACAAGAAAAAGTCCCCGACGGTCTGCCTGATGGACTTCGACCTGCAATACGGCTCGGTCGCGACCTATCTCGACCTGCCGCGCCGGGAAGTCGTGGTCGAGTTCCTGCAAGACGCCCATACGATGGACCCCGACGCGTTCCGTCAGGCGATGGTGGGCTACGGCGACAAGCTGTCGGTCTTCACCGCGCCGCCCGAGATCCTGCCGCTCGACATCATGGGTCCGGCGGAGGTGGAGGCGATCCTCAACCTCGCGATGCAGACCTTCGACATCGTTATCGTGGACATGCCGCGCAGCCTCGTGGTCTGGACCGAGGCGGTTCTGAACCGCTCGGACATCTTCTTTGCGACGATGGAGCTCGACCTGCGCTCGGCGCAGGATGCGATGCGCTTCATCAAGGCGCTTCGGGCCGAGGATCTGCCGCTGGAAAAGGTTCAGTACGTCCTGAACCGGGCACCGGGCGGAATGGACCTGACGGGCAAGGGCCGCGTCAAGAAGCTGGCCGAAAGCCTCGGGGTGGAGATCAAGACCCACCTGCCCGACGGCGGCAAGCAGGTCCGCGAGGCCGGCGACAACGGCCAGCCCATGGGCGAAGCCGCGAAGAAAAACCCGCTCCGCAAGGAAATCGCCAAGCTAGCCCAGGGCCTGCACCAGGCCATGCTGGCCGACGCCAAAGCCGCCAAGTAACGGGGGAAGCCGCCGATGTTCTCGAAGTATCGCAAGCCGGGATCGAAGCCCGACGCCGCCGAAGCCGCAAACGCGGAAAAGGCCGAGGCGCGCTCGCCCCGGCCCGCGCCCGAGGCATCTTCGTCTCAGGACCCGCCGGCTGCCGCGCGCAAGCCCCAGCAGCTTGCCGCCGTGCCAAAGGCCGACCTGTCGGGTGGCGACGTCAAGGATGCCAAGCGCCGCCAGCGCCTGGACGAACTCAAGACGGAGATGCACCACCGTCTGCTCGACAACCTGAACCTCTCCGCGCTGGAAGGGGCCAAGGAAAGCGAGCTGCGCGCCGAGATCAACGCCATCACCAGCGAACAGCTGGCAGACATGGGCGTCGTGCTGAACCGCGAAGACCGGCAGATGCTGAACGTCGAGCTGTTCGACGAGGTGACGGGTCTCGGGCCGCTGGAGCCGCTTCTGAAGGACGAGACGGTCAACGATATCCTGGTCAACGGCCCCAACCGCATCTTCGTGGAACGTGCAGGCCGGCTGGAACTGACCGACATCCGCTTCAAGGACGAGCGGCACCTTCTCAGGATCATCGACAAGATCGTGTCGGCCGTGGGCCGGCGCGTCGACGAATCGAACCCCTATGTCGACGCCCGCCTCAAGGACGGATCGCGCTTCAACGCGATGGTGCCGCCGGTCGCAGTGGACGGCTCGCTCGTCTCGATCCGGAAATTCAAGAAGGAAAAGCTCGGGATCGACGATCTCGTGAAGTTCGGCGCCTTCTCCGAGGAGATGGCCGCCTATCTCCAGGCCGCCGTCGCCACGCGCCTCAACGTCATCGTCTCGGGCGGTACGGGTTCGGGTAAGACCACCACGCTCAACGCGCTGTCGTCCTTCATCGACAACAAGGAACGCATCCTGACGATCGAGGACACCGCGGAACTTCAGCTGCAGCAGGTCCACGTGGGCCGGATGGAAAGCCGCCCGCCCAACGTCGAGGGCAAGGGCGCCGTCACGCAGCGCGACTGTCTGAGAAACGCGCTCCGGATGCGTCCCGACCGCATCATCGTCGGCGAGACGCGCGGCGAGGAAGTGATCGACATGCTGCAGGCCATGAACACCGGCCACGACGGCTCGATGACCACGATCCACGCCAACAGCGCGCGCGATGCCTGCTCGCGTCTGGAGAACATGGTCGCCATGTCCGGCATCGAGATGCCGATCAAGGCCGTCCGCGCCCAGATCGCAAGCGCCGTGAACCTCATCGTGCAGGCCAGCCGCCTCCAGGACGGCTCGCGCCGGATGGTTTCGATCACGGAAGTGACCGGCATGGAAGGCGAGGTCCTCTCGATGCAGGAGGTGTTCCGCTACCAGCGCACGGGGCTCAAGCCCGACGGCACGATCATGGGCCATTTCACGGCCTGCGGCGTGCGCTCGCACTATGCCGAACGTTTCCGCCAGTGGGGCTACGACCTGCCGGCAGCCATCTACGAACCCGTCGCCGCGGAGTAAACGCCCATGGAACTCTCGATCGAACCGCTCATCTATATCGGCATCTTCGTCGGCGTCCTCCTGCTGGTGGAGGGTGTCTATCTTGCCGTCTTCGGCAAGTCGATCAGCCTGAACGCGCGCGTCAACCGACGCCTGGCGATGCTGGAACAGGGTGCCAGCCGCGAGGACGTGCTGGCCCAGCTCCGCAAGGAGATGTCCCAGCACAAGGGCCGCGTGCGGGTCCCGTTCTATTCGCTCATCGCCGACAAGGCCCAGAAGGCGAACATCGCCTTCACGCCCGAACAGCTGATGATGGTGATGGCGGGCCTGACCGTCGTCGTCTTCCTCGCGCTTACGGTCCTGACCTCCGCATCGCTGCCGATCCGCCTGCTTGTGTCGATCGTCATGGGTGTCGGCGCGGTCTACCAGTGGGTGTCCTCGAAGGCGAAGAAGCGGATCGCCAAGCTCGAGGAGCAGCTGCCCGACGCGGTGGAACTCATGGTGCGAAGCCTGCGCGTGGGCCATCCCTTCGTGTCGGCGGTGCACACCGTCGCCCGCGAGATGTCCGACCCGCTGGCCTCCGAGCTAGGCATCATCGCCGACGAGGCGGCCTATGGGCGTGACGTGTCGGAATCGATCCGTGCCATGGCCGAGCGCCTGGACATCCAGGACCTTCGCTTCCTCGCCGTGGCCGTCGGCATCCAGCAGACCTCGGGCGGCAACCTCGCCGAGATCCTGCAGGGCCTCGCCAACGTGATCCGGGCACGCTTCAAGCTATTCCGGAAGGTCAAGGCGATCACCTCCGAGGCCAAGTTCTCGGGCACGTTCCTGTCGTTCTTCCCGATCCTCTGCCTCATCGGCATCAACGTGATGAAGCCCGACTACTACGCAGACGTGATCGACACCCCCGCTTTCATCCCCGCCTGTGCGGTCGTGGCAGTCATGCTCGGCGTGAACATGATCTTCATGCGCATGATGGTTAACATCAAAGTCTGACGAGGACGCCGCCAAGATGGAAATGATCCGAGCATATTTCGCCAAGGGCAACGAGTGGCTGACAGCACAGTTCGGCGATCTCGGCCCGATGATCGTCGTGGGCCTTCTCGGTGTTCTGCTGATCATCCTGGTCCTCCCGGCCGCGCTCCGGCCGACGAAGGACCCGTTCAGCCGCCTGAAGAACGATGGCGCCGAGAAGAGCGGCGTCACCTCCAACCCCAAGCGTGGCCTGCGCGTCGGGGGCAAGGATGAGCGGCTTGACCGTTTCGCCCAGTATCTCCAGCCCCAGAACGTCGACGAACTGTCGGCTTCGCAGCTGACCATGATCCGCGCGGGCTACCGCTCCAAGGGCGCGGTGCAGATGTTCCACTTCCTACAGCTCGTGGGCGGGATCGGCGGCCTCGTGATCGGCACGATCTACCTGCTGATCGCGGGTGGCGGCTCGGCACAGGCGTCCATCATCACGGTGCTCCTGCCCGGCTGCGTGGGCTACTACGCCCCGAAATACTGGGTCCAGCGCCGTCTGCAGGTGCGTCAGGAGCAGATCATCCAGGGCTTTCCGGACGCGCTCGACCTGATGCTCGTCTGCGTCGAGGCCGGCCAATCGCTCGACCAGGCGATCAACCGCGTCGCCAAGGAGATCGAGACCTCCTACCCCTCGCTCGCCGAGGAGTTCCAGATCGTCGCCTACGAGATGAAGGCCGGCAAGGAGAAGTCCCGCGTTCTCCGCGACATGGGCGAGCGCGTCGACGTGCAGGACATCAACAGCTTCGTCACCACGCTGATCCAGTCGGCGACCTTCGGCACCTCGATCGCCGAGGCGCTGAGGGTCTACGCCGAGGAAATGCGCGACAAGCGCGTGATGCGTGCCGAGGAAAAGGCCAACAAGCTTCCCACGAAGCTGACGCTTGGAACCATGATGTTCTGTGTGCCGCCGCTCCTGATCATCCTGATCGGTCCCTCGGTCTACGGCATCGCGCAAATGCTCGGCAACTGAGGGGAGACAGCCCCCCCCGATGCGCGCTAGACTGGCAGCAACACCACCCCCGCGCGAGGGCCGGACACACCGGCCCCGCCCGAGCAGCCAGACCCCAGGGGATGACCCGTGCCATGAGGCATGCACCCGCCGCCGCAAGCATCGCCCGACGCATCTGCGTGGCCTTGGCCGTGCTCGCCGTCGCCACCGCCTGTACGCCCAGCGCGCCGCTGACGTCCTCGGACCCCGACCTTCCCGGTCTCGATACCGGGGGAACGTCGGTCGATGGCCTGATCGTCGGGCACCGGCTGATGGAGTCGGGGGAATACGAACTGGCCTTGCGTGCCTACTATCGTGCGGCGGGGACCCTCGGCCTCAATGTCGACGTCCTTTCGGCGCTCGGCTCCGCCAACCTCAGGCTCGGGCGCATCGGCCAGGCCGAAGCGCTTCTGAGGCAGGCGCTGGACGAGGAAGAAGACTTCGTGCCCGCGCTCAACAATCTCGGCGTCGTCCTGATGGAGCAGGGCGAGTACGGCGAGGCGCGGCGCGTGTTCCAGCAGGCCTTTGCCCTCGACAGTGGCCGAACGGACGCGATCCGAGAGAACTTGCGCACGGCTATCGCGCGGATGGAGGATTCGGTCTATTCTACGGAAAACAACGATTTCCGTTTCGACCTGATCCGACGCGGCCCAGGGGTCTACGAACTCCTCGCAAGGTCAGGCTGAAAACGGGCGAGCAGATGAGGCAGACCATGTCCCCGTTTCTCCGGATGATTCCGGCGCTTGTGGCCGTTATCGGCCTGGCCGCGTGCGACCAGACCCGCGGTGCGGATGTCGACCGCGCCCTCGACCCCCTGAACGTCATCGACGAGACGAACCTCAGCGACGTGATGCTGAGCGCCGCCTCCCCCGATGAGGCGGTCGCCTATTTCCGCCGCACGCTGGATGAACAGCCCGACCGCATCGACCTCAAGCGTGGCCTGGCCCGGAGCCTCGTGCGCGCCGGACGCGCCGCCGAAGCGCTGCCGCTCTGGTCGCAGATCGTGGCCGATGGAACATCGACCCACCAGGACCGGCTCGACTATGCCGACGCGCTCATCCGCAATGGCGACTGGGATGACGCCGAGGCGCAACTCGACCTGATCCCGCCGACCCTCGAAACCTTCGAGCGCTACCGCCTCGAGGCGATGATCGCCGACTCGAACCGCGAATGGGACCGCGCCGAAAGCTTCTACGAAACCGCGGTCGGCCTGACCACGCGGCCGGCGACCACGCTGAACAACTGGGGCTTCTCGCGGCTGACGCGCGGCGACCACGAAGGCGCGGAAGAGCTGTTCATGGAGGCGATCACCTACGATCCGAACCTCTTCACCGCGAAGAACAACCTCGTTCTCGCCCGCGCTGCCCAGGGCAACTACCAGTTGCCGCTGGTCCGCATGACCCAGATCGAGCGGGCACAGCTTCTGCATACCGCCGCCCTGGCCGCGATCCGTCAGGGGGAAGTTGCGATCGGCCGCAACCTCCTGTCCGAAGCCATCGATACCCATCCCCAGCATTTCGAAGCCGCCGTGCGCGCGCTGCGCGCCCTCGACCAGGAGGCCTGACACTCATGACCCTGTCGCTGACCTTCATGCAGGCCCTTTGGTTCCTGCCCCTCGCCCTGCCGATCTGCGTCTGGGTGGCGCTAACCGACCTGCGCGAGATGCGCATCCCGAACGTCGCGGTGCTCGCCCTTTTCGCGGTCTTCGTCGGCGCGGGCCTTATGGTCCTTCCGCTGAACGAGTTCGGCTTCCGCCTCCTGCAACTCGTGGTCGTGCTGATTGCCGGGTTCATCATCACCTCGCTGGGCATGGCCGGCGCGGGCGACAGCAAGTTCGCCGCCGCCATGGCGCCCTTCATCGCGCCCGGCGATTACCTGTTCTTCCTGATGCTCTTCTCGCTGGTGCTGCTGGGATCTTGGATCACGCATCGCAGCGCGGGTCGCGTTCCCGCCCTGCGCCGGGCGACCGCGGAATGGGCCTCGTGGGAATCGGGCAAGCTTTTCCCCATGGGCGTGGCGCTTGCCGGTGCACTCGTGATCTACCTCGCGATGGGTCTGTCGGCCGGCCTGTGACAACAGGGGCCAAAGCTCGGGCGGGCCGGGGTTTCTCCGCGCCCGCGCCGTGAATTCGCCCAAATCGGCGGCCAGTTTCCCCCTCGCAGCTTGAACGGGGATCTAACCGCCATGAACACCCAAGCAGGATTGCCCGAAAGCTTCGCGCCGCCACCGCTGCGCAAGCTGAAGGACACCGGCCTAACCGTCGTCATGATGCGAGACATCATGCTCAAGACGGTGTTCCGCAAGAACGTCGAGAACGCCTCCGACATCGCCGCAGCGATCAGCCTGCCGACACCGCTCACGCAGGAGCTGAT
Source organism: Roseicyclus sediminis (assembly GCF_025515305.1). Classification (GTDB taxonomy): domain Bacteria; phylum Pseudomonadota; class Alphaproteobacteria; order Rhodobacterales; family Rhodobacteraceae; genus Roseibacterium; species Roseibacterium sediminis. The sequence goes on from NZ_JAOPHT010000029.1 coordinate 11,334, forward strand.
CGACATGCTGCGCGAGATGGGGCTGATGCAGGCGACCGGCACCCTGCACGCCACCTCCGGCAACGAGATGGGCTACCAGCTCACCGATGCCGGCAAGGCGCGCGCGCTCGATGCCCTGTCGCAGTCCGAATATTACGGCGCGATGCCCGTCCCGCTCGAGGACTACAAGGTGCAGGTCAAGCGCCAGTCGATCAAGAACGTCCGCATCACGCGCGAGGTTCTGGAGGCGTCGATGGGCCACCTGATCCTGCCCGAGGGCATGATCGATCAGCTTGGCCCCGCCGTCACCTCGGGACGCTCGGTCCTCATGTATGGCCCGCCCGGCAACGGCAAGTCGTCGATCGCGGAAGGCATCCGCGCCGCGATGGGCGACCATATCTACATCCCCCACGCGCTCAGCTACGCGGGGCAGGTCATCACCATGTTCGACCCGATCGTGCACACGAAGGTCGAGGACGCCGAGGCCGGCCTCGGATCGAGCCCGCTGAGGAAATCCTCGGCCCGGCACGACACGCGTTACATCCTCTGCACGCGGCCCACGGTGATGACCGGGGGCGAGCTGATGCTGAAGATGCTCGACCTCAACTACAACGCCGTCAGCCGGACCTACCAGGCCTCGCTTCAGCTGAAGTCGACCGGCGGCGTCTTCATCGTCGACGACCTTGGTCGCCAGGAAGAGCCGCCGCAGGCGCTGATCAACCGCTGGATCGTGCCGATGGAAGCCGGCTACGACATCCTTGCGCTGCAGTCGGGCGAGAAGTTCGAGGTTCCCTTCGACACGCTCGTGGTGTTCTCGACCAACTTCCACCCCAACGAGATCTTCGACCAGGCGGCGCTCCGCCGGATCTTCTTCAAGGTGAAGATCGACGGGCCGAACCAGAGCGAGTTCCTCAAGATCTTCGCCATGGTGGCGCGCAAGAAGGGCGTGCCGCTGAACGAAGAGGCGCTGATCTACATGCTGAAGAAGAAGTATCCGGCGGTGGAGAACCTCTACGCGAACTACCACGCGCCGTTCCTGATCGACCAGGTCAAGGCGATCTGCGACTTCGAGGGCATCCCCTACCAGCTGCGCCCGGAACTGATCGACCGTGCGTGGGAGAACCTCTACGTCAAGGAAGAGAAGATCGTGCACTGACGCCTCGACCGCGTCGGAAAACGCCTGCTATCCGGGTCTGGAAACTTCCGTTTTCAGACCCGTTTTGCTGCGGGAACACCGCCACGCCGACCGGGTCGCGCAACCGCCCCATGGCAAGCCGCCCGCCCTGCCCCTATCTTGCCGGGAATGACGGCGCTTCCCCCACAGATCACCGGATGGTTCGAAAGCCGCGGATGGGCCATCCATCCGCATCAGCGCGCCATGCTCGCGCGCGCGGGCGATCCCTGCACGCTCCTCATCGCGCCCACTGGCGGGGGCAAGACCATGGCGGGCTTTCTGCCGACGCTGGCCGAGTTGGCGGACGGCAGCCACCAGGGCCTCCACACGCTCTACATCTCGCCGCTGAAGGCTCTTGCCGCGGACATCCGCCGGAACCTGACCGGCCCGATCACCGAGATGGGGCTGCCCATCCGCGTCGAGGACCGCACCGGCGACACCTCGTCGAACACGAGGAAACGGCAGCGCGCGGACCCGCCGCACATCCTGCTGACCACGCCCGAAAGCCTCGCGCTCCTGACGTCCTACGAGGATGCCGGGCGCACCTTCGCGGGGCTCCGGCGGGTCATCGTCGACGAGATCCACGCGCTCGCGGAATCCAAGCGCGGTGACCAGCTGATGCTGGCGCTCTCGCGTCTTGCGTCGCTCGCACCGGGACTGCGCCGCGTGGGCCTGTCGGCGACCGTTGAGGATCCTGCCGCCATCGCCCGCCTTCTCGCCCGTCACCCCGATCCCTGCGAGATCCTGCAGGCCGATCCCGGCCCCGACCCCGACATCGCCATGCTGACGACCCCCGAGCCGCCGCCCTGGTCGGGTGGCGGAGGGAAATACGCAATCCCGCGCGTGCTGGAGGAGGTGAAACGCCACCGCACGACGCTGATCTTCCACAACACCCGCGCGCAGGCCGAGATCTTCTTTCACCACCTCTGGCTCGCCAACGACGAACAGCTCCCCATCGGCATCCACCACGGCGCGCTTGCCCGCGAACAGCGCGAGCGGGTGGAGCAGGCGATGACCGACGGGCGGCTGCGCGCCATTGTCTGCACGGGCACGCTCGACCTGGGGATCGACTGGGGAGACGTCGACCTCGTGATCCAGGTCGGCGCGCCGAAGAACGTGAAGCGGCTGGTGCAGCGGATCGGGCGCGCGAACCACCGCTACAACGCCCCGTCCAAGGCGCTCATCGTGCCCGCCAACCGGTTCGAAGTCATCGAATGCGTGGCCGCACTCGCCGCCGTCCGGGAGCACGACCTCGACGGCGACCCGCGCGGGCCGGGGCCGCTCGACGTCCTGTGCCAGCACATCCTGATCCGTGCCGCCGCCGGGCCCTTCGACGCGGGCGACCTCCATGCCGAGGTCATCACGACCGGCGCTTATGCGGACCTGCCGCGCGAAACCTTCGACCGCTGCCTCGACTTCGTCGCCACCGGGGGCTACGCGCTTCGCGCCTACGACCAGTGGCAACGGCTGATGCAGCGGCCCGATGGCCTCTGGCAGCTTCGCGATCCGCGCGCGGCGCAGCGGATCCGCATGAACGTCGGCACCATCGTGGATGCCGACAAGATGGCCGTGCGCCTCCACAAGTCCCGGGGCGGCAAGCCTCTGGGCGAGGTGGAGGAGTATTTCGCGTCGATGCTCCGCAAGGGCGACACGTTCCTGATCGGCGGCGAGATCGTCCGCTATGAAGGGATGCGCGAAATGGTGGTCGAGGTGACGCGGACACCTTGGCAGAAGCCCAAGATCGCAACCTTCATGGGCACGAAGTTCGCCACCTCGACCCAGCTTTCCGACCGGATCCTCAGCATGTTCCGGCAGGACGACTGGCCCGAGCTGCCCGGCCACACGCGCGATTGGCTCCATCTCCAGCGAAAGGTCAGCCGCCTGCCCGAGCGCGACCGGTTGCTGGTCGAAAGCTTTCCCCACGACGGGCGGGAGCATCTGGTGGCCTACGGCTTCGCCGGCAAGAACGCGCAGCAGACGCTCGGCCTTCTCCTCACGCAGCGGATGGAGGCGCAGGGGCTCAACCCGATGGGCTTCGTCGCCACCGACTACGCGACGCTGATCTGGGGCCTCGATGCGGTGGAGGACGCGCGGCCGCTGTTTTCCCGCGAGAACCTCGTGGAGACGATGGAGACATGGCTTGCGGAGAACGCGGTGATGAAGCGGACCTTCAAGGGGTCGGCCATCATCGCGGGGCTGATCGACCGCTCCATGCCCGGAGGCAAGCGCAAGTCCGGGCGGCAGGCCACTTTCTCCTCCGACATCCTCTATGACACGCTGCGCAAGTACGACCCCGGGCATGTCATGCTCGAGATCACGCGGGAGGAGGCGATGCGCGGCCTCGTCGACTTCGGACGCATCGAGGCGATGCTGGAACGCATCGGCGACCGCATCGACCATGTGCGCCTGTCTCGGGTCACGCCGCTGGCCGCGCCGCTCTTCCTCGAACCCGGGCGCGTGCCCGTCGAGGGGCTGGCCAGCCAGAGGCTGATGGAGGAGGAGGCCGCGCGCCTGATGCGGACGGCCGGGCTCGAGACGGCCTGAAACGGGGTTCGATCGCGCAAAGACCCTCGGGGGTTTTCCCGCGCGCGCGCACGGAACGCACGACGCGCGCTCTTGCCACCGGACGCGACGGCATGGCATGGAACGGAACATGAACGCCCCAAGCCCACCCATCCACGTGTTGCAGTTTCGCGGCCACACGCTCCACGCCATGGCATCCGGCGCGCTGCACTGGCCGGCGGCGGAATTGCTCTGCGTCTCCGACCTGCATCTCGGCAAGTCCGAGCGCATGGCGCGGCGCGGCGGGCCGATGCTGCCGCCTTACGAGGGGATCGACACCCTCCTGCGGCTTGACGCCGACATCGCCGCGACACGGCCACGCACGGTCGTCTGCCTTGGCGACAGTTTCGATGACGCGGCCTCGGCCGATGCGCTGGACGACGTGACGGCGTCGCATCTGCGCCCGCTGATGGCTGGGCGGCGCTGGATCTGGATCGCGGGGAACCACGACCCCGGGCCCATTGCCCTCGGCGGCACGCATCTGTCGGAGTATCGCTTGGCGCCATTCGTGTTCCGCCACATCGCCGAACCCGGCGCCGAGGCGGAGATTTCGGGACATTATCACCCCAAGGCGCGCCTTTCGGGACGGGGGCGCGGGATCACGCGGCCCTGCTTTCTCGTCGACGGCGACCGGATCGTCATGCCCGCCTACGGAACCTATACCGGGGGGCTCCATTGCGACGGCCCCGAGCTTTCGGCCCTGATGGCCCCGGGCGCGCGCGCCATCCTGCTGGGGGTGCCGCCGGTTGCCGTTCCTATGCCTCGCCGTCCCGCATGAGGCCCGCCGCCCGAAGATCCTCCAGATAGGCGCGGCTGACCGGAACCTCGGTCCCGCAGTCGAGCACGGCCACATGGCGCCGCCCATCGGGTCGTACCGCCTGCACAGCGGCAAGAGCCACCCAGTGCGAGCGGTGCACCCTGAGCCCCGGCAGATCCCCCAGTTCCTTCAGCGCGTCGCGGAACCGCATCAGGACACGCGCGCTCCCCGCCTCGGTTTCGACGACGAGGTAGTGGTCATCCGCCCTGATCCAGCGGAGCGTCTTTCCCAGATCGGGGGCGAGGTCCCGAAGATAGTCGGGCACGTGGCAAGCGCCATGGCCAGGTGCTTCGGCGGCCGCATCGAACGTATCAGGCAACTCCCCCGGGCGCACCGTGGTGGCGCGGATGTAGAGCCTTACCAGCGCAACGGCGAGCGACACGACGAAGACCACCAGGACGTGATGAAAGAGCATGACGAGGCTGAGCACGTCCTTGCCCATCACGAGGCCGTTGAAGAGACATATCGACGGCCCCAGCGTCACCGCCATCGCGGCCGATCCGACAAGATCGGTAACGACGGATTCCTCGTCCGCCACCGAAAGTACCACCTTGCGGATACTCACCGCCAGAATGATCGCCACCCCGATCAGCCCGCCCCAGTAGAACAGCCGCTGATCGAAGGTCATCGCAATGAAGGTGCCGAACGGACCGACGAGCGCGGCAATCAGAGATGCCATCGCCCAGGCGGAAACACGGGTTATCCATGTGTGATGGCGCTCGTGCGCCAAAACTCGCTTGGTGATGTCCATCGATATCGTTGCCGCTCAGTTGGATAGGTATTGTTTTAATTGATTCATTAGGTGAATCAAGAAACGTGATGCCGCGTTGACAATCCCGTGAGCCGGCGCTCCGATGCAGGCATGTCCGAAACGACCCCGTCCGATCGCGCCCCCGATATCCGCGAAAGTTTCGCACGGCAGGGATTGATGACGACGATCGGCGCCAGGATCGAGGAGATCGCGCCCGGTCGTGTCGTTCTTTCCGCTCCGATCACGCCGCACATCGCACAGCAGCATGGCTTCGCCCATGCCGGCGCGACCTTCGCCCTCGGAGACAGCGCCGCCGGCTATGCCGCGCTCAGCCTGATGCCGGAAGGCACCGAGGTCCTCACGGTCGAGATGAAGATCAATCTCATCGCCCCGGCCGCGGGCACTCGCCTTGTCGCCGAGGGCGAGGTCGTGAAACCGGGCCGCCGCCTCGTCATCGTTCGGGCTACCGTGCGCGCGGCGGCGGAGGATGGCACGCTCCGCGACGTGGCGCTCCTGCAGGGAACGATGATCCCGTCCTGAGCCCGGGGCTCCGCAATTGCCTTCATAACATATCCTTTATATAATAGATTTGTTATGAACAACGCGCTCGACGATCTCTTCGCCGCACTCGCGGACCCGACCCGCCGCGCCATTCTCGAACGCCTGCGCAACGGCGAGGCCAGCGCGGGCGAGATTGCCCGGCCATTCGCGCTCAGTCAGCCCGCGGTATCCCGCCACCTCGCGACGCTGCACCGCGCGGGCTTCGTCACGGACCGGCGGGCAGGAACAAGGCGCATCTTCCGGCTCAGCCCACACCGCCTGGCCGACCTCGACGCCTGGCTCGAGGATTTCCGCACGGCGATGGAGGCGAACTACACCCGGCTCGACGGCCTGCTTTCCGATCCCGACGCATCAGAAAGGCCCGACCCCGATGGCCCTTGAGACCGAATTGCGGGGCGACACGCAGCTTGTCCTCCGTCGGCTTCTCCCGGCCCCACCCGAGCGCGTCTTCGCCGCACACACCGAGGCCGACCTGGTCCGGCGCTGGATGGTCGGCTCGCCCGGCTCGGAAATCACGCACTGCGAACATGATGCCCGCCCCGGCGGAAGCTTCCGCATGCGCTGGAGAGGTGATTTTCCGGCGTTCGAGATCACGGGCGAATACATCGCCCTCGATCCGCCGCACCGGATCGAGCATGTCGAGCGCATGCACCTCCCGGAGTTCACGACCGAGGACACTCACATCGTCACCACCTTCACCCCGGAAGGCCAAGGCACCCGGATGGAAATGGTCATGACCTTCGAAAGCGCCGAGGCGCGCGAAGCCGCGCTCTCCACCGGCATGCTCGACGGGATGGAGGCCTGCTAAACCGAGCTCGGCGCGGCCTGACCCGGTGAGCTAGACCGTAAGCCCCTCGGGCTCCGGCAAGCCGTTCACCCGGCAGCACGCGGTCAGCGTGTTCGCCAGAAGGCAGGCGATGGTCATCGGCCCCACGCCTCCCGGCACGGGCGTGATCGCGCCCGCGACGGCAGCCACGCTGTCGAAGGCGACGTCACCGATGAGGCGCGTCTTTCCGGGCTTCTCGGGGTGCGGCACCCGCGTGATCCCGACATCGATCACAGTCGCCCCCGGCTTGACCCAATCGCCCTGCACCAGCTCGGCCCGCCCGACCGCCGCGATCAGGATATCGGCGCGACGGCAGACCTCGGACAGGTTCTTCGTCCGGGAATGGGCGATGGTCACGGTGCAGTTCTCGCCGAGCAGAAGCTGCGCCATCGGCTTGCCGAACAGGTTCGACCGGCCGATCACGACCGCCTCGAGCCCCGAAAGGCTGTCGAACCGGTCGCGCAGCAACATCAGGCACCCGAGCGGCGTGCAACTCACCAGTGCCTTGTCCCCGGTCGCCAGAAGCCCGGCATTGGTCACGCTCAACCCGTCGACATCCTTTTCCGGCGCGATCCGCGCCACCGTCCGGCGTTCGTCCAGATGGTCGGGCACCGGGAACTGGCACAGGATGCCGTGAACGGCGGGGTCGGCATTCAGCCGGTCGATGAGGGCGAACAGGTCCGCCTCGGACGTGTCGGCCGGCAACTTGTGTTCGAAGGAAGCCATGCCGACCTCGACGGTCGCCGTATGCTTGTGCGCCACATAGACCTGGCTCGCCGGATCCTCGCCCACCAGGACAACCGCCAGCCCCGGCACGATCCCGTGCGCCGCCTTCAGCGCCGCGACCTCCTCGGCAACCCGGCCCCGCAACGTCGCGGCGAAGGCCTTTCCATCGATGAGTGTGGCAGTCATCCGTCCCTCTTCATCCTGGCGAAAAACTCCGGGGGGCGCCGGCCCATCGGGCCGGCCGGGGG
>NZ_JAOPHT010000002.1 GCF_025515305.1 Roseicyclus sediminis
GCCCCTCGGCGAGCGCGCGGGCGAGGCCGAAGCCGCCGTTGGCCGCGCCCGCCACGCGCATCGGCGCACTGTCGGGGCGGGGCACCAGCGCATCGGCCTCCGCGTCGAAGTCGAGCTTGCCGCCGGCCTGGCAGAACAGGTGAACCGAGGGCGTGTAGCCGCCCGAAACGAGGATCGTGTCGGCGTCGACGTGTTCGCCGCTGACCGTGGCCGCGCCGACTTCGCTCTGCCCGTGCGCCCGCGTCAGCCGCCCGCCCCGGATGAGCCTGACGCCCTCGGGCGGGTCCGGGACCCCGTCGTGCCGGGCATCTGCGATGGTGACGCGGGCGCCGGCCTCGGCCAGGGCGCGGGCCACGGCATGGCTCGCGTCATTGGCGGTGGCCAGCAGGATGCGCCGCCCCGCCACCGCGCCATGAAGCGCGAGGTAGTGCAGTGCCGCCTCGGCCGAGAGGATGCCGGGCCGGTCGTTTCCGGCGAACCAGAGCGGCCGCTCGATCGCTCCCGCGGCCAGCACCGTCTCCTTCGCGCGGATGCGCCAGTGCAGGTCGGGCCGTCCGTCGCGCCGCTGCCAGGCGGCGAAGGTTCCGTGATCGAAGGCGCCCCAGAGCGTCGTGTCGGTCAGCACCCGGCCACCCGCGGCCTCCACGGCGGCGCGCGCGTCGGCGGCGAAGTCGTGCCACGGCCCGCCGTCGATATTGCCCCCGCGCCAGCGCAGCGTGCCGCCGATCTTGCGCGCCTCGTCAAGGAGCCAGACCGTCCGTCCCGCCCGCGCGGCGGCCCGTGCCGCGGCAAGGCCCGCGGGCCCTGCGCCGATCACCAGCAGATCGCAGGCGCCGTCGATGTGCGGATTGTCGGCCGGTGGGGCATGGCCGGGATCGAGCCTGCCGAGCCCGGCCATGGAACGGATCATCGGCTCCCACCGCATCCAGCCGCCGGCCATGAAGGTCTTGTAGTAGAACCCCGCGGGCAGGAACCGGTGCAGGAGGTCCAGGACCTGCAAGCGGTCGCGCCTTGCGTCGGGGGCGGTGTTGACCGACCGCAGCGCCATGCCCTCGCGCAGCGGGACCAGCGTCGCGCGCTGGTTCGGCGTGGTCACGCCATCCTCGGTCACGTCGAGGATCGCGTTCGGCTCCTCCCCGCCCATGCCCCAGAGACCGCGGGGCCGGTGATACTTGAAGCTCCGCCCCAGGATGCGCGGTCCGCCCGCCAGCAGTGCCGAGGCCAGCGTGTCGCCCGCGTAGCCCCGAAGCGGCATGCCGTCGAAGGTGAAGGACAAGGGCCTGTCGCGGTCGATCCGGCCGAGATCCGGGTGCCGCCAGCCGCTCATGGCGTCCGTCCCGGCAGGGCTGCCACATCCGTCACCGCGCGGGTGGCGGTGTCCCGCGTCATCACGAAGAACTCGCCGCAGGTCAGGTGAACCCAGACCTCGCGGGCCGTGCCCTTCGGTGCGTCGTTCATGTAAAGATAGTCGGCCCAGGCGGCATCGGTGACGTCCGGCGCCGGCTCTGGCCGGTGCTTGCCCGCTTCGGCGGCGAAGTGGAACTCCGTCTCGTCGCGCGGGCCGCAGAAGGGGCAGGGGAAGCGTTGCATGTTTGTCTTTCCCGCCTATCGCTTCGCTACCTGAGGCATGGTCCGTCTCCCTAGTGCGCGATGCCGGAGCCCGCGGCCTCGTCGATCAGGCGCCCCTCGGCAAAGCGGGACAGGTCGAAGGGGCGGCTGATCTCGTGGTGGCGGCCTTCGGCAAGCAAATGCGCCAGCAGCCAGCCGCCGGCGGGGATCGCCTTGAACCCGCCGGTGCCCCAGCCGCAGTTGACGTACAGGCCCTCGGGACCCACGGGGCCGAGGATGGGCGAGCTGTCCGGCACGACGTCGACGACGCCCGCCCATTGCCGCAGGAGCTTCAGCTGCCCGAAGGCCGGGAACATCTCCAGCAGTCCCGAGATCACCGTCTCCTGCACCGGCAGGTTGCCGCGCTGGCCATGGGTCGGCACCCGGTCGAGCCCGCCTCCGAAGACCAGTTCGCCCTTGTCCGACTGGCTCACGTAGGTGCCGGTCCCGAGGTAGAGCAGCACCGTGTCGAGGACCGGCTTCACGGGTTCCGAGACGAAGGCCTGCAGCGCGTAATCGTGGATCGGAAGACGCGCGCCCGCCATCGCGGCGAGGGCCGGCGTCGCCCCCGCGGCGGCGAGGCCCAGTCGCTCGGTGCGGATCGGGCCCAGTGTCGTTTCCACGCCCGTGACCGCGCCGCCCTCGATAGCGATGCCCGTGACCTCGCAGTTCTCGACGATATCCACGCCGAGGGCGCTTGCCGCCCGCGCATAGGCCCAGGCGACCGCATCGTGACGCGCCACGCCCGCACGCCCCTGCCAGACGCCGCCGAGACACCGATAGCGCGCATCCGACCCCTGGTTGAGAAGCGGCACGCGCTCCAGCGCCCGGCGGGCGTCCATCAGCTCCCCATCCACGCCGTTCAGCTGCATCGCGTTGGCGATCCGGGCGCAGATCTCCATCTGCGCGGGCGTATGCGCCGCGATCAGCATGCCGCGCTGGCTGAGCATGATGTTGTAGTTCAGCTCCCGGCTCAGGTCCTCGTAGAGCCTGAGCGCGAGATCGTAGAGCGCGACGCTCTCGGGATAGAAGTAGTTCGACCGGATCACCGTGGTGTTCCGCCCGGTGTTGCCGCCGCCGATCCAGCCACGCTCCAGCACCGCGACCCGGCGCATGCCATGGTTCTTCGCGAGGTAGTAGGCCGTGGCGAGCCCGTGCCCGCCGCCCCCCACCACGACCGCGTCATAGGCGGCGGCGGGCCGGACGCGCCTCCAGGCCGCGCGCCAGCCACGGTGGCCGAGCAGGCCCTCGCGGGCCAGCGCGATGGCCGAATACCGTGTCATCGGGCCGCCACCCCGCGCGCGTGCGCCTCGAACTCGGCCACTTGCTCAGGCCGGGGGCGGACGCCCGTGAAGGCGTGCAGGTAGCCCGGGACGCGCGACAGCCGTTCCTCCAGCGTCTCGTTCAGTTCCAGCGCGTAATACCCGATCTGTTGGTAGTAGAGCACGCGGGCGCGGATGTCGGCCTCCTCCGGCGGATATCCGTGGCGGCGGAACATGGCCGCGATCGCCTCGGTCCGGGCGGTGTCGGACCGGTCGATCACGCGGCGCACCGCGCCGTCGCGGCGGGCCCATTCGCGGACCGCGAAGTCGAGCTGATGGTTGAAGCCGTCGGGATCCACGATGCAGCGGAAGAAGTTGTTGACCGCATCGATGATGTCGGCCGAGGGCATCGCGGCATGGGCGAGCAGTATGCCGGTATTGCCGCGTTCCCATTCCGCAAGCAGCTGGTTCAACAGGTCCTTGCGGCTCTTGAAATACCAGTAAAAAGACGACCGCGAGACGCCCAGGCGTTCCCCGATGGTGAGGACCTTCACCTCCGACACGCCGTCCGAGACCAGAAGGTCCATCGCCACGCGCAGCCAGTCCTCCCGCGTGACCTTGACGTTGCCCGCCAGCGGCTCGACCGTGGCGGAGGGGGAGGTGCGAGGCATGCGTTCGGGCTCCGCCATGGCTCAGCTTTCCGGGGCCGCGCCGCCCTCGGCCTCGCGCCGGGCGATGAAGGCATCAAGCGCCTCGTGCCGGTCCTGGGGCAGGACGGGCTCGGCGGGGCGGTCGAGGATGGCTTCCCAGACGCCCGCGGCGCGCTCGGTGGCGTCACGCGCGCCGCGCTCGGTCCAGGTGCCGAAATTTGCGTAGTCGTGCACCAGGGGGGCGTAGAACTCGGTCCCGTAGCGCTCCATCGTCTGCGGTGCGGCGAAGAAATGGCCCATCGGCTCGACCGCGGCGAGGGCGGTGTCGAAGCCGATCTCGGAAGGTCCGGCGCGCTGCCCGGCGCAGAGTTCGGCCACCATGTTCAGGACGTCCACATCGGTCACGATCTTCTCGTAGGATACCGTGAGCCCGCCCTCAAGCCACCCCGCCGCATGAATGACCACGGTCGCGCCGGCCAGAAGGCACCCCCAGAGCCCGAACTGGTTTTCGTTGGCCGCCTGCGCGTCGTTGAGGTTCGAGGCCGATCCCGCGGCCGACCGCCATGGAAGGCCCAGGAGCCGCGCCATCTGACCGGCCGCCAGCGAGGCCTGGAAATGTCCCGGCGTCCCGAAGGCGGGCGCGCCGGACTTCATGTCGACGTTCGAGGTGAAGGTGCCGTAGCAGACCGGCGCGCCCGGGCGCACCAGTTGCGTCAGCGTGATCGCGGCGAGGCATTCGGCATGGCTGAGCGTGATCGCGCCCGCCACCGTGATCGGCGCCATCGCCCCCATCAGCGTGAAGGGCGTCACGATCGAAAGCTGCCCGGCGCGGGCGAAGTCGATCAGGCCCTGCGCCATGGGCACGTCGAGCGTGCGGGGGGAATTCGTGTTGATGATGGTGTAGGCGTAGACCTCGCTGTGGAATGCCTCGTCCGAGAGACCGCGGGCGATCGCCAGCATCTCGAAATTGTCCAGGGTCTGCGGCGTTCCGCGGGCGAAGAGGAAGGGGAACTTGTCCGACAGCTCAAGCTGGGTTCGCGTCGTGAAGTAGTGGCGCAGATGGGTCGGCACGTCCTGCGGCTCGACCGAGGGCGAGAGCATCTGGAAGACGTCGAATTCGTGGGTCAGGCGCGTGAAGTCACGGAAATCGCTGGCCGAACCGGGCCGCCGCCCGCGACGGATGTCGGTGGCATGCGGCGCGCCCGCGCCCGGCTGGAAGTTTAGCGCGCCAAGCTCCAGCGTCACGTCGCGGGGCCGCGCGCCCGCGTTGCACCGGATCGAGCGTGGCGCGGTCGCCAGCGCCGCCTCCACCATGTCGCGCCCGATGAAGACCATCTCCGCCTCGACGCGCGCGCCGCCCGTGGCGAAGATCCGGCGCGCCTCGGGCAGGAGGACCTTCACGCCGAGTTCCTCCAGCGTGCGGAGCGCCGTGAGGTGCATGTTCGCGGCCTCGTCGTCGGAAAAGACCGACATGACCGGGAAGGGGTTGCGCAGCTGACGGTAGTTCACCTCGCGGGGCGGCGTGGCGCCCGCGCCGCCGGGCCGCCCCTCGCCGCCCTCCATGCGGCGGCGCCGCCGCCGGCGTGGGGACGGCGGCTCCGCGACGTCCATCGACGTCATACCGGCCCCATCGCGCGCCGGGGCAGGCCGCGCATGGCGCGTCCCTCGGGATCGTAGGGCGAGGCGGCGATCACGCGCGCCCCGCGCTCGACCCCGACGATATGCGTGCTGAGCGCCGTGCCCTCCGCCGCCGCGTCCCGGTCCACCATCGCCATGGCGAGCGATTTGCCCAGCGTGTGCCCGTAGCCGCCGGAGGTGACGAAGCCCACGCGCTTTCCGTTCCGCCAGACGGGTTCGTAGCCGCTGGCATCGGCGTCGCCGTCCTCGACTTCCAGCGTGACGACCACCTGCGCCGGTCCCGGCCCGCCCCGTTCGGCCAGCGCCGCCTCGCGGCCGACGAAATCGCCCTTCTCCCAGTCGATCCAGCGATCCATGCCGGTCTGGCCGGGCGTGTAGCCTTGCGTGAATTCCGCCGACCAGATCCCGAAACTCTTCTCCAGTCTTAGCGACAGGAGCGCGTTGTAGCCGATCTCGCGCAGGCCGAGGTCGGCGCCCGCCTCCAGCAGCGCGCGGCGCAGCCCGGCATGATCGGCGGCGTTGCAGTGCATCTCGTAGCCAAGCTCTCCCGCCACCGACAGACGCCCGATCTTGCAGCGGTGCAGCCCGATGTCGAAATGCCCGCAGCCCATGAAGGGCAGGGCGCCGATCGGGCCGTCGGTCAGCCGCTCCACGATCTTCAGGCTTTCCGGTCCGGACAGGGAGAACCCGACGACCGCGTCGGAGATGTCGCGCACCTCGACGCCCTCGGTCCCGTGGTCCCAGAACCAGCGCATGTGCCATTCGCGCAGGTAGTAGGACCCCATGATCCACCAGGTGTCGTTTCCATCGGCGTCAGGCCCCCAGTTGAAGACCGTCAGGTCGCCCTTGAGCCGCCCCGTTTCTGACAGCATCGGCGCCAGCCGCGCGCGGCCCGGCCTGGGCAGTCGCGAGGCCATGATCCGGTCGAGCCAGGCCCGCGCCCCGGGGCCGGTGACCTCGAACCGCGAGAAGCCGGTGATGTCGAGCAGGCCCGCCGCCTCGCGCACGGCCTCGCATTCTTCCGCCACGATCGGCATGGCGTTGGAGCGTTTCAGCGTCGGCTTCTCCTCGAAATCCGGCGTCGGCGCGAAGTAGAGCGGCACTTCCAGTCCGTAGCTCACGCCCCAGCGGCAGCCTGCCGCCTCCATCTCGGCGTGCGCCGGCGCCATCTTCAGCGGGCGGCCCGCGGGAAGCTGCTCGTTGGGATAGGTCATCACGAAGCGGCGGGTGTAGAACTGGCCCGTCGTCTCGCGGATGAAGCGCTTGTTCTGCGCGTAGTCGCCATAGCGCGCCACGTCCATCGCCCAGGCATCCGCCTCGGGCTCGCCGTGGATCATCCACTCGGCCAGCGTCTTGCCGACCCCTCCGCCCTGCAGGAAACCAGCCATCACGGCGCAGGCGCACCAGTAGCCGCGCTTGCCGCGCACGGGCCCGACGAGCGGGTTGCCGTCGGGCGAGAAGGTGAAGGCCCCGTTGACCCATGTCTTGACGCCCACTTCCTGTAGCGCGGGATATCGCTCGAAGCCCAGCGTCAGTTCGGTCTCGATCCGGTCGGTCTGTTCCTGGAACAGCTCCATCCCGTAGTCCCACGGCGCGCCGTCCATGGCCCAGTGTTCGTGCTCGATCTCGTAGATGCCGAGCAGCACGCCCTTCTGATCCTGCCGGAGATAGGTAAACCCCTCGAGATCGACGGTCATCGGGACCTCGAAGTTGATCCGCTCCAGTTCGGGGATCGTGTCCGAGATCAGGTAGTGATGCTTGAGCGGCGAAACCGGAAGCTCGATCCCCGCCATGCGTCCGACCTGCTTGGCCCAGAGGCCGGCGGCGTTGACCACGTGCTCGCAGGTGATCGTGCCCTTGTCGGTCACGATGCGCCAGCCCTCGGCGGTCTGTTCCAGCGCCTCGACCCTTGTATGCTCGAAAACCTCCGCCCCCCGCTTCCGGGCGGCTTTCGCATAGGCGTGGACGGTGCCTGTCGTGTCGAGATAGCCCTCGCGGTCGGCCCACATGCCACCGAGAATGCCGTGGGTCGACATGATCGGGTTCAGCTCGCCGCATTCCTCGGGCGTCACCAGGCGGCAGTCCTCGATCCCGATGGACTGGAAGATGCGATAGGCCGATTGCAGCCATTCCCAGCGGTCGGGCGTGCCGGCAAGGGTCAGGCCGCCGGTCATGTGCAGGCCGATGTCCTGTCCCGATTCCTCCTGGATCTCGGACAGTAGGTCGATCGTGTAGGCCTGCAGCGCGGCCATGTTCGGATCCGCGTTGAGCGCGTGGAACCCGCCCGCCGCGTGCCACGACGAACCCGCCGTCAGGACCGAGCGTTCCAGCAGGCACACGTCCGTCCATCCGAATTTCGCCAGGTGGTAGAGAACCGAGGCGCCTACGACGCCGCCCCCGATGACCACGACACGATACTGCGATTTCACGGCGAATCCTCCCTCGGCGAGCCTGTCCGGCAAAGGCTAAGGGCGGCCTCGGCGCCATGTCTAGACATAAGTGTCCACACCGCGCGGACGCCCCCGTCCGGGTCGTTCCCGGCCGCAAGACGCCGCCGCGTCTTGGGCGCCCCGACCGGCGGGATGCGCGGTCTGCAACGATTTCATCAGATATCGTCGGCAAACGCGCTATACCTTCGTCCGGAGATTCCGCACCCGACCGGAAATCAGGAACCGGGGGGCGGGGCAGGTTAGGGAGGACCAGCCATGCTCAAGAGAATACTCGTGCCCGTAAGCGGCGATGGCATGGGAGAAACCGCGCTTGCCCATGCGGCTGCGCTGGCCCATCGGCACAAGGCGCATATCGTCGTCGCCCATTGCCGCGCGCGCCCCGAGGACATGATCCCCTACAGCACGCTTCTGCCGTCCTTCGCGCGCGAGACGATCATGACCCAGGCCTCGGAACTGGCCGACCAGGAGGAGAACGCCCTGCGCGAGGCGCTCCACGGGATGGCGGGGTCGCTCGACCTCTCCGAGACGGAGAGTCCCGACGGCACGCGGGCCACCGTGGAATTCGTCGAGGAATTTGGCCGCGTCACCGACATCGTGAAACACAACGGGCGCCTGGCCGACCTTGTCGTGGTGGTTCAGCCTGACCGCGACCGCAACCTCGGGACCAACGCGCTGAAGGCGGCACTGTTCCAGACCGGGCGGCCCGTCCTGATGTGCCCGCGCACCGACGGCGTCGATCCGGACTTCGGCGCGCGGATCGCGGTGGGCTGGAACGGGTCGCTCGAAGCGGCGCGGACCGTGGCCCTGACGCTCGATCTGGCTGTCGCCGCCGACAGCGTCACGATCCTCGCCGGCGGGCGCGGGGAACCCCACGGAGCCACCACCGAGGAACTGGCGGACTACTACCGGTTGCGGGGCATCGCCGCCGTGATCCACCGGTTCGAGGCCCGCAAACCCGGCCTCGCTCTGTTGGAGAAAACCACCGAAACGGGGGCGGGTCTGCTGATCATGGGCGCCTACGGGCACAGCCACGAGCGCGAGACGCTCTTCGGAGGCAACACCCAAAGCGTTGTCGACAAGGCGAAAATTCCCGTGGTGATGGCCCATTGAAAGAAAATTTCGCGGCGAAATAAAATAAGGCTTGAAGGAAAGCGGTTGTAATTTAGTTACTCCCTTGGCGAGGGGGCCGGACAGGTCCGGCACCTCGCCCGTTTCTGCGAGAGGGGAGGTTCTATCATGACGAAGACGATGCGCGGCCTTGTTCAGATGTCCTGCGCGGCACTCATTGCGATGTCGCCCATGGCGGCCTTCGCCCAGGATTGGGAGCCCCGGCGTCCCATCGATTTCACCATCATGGCCGGCCCCGGCGGCGGCGCCGACCAGATCGCCCGCTTCATCCAGTCGGTGGCCGAACAATACGACATGACCAACCGTCCGCTTGTGCCGACGAACCGCGGCGGCGGGTCGGGTGCCGAGGCGCTGATCCATGTCAGCAGCACGTCCGACCCCGATCACACGATCCTCGTGACGCTGAACTCCTTTTTCACGACGCCGCTTCGGCAGGAAAACCTCGGCATCGACATCCAGACCTTCACGCCGGTCGCGATGATGGGCGTCGATCCCTTCGTCCTGTGGGTCCACACCGACAGCGGCATCACCAATTTCGAGCAGTTCCTCCAGCAGGTTCGCTCGATGGACGGCGAGTTCGTGATGGGCGGCACGGGCACAGGCCAGGAGGACTCGATCGTCATCGCGTTCATGTCGGGCGCCTACGACCTCGACATCAACTACATCCCCTATGACGGCGGCGGCGCGGTGGCCCGCGATCTCGCCGGTCAGCAGATCATGGCGACGGTGAACAACCCCGCCGAAGCCAAGGGCTTCTACGAGGCGGGCCAGTTCGTGCCGCTCGTGGCCTTCTCGGACGAGCGTCTGCCGGCCTATCCCGACGTGCCGACGATGCGCGAGATGGGGCACGACTTCTCCTACTACAACCAGCGGGCCGTGGTCGGCGCGCCGGGCATGTCGGACGAGGCGGCGGCCTACTACGCCGATCTCTTCACCCGTATCTACGAAAGCGACGAATGGCAGGCCTATCTCGAATCCGAGAGCCTCTCGCCGCTGTGGATGAATGCCGACGAGCAGCGCGCCTACTGGGCGACACAGGTCGAAAGCCATCGGGAGCTTCTCGCCAGCCTCGGCGAATGATCCCGCCCTCCGTCAACGTGCCTGGCGAATAGAGGGCGACATGCGCAACGGCGAAATCTTCGTGGCCGGGATCCTGGCGCTCTTCTCCGTATACCTGATGGTGAAGAGCGCCGAACTCCCCATAGGCTTTGTCTCCGGCCGGGGACCGGGCGGCGGCGCCTGGCCCTTCTGGCTGTCGGCGATCATGCTGGTCTGTTGCGGCTTCATCGCCTTCAACTGGTGGCGCGGCACCAGCCCGCCTTCACGGTCGGAAGAGCCGTTTCTCGACAGCTACGGCTGGCGCATGGTCATCACGGTGGGCGGCGCGCTGATCGTGTTCGTGGCCCTCATCGAGGTCATCTCGATGTACGGCGCGATCGCGGTCTTCCTGCTCTACTACCTGCGGTTCCTCGGGCGCCATTCCTGGGGCCTCAGCCTCACGATCTCGCTGGCCACGCCGCTGATCTTCTTCTTCTTCTTCGAGGGTGCGATGCGGATCACGATGCCCACCGGCCTGCCGTTCACCGATCCGTTGTTCGATCTGCTCTACGAAATCATCTACTAGGCGGCATCCGACATGGAAATCCTGTCCCTTCTTGGCGGCGGCATGTTGCTGGCGCTTCAGCCCCTCAACCTCGCGCTGATCCTGATCGGCGTGACGGTGGGCCTGTTCATCGGCGCGATGCCGGGGCTCGGTTCGGTCAACGGGGTGGCGATCCTGCTGCCCATCACCTTCCTCGTGCCCCCGAGCGGGGCGATCATCTTCCTCGCCGCGATCTACTACGGGGCGATGTATGGCGGGGCGATCTCGTCGATCACGCTCGGCATCCCGGGCGCCTCGACGGCGGTCGCGACCACCTTCGACGGTCGACCGCTCGCGCGGCAGGGCAGGGCGAGCCTGGCGCTGGTGACAGCCGCCATCGCCTCGTTCATCGGCGGCACGGTGGCGAACGTCTTCTTCACCGCCTTCGCACCGCTTCTGGCCAGCGTCGCGCTCGCCTTCGGGCCGCCCGAGATCTTCGCGCTGATGCTGCTGGCCTTCGCCACCTTCGTGGGGCTCGGGGGCGACGACATCCCCAAGACGATCTTCTCGATCTGTTTCGGCCTCGTCCTCGGCGCGATCGGCTTCGACCAGATCTCGGGCGCGCCGCGCCTCGTGCTCTTCGACATGAACGGCTTCCTGCAGGGCATCGGCTTCCTCGTCCTGGCCATCGGCGTCTACGGCATCGGCGAGATGATCTGGACCATCGACCAGGCCCGCGGCGAGGTCGAGACGAGCACGCCCAAGATGACCATGCGCGGCATGGCATCGGACGCCGCCGAGGCCACGCGCCGCGGATGGAAGGGCACGGCGATCGGTTCGGTCCTGGGCTTCTTCGTGGGCATTCTGCCCGCCGCCGGCGCCACGCCCGCCTCGCTCATGTCCTACGGCGTCGCCAAGATGATGTCGCGCGTGCCGGAGGAATTCGGCCGCGGCAATCCCGACGGCGTCGCTGCGCCCGAGGCCGCGAACAACTCCGCCTCCACGGGCTCCATGCTGCCGATGCTGACGCTCGGCATCCCCGGCTCGCCCACCACCGCGATCCTGCTCGGCGGCATGGTGATCTGGGGGCTGACGCCCGGACCGCTCCTTTTCGTTCAGGAGACCGAGTTCGTCTGGGGCCTGATCGGATCCTTCTACATCTCGAACGTCGCAGCGCTCCTGATAAACCTCGCCTTCATCCCGCTCTTCATCTGGATGTTGCGGATGCCCTTCACGATCCTCGCCCCGATGATCTTCGTGCTGTCCATCGCCGGCGGCTACGCGGCCACGCGGGACATGTTCGACATCTGGCTGATCGTGATCTTCGGACTCGGAGCCTTCGTCCTGCGCCGCTTCGACTATCCGCTGGCGCCCGCGGTCCTTGCCATCGTGCTCGGCCCCATCGCCGAGCCGACCCTGCGCCAGTCGCTGCTCCTGTCTTCGGGCGATCCCTCGATCTTCTTCACCCGTCCGATTGCCGGGCCGATCACGGTGGTGGCGCTGATCCTGCTCCTGCTGCCCGCGCTGAAGCTCCTGCGCCGGCGCCGGGGCAAGGCGGAGGACGGGGCCGCCTGAGGCATCGGCGTCCTCGTCCGCCTGCCCCCTTCATCCTGGCAAAAAACTCCGGGGGTCCGGGGGCTGGCCCCCGGCGTCGAAACGTTGCCGACGTTCCGACGGTTTCGACTGCCGCGCGCCGGCGCGGCGCGGCCCTTGGTCCTCAGGCCGCGGGTGCCCTGACGCCCGGCCGAAGGGTGCCGGGCGTCCAGCACCGCACGGAATTGGCGTGCACGGCCTTGCGCAGCCGGGCCATGCGTCCGCGCCGTTCGGACGTCTCCATGCGCAGCGCCGAGAGGATGGAGCTGTCCATGGACCGGTTCGAGAAGGGGTTGGTCAGGACCGCGCCACCAAGCTCGACCGCGGCGCCCGCGAATTCCGACAGGACCAGCACCCCGTCGCCATCGACCCGCGCGGCGACGAACTCCTTGCACACGAGGTTCATCCCGTCCGCCAGCGGCGTGATCCAGGCCACGTCTGCAGCCCGGTAGAGCGAGACGAGTTCGGTGAAGGGGATGGCGCGCGAGATCAGCGTGATCGGTTGCCAGTCGAGCGTGCCGAAGCGGCCGTTGATGCGGCCCGCGGTCTGCTCGATCTCGTTCTGGATGCTTTCGTAGGCCGTCATGTTGCGGTTGGCCGAGACCGACACGTGCATCAGGCGCACCTTGCCGATCAGTTCGGGATTGGCCTCCAGCACGCGCTCGAAGCTCGATAGCTGCTCGATCCCGCCCTTGGTATAGTCGGTCCGCCCGACCGAGAGGATCAGGCGGGCGTCGCCGAGGTCCTCGCGGATGTCGCGCGCCTTCTGCGCCGCTTCGGGCGCCTCGGCCTGACGTTCGATGAAATCGACATCGACCCCGACCGGCGTGACGCTGATGTTGACCCGGCGGCCGCCATAGCTCAGCGCCTGCGGCATCGCGCGCTCGGTCAGGGCGGTTCCCTCCGCGATCCACTTGTCGGGAACCGCGACGCGCTCGACGCCGCCGACGTCGAACAGGCTCCGGGCGACGGAGACGAAGTTCGCGGCATAGCGCGGCACATGGAATCCGACGTCGTCGCATGCCAGCAGGCTCTGGACGATCTCCTTGCGCCACGGCAGCACGTTGAACGTGTCGGCGGAGGGAAAGGGCGTGTGGTGGAAGAAGGCGATGCGCACGTCGGGGCGCAGCTTGCGCAGGTAGCCCGGCACGAGCCAGAGGTTGTAGTCGTGCACCCAGACGAGCGCGCCCTGCGAGGCCTCGGCGGCCGCGGCCTCGGCGAAGGCCCAGTTCACCTCGCGGAAATTCGGCCAGTCGACGGGATCGTAGTTGTAGCGTTCCTTGAAGCTGTGAAGGATCGGCCAGAACGCCTCCTTGGAGGTCACGTGGTAGAACTCGCGCACCTGGTCGGCCGAGAGCGGCAGGCGGGAGACCGAGTATTTCCCGTAGGCGTCGTCGATCTCGATCACCTGCTCGAAGCCGGGATCGGAGGGGTCCTCGGCCAGTTTCCAGGCCACCCAGGCGCCGTGGTCGACCGAGCCGAAATAGCTTTTCAGCGTCGGCACGATGCCGTTCGGGCTCGAGTTCTCCTTGAGGACGATGCGCCCGTCCTCCTCGACTTCCTCGTAGGGCTGGCGGTGGTAGACGATGACGAGATCGGATGCCATGGCTGTGCTCCTTCAGGCGGCGTCGCGGCGCAGGACGTCCAGCGCGAGAATGGCCTCGGCGATGCCGGCCGCCCCCTCGCCGGAGGCGAAATGGACATGCTCCTTGCCCTGCAGTTCCGCGACCAGCGCGGGCTCGGAGTTGCCCACGGCGACGGCGGGAAGGCCGAGCGCGAGCATCGACAGGTCGTTCAGCGTGTCGCCGGCCACGAGGCAGCGCTCGTTCGGGACATCGAGATGGGTCAGAAGGCGCAGGAGCGAGGGACCCTTGCTGACCCCTTTCGGCAGCACGTCGAAATAGCGGTCGGCGGACACCAGCGCGTCGAGCCCGAGGCTTGCCACGATGTCGAAGGCGCTGCCGTCGAAGCGCTCGGGGTCCATGTCGTAGCTCACCCGGTAACGGAAGCCGGTGGATTGCAGGCGCAGGCCCGCGACCCGGTGAAGCGCCGCCTGCACGCGCGCGCTCGCCTCGCCCCAGGCTTCCGCGATGGAGGCCTCGAGTTCGGCGATGGGGGACAGCAGGTGATCCTCGTCCACCGAGGCGATGGTGGTGCCCACGTCACCCACCACGTAGTCGGGGCGCGGCACGCCTCCCTTGCGCGTGAGGTTGCGGATGAAGCCCGGGTCGCGGCCCGTCACGAAGATCAGCCCCACATGCGTGCGGTTTCCCTCGATCCAGTCATAGAGGCGCGCCCGCGATGCATCGGAGCCTCCGAGAAACGTGCCATCGAGATCGGTGGCCAGGACAAGCGCCTTGCCGGACATGTCGGGGTGCTGAGCGGTCGTGTGGGCCTGGGTCATGAGAACCTTTCTGCAAATTGTTGAATGGCCGTGTCAGAGGCCGGGTGATCGAAGGAGAGATCCATCGCGCGCGGCTCGGCCTCGATCGGGCGGGACCAGAGCGCGGCGAAGGTGGCGCCGGGTTCGGCGCCATGGTGAAGGATTTCCCGCACCGCCTCGCAGATCGGCATCGAGACGCCGACACGGCGGGCGAGGTCGGTGACCGAGCGCGCATTCATCTCGCCTTCCACGACGACCGGGCGGCCGTCGAAGCATTCCGCGCGCGGGATGCGCTGTCCGAGTTGCAATCCCAGCGACATGTTGCGGGACGTCGGGCTGGAGCAGGTGAGCGTCAGGTCGCCCATGCCCGACAGTCCCGTGACGGTCTCGCGGCGGCCGCCGAGCGCCTCGGCCAGGGCCTTCATCTCGTCGACGCCCCGGGTGATGAGCGCGGCGCGCGTGTTCTCGGCAAAGCCCGCGCCCGTCATCATTCCGCAGGCGATGGCGATGACGTTCTTGACCGCGCCGCCGATCTCGACGCCCACGAGGTCGTCGGAGATGTAGGCGCGGAAGCTCTCGGTGGTCAGGGACATGGCCATCCGCGCGGCCGGGCTTTCGTCCGGGCGCAGACGGTCGGCATAGGTGAAGGGGAAGGCGACGGTCGCGGCGGTCGGATGACCAAGTGCCGTCTCTGTCGCGAAGGTCGGCCCCGAGACGCAGCCCACCGGGCGGTGGCCAAGTTCCTCTTCGGCGACCTGGGTCATAAGAAGTCCGGTCTCGGCCTCAATCCCCTTGGCGCAGATGGCGACGGGAATGCCGTCCGGCGCGTGTTCGGCCACCTGCCTTGCGACCGAGCGCACCGAGCGCGAGGGCACCACGATCACCGCGGCCTCAGCACCGTCGAGCGCTCCGCGCATCTCGTGCACGGCGTGAAGGTTGTCCGGCAGGGCGATGCCGGGAAGGTAACGCGGGTTCTCCGAGCGGGCGTTGATCGCGTCGCAGACCTGCGGATCGCGGCCCCAGAGACGCGCCTCGACCCCGGCGCGGGCGATGGTCGCCGCAACGGCCGTCCCCCAGGACCCTGCGCCGATCACGGCGATGCGCTTGAAGGATGTGGGACGGAACGGGCGCGGAACCCCCGCCAGAGGCTGGTGTTTCATGTCGTCTCGCTGGATTTCAGAGCCTTGCGGCGAGGCGTTGCGACGCGATGGTCGGGCTGCCGGTCTGCCCACCATGTGAGCGGGCGCTCTATGTCGCTTATGAAGCAAACATGTCGCTAAAGGTACATGTCTTTGCGGAAAGGTCAATGCCGCAGCTGCGAAACGACCCCTGTTTTCGGTACCGGCACGGTATGGCACCCCCCGATATGACCACAAAATGCCTGCAGAATGCGCTCATCCGGCGCAAAATGTAGCAGGGAGGTGACGAAAAGCGACAAGTCGGTGTCGTTTTTTGACATCTGCGCCGAGACCCTTAGGTTGCGCTGCATAGCAGCAATCACAAAGAGGGGTTTTCGAATGACATCCGACGTCCGTACCGCCATCTTTCCCGTCGCGGGCCTGGGCACCCGGTTTCTTCCGGCGACCAAGGTCACGCCCAAGGAACTGCTGCCAGTCATAGACACGCCGCTCATCCAGTATGCCATCGACGAGGCACGCGCGGCCGGCATCGAGCGCATGGTCTTCGTCAGCCACCCCTCCAAGGCCGCGATCGAGCGTCACGTGATGGACGACCGCGACCTGCGCGCGACGCTCCGGGCGCGGGGGAAGTCGAAGGTCGCCGCCGAGCTTGCCGAGACGGCGCTTTGCCCCGTGGACGACGACGTGCGCTTCGTGATGCAGCACGAGCCACTCGGACTGGGCCATGCCGTGAACTGCGCGCGCGACGACGTCCTGCCGGGGCCCGTGGCGGTGCTGCTGCCCGATGACCTGATCCTCGGCAAACCGGGCGCGCTGACGGAAATGGTGTCCGCCTATGGCAGGACCGACGCGGGCCACCTCGTCGCCGCGATGACCGTCGCGCCGGAAGAGACGTCGAAATACGGCATCCTTTCGGTCACGCGTCGGGCCGGGCAACTCCTCGAAGCCGACGGCATGGTCGAAAAACCCGCGCCCGAGGCGGCGCCGTCGCGCGAGGCGGTCGTCGGCCGCTACGTTCTCGACGCCTCGATCTTTGACGCGCTCGATGGCCAGGCGCCCGGAGCGGGCGGCGAGATCCAGCTGACCGACGCCATCTCCGAAGGCGCGTCCCGCGTTGGTCTTGCGGGCTTCCGCTTTTCCGGGCGCAGGTTCGACTGCGGATCGAAGACCGGCATGCTGGCGGCAACGCTGCACCTCGCGCGTCAGGACCCCGAATACGCGGCGGTGCTCGCCGAGCTCGATGCGGAGATGGCGGCCGAACGCGCGGCCTGACGGTCTCCGGACGGCTCGGCACGGCGGCGCGCGGCTTGTCCCCGGCGGGCGGCGCGGCTATCGCTCGGCGCCATGACCCCGATGCTTCCACCCCTGTTCGTCCTGCGCCATGGCGAGACCGAGTGGAACCGCGACGGCCGGATGCAGGGCCATCTCGATTCCGCCCTCACCCGACTGGGGCGGGAGCAGGCGGCCCGCCAGGGGGCTATCCTCTCCCGGATTCTGCCCGATGGGTCCCAGGCCGTCTCAAGCGACAGCGGACGTTCCGTGGAGACCGCGCGTATCGCGCTCTCCGGCCTCGGCCTGTCCCTCGCGCTCGACCCGCGTCTGCGCGAGGTCGCGCTCGGCGAGTGGCAGGGTCTGACGCTGGCCGAGATCGAGGCGGGGTGGGCGCCTCTCGTGGCCGGGCGCGATCCGATGGAATGGAAGTTCGACGCGCCGGGCGGCGAGACGCTCGGCGCCCTTGCCGCGCGGGCGCGTGCGATCCTGGCGGACCTGTCGGCCCCCACGGTGATCGTGACCCATGGTCTGACCTCGCGTGTCCTGCGCTGCCTCGCCCTTGGCCGTCCGCCCGAGGATCTGGGCAGGGTTCCGGGGGGACAGGGAGTGGTACACGTGATCGAGAACGGCACGGCGCACCTGATCGCGCAGTAGGCGCGTCGGGCCTTGCCATGGCCGAGGCGCCCGGTCTATGACCCGCCGCGTCGGGTGGTTAGCTCAGTTGGTAGAGCGCTTCGTTTACACCGAAGATGTCGGGGGTTCGAGTCCCTCACCACCCACCATCGGACCGGCAAGCCGACCGGCCGCCTAGGCGGTCGCGTGCCGCGCGAGATAGGCGGCAGCGAGCGCCGGTGTCGCGATCTCGGGATAGTCGCGTTCGGGGATATCGACGCCCAGACGTTCGTGCAGCGCGGCGACGAGGTTCAGGACATCCATCGAGTCGAGTTCAAGGTCCTCCTGGATATGGTCGTCGTCACCCACCGTGTCGGGGTCGATGTCGGGGGCGACGCGGACCAGTTCATCGAGGAACACGGCGCGGAAATCGGTGGCTGTCATAGGTCCTCCGGTCGTTGCATGAGATCTTCGAATTCGGCGATGAAGCGGGCCACCTGGCGGCCGTCGCTGACCCGGTGATCGGCCGACATGGTGAGCGTCACCACGTGGCGCGGCACGACGGACCCCTCCACGACCCAGGGGCGCAGATGCGGCGCGCCGATGCCCACGAGCGCCACCTGCGGCGGGAAGATGACGCCGGTCATCGCCTCGGCCCCCGTGTCGCCGAGGCTCGAAATCGTGATCGTGCCTTCCGTCATCTCCGAGCCGCGAAGCCGCCCGGCGCGGGCGCGGGTCACGAGGTCGCGCATGCCGGCCATGGTCTGCTCCAGCGTCATGGCGCCCGCGTCCATCAGCGCGGGCGCAACGAGGCCGCCGCCCCGCAGCGCGATGGCGACGCCGGGGTTCACGACCTGAGCCGGCACGTAGCCGCGATCCTCCAGGTAATGGCCGTTCATCGTTTTCACCTTCGCCGCGGCGAGCGTCGCGGCGCGCACGAAAAGCGCGCCGAGGAGAATGCGCTCGGCCGGCGGGCACCCCTCGTTCCGCGTCTCGAGGAAGGCGATGGCGGGGTCCACGTCGATGGTCTCCGACAGGTAGAAATGCGGGATCGTCCGCTTGGCCCGCGTCATCGCGGCGGCGATGGCCTTGCGCATCTCCTCCATGGGCGAGGCGCTGGTCTTCGGTTTGCCGGGGGCCGCGTGTTCCACGTCGGCCAGCAGGATCGCGCCGCCCGGGCCGCTGCCCTTCAGCGCGGCGATGTCGACGCCAAGCTTTTCGGCTAACTGTCTTGCGGCGGGCGAGGCGGGCCGCGCTCCGGTTCTGACGGGCGGCGCGGGCGCGGCCGGTCTAGCCGGCGGTGTCCTGGGTGTTTCCGGCGCAGGGGGCGGTATGGGCGGGGCCATCGCGGGCGCGCGGTCCTCGGCAGGTTCCGGCTCGGGCTCAGGCTCAGGCTCGGGCGCCCTTGGCGGCGCTGCTGTCGTCGCGGGTGGCGCCTCGCCCTCGGCCAGCACGGTGGCAAGCGGCGCGCCGACGGGCAGTTCGCGGCCCAGCTCCGCCAGAAGCTCCGTCACCGTCCCGTCCTGGAAGATCTCGATCTCGATCGCGCCCTTCTGGGTCTCGACCACCGCCACCACATCGCCGCGATGGACGGTGTCGCCGGGCTTGACCAGCCATTCGACCAGCTTGCCGGCCTCCATGTCGGCCCCGAGCGACGGCATCGTGAAGACGCCCATCTCAGCGCCCCATCTGCGCGCGCGCGGCGGCGACGATCTTCTCCGCCTGCGGGATCGATGCCTGTTCGAGATGGGCGGGGTAGGGGATCGGAACCTCTTCCGAGCAGACGCGCGAGACGGGGCCATCGAGCGACCAGAACCCCTGTTCCATGATCCGCGCCATGATCTCGGCCGAGAGCGAGCCGGTGCGCCAGCCTTCGTCGACGATCACCGCGCGGCGCGTCTTCGCCAGCGAGGCGAGGATCGTTGCGTCGTCGAGCGGGCGGAGGCTGCGCAGGTCGATCACCTCGGCCTCGATCCCCTCTCTGGCGAGGATTTCGGCGGCCTCCAGCGTTTTCCAGAGCGAGCCGCCATAGGTGACGAGGGACACGTCCTTGCCCTCGCGCCGCACGGCGGCCCTGGAGATGTCGACCGGCCCCGCCGCCTCGTCGATCTGCCCGCTCATGTTATAGAGCATGACGTTCTCGAAGATCAGCACCGGGTCGGGGTCCTGAAGCGCCGTCCAGAGCATGCCGCGCGCGTCCTCGAGCGTCGCGGGCGCCAGCACCTTCAGGCCGGGGATGTGGCCATACCAGCCCTCGAGCGAATGCGAGTGCTGCGCGGCGAGCTGCTTGCCCGCGCCCGTCGCCATCCGGATCACCAGGGGCACGCCGAACTGCCCGCCCGACATGTGCCGGATCGTGGCGGCGGTGTTCATGATCTGGTCGAGCGCCAGCAGGCTGAAGTTGACGGTCATCAGCTCGACGATGGGCCGCATCCCGGCCGCCGCCGCGCCGATGCCCGCGCCCGTGAAGCCGGATTCCGACAGCGGCGTATCGCGGATGCGGTCTTCGCCGAACTCGGCCATCAGGCCCTTCGAGACGGCGTAGCAGCCGCCATACGCGCCCACGTCCTCTCCCATCAGGAAGACGCGGTCGTCGCGCAGCATGGCGTCGCGGATCGCCTGTTTCACGGCCTCGCGGTAGGTCATCTCGACCGTCTTGCCGGAAGGCGCCGGCGGGGCGGGGGGCTCGGGCTGGGGGCCGAGGACATGGTGCGTCAGCGTCTCCACCGGTTCCCAGGTGCCGGCCTCGGCGAAGTCCACGGCCTCCGCGATCTCGGCCGCGACGCATGTCTCGATCTCGTCCACGTCCGACTGGTGGATCAGTCCGTTGTCCAGAAGCCACCCCTGGAAGCGCACGATGGGACCCTTCGGTCGCCATTCCGCGACCTCTTCCTTGTCGCGGTAGAGCTGCGCGTCGAACATGGAATGGGCGCGGAAGCGGTAGGTCTTGCATTCCAGGAAATGCGGGCGCCCGGTCTCGCGGATGCGGGCGATCGCGCGGCGGGCCGCGGCCTCGACGGCGACCACGTCCATGCCGTCCACCCGCTCGGCCTCGATGCCGTAGCTTGCGGCCTTCTCGAAGACATCCGTCTCCGACTCCGTCCGCGCGATTGCGGACCCCATTGCATAGCCGTTGTTCTCGCACACGAAGAGGACCGGCAGATCCCAGAGCTCGGCGAGGTTCATCGTTTCGTGGAACTCGCCCTCTGCGACCGCACCCTCGCCGAAGAAGCAGGCGGTGACGTTCGCCTCGCCCCGCATCCGGTCGGCGAGCGCGAGGCCCCCGGCAAGCGGCAGGCCGCCGCCGACGATGGCGTTCCCGCCGTAGAAGTTCGTGGCGGCGTCGAAGATGTGCATCGACCCGCCGCGCCCGCCGGAACAGCCCTCGGCCTTGCCGTACATCTCGGCCATGACGGCGGTCATCGGCACGCCGCGCGCAAGCGCATGGCCATGCTCGCGGTAGGTGGCGACCACGCGGTCCCTTTCGTCAAGCACCGGGATGACGCCCGCCGCGATGGCCTCCTCGCCGTCGTAGAGATGCAGGAAGCCGCGGATCTTCTGCTGGGTGTAGAGCTCGGCGCACTTGTCCTCGAAGCGGCGGATGCGGATCATGTGACCGAGCAGGTCGAGGACATGTTTCCGGTCGAGGCGGGGTTTGTCTGTCACGGTCATGTCTCGTCGGTCTCCAGCGTGGAAATGTCCCCCTCGGGCAGGCCCAGTTCGCGCGCCTTCAGCAGACGGCGCATGATCTTGCCCGATCGGGTCTTGGGGAGCGTCTTGCGGAACACGACCTCGCGGGGCGCGACTGCGGGGCCGAGTTTCTTGCGCGCATGGCCCCGGATGTCGCGTTCGAGGTCCTCGGACGGCTCATAGCCGGGGTTCAGCGTGACATAGGCCTTCACGACCTCGCCCGCGGTCTCGTCGGGCACGCCGATCACGCCCGCCTCGGCGACCGCGTCATGCTCGATCAGCGCGCTTTCGACCTCGAAGGGGCCGATCAGGTGTCCGGAGGTCTTGATGAGGTCGTCGGCCCGGCCCACGAACCAGAAATACCCGTCCGCGTCCCGCATCGCGAGATCGCCCGACAGGTACCAGCCATCGACGAAGCACTTGTCGTAGCGGGCCTGCTCATGGAGGTAGGCCCGCATCATCGAGGGCCAGCCGGGGCGCAGCGCAAGCTCCCCGATCTTGCCGGGGCCGAGTTCCCTGAGCGTGCCGTCCTCGCGCTCGACGATGCCCGCCTCGATCCCCGGCAGCGGCTTGCCCATCGAGCCCGGCTTCACCTCCATCCCCGGGCGATTGGCGATCATGATGCCGCCGGTCTCGGTCTGCCACCAGTTGTCGTGGAACGGCTGACCGAAGACCTCCGCGCTCCAGATCACCGCCTCGGGGTTCAGGGGCTCGCCCACCGAGGCGAGGAATGTCAGGGACGAGAAGTCATAGGGTTTCGCCACCTCCGAACCTTCGCGCATCATCATGCGGATGGCGGTGGGGGCGGAGTACCAGATCTCCACCTTCTCGTCCTGCACCGTGGAATACCAGCGTTCGAGGTCGAATTCCGCCTCGTCGATCAGCATTGCCGCCCGGTTCACCAGAGGCGAAATGATCCCGTAGGACGTGCCGGTGACCCAGCCCGGATCGGCCGTGCACCAGTATTTCACGCCCGGTTCCAGCCCCAGCGCCTTGCGCCCCGAAAACGCGTGGTAAAGCACGGCGTTGTGGACATGGACCGCACCCTTGGGCTTTCCGGTCGTGCCCGAGGTGAAGTGGATGAGCGCGGGGTCCTCGGGCTTCGTCGCTACCGTCTCGAACTCGGGCGAGGCGGCCGCCATGGCGGGACCAAGCGCGACACAGCCCTCGGGCGCCTCGTCGCCGAGGATCAGGATCAGCCTCAGCGTGTCGATCTCGCCCGCCCAGGGCGCGATCTTGCGGCGGTAGATACCCTCGGTCGTGACCAGCACATTGGCGCTGCCGATCTCCATGCGGGTGCGAACGGGTTCCGGTCCGAAGGCGGAGAAGAGCGGCGTGAAGATCAGCCCGGCCTTCAGCGTGCCAAGTGCTGCCGCGTAGAGTTCCGGCACCCGGCCCGCCATGGCGAAGACGCTGTCACCGGGCTTCAGGCCATGGGCCGCCAGCACGTTGGCGAAGCGGTTCGCCTCTGCCTGCAGGTCGGCATAGGTCAGGTCGCGCCGCTCGCCCGACTTGCCGAGCCAGCGGATGGCGAGGTCGGCGCCGTGGCCGGCGTTCACGTGCCGGTCGAGCGCCTCGTGCGCGATGTTGAGGCCGCCCTTCCACCCTTCCACAAGGCTCCGCGCCTCGTCCCAGGCGTCCGGTGACGCGGTGGCCGGACCGCGCGCGGGGGCGCCGGCCTGCAGGGTTTCGTCCTGATGTGCCATGGTCTTCCTCCCGTCCCGAGCCTGCGGAAGGTTGGCCATCGTGAACATGACCCAGATCAATTACCTGCGCGTGAAACAGCCGGGGTGATCGCAAAGGGAGAACAGGGTGTCTGGCGCAGGAAAGGGACGCCGCCCGGTGACGGGCGGGTCCCGGTTCCGCCGTGCGGCGCCTCTCAGCTGCGCTTCTTCTTCTCGGCCTCCGCCACGTTGCGCTTCACGTCGAGGAAGCTGTCGGGCGTGACCGAGATGGAGTGGATGCCCGCCTCCACCAGAAGCCGCGCGAAGTCCGGATCGTTGGACGGTGCCTGTCCGCAAAGGCCGATCTTTCGGCCCGCCGCGCGCGCCTTGGCGATCGCCGTCTCGATCATCCACAGAACCGCCGGGTCACGCTCGCGGAAGAGCTGCGACAGGCTCTCGCTGTCGCGGTCGATCCCGAGCGTCAGTTGCGTCAGGTCGTTCGAGCCGATGGAGAACCCGTCGAAGCGCTCGGCGAATTCCTCGGCCCGGATCACGTTCGAGGGCACCTCGGTCATGACGTAGAGCTCGAGCCCGTCCTTGCCGCGTTCGAGGCCGTGCTCGGCCAGAACCGAGATCACCTTGTCCGCTTCCTCCGGCGAGCGGCAGAAGGGCACCATCACGACCACGTTGTCGAAGCCCATGTCGCCGCGGAGATACCTCAGCGCCTTGCATTCCAGCGCGAAGGCCTCGCGGTAGAAGTCCGAGTAGTAGCGCGAGGCGCCGCGCAGGCCGATCATCGGGTTTTCCTCGTCCGGCTCGTAGTAGCTTCCGCCGACAAGCTCCGCGTATTCGTTCGACTTGAAGTCCGAAAGCCGCACGATGACCGGATTCGGGTACCAGACCGACGCGATCCGCCCCAGCCCGCGCGCCAGCGTGTCGACGAAATACTCCGACTTGTCCTCGTAGCCGCGCGTCAGCTTCGCGATCGTCTCCTTCGCCTCGCCCTCGGGAAGCGTGTCGTAGTTGAGAAGTGCCAGCGGATGCGCCCGGATCACGTTCGAGACTAGGAACTCCATCCGCGCAAGCCCCACGCCGTCGGCGGGCAGGCGCCACCAGCGCGTGGTCGAGGACGGGTCGGCCACGTTCAGCATGACCTTGGTCTCGGTCTCGGGGATCTCGTCGAGGCTCACGTCCTCGGTCGAGATCTCGCCGATGCCGGCATAGACCACGCCGCGGTTTCCTTCCGTGCAGGACACCGTCAGGTCCTGTCCGTCATGCAACTCGTGGGTGGCCGTGCCGGTGCCGACGATGGCCGGAAGGCCCAGCTCACG
The DNA here is from genome assembly GCF_025515305.1 of Roseicyclus sediminis. Classification (GTDB taxonomy): domain Bacteria; phylum Pseudomonadota; class Alphaproteobacteria; order Rhodobacterales; family Rhodobacteraceae; genus Roseibacterium; species Roseibacterium sediminis. The sequence goes on from NZ_JAOPHT010000002.1 coordinate 24,003, forward strand.
CGACACGATGGCGGCATGGGACGTGCGCCCGCCATGGTCGGTGACGATGGCCGCCGCGCGCTTCATGATCGGCACCCAGTCGGGATCGGTGATCGAGGTCACCAGGACCGACCCGTCGACGAACTTGTCGATGTCGGCGGCGGACTGGATCAGGCAGGCGCGTCCGGCGGCGGCGGCGGCGCCAACCGCGAGACCGTCGAGAAGGGCAGGGCCCGCCGGCGTCACGCTGTAGGATTGCAGCACATGGGCATTGGCGCGCGACTGCACCGTCTCGGGCCGGGCCTGCACGATGAACAGCTCGCCCGTGATCCCGTCCTTGGCCCATTCCATGTCCATCGGCAGGCCGTAATGCTCCTCGATGGTCTTGGCCATGCGGGCGAGCGACAGGACCTCCGCGTCGTTGAGCGTGAAGCGCGCGCGCTCGGCCTTCGAGGTCGGCACGTTGCGCGTCATCGCCTCGCCGGGGGCGCCGTAGATCATCTTGATCTCCTTGGCGCCCAGGTCCTTGGCGACGATGGGCGACAGGTCCGGGTTGTCGAGGAAGGGCTTGAAGACCTGGAACTCGTCGGGATCGACCGCGCCCTGCACCACGTTCTCGCCAAGGCCCCATGCCCCGGTGATCAGCACGAAACGGTCGCAGCCCGTCTCGGTGTCGATCGAGAACATGACGCCCGAGGACGCCATGTCCGAGCGCACCATCTGCTGCACCCCGATCGACAGCGCGACGTCCTCGTGGTCGAAGCCGTTGAGGTTGCGGTAGGTGATCGCCCGGTCGGTGAAGAGCGAGGCGTAACAGCGCCGGCACGCGGCCAGCAGCGCCTTTTCCCCGATGACGTTCAGAAAGGTCTCCTGCTGGCCGGCGAAGCTTGCGTCCGGCAGGTCCTCGGCGGTGGCCGAGGAGCGCACGGCGACAGAGGGCGCGTCCTGGCGGGTGCGGGTGGCGAGCTCGGCATAGGCCGCGCGGATGTCCGCGGCGATGGCCTCGGGCCAGACGCCCTTCTCGAAGGCCTTGCGGATCGCGGCGCCCGCCTCCTGCAGGGTGATGCGGTGCTCGTCCATGGCGGCCATGTTCTCGCGGATCACGTGGCGCAGGTCATTGGCCTCGACGAAGGCGCGGTAGGCGTCCGAGGTCGTGGCGAAGCCGCCCGGCACCTTGATGCCCTTCGCGCCGAGGGTCGCGATCATCTCGCCAAGCGAGGAATTCTTGCCCCCCACCTTCGCCACGTCGCCGCGGCGCAGGTCCTCGAGCCAGATCAGGGTGGTCGGCATGGTGATGTCTCCGAGCTTGGTCATTTCGGCCTCCGCCGCCGACGTCCGCCGGCGCGATCCTGTCGTCAGGGTGCACGCGTGGGCGGGGACGGCACCTTGATGCGTGTCAAGCTTCCGAAGGATTTTCCGGCAGGGGAGCATGATTGAGATTTTCTATTGAAATTCGTCTCAGTGATTGCAAGATCGCGGAATGATCGCGAAACTCGAGATGTTCCTGGCCGTCGCCAAGGAAGAGCATTTCGGCCGGGCGGCCGAGAGCCTCGGCATCACCCAGCCGACCCTGTCCACGGGGATCAAGCAGCTGGAGGAAATCCTCGGCGTGCAGTTGATCTTCCGCGGCCATCGCTATGGCGGGCTGACGCCCGAGGGGCAGCGCGCGCTCGTCTGGGCGCGGCAGCTCGTTTCGGACGCGCGCACCTTCCGCGAAGAGATGCGCGTCGCACGCCATGGCCTGTCGGGCCATGTCCGCCTCGCCGTGATCCCCACCGCGCTGACATGGGCGGCGGCCTTGTCCGCCCGCTTTGCCGAGCGGCATCCGAACGTGCGTTTCACGATCCTGTCGCGCACGTCCGCGGAGATCCTCGGGATGCTTGAGAACCTCGATATCGACGCGGGCCTGTCTTACCTCGACAACGAGCCGCTCGGCCGGGTCGTCACGGTGCCGATCTACCGCGAGCGCTATGTCCTCGTCTGCCGGTCCGATTGCGACCTCGCGGACAAGGCGCGGGTGGCCTGGTCCGACCTCGAGGGGCGGCGGATGTGCCTTCTGACGCCCGACATGCAGAACCGGCGCATCATCAACCAGAACTTCATGGCCGCCGGGGTGACCGCCGATGCGCAGGTCGAAAGCAACTCGACCCTCGTGCTGGCCGCCCATGTGCGCGAGGGCGACTGGGTGACGATCCTGCCCTCCGACATGGGGGGCATGCTGGCCGCCGGGGCAGGGCTGTGCATCCGTCCGATGGAGGGGCAGACGGCGCAGCATACCGTAGGCCTCGTCGCGCCCTACCGCGAACCGCACACGCCGGTGCTCGACGCGCTGCTGTCCGAGGCTCAAGCACTTCGCAAATCGGCGGAATCCGTCGCGGACGGGGCGTGAAACGTCGCCCCCGTTTCATTCGGAATTTCTATCACTCAACGGAATAACGATATTGAAACGCAATCGACTGGCGGGCAGGCTTGCGCGCGGAACACGACCGGAGCCCGCGCCATGTCCGCCAGCCACGCAAGCCCGCCCGTCCCGCAGGACGAAATCCGCGCCATCGTCGCGCGGCACCTGCACCTCGAGGGGCCGCTTCTGCCGATCCTGCATGCGCTCCAGGCCGAATACGGCCATGTGCCCGCCGCCGCGCATGGGCCGATCTGCGACGCGCTGAACATCACGCGCGCCGAGCTTCATGGGGTCGTCACCTTCTACCACGATTTCCGCGAGGCTCCCGCCGGGCGGCACGTGGTCAAGATCTGCCGGTCCGAGGCTTGCCAGGCCGTGGGGGGCGACGCGCTCTCGGCGCGGGTGCTGGACCTGCTGGGCCTGTCCTGGGGCGACACGTCGGCCGACGGGCGCGTGACGGTGGAGCCGGTCTATTGCCTCGGCCTCTGCGCCTGCGGGCCGGCGGCGATGGTCAATGGCGCGGTGCGCGGCCGCGTTACCGCCGAGGCACTGGTCGCGGAGGTGGCGTCGTGAAGCTTTACGTCCCGAAGGACGCCGCCGCGAAGGCGCTGGGCGCCGAGGCCGTCGTCGCCGCGATCCGGACCGAGGCGCAGGAGCGGGGCGTCGAGGTCGAGATCGTGCGCACCGGCAGCCGGGGCATGATCTGGCTGGAGCCGCTGGTGGAGGTGGAGCGCGACGGTGTGCGCCACGGCTACGGGCCGATGACGCCGGGCGATTTGCCGGGCCTCTTCGATGGCACGCTTCGGGGGCTCGGGCCGGTCGAGGAAATCCCCTTCTTCGCGCGGCAGACCCGCCTGACCTTCGCGCGGGTGGGGCGGATCGACCCGCTCAGCCTTGCCGATTACGAAGCGGAAGGCGGGCTGTCCGGCCTGCGCCGCGCGCTCGGGATGGAAGACGCGGCCATCGTCGCGGAGGTGCGCGAGAGCGGCCTGCGCGGGCGTGGCGGCGCGGGCTTTCCGACCAGCATCAAGTGGGAGACGGTGCGCACCGCGCCCGGACCACGGAAATACATCGTCTGCAATGCCGACGAGGGCGACAGTGGCACCTTCGCCGACCGGATGCTGATGGAGGGCGACCCCTTCTGCCTGATCGAGGGCATGGCCATCGCCGGTCTCGGGGTCAGCGCGGAGCAGGGTTACGTCTACATCCGCTCGGAATATCCCGACGCGATCGAGGTGATGGAGCGGGCCGTGGCGCTGGCACGCGAGGCCGGGATCCTGGGCGACGTGCTGGGCTCGGGGCGCCGCTTCGACATGGAGATCCGCGTCGGCGCGGGCGCTTATGTCTGCGGCGAGGAGACCTCGCTGCTGAACTCGCTCGAGGGCAAGCGCGGCGTCGTGCGCGCCAAGCCGCCGCTTCCGGCGCTGGAGGGGTTCCTCGGGCGGCCGACAGTGGTGAACAACGTGCTGTCCCTCGCCACGATCCCGGTGATCTTCGAGAAGGGTGCCGCGCATTACGCGTCCTTCGGGCTCGGCCGGTCGAAGGGCACGATGCCGATCCAGATCGCGGGCAACGTGAGGCACGGCGGCCTGTTCGAGACCGCCTTCGGCATGAAGCTTGGCGATCTTGTAGAAGATATCGCCGGTGGCACCGCCTCGGGGCGCCCGGTGAAGGCGGTGCAGGTGGGCGGCCCGCTCGGCGCCTATTTCGCGCCCGCGAGGTTCGACACGCCCTTCGGTTACGAGGAGTTTGACGGCGCGGGCGGGCTGATCGGGCATGCGGGGATCGTCGTCTTCGACGACACCGCCGACATGCGCGGCCTCGCGCGGTTCGCGATGGAGTTCTGCGCGGTCGAAAGCTGCGGGAAATGCACGCCCTGCCGGATCGGCGCGGTCAGGGGCGTCGAGACGATCGACCGGATCGGGGCGGGGGATGCCTCCGCCGTGCCGCTTTTGGTGGATCTTTGCGAGACGATGAAGGACGGCTCGCTCTGCGCGCTGGGCGGTTTCACGCCCTATCCTGTGATGAGCGCGCTGGAGCAATTCCCCGAGGAGTTCACCGGGCTCCGGGAGGCTGCGGAATGACCGGGTTTCACGGCCTGAGGCGCCAGGTTCCGTTTTGGTTTCGGCACCTGCGGTGCCGACCCGGGCGAGGGGGTTTCACCCCCTCGCGCTCCCCCGCGTATTTTGGGAAAGATGAAGGCAAAGGGTTGGTACCATGAAGGATTTCGTCATTCCCGCCTTTCCTCCCGGTGATGATCGCGACATGGGCACGCCCGCGAGGACGGGCGCACCGGTCACGCTCAGCATCGACGGTTTCGAGGTGACGGTGCCCGAAGGCACCTCCGTCATGCGGGCGGCGGCGGAGGCCGGGATCCAGGTGCCGAAGCTTTGCGCGACCGACAGCCTGGAGGCCTTCGGGTCCTGCCGCCTGTGCGTTGTGGAGATCGAGGGGCGGCGCGGCACGCCCGCCTCCTGCACGACGCCGGTGGCGCCGGGGATGGTGGTCCGGACGCAATCGCCCAAGGTGAAGAAGATCCGCCGCGGCGTGATGGAGCTCTATATCTCCGACCACCCGCTCGATTGCCTGACCTGCGCGGCCAACGGCGACTGCGAGCTTCAGGACATGGCGGGCGCGGTGGGCCTTCGCGACGTGCGCTACGAGGCGCCCGAGGGCGGCTCGCTGGCCAACCATTTCGAGGCGCGGAACACCTCGGGCGCGCCGAACCCCGAGTGGATCGCGAAGGACGACAGCAACCCCTATTTCACCTACGACCCGGCCAAGTGCATCGTCTGCAACCGCTGCGTGCGGGCCTGCGAGGAAGTGCAGGGGACCTTCGCGCTGACCATTGAAGGGCGCGGCTTCGACAGCCGGGTCAAGGCGGGCGGGGCGGGGGACGACTTCCTGTCCTCGGACTGCGTGAGCTGCGGTGCCTGCGTGCAGGCCTGCCCCACGGCGACGCTGCAGGAGAAGTCGGTGATCGAGCTCGGCACGCCCGAGCGGTCGGTCGTCACCACCTGCGCCTATTGCGGGGTGGGATGTTCCTTCAAGGCGGAGCTGAACGGCGACGAACTGGTTCGGATGGTGCCCTGGAAGCATGGCGGCGCGAACCGGGGCCATTCCTGCGTGAAGGGACGTTTCGCCTGGGGCTATGCCAACCATTCCGACCGCATCCTGCATCCGATGATCCGCGAGAGCATCGACTTGCCCTGGCGCGAGGTCAGCTGGGAGGAGGCGATCGGGTTCGCCGCCGAACGGCTGCGCGGCATCCAGGAACGCCACGGACGGAAGTCGGTGGGCGTCATCACGTCGTCGCGCTGCACCAACGAGGAAACCTTCCTCGTGCAGAAGCTGACGCGGGCCGTCTTCCTCAACAACAACACCGACACCTGCGCGCGGGTCTGCCATTCGCCCACGGGCTACGGGCTCGGCCAGACCTACGGGACGAGCGCGGGCACGCAGAACTTCGACAGCGTGATGCAGAGCGATGTCATCATCGTCATCGGCGCGAACCCGACGGACGGCCACCCCGTCTTCGCCTCGCGGCTGAAGAAGCGGCTGCGCGAGGGGGCGAGGCTGATCGTGATCGACCCGCGGCGGATCGACCTGGTGAAATCGGCGCATGTGGAGGCGGCCCATCACCTGGCCCTGCGGCCCGGGACCAACGTCGCCGTCGTCACCGCGCTCGCCCATGTGATCGTCGCCGAGGGGCTGTTCGACGAGACCTTCATCCGCGAGCGCTGCGACTGGGACGAGTTCCAGGAATTCGCGGAGTTCGTCTCGGACATCCGACATTCCCCCGAGATGACCGAGATGCTGACCGGCGTCCCGGCCGAGGACCTGCGGGCTGCCGCGCGCCTCTATGCGACCGGCGGGAACGGGGCGATCTACTACGGTCTTGGCGTGACGGAACACAGCCAGGGTTCCACCACCGTCATGGGCATCGCGAACCTCGCCATGCTGACCGGCAACATCGGCCGCGAGGGGGTGGGGGTGAACCCGCTCCGCGGCCAGAACAACGTTCAGGGCTCCTGTGACATGGGCAGTTTCCCGCACGAATTGCCGGGCTACCGCCACGTCAAGAACGCCGACGTGCGCGCGATCTTCGAGAGCGCCTGGGGCGTCGAGATCGACCCCGAGCCGGGGCTCAGGATCCCCAATATGCTGGATGCCGCCGTGGGCGGGTCCTTCAAGGGCCTCTACTGCCAGGGCGAGGACATCCTGCAATCCGATCCCGACACCAAGCATGTCGCGGCGGGCCTTGCGGCGATGGAATGCGTGATCGTCCACGACCTCTTCCTCAATGAGACGGCGAACTACGCCCATGTGTTCCTGCCGGGTTCCACCTTTCTCGAGAAGGACGGAACCTTCACCAATGCCGAGCGCCGCATCAACCGCGTGCGGAAGGTGATGGCGCCCCGGAACGGCTATGCCGACTGGGAGATCACGCAGATGCTGGCCAACGCCATGGGGGCCGGGTGGCACTATACCCACCCTGCCCAGATCATGGAGGAGATCGCCGCGACGACGCCCTCCTTCGCCGGCGTGACCTACGACATGCTGGAGGAAAAGGGCTCGGTCCAGTGGCCCTGCAACGCGGCCAATCCCGAGGGTTCGCCGATCATGCATGTCGACGGTTTCGTGCGCGGCAAGGGGCGCTTCATCGTCACCGAATACGTGCCGACGGACGAGAAGACCGGACCGCGCTTTCCGCTTCTGCTGACGACGGGACGCATCCTCAGCCAGTACAATGTCGGCGCGCAGACGCGGCGGACGGAAAACACCGTCTGGCACAAGGAGGACGTGCTGGAGATCCATCCCCATGACGCCGAGGTGCGGGGCATCAAGGACGGCGACTGGGTGAGGCTCGCCTCACGCTCGGGCGACACCAGCTTGCGCGCGGTCCTGACCGACAGGGTCAGCCCCGGCGTCGTCTACACGACCTTCCACCACCCCGGCACGCAGGCCAACGTCATCACCACGGATTATTCCGACTGGGCCACGAACTGCCCGGAATACAAGGTGACGGCGGTGCAGGTCTCGCTGTCGAACGGGCCGACGGAGTGGCAGAAATCCTATGCCGAACAGGCCGAGCGGGCGCGGCGCGTCCTGCCGGCGGCGGAATGAAGATGGCCGGGGCGCTGAAAGGATCGGTGACGGGCATCCGGGGGCTGGCGCTCGCCGGCGCCGAGCGGCGGGACATCGCCCGCGCGCTGCCCGAGGAAACGCCCGTGGCGATCACCGTCAACGGCTCCACCCAGGCGGTGATGATGGCGAGCCCGGCCGATATCGAGGATTTCGCCGTGGGCTTCGCGCTCAGCGAGGGGATCGTCGGCCGGCTCGACGAGATCGAGGCGGTGGAGGCGCTGGAACTGCCGGGCGGCATCGAGGCGCGGCTCTGGATCGCGCCGGAGAAGGCCGAGGCGCTGGGTGCGCGGCGGCGCGCGATGCTGGGGCCGGTCGGCTGCGGACTTTGCGGGATCGACAGCCTCGAGGAGGCGATCCGCCCCTTGCCGAAGGTGACGGACGCCACGCGTTTCGCGTTCGCCGAGATCGCGGCGGCGGCCGAGGCGCTGCGCGCCCATCAGCCGCTTCACGATCTGACCCGCGCGGTGCACGCGGCGGGCTTCCTCGTGCCGGGGCGGGGCATCGTCGCCGCACGCGAGGATGTGGGCCGGCACAACGCGCTCGACAAGCTGATCGGGGCGCTGGCGCGGGCGGGGGTGGATGTCTCGGGCGGCGCCTTCGTGCTGACCAGCCGGGTTTCGGTCGACATGGTGCAGAAGGCCGCCATTGCGGGCGCCGGCACGATCGTCGCGGTCTCGGCCCCCACGGCCCACGCGCTGCGGCTGGCCGAGGCGGCGGGCATGACGCTTGCCGCCTTTGCCCGGGCCGGGGCGGTGGAGATCTATTCGCACGCCCAGAGGATCACGGAGGATACCAGCGATGTTGCCTGAGAAGAAACTCCTGCGCATGGCCAACCAGATCGCGACCTTCTTCGCCAGCCAGCCGGGGCCCGACAAGGCCGAGCGCGTGGCCGCGCACCTGAAGGATTTCTGGGGCCCCGAGATGCGGGCGGAACTGAAGGCGCTGGCCCGCTCGGGCCACGAGCGCGATCTGGACGACCTGGTGCGCCGCGCGCTGCCGATGATCTGAGGCGGGAAGGCCCTTGCAAGGGCCTTGACCCGCGCCTTGCAAGGCGCGGAGGAAGAGGTTTCGAAACCTCTTCCCCGGCGGCGGATCAGAGCGTGCCGCGGTCGACCACCGCCACGCCGTCGCTGACCGCGTCGCTCGGGTGGGTGACGATCGTGGCGCCGTCCTCCAGCCCGCCCGTGATCTCCGCCGTCCGCGCGCCGCGCCGCCCCACCTCCACTTCGCGTTCCCGCGCGACACCGTTCTCCACCACGAAGACCGACCACGCCTCGCCCCGCCGGAACAGCGCGCCGAGCGGAACCTGCAGCGCGGCATCGCTCTCCCATTCCACGACCCGCAGGAAGACCGAGAAGCCGTGGCCGAGACCCTGGCGCTCGCCGGGCGGTGTCTCGATGCTGAAGATCGCGTCGACGCGCTGCTCCTCGATGCCCAGTGAGGAGACGCGCGTCTCCGCGGCCGGTTCGATCCGTTCGAGCACCGCCTCGAGCGGATCGGGCCCGCCCCAACGCTCCACGATGGCGCGTGTCCCGGCACCGATGCGGACTGCGTCGGACGACAGGAGGTCGGCCACGATCTCGAGGTCGCTCGGGTCCCCCACCGTCACGAGCGGCGTGCCCGCCTGGACGGGATGTTCGCTGATCGTTGCGATGGACAGGACCACGCCATCGGCGGGCGCGGTGAGGACGACGCAGCAATCGTCATCGGCCACGGACCCTGCCACCGGGCCGACCAGCGCCGCCTCGGCCCGTTCCAGCGTGCCTTCCGACATCGCCACGCGGGATTGTGCGGCGGCGACGGCGGCCTCGGCGACGGCCAGCTGCTGCGCCGCCGTCTCCATCTGCGTGACCGTGGAAACCCCGCGCTCGAGCAGCGTCTGGGTCCGGTCGAACTGCAGCCGGGCGAAGGCCTCCTCCTCTCCGGCGCGCAGCAGGTCCGAGCGCGCGACGTCGAGCGCGGCCTCCGCCTCGGCGACGGCGGCCTCGGCCTGCGCCCGGGTGCGCGCGTCGAGAAGCGAGGGGCTGACCGGCTCGACCCGCGCCACGACCGTCTGGCCCGCGATGACGGGGTCGCCCACCGCCACCGGCGCGCGTCGCGCGGTGCCGGCGATGGGGCTCGCCACCTCGAAAAGGTCGCGGATGCGCGTCTGTCCATCGGCGTCGATCGTCACCTGCATCGGCGCACGCACGACCTCGACAATGTCCACGGGCACCGGGTCCGTGCGAAAGGCGACATAGGCGAGCCCGCCGATCAGGGCCACGCCCGCGAGGCTGAGGCCGACGGTTCTCGTGGTCCAGACCATTTGTCGTTACTCCCTTGTTTTCATGACCGCGACCAGGTCCATCCGGTCGATCCGCCGCCGCACCAGCATCACCGACGCGAAGCTTGCGATCAGCACGATGAGGCTGGCGCGGGCGAAGATGTCGGGGCTGAGCACCAGCGGAATGGCGTAGAGGTCCGAGGTGAAACTGTTGGACAGGGCGCGCGCGATCCACGCCCCGAAGAGCCAGCCGAGGGGTTGCGCGAGCAGCGCGAGGAGCATCGTCTCGCCCACCAGCACCGAGGAGACCTCGGCCCGGCTGAAGCCGAGGATGCGCAGGCTGGCCAGTTCCCGTGCGCGTTCGCTGAGCTGGATGCGCGCGCCGTTATAGGCCACGCCGACCGTGATCAGGACGGCGATGGCGGCATAGATCGTGTTCACGACGCTCACGTTCTGGCTGATCGTCTCCTCGAAGGAGCGGCGGTTCTCGTTCATCAGGATCAGTCCGGACAGTGCGGGCGTCTCCTGCAACGCGGCGTGCAGATCGGGCAGGCGGTTCTCGTCGACGAGGACATTGGCGACCGACATGTGGCCCGAGCGGCGGAAGACCGTGTCGAGGAAATCCATGTCGGCATAGGCGCCAAGACCCAGGAACTGCTCGACAAGGCCGGTCACGACCATCTCGTGGGTCTCGCGCCGGCCGGTCATGAACTCGACCTCGACGTTGTCGCCCACGCTCAGCTCCAACTGCTCGGCCAGCCTCTCCGACAGGAGCAGGCCGCCCGGGGGCGCGACGATGGGCTCGCCCTCGGCGCCGATGACGCGGCTGAGCGTGGCGTCCTCCGGCCGCGCCTCGAGCGCCACGCGCTTTTCGCGCGGGCCGTTGCGCAGCGTCGCGGAATGGAATTGCTGCGGCTCGACCTGCAGGACGCCCGGCAGCCGCGCGATCTCGGACAGCGAGGTCTCGGGCAGATCGTGGGAGAAAAGGATCATGGCGTCCTGGCGGTAGGACTGGTTGAAGGCGAGGTCGATGATCCTGGTCAGCGCCCCGAACATGAAGCCGGCGGCGATCACGGCGGAGGTGGCGGCGCCAAGCCCCGCGGCGGTCAGAAGGCTCCGGATCGGCCAGCGGACGATGCTGCGCAGGACCATGATCGTGGTCTGTTTCAAGGCCATCGCCGACATCATCCGGTCGAGAAACCCGCGCCGGAACATCGGTGGCGCGGGCGGCTGCATCGCCACCGCGGGCGCGAGACGCGCCGCCATCAGGGCCGCGCGCGTCGCCCCCAGCATCGTCGTCAGGAGCGCGGCAAGCCCCGACATCGCGTAGACCCAGACCGGCACCCGGAAGATCAGGTAGGGGAAGTCGAAGAAGGTCGCGTATTGCATCGCCATGGCGCGCGCCAGGATGGTCCCGAGGCCCCAGCCGATCCCCGTGCCCAGAAGCGCGATCATCGCCGCGAGCAGGAGGTAGTGCAGGCACACCTCGAGGTCCGAGTAGCCGAGCGCCTTCAGAAGCCCGATCTCGGCCCGGTCGAGCGCCACGATCCGGCTGATGACCATGCCCACGAGGAAGGCGGAGATGGCGAAGAAGATCGGCGGCACGACCATCGCCATGCCCTTGAGCTGGTCGATCTCGGCCGAGACGAAGGCATCGCTGACCTGCGAGGAACGATCGTAGGCGCCCAGGCCCCCGTAGGCGTCGAGGGTGGTGTCGAGCCTGTCCATCACGTCTTGCGGGTTCGCCTCGGCACTGATCCTCAGTGCGAGGTGGTTGAAGGCGCCCGCCATGTCGTAGGCGGCGGCCACGGCGGCCTCGGTCATCCACAGGATGCCGTAGCCTTCGTTGTCGGGCATCAGCGCGCCGGGGCCGATCGTGTAGATGAACTCGGGACTGAGCGCGGTGCCCGTGATCGTAAGCGCCCGGCGCTGGCCGTTGAGATTGGCGTGAAAGACGTCGCCCGCCACGAACCCGTTGGCCTCGGCGAAGGCGGTCGTGACCATGACCTCGTCGGCGCCGGCCGGGTAGGTGCCGCTGCGCAGGACCGGCACGTTGAGAAGCGGCGCGTCATCGGCGGGCCAGGACAGGATCTGACCCATCGCCACCTCGTCCCGGCCCGGCAGGTCCAGGATGGCGCCGCCTTGGACGCGCGGCTCGGCGGTGTAGACGCCCGGGATATCGAGGATTTCGGGCAGAAGCGTGAGCGGTGCGCGGCGCGTGTCCACGAAGATCTCGGCGAAGCGGTTGCGCTCGTAATAGGCGGCGCGCGTGTCGGTGAGCGCGGCGTTCATCCCGAAAGCCGTCAGCAGGATGGCGACGCCGCAGGCGAGCACGACGGCGATGGCCAGTCCCTGCAGCCACAGCCGCGCGAAGTCCCTCACCAGTTTCTTGTCGAGCGCCTGCATGTCCGGGCTACCACGCGATCTCGTGCGGGGCGACGCGGGTCTCGTTGACCTGCACACCCGCGATCTTGCCGTCGGCGAAGAGGATCACGCGATGCGCCATGGCCTGGATGCCCGCGTTGTGGGTGATGACCACGGTCGAGGTGCCGAGCTCGTCGTTGATCGTCTTCAGGACCTCCAGCACCTGCACGCCCGTCTTGCTGTCGAGCGCGCCCGTGGGCTCGTCGCAGAGCAGGACCTCGGGCCGCTTGGCGATGGCGCGGGCGATGGCCACGCGCTGCTGCTCGCCGCCCGAAAGCTCGGCCGGGAAATGGTCCAGCCGGTGCTTCAGCCCCACCATCTCCAGCGCCTCGGCGGCGTCCATCGGCTGCCGCGCCACGTCGGTGACGAGCTGCACGTTCTCCCGCGCGCTGAGCGAGGGCACGAGATTGTAGAACTGGAAGACGAACCCCACGTGATCGCGCCGGTAGCGCGTGAGCGCCCGGTCGCCGAGCTCGGTCAGTTCCAACTCGCGGAACCAGACCCGTCCCGAGGTCGCGTGATCGAGCCCGCCGAGGATGTTCAGAAGCGTCGACTTGCCCGAGCCCGAAGCGCCCAAAAGGACGGCAAGCTCACCCGCGTAAAGCTCCAGATCCACACCCGCGAGCGCGTGGACCTGGACACCGCCCGTGTCGTAGGTCTTGCGCAAGGCTTCGGTGCGGAAGACGTACTGCACCATGTCGTTCACCCCTGTTGGCTCCCGTGTCGCAGATTCGGGAAGGCGACGACTTGATTTGCCTCAAGAGTGGCGGCGCAGGGGCCCGGCGGGGCCTTGCCGGTTGCGGATGCGACCGGTAAAACTGTCGCCAGCCGTCTCACTATTCGGCCCCGAGTTTCAAAATATGGAACCAGCCATGGGCAATACCCGCGCCAATCGCCGCTACCGCAGCCAGGAATGGTTCGACAATCCCAACAACCCGGGCATGACCGCGCTCTACCTCGAGCGCTACCAGAACCAGACCTTCACGAAGACCGAGCTGCAGTCCGAGCGCCCGATCATCGGCATCGCCCAGACCGGCAGCGACCTGGTGCCCTGCAACAAGATCCACGTCTTCCTTATGGACCGGATCAAGGCGGGCATCCGCGACGCGGGCGGCATCCCGATGGAGTTTCCGGTCCACCCGATCCAGGAAACGGGCAAGCGGCCGACGGCCGCGCTCGACCGCAACCTGCAATACCTGAGCCTCGTGGAGGTGCTGCACGGCTACCCGATCGACGGCGTGGTGCTGACCACCGGTTGCGACAAGACCACGCCCGCGATGCTGATGGGGGCCGCGACCGTGGACCTGCCCGCCATCGCGCTCAATGGCGGTCCGATGACCGATGGCTGGTGGCAGGGCAAGCGCGCAGGCTCGGGCACGATCATCTGGGAATCGCGCCGCCTCCTGGCCGAGGGCAAGATCGACTATGCCGAGTTCATGGAACGCGCCTGCGCCTCGGCGCCGTCGCTGGGGCATTGCAACACGATGGGCACGGCCTCGACCATGAACGCGCTCGCGGAGGCGCTGGGCATGACGCTCCCGGGCGCCGCGGCGATCCCCGCACCCTTCCGCGAGCGGATGGAAATGGCCTATCTCACCGGCCGGCGCATCGTGGAAATGGTCGAGGAGGATCTGAAACCCTCCGACATCCTGACGCGCGCGGCCTTCCTGAACGCGATCAAGGTGAACACGGCGATCGGCGGCTCCACCAACGCGCCGCCCCACCTTCAGGCCATCGCGCGGCACATGGGCGTGGAGCTTCATGTCTCCGACTGGCAGGCACATGGACATGACCTGCCGCTCCTCGTGAACATGCAGCCCGCGGGCGAATACCTCGGCGAGAGCTTCTTCCGCGCGGGCGGCGTTCCGGCCGTGATGGGCGAGCTCATCGCCGCAGGCCAGCTCGACGGAAGCGTGACGACCGCCTCGGGCAAGCCGCTCGCGGAGGCGCTGGGCGGTGCCCGCAGCCGCGACGCGGACGTGATCCGGCCCTTCGACCGGCCGCTCCGGGAACAGGCCGGGTTCCTCGTCCTCTCCGGCAACCTCTTCGACAGCGCGCTGATGAAGACTTCGGTCATCAGCGCCGATTTCCGCGCGCGGTTCCTCGAGGACGGTGTCTTCGAAGGCCGCGCCGTGGTCTTCGAAGGGCCCGAGGACTACCACGAGCGGATCAACGACGAGAGCCTCGGGATCGACGAGCGCACGATCCTGTTCATCCGGAACGTGGGATGCGTCGGTTATCCGGGCTCGGCCGAGGTGGTGAACATGCAGCCCCCCGACGCTCTGATCCGGGCCGGGGTCCGGCATCTGCCCACGGTGGGCGACGGACGGCAGTCGGGAACCTCGGAAAGCCCCTCGATCCTGAACGCCTCGCCCGAGGCGGTCGTCGGCGGCGGCCTCGCGCTCCTGCAAACGGGAGACCGGGTGCGTCTCGATCTCGGGGCCGCGACGCTCGACGCCGTGGTGCCGGAGGAGGAGTGGGAGGCACGCCGTGCGGCCTGGAGCCCGCCCGACATCCGCCACCAGACACCCTGGCAGGAGATCTACCGGAGCCATGTGGGCCAGCTCGCCGATGGCGGCTGTCTCGAGTTGGCCACGGCCTACCAGAGGATCGCGAAGGACCTGCCGCGGGACAATCACTGAACGGTCGCCGCCCGGGGATTGCGCCGGCTGCGCCGCCGCCCGGGGATTGCGCCTTCTCCGGGCCTGAAGGCCCCTCGTCGGCGCTGGCCTCCGGCGGGAGTTTTTCTTCCAGGATGAAGGGCCTGACGCGCGATCTTCATCCTGGCAGAAAACTCTCGGGGGATCGCAAAGGGGGCAGACGGCCCCCTTTGCCGGGGGTGCGGGGGCTGGCCCCCGTGGGTCGCCGCGCTTGCGCGGGGATCCTCCGTCAGAGCTCCGACATCGCCGTTTCGAGATCGCCATAGCCGGTGAAGCGCCGCTCGAAGGCGAGGCCGAGGCGCTCCGCGCAGGCCCTTGCCTTGGCGGTCAGGTCCGGGTCTTCGGTTTGCGCCTGGTAGACCAGCGTCGTGTAATTGCCGAAGTACATGTCCCGCAGTTCGGGGTGCCGGTCGAGGCCGAGGGGTTTCGTCACGAAGGCGTCGAACTGGCGGACGAGGAAGTCGGTAAGGTAGAAGGCCGTGATCTCGTCGCGGGCGGCGAAGGCCTCGTTGCCCTCGAAGAAGCTGTAGCAATGCGGCCCCGCGAGCATCTCCACGCCGAGCGCCGCGCAGCGCGCCTGCAGCAGGCCCCCGGTGCCGCAATCGGCGTAGAGTACGAAGATCTCGTCATGGGTCTCGCGCCCCGCCTCGACGGCGCGCGCCACCGCGTCGGGGATCTTCTCGGGGTGGTTGTGGAGGATCGCGGGCAGGCATTGGAGATCGAGATGATCCCAGCC
Organism: Roseicyclus sediminis; assembly: GCF_025515305.1. GTDB lineage: Bacteria > Pseudomonadota > Alphaproteobacteria > Rhodobacterales > Rhodobacteraceae > Roseibacterium > Roseibacterium sediminis. The sequence continues at coordinate 39,614 of NZ_JAOPHT010000002.1, forward strand.
GTTGGCCGCCTTCAGCGCCAGCACCTCGTGCGCGAGCGCGCCGCATCCGATCAGGAGCACGCGGCCCCGTCGCTCGGGCGGAAGCCCCGTGCGGAGGAGTTCCTCGTCGTCGATCCGCATCACCTCCACGCCTCCGCCATGCCGGCCGCCAGTATGCCGCGCGCGGCCCGCGCCGCAAGTTCCGCGCTCATCGCCGGGCGAACCTCGGGCCGAGGACCGCGAGGGCGAGGCCCGCCAGAACGACGACGGCGGCCGCGGCCTCGCCCCGGCTGACGGTTTCGCCAAGGACCAGCGCCGCGACGCTGAGACCCACGACCGGGATCAGCAGCGCGAAGGGCGTGATCGCCGCGGCCGGGTGGCGGGCGAGCAGCGTGCCCCAGATCGAATAGCCGAGCACGGTGGACAGGAGGGCGACATAGACGACCGCGATCCAGCCCTGTGCCGTCAGGGCGGCGATGTCCGCGAAAGGCGCGGGGCCTTCGATCAGGACCGAAAAGCCCAGCATCGGCAGGGGCGGCACGAGGCTCGCCCAGATGAAGAGCGCGGTCATGTCGACCCCCGGCAGACGGCGCAGGACGAGGTTGCCGCAGGCCCATGAGAGCGCGCCGCACAGGACGAGCGATAGGCCGAGGCCGGTCACGTTGCCGCCGCCCGAGATCCCGAAGAATGCAAGGCCCGCGCAGGCGAGCGCGATGCCCGCCGCCTGCACCGGTCGCACGCGCTCTCCGAACAGGAGCGCCGCAAGCACGATGGTCATGGGCGCCTGGCTCTGGATGATGAGCGAGGCGAGGCCTGCCGAAACGTCGGCCTTCATCGCGCTGAAAAGAAAGGCGAATTGCCCGGTGTTGATCAGCAGGCCTATGGCGAGGATCGCGCCCCAGCCGGCGGGTTTGGGGAAAAAGGCGATCAGCGGCAGGAGGATAGCGAAGCGCAGTCCCACGAACAGCAGCGGCGGCAACTCGTCCAGCGCGAAGCGCATCGCGGTGAAGTTCGACCCCCAGGCCAGCACGACCAGGAGCACGAGAGCGAGATCGCGCGGGGGGATCAGCGCAGCCTCGCCACGGGGACGCGGCCCTCTTCGGTCAGGACGAAGGCATCGCGCCCCTCGATGGCCACGGCGGTGACGGGTCCGTCCCAGGCGGCGCCGGTGTCGATGGCGAGCCTGTTGCCATGATGCTCGACCGAGACGACGGGCGTGTGGCCGTGCACGACGAGGGGCCCGTGATCGCCCGGATCGAGCAGGAACCTGTCGCGGATCCAGATCAGGTCGGCCTCGTCCTGTTCTTCCAGGGGCACGCCAGGCCGGATCCCGGCATGGACGAAGAGGCAGTCGCCGGCGAGGTGGGTCAGGGGCAGTCCGGAAAGGAAGACGCGGTGTGCCTCGGGCACGGCCGCGATGGCGTCGTCGTGCAGGCGGCGGGCGGACGTCGTCGCATCGATCCCGTAGGAGGCCAGCGTGGCGCGTCCGCCGATGTTGTCGCCGACATAGCGGCTATCGGACCAGCGGCCGGGTCGGCTTGCCAGAAACTCCACGAACATCGCGTCGTGGTTGCCCTTGAGGATCACGAGGCGCGGATCCTCGGCAGCCGTGGTCCGGAGGTATTCCACGACCCCCGCGCTGTCCGGCCCGCGGTCGACCAGGTCGCCGACATGGACCAGCGGGGCGGCGCCGGTGCCTTCGCGCGCCCGGTCGGCCTCCACGGCGTCATGGGCGGCGCGGAGCTTGTCGAGATGGCCGTGGATGTCGCCGATGGCGTAGATCGTCATGGCCGCGTCATGGCGTAACGGGGGCGTGGAGCGCAAGGGGGCGGTGTCATGCGACGAGCCGCCGGGAGAACATCGCGAGCCGCTCCCCGGTCCTCGCCCAACCGAGGCTCTGCCAGAACCCTTCGGCCATGGGCGTGGGATCGGCGACGACCCAGATCTCGCTGCAGCCCTGCCGCAGGGCCTCCGTGATGCAGGTCTCGACCAGCCGCGTCGCAAGGCGCTGCCGCCGCCATGGCGCGGCGACGCCGATCTCGTTGACCCACCATTGCGGCGGCTTGTCGGGGTGGTGGTAGACGACGCCCGAGCACATGCCGACGGTCAGGTCCCCCTGGATCGCCAGGGCAATGTTCAGGTGCGGTGCGGCGAGGAAAGCGCGCGTCAGTTCGGGATCGACCTGCTCGTCGAAGACATCGGGATGCACCCGCTCGAAGAGCGCTTCGTCCCCGGCCATTGCGAGACGGATGCAAGGAGGCATGCCGCGACTCCCCGTTTGCGAAAGCCACGGGACAGGTCCGCGGCACGGTCGCGTGTCCTGGCCCGTCCCGGGCGTCCGTGAATGACACGGGCGCCCGGATCCCTGCGCCTCAGGCGCCCGCGGCGAGCTGGTTGTGCTTGCGCTTGACGAAATCCTTCGCCGTCTCCACCGCCACGGCGGCGTCGCGGCAATAGGCGTCCGCCCCGATGGCGCGGCCGAATTCCTCGTTCAGGGGGGCGCCGCCCACCAGCACGATGTAGTCGTCGCGGATGCCCTTGTCCTTCAGCGTGTCGATCACGACCTTCATGTAGGGCATCGTCGTGGTCAGAAGCGCCGACATGCCGAGGATGTCCGGCTGCTCGGCCTCGAGCGCGTCGAGATACTTCTCGACGGCGTTGTTGATGCCGAGGTCCACGACCTCGAAGCCCGCGCCCTCCATCATCATCGAGACGAGGTTCTTGCCGATGTCGTGGATGTCGCCCTTGACCGTGCCGATCACCATCTTGCCGATGCGCGGCGCGCCGGTCTCGACCAGCAGCGGCTTCAGGATGGCCATGCCGCCCTTCATGGCGTTGGCGGCCATCAGCACCTCGGGCACGAAGAGGATGCCGTCGCGGAAGTCGTTGCCGACGATGGTCATGCCGCCGACAAGCGCCTTGGTGAGGATGTCGTAGGGGGTCCAGCCGCGCTCGAGCAGGATGTTCACACCCTCCTCGATCTCCTCCTTCATGCCGTCATAGAGGTCGTCGAACATCTGCGCGACGAGTTCCTCGTCATCGAGTTCCGACAGGATGATGTCTTCTTCTTCATCGGACATGGGCGCGTCTCCCGTGATCTGGCTCCGCGCTGCGCGCGTTGGAGCGAAGTGGTAGTGATATGGTGGGAATTCGAATGGCGAATTGCGACATGGGCCATGCGCGGCGCGACCTGCCCTTGCCGATGTTCCGCTTTCGTTCTATTTCTGCGCAATGCATCGAGGTTTCGATCCATCCACGGGCAGGGACGTGGCGCCGCGTGGTCGCGCGGCGCGCTCGAACGAGGCCGGCCGTTTCGAGCGGCACGACCGCGTCGCCGAAGCCGACGGATGGGAGGTGCAGGACCCCGACGCGGTGTCGCCGCCCGCGCTCCGCACCGAGGTGCGCGAGGAGAGGCCGCGCCGCGCGATCACGCGCAACACCTCGCCCGACATCTCCTTCGACCGGTCGGTCAATCCCTACCGGGGCTGCGAGCATGGCTGCATCTACTGTTTCGCGCGTCCGAGCCATGCCTATCTCGGCCTTTCCCCCGGGCTCGACTTCGAGACGAAGCTGATCGCCCGGCCCGATGCGCCGCGCGTGCTGGAGGCCGAGCTTCGGCGGCCGTCCTACCGGCCTGCGACCCTGGCCATCGGCACGAACACCGACCCCTACCAGCCGATCGAGCGCGAGCGCCGGATCATGCGCGGCTGCCTCGAGGTGCTGCAGGGGTTCCGGCATCCGGTGGCGGTGGTGACGAAGGGAACGCTGGTGGAACGCGACGCCGACATCCTGGGCGAGATGGGGCAGGCGGGGCTTGCGCGCCTCGGCATCTCGGTGACGACGCTGGACCCCGACCTCGCACGTCGGATGGAGCCGCGCTGTCCCTCGCCCGCGCGCCGCCTTCGGGCGATCGAGCGGCTCGCCCACGCGGGCTGTCCCGTGCGGGTGATGGTCTCGCCGCTGATCCCGGGGCTGACGGATCACGAACTGGAGGCGATCCTGCAAGCCGCCCGTGACGCCGGGGCGGTCGCGGCGAGCACGATCCCGCTGCGCCTGCCGCGGGAGGTCTCGGGCCTCTGGCAGGACTGGCTCGGCGCGCATTACCCGGCGCGGGTGACCCGTGTCATGGACAAGGTCCGAGACATGCATGGCGGGGCGGACTACGACCCGGCCTGGGGCAGCCGGATGACGGGGCAGGGCATCTGGGCCGACCTGATCCGGGCGCGGTTTCGTCGCGCCACGCGGGCATTGGGCCTTGCCGAACGGCTGCCGCCGCTGCGCACCGACCTCTTCGCACCGCCCCTGGCGCGGGACGGACAACTGAGCCTGTTCTGAGCCCGGGAGAGTTTTGCAAAACTCTCCCCACGCCCTTGGAAGGGCGTTGGCCAAAGCCTTGCAAGGCTTTGGCGCGGCGCACGAGGGAGACGGGCCGCGAAAGCCGTCCAGCGGGCCGCGCCGAGGGCCAGACCCCCGCGGCGCCGGCAGTGCGACGCCTCCGCTCCGCGCGGGTGCCGGGGCGCCGGACAAGGCAGCGGCCTCCAGGCTCGGGACGGGCCGCGTCGTCTCAGTCGAGAAAGCGCACCGGCTGCGCGTTGCAGAACACGACGACCTGCCCGCCATTGACCACCGCGCGATAACCCCGCCGGCGCAGTTCGTGTCGAAAGCGGGGCCAGCCCACGATGCGCTCCACGTCGCGGGCGCTGCGGCGCACCACGCCGCCGCGGATCGCGGAACGGGCCGAGAAGAGATGCACGAGCCACGCCTCGGCCTCCAGGGTGGCGGGACGCGGCGGTGCGATGGAAAAGAGGTCGGCCATGGGCGACAAGCCTGCCCGAATCCGGTTAACGCGATGCTACGGGACAGAAGGATCGGGAGGACGACATGGACTGGAACACGCGCTACGCCGGGCCGGATTTCCTGTTCGGCCGAAAGCCCGCGGCCTTCCTGGTGCGCGAGGCGGATCGACTTCCGCCCGGATCCCGCGTGCTGTGCGTCGCGGACGGAGAAGGGCGGAACTCGGTCCATGTCGCGGGTCTCGGCCATACCGTCACTGCCTTCGACCTCAGTGCGAACGCTGTCGCCAAGGCGCGGCGTCTGGCCGAGGAGGCCGGGGTCGCGGTCGACCTGAACGTCTCGGGTCTCGAGGACTGGGACTGGTCGCAGGAGGTCGATGCCCTGGTCGCGATCTTCATCCAGTTCCTCGCGCCGCCGGCGCGGGCCGAGGCCTTCGCCCGGTTCTCGCGCGCGGTCCGGCCCGGCGGTCTCCTCCTGCTGCATGGATACGCGCCACGACAGGTGGGCTACGGCACGGGCGGGCCGGGCGCGGTCGAGAACATGTACACCCTGCCGATGCTGCAGGACGCCTTCGCCGGCTGGGAGGTGCTCGTCGCCGAGGACTACGATGCCGTCATCGAGGAAGGGGCGGGCCATTCGGGGCGCTCGGGTCTGATCGATTTCGTGGCTCGCAGGCCGGAGGGGCGCTAGGCCGCCGCATGCGCCCGCCTGGGGCGCGGCTTGTGCGACAGGGATGCGCGGCGCGCGGTCAGCCGGCGTCAACCACGCGCACGCCGCCGTCCGCGGCGTTCCCGTGAGGGCGCGCCGCCCTCGGTCCCGTCCGAGCCCGAGGAGAAGCCGCCAAGCTCTGCCGCGATCACCTCGAGCGTCGGCGCCTCGCCGCGCGGCTCGCTTTCGAGCGCGGCCCGCATCGCCCTCAGGTGGTCCGTCTGTGTGCCGCAGCAGCCGCCGATGATCGTGGCACCCGCGTCCCGCGCCAGCACCGCGTACCGCGCCATCAGCTCCGGTGTGCCGTCATAGTGGATGTGCCCGTCGACGTATTTCGGGATGCCCGCATTGCCCTTGGCGATCACCGGCCGCTCGGTCCCGGCGGCGCGGAAACCCAGCACCGTGCGCAGGAGATCCGAGGCGCCGACCCCGCAATTCGCGCCGAAAGCCAGCGGCGGCGGGTCGAGCGTTTCCACGAGATGCGCGAGATCGGCGGAGGTGAAGCCCATCATCGTCCGGCCCGCCGTGTCGAAGCTCATCGTCCCGCACCAGGGCATGCCGGCGAGCCGTGCCGCCTCGGCGGCCGCCTTGTATTCCTCGGGGGCGGAGATCGTCTCGACCCAGAGCACGTCGGCGCCCCCGGCCTTGAGGCCCTCGGCCTGCTCGTGGAACATCTCGACCGCGCGCTCGTGGGTCAGGGGGCCCATCGGCGCCATGATCTCGCCCGTGGGCCCCATGGAGCCCGCGACGACCACGGTGCGGCCCGACGCATCGGCCACCTCGCGCCCGATCTCGGCGGCGAGCTTGTTCAGCTCGAAGACCCGCGACTGCGCGTCATGGAGCTTCAGCCGCGCGGCGGTGCCGCCGAAGGAGTTCGTGAGAAACAGGTCCGAGCCCGCATCCACCGCGCCCTTGTAGAGCGTCGCGATCCGGTCGGGATGGTCGACGTTCCAGAGCTCGGGCGCGTCCCCCGATTGCAGCCCCATGTTGAAAAGCGTCGTTCCCGTCGCGCCGTCGGCGAGGATCCAGTCGCGCTCGGCGAGCAGGGCGGAAAGGGCGTTCGTCATCTGCGGCTCCGTTCGGGGCAGGGTGGGGCGTGGATGCCCCGCATCGCGTCCCATGTGACGCCTCGCCGGCAAAGGGGCAAGGTGGAAATCCTGCATGTTGGTCATGAGGCGGGCTCAAGTTGTGCGGGGAGGGGTGGCCACAAAACTGGCCAAATGCAGTGCCAATCAAGGGTTATGAAAGCAGAAACGACCTTCGCGACCCGCCTGGATGCTCCGCTCGCCCTTTTCGTGGATGGCGAGAACCTGTCGCACGTCCATGCCGATACGATCATCGATCAGGCCGGGCGTCTCGGACCTCGCGCCATCCGCCGCGTCTACGGGGCCGCGGCGAGAGTCGCGAAGTGGAGCGAGCAAGGGACCTTCCGCATCGTGGATTGCGGTTCGGGAAAGAACGGCGCGGATGTCATGCTGGCGCTTGAAGCCTTGGAAGCGGTTCTCCTTGCGGGCTTTCGTCATGTTGCCATCGCCAGTTCCGACGGGGACTTCACGCCGCTGGCCCTCAAGCTTGCCGAGCACGGCGTGCGCGTGACCGGGATCGGCGAAGCCAAGGCGCCCGAGGCGTTCCGGAAGGCCTGCGCGCGCTTCGTCGTTCTGCCAGAGGGCACCCCTCCGAAAACACCGTCATCGCCAGCGCCGATCGACCCCAAGAAGATCGAACGTTGGCTGGAAACCGAGATCGGGCAGGCCAGTGAGCAGAAGATGTCGCTTCAGGCACTCGGATCGCGGATGGCGCAGAAATACGGGGTTACCAAGGCGCAGCTACCGGTCGCCGATTGGGTGACGTTCCTCAGGCAGCTGGAGCGCTTTGAACTGGTCGAAACCGACGGCCACGGCAGAATTGTCATGTTCGCGAAGAAAAGGCCCCCGGGCGACGGGGGCCTCACGGTCATCGACTAGTCGGGTTGATCCGGCCCTGGCTCAGGCCTCGTCCATCAGCTGGCTCTTGGCCACCGCCAGAAGCTCGTCGTATTTCTTGCGCACCTCGGTCTCGGAGACCCGGTCGCCGAGGTCGCCCAGGACCTTTCGCATCACGTCCTCGTGGCCGGCTTCCTCGAAATCCGCCTTGACCACGGCCTTGGCGTATTCGGCGGCCTCGTCCCCGGTCTTGCCGAGGATCTCGGCGACCCAGAGGCCCATCAGCTTGTTGCGGCGCGCCTCGGCCCGGAACATCATTTCCTGGTCGTGGGCGAACTTGTTCTCGAAGGCGTTCTCGCGATCGTCGAAGGTGGTCATCGGGATCTCCGTCTCGAAAGTCTTGCGGTCGGACCAGACCTTACGGCCCCGCGCAAGGGGGCCGCAAGGCGCGATCGACGGCCCGCCTTGCGACACAGCGCGCTTTGGCCTATAGCCTCGCGCATCGACAAGGGGCGTCGCCGACGCCCCGTCTACCCGTTTCCGGAGAGCACATGGCACGCCGCAAGAAGGTCTACGAGGGCAAGGCCAAGATCCTCTATGAAGGTCCCGAGCCCGGCACGCTGGTGCAGTATTTCAAGGACGATGCCACGGCATTCAACGCCGAGAAACGCGCCACGATCGAAGGCAAGGGCGTCCTGAACAACCGCCTGTCGGAGTTCTTCATGACGGGGTTGAACGCCATCGGCGTGCCGACCCACTTCATTCGCCGCATCAACATGCGCGAGCAGCTGATCCGCGCGGTCGAGATCATCCCGCTGGAAGTCGTGGTGCGCAACGTTGCGGCCGGCTCCATCTCCAAGCGCCTCGGGATCGAGGAAGGCACGCCGCTGCCGCGCCCGATCGTCGAATTCTACTTCAAGAACGACGAGTTGGGCGATCCCCTGGTGGCCGAGGAGCATATCCTCGCCTTCGGCTGGGCCGCGCAGCAGGACCTCGACGACATGGTGTCGCTCGCGCTCAGGGTGAACGATTTCCTGTCGGGGCTGTTCCTCGGCGTCGGCATCCGCCTGGTCGATTTCAAGATCGAGATCGGCCGGATCTGGGACGGCGACTACATGCGCCTGATCGTCGCCGACGAGATCAGCCCCGATTCGTGCCGCCTGTGGGACATCGAGACGGGCAAGAAGCTCGACAAGGACGTGTTCCGGCGCGACCTCGGCAATCTCGCCGATGCCTATACCGAGGTTGCGCGGCGCCTGGGCGTGATGCCGCAGGGGCCGACCGGCGTGACCAAGCCCACCCTCATCAACTAGGGCCGGGCGCGGACTTGCGTATTTGAAGAAAGATGAAGGACAGGGTGCGATGAAGGCCACCGTGACCGTGATGCTGAAGCAGGGCGTTCTCGACCCGCAGGGCGAGGCGGTGAAATCGGCGCTCGGCGCCATGGGGTTCGCCGGTGTCGAGGGCGTTCGGCAGGGCAAGGTCATCGAGCTCGACCTAGCGCCGGGCACGACCGAGGCGCAGGTGACCGAGATGTGCGAGAAGCTGCTCGCCAATACCGTCATCGAGAGCTACCGGGTGGAGATGGCCTGATGCGGGCGGCCCGGCTCACGGGCTGGCGTCAGCCGCTCGAGGTGGGCGAGGTCGCCGATCCGTCCTGCCCGCGCGACGGGGTCGTCGTGGAGGTGCTGGCCTGTGGCATATGCCGGTCGGACTGGCACGCCTGGACCGGGGCGGACCCGGTGCCGCTTCCGCATGTGCCCGGGCACGAATATTGCGGCGTCGTGGTCGAGGCGGGACCGGAGGTCCGCTCCTGGGCGGCGGGCGACCGGGTGATCGCGCCCTTCATCCTGGCCTGCGGCACCTGCGGCGACTGCCGGTCGGGCAACCAGACGATCTGCGCAAGCCAGGTGGTGCCGGGCTTCACCTGCGACGGGGCCTTCGCGAGCCACGTGGCCGTGGCCCATGCCGACGCCAACCTCACGCGCCTGCCCGAGGGGATGGATCCCGCACTCGCCGCGGCCCTTGGGTGCCGGGTGACGACGGCGTGGCACGCCCTGACCGGGCGCGCGGCGCTCCGGCCCGGCGAGTGGCTGGGTGTCTGGGGCGGCGGCGGCATCGGGACCGCGGCGCTGATGCTGGCGCGCGCCATGGGGGCGCGCGTGGCGCTGGCCGATGTCGTTCCGGAGAAGCTCGCGCAGGCGCGCGCGCTCGGAGCGGAGGCGGTGATCGATGCGCGCGGCGACGATCCCGCGGGTGCGATGCGGGCCGTGACAGGCGGCGGTGTCCATGTCGCCGTGGAGGCGCTGGGTTTTCCCGAGACGACCGCCAACGCGCTGCGATCGCTCAGAAAGCTCGGGCGCATGGTGCAGGTCGGCATGCCGGCGGGTGAGCATCTGAACATGACGCTGCCCTGGGACGCGGTCTATTCCGGACAGCTTGCCATCTACGGCACGCGGGGGATGCCCGCCCACCGCTATCCCTCGCTCCTCGATTTCCTCGCCGCCACCGGCCTCGACCTCTCGCCGATGATCGCGCGCCGCGTGCGGCTGTCGGACGCTTCGGCCGAGCTTGCCCTGTTCGACGGGCCCGCGCCGCCGGGCGTCGCCGTCATCACCGATTTCGCCGCCTGAAAGGATCAGACCGATGAAAGCCGCCGTCCTCGTCTTCCCCGGATCCAATTGCGACCGCGACCTCGCCGTGGCCTTCCGCGCCGCGGGCTTCGACACGGCGATGGTCTGGCACAAGGAGACGGAGCTGCCCGCGGGTCTCGACGTCATCGGCGTGCCGGGGGGCTTTTCCTACGGCGACTACCTGCGCTGCGGCGCGATCGCGGCGCAATCGCCGATCATGCGCGCCGTGGCGGGTTTTGCCGGGCGGGGCGGTCATGTGCTCGGCATCTGCAACGGCTTCCAGGTCCTGTGCGAGACGCGGCTTTTGCCGGGCGTGCTGATGCGCAACGCGGGGCTGAAGTTCGTCTGCCGGATGCAGGGCCTGCGGGTGGCCACGACCGACAGCCCCTTCACCAGCGCCTACCAGCCGGGGCAGGAAATCGACGTGCCGATCGCGCACCACGACGGCAACTACCAGATCGACGCCGAGGGGCTTGCGCAACTCCGGGACGAGGACCGCATCGCCTTCAGCTATGTCGGCAACCCCAATGGGTCGGTCGGCGATATCGCGGGCGTCCTGTCGGCAAACAGGCGGGTTCTGGGGCTCATGCCGCACCCCGAGCGGGTGGTGGATGCGGCCCATGGCGGCACCGACGGTGCGCCGCTGTTCGCGTCGCTCGCCGCCGCGTTCGTCGCGGCCTGACTTGAGCGGGCCCCGCGCCGCGCATAGTCTGCGCACATGAGCGCGACCGACACCAGGCGCGGCCCGACTGCCGTGGCGCGCCGCGACAGCCAGGAGCCGAAGCGGCGCAGGACATGGGTCCTGCGCATCACCATGGTGCTGTTCCTCGGCATCGCGGTCGCGGTGATCTGGATCTCGAACATCTGGCTGACGGACCGCTTCACCGAGAGCACGCGCAACCGCTCGGAGCTGCGCCTCGCGCTCTACTCGGGCTCCATCATGTCGGAGCTGCAGCGCCATTCGGTCGTGCCGCTCCTGCTGTCGCGCGATCCTGTGCTGATCCGCTCGCTCGAGCAGGACGACTTCACCAGCACCTCGCAGCGCCTGATCTCCTATGTCGAGGAAATCGGCGCGGCGTCGATCATCCTGCTGAGCCGCGAGGGCCGCGTGGTGGCCGCGACCGACCGGCAGAGAATCTCGGAGCTGCGCTCCTCCGATCCTTTTTTCGTTGAGGCCCTGCGCTCTCCGGACACGGTATTCACCTCGAACGAGCCCGAGACTGGGCGCTTCGATTTCACCTTCTCGCGGCGCATCGAGGTGGAGAACCGGCTTCTCGGCGTGATCCTCGTGGAGGTGGATCTTGCGCGGATCGTGGACCAGTGGCGCGGCACGACCGAGGCGGTGTTCCTCACCAATTCCACCGGCGAGATCATCCTGTCGACCGAGCCGCGCTGGCGCGGACGGACGGAGGAGGAAGCGCTCGAGCTCGAACCTGCGCCCTCGGCCATCGAACGCGCGATCGAGGCGACGGGCAACTGGGCCTTCGGCGACCAGGCGGCCATGTTCTTCGGCGCCGAGACGATCCGGCTCGAGGCGCGCATCCCGTTCCGCGGATGGCGCATCGTCAGCTACACCGCCTATGCCTCCGTGCGGGAGCGCGTGAACGGCGTTCTGGCACTCGAGATCATGGGATTCGCGCTGCTGCTGGCGGGCGGTTTCTACGTTCTGAGCCGCCGGGAGCGGTTGAAGTCCGCGGTGCTCTTGCGGGAGTCGGCGGAGCTTCGCCGGCTAAACGCCCGCCTGCAGCGGGAAATCGCCGAGCGCCAGAAGGCCGAGAAGAACCTCGAGGAGGCCGAGCAGAGCCTCGCCCAGAGCCAGAAGCTGGCCGCGCTCGGCGAGATGTCGGCGGCGGTCAGTCACGAGCTGAACCAGCCGCTCGCGGCGATGAAGACATACCTCGCAGGGGCCCGCCTCCTGCTGCAGCGGCGGCGCTTCGAGGAGGCGGGATCGTCCTTCCAGCGCATCGACGACCTGATCGAGCGGATGGGGGCGATCACCCGGCAGCTGAAGTCCTATGCCCGAAAGGGCGGAGACGCGTTCGAACCCGTTGATCTGCGCGACGCGCTGAAGGGGGCGATCACGATGATGGAGCCGCAACTGAGGACCATGAAGGTCGAGATCGACCAGAGCCTGCCGCGCCGTCCGGTGATGGTGCTGGCCGACCGTCTCCGGCTGGAGCAGGTCATCATCAACCTCCTTCGGAACGCCCTCGACGCGGTCAAGGAGATCGAGCCGCGCGAGATCGACCTCATCATCGCCGAAGGGGACGAGGCGGTCCTGACGGTGCGCGACAACGGACAAGGGATCGAGGATCTGGAGAACCTCTTCGAGCCGTTCTTCACCACCAAGAAGCCCGGCGACGGCGTCGGGCTGGGGCTTGCCATTTCGTCGGGGATCGTGTCCGACCTCGGGGGGCGGCTGACCGCGCGCAACGGCGAGACCTGCGGCGCGGTCTTCGAGATACGGCTGCCGCTGTTAGCTGCGGGCGATGCACGGCCCGGCGGGCAGGCGGCGGAATGACCATGGAAGGGATGTCGCGATGAAGGTTGCGATCGTTGACGACGAACAGGACATGCGCCAGTCGATCAGCCAGTGGCTGACGCTGTCGGGCTTCGAGACCGAGACCTACGCCTCGGCCGAGGACGCGCTGAAGTCGATCGGGTCCGACTTCGGCGGTGTCGTGGTCACGGACGTGAAGATGCCCGGCATGGATGGCGTCACCTTCCTCAAGCGGCTGATGGCCCAGGACAGCGGTCTACCCGTCATCCTCATCACCGGCCACGGCGACGTCCCGATGGCCGTCGAGGCGATGCGCATCGGCGCCTACGACTTCCTGGAGAAGCCGTTCAACCCCGACCGGATGACCGAACTCGCCAAGAAGGCAAGCCAGCAGCGGCGCATGACGCTCGACAACCGGGCGCTCCGGCGCGAGTTGTCTGATGGCAAGGCGGTGATGAAGAAGCTCATCGGCTCCTCGCCCGAGATGGAGCGGCTGCGCGAGGATATCCTCGATCTCGGCCAGGCCGACGGCCATGTGCTGATCGACGGCGAGACCGGGACCGGCAAGACGCTGGTCGCCCACGCGCTCCATGCGGTGGGCCCGCGCGCTTCGAAGAAGTTCATCTCGATTTCCTGTTCGGCCTGGAGCGAGGAGCATCTCGCCCAGAAACTGTTCGGTCCCGACCCGAACGATGCGCTGCCGCTGGTCGAGGAGGCCCGCGGCGGGACGCTGTGCCTGGAGGACATCGAGGCGCTGCCGAACGCGCTGCAGGCCCGGCTCCTGACCTTCATCAACGAGCAGGAGACGCCGCCGCAAACGCGGATCATCGCCATCTGCAACGAACACACTCAGGGAAAGACGCTCGAGGACTCGCTCCGGCCCGACCTGTTCTTCCGGCTCTCGGCGATGACGATCATCTGCCCGCCCTTGCGCGCACGCGGCGAGGATATCCTGACGCTTTTCAACCGGATGTCCGAGACCTTCGCCGAGGAATACGGATGCGACGCGCCGCAGGTGACCGCGCAGGAGGCCGCGCAGCTTCTGCAGGCGCCCTGGCCCGGCAACGTTCGCCAGCTCGTCAACATCGCCGAGCGCGCGGTCCTGCAGAACCGCCGCGGCTCGGGCTCGATCACGTCGCTCCTGATGGCCGACAACGAGGCCACCGGCCCGACGATGACGACCGAGGGCAAGCCCCTGAAGGAATACGTCGAGGCCTTCGAGCGCATGCTGATCGACAACACGATGCGGCGACACAAGGGCTCGATCTCGGCGGTGATGGACGAGCTCTGCCTGCCGCGCCGGACGCTGAACGAGAAGATGGCGAAGTACGGGCTGAGCCGCTCGGACTATCTGTGAGGGTGCGATGAGCAACGTCTTTGCCTGGGTCACGAGCGCGCTGATCGTCTCGGGGATCGGCGCCGCGGGGTGGGTTTTGTCGCAAAGCCTTGTCGTTGCCCTTCTGGCCGCGCTGGTGGCTGCCTCCTTCGTGCGTCCCGGCCGCGCCTGAGGCGCCCGTCGCGGGCAACCGTTCCGGGACGCGGTTCTGGGGCCGTTCCGGCCCCCGGCCTTGCCGTAAGCGCACGAAGGCCATTGTCAATTGCACGCGGCTGACCTTAATGTGACGGAACCGGCATCGCGCCGGTGGACCAGTTTCTCTGCATCCCATCCGTTCGCCGCGCAAAAAATCCGCCGCGACAGGGCTCGCAGGTCACTCGGGCGACGGGACGCAAACAGCGTCCGGCCCAACCGCAACCGCCCCTTACGGGGTTTGATGGGCCGCGAGGGTTTACCCGGTGCGGCCGGAGACAGACGCGATGCATGGCGCAGCAGCAGTCGGGGTGAGAAGGCAAGGGGCCGAAGGGCCCTGCGCGGGTCTCACCGGGCGGCGGGCCGCGTCCCTCGCGCTCACGCATGATCGCAACCGCTTGTCCCGTCCTTCCGGCGCCGTGGCGCCCGGGGCGCCGCCAGGTGGTTTGCGGGCAAGGACAAAATGGCAAAGAAGATGCTTATCGATGCCACGCACCCGGAGGAAACCCGGGTCGTCGTGGTCGACGGAACCAAGGTCGAGGAGTTCGATTTCGAGTCGCTGAGCAAGCGGCAACTGGCAGGAAACATATATCTGGCAAAGGTCACGCGGGTGGAGCCCTCGCTCCAGGCGGCCTTCGTCGATTACGGCGGCAACCGCCACGGCTTCCTCGCCTTCTCCGAAATCCACCCCGACTATTACCAGATCCCCGTGGCCGACCGCGAGGCGCTCCTCGCCGAGGAACGTGAATACGCCGAGGCCATGGCCGCCGAGGCCGAGGAGGAGCAGAAACCCAAGCGCCGCCGGTCGCGCCGCCGCAAGTCCCCGGACACGCGGGCGGAAAGCACGGGGTCGGACGCGGTCGCGCGCGGCACGCCGTCCGGCATGGACGTGGTCGATCTCGGCGACACCGAGGAAGAGGATGACACCGCCAAGATGGCCTCCGACGAGGCCGATGGCGCGTCCGACGCCGAAGGGGACGCCGCCTTCGATCATGGTTCGGAGAGCGACGACGTCTCCGCCGACGAGGCCATCGACGACGCATACGAAGATGCCGCCGACGAGGATGGCGAGGACGGGGATGAGGGCGCCGCGCCTTCCGCCGAGACCGTCGCCGACGACGACACCGAGGAGGATTTCCGCCCGGCGCGCAAGCCGCGCCCGCGCAAGTACAAGATCCAGGAAGTCGTGAAGGTCCGGCAGATCATGCTGGTCCAGGTCGTGAAGGAAGAGCGCGGCAACAAGGGCGCGGCGCTCACCACCTATCTCAGCCTCGCGGGACGTTACTGCGTGCTGATGCCGAACACGGCGCGCGGCGGTGGCATTTCCCGCAAGATCACCAACGCGGCCGACCGCAAGAAGCTGAAGGAAATCGCCACGTCGCTCGATGTGCCGCAGGGCGCGGGCCTCATCATCCGCACCGCCGGCAGCCAGCGCACCAAGACCGAGATCAAGCGCGACTACGAATACCTTCAGCGCCAGTGGGAGCAGGTGCGCGAGCTCACGCTCAAGTCCATCGCGCCCGCGCCGATCTACCAGGAAGGCGACCTGATCCACCGCGTGATCCGCGATCTCTACAACCGCGACATCGACGAGGTTCTGGTCGAAGGCGACGCCGGCTATCGCCAGGCGAAGGACTTCATGAAGATGATCATGCCGTCCCACGCCAAGAACGTGAAGCACTACGCCGATCCGCTGCCGATCTTCGCGCGATACAAGGTCGAGGGCTACCTCGCCGACATGTTCAACCCCACGGTGCAGCTGCGATCCGGGGGCTACATCGTGATCGGCGTGACCGAGGCGCTGGTGGCGATCGACGTGAACTCGGGCCGGGCCACCAAGGAAGGCTCGATCGAGGAGACGGCGCTCAAGACCAACCTCGAAGCCGCCGAGGAAGTGGCCCGCCAGCTGCGCCTGCGCGACCTTGCGGGCCTTATCGTCATCGACTTCATCGACATGGACGAGCGGCGCAACAACGCCGCCGTGGAAAAGCGCCTGAAGGACCGGCTCAAGACCGACCGTGCGCGTATCCAGGTGGGTCGCATCTCGGCCTTCGGTCTGCTGGAGATGAGCCGCCAGCGCCTTCGCCCCGGCATGCTGGAGGCCACGACGCAGCCCTGTCCGCATTGCCACGGCACCGGGCTTCTGCGGTCCGATGACAGCCTCGGCCTGTCGATCCTGCGCCAGCTGGAGGAAGAGGGCACGCGCGGACGCGCGAGAGAGGTCCTGCTGACCGCGCCCGTCGGCATCGTCAACTTCCTCATCAACCAGAAGCGCGACTATATCGAGACGATCGAGGGCCGCACCGGCCTGTCGATCCGGATCGAGGCGGATGCGCGGCTGGTCTCGCCCGATTACAAGATCGAACGCTTCAAGACCGCCACGCGCCGCATCACGGCCACTGCGCCGGTGTCCTCGATGGACCCCAGCCTGATGGAAGAGATCGAGGAGGAGGCACAGGTCGAAGAGGCCGAGATCCTCGAGGACGAGGAAGAGGTCACGACGGTCGCCGATACCGAGGAAAACCCCAGGAAGAAGCGTCGCCGCCGGCGTGGCGGACGTGGCCGCCGCAAGGGCGCCAACGGCGAGGATGTCCAGGGGGCCGAGGGCGACACCGCTGAAGGCGACACCTTCGAGGCCGAGACGGCCGAGGAGGAGGCCGACGCGCCCGAGAGCGCCGATGCCGAGGCGTCGGAGGCCGAGGGCGACGACCAACCGAAGAAGAAGCGCCGCGGACGGCGGGGCGGACGCGGGCGCAAGGGCGACAAGGCCGGTGACGACGCGGCCGAAGCCGACGCCGACGCCGGCCCGGGCGATGCGGAACCGGTCGAGCCCGTTGCGGTCGAGGCCGAACCGGCGGCGGAACCTGTCGGCGAGAGCCCCGAGCCCGAACCCGCGCCTCAAGTCGAGCCGGAGCCGGTCGCGGAGGCGGAACCCGCGCCTGAACCCGAGCCCGAGCCCGTTCAGGCGGCAAAGGCCGCGCCCGAACCCGAAGCGGCGCCCGAACCGGAACCCGCGCCCGAACCCGAACCGGAAGCCGAAACCGAGGGCGCCGGGGCCGACGACAAGCCCAAGCGCCGCGGCTGGTGGTCGCTCGGATAGGTCCGGACAGAAAAAGGGCGCCCCGCGGGGCGCCCTTCTTTCTTTGCCGAAGTCGCCTGCGCGGCGTCAGTTCGTTTCGGACCGCACCGCCTCGATGATCTGCAGCATTCCGTCGAGTGGCACGTAGCCCCGCACCAGCTGATCGCCGAAGACGAAACTGGGCGTGCCCGAAATCGACAGCCGCGTGGCCAGATCGCGGTTGTAGGAAATTGTCTGCGCCACGAGCGGGTCGTCCATCGCCTCCATGATCGGGCCGGGATCGAGGCCAAGCTCGTTTGCGGTGGCCATCAGCGAGGCTTCGGTCACATCGCCCCGCATCACCATCAGCGCGTCGTTCATCGCGCCATAGGCGTCGTCGCCATGGACGATGCGCGTGGCGATGGCGAAGCGCGAGGCCAGAACCGACTGTTCGCCGAGGATCGGGAATTCCTTGACCACGTAGCGGATGTTGCCGTCGAGCGCGATCAGGTCCTCGACCTCGGGATGCGCCCGCCGGCAGAAGCTGCAGCGGTAGTCCATGAATTCGACCAGCACCACGTCGCCGTCGGGATTGCCGCCGACCCAGTCGAAGGCCGAGTTGAAGATGGCATCCGCATTGGCGGCGAGGGCCATCGCGTCACGCTCGCCCTCGGCTGCGGCCTGGCGCTGCTCCAGCACGCCGATCGCCTCCATCAGAACCTCGGGGTTCTCCAGAAGGTAGGCGCGGACCTCGGCCCGGAAGGCGTCGCGCTCGGCGGCGCTGAGGTCGGTGAGATCGGCGGCGGCGGGGCCCGCTGCGAGGATGCCGGCAAACGCCAGCGGGGCGAGGTATTTCATGCGCTCATCTCCGTCGTTGGGCGGCTTCGGCCACGCGTAACACATCCTGCGCCCGAATCCACCCGGGCGACCCCTGCGGCAGAAGGGCGATCGCCCGGTTGGCCAGCGCTTCGGCATCGTCCATCCTGCCGAGGATCGCGTAGCGCTCGGCGGTGACGGTGGCGGCGAGGCCCGGCTGACCGGCGCGGGCATGGGCGAGCCCGAGGTCGCGCAGCATCCTGGGGTCGAACGGGTCGCGGGCCTGGGCACGTGTCAGCACCTCGAGCGCGCGCGCGTTCAGCGTCGCGGTGTCCGGGGCCAGAAGCGCCCGGCCGTAGCCCGCGAGGATCAAGGCCTCGTTCGGCGCAAGTTCGGCCGCGCGCGCATAGGCAGCGATGGCGGCGTCATAGCGCCGGCTCTCGAACAGGATCTGGCCCTGCAATTCCTGGTAGAAGGGATCGTTCGGGCGCATCTGCAGAAGGCGGCCCACCTCCGAAAGCGCGCGGTCGGCATCCGGGGTCCGGTGATAGGCGATGGCGCGGCGGAGCGTGGCGATCTCGCCCATGTCGCCCCGGTCGACCCGGTTCAGCGTCCAGGACGGCGCGCGAAGGAAGGCCGAGAGCTTGCCGGTCAGCCGCGCATACCAGTAGAGGCTGGCGGCCGGAGGCTCCGCTCCCGGCGCTTGCGTGGCGAGGAAGGCCTCCACGTTGCGATACCGGTCGCGGCTCAGCGGGTGGGAGCGAACGTAGGGGTCCTGCCGCCCGGCCGACAGCGCCTCCTGCCCGCGGAACAGGTCGAGGACCTCCAGCATCGCGCGCGGGTCGATGCCCGCCGTGACCATGGTGCGCAGCGCCGACTGGTCGGCGCTCGCCTCCTCGGCGCGGGTATGGGCGAAGAAACTGCGCTGTGCCGCGCTCATGCCGCCCGCGGCCAGCCCCACCGCCGCGCCGCCCTCGCCGCTGGCGGCACCCGCGGCTATCGCCAGCAGAAGCCCCATGCGCGCTGCCGTCTGGGCCGAGGCCGCGGCGGCGGGGCGGCTGGTGAGGTGCCCGTTGGCGATATGCGCGGCCTCGTGGGCCAGCACGGCCTGCACCTGGTCGGGACTGTCGAGCCGCAGGAGCAGGCCGGAGGTCACGAAGATGTGACGCGCATCGGCGACGAAGGCGTTCATGGCGCCGTCGTTGACCATGATCACGCGCGTCGATTGCGGCAGGCCCGCGACGCGGAAGACGGGCGCCGCCAGCTCGCGCAGCGCGCGTTCGATCTCGGCGTCGCGGATGATCGACTGCGCGGCGGCCGACAGGGGCGCGAGGCAGGCGAAGGCGGCCAGCATCGCGGCCGCGGCGATGCGACGGGGCAGGCGGCCCGGCATTGACGATCCTTTCCTCGGCTGCTTTGAACCTTCCGGGCAGGATAGGATTTGCACCATGCGGCATTCAAGGCGATCCGAGGTCGATCCCTTCATCGTGATGGACGTGATGGAAGCCGCCCGCGCCGCCGAGGAGGCGGGACGCGACATCGTACACATGGAAGTCGGTCAGCCCGGCTCGGGCGCGCCCGAGGCCGCGCGCCGGCGCCTGGCCGAGGAGATGGAAAAGGGACCGCTCGGCTACACGGTGGCCCTCGGGCGTCCCGACCTGCGCGCCGCCATCGCGGCGCTCTACGGCGAGTGGTACGGGATCGACCTTGACCCGTCCCGCGTGGTCCTGACCTCGGGCGCCTCGGGCGGGTTCCTCCTGGCATTCACCGCGCTTTTCGACGCGGGCGACCGGGTCGGGCTGGGCGAGCCCTGCTACCCGTCCTACCGCCAGATCCTCACGGCGCTCAGCCTCACGCCCGTTGGCCTCGTGACGCAGGCCGAGACCCGGTTTCAGCCGGTGCCCGCGCACCTCGCCGACGATCTCGCGGGGCTGATCGTGGCAAGCCCGGCGAACCCCACGGGCACCATGCTGGGCCGAGACGAATTGCGCGCCTTGTCAGAGGCTTGCGATGCGAAGCGCATCTCGCTTGTCTCGGACGAGATCTACCACGGCCTGCAATACGAGGGGCCCGCCGTCAGCGCGCTGGAAGTCACGGACGAGGTCTACGTCATCAACTCCTTCTCCAAGTATTTCTCGATGACGGGCTGGCGGCTGGGCTGGATGGTCGTGCCGCCCGAGCATGTGCGCATCGTCGAGCGGCTGGCACAGAACATGTTCATCTGCCCGGCCCATGCCAGCCAGGTCGCGGCCTTGGGTGCCCTCAGCCCCGAGGGGCGGGCCGAACTGGATGAGCATCGCGCCACATATACCCGGAATCGCGACATCCTTCTGGCCGGTTTGGCCGAGGCCGGGCTGACCCGGACGGCGCCGGCCGATGGCGCCTTCTACGTCTATGCCGATGTCTCGGACCTGACCGAAGACAGCAAGGCCCTCGCGTCGCGCATTCTCGACGAGGCGGGCGTCGCCGTGACGCCGGGGCTCGACTTCGACAAGACGCGCGGGCACGGGACGCTGCGCTTTTCCTATGCCCGGGGCACGGTCGAGATCGAGGAGGGCGTGGCGCGCCTTGTCCGGTTCTTCAAGGGCGGCTGACGCCTCCAACACGCTTGGGTCCCGCCCGCCGATCTGCTAGACATGGCGCAACCGACAGACATGGGGTCACGAGCCCGTGCGCCGAGCAGTCCAGACGATCCTTTTCGCCCTCGTGGCGTGCCTGTCCGCCTTGCCGCTTGCCGCGCAGGGTTTCGGCGCGCTGGCCCGCGTGGTCACCGAGGAAACCCGCGTCATCATGGCGGCCGATGAAGGGGGCGGTGTCGATCTGACCCTCGGCCTCAGCCAGCCGGTGCCTTTCCGCGTCTTCACGCTCGCCGATCCCTGGCGCGTGGTGCTCGATTTCCGCGAGGTTCTTTGGGACGGCCTGCCGCAGGGGTTCGGCGAGGTTCCGGGCCTGGCCTCGGTCGAGGCGGGGGCGGCCTATGATCCGGGCTGGTCGCGCATGATCCTGACGCTCGAGGCGCCGATGCTGCCGCGCATCGCGGCGATGGAAACGGACCGGGCGACCGGTGCGGCGCGCGTGCGCCTGTCGCTGGAGCCAGCCGGAGACGCGGCCTTCCTTGCCCGCTCGGGCATGCCACCGGGTCTCGCGGCGGGGATCGCGCCGTCGCAGCCCGCCGCCGCGGGGCGGCAGGACGGCCGGCTCGTCGTGGTGCTCGACCCCGGCCATGGCGGCGTCGATCCCGGTGCGGTCCGGGGCGATCACACCGAGGCCGACCTCGTGCTGACCTTCGCCCGGGAACTGGCCGAGGCGTTGCGCCGGACGGGCCGGGCCGAGGTGGTCCTGACGCGCGAGGCCGATGTCTTCGTGCCGCTGCCGACCCGCGTGACGCTCGCCCGCGCCGCCGGGGCCGATGCGCTGATCTCGATCCATGCCGACGCGCTGGCCGAGGGCAGGGCACAGGGCGCCACGGTCTATACGCTGGCCGAGACCGCGTCCGACGCGGCCTCCGCCGCGCTCGCCGAACAGCATGACCGCGCCGATATCCTCCAGGGCATCGACCTGTCCCTGAGCGACGACGTCGTGGCGGGCGTGCTGATGGACCTCGCCCGCGCCGAGACGGTCCCGCGCGCGGATGCCCTGGCCGAAGGGCTGGTGGAGGCGATCGCCGCGGGCAACCTGAGGCTCCATTCCCGGCCCAGGATGGAGGCGGGTTTCACGGTGCTGCGGGCCGCCGACATTCCCTCGGTGCTGCTCGAGATCGGCTTTATGTCGGACGCGGGCGACCTCGAGAACATCCTGGACCCCGACTGGCGGGTGTCGATGCAGGCAGCCCTCGTGGCGGGCATCCTCGACTGGGCCGAGACGGACGCGTTGCGCGCGGACCTCCTGCGCCAGTAGCCGCCGGTTCAAGGCCGGACGTTCGGGCCCTTGGCGCGGGCAAGCCACACGCTGTGTCCCGAAAGGCGCGTATCTTCGGGGCGGAACCACACAAGGTCGAAGCCGTGACGCGCCAGCAATTCGCGGTATTCGCCGGGATCGAGCGAGGCGTGGTAGACCACCGATCCGGCGACCCGGCCCCAGCGTTCGTCCGCCTCGGATCCCGACGTGAACAGGAGTGTCGCGCCCGGCGCGGCGTGTGCGGCGAAAACCGCGAACATCGCGCGCTGATCCTGCGGCGCGAGGTGAAAGAACGAGTTGAAGGCGAGGATCACGTCGAAACGCCGGCCAAGGGCGAGCCCGCGCATGTCGGCATGGATCGCCTCGGCCCCGGGCACACGCGCCCGGAACTCCGCGATCATCGCCGCCGCCCCGTCGACCCCGGTCACGCGGTCGCCGCGTGCCGCGAACCACGCCGCGATCGGCTCGCCCGCGCCGCAGCCGAGGTCGAGCACGGCGAGACCCGGCCCGCGCCCGGAAACGGCGGCGCGAAGCGCGGGGGCCTCCCAGAGGCTCCGGTCGCGCATCCGCGCCCAATCCCTGGCCTCGCGGTCGTAGGCCGGCAGGATCGCCTCGGGACCTGGCCGGTCGGGTAAATCGTCGGCATTTGTCATCCTGCGATCCTGCATCCATCACGATTGCGCGAAAAGCCGCTGCAGGGTGCCACCGGCAGCTTTTGACCCGTTGTGCCGAAGGGCGTATAAGGCCAAAGACCCGGCGTCAGATCGGGCCATGGGGCAGCCGCGCATGTTCGGGCGGAATGCAGGCACAGGATCGGCAGCGAAGGGTTTCTTGAATGCTCCGTTTCATTTTCGGGATTTTCGGCGCCGGGTTCAGCGCGGTGACGCTTGGCCTCGTCTTCGGGGCGCTGGGGCTCGGGGGGCTTCTGTTCCTCTATTCCCATGACCTGCCCGACCACGAAACGCTGTCGAACTACGCGCCCCCCACGATCAGCCGCATCTATTCGCGCGAGGGCGTCGTCGTGGACGAGTTCGCCACCGAGCGCCGCATGTTCGTGGCAGCCGCTGAAATCCCCGATGTCGTCGCGGATGCCTTCATTTCGGCCGAGGACCGCAATTTCTGGGAGCACCAGGGTTATGACCCCCGTGCCATCGTCGCGGCCTTCGTCGAGGCGGTGCGCTCGCGCGGGCGGGACGTGCGCGGTGCCTCGACCATCACCCAGCAGGTGATGAAGAACTTCCTTCTCGACGGCTCGCGCACGATCGAGCGGAAGGTGCGCGAGATCATTCTCGCCGCCCGGATCGAGCGGAGCCTCTCGAAGGAGCGCATCCTCGAACTCTACCTCAACGAGATCTTCCTCGGGCAGAACTCCTACGGTGTCGCGGCCGCGGCGCAGACCTATTTCAACGCGCCGCTCGAGGACCTGACGCTGGAGCAGGCGGCCTATCTGGCCGCGCTTCCGCAGGCGCCCTCGAACTTTCACCCTGTCCGCGACTACGAGCGCGCGGTGAACCGGCGCAATTACGTGCTGCGCGAGATGTACGAGAACGGCTATATCTCCCAGGCCGAGATGGAGCGCGCCACCGCCGCGCCGCTCGAGACGGTGCAGGGTGGGCATATCGAGCCCTACCGCGCGGCCCAGCCGCCGCGGAACTACTTCACCGACGAGATCCGCCGCCAGCTTTCGGCCCAGTACGGCGAGGACGACTTCTTCACCGGCGGCTATGCCGTCCGCGCCTCGATGGACGAGGACCTGCAACTCGTGGCGCAGCGCGCGCTGCGCCGGGCGCTGGAAAGCTTCGATCGTGCGCAGGGCCGCTGGCGCGGGCCGGTCGACCGGATCGACCCGGCGGAGCTCGAGGGCGGGGAGGAGGTATGGCGCGCCGCGCTGGCCGCCGCCGAGATCCCGCGCGACATCGACGGCTGGCACGCCGCGGTGGTCCTTTCGGTCGGTGACAGCAGCGCGCGCATCGGCATCGAGGACATCCCCGAGGACGAGGACGGGCATTTCATCCCCGCCGAGGACGTGACCTGGGCCCGCCCTTTGGACGAGGACGGCAATGCCGGCCCGCAGGCGCGGGTGGCGGGCGATCTGTTGTCGGTGGGCGACGTGGTCCATGTCCGCGCCATGACGCGCGACAGCGATGGCGCCTTCATGCGCTGGACCCTGCGCCAGATCCCCGAGGTGCAGGGCGGGTTCATGGCGATGGACGTGAACACGGGCCGCGTGATCGCCATGCAGGGCGGGTTCTCCTACCAGCATTCGAGCTTCAACCGCGCCACGCAGGCGACGCGGCAGCCGGGGTCGTCCTTCAAGCCCCTCGTCTATGCCGCGGCGCTCGATTCGGGCTACGGGCCGAACACCATCGTCATCGACGCGCCGATCGAGGTGCAGACGCCGGAAGGGATGTGGCGGCCGACCAACGCCTCCAACCAGTTCTACGGACCCGCTCCCCTGCGCACTGGGATCGAGCGGTCGCGGAACCTCATGACCGTGCGCCTCGCGCAGGATGTCGGCATGGATGTCGTCGCCCGCTACGCCGAGCGCTTCGGCGTCTACGACGACATGCAGCCGTTCCTCGCCAACGCGCTGGGGTCCCAGGAAACCACGCTCTACCGGATGGTCGCCGCCTACGCGATGTTCGCCAATGGCGGCGAGCGGGTGGAGCCGACGCTGGTCGACCGTATCCAGGATCGCTACGGACGAACCGTCTACCGCCACGACCAGCGGTTCTGCCCCGATTGCGAGCTTGCCTCGCTCGACGCCGGGCTCGGGCCGCGGATCGTGTCGAACCGCGAGCGCGTGATCGACCCGGTGACCGCCTACCAGATCACCTCGATGATGCAGGGCGTCGTGCAGCGCGGCACGGCCTCGGGCACGGTCGGCGCCGCCGGCATTCCCGCCGCGCTCGCCGGCAAGACCGGCACCACGAACGATGCGCGCGACGTCTGGTTCGTGGGTTTCTCCTCGACCATCGTGGCCGGCTGCTACATCGGCTACGACCAGCCGCGCAGTCTCGGGCGCGGGGCCTCGGGCGGCGGCATGTGCGGCCCGGTCTTCGCCGAGTTCATGCGCGAGGCGGTGCGCGAATACGGCGGCGCGCCCTTCACGGTGCCGCCGGGCGGCGTGTTCTACCCGATCGACCGCTATTCCGGTCAGCGCCTGCCCCCGGGCAGCGCCGGCGAGCACGTGGTCTACGAGCTGTTCCGCGAGGGCGAGGCGCCCTACGAGGGGCTTCTGGCCGTGATCGACGGCGGCTGGGGCATGGGCTCGGACCTGCCGATGTTCGGGCGCGGCGAAGGCGAGGTCGACGCGGCCTCGATCCAGCCGGGCGCGGCCACCGAGGAGCGGCAGGAAACGACGGTCACGACATCGACGGGCGGCGCCGTGCGGGTGCCTACCGGCACGGGTTTCGGCACGCTCAGCGCGGGCGGGCTCTACTGACATTCCGGCGATGACGATATGCGGTCCGCCTTGAGGGGCGGGCCGCGATTGGCTATCTGTCCGGGACCGAAAGACGAGGCAGGACGATGCGCGCAGAGACGCAGGCCAATATCGAGAAGATCCGCAAGTCGCTTGCGCTGCTGGGGCAGCGCATGGGGCTGGAGACGGCGCAGCACCGGCTTGAGGAATTCAACGCCCGCGTCGAGGACCCGAACCTCTGGAACGACCCGGAAAAGGCGCAGAAGCTCATGCGCGACCGGCAGATCCTCGTCGACCAGATCGGTACCTACGACGCGATCAGGTCGGGGCTGGAGGACAACGCCGAGCTGATCGAGCTTGGCGAAGCCGAAGGCGACAAGGAAGTGGTGGCCGAGGCCGAGGCGGCGCTGGCGGATCTGGTGAAGATGGCCGCGGCCAAGGAACTCGAGGCCCTTCTCGACGGCGAGGCGGACGCCAACGACACCTTCCTCGAGGTCAACGCGGGCGCGGGCGGCACGGAAAGCTGCGACTGGGCGGGCATGCTCGCGCGGATGTACACCCGCTGGGCCGAGAAGCACGGCTACGAGGTGGAGCTTCAGTCGGTCAGCTACGGCGAGGAAGCGGGGATCAAGTCGGCGGTCTACAAGATCACCGGCCACAACGCCTATGGCTGGCTGAAGTCGGAGTCGGGCGTGCACCGGCTGGTCCGCATCTCACCCTACGACAGCGCCGCGCGGCGGCACACGTCGTTTTCTTCGGTCTGGGTCTACCCGGTCGTGGACGACAACATCGAGATCGAGGTGAACCCCGCGGATATCCGGATCGACACCTACCGCTCGTCCGGCGCGGGCGGGCAGCACGTCAACACGACAGACTCCGCGGTGCGGATCACGCACCTGCCCACCGGGATCGTGGTGACCAGTTCCGAGAAGTCGCAGCACCAGAACCGCGACATCGCCATGAAGGCGCTGAAATCGCGGCTCTACCAGATGGAGCTGGAGAAGCGCACCGCCTCGATCCAGGAGGCGCACGAGGCCAAGGGCGAGGCGGGTTGGGGTAACCAGATCCGGTCCTACGTGCTGCAGCCCTACCAGATGGTGAAGGACCTGCGCACGAACTACGAGACCTCGGACACGCAAGGCGTTCTCGACGGCGACCTCGACGGGCTGATGGCCGCGACACTGGCGATGAGCGCCAGCGGCAAGAGCCGCGCCGACGCGCGCGCCGGGGCCTGACGGGCATGCGCACGGCCTCGGGCCCCCTTGCGGGAGCCGCTCGGCCGCACGCGGCCTCCGGCGGGAGTTTTTTTGCCAGGATGAAGGGCGGGACGGGGAGATCTCGATGGACCTGATCGGGCTTGGGGCGCGGGAGCTTTCGGCGCAGATCGCGCGGCGCGACGTGTCGCCCGTGGAGGTGATGCGCGCGGTTCTGGAGCGCATCGGTGCGGTGAACGGGACGGTGAACGCCATCGTCAGCCTGCGCGACCGCGAGCGGCTGATGGGCGAGGCGCGTCTCGCGGAGACGGCGCTCAGGGGCGAGGGGCCGCGCGGATGGCTTCATGGGATCCCCGTCGCGGTCAAGGACCTGACCGACGCCAAGGGCCTGCCGACGAGTTCGGGCGCGCCCTTCCTCGCGGGAGAGGTCGCGCAGTCGGATGCCGGGATCGTGGCGCGGATGAAGGCCGCGGGCGCCATCGTCATCGGCAAGACCAACGTGCCGATGTTCGGACTGGGCGGGCATTCCACGAACCGGGTCTTCGGCGTCACCCGCAATCCCGCCGACACGTCGCGGACCGCGGGGGGCTCCTCGGGCGGTGCGGGGGCCGCGCTCGCCACCGGGATGGCCTGGGTCGCGGACGGGTCGGACATGATGGGCTCGCTTCGCAACCCCGCGGCCTGGTGCGACGTCTACGGGTTCCGGCCCACGGTGGGGCTGATCCCGCGCGACGACGCGGCCGCGGCCTTTTCGCCGCGCATCTCGACGGCGGGGCCGATGGCCCGCAACGTGGAGGATCTTGCTGCGTTCCTAGGCACGTTGTCGGGCGGGGCCTTTGCCGGGATCGGAGAGATGCCGCGGCAGCCGCGGATCGGCTGGCTCGGCGACTGGGGCGGCGCCTATCCGATGGAGCCGGGGATCATGGACCTGGCCGAGGCGGCGCTTGCACGGATGGCGGACCTCGGCTGGGCGGTGGAACCCGTTGCGCCGCCGGTGAGCCGGGAGCTTTTGTGGGACAGCTGGACGGAGCTGCGCGCCTTCATCATGGCGCAGGAACTGTCCCCGCATTGGCGCGATCCGGCGCGGCGGGCGCAGTTGAACCCGCAGGCGATCCATGAATGCGAGCGCGGGTTCGCCCTGACCGGCGAAGGCTTCGCGCGCGCCGTCGCACTCCGCGAGGAATGGCTGGCGGCGCTCGATGCGCTGTTCGCCCGCTTCGACGCGCTGGTCCTGCCCTCGACCCAGCTCTGGCCCTTCCCGGTGGAGTGGGACTGGCCGCGCGAGATCGCGGGGCAGGCGATGGACACCTATCACCGCTGGATGGAGGTGGTGGTGCCCGCAAGTCTCGCCGGACTGCCCGTGATCGGGATGCCCGCCGGATGGGGCGAAAACGGCCTGCCGGGCGGCATTCA
Organism: Roseicyclus sediminis; assembly: GCF_025515305.1. Taxonomy (GTDB): domain Bacteria; phylum Pseudomonadota; class Alphaproteobacteria; order Rhodobacterales; family Rhodobacteraceae; genus Roseibacterium; species Roseibacterium sediminis. The sequence goes on from NZ_JAOPHT010000002.1 coordinate 67,500, forward strand.
GATGATCGGGCGGCGGGGCGGGGACGCAGGCCTCCTGGCGCTTGCGCGTGCCTATGGCGAGGCGATCGGGCCGCGGGCGCTGCAACTCTGACGTTCCTTTCGCTTTACGTGTGACCCGGCCCTCCGCTACGCTTTCTGCGGGAGGAGGCGGGAGATGACGGACGCGACCGGGCCGCAGGCGGCGCCATCGAGGGTGCCCGAAATCGCCCAGATGCAGATGGGCGACATCGGCCATGCCCTCAGGCGGGGGCTGAGCGACTTCTGGCGAAAGCCCATGATGGGCCTTTTCTTCGCCAACGTGGCGGTGATGGGCGGCTGGCTCATCTACCTGATGCTGTTTCTGTGGCACATGGAGTGGCTGGCGATCCCGCTGACCTTCGGCTTCCCGCTGATCGGTCCGTTCCTGGCGGTGGGCCTCTACGAGGTGTCGCGGCGCCTCGAGGCGGGGCAGGCGGAATGGCGGCGCAACGACATCTTTGGCGTGATCTGGCGCCAGAGACTGCGGCAATTGCCGCTCATGTCCTGGGTCATCATCGTCTATTACCTCTTCTGGTCCTTCTTCGCGCATATGCTTTTCGCGCTGTTCATGGGGCCATCGGTCCTGACCAACGTGACCTCGTCCTATTCCTACCTGTTCCAGCCCGAAGGCGTGACGATGCTGCTCGTGGGCACCGCCTTCGGCGCGGTCTTCGCCTTCGTTCTTTTCGCGCTGACGGTGGTGTCGCTGCCGCTCCTGCTCGACAAGGAACTGGACTTCGTGACTGCGATGCTGACCTCGATCGCGGTGGTGCGGAAGAACCCCGGCGTGATGCTGGCCTGGGGCGCGACGATCGCGGGGCTGACCTTCCTTGGGATGCTGCCGGGGCTTTTCGGCCTGTTTGTCGTCCTGCCGGTGCTGGGGCACGCGACCTGGCACATCTACCGCCGTGCGCTGATCTCGCGCGACTGAGGCGGTGACGGGATCAGGAGCCATCCGATCGCAGCCCCCGCCGCGCTCAGGGCGGCCGTCGTCCAGGCGAGGCCCGCGAAGGCCTGCGTCATCGCCGTGGCGTGCGCGGGGTCATCGGCGATCGCGCCGAAGCTTCCGCTGCCGCCCGCCGCGGAATAGAGCGCCGCGGCGAGGCTGCCCATCGACGCCACGGCAATCAGGCCGGCCACCCGGGAGACGGCGTTGTTGATGCCCGAAGCGGTGCCGGAGCGATCCTCGGGCAGGCTCGTCATGATGGCGGTCGAGAGCGGAGCCACCACGAGCGCCATGCCGAGCCCCATCAGCGCGGTCGCGGGCAGGACGCCGGTCCAGAGGTTGCGGGTGCCGATCCCGAGCGCCAGCCCCGCGAAGGCCAGCGCCACCAGCGCGCCGCCCGCGCCGATCAGGCGGCCCGGTCCGTAGCGGTCGGCCAGCCGCCCGGACGTCGCCGAAAGCGTGGCGATGAAGACGGAGAGCGGTGCGAAGACGGCCGAGGCCAATGCCTCGGACGTTCCCCATCCGGCGATGAGCGTCATGGGCAGGTAGAACAGAACCGTCGTGAGGGCGAAGTAGACGAGAAACGTCGCGAGATTCGCCGCGGCGAAGGCCCGGTCCGAGAAAAGGCCGAGCGGCACCATCGGATAGGCGGTCCGCGCTTCGCGCCAGACGAACCAGGCGAGGAAGAGTGCGGCGGCGCTGAAGGGTCTGGGGTCCGTGACGCCCTGCGGCCCGGTGAGCCCGTAGGCGAGGCTGAAGAGGCAGGCGGTGATCAGTGCGGCCCCGGGCCAGTCGAGCGGGGTGGGCGGCCCTTTCGGATCGTGGCGTACGTTTCGCCTCAGAAGCCAGAGGGCCACGGCGCCGAGCGGGAGGTTGATCGCGAAGAGAAGCCGCCAGGTCTCGGGGCCGCCAAGGCCGAGGGCGAGGCCGCCGAGGATCGGACCGAGGGCGGTGGTCAGCGCCGAGGCGGCGGCCCAGACGCCGATCGCGCGGCCTCGGTCCGCGCGTGGGTAGGTGCGCGCGATGAGCGAAAGGCTTCCCGGGATCATGAGCGCCGCGCCGATGCCCTTGAGCACCCGGCCGGCGATCATCGTCTCGGCCGTCGGCGCGACGGCGCAGAGCAGCGAGGCGGCCATGAAGACCGCGATCCCGGACCCGAAGGCGCGCGCCACGCCGAAGCGGTCGCCGAGCGCGCCGCCCAGCAGGATCAGCGCCGAAAGCGGAAGGAGATAGGCGTTGTTGATCCAGAGCGCCTGACCGAGCGAGGCACCGAGCCCCGCGCGGATTGCGGGCAGGGCGATGGCGATGATCGTGCCGTCGATGAAGCCGAGCGCCGAGGCGAGGATCGCCGCGATCAGAAGGAAACGCCGGTCCCCTTCACGACAGAAGCCGGGCAGATGGCCCGGCTTCGTCGTCGTTTCATTTTCTGGTTCCGGCCCTCGAGGGCCGGGTCCGGATGCCATTCCGGCTCAGTCCTCGGCGGGTTTGGCCGACCCCATCGGGGCTGCCGCGACGGGACGCGCCATGCCGGGAGCACCGGGGCGCGACTGGCCGCTGGCGAAGGACGACCGTGCGCCCCCGCTCTCGTTGCCGGCGAGCGGATCTTCGGCGCGCTGAACCGAGCCCTCGAAATGGGCGCCCGACTCGATCGCGATGGTCTTGTGGATGATGTCGCCCTCGACGCGCGCCGTCGATGTCAGGCGCACCTTGAGGCCGCGCACGCGGCCCGTGACCTTGCCGGTCACGACGATGTCGTCGGCAACGATCTCACCCTCGATGTTGGCGCTTTCGCCGACGGTGAGGAGATGGGCGCGGATATCGCCCTGGATCGTGCCCTCAACCTGGATGTCACCGGTGGTGCGAAGGTTGCCCACGATGGTCAGATCGGAACTCAGCACCGAAGGGCTGGGCTTCGATTTGCCGCTCTGGGGGGAAGGCTTGTTCATGGAATCTCCCGGATTGGTGGAGCCGGACGATGCCGAGGACCCGGAGCCCTGCGCGTCGCCCTCGGCGCCGCCCTGCTTGGGGCCGGGTTCGTTGATCTTGGATTTAGAAAACATCGCGTCCTGCCGTGATGAAGGTCATCGGGTTCACGGGGTCGCCGTTGCGACGCACTTCGTAGTGAAGATGCGTGCCCGTGGACCGTCCAGTGTTGCCCATATCACCGATGCGATCCCCGCGCGAGACCCTTTCACCCTCACTGACGTGGAGGCGGGACATATGGGCGTAGCGGGTGGTGATTCCGAAGGGGTGCTGGATCTCGACCATGAGGCCGTAACCGCTTTGCCTGCCGGCGAAAATCACGGTTCCGTCGCCGCCTGCATGGATCGGCGTTCCGCGCGGTCCGGCGAAGTCGGTGCCGGCGTGAAGCCGCCGACCGCCGTTGATCGGATCGCGGCGATAGCCATAGCCCGAGGTCAGGCGGAAGTTGGATCGCACGGGCATCGAGAAGGGAAGCTGCTCGGCGGCGATCCGGTAGAGGTTCAGCTCGTCGAGCGCCGCCAGCACCTCGTTGGCGCGGAGCGACATCGCGTCGGGCTCCTCGCCACGGGAGGACATGGTGATCGGCATGAGCGGGCCGCCCTGGCCGGAATAGGTGGAGCGGACCTGCCCGATGATCTGTTCGGTGGCGAGGCCCGCGGCGCGGAACATCTCGTCCAGCGGTTCCATCGACATGGAGACCGCATCCTCGATCTGGCGGAACACGCGTTCCTGCCGTTCCGAGGAGAGCGCCGCGGCGAACTGGAGGTTCTCGACCTCGGACCGCGCCTCGGCCATCTGCGTCAGGCTCAGGTCACGCTCTTCGGCGGTGTCCTCCAGTGCCTCGGTCAGGAAGGCGAGCGTGCGGGCCAGCTCGCGTTCACGGGCAGCGGCGGTCTGCACGGTGCCCGTTTCGGCCTGCAGTTCGGCCTGGAGCGCGGCGAGTTCGGTGCGCGCGGCATCGCGCGCCTGCCGGGTGTCGCGCAGGCCGAGCTGGATGACGTCGATCGCGGTTTCCAGTTCGCGGCGCCGCTCCTCGCTGTCGAGAAGGCGCGTCTGCATTTCCGAGACCTGGTCCATGGCAAGGGCGAAACGCTCCTGCGCCTGGCGCGACTCGGCCGCGCGCAAGTTCAGCGCAAGCTCAAGCTCCGACAGCCGGTCCTGCACCCGCAGTTCCTCGCGCTGTGCCTGCTCCCGGACATTGCCGGCCGAAATCGTGTCGATGAGGAAAATGGATGTGACGATGATCGTCCAGCCGACGAAGAGGCCGAGCCCCCCGATGAGCGCCGCCTGCGTGCCGGGGCGAAGACGGATGAACCGCGTGCCCTCGTCGGATTTCAGGAATAGCCGTTGTTCCGGCAGGTGCCGCTCGAGCATCACATGGATGCGGGTCGTCAGCCGTGATGTCACTGTCAACGCCTCGTGTTCCCCAGTTTCTTTTTTCTACGTTGCCCTGCCGCATCTGCCCGACTGGTCCCATACCGGGTTGGTATGTGCGGTTCCCGTCAGGGAACCCTTCGGGCCAGCCCCTGCAGCTTCGGGCACGATCAAGCCTGCAGCGGGGATAAGCCAGCAGGCGAGCCGTCTCAACACACTACCCTGTCGCGGCGGCCCTGACAGCCGTATGTGCAGGTTTTGAGCGATTTTTCGCCGAGCGTGAGGGGGCGATAGGAACCTTTCCGCCCATCGCGGCGGCCCGGGGGCCACCTTGCCACCTCAGGAAACGGCCTTCCGGTCCTCGGCAAGCGGCCAGTAGAAGTCCGGCGGCAACCCGGCCTCCGCGCGCTTCTCCTCGTTGAAGGGCGGTTTGAGAGCGCCGTGGAAATGGCGCCGGACGAGCGTATGGAACGCATCCTTGGGATCGGTATCGGCGCGGCCGCACAGGAAGTGGAACCATTTCGCGCCATAGGCGACGTGGTGCACCTCTTCGGCATAGATCACCTCCATCGCGGCGACGGCCTGCGGCGCGGCGGGCTCGTCGGTGGCGCGGCGGAAGATGTCGATCATGCCGGGGGTCACGTCGAGGCCGCGCGCCTCCAGCACCATGGGCACAACGGCGAGGCGCGCCATGAGGTCGTGGGCCGTGTCCTCGGCCGCGCGCCACATGCCGGCATGGGCCGCAAGCGTGCCATAGGGACAATCCATCGCCTCAAGAACGTCGCACACAAGATTGAAATGCTTCGATTCCTCGTCAGCGGCGCGAACCCAGTCGTCGTGGAACCCGATAGGCATCGGAACCCCGGAAAACCGGGCGATGATGTCCCAGTGCAGGTCCACGGCGTTCAGCTCGATATGAGCGACGGCGTGCAGGATCGCGCGCCGGCCCTGTGCGCTGCCCGGGCGGCGGCGGGGCACGTCGCGCGGATCGAGAAGCTCGGGCCGGGCGGGCCGGGCCGGGCGGTCGGGCGGCGTGGCGTGGCCGATCGGAGGCGTTTCGCCCGCCTCGCGCGCCGCCTGCCATTCGGCCGCGAACCGGCGGGACAGCGCCGTCTTCTCGCGCCCGTCGGCGGTGCGCAGCACGGCATCGGCCATTTCCGCCAGGGGCATCATCGCGGGAGTATCCACTTCATTTCCGGGCCGTAACATACCGGCATGGTGTGTAAAAACGAAGGGGGCGCCCTCGGGCGTGGCGCCCCCCGCGTGATCCGCCATGCCGTCGGCAGATCAGAGGCCGCGAACGGCCTCCAGCACTTCCTCGGCATGGCCGGGAACCTTCACCTTCTCCCAGACGCCGGCGATCTTGCCGGTTCCGTCGATAAGGAAGGTCGAACGTTCGATCCCCATGTACTTCTTGCCGTACATGCTCTTTTCTTTCCAGACGTCGTAGCGCTCGCAGACATCGCTGTCCTCGTCGGAGGCGAGGATCACGCCCAGCCCGTGCTTGGCGATGAACTTGTCATGCTTGGCGACGCTGTCCTTGGAGATTCCGATGACCGTGGCGCCGGCGGCCTCGAACTCGGCGGCGAGGTCCGTGAAGGCGATCGCCTCCTTGGTGCAGCCCGACGTGTCATCCTTTGGGTAGAAGTAGACAACGACCGCCTTCGGCCTGAGCGCCGAAAGCGTGATCTCGCCGCCGCCGTCGCGGGGCAGTGTGAAATCGGGGGCCATTTCGCCGTTCTGGGGCATGGACCTGTCTCCTTGGCTCGAGCTTGCATGAGGACCGTCGGCGGGGCCGCGGACGGGTTTGCAAGCTAGGCGGTTTGGCGCGAGAATAAAGGGCAAGATCGCGCCACATGACGACCGAGGCAGGACCCCGCCCCAGCGATGCAGGACGACACCGACCAGATGGCCGGCCCGACACCCGCGCCCGCGGACGCCGAAGTGGCGCGCGCGCGCGGCATGCTCTGGTGGTTGGGCTGGACCCTCGGCTTTCTCTCGTTGGCGGCCCTGGCGCTGGCGGGCGGGCTCTGGCTGCGGCTGACGATGGGGCCGCTGACCCTGCCCGAGACACTGCGCGACCGGATCGAAGCGCGGATCGACGACGGCATGGCGGCGGGGCGGCTCCAGATCGGCGAAGTGGCGCTCGACCTGCCCGAGGGCGGCCGCGCCCCGGTGCTGGAGTTCCGCAACCTGCGGCTCAGCGATCGCAGCGGCGCGCCGCGTGCGGCCTTTCCCGCGGTCCGCGTCCTGATCGATCCCGCGCCGCTTCTGTCCGGGCAGGTCCGGCCGCGCCGCGTCGAGATCGCGGGTGCCGGCCTGCGGCTGTCGCGGGATGGTGCGGGGCGTTTCGATCTCGACCTGTCCGGGGCCGCTTCGCCGGCCAGGGTGACGGTTCCCGACACGATGGCGCGGCTCGACGCGATGTTCTCCTCACCGGTCTTCGACGCCTTGCAGGAGGTCACCGCGACCGGTCTGCAGCTTTCCCTCGCCGACGAGATGACCGGCCAGATCATGCGCATCGAAAGCGCGACCGCCCGGCTGACGCGGAGTGGCGGGCAATTGGCGCTGACGGTGGGCGGCGCGCTGTCGGGCAGCCGCGACACGATCCTCGACATCGCCGTTCTGCGCAGCGCGGGCAACGGCGAGACCGAGATCGCCACCGTCTTCCGCGACCTCGCCGCGCGCGATCTCGGCACGGCGAGCCCTGCGCTCGGCTGGCTCGACCCTGTGCGCGCTCCGATCTCGGGGCGGCTTGCGCTGTCGCTCTTCGACGATGGCACGGTCGGGGACCTCGAGGCCCGGCTCGATATCGGGGCGGGGCGCGTTTCGCTGGCCGAGAACGCGGCACCGCTGGAGTTCGACCGGATCGCCGCCGACATGGTTTATGACCCCGATACGCGGCGGATCGCCTTCTCCGCCTTCCGTCTCGATGCTCCGGGTCTCGCCTTCGACGCGGCGGGGCATGCCGACGTGGCGCCGGACGGCAGTTCCTTCGTGACCCAGTTCCGCCTTTCGGACATCGAGGTGGGGCCGGCCGGGCTCTATCCCGAACCGCTCCGGATCGAGGGGGCGACGGTCGATCTGCGCCTGACGCTCGCGCCGCAACTGAGCGTCGAGCTGGGCGAGGCCGTCCTTCACGACGGCGCCTTCCGCTTGGTTGCGCGCGGCCGCGCCTCGGCCGAGGCCACGGGGCTCGCGGTCGCCGTGGACGCTTCGGTGGCCCAAACGGATTTCGCGACGGTGCTCTCCTACTGGCCGGTGTCCGTCGTGCCGGAAACGCGCGAATGGATCGAGCGCAACATCGCCAGGGGCCGCCTTTCGGGCGTCGATTTCGCGGTCCGGGCGCGGCCCGGGATGCCGCTTCTGCGCCACCTGCAGGCCGATTTCGACGGGCTCGAGATGACGCCGTTGCGCCAGGGGCCTCCGGTGCGCGGTGCATCCGGCTATCTGGAACTCGACGGTCCGGGCCTGATGCTGCGGCTCGACGGTGGCGTGATGTCGGCCGGAGGGGACGGCGCGCCGGGGATCGACCTCGGAGGAAGCCTGATGGAGGTCGCCGACGTGACGCGGCGTGGCCCGGACGCACGCTTCCGCATCGAGGGGCGCGGCGGACTTCAGGCGCTCCTCGGCGTGCTCGAAGGCCCGCCCTTCCGGGTCTTCCGCAACAGCGAACTGGAGATCGACCGCATCGGCACGGGCGACGTTGCGCTCACGACGACCTTCACCAGCCGGCTGGAACGCCGCGACACACCCGCGACGCTGGCCGAACTGGGGCTGGAGGGCCGCGCCGAGGTGAGCGGTTTCGCATCGGACGGCCTCGTCCCCGGGCGGCAGCTTTCGGCGGAACGCCTGACCGTTTCGCTCGACCCGGAGTTGCTCCGCGTGAGCGGACCGGCCGATCTGTCGGGTGTTCCCCTGGCCGGGACGTTCGAGCGGCCGATCGGTCCCGACGCGCCGAGGGCCTCGCGGTTGCAGGCCCGCGCGCCCCTGACGCGGGAGGGGCTGGCGCGGCTCGGCGTGGCGTTGCCGGACTGGCTCATGTCGGGACAGGGCGCGGCGGACGTGGTTCTCGACATGCCGGACGGGGCACCCGCGCGGCTCTCCGTCGAGAGCGATCTCGACGGTCTCGCCATGTCGGTGCCCGCGCTCGGCTGGCGGATCGGGCAGGGCACGACGGGGCGCCTCTCGGCGGAGATCATGCTCGGTCCCGAGCCCGAGGTCACCGCGCTCGATCTCGACGCGCCGGGGCTGTCGCTCGATGCGGGGGCCACGCTCCTGCCGGGGGGCGGGCTTGCCCGGCTGACGGCGGCGCGGCTGGTGGCGGGCGAATGGGTCGACGTGCAGGGCGCGCTCGTGGGGCGCGGTCCGGGCATCGCGCCGGCCATCGAGATCACCGGCGGCACGGTCAGTCTCGACCGGGCGCCCGAGCTGTCGTCCGGCGCGGGCGAGGGGACGGCGCCGCTTTCGGTCCGGCTCGACCGGCTGGAGGTGTCGCGCGGCATCGCGCTGACGGGGCTTTCGGGAAGCTTCGACACGGGCGGCGGCGGCCTGCAGGGAGAGTTCCGGGCGGCGGTCAACGGCGAGGCGGAGATCGCGGGGGCGATCCTGCGCGGCGCGAACGGGCCGGACATCCGCATCCAGTCCGAGGATGGCGGCGCGGTCCTGCGCGCGGCCGGCATCTTCCGTACCGCTTATGGCGGGCGCATGACCCTCGGCTTGCAGTCGGCCGGGCCGCGTCGCACCTATGACGGGACGCTCCGGATCGATGGGCCAAGGCTCCGGGACGCGCCGGCGATGGCGGAGCTTCTGAATCTCATCTCGGTCGTGGGCCTGCTGGAGCAGCTTTCTGGCGAGGGGATCAACCTCGGCACGGTCGATGCGCGCTTCCGGCTGTCGCCGGACCGCCTGACCCTGGCGGAAGGGACCGCGGTCGGCCCCTCGCTCGGCATCTCGATGGACGGGATCTACGACATCCCGACCCGGCGTTACGAGATGCAGGGGGTTGTCTCGCCGCTCTACATGGTCAATGGGCTCGTCGGCGCCTTCTTCGCGCCACGGCGCGAGGGGCTGTTCGGGTTTTCCTACCGGCTGACCGGTGTCGGCGATCAGAGCAACGTGGCGGTTAACCCGTTGTCGATCCTGACGCCCGGCATCTTCCGGGAGATCTTCCGCCGCCCGCCGCCCGAATTGACAGAAACGCCCTCGAACTGAGCCAAGATGAAACTCGACGATTTCGATTTCGACCTGCCCGAGGGGCTGATCGCGACGCGGCCCGCGCGTCCGCGCTCCTCCGCGCGCCTGCTGGTGGCCGACGGTCCGATGACCCGTGACGCCCATGTCTTCGACCTGCCGGCGATCCTGCGCCCCGGCGACCGGCTGATCCTGAACGACACCCGCGTGATCCCCGCGCGGCTGACCGGCAAGCGCACGCGGTCGAGCGCGCAAGGGCCGGTCACCGCGAAGATCGAGGTCACGCTGATGGAGCCGCAGGCGGACGGCACGTGGTCGGCGCTCGCCAAGCCGATGCGCAAGCTGGCGCTTGGGGAAACGGTCGTCTTCTCGCCCGAGCTGTCCGCCGAGGTGGCATCGCTGGAGGGGCGGCTCCGGCTTCGCTTCAACATTGCGGGCGAGGATTTCGACGCTGCGCTGAATGCCTCGGGCGCGATGCCGCTGCCGCCCTACATCGCGGGCAAGCGGGCACCCGACGAGCGCGACCGCGAGGATTACCAGACGATCTGGGCGAAGCGCGCGGGCGCGGTGGCCGCACCCACGGCCTCGCTCCATTTCGACGAGGCTCTGATCGAGGCGCTGACCGGGGCCGGGATCGACTTCACCTTCGTGACCCTTCATGTCGGTGCGGGGACCTTCCTGCCGGTGACGGTGGAGGACGTGACCACCCACAGGATGCACGCCGAGTGGGGCGAGGTGCGCGAAAAGGCGGCCGACGAGATCAACGCGACGCGCGCGGCGGGCGGCCGGATCATCCCAGTCGGCACCACGGCGCTGCGACTGATCGAGACGGCGGCGGCGCTGGACGGCACGATGCGGCCCTTCGAGGGGGACACCGACATCTTCATCTACCCCGGTTATGCCTGGAAGGTGACCGACGCTCTGATGACCAATTTCCACCTGCCGAAGTCCACGCTCATGATGTTGGTCTCGGCGCTGATGGGGCGCGACAGGGTGATGGAGATCTACGCCCATGCCGTCGCCACGGGCTACCGGTTCTTTTCCTATGGCGACGCTTCCCTTCTGATTCCGTCGCGAATCTGACAGACGGGAGGGGTCTCGCATCGCGAGGCTTGGGCCGGAGACCGGCGCAGACGCGGATCGAAGGGAAGGAACCACCTCCATGCTGTCTGTTCTGCGCGCTTCCTGGGCGCTGCTTCTGGGCATGTTCATCCTGCAGATCGGCAACGGCCTGCAGGGCTCGCTGATGGGTGTGCGCGGCGCCATCGAGGGGTTCTCGACCTTCGAGATCTCGCTTGTCGCCTCGGCCTATTTCGTGGGTTTCCTCGGCGGCAGCCGCGTCGCCCCCCGGATCATCGCCCGTGTCGGCCACGTGAGGGTCTTCGCCGCGCTCGGCTCGCTCATCTCGGCGGTGCTGATAACTTATCCGGTGATCACAGACCCCTATGCCTGGATGGCGCTGCGCGTGCTCATCGGCTTCGCGCTCTCGGGGGTCTACGTCACCGCCGAGAGCTGGCTCAACAACGCGGCCACCAACGAAACGCGGGGCCAGTCGTTGTCGGCCTATTCGCTGGTGCAGATGTTCGGCCTCGTGGGCGCGCAGGCGATCCTGTCGGCGGGCGATCCCTCGGGGTACCTGCTGTTCATCATCCCCTCGATCCTCGTATCGCTCAGCTTCGCGCCGATCCTGCTGTCGGTCTCGCCGACACCGGCATTCGAGGCCTCGCGCCCGATGAGTCTCAGGCGGCTTTACGACGCCTCGCCCTTCGGCGTGGTTGGCATGACGCTGATGGGCGCGGTTTTCGCCGGGCAGTTCGCCATGGCAGCGGTCTATGCCACCGAGCAGGGGTTGAGCCTCGGGCAGCTTTCTGGGTTCATCTCGTCGTTCTTCGTCGGCGCGATCTTTCTGCAATATCCGATCGGCTGGCTGTCGGACCGGATGGACCGGCGCAAGCTGATCGTGGGGGCCTCGGCGCTTGGCGGGATCGTGGGGCTGGGCGGCGTGTTGTTCGCCGACATCTACCCGGTGCTCATCGCGATCGGCGTGTTGTCCGGCGGGCTGACGCAGCCGCTCTATGCCATGTTGATCGCCTACACGAACGATTATCTTGAGGTCGAGGACATGGCGGGGGCCTCGGGCGGCCTTGTCTTCGTGAACGGGCTCGGCGCCATCGCGGGCCCGCCGATCATGGGCATCCTGATGGCGCAGATCGGGCCCGGGGGCTTCTGGCTCTTCATGTCGGCGGTCCTGCTGCTGATCACGGCCTACGGCCTGTGGCGCATGACGCAGCGCGCGTCCCTCTATGCCGACGAGGAGGACTACGAGGCGGTCTCCTATGCCTCGCTCATGCCCGGCGCCGCCTCGATGGTTGCCGTGGAGGCCGCGCAGGAGTTGTATGCGGAGGCGGCCGAGGAACAGGCCGAAAACGCCGAGGAGGCGCGGGCGGACGCGGAGAAGTCCGCACAGTGAGTTCCGCGTTTCGCGGGACGGAGAAGGCAAGGGAGGAACGGGCAGCATGGAGACTTCCGCAACAGGACCCAAGACGGTCCTGGATTTCTGGCTCGGGGCGGGACCCGAGGCCTGGTATCGGCAGGACGATGCGTTCGACGCCGTGATAAGGGACCGGTTCGGGGCGCTCTGGGAGGAGGGGGCCGGGGGCGGTCTGGACGAGAAATGGGCGACGAACCCGCAGGGCGCCCTGGCGCTGATCGTGCTTCTGGACCAGTTTCCGCGCAACATGTTCCGGGGCGACCCGCGTGCCTTCGCCAGCGACGACCGCGCGCTGTCGACGGCATGCTACGCGATCGACCGGGGCTGGGACCTGCGCATCGACCCGCCCGAGCGTCAGTTCTTCTACATGCCGTTCATGCATTCGGAACGTCTGACTGACCAGGATCATTGCGTGCGCCTGATGGCCGAGCGGATGGCGGGCACCGACAACCTTCTGCATGCGCGCGCCCACCGGGAGATCATCCGGCGCTTCAGCCGGTTTCCCTACCGGAACGAGGCGCTGGGCCGCAAGACGAGCGAGGCCGAGCGCGCGTTCCTCGACGAGGGCGGTTACGGTGCGATCCTGAACGAGCTGAAGGACGCCTGACGGCGGATCGGGGATCACCCGGCCAGGTGATCCTCGGCGAAGCGGTCGAACCAGTCGAGGCAGCCGGGATTGGCCATCGCGTCGGGGGTCGCGACATCCGCCATGGCCCGGCCCAGGAGGCGCTTCTTGATCGGCACCTCCATCTTCTTCCCGGTCAGCGTGTAGGGAATGTCGGGGGCCACGGCGATCCGGTCGGGCACATGGTGCGGGGACACGCGGCTTTTCAGGGCCTGAAGGATCTCGGTCTTCAGCGCCTCGGACCACCCCGATCCCGGCGCGAGCTTGAGAAACAGGATCATGCACGACGGTCTGCCGAGGTATTCGAGATCGACCACGAGGCTGTCGGCCACGGCCGGGTTGTCCTCGACCACGCGGTAAATGTCGGCGGTGCCCATCCGGATGCCATGGCGATTGATGGTGGCGTCCGAGCGGCCGTAGATGATCGCGCCGCCATGGGGCGTGATGCGCACCCAGTCTCCCTGCCTCCAGACGCCGGGATAGGTGTCGAAATAGCTGCCGCGGAGCCGTGTGCCGTCCGTGTCGCCCCAGAGGCAGAGCGGCATCGACGGCATCGGCCGCGTGCAGACCAGTTCGCCCACGTCGTTCTCCACCGGGTTGCCGTCCTCGTCGAAGGCCTCGACCGCGGCGCCAAGCGCGCGCGCCTGCATCTCGCCGACATGGACGGGCAGGGTGGGACTGCCCGCGAGAAAGGCGCCGGAGAGGTCCGTGCCGCCCGCTATGGGCGAAATCCAGAGGTCGTCCCGGATGGTCTCGTAGAGCCATGCGTAGGCTTCCGGCGGAAGCGGCGACCCGGTGGAACCGATGAGCTTGATCCGGCTGAGGTCCGCCTCGTTCCGGGGAACCGTGCCCGCCTTCATGCAAGCGGTGTAATAGGCCGCGCCCGCGCCGAAGACGGTGACGCCCATGGCCTCCGCAAAGCGCCACAGACGGCCCATGTCGGGCGTGCCGGGGCTCCCCTCCGCGAGCGCGATGGTCGCCCCCGTCAACAGCCCGCCGACCTGCGCGTTCCACATGATCCAGCCGGTCGAGGAATACCATGCGAAGGTGTCATCGGGACCGACATCGCAATGCAGCCCCACTAGCTTGGCGAGTTCGAGGATCACGCCGCCATGGCCATGCACGATGGGCTTGGGACTTCCGGTCGTGCCGGAGGAATAGACCACCCAGACCGGATGATCGAAGGGCAGCATCAAGGGCGCGGCACGCTCGCCCCCGGCCATCAGCCGGTGCCAGTCGTGGCGCTGCACGTGGCCCGGCTCCACCGCCTCGGCGGCATCCATCGTGATCCAGTGCGCGACGCTCGGCAGGCCCTCGAGAAGGGCGGAGACCTCCGCGCTTCGGTCATGCCACTTGCCTCCGAAGCGGTAGCCCGACGCGGTGATGAGCGCTTTGGGCCCGATCTGGCGGAACCGCTCCAGCACCGTGGGCGCGCCCATGTCCGGCGCGCAGAGCGACCAGGTGGCCCCGATCGAGGCGCAGGCGAGGAAAGCGACGATCGTGTCGGGCGTGTTCGGCAGGTAGCCGACGACGCGGTCGCCCGTTTCAACGCCGATCCCGCGCAAGGCGGCCGCCATCGTGGCGACACGTTCGGCGAGGTCCGTCCATGCCAACTCATGCCGCGTCCCGTCCTCCGCCTCGTGGCGGATCGCGATGCGGCCTGGCTTTTCATTTCGCAGGACCTCGGCCGCGAAGTTCAGGGTCGCGCCGGGAAACCACTCGGCGCCCGGCATCGCTTCGCGTGCGAGGCCCGCGCCGGGCGGTGACCCGAACGCCAGGCCATGCCATTCCGCGAAGGCCAGCCAGAACGCGCCCGGATCCTCGACTGACCACGCCCACAGCGCGTGATAGTCCGGAAAAGTCCTGCCCGTGCGCTGTCCGGCCCAGTCCATGAAGGCGGCCATGCGGCTGGCGGCGGCGAAATCCGGTCGGGGCGTCCAGGCGGGCGCGGTTGCGTCGGGCATCTTCCGGATCTCCGTAGGGGGGCGCAGGGGTGCCGGAAGAAGCGTAGCGCCCGTGCGCGGGCGGCCAAAGGAAAAATCCCGCCCGCCCGCCGCAGCCATGACCCACGTGCAATGCCGCCCGCCTGCGACCGATCGGCCTTTGCGCCGGATTGGCAGATTGTTTAAGGGTAAACAAACGACTTTCCGCGGGAGATCGAACGTGGCTGCACAGAATTTCGACGTCATCGTGATCGGGGCGGGTCCCGGCGGCTACGTGGCCGCCATCCGCGCCAGCCAGCTTGGCCTGAAGGTGGCCATCGTCGAACGCGAGCACATGGGCGGCATCTGCCTCAACTGGGGCTGTATCCCGACGAAGGCGATGCTGCGGTCCTCCGAGATCTTCCACCTGATGCACCGCGCAAAGGAATTCGGACTGTCGGCCGACAATATCGGCTACGACCTCGACGCCGTGGTGAAGCGCTCGCGGGGTGTCGCCAAACAGCTCAATTCCGGCGTCGGCCACCTGATGAAGAAGAACAAGATCACGGTCTTCATGGGCGAGGCGACGCTGCCCGCGCAGGGCAAGGTCAGCGTGAAGACCGAGAAGGGCACCGAGGACCTGACAGCGAAGAACATCATCCTCGCCACCGGGGCGCGCGCGCGCGAATTGCCTGGGCTCGAGGCCGACGGCAAGCGTGTCTGGACCTACAAGCACGCGCTCGTGCCCCCGCACATGCCCAAGAAGCTTCTCGTGATCGGTTCGGGCGCCATCGGGATCGAGTTCGCGAGTTTCTACAACACGCTCGGCGCCGACACGACGGTGGTCGAGGTCATGGACCGTATCCTTCCCGTCGAGGACGCCGAGATTTCCGCCTTCGCCAAGAAGAGCTTCGAGAAGCAGGGCATGAAGATCATGGCCAAGGCCATGGTGAAGAAGCTCGACCGCAAGGCCGACAAGGTGACTGCGCATATCGAGGTCGGCGGCAAGGTCGAGACGATGGATTTCGACACGGTCATTTCCGCCGTGGGGATCGTCGCCAACACCGAGAACCTCGGTCTGGAAGCGCTGGGCGCGAAGATCGATCGCAGCTTCGTCGTCACGGACGACCATTGCCGGACGGGGGTCGAGGGGCTTTTCGTCATCGGCGACGCGACGAACGGGCCCTGGCTCGCGCACAAGGCGTCCCACGAGGGCGTCATGGTCGCTGAGATCATCGCGGGCAAGAAGGTCCATCCGGTCAAGCCCGAGAGCATCCCGGGCTGCACCTACTGCCACCCGCAGGTGGCGAGCGTCGGCCTGACCGAGGCCAAGGCGAAGGAGCGCGGGCACGAGGTGCGCGTCGGCCGCTTCCCCTTCATCGGCAACGGCAAGGCCATCGCGCTCGGCGATCCCGAGGGCATGATCAAGACGATCTTCGATGCCAAGACCGGCGAGCTTCTGGGTGCGCACATGATCGGGCCGGAAGTGACCGAGATGATCCAGGGCTATGTCGTGGGCAAGCAGCTCGAGACCACGGAAGAGGACCTGATGCACACGGTCTTCCCGCATCCGACGATCTCCGAGGCGATGCACGAGGCCGTTCTCGACGCCTATGACCGCGTGATCCATATCTGAAGCCGTCGCCCCTGTGCCGGGGCGCAGGGCGAGAGGACGGCAGATGCAGGACGGGCGCACGCCCTGGCCCCTGATGGGCGCGCTCTACCTCGGCGGGCTGCTCGCCGCGGGACAGTTCGCGAAGGTGTCCCTCACCCTCGGAGCGCTGGCGCAGGCCTATCCCGGGGCCCCCGTGGCCTTCGCGGTGTCGGGCGTTGCGGTCATGGGCATCCTGTTCGGTGTGCTCGCGGGCGGGATCACGGCGGCGATCGGGGCGCGGCGCGCGATCCTCATCGGCCTTGTCATCTCGGCGGTCGCGGGCGGTGCGCAGGCGATCCTTCCGGCCTTCCCGCTACTCATGGGGCTGCGCGTCGTGGAAGGCGCGGGGCATCTCCTGCTCGTCGTGGCGATCCCGACGCTGGCGGCGGCGCTGGCGGCAGAGCGTGACCGGGCCTTCGTCATGGGCATCTGGGCGACGTTCTTCGGTGTGGGTTTCACCCTTGCGGCGCTCGTTATCGGACGGGCCGGGGCAGGGACCGTCTTCGCGGTCCATGGTGGCCTGGCCGCCGCGCTGGCGCTGCTCTTGTGGTGGATGCTGCCGCGCGGCGTCACGAACGAACGCCGGCCGCTGCCGAGGATTGCCGATCATCTCACGATCTACACCACCCCGCGTCTCTTCGCGCCGGGCCTCGGCCACGGCATCTACGCGATGATGTTCCTCGCGCTCGTCACCTACCTTCCCGCCGCGCTTGAGGCTCCCTGGCTCTCGCCCGTCCTGCCGTTGGCGGGCCTCACGGGCTCGCTCCTGACCGGGCCGCTCGCGCGCCGGATCGTGCCGGGCCGTCTGGTCTGGGGCGGGTTTCTCGCGGTGGTCGCGCTCTTCGCGCTGACCTGGCTCGCCGGGCCGCTCGCGCCCTGGGTGGCCATCGTCGCCATGGCGGTCTCGGGCATCGTCGCCGGCGCGGGGTTCGCGGCCGTTCCCTGGCTCAACAGCACCAATTCGGACCGCGCCCTCGCCAACGGAGCGCTGGCGCAGCTCGGCAATGTCGGCACGTTCTCGGGCACGCCCGTGCTTGCCGCGCTCGGGCTCGGCGCCGCGATCCCGATGGCCCTGGTCATCGGCCTTGTGGGCGCCGGGATGACCGCGATCGCCTATCGCGCGGCCGCCCGCGCGCTGCCGATCCGCCCTGTCTGACCCTCCTCGCGCCAATGTTCCTGTGCGGAACTCGGCCTGTTCACTTTCCGTTCTCATTTTTCGGTTGGAGACTCGCCGAGGCTCCCCTAGGTATGACCGAGTGGTTAACCGGGGATTGGCGGCATGCCCGAGCTGAAGTCAATCGAGGTGCGCGGCGCACGCGAGCACAACCTCAAGAACATCGACCTGGACATTCCCCGTGACCGGCTCGTGGTCATCACGGGGCTGTCGGGGTCGGGCAAGTCCTCGCTGGCTTTCGACACGATCTATGCCGAGGGCCAGCGCCGCTATGTCGAGAGCCTGAGCGCCTATGCGCGCCAGTTCCTCGACATGATGCAGAAGCCGGACGTCGACCATATCTCCGGCCTCTCGCCCGCCATCTCGATCGAGCAGAAGACGACCTCGAAGAACCCGCGCTCGACCGTCGGCACGGTGACGGAGATCTACGACTACCTGCGTCTCCTCTTCGCCCGCGCCGGCACCCCCTACAGCCCCGCCACCGGCCAGCCCATCGAGGCGCAGCAGGTGCAGGACATGGTCGACCGCGTCATGGCGATGGAGGAGGGCACGCGCGCCTATCTCCTCGCGCCCATCGTGCGCGACCGGAAGGGGGAATACCGCAAGGAGTTCCTGGAACTCAGGAAACAGGGGTTTCAGCGCGTGAAGGTGGACGGACAGTTCCACGAGCTCGACGATCCGCCGACCCTCGACAAGAAGTTCCGCCATGACATCGACGTCGTCGTCGACCGCATCGTGGTGCGCGAGGGGGCGGAGACGCGGCTCGCCGACAGTTTCCGCACTGCGCTCGACCTCGCCGACGGGATCGCGATCCTGGAAACGGCCCCGGCCGAAGGGGAGCCCGAGCGCATCACCTTCTCCGAGAATTTCGCCTGTCCCGTCTCGGGCTTCACCATCCCCGAGATCGAGCCGCGCCTCTTTTCGTTCAACGCGCCCTTCGGCGCTTGCCCGTCCTGTGACGGCCTCGGCGTCGAACTCTTCTTCGACGAACGCCTGATGGTGCCCGATGCGGCCCTCAGCCTCGAGGACGGCGCCATCGCGCCCTGGCGCAAGGGCAAGTCGCCCTATTTCCTGCAGACGATCCAGGCCATCGCGCGGCATTACGGCTTCGATCCGAAGGCCGCGTGGAAGGACCTGCCGGAGGAGGTTCAACAGGTCTTCCTGCGCGGCTCCGGCGAGACGGAAATCCAGTTCCGCTACGACGAGGGCGGGCGCGTCTACCAGGTGAAGCGCACCTTCGAGGGCGTCATCCCCAACATGGAGCGCCGCTACCGCGAGACCGACAGCGCCTGGATCCGCGAGGAATTCGAGCGCTACCAGAACAACCGCCCCTGCGGCGCCTGCGGCGGTTATCGCCTGCGGGAGGAGGCGCTGGCGGTCAAGATCGCGGGCCTGCACGTGGGCCAGGTCGTCGAGATGTCGATCCGCGAGGCCTTCGCCTGGTGCGAGACGGTCCCCCGGCACCTCTCGAAGCAGAAGAACGAGATCGCCCGCGCGATCCTGAAGGAAATCCGCGAGCGGCTGGGCTTTCTCAACAACGTGGGCCTCGAATACCTGACGCTCAGCCGGAACGCCGGCACGCTTTCGGGCGGGGAAAGCCAGCGCATCCGGCTCGCCTCGCAAATCGGTTCCGGCCTCACGGGCGTGCTCTACGTCCTCGACGAGCCCTCCATCGGGCTCCACCAGCGTGACAACGACCGGCTGCTCGGCACGCTCAAGAACCTGCGCGACCAGGGCAACACGGTCATCGTGGTCGAACACGACGAGGAGGCGATCCGCGAGGCCGACTACGTCTTCGACATCGGCCCCGGCGCGGGCGTCCATGGCGGGCGGATCGTGTCCCACGGCACCCCGGCCGAGATTGCCGCCGACCCCGCCTCCGTCACCGGGCAATACCTGTCGGGCACGCGCGAGATCGGCGTGCCGGCGGAACGGCGCGCGGGCAACGGCAAGGCCGTCACGGTGGTGAACGCCACCGGCAACAACCTCAGGAACGTGACCGCCGAGTTCCCGCTTGGACGGTTCGTCTGCGTCACCGGGGTCTCGGGCGGCGGCAAGTCGACCCTCACCATCGAGACGCTGTTCAAGACCGCTTCGATGAAGCTGAACGGCGCGCGCCAGACGCCCGCGCCCTGCGAGACCATCACGGGCCTCGAACACCTCGACAAGGTCATCGACATCGACCAGCGCCCCATCGGGCGCACGCCGCGCTCGAACCCCGCGACCTACACGGGCGCCTTCACGCCGATCCGCGACTGGTTCGCGGGCCTCCCCGAGGCCAAGGCGCGCGGCTACAAGCCCGGGCGCTTCTCGTTCAACGTGAAGGGCGGCCGCTGCGAGGCCTGCCAGGGCGACGGCGTCATCAAGATCGAGATGCACTTCCTGCCCGACGTCTACGTCACCTGCGAGACCTGCAAGGGCAAGCGCTACAACCGCGAGACCCTGGAGGTCCAGTTCAAGGGCAAGTCCATCGCCGACGTGCTCGACATGACGGTCGAGGACGCGCAGGACTTCTTCAAGGCGGTGCCCTCGATCCGCGAGAAGATGGATGCGCTCGTGCGCGTGGGGCTGGGCTACATCAAGGTCGGCCAGCAGGCCACGACGCTTTCGGGCGGCGAGGCGCAGCGCGTGAAACTGTCGAAGGAGCTGTCGAAACGCTCCACGGGCCGCACGCTCTACATCCTCGACGAGCCCACGACCGGCCTGCATTTCGAGGACGTGAAGAAGCTCCTCGAGGTGCTGCACGAGCTTGTCGACCAGGGCAACACCGTCGTCGTGATCGAACACAACCTCGATGTGGTCAAGACCGCCGACTGGATCGTCGACATCGGACCCGAGGGCGGCGACGGCGGTGGCGAGATCGTCGCGGTCGGCACGCCCGAGGACGTGGCCGCGGTCGAACGCTCCCACACGGGGCGCTATCTCGCGCCGATGCTGAAGGCGCGCAAGCACGCCGCCGAATAGCGCGGGCGCCTTGCCCCTTCATCCTGGCGAAAAACTCCGGGGGTGAGGCCGCAAGGCCGAGGGGGCAGCGCCCCCTTTTCGTGCGGTACGACTTCCCGTGGTCCGGTCGCTCCGATAGGGTCGGTTCGGCATACGAAAGGGTGGCGGCATGGCCCGTAAACCGAAAATCGGTCTGGCACTCGGCTCGGGCGGCGCGCGGGGCTGGTGCCACCTGGGCGTCCTTTCCGTACTGGACGAGATCGGCTGCCATGCCGACATCATCGCGGGCTGCTCGATGGGTGCGCTCGTGGGGGCGGCCGAGGCGGGCGACGCAAGGGCCGAGCTCGAGGCCTGGGCGATGGGCCTCACGCGCGGGACCTTCCTCAAGCTCATGGATTTCACCCTTTCCCGGGGTGGTCTCGTGGCCGGAAAGGGCATCGCCGACGTGCTGGGCGAGTGGGGTCTCGATTGCGACATCGGCGATCTGCCGCGCCGGTTCGTGGCGGTGGCGACCGACCTGCAATCGGGCCGGGAGGTCTGGCTTCAGGACGGGCCGCTCCTTCCGGCGGTGCGCGCCTCGGTCTCGCTGCCAGGCCTCTTCTCGCCGCAGCTGATCGAGGGCAAGTGGCTGCTCGATGGCGGGCTGACCAACCCCGTGCCGATCTCGGTGGCCCGGGCGCTCGGGGCCGACGTGATCGTGGCGGTGAACCCCAACGCCAAGCCGACCGGGCGCGTCTGGGTGCCCGAGCGCGGCGGCGATCTCTGGGACGGGATCGTCGAGGGGCTTGGCAGCATCCTGCCCGACGCGCTTCTCGGGTCCGAGCCCGACGGTCCGCCCGCGCCGCAGGGAACGGAAGTCGTGAACGCCTCGATCGACATGCTGATGGACTACCTGCGCCGCACGCGTCTGGCGGCCGATCCCCCCGACGTGATGATCGACGTGGACCTCAGCGGCCTGTCCGTCATGTCCTTTTTCCAGGCCGAGGAGGCCATCGCCGCGGGCCGGGCAGCCGCCGAGGCCGCGGCCGACGACATCCGGAAGGCGCTCGAGGCGGTCCTCTAGCGCGCGGCCCGGCGCACGCGCAGCGCCTCGAGGCCATGGAAATGGTAGATGTCGGCGTAGCTCGGGGCCTCGGCCAGCGCGAGGCCGGGCCAGGTGTCGAACAGGATCGGCAGCGCGATCTGCAATTCGAGCCGCGCGAGCGGCGCACCGACGCAGAAATGCAGCCCCGCCCCGAAGGCGAGGTTGGCGGGACCGTCCGTCCGGTCGGGCCGGAACGCCTCCGGCGCGTCGTAGGCGCCGGCGTCACGGCCGGCGGAGGCGAGGAGCAGGCCCACCTCGTCGCCGCGCCGGAACGTGTGGCCGAACATCTCGACATCCTCATAGGCCCAGCGGGTGAAGAGGTGCAGCGGCGGATCGAAGCGCAGCACCTCCTCGACGAAACGCTCCGCTCCCGCGCCGGGGCGCGTGCCGGTCTCCAGCGCCAGCTTCACCGCGTTGCCCATCGTGTGGACCGTCGCCTCGTGCCCCGCGTTCAGAAGCAGGATGCAGGTCGTGATCATCTCGTCCGTGGTCAGGCGGTCGCCGGCCTCTTCCGCCGCGATCAGGGCCGAGATCAGGTCGTCGCGCGGCTCGCTGCGTCGGCGGTCGACATAGTCGCGCATGAAGGCCACGAATTCCTCGGTTGCGGTCACGGCCGCGTCCTCGTCCCCGCGCGTCCGTCCCGCCTGGTACATCATCACCATGGCGTTGGACCACCTCAGGAGATCGGGGGCCATCGCCTCGGGGACGCCCAGAAGACGGGCGATGACGATGACGGGGATCGGTCGGCAGAAGGCGTCGAGCAGGTCGAAATCGCCCTCCGGGAAGGCGGCCGCGAGGTCGCCTGCGAGCGTTGCGATCTCGGGCGCCATGGCCTTGATGCGCCGCGACGTGAAGGCGCGCAGCACGAGGCTGCGCAGGCGGGTATGGCGAGGCGGCTCCAGTTCCAGCATCGAGTGCGCCTCGACGGCATAGAACGGGGCGAGGTGGTCGGGGATGGCGCGGGGGTGGACCGGCTCGCGTCCGAAGCGCCGGTCCCGCAGGAGCGTGTTGACCGCCTCGTGGGTCGTGGCCACGGGCATGGCGTAGTCGTCCCAGTGGACGAGCGGTCCCGAGGCCCGGGCGCGGGCGTAGAACGGGTAGGGATCCTGGACGAAGGCCTCGTCCGTGGGCGGCTGGCGGAGCGTCTTCATGGCGCCTTATTGGCAGCACCGCGTGCCCTTGGCCATGGCTGCGATGCGTATTTGGGGAAAGATGAAGGGCAGGGCGCGCCGAACCCGGGCGCGCCCCGTCCGCCCGGGTTTCCTCAATCCGCGCCGCGCACCGGGATCGTTGCGTCGGGGCTCGGGTGGAAGACCCGCTGGATCAGGTAGACCGCCACCGCCGCGCCGATGCCGACAAGGTCGGTCACGAGGCCGCCCTCGATCATGAAGAGCGCCGCGAGGACGAGGCCGACCCTGAGGAACCAGGCCGCGCGCCCGCCGATGAACCAGCCCTGCACGCCGGCCGAGAGCAGGAACACCCCGAAGGTCGCCGTGATGCCTGCGCGGATGACCTCGAACCACGTTCCGTCCATCAGGATCGCCGAGTTGTAGAAGAACATGAAGGGCACGATGAAGGCCGCGATGCCGATCTTGAAGGAGGCGACCGAGGTCTCCATCGGGTTCGCGCCGGAGATGCCGGCGGCGGCATAGCTGGCCAGCGCCACGGGCGGCGTGATGGCCGAGACGACAGCGAAGTAGAAGACGAAGAAATGCGCCGTGAGTTGCGGGATGCCGAGCTGGACGAGGCCCGGCGCGACGACCGAGGCCGCGACCGCGTAGGCCGCCGTCGTGGGCATGCCCATGCCGAGCAGGATCGCGATGCACATGGCGAAGAACAGCGCCAGGAGCTGCGAGACGCCCGCGAGATCGAGCAGCACGTTGGAAAAGCGCGCCCCGACGCCTGTCAGGCTGATGACGCCCACGATGATGCCGGCGCAGGCGCAGACGGCGATGATCTGGATCGACATGACGCCGGCCAGTTCGAGGGCGCGCAGCATGCCCTTGATGCCGAGCCCGGTCTCCGTTCCGCCTGCGAACTCGCGCAGGGAGATATAGGCGAAGGTCACCACGACGACGAGCGATGCGATCAGCGACAGCGTGGTGATGGAGGCGGGCGCGGCCGCCCCGGGTTCGCTTGCGGGCGACAGGATGTAGAGCAGGAACAGCCCGACCGACAGCGCCGCGATCGTCAGCACCAAGAGCCGCTGCAATGTCCATTGCCCGCCGGCGTAGAGCGAGAAGTGCTCGGGGCGGGCCCAGCTGACGACGACCGCGGCGACGGTGGCCAATGTCCCGGCGCGGATCACCGAATAGCCCATGAAGAGGGCGGCGATCAGGATCACGATCGGCAGGAACAGGAAGACCTTGCGCGCCATCTCGCGCACCTTGGGCAGTTCGTCCTCGCGCATGCCGCGCATGCCGAGCTTGGCGGCCTCGAAGTCGACCATGAAGTAGATCGAGGCGAAGTAGAGGATCGCGGGGATGATCGCGGCGATGGCGATCTCCTGGTAGGGGATGCCGGTGATCTCGGCCATGATGAAGGCGCCCGCGCCCATGATCGGCGGCATGATCTGTCCGCCCGTCGAGGCGGCGGCCTCGATCGCGCCGGCGGTCCGCTTGTGGTAGCCGACCTTCTTCATCAGCGGGATGGTGAGCGAGCCGGTGGCGACCACGTTGCCGGCGGAGGTGCCGTTGATCATGCCCATCAGGCCCGAGGCGAAGATCGCGACCTTGGCAGGGCCGCCGCGGGCGCGCCCGGCTGCGGCGAAGGCGAAGTTCACGAAGTAGTCGCCGACCTTCGAGGCCTGCAGGAATGCCGCGAAGATGATGAAGAGGATGATGTAGGTGGAGGAGACCGCCGTCGTCGGCCCGAGGATGCCCGCATCGGTGTAGACGAAGCCGAAGAAGCGCTGCCAGGTGAAGGGCTGCTGCACCGCGAGGATGCCGGGCAGGAGATGCGCGGTGAAGGTGTAGACGAGGAAGATGCCGGTGATGATGACGAGCGCGAGGCCCGCGACCCGGCGCGTCAGCTCGAGGATCATGGCGGAGCCCGCGGTCGCTGCGAAGGCCACGCCGATCGGAACGAAGGGCGTGCCGACGGAGTTCCGCGCCGCGGTGCCGTAGATCGGGATGAGGTAGAGCGCCACGACGATCCCGCAGAGCGTGAGGACGGCGTCCGATGCGGTGAAGCGTTCACGCCCCCGCCGCTCGAACCAGCCGGTGACGATGGCGCCGAAGGTGGCCAGAAGGAGCGGCAGGCCGAACCAGCGCACCTCGGTCTGGTAGATCTCGGTCCCCGGGAAGGCGGCCCAGGTGGTGAGCCCGCCCATCTCCGGCATCTCGCCCGATGCGATCATGTTGGCGAAACCGATCGCCGTGGCGCCGGCCACCAGCGCGGGGATCGCCAGAAGCGCCGCGATCAGCGTGACAATCTTCGTGTCCGGGCGAACGGGCCCGTTCTCGGAGAAGGTATGGGCCGAGAACAGCAGGAAGCCGAGCCCGAGCGCGCCCGCGATATGCAGGATGCGGAAGTTCCACGTCTCCATCGGCAGGGAGGGCAGGAACGGGATGTCGACGCCCGTCCAGTCCGAGATCGACACGCCGTTCAGCGCGATCATGTGGAAGGCCGCATAGACCGTGGCGATGAGCGCGACGACAAGCTGCGCACGTCCCGTGAAGAGGCGGCGGTTCCCCTCGATGGGTTCCTCGTCGACGCCCTCGGCAAGGACCTGTTCGCTGGCGGTGGTTTCTGTCGTCATGATCCGTCCCCCGGGGCGCCGGCGCGCGCTCTCGTTCGTTGTGCGGGTCGCGCCCCTCGGGTGGGCGCGACCTCGTTTTTTCTTTGGTGTGCGGAGCCCCTGGGGCCCCGCCGGGATCACATGGCCGAGTGGATCATGTCGTCGGGGATATCGGCCCCGGCGTTTTCCTCGAACCAGCGTGCCGCACCGGGGTGCCACATCATGACGCCGTTCTTGTCCCAGTGCTCGGCCAGCGTCTCGCGGGCGGCGGCGTGGATGCCGACCATGCGCTCGTTGTCGGACATGACCGTGTCAACGACGGCGTAGACGAAGCTCTCGGGCAGGTCGCAGTTGGCGATGGCGAAGTTCCACATCGCCACCGAGCGCGCGGGCGCCTCGAGCGTGGTGTAGGTATCGGCCGCGATGTTGTAGGCCGAAACCGGGAACGCCGCCATGATCTGGGCCTGCTCTTCCTCGGTGAACTCGATGATGTTCACGTCGGTCTGCACCTCGAGCTGCGACACGGCCGGAACCGGCACGCCCGCGGCGAAGGCGATCACGTCCAGGACGCCGTCCTGCAGCTGCGTGCCGAGGTCGGCCCAGCCGCCGTTGCGGCGCTCGAATTCGACGCCGAGCGCTTCCATCATGCGCGGGAAGTAGGTGTCCGAGGTCGAGCCCGCGGGGCCGAAGCCGATGCGTGCGCCTGCGGGGATGTCGGAGATCTGCGTGATGCCCGTGGAAGACAGCGCCGTCACCGAGAAGGGCGTCTGGTACATCGGGAACATGGCGCAGGCGTTGGTCATCTGCAGGCCGGGCGCGATCGGGTTGGTGCCGGCGAGCGATTCCGCGGCCGGGCCCATGGTGGTCATGCCGAACTGTGCCTCGCCGGTATGGACGAGCGCCATGTTCTGCATCGGTCCGCCGGTAACCTCGGCGCCGCCGGACAGGCCCAGTTCCTCGGCCACGAGGTTGGCCCAGCCCGAGCCGTAGACGAAGAAGGTGCCGCCCTGCGAGGCGGTGCCGACGGTGAAGCTTTCGGGCCAGCCTTCGCGGTCGGCATGGGCGTCGGCGAAGACGGCGGTGGCGGTCAGCGCGGTCGTGGCCGCGAGTGCGGCGATACGGGTCAGTTTCATCGGGTGTCTTTCCCTCCAGGTCGGTGTTCGCACCGTCGGGACATGGAAATGCGCGGGACGGGGCACGCCGCGTGCGGCGTCCGGACCGTCTCGTCTCCTCCCTGCCGTCCTTCCGGCGTTGATGCGGGCCGGGCTCCCTCCCGGTCCGTCGCGGTGCGGGATGGACCGATCCGCCCAGCCATGCAACCGCTGCAGACCCGGTTTGCGCTAACGTCAGCGGTTTTCAGGGGGCGAGGGGTCGATATCGACCCAAACGCGCGTCGGCTGTGTTACCGACAGGTGACATTGCGCGGGATCGGGGCCGCGCCGCGGCCGTGCCGGCCCATCCGGCGTTTCAGTCCGGACGGAAATCCTGCCGGTCGAGACCGTGTTTCTGCATCTTCTCGTAGAGCGCCTTGCGGCTCAGGCCGAGCGCTTCGTAGGTCGCCTTGACGCTGCCGCCCTGCGCGGCGAGCGCGGCCGCGATCAGCGCCTTCTCGTGGGCCGCGACACGTTCGGCGAGGCTTTCGCCCGGGCCGGCCTGGCCGGGCCCGCCTTCGAGGCCGAGGGCATAGCGCTCGGCGGCGTTGCGCAACTCCCGCACATGTCCCGGCCAGTCGCGCGCGGCCAGCGCCGCCAGCACGGCGCCCGGCACCTGGGGCGTGTCGCGTCCCGCCCGCGCCACCGCATCGGCGAGAAACCCCATGAAGAGCGCCGGGATGTCCTCGCGCCGCGCGTCGAGACCGGGCACCCGGAGCGTCACCACGTTCAGCCTGTAGAGCAGGTCGGCGCGGAACTCGCCTGCGGCGGCGGCGGCCTCGAGGTCGCGCTTGGAGGCGGCGACGAAGCGCACGTCGAGCGGCATCGCCTCGTTCGAGCCGAGCCGCGTGATCTGCCGGTCCTGGATGGCGTGCAGAAGCTTGGCCTGAAGCGGCATCGGCAGGCTGTCGATCTCGTCGAGAAAGACCGTGCCGCCGCGGGCATGCTCGAATTTGCCATAACGCGCCCGCGTCGCGCCGGGAAACGCGCCGCTTTCGTGGCCGAACAGCTCGCTTTCGATCAGCCCCTCGGGAAGTGCGGCGCAATTGACCTGCACGAAGGGCATGCCGGCCCGCCTGCTGGCCTCGTGAAGCGCGCGGGCGACCTGTTCCTTGCCGGTGCCCGTCGCGCCCTCGATCAGGACGTCGGCATCGGTGCCGGCCACGGCCCGCAACCGCTCGCGAAGGGACCGCATGGCGCCGCTCTGGCCGCTCAGGCGGGCCGCGATCGGGTCGGGCAGGGCGCCGCCCGCCGCCGCCACGCTCCGCAATGCGCGGTTTTCCAGCGTCAACCGCCGCTTGTCGAGCGCGCGCGCCACGCTCTCGGTCAGGCGGGCCGGGGCATATGGTTTTTCGAGAAAGTCATAGGCGCCCTCGCGCATCGACTGCACCGCAAGCTCCACGTCGCCGTGGCCCGTCACGAGGATTACCGGCAGGTCGGGATCGCGCGTCAGGCTTTCCCGCATCAGGCTCAGCCCGTCCATCCCCGGCATGCGGATATCGGTGACGAGGATGCCCGGAAACCCGCGCGAGAGATGCGCGAGCGCGGCCTCCGCCCGGTCGCAGAGGATCACGTCCAGATCGGCCAGTTGCAGCGTCTGCGCCGCGGCATGGCGCAGGTGGCCCTCGTCGTCGACGAAAAGGACGGGCCCCGGCGGCATCCCGATGACCGGACCGCTCATTCCGCCGCCATCCCGCCTTGCGTCTCTGCGGGCGCCGCGCTCCGCCTCAGCGTCACCGAGAAGACGGCGCCGCCCTCGGGGTGGTTGAGAACCGACAGGCGCCCGTCGAAATCGCGCACGATGTTGTAGGAGATCGAAAGCCCCAAGCCGAGGCCCTGTCCCGGCTCCTTTGTGGTGAAGAACGGGTCGAAGGCCTGCGCGAGCGCGTCCTTCGACAGGCCCGGACCGTGGTCGCGGACATCGAGCCGGCAGGTGCCATCCTCCGGCCCGCCCTCGGAAATCAGCGCCATCTCGATCCGCGGCACGTCGTTGTCCGCCATCGCATCGAGCGCGTTGCTGAGGAGGTTCACGATGACCTGCTGCAGGCGTACGCGCCCCCCGAGGACCCAGGTCTCGGGGTCCGGCGCGAGGTGGCGAACCTCCGCGCCCGCCTTGGACAACCGCGGCTGCATCAGTTCCAGCGCGTCGGCGATCACCGCGCCCAGCGGCACGGGGCCGGTCTTGTCCTGCGGGCGGCGCGCGAAGTTCCTCAGGTGCCGGGAGATCGTCGCCATCCGGTCGGCCATGGCCGAAATGCGCCCGACATTCTCGCGCGCCTCGGCCGCCCGCCCCCGGTCGAGGAAGGTCGCGGCATTGTCGGCGTAGGACTTCACCGCGGCGAGCGGCTGGTTGAATTCGTGACTGAGCGCGGCCGACATCTGTCCAAGTGCCGCGAGCTTGCCGGCCTGCACCAGTTCGGCCTGGGTTCGGCGCAGACGCTCCTCCGCCGCGCGGCGCTCTTCCACCTCGCCACGCAGGCGCGCGTTGGCCTCGTCGAGGTCGCGCGTGCGGTCGCGCACCCGGGCCTCCAGTTCGGCCTGCTGGCTGTGCTGCCGCGCGAGCCGTTCCATCAGTTGCGCGCGCCGTTGCACCACCACCGCCGCGATCAGGCCGCTGACGACAATCAGAAGCAGGACGAGGCCGAGCACCGTCCAGGCCTGGGCTATGGCCGGCGCCGTCGGCGTCAGGATCGACACCCGCCAGCCCGGCGCGGCGATCAGCGCGGTCTGGAACACGAAGTCCTCGGCGCCCCCCTCGGCGTCCGTGACGGTCATCCGCTCCATGTCCGGGCCGAGAGGCGTCCGGCGCGCCTGAAGCGGTTGCAGCGCGTCGAGCGGGTATTGCCGCGTCGCCGCGATCGCCTCGATCGCGGGTTCGGGCACGGGGCCGAGCGTCCGGAAGTGCCAGTCCGGACGATCGGACAGGAAGATCACGTTGCTCGTATCGGTGACGATGATCGTGCTTTCGGAGTTGGCCCAGGTCTCCTCGTACCCGTCGAGCGTGATCTTCACGGCAACGACGCCGAGCCGCTCGGTCTCGGCGATGACCGGGGCGGCGAAGAAATAGCCGCGCTGGTTCGACGTCGTGCCGAGGGCGTGGAAACGGCCGACGCCCTCGGACAGCGCCTCGGTGAAATAGGGGCGGAACGCGAAGTTGCGCCCGAGAAAGGACGCCTCCGAGCGATAGTTCGAGGTCGCCACGGTCCGCCCCTCGAGGTCCATGACGTAGATGTCCGACACGTCGAGCGACAACGCGCTCTGGCGCAGAAGTTCGTTGGTGAACGGCACCAGGCCGGCGTTCTCGGGCTCGCGCAGGAGCTGGACGAGGATCGGGCGTTCCGCGATCAGGGCGGGCAGCGCCTCGGTCCGCTCCAGCGCGCCGCGCAGCACCTCGGTGGCGAGCCTGAGCGTGGCCCGGTCGGACGCGCCCGCGCGCTCCAGGTAATGCGCCTCGATTCGGGGCAGCGCCGCGAAGGCGAGAAGAACCGCGGCCGCCAGCACGGCCAGAAGCCCGCGCAAGGCGCGCCGCGGGCGTGCGGCGGACGGGTCGGGCAGGGGGGCGGTGGCGGTGCGGTCGATCATGGCCGCCCGAGTATGGCCCTGTCGGCAAGGGCTTACCAGCCTGCGCGCGCGCGATGCCAGAGCTTTCGCTGGCGCGGCGGTGCGCAGCCGGTCTATCGTCGGCCCGGGCCGCGGCGAGAGCGCGGCGTCCGAACCGGAGGAGTCGCGATGAAAGCCCAGTCCACCGCATTGAGCCTTGCCGCGCTCTGCCTGCTTGCCCATCCCGCGCTGGCCCAGGCGCCCGAGTGTGGCGGGATCGGTGCCGGGGGGGCATGGATCGGCGGGACGCCCGAGGCATCGGACCCTGCCATGGCGGCCGATGCCCTGACGCTCGGCGGGGTCTCCGTGCCGCTGGGCGCCCCCGCAGTGGCGCTGTTCACGCTGTCCGCGCCCATGCCCCTCAGGCTCGAGGCGGCCTCGGCGAACGGGGACCCGGTTCTGGAACTCTACGACGCGTCGGGCGCGCTGATCGTCACCGATGACGATTCCGGAGGCGGCCTCGACTCGCGCGCCGAGACCGAGCTGGCTCCGGGTGGCTATTGCCTTGCCGTGCGCGGCTTCGGGGGCTCGACGCTTGCCGCCGATATCCGGGTGGGCCGTCTGGAGCACGAGCCGCTGACGGTCGGACTTGCCGGCGGCTTCTTCGAACCCGGTGGCGGGCTGACCGGCCCCGAATTCGTCGGCATCCAGCCCTGCACCGCCGATACGCCGGCTGTCGCCCTGACGCAGGGTCCGATCGAGGCCGCGCTCGATCTGGGCGGGGCGCAGGCGACGGGGACCGTGACAGACACGCCCTATTACAGGTTCACCCTCGCCACCCCGCAAAGCCTGTCCCTGCGCGCCCATAACGAGGCCGCGGACCCCTACATCTACCTCTTCGACGGATCGGGTGCGCTTCTTGCGGAGAACGACGATTACGCCAGCCTCAACTCCCGCATCGACATGACCGACCCGCCGTTGCAGCCCGGCACCTATTGCGTGGGCATGCGCGCGCTTTCCGATCCCGACCTTCCGGTGACGCTCCAGGTTCTGCGGTTCGATGCGGCGGCGGCCGAGGCGGAACTGATCGCATCGGGCGAGGCCGCGCCGCCGCTCGACGGCTCCTGGCCGGTCACCGCGATGGGGCTCCTGCCGCCGGTCTCGGTGCGCGACCTGCAGGTGCAGGGCACCCAGGCGGTTTGGCTGTCCTTCGAGGTGGGCGCGCCCACGCTTCTGGTGATCGACGCGGTGGAGGTGCGGGACTCGGACCCCGTCATCATCCTTTACGACGCGGGCGGCCAGGAGATCGCCTACAACGATGACAGCAACGGGACGCTGAACAGCCAGATCCTGACACGGCTCGATGTCGGCATCTATCTTCTGGCCGTGCGGCAATACTCCGATGGCTACATGGGCACGATCCGCCTGTCGGCCGAGCGTTTCGTGCGCGCGCCGCAGTAGCGCTCAGGCTTCGTCGAGCGCGGCGATGATCGCGCCGAAATCGGTGGCCTTCAGCGAGGCGCCGCCCACAAGCGCGCCGTCGACGTTCGACACCGCGAAGATCTCGGTCGCGTTGCCGGGCTTGACCGACCCGCCATAAAGGATGCGCACGGACCGTCCCACGCCCGCGCCGAAGCGCGCCTCCAGCCGCGCGCGGATGAAATCGTGCACCTCGCCGATCTGGTCCGTGGTGGGCGTGCGGCCCGTGCCGATGGCCCAGACCGGTTCGTAGGCGATCACGAGGTTGTCGCCGGTGACGAGGTCGGGCACCGAGCCCGCAAGCTGGCCCGAGATGATGTCGAGCGTGTTCGAGGCGTCGCGCTGTGCCTCGGTCTCGCCGACGCAGACGATGACCCGAAGTCCCGCCGCAAGGGCCGCGCGGGCCTGCGCGCGGACGTCGTCATCGCCCTCGCCATGGTCGGCGCGCCGCTCGGAATGTCCAACGATGACGTAGGACGCGCCCGCGTCGGCCAGCATCGCAGCCGAAAGATCGCCGGTATGGGCACCGCTTTCGGCCGGGTGACAGCATTGCGCACCAACCTTGACCGGGCCGCCGGCCGCACGCGCGGCCATGAGCGAGATCAGCGTCGCCGGCGGGCAGATCAGCACCTCGGACCGTGGCGCGGGGTGAGCGGCGGCAAGCGCGTCGATCTCCGCCAGGTCGGCGGCGAGGCCGTTCATCTTCCAGTTGCCCGCAGCCAGTTTCACGCGCATCGGCCCGTTCCTTTCCGTGTGGGAGGGGTGCGGCCCCGTGGATGGCAAGATAGGCCCCCGGGGTCAAGCCGGGCGTCCCGGACCGGCGGGTCTTTACCCCCTGCTCGGTAATCCTTATATCTTTGCTCAGATTTCGCCGACGGATACCAGAAGGCAGAGGACCGGACGCATGGCCGAGAACCCCGAGATGATGGAAGGCGCGCCGCTGATCCGGCCGTCGAGCACCGACCATCCCCTCTACGACACCATCGTGGAGGCGTGCCGGACGGTCTACGACCCCGAGATCCCGGTGAACATCTTCGACCTCGGGCTGGTCTACACGATCGACATCGCGCCCGACAACGCGGTGAACGTCGTGATGACGCTGACCGCGCCGGGCTGCCCCGTCGCCGGAGAGATGCCGGGCTGGGTCGCCGATGCCATCGAACCGCTCGAAGGCGTGAAGCAGGTCGATGTCGAGATCACCTGGGATCCGCCCTGGGGCATGGACATGATGTCGGACGAGGCGCGCCTCGAGCTTGGCTTCATGTAGGCCATCGCCTGCGATCCAACCTGTTGCGGCCTCTCCCCACCCCAGACACTATCGCCGTCCAACCGACGGAGCGCGCCTTGCCCCCATCCCTGAGATCCGGTGGTGCGCAAGCGCCCCGAGCGGTCCATCCGGGCTGCGAACGGTCGGGAACGCCGCGCCATGCTTGAGACCTTCGCGGCACTTCTGCTGGCCCATGTCCTTGCCGACTATGTCCTGCAGACGCGCTGGATCGTCGTGTCCAAGCGTGGCCCGGGTTTCGCCGTGCATATCGGCCTCGTCTTCGTCACCGCCCTGCTTTGCCTCGGGCAGGTCTCCCTGCCGGTCCTTGTCGTGACGGCGGCGCATCTCGCTATCGATGCCACCAAGACCCTGCTGATGCCCTCGCGGCTCTGGAGCTATCTCGCCGATCAGGCGCTGCATCTGATGTCCATCGCGACGGTCGCCGCCCTGTTCCCGGAGGCCTGGGCGCTCGGGGTCTGGGCCGACATGGCGCCGGCCTGGATACCTGCCGCGATCGCGGGACTGGCCGGACTGATCTTCGCCACGCGCGCAGGCCAGTTCGCCATCGATTATCTCGTGGGCGGGAAGGCCGGCGAGGCGTCCTCCGGGCAGGGGGCGCAGACCGGCCTCGTCGAACGCGCGCTGGTCTTCATCAGCGTGACGGTCGGTCAGCCCTGGTGGGCCGGCGCGCTCCTTGCGGCCAAGGCCGCCTGGATCGGCCTGTCCGGCGCGCGCCGTCCGGCGGCGCTCGGCCGGATCGCGACCGGAACGCTGGCAAGCTTCGGTTGGGCGTTCGCCACCGGTCTCGCGACTGCGGCAATCGTCACGCGTCTTGCCGCCGCCTCCCTTGGCGGCCCTTGAGAAAAGGCGGTTTCGCACATACACTCAAGTGGGAGCAGAAAGGACGCATCCATGTTCGGCATTCCCGGCAAGCAGGCCGTTTCCATCACACCGGCCGCCGCCAGGCAGATCGCGAAGCTGATGGCGCGCGACGGGTCGCAGGGCCTGCGCATCGGCGTGAAGAAGGGCGGCTGCGCGGGCATGGAATACACCATGGACTACGTGACCGAGGTCGATCCCCATGACGAGATCGTGGAACAGGACGGCGCCCGCGTGATGATCGCCCCCATGGCGCAGATGTTCCTGTTCGGCACCGAGATAGATTACGAGGTTTCCCTGCTCGAAGCGGGCTTCAGGTTCCGCAACCCCAACGTCGCGGATGCCTGCGGCTGCGGCGAGTCGATCAAGTTCAAGGATGTCGAGGAACTCGAGGCCGAGCAGGCCGCCGCGCGCGGCTGAGATGGCCGTCTCGCAGGGCGATATCGACCGTGCGGTCGAGTTGTTCTCGGGCCTTGGTGACATCGCCACGCGCAAGATGATGGGCGGTCTCTGCCTTTATCACGAGGGCACGATCTTCGCGATCCTGATGTCCGACGGCGCGCTGCTTCTGAAGGGCGCCGGGGATTTCATCGACGAACTCGAGGCTGCGGGATGCACCCGCTGGACCTATTCCCGCGAGGGGGGCAAGCCGACCGCTATGCCCTACTGGTCCATGCCCGATGCCGCTTTCGACGATCCCGACCTCGCCTGCGACTGGGCGCGAAGGGCGCTGGCGCATCTCTGAGGCGCGGGACTTGTCCCGCCGCGCGAAACGCGCGACAGGGGTGCCATGGCTGACCGTTTTTCCTTCTCTCTCAAGGCCACCTCCGGCAAGGCGCGCGCAGGCGTCATCTCGACCCCGCGCGGCGAGATCCGCACGCCCGCCTTCATGCCGGTGGGGACGGCCGCCACCGTCAAAGCGATGCTGCCCGAAAGCGTCGCGGCCACCGGCGCCGACATCCTGCTCGGCAATACCTATCACCTGATGCTGCGCCCCACGGCCGAGCGCATCGCGCGGCTGGGCGGCCTGCACCGCTTCATGAACTGGGAAAAGCCGATCCTCACCGACTCGGGCGGTTTCCAGGTGATGAGTCTCGCGGACCTCAGGAAGCTGAGCGAGGAGGGGGTCCAGTTCCGCTCCCACATCGACGGATCGCGGCACATGCTGAGCCCGGAGCGGTCGATGGAGATCCAGAAGCTTCTCGGCTCGGACATCGTGATGTGCTTCGACGAATGTCCCGCGCTGCCTGCCACCGATGACGAGGTGGCCCGTGCCACGCGGCTTTCCATGCGGTGGGCGGAGCGGTCGAAGGCGGCCTTCGGGGATCGGCCGGGGCACGCGCTCTTCGGGATCCAGCAAGGTGGCGTGACGCGCGAGCTTCGCGAGGAAAGCGCCGAAAAACTCAGGGAAATCGGGTTCGACGGCTACGCGGTCGGCGGCCTTGCCGTGGGCGAGGGGCAGGAGGCCATGTTCGGCGTTCTCGACTATGCGCCCGATATGCTGCCGCAGGACCGCCCGCGCTACCTGATGGGCGTGGGCAAGCCCGACGACATCGTGGGTGCCGTGGCACGCGGGATCGACATGATGGATTGCGTCCTGCCTTCGCGTTCGGGGCGGACCGGGCAGGCCTTCACCCGCCATGGCGTCGTGAACATCAAGAACGCGCGGCATGCGGACGATCCGCGCCCGCTTGACGAGGCGTGCGCCTGTCCCGCCTGCCGTGGATATTCCCGCGCCTATCTGCACCACGTCTTCCGCGCGGGCGAGATCATCGCCTCGATGCTCCTGACCTGGCACAACCTGCATTACTACCAGGAATTGATGGCGGGGATGCGCGCCGCGATCGCCGAGGACCGGTTCGCCGCCTTCGAGGCGGCGTTCCACGCGCGCCGCGCCGAGGGTGATATCCCCCCGCTCTGACACGCCGCAGCCTCTCCCGCGTCGACACGCCGCCAGCCAAAAACAATGGCCCGCCGGAGGGTGAAAACCGGCGGGCCTAGTCGAGTGGGAACAGGGGCAGTCCCACCCAAGTTCAGGGTTTGGTGTCCCGCTGTTAACCTCGCGGTCGGCCGTCGGGATCGTGGATGACTATGCTCCCTTGGACCCGCGGGAAGACAATTCCCCCCGTTTGTTGGTCGGCCATAAATCCGCCGGACCGGTCCTTCCCCCAGATCGGCCTCCACGCGACGTTGGAGACACCTGAACCATTGCATACGAAAAAGTTGCAGGAAATTGATCCATGTCAACTTTCCCGCGGATACCGCCGAAATCTGTGGATAGCTCGTGCCGTGAACCTTCGTCGCAGCATGGTGCCGGGTTCGCGGCCGGTTTCGCCATTGTGGCCGCAGGCCGGGGGATGCAGACTGTTCCCCATTCCGGGCGCATGGGCAGAAGCGGTTGAAACCGACGGGGCCGCGCCCCAGATTCCACTCTCCTGACCGGGGAGGGCCAGGAGGCTGCCGCATGACGGGGCCGACGCACCGCGAAAAGGTGGGCCCTTCTGCCAAGAACCGAGGAAGGCAAGATGCCAGAGCATAACGCAACCTATCCTGTCCTGCCGCTGCGCGACATCGTGGTGTTTCCCCACATGATCGTGCCGCTCTTCGTCGGGCGCGAGAAATCCGTTCGCGCGCTGGAAGAGGTGATGCAGGACGACAAGCAGATCCTCCTGTCGAGCCAGATGGACCCTGCCGTGGACGATCCGACGCCCGACGGCATCTACCGCGCCGGCGTGCTCGCCAACGTGCTGCAACTGCTCAAGCTCCCCGACGGCACCGTGAAGGTGCTGGTCGAGGGCCGCGCGCGCGTGCAGATCGAGGAATTCACCGCGACCGAGGATTTCTTCGAGGCCCGGGTGTCGCCCCTCGCAGAAGAGCCGGGGGACCCCGCGGCGGTTACCGCGCTGACGCGGTCGGTGGCCGAGGAGTTCGAGAAATATGCCAAGGTGAAGAAGAACGTCCCCGAGGACGCCCTGACCAGCGTCTCGGAGACGACCGATCCCGCCAAGCTCGCCGACCTCGTCTCGGGGCATCTCGGTATCGAGGTGGCACAGAAGCAGGACCTGCTGGAGACGCTCGACGTGGCCGAGCGGCTGGAGAAGGTCTATGGCCTGATGCAGGGCGAAATGTCTGTTCTGCAGGTCGAGAAGAAGATCAAGACCCGCGTGAAGTCGCAGATGGAGCGCACGCAGCGCGAGTATTATCTCAACGAACAGATGAAGGCGATCCAGCGCGAGCTGGGCGATGGCGACGAGGGCGGCGAAGTGGCCGAGCTCGAGGAGCGTATCGCCAGGACGAAGCTGTCGAAGGAGGCCCGTGAAAAGGCCGAGGCCGAGATCAAGAAGCTCAAGTCGATGAGCCCGATGAGCGCCGAGGCGACCGTCGTGCGCAACTACCTCGAGTGGATGCTGTCGATCCCGTGGGGCGTGAAGTCGCGCACCAAGAAGGACCTTGGGCGCGCCCAGAAGGTGCTGGATGACGACCACTTCGGGCTTGAGAAGGTCAAGGAACGGATCGTCGAATACCTCGCCGTGCAGCAGCGTTCGGCCAAGCTGAAGGGGCCGATCCTGTGCCTCGTCGGCCCGCCCGGCGTGGGCAAGACCTCGCTCGGCAAGTCCGTCGCCAAGGCCACGGGGCGCGAGTTCATTCGCATATCGCTCGGCGGCGTGCGCGACGAGAGCGAGATCCGCGGCCACCGCCGGACCTATATCGGCTCCATGCCCGGCAAGATCATCCAGGCGCTGAAGAAGGCCAAGACGACGAACCCGCTCATCTTGCTCGACGAGATCGACAAGATGGGACAGGACTTCCGCGGCGATCCGGCCTCGGCGATGCTGGAGGTTCTGGATCCGGAGCAGAACTCGACCTTCGCCGACCATTACCTCGAGGTGGAATACGACCTCTCGAACGTGATGTTCATCACCACGGCGAACTCCTACAACATGCCCGGGCCGCTTCTGGACCGGATGGAGATCATCCCGCTCGCCGGCTACACCGAGGACGAGAAGCGCGAGATCGCGCGGCGGCACCTGCTGCCCAAGCAGATCAAGAACCACGGTCTGAAGGCGAGGGAATTCGCCGTCACCGATGAGGCGCTGACCGACGTGATCCGCTACTACACCCGCGAGGCCGGTGTCCGGAACCTCGAGCGTGAACTGGCCAAGCTTTCTCGGAAGGCGCTGACCAAGATCCTCAAGAAGGAGACGGACCACGTCGAGGTGACGCCGGATACTCTCGAGGACATGCTGGGCGTGCGCCGCTTCAAGTACGGCCTCGCCGAGAAGGAGGACCAGATCGGCGTCGTCACGGGGCTTGCCTGGACGTCCGTCGGCGGCGACCTCTTGTCGATCGAGGCGCTGCGTCTGCCGGGCAAGGGCCGGATGAAGACCACGGGCAAGCTCGGCGACGTGATGAAGGAGTCGATCGACGCGGCCGCCTCCTACGTCCGGTCCATCGCGCCGAAGATCGGGGTGAAACCGCCCCGGATCGACCGCTGGGACATCCACGTGCACGTGCCCGAGGGCGCGACGCCCAAGGACGGGCCGAGCGCGGGGATCGCGATGGTGACCTCCATCGTCTCGGTCCTGACGCAGATCCCGGTCCGCAAGGACATCGCCATGACGGGCGAGGTCACGCTGCGCGGAAACGTCCTGCCGATCGGCGGGCTGAAGGAAAAGCTTCTGGCGGCCCTGCGCGGCGGGATCACCACGGTGCTGATCCCGGCAGAGAACGCGAAGGACCTGCCCGAGATCCCCGACAACGTGAAGGAGGGGCTGACCATCATCCCCGTCGCGCACGTGTCGGAGGTGCTGGAGAAGGCGCTGGTCCGCGCGCCCGAGCCGATCGACTGGGACGAGGAGGCCGAGGAGGCCGCCGCGGCGCAGGCGAAGCTCGAAGGCGGCGGGGAGGCAGCGGTCGCGCACTGAGCGCGGTCGCCCACCGACCAGTGACATGAAAAAGACCCGCCGCGTTCCATCGCGGCGGGTCTTCTTTCTTAGCCCATTGGGCCATCCGCGGGCTTGGGTTTCGCGGGCGGCACCCCCGGGCTGCCGTCATCGAGGCCCTGGGGCCTGTCAGTGATGCGTGACTGCCGCCACGAAGATCAGGAACAGGATCGGCACGAGGATCCCGCCGCTGCTTGCGGCCGTGTCCTCGATGATCACGGCGGGGGTCATGGCGGGTTCGACCATGCCACCGGCATGGGCAGTTCCGGCGACGAGCGCGAGGCTGATCGCGGCGGCAGAGGCGAGTCTTTTCATGGGTTTGGTCCCTGGCAGCTGGTAAAAAGTTCGTGGCCACCCCGGCACGTGCGGAGGGCGCAGGCCAACTGTCGGAGGTGACGCGGGCCCTTTGCAAGCGATGGGCGGAATCTTGCCGGCAACGAGTCACCGAAATGACACTGGTTTGCCGTTCTGCGTGGCCTGCGGACCACGATCGACGGCTCGCGCCGCTTTTTTCGGGGCCTCTTCTTGATCGGCTCGCGGCAAAACGGAACCTGTGGATAAAATTGACGCAGGCGATTCTCCCGTCGCCGCCAAGAGAGTTCTTCATGCCGGATCTCAGCCGACGCCATCTGCTTCTGACCGCGACTGCCGCGCTGGCGGCGCCGGCGCTCGTCGGGCGCGCGGAAGCGCAGTCCTTCGTCGAGGCGGCCTTTCCCGGCCGTGGCTCGATCGACTCGGGCATGCAGGCGACGGTCACCCGGATCTCGACACGCCAGCCGCTGGTTGCATTGACGTTCGATGACGGGCCGCACCACAGCCTGACGCCGCAGCTGCTCGACCTGCTTGCGGGTTACAACATTCGCGCGACCTTCTACGTGATCGGATCGCGCGTGGCGCAGCATCCCCAGCTTGCCGCGCGCATCGCCTCCGAAGGGCACGAGATCGGCAACCACACGTGGTCCCACCCGAGCCTTTTCGGCCATTCCGATGCCAGCATCCTGAACCAGGTGGACCGGACCAACGAGGCGGTGATGAACGCCGTGGGGCGCATCCCGGTCACGATGCGGCCACCCTATGGCAACCTCTACCCCCAACAGCGTCTGATGCTGCACGCGGCCCGCGGCATGCCGACCGTCCTGTGGTCGGTCGACCCCGAGGACTGGCGCCGCCCCGGCAGCTCGGTCGTGGCGCAGCGCATCGTCAACCGGAGCCATCCGGGCGACGTGGTGCTGGCCCACGACATCCATGGCGCCACGGTCCGGGCGATGCCGGCGACGATCGAGGGGCTGGCCTCGCGCGGTTTCCGGTTCGTCACGGTGTCGGAACTGATCGGATGGCCGCGCTGGGATAGCCGGCGCATGCGCATCGCGGCGCGGAGCCAGCAAGGCTAGGACAGCCCGCTCAGCCCCCTTACGCAAGAAAGCTGGCCAGTGCGCTGCCGGTCGGTTACGCTGTATCTCAAGCGGAAACAATCAACCGCAGAGGACCAGAGCAGAAAAATGGCGACATCGACGAAGACTGGCGCGGCGCGCAAATCGACCCCCGCGGGATCCCGGAAGAAGACGACAGGGACGGCCAGGAAGACCGCGGCTTCTAAACCGGCATCCGCGGCCACTGCGGCCAAGACGGCGAAGGCGCCCGCGACCGGCAAGACCCCCGCGAAGACCACCACGGCGAGGACCGGCAAGGCAACCTCCGCTTCCGCCGCCGCGAAGGATGCGCCCAAGGCGCCCGCGAAGGCCGTGACGACACCGGCGTCCGGCGCCGACACTGCCGCAGGCCCCGATGTGGCGGTCGCGGCGACCGCTCCGTCCGCCGAACCGGTGCGCCGCGGCGACCTGCTCGACGCCGTCGCCAAGCGCAGCGCGATGCGGCGCTCGGACCTCAAGCTCGCCATGGAACTCGTCCTCGAAGAGGTCGGCCGGATGCTGGAGGACAGCGACGAACTCGTCGTGCCGCCGCTCGGCAAGATCTCGGTCAAGAAGCGGGTTCCCCGGCCCGGCGGCGACATCCTGACGCTCAAGCTCAAGCGGACCGGAGGCGGCGGTCCGGGCGCCTGAGCCCGGCCGGCCGGCCGCACCGGTCGCGCGCCGCAGGTGCCCGATTGCCCCCTTGCGAACCCATCCGAGGATGGCTAAACCGCCTCCACTCGGCGGGTGATTAGCTCAGTGGTAGAGCGCTTCGTTCACATCGAAGATGTCGGGGGTTCAAATCCCTCATCACCCACCAGTTCCCTCCTGATCGCCAACTTTGCCGGGCGCCGTGTCGCCGCGGTGCCGATCCCGCGCACGGGTTGTGGACGCCGCGTCTGACTTGTCCTACCACCTTGGCTCGAGGGCGGAGGACAAGGGAGGGACCGAGATGCCACTGACCATGACCCGAGAGGTCTTCATCACCTGTGCCGTCACCGGCTCGGGCGGCACCCAGGACCGAAGCCCGCATGTCCCCCGCAGCCCCAAGCAGATCGCCGACAGCGCGATCGACGCGGCGCGGGCCGGCGCCGCGATCGTGCATTGCCACGTGCGCGACCCCGAGACGGGCGCGCCCTCGCGCAGGCTCGACCTCTACCGCGAGGTGACCGAGCGCATCCGCGAGGCCGAGGTCGACGTGGTCCTGAACCTCACCGCCGGCATGGGGGGCGACATCACCTTCGGCCCGACGGAGCGCCCGCTGCCGCTCAGCGAGGCGGGCACCGACATGGCGGGCGCCGCCGAGCGCGTCGAGCATGTGGCGCAATGCCTGCCCGAAATCTGCACGCTCGATTGCGGGACGATGAACTTCGCCGAGGCCGACTACGTGATGACCAACACGCCCGGCATGCTGCGCGCCATGGGGCGGATGATGACCGCGCTCGGCGTGAAGCCCGAGATCGAGGCCTTCGATACCGGGCACCTGTGGTTCGCCAGGGAACTGGTGAAGGAGGGCGTGCTCGACGCCCCCGCGCTGGTGCAGCTGTGCATGGGCGTGCCCTGGGGCGCGCCGGACGACCTCAACACCTTCATGGCGATGGTCAACAACGTGCCCGAGGACTGGACCTTCTCGGCCTTCTCGCTGGGGCGGAACCAGATGGCCTATGCCGCCGCGGCCGTTCTCGCGGGCGGGCATGTGCGCGTCGGGCTCGAAGACAATCTCTGGCTGGAGAAGGGCGTGCTCGCGACGAACGCGCAGCTCGTGGAACGCGCGGTCGGCGTGGTCGAAGGCATGGGTGCGCGGGTGATCGGCCCGCAGGAGGTGCGCGAGAAGCTCGGGCTGACGAAACGGGCACCGAAGTGAGTCGCCGGATCGTCATCACGGCCGGCGCTTCGGGGCTGGGCCTCGCCATGGCGGAGGCGTTCCTCGAGGCGGGCGACCGGGTGGCGGTTTGCGACGCGGATGCCGATGCCGTGGCCAGCGTGACGAAGGCCCATCCGGGCATGCGGGCGGAGGTGGCGGACGTCACGGACCCGGCCGCGCTCGGCACCTTCTTCGCGCAGGTGGAGGCCGATTGGGGCGGGGCGGACGTCGTCTGTTCCAACGCGGGCGTCGGGGGGCCTGCGGGCCATATCGAGGATATCGGCTACGAGGACTGGAAGCATTGCCTCGCCGTGAACCTCGACGGCGCATTCCTGACCTGCCGATGGGCCGCGCATGTGATGCGGGCACAGGGCAGCGGGCTGATCCTGCTGACCAGTTCGATCTCCGGCCTTTTCGGCTTTCCGCAGCGCACGCCCTACGTGGCTGCGAAATGGGGGATCGTCGGGCTGACCAAGGCGCTGGCTTCCGAGCTTGGCCCGGCGGGGGTGCGCGTCAACGCGATCTGCCCCGGCGCGGTCGAGGGGCCGCGCATGGACAGGGTCATCTCGATGGAGGCGGCCGCGCGGGGCGTGAGCGAGGAGGACGTGCGGCGCGGTTTCACCGACGGTGTCGCGCTCCGCCGTTTCGTGCGCAAGGACGAGGTCGCGGCAATGGCGCTGTTTCTCGCCTCCGACGGGGCGGCGGCGATCACGGGCCAGGCGCTGGTGGTGGACGGACATACGGAACGGGTGACGTGATGGCGAAGAAGGCAGCGATTATCGGCGGGGGCGTGATCGGCGGCGGTTGGGCCGCACGGTTCCTGCTGAACGGCTGGGACGTGGCGGTGTTCGACCCCGACCCCGAGGCGGAACGCAAGATCGGCGAGGTCCTCGCCAATGCCCGCCGGTCCTTGCCGGGGCTCTACCAGCGTGCGCTGCCGCCCGAGGGGACGCTCAGCTATCATGGCGAGCTGGCGGCGGCGGTCGCGGGGGCGGAGTGGGTGCAGGAAAGCGTGCCTGAGCGGCTCGACATCAAGCATCGCGTCTTCGCGGAGATCATGGCAGCGGCGCCTGAAGGGGCCGTGATCGGAAGTTCAACGTCGGGCTACAAGCCTTCGGAACTGAACGAGAAAGGTGCGCGCGCGATCGTCGCTCACCCGTTCAATCCCGTCTACCTTCTGCCGCTTGTCGAGCTGGTCGGCGACCCTGCCGAAACCGCCC
Organism: Roseicyclus sediminis; assembly: GCF_025515305.1. GTDB lineage: Bacteria > Pseudomonadota > Alphaproteobacteria > Rhodobacterales > Rhodobacteraceae > Roseibacterium > Roseibacterium sediminis. Next base: position 110,398 of record NZ_JAOPHT010000002.1, read on the forward strand.
GCGCCGCCGACGTGCTGCGGGGGATCGGCATGTACCCCCTGACCCTGCGCCGCGAGATCGACGCCCATATCGCCGACCGTTTCCTCGAAGCCGTCTGGCGCGAGGCGCTCTGGCTGGTGAAGGATGGCGTGGCCACGACTGCGGAGATCGACGAGGCGATCCGCATGGGGTTCGGCCTGCGGTGGGCGCAGATGGGCCTGTTCGAGACCTACCGCATCGCCGGTGGCGAGGCGGGGATGCGGCACTTCCTGGCGCAGTTCGGGCCCTGCCTGACCTGGCCGTGGACGAAGCTGATGGACGTGCCGGAATTCACCGACGAACTCGTGGACCTGATCGCCGGCCAGTCCGATGCGCAGTCCGGCCACCGCAGTATCCGCGAGCTCGAACGCCTGCGCGACGACAACCTCGTGGCGATGATGCGCGCGCTTCGCCGCACGGGCAGCGGGGCGGGCGGCGTGATCCTTGCGCACGAGGCCACGTTGCCGGTTGCCGCGGAAGGGCCGGATGGCCTGCCCGTGACGCTTCAGATGCAGATCCCGACAAGCTTCGTGGACTACAACGGCCACATGAACGAGGCGCCTTATCTCGAGGTGGGCGCCCGCGCCTCCGACCGGCTGATGGAGATGGTCGGCGCCGACGCCGAGTATATCGCCGGGGGTCTCAGCTACTTCACCGCCGAGACGGATATCCGGTATCTCGACGAGATCGATATCGGCGACAAGGTGACTGTGACGACGCAGATCGTGGGCGGGGACGGGCGCAAGCTGCACCTCTTCCACCGCTTCTGGATCGGGGGCGAGGGGCCCGCGGCGACCGTCGAGACGGTGATGCTGCACGTGGATCTCTCCACCCGCCGCGTCGTGGCGCCCACCGGGTCCGTGGCCGAGCGCGCGGCCGCAATGGCCGCCGCCCATGCCGACTATCCGATGCCGGAACGCCTCCTTCTGAACCGGCCGCGTGCCTGAGTCTCAGGCCGCGCCGCGCCGCTCCAGGAGGCGGGTAAGCCAGTCGGGGTCCATCTCGGGCACCGAGGACAGGAGGAGTTCCGTGTAGGGTTCGTGCGGCGGGGCGAACATCTCGGCTTTGGTGCCCTGCTCGACGACACGGCCCTGCTGCATCACCACCACCTCGTCGGCGATGGCGCGCACCGTGGCCAAGTCATGGGTGATGAACATGTAGGCCAGCCCGAATTCCTCCTGCAGCCGGTTCAGGAGCTTCAGGATCCCCTCCTGCACGATCTGGTCGAGCGCGCTCGTCACCTCGTCGCAGATGATGAGCTTGGGTTCGGCCGCCAGCGCGCGCGCGATGCCGATGCGCTGCTTCTGCCCCCCCGAAAGCTCGCCCGGGAGCCGGTCGATATAGGTCGCGGGGTCAAGTTCGATCAGGTTCAGAAGCTCCTTCACCCGCTCTTCCAGCACGCGCCCCTTGAGGCCCAGGTACATCTGCGCCGGACGTCCGATCAACTCGCGCAAGGTGAGCTTGGGGTTCAGCGCGGTGTCGGCCATCTGGTAGATCATCTGCACCTGGCGCAACTGCTCGCGCGTGCGGCGGCGCAGTGCGGCGGGCAGGGCGTTTCCCTCGAAAAGCACCTCGCCCGATTTGGGCGGCAGAAGCCCCGTGATGACTCGCGCCGTCGTGGATTTGCCCGAGCCGCTCTCGCCCACGACGGCGACGGTGCGCCCGGCATGGATGTCGAAGCTCACGTCTTCCAGAACGTTGACCGTGCCGTAGGCGGCGGTCACGTTCCGCACGGAGACGATGGGCGTTCCCGAGGCGGGCGGCTGTTCGGCGCGGGCGAAGGTGCGCACGGCCCAGAGGCTCTTGGTGTAGTCCTCGCGCGGGGCATCGAGCATCTGCCGCGTTTCGGCCTCCTCCACCTCGTCGCCGCGCAGGAGCACTTTGATCCGGTCGGCCGCCTGCGCCACCACCGCGAGGTCGTGGGTGATGTAGATGGCCGCCGTATCGAACTGCCGGACGATGTCGCGGATGGCGGCCAGCACCTCGATCTGCGTCGTGACATCGAGCGCGGTGGTGGGCTCGTCGAAGATGATGAGGTCGGGGCGGCAGGACATCGCCATCGCCGTCATTGCGCGTTGCAACTGTCCGCCCGAGACCTGGTGCGGATAGCGGAAGCCGATGCTCTCGGGATCGGGAAGCTGCATCCGGCGGTACAGGTCGATGGCGTCGCGCTCGGCCTCTTCCCGGCCCATGACGTGGTGGACCACGGGCGCTTCGCAATACTGGTCGATCAGCTTGTGGGCGGGATTGAAGCTCGCCGCCGCGGACTGGGCCACGTAGGCGATGCGCGCGCCGCGAAGGTCGCGTTTTTGCTTCTCGGAGATGGTGCGCAGGTCGATCCCGTCGAAGACGATGGACCCGCCCGAGATCCGGCAGCCGTCGCGCGCGAAGCCCATCGCGGCAAGTCCCACGGTCGACTTGCCCGCGCCGCTTTCCCCGATCAGGCCCAGAACCTCGCCCTTGTGGAGTGTCAGGTCGATGCCCTTGACGATCTCGGTCCACTCCTCGCCCGAGCGGCCCTCGATCCGCAGACCCCTGATCTCCAGCAATACCTCACGGTCCATCGCGATCACTCCTTCAGGCCCGAGGCGCGGTAGAGCTGCCAGTCCACCACGAAGTTCACCGCCACCGTTAGCAGCGCGATGCATCCCGCCGGCAGAAGCGGCGTGATGTCGCCGAAGGTGATGAGCGTGGCGTTGTCCCGCACCATGGAGCCCCAGTCGGCGGTCGGCGGCTTGATCCCGAGGCCCAGGAAGGACAGCGACGAGATGGTGAGGAAGACGAAGCAGAACCTGAGCCCGAATTCGGCGACCAGCGGGGCGAGCGCGTTGGGCAGGATCTCGCGCCGGATCAGGAACCAGGCCCCTTCGCCGCGCAACTTCGCGGCCTCGATGTAGTCCATCACGACGATCCCCTGCGCCACCGCCCGCGCAAGGCGGAAGACGCGCGTGGCATCGACCGCCGCGATCACGAGGATCAGCGTCAGGACGGAGGTGCCGAAGATCGTCAGCAGCAGCAGCGAGAAGATCAGCGCGGGGATCGACATGAACGCATCCACGATGCGCGACAGGACCTGGTCGAGCCAGCCCCCCGTCAGCGCCGCCCAGAGCCCGAGGATGGAGCCCACGACGAACGCGAGGGCCGTCGTTGCGAAAGCGATGCCCACGGTATTCCGGGCGCCGTAGATCAGCCGTGAGAGCATGTCGCGGCCGATCCTGTCGGTGCCCAGCAGGTGTTCCGCGCTCCAGGCCTCGAACTGGTTGCCGACGATCTCGCGCTCGGCGAACGGGGCGAGGGCGGGGGCGGCGATGGCCACGGCGGCATAGATCGCGATGACCAGGAGGCCGAAGGCGGCGGTCAGGGGGATGTCGTTGGCGATGCTGCGGGCCCGCCCGGACAGGCCGGCACGGGCGGCTGCGCGCAACGCGGCGGCCAGTGCGAAGAGGCCCGCAAGGCCGATGATGACGGAGACGGCGAAACTCATCGGCCTACCTCCTGTGCATCAGGCGCGGGTTCGTGATCGTCGAGAGCACGTCCGCGAGGAGGTTGAGCGCGATATAGGCCGCCGCGAAGATCAGCGCGACCGCCTGCACCACGGCGATGTCCCGGTTCGACACCGCGTCGACCATCAGTTGTCCGAGGCCGGGATAGACGAAGACGACCTCGACCACGACGACCCCGGTGATGAGGTATGCGAGGTTCAGCGCGATCACGTTGATGATCGGGGCCAGCGCGTTGGGGACCGCGTGGCGCAGCACGATGCGCAAGGGCGAGAGGCCCTTGAGGCGCGCCATCTCGATATAGGGGCTGGCCATCAGGTTGATGATCGCGGCCCGCGTCATGCGCATCATGTGCGCCGTGACGACCAGCGTCAGCGTCAGCGCGGGCAGGAAGGTCATGTAGATGCGATCGCCGAAGGTGGTGGTCGGGTTGATCCGCACCATCGAGGGGAAGATGCCCGTCTGCGCAAGCCAGAGCACGAGGATGTAGGCGACGAAGAACTCGGGGAAGGAAATCGCGGTCAGCGCGCCGGCATTGGCCGCGCGGTCGAAGATCGAGTTGCGCCAGAGGGCCGCGAGGATGCCGAGCACGAGCGAGATAGGCACCGCCAGCGACGCGGCATAGAGCGCAAGGAACACGGTGTTGCCCAGCCGCGCGCCGATCAGCTCCGAGATCGGGCGGCCGTTCGAGAGCGAGACGCCGAAATCACCCGTCAGCGCGCCCGAAAGCCAGTTCCAGTAGCGCACCGGCGCTGGATCGTTCAGGCCCAGCTGTTCGCGCAGCGCGGCCAGCGTCTCGGGCGTCGCCCCCTGACCGAGCAATTGCTGCGCGAGGTCGCCCGGCAGCAGTTCCGTCGCGCCGAAGATGATCAGCGAGACAATGAAGAGAAGTCCGATCCCCAGCGCGACGCGCAGGGCGATCATCCGGATCACGTTCGACAGGGGTCCGTCCTCCCTCGGGGCTTAGGAAGGCCCCCGGCGCTGGTCGCGCCGGGGGCGAGGGAAGGGATCAGGCCATCCACCAGCGCTCGACGCAGCGGAAGCCGTCGAAGTTCCAGTTGGCCGAGATCTGCTCGGGCGTGCCGATCTCGTTGGCCACGGCCATCACGTAGTTGTTGTACATCGGGATGATGGTGGAGCCTTCGAAGGACACGATCTGCTGCATCTCCATGTACATCTCGCGCCGCAGCTCCTCGTTCACCTCGGAGCGGGCCGCCACGAGAAGCTCGTTGAACCGGTCGTTCGACCAGAAGCTCTCGTTCCAGTCCGCGCCGGCCGCGTAAGCCGTGGTGAACATGTGGTCCTCGACCGCGCGTCCGCCCCAGTAGGTGGCGCAGAAGGGCGTGTCGCCGTTGGGGTTGAGCCAGACGTTGGACCAGTAGCCGTCATTGGGCACGCGGTTGACGGTCATGTTGATGCCCGCCGCCCGCGCGGTTTCCGAGAACATGGCGCCCGCGTCGACCGCGCCCGAGAAGGCCGCATCGGCCACCGCGATGGTGACATCGAGGCTGTCGAGCCCCGCCTCGCGCAGGTAGAAGCGCGCGCGGTCGGGATCGTAGGTCTTCATCTCCATTTCGGTATTGAAATAGCGGTTCGCCGGGCCGATCGGGTTGTCGTTCGACACCGCGCCATGGCCGCCGAGGATCACGTCGACCATCGCCTCGCGATCGATCGCGTATTTCAACGCGAGCCGGATGTTGTTGTCGTTGTAGGGCGCGGCGCGACTGTCCATCGGGAAGCCGTAGTGCGCGTTGCCGGGGATCGACAGGATGCGCGCGACGCCGCGGCCTTCCAGCATGCCGATGGTGGCCGGATCGACCTGGTCGATCAGGTGAACCTCACCGGTGATCAGGGCGTTCAGGCGCGCGGCGGGGTCGAGGATCGAGACAAGCTCGATGCGGTCGAACCATGCGCGGTCCGACTTCCAGTAGTTGGGGTTGCGGTTCAGCGTCGACTGCACGCCATGCTCGAAGCTTTCGACGATGTAGCCGCCGCAGCCATCGGTGGAGGCGGGGTCGATGCGCCCGTCCATGCCCGGCATGATCGGGACGTGGTAGTCCGTCATGAGGTAGGGCAGGTCGGCGTTCGGCGCTTCCAGCGTGACGATCACGGTGTTGCCGTCCGCGCGCACGTCGGTGATGGCGGCCAGCAGCGGCTTGACCACCGAGGTGCTGTCTTCGCCACGGTGATGGTTGATCGAGGCGACCACGTCCTCGGCGGTGACATCCTTCCCGGAGTGGAAGGTCACGCCCTGCCGGATCGTGAAGACCCAGTTGGTGCCGTCGTCGGTGTCCCAGCTCTCCGCGATCTCGGGCAGCAGCTGACCGTCGGCGCCGACCTCGATCAGGTAGTTGTGCCGCGCCGCCGCGAAGGTCTGCACATAGAGGTTTTCCCACAGGCCGGGGTCGAGGCTGTCGGTGGTGGAGCCGTGGCCGATGCCGACGCGGAAGGTTCCGCCGCGGCTCTGGGCGCGGGCGGCGCCTGCCGTGTGCGGCAGGATGAGCCCCGCGGCCGTCACGGCGGCGGCCCCCTTCAGCACGCCGCGGCGCGACAGCGGCATGGCCGGAATTCTGAGTTTGGTCATGGTCGGTCTTCCTCCCGTTGGTCTGCCCGTTTCGCGGTCTTGCGCGGGCATGGTTCATTCGGTTTTCCCGTTGGACCCCGGAGCGGCTTCGGCATCGCGAACGCGGACCGGGTCGTGATGGGTGCGATCATACATGCCAAGGCCGCGCGACAAAGCCTTGATTTGCCCCGGAAGGACGGTTTTCCGGCAGCGGCGGTCATGGCGCGGGCCAGGATGCTGCGTCCTCCGGCCAGGCGCTGATCTGCGCCCTGGCGCGGGCCAGCCATTCGGGCGCGATCTCGACGCCCCAGCCGGGCGCATCGCCGAGGATCGCGTGGCCATCCTCGATCACGTAGGGGTCCTGGGTGAAAAGGCCGTATTGCCAAGGATAATACTCCGGTCCCTCGATCGAGAACTCCAGGTATTTCCCCGCGTTCGGGATCGCCCGAAGCAGGTGCATCGTGAAGAGCGTCACCATCGACAGGTTCGCGCAATGCGGCGTCACCGGAAGTCCCGCGGCCTCGGCCATGCGGCAGACGCGCAATGTCCGGGCCATGCCGCCCAGATACATGACATCGGGCTGAACCACGTCGACGGCGCGCATGTCGATCATCCGCCGCCAGTCGGTGAGGTGGCAGTCCTGTTCGCCGCCCGTCACGTCGATCTCGAGCGCGTCGGCCACGGCCTTCGTCTGCTCGAATTCCCAGTAGGGGCAGGGCTCCTCGTAGTGGCAGAAGCCGTGGTCTTCCAGCATCCGGCCCACCTCGATGGCGCGCGGGACGGAATAGCAGGAATTGGCGTCGATCAGGAGGTCGGCCTGGGGCAGGGCGCGGCGCATGGCGGGAATGACCGCCTCGGTCCGGCCGGGCCACTCGTCGCGGTCGCGCCCCACCTCGGACCCCGCGCGCACCTTGAAGGCGGTATAGCCATGCTCGCCCGCAAGCCGTGTCAGCCGCTCGGCCTCGTCCTCCGGCGTGATGTCGCGCCGCATCGAGGAGGCGTAGGCGCGGATCTTGCCCGGGCTTCCCCCCAGAAGCGAGACCACCGGCAGGCCGGCGCGCTTGCCGCGCATGTCCCAGATCGCGGTATCCACGCCGCCCATCGCGCGGCGCAGGTAGGAACCGGGGAACTTGTGTTCGCGCTCGGTCACGAAGTCGAGCAGGTCGTCGAGGTCGGTCGCGTCCCGCCCCAGCACCCAGGGCGCAACCTGCCGGTGCAGCACCGTGCAGGTGATGTCGGAATGGTAGGTCGAGACCTGCCCCCAGCCCTGCGCGCCGTCCTCCATCGTCACCCGGACGAAGCCCACGTCAGGGGTCGAGAAGGTCTCCAGTTTCGCGATCCGGTCCATTCCGTCAGGTCCCTGCGAGGATGAGGTCCGCGGCGCGCATCGCCGCCATGATCGTCGGCGCGTTGGTATTGGCCGAGGTGATGTTGGGGAAGATCGAGGCATCGACCACGCGCAGGCCTTCCGCGCCCCAGACCCGCAGGCTGGGATCGACGACGCCGCCTGCCTCGCGCGGGGCCATGCGGCACGTGCCGCAGGGGTGATAGACGGTCGCGGCGCGGGCACGGATATCGGCCAGGAGCGCGTCATCGCTCTGTCCCACGGGGCTGAAGCCGTTCGGCCCGGCGATGAGCCCGCGCATGGCCGATGTCTCCAGCATCCGCTCGATCAGGCGCGCACCCGCGATCATGTCGGCGATGTCCGTGTTCGTGGACAGCGAGTTGGGCGTGATCGCGGGCTGTGCCGTCGGATCGGGGCTGTCGATGTCGATACGCCCCCGGCTGGTGGGGCGGCAGGGGTTGTAGCCGAGGATGAAGCCGGGCCAGCGGTCGGGTTGCAGAAGCGGCCGCCGGTCGCGGTAGACCGTCGAATAGGACAGCGGGTTGCAATAGAGCTGCGTGTCGGCCCGCGCGAGTCCCGGACGCGAGCGGACGAGGCCGCCCATCTGGTTCACGCTCAGGCTGAGGGGGCCGTCTCGGCGCAGGAGATAGCGCAGCGCCGCGCCCACCTGGCCCGGCAGACCGCCCAGCACCTGGTTCAGCGTGGGCTCGGTGCAACGGAAGCTGTAGGTCATCGACAGGTGATCCTGCAGCGCGCCGCCGACGCCCGGCGCATCGAGCCGCACCTCGATGCCGAAGCGGGACAACAGCGCGCCGGGCCCGATCCCCGACAGTTGCAGGAGTTGCGGCGACTTCACCGATCCCGCCGAAAGGATCACCTCGCCCCGGCAGTCCGCGCGCCGCGTCTCGCCGCCCTTGCGATAGCGCACGCCGGTGGCGCGCAGGTCGCGGAACTCCAGGCCCAGCACCTCGGCGCCGGTGATGACCTTGAGGTTTCTCCGGGCCATGGCCGGGCGCAGGAAGGCGTCGGCGGCCGAGTGGCGCCTGCCGCCCTTCGTCGTCGTCCAGTACGGGCCGACACCCTCGCCGGTGACCGTGTCGCCCTCGGGCAGGCCGAGCGTCTGCGCGGCCTTGAGGTAGTGCCGGCCGAGCGGATGATACTCGGCCCTCCGGTCGCTGACATGAAGCGGGCCCTCTCCCTCGGTGCCGGCGGGGGTGATCCGCCGCTCGATCCGGTTGAAGACCCCGGCTGCGGTCGCGGCGCCCCATCCCGGGTTGCCGGCCGCCTCCCAGTCGTCGAAATCGCCGGGCAGGCCCCTTGCGTAGACCATCGCGTTGATCGCGCTCGACCCGCCAAGGACCTTGCCGCGCGGCCAGTACATGCGCCGGTTGTCCAGTTCGGGGTCGGGCCCGGCCTGGAAGCGCCAGTTCACGCGGGGATCGTGGAAGGACATGCCGTAGCCGATGGGCACGCGGATCTTCGCGCGCCGGTCGCTGCCGCCGGCCTCGAGCACGAGAACGCGGGCGCGTCCGTCCGCGCTCAGCCGTTCGGCCAGCACGCAGCCGGCCGAGCCCGCGCCCACGATGATGTAGTCGAAGATGTCCATCCGCGCCCCTTCCCGTGACCGCGAGGATTGCAGGCTTGTTGACCGCGCACAAACAATGGAAAATGCCGGTAAGACCCAAGTTGAATGAGGTCATTCATGCGCAACCTGCCGCCTCCCGCCTGGCTGAGGACCTTCGAGGCCGCCGCCCGTCTGGGGGGCTTCACCGCCGCCGCCGAGGAATTGCGCCTCACGCCTGCCGCCGTCAGTCAGCAGATCCGCGCGCTGGAGGCGCAACTGGGCTATCCGCTGTTCCGGCGCCTGCCGCGCGGTGTGAGCCTGACCGAACTCGGGCAGGCCTATGTCCCGGCGGTCCGGCGCGCCTTCGACGATCTCTCCAGCGCGACGGCGGGTCTGTTCGGCGTCGCGCAGGGCCGGCCTCTGGTGGTGCGGGCGCCGCCGAGCTTCTCGTTCCTGCGCCTGGCCCCGGCACTTGGCGGGTTCCGGGCCGCCCATCCCGGCATCGCCGTGCGCCTGTGCAGCGCGACCTGGGCCGAGACCGCGCCGGAAGAGCGCGTGGATATCGACATCCGCTATGGCGACGGACGCTGGACCGAGGCGGAGATCCACCGCCTGACGGCGTCCGGCTCCGTTCTCGTCGCCCCGCCCGGCACCTCGTTCGGTCCGGGTCCGCGCGCCGATGTCCGGGCGCTGGCCGCGCTCGGGGCGATCCATATCATCGGATGCGAAAGCTTCTGGCAGCTCCTCGGGCGGACCGAGGGGCTGGCGGAGGCCGAGATCGCCTGTGCGCTCAGCGTCGACTCATCGGCGGCCGCGCTGGAGCTTGTGGCGGCGGGGCAGGGCGTGTCCCTCATCGCCCCGGACCTTGCAGAACCCATGGTGCGGGCGGGCCGGGTGGTCATCGCGCCCGGTGTCCTGCTCGAACATGAACAGGCCCACTACGCCGTGCTGCCCGCGCAATCGGACAGGCGGCCCGAGGCGCTCTTGTTCCGGGACTGGTGCGTCGCGGAATTCGCCGCCTCACCGTGACAGCCGCCGCTCCGCCGCCGTGGCGATGCCGAAAAGGACGAAGGCCGTGCCCATCGACAGCGCGACGGCCGCGAACATCAGGCCCATGTCCCGGTAGCCGAGCGCGTCGTAGATGAGCCGCCCGATCCCGGGCGCCCCGCTCAGCCATTCCGCCAGCATCGCCGAGAGAAGCGCGCTGGTCGTGGCCACGCGGAGCCCGGTGAAGATGAACGGCAGCGCGAAGGGAATGCGCGCCTTCAGCAGGAGTTGCCACCACTGCGCGCCCGCGACGTGGAACAGTTCTTGCACCGTCGGGCTGACGGACCGGAAGCCGCGCATCGCGTTCACCATGATCGGGAAAAAGCCGACGATCACCACGGTGGCGATGGTCGTCCCCTGTCCGCGCCCGAAGATCATGATGAGCAGCGGGGCGACGGCGAGAACCGGCACGGTTCGCAGCCCGATCACGAGCGGCATGAAGGCCCGCGACGCCGGGGCGGAGAGCGTGAAGACGACGCCAAGCGACAGCGCGATGGCGATGGCGAGCGACAGACCGATGCCGACGCCCGTCAGCGTGAAGCCGAGTGCCGCGAAAAGCTGGCCGGAATGTTCCCGGAAGGCCTGCCAGGTCGCCAGCGGGCCGGGGGCGACGAAGGGCGGCACCTCGAACACCTCGATCGCCGCGCCCCAGAGCAGGACGACAAGCGCCACGCCGAACCCCACGCGCAACAGGAACGCCCACGTCGCCGCGAGGCGGCGCTCGGCCTCCTGTCCGCGTGTCGGCAGCGCGCGCCAGTCGGGCGTGTCGACGGGGCGGCTCATGTCGGCGCGGCCTCCATGCCGGTGCGCCTGAGATAGGCCCGCTCGATCAGCGCGAAGAGGCCGTAGCCCCCGATCGCCATCAGGCAGACGGCGAGGATCGTCATCCAGACCTGCGGCACGTCGAAGGAGAACATGGCGTAGATCATCATGATCCCCACGCCGCGCTCCGCGCCCATCCATTCCGCGATCAGCGTGCCGAGGACGGCGAGCGGCGCGGCGATCTTGAAGCCCGAGAAGAGGTAGGGAAGCGCGCTCGGCAGCGCGAGTTTCACCAGCCGCTGCCAGCGCGAAGCGGCCAGGACATGGAACAGTTCGTCGGCGTTCCGCTCCACCGCGCGGAAGCCCCGGCTCATTCCGACGAGAAGCGGGAAGAAACAGGCCGTCGCCGCGACGATGACGTGCAGCGTCATGCCGCCGCCGACGAAGACGATGAGGATGGGCGCGACGGCGATCAGGGGCGTGCTGTCGATGAGGATGCCGAACGTCATCACCGGGCCGCTGGCCTTGCGCCAGGCCGCGCCGATGCCCGCGAGAAGGGCGGCGAGGGATGCCGAGATGAGAAAACCAAGGGCCGTCGCAGCGACCGAGGGCCCCAGGTGATAGAGGAGGTCGCCCCAGCTGTCCGCGAATTCCGCCGCGACCGCGCTTGGCGCCGGGATCGTCACCGGCGTCATTCCCGCCGCCACCGCCGCCTCCAGCGCGGCGACCAGCGCCGCGAGCGTGAGGGCGGGCGGCCAGGCCTCGGCGATCCAGCTTCGCCTCGCCTCAGCCATGGGCGCGCGCCTTCGCCGCGCCGTTTTCCTCTTCGTCGAAGAGAAGCTGGCGCACCGCGTTTTCCAATGCGTTGAAGCGGGACGTCTTCATCAGCCCGAAGTCGCGCGGGCGGGGCAGGTCGACATCCACCACGCCGGTGACGCGCCCCGGGTTCGCGGACAGGACGTGAACCCGGTCGGCCATGAACACCGCCTCCGAGATCGTGTGCGTGACAAGGACGGCGGTCGTCCCGCTCTCGCGCCAGATGCGCAGAAGCTCCACATTCATGCGCTGCCGCGTGATCTCGTCGAGCGCACCGAAGGGCTCGTCCATCAGCAGGACCTTCGGCTCCAGCATCAGGGCGCGGGCGATGGCGACGCGCTGCTGCATGCCGCCCGAAAGCTGCGCGGGCTTGGCGTTCTCGAAACCGTGCAGCCCGACGAGGTCGATCAACGCCTCGGCGCTCCGGCGCGGCGTCACGCCCGCGATCTCGGCGGGAAGCGCCACGTTCTCGCGCACCGTGCGCCATGGCAGAAGCGTCGCGGCCTGGAAGACGAAGCCGATCTCGTGAGACAGCCGCGCCTCGCGCGGGGGACGTCCGCCGACGGCGATGGCCCCCTCGGACGGGGCGAACACGTCGGCGATGAGCCGCAGGAGCGTGGACTTGCCACAGCCAGAAGGGCCGATCAGCGCGGCGAAACTGCCTTCGGGCACGCTGAGGTCGATCCCCTCGAGGGCCGTCAGGCTGCGCCCGTCGAGGTCGAAGCGCTTGGTCACATTGCGGATGTCGATCCCGGTCATGCCGTCTGCTCCTCGGGCGCGATCTGCCGGTGGCAGCCGCAGCGGTAGTAGACGGCCAGCGCCGCGCGCAGCCTTTCAAGGGCCGCGTCGGGCGGAATGGCACCTGCGGCGCGGGCCTGCGCCATCAGCTCGGCCTCGGCGGCGGGGCGGTCGATGCCGGTCGCGCGGCCGTCCGCCACGACCGCGCGCCCCGCGACGAGAAGGCTGCGCACGTCCTCGGCCCGTGCGCGGGCGAGCGTCAGGTCCAGCAGATCGGCGCAGCCCTCCAGCACGTCGCCCGTGATCCGCCCGGTGTCGAGCACGAGGACATCCGCGGGCGCCCCGGGCACGAGTTGGCCGCCCCGGTCCTTGTCACCGAGGATCGCGCGCCGCCCGTCGATCAGGGCCGCGTCGAGCAGCCGGTCGCGGGCCAGCACCTCCTGCGTGCCCCAGCCGCGCTGAAGCCGCCACGCGACGCGCAGTTCGCGAAGCGCGTCCTCGTCGTCATCGAAGGCCATCCCGTCGAGCCCGAGGCCGAAGCGCAGTCCATGGCGGAGGTAGCGCTCGACCGGCGCGATCCCGGAGCGGAGCCGCAAGTTGGAAGACGTGTTGAGCGACACCCGCACGCCGCGTTCCGCCAGCAGCGCGCAATCGTCCTCGTCGAGGTGAACGCCATGGGCGACGGTCAGCCGCTCGGACAGAAGGCCGATGGCGTCGAGATGGGCGAGGAGCCCGCCCGGATACGCCGCCTCGGCCCATTCCTTCTGATAGCGGGTCTCGAACAGATGCATGTGAACGCGGCGTCCCGTGCGCGCCGACCCCTCGGCGATCCTTTCGAGGATCGTGTCGTCCACCCATTGCGGGCCGACGGGGCCGTACTGCACCTCGAAGAGGTCGTGTTCGAAGGCCGCCGCCTCTTCGACCAGCGCCAGCTGCGCCATCGCCGAAGGCAGGCCGCGGGGTTTCGACAGCCGCGCCGCCTCGTCCGCGGGAAGACGCGCGAGCAGGGGGGCGGGATCGCCGTAGGTCAGAGGGTTCCGCCCCATGATGGGCAGTGCGAAGGCGACCCGCACGCCCACGTCGCGCGCGGCGCGCGACACCGCCTCGGCCTCGGTCAGAAGCGCGTGGGGGTCGGCGGTGTTGTGGCAATGGTTCAGCGCGGCGATGCCCGCCTCGGCCATGCGGGCGAAGGCCACGGCGGCGCGCAGCCAGGGGTCCGTCCGAGGCTCGCGCCCCAATGCGGCGATCCAGATTTCGAGCGCGTCGTCGCCCGCGCCGAAGGCCACCGTCCGCATGCCCCGCCCGTGGTCATGGGCGTTCGACAGCGCGGGCAGGATGAGGCTGCCCGCGTCGTCCGCGTCCGCATCGGGTGTCAGCGCCCCGATCCGCCCGCCGGACAGCGACAGGCGGCCCGGGGCCGCCCGCCACCGGCCCGCATCGTCGCGGACCGCGCAATGGCCGGTGAGCGTCACGCCCTCACGCGGCGCCGTGAGCGGCGGCAATGAGGTCCTGGGTTACCACGTCCTCCAGCGACACCGCAGCGGCCTCGAGCCCGCCCGAGGCGACCTCGAAATCGATGCCCTGCTGGAAAACCCCGGGGTCGAGCCACAGAAGGCCGTTCTCGGCGGCGTCCCCGATCGGCACGAAATCAGCCATCAGACGGCTTTCGACGGTCTGCGCCTCCAGGTCGAGGCCGCGCTGGCCGTAGGTCGACACCATCAGTTCCGCCATCTCCTCGGGGTTCTCGAGGTGCCACTGCCAGCCGCGGATCTCGGCCTTGAGCCAGCGGATCAGGACATCTCCGCGCTCGGCGATGGTCTCGTCCGTGGCGGTGATGACGCCCGCATAGCCCGGGATGCCGAGGTCGTTCATGTAGGCGATGTTGATGTCGACGCCGCGCGTCATCAGCATCACGCCCTGGTTCGTGGCCCAGCCGTAGTAGCCGTCGACCTGCCCGGCGGCGAGCATGCCGGGATCGGTGCCCACGGGCACGTATGTGACCGAGGCGGGATCGAGGCCGGCACTCGTCATCAGCGCGTCGATCTGCGGCTGCAGGCCCGTGGGGATCGCGATGGTCTTGCCGGGGAAGTCGGAGATCGAGGACAGCGGGCTTTCGGCGAGGCTCATGATCGCGCCCGGCGCACGCTGCATGATCGCGGCGAAGGCCTTGATCGGCATGCCGCCCGCGCGCGAACGGATCGTGCCCGGCACGTCGGTGTCCGAGGTGTCCGCCTGGCCTGTCGCGATGGCGACATCGGTGCCGATGGCGTTGGGGCCGCCGGTGAGGAACTCGGCCTCGATGCCTTCCTCCTCGAAATAGCCGTTGTGAATAGCCGCGAAATGCCCGCCGAACTGGATCGACTTGATCCAGCCGAGCTGGTGCACGACGCTGTCGAGGCTCTGGGCGCGGAGCGGCCCGGCCGCGCCGAGCGTCATGTAGCCAAGGCCGGCGAGCGCACCCGCGCCCTGCAGAAGCTCGCGCCGCTTGAGATGCAGCGCCGGTGTGGGGGATCGATGAAAGACAGGACGGGTCATGGGAGGGTCCTTTCCGGAAAGATGACGGGAGAAGCCGTGGTCCTGACAAAAGCGTACCGAGCGCGCGTCTCGGCCTGTCAAGTTGCAACACCGGAGCGATCCGCGACTGTCCGGGTTTTGCCGCAAAATGAAGCAGACTGCTGTCTGCGGCTGCATTTTGCAGATTTTACGTTTCGTAGAATGAATGGGATTTGGTGCGATGAAATTGCTTTGATAGAGAATCATGGAGTGAGCGAGAAACCCTGCACGATGCGAGGCGCGATGAAGCGGATCGAAGCGAACGGCATCGTCATGTCCTATGCCGAGGCCGGGCCGGAGGAGGCGCCGGCGGTTCTTCTGATCCATGGCCTCGGCTGGGATGCCTGGCGTCTCTGGTCGGGCGTTCTGGCCTCGCTGGCAGGGGCGGGGTTTCGCGTGCTTGCCCCGAACCTGCGCGGTGTCGGTGGCACCCAGGCGACCGGGGAAGCCTATTCCACGGCGCTCTATGCCGAGGATCTCCTGGCCTTTCTCGACGCGCTCGGCCTGTCCCGCGTCCGCGTCGTGGGCTTCTCCATGGGCGCCTCGATTGCCGGAAAACTTCTGGAACGGGCGCCGGAGAAGGTCGCTTCGCTGAGCCTCGCCTGCGGCGGGCTTCACGCCACCGAGGAGGGGATGCGGGGCGTCGAGGCGATGCTTTCGCGCGCGGAAACGCTCGGGCCCGACGCCTTCGCGGCCGAGCAGGCCGAGGCGATCTTCCGCCCCGCATGGGCGGCGGCCCATCGCGGCGAGGTCGAGGACTTCAAGCGCTGGCGCGCCGGGATGGACCAGTCCGCGCTCTTTCGCGCCTTCCGCTCTGGCCGCGGCACGGACCAGCGGGCCACCGTGAAGACGGCCGCCGCCGACGGGCTGCCCGTGCAGGTGATCGCCGCCGATGCCGACACCTTCCTGCCGCTCGACGATCTGCGCGCGCTGGCCTCCGCAATCCCCGGCGCGCGGCTCGACGTGATTTGCGCCTGCGGCCACATGGCCACGATCGAACAGCCCGAAGCCTTCGAGCGCGCGCTTCTGGAATTCCTTCTGTCCCAGGGAGACGGGTCATGAACGGTGACGCGCCCATCGGCCTTCTGACGGGCTCCGCGCCCTTCGCGGGCCTGCCCGACAGTCCCGCCGCCGCGCTTGTCGCCGCCTTCGACGGGCGCAGGATCGGCGGCGTCACGATCCGCGGCGTCGAGAAACCGGTCAGCCTCGCCCGCCTTCCGGGTATCGTCGAGGAACTCGTCGCGACCCATCGTCCGGTCTTCATCGTCTCCCTCGGTCTCGCCCCCGGCGAGGCGGTGTTCCGGCTGGAGACGACCGCGATCAACCGCGTCGATTTCGGGGTGGCCGACAACGAGGGCGCGCGCCCGACCGGTGGCGGCCCGATCGAGGAGGGCGGTCCGCCCGCGCGCTTCGCCACCTGGGACGCGAGGGCGCTTGCCGACGGGTTGCTGGACAAGGGGCTGCCCGCGGTCGTCTCGCACCACGCGGGCACGCACCTTTGCAACCTCGTGCTCTATTGCGCGCTCGGCGCCATGGAGCGGGCGGGGCTGTCCTTCCCCGTGGGCTTTCTGCACCTGCCGTACGCGCCGGGACAGGTGGCGCGGTTCCTGCGCGAGGGGCCACCGGGCGGGGACACCGCGCCGATGACGCCGCGCGCGCTGCCCAGCCTTCCGATGGACACGCAGGAGGCGGCGCTCGACCTCATCCTGACGCGCCTTGGGGGACAGACGCTTGGCTAGCCCCGCCCTTGCCGAAATGCGCGGCCAGCAGCGCCTCGAACCAGGCGGCCTGCGGCGCCTGCGCAGCTTCGATCAGGGCCTCCTGTCGGGCCCGGTCCTGGCATCCGGGCCTGCGATAATGGCCGGGATAGGCGGCCTGCCATTGCCGGAACTGCTCGGCGGTGGCCTCGGGGTGGAACTGAAGCCCGAGGACTGCGGGACCTGCGCGGAAGGCCTGGTTGGGAAAGAGGTCGCTTTCCGCCAGCCGCTCGGCCCCGGCCGGCAGGTCGAAGCCGTGGAAATGCGACTGCGTGACGGTCAGGGGCGCTGGAAGGAAATCCTCGGCCCCCGCCACGGGCCGGACCTCGTAGAAGCCGAATTCCACGCGCCCGTCGGGCAGGGGGCCGACCGCCGCCCCCATGTGCCGCGCGATCATCTGCGCGCCGAGGCAGATGCCGAGGATCGGGCGCCCGGCCTCCAGCGTTTCCGCGATCCAGCGGTACTCGTCGCGCAGGAAGATGTTGACGTCCTCGCTGTCGGCATTGAACCGGCCGCCATAGACGATGGTTCCGGCATAGTCCCCGGGACGCTCGGGCAGCGGATCGCCGAGATGCGGGCGGACCACCTCGACGGCGTGGCCATTGGCGTGAAGCCAGGCGTGTGCCCGGTCGATCATCGGCGGCGGATTGTGACTGATGAGAAGGATGCGGCGCGTCATGTTGCTTCTCCTTGCCGACAGAGGTGGCTTGCATGCGTATCGACAACCTGACCGAGACACGCGACGAGTATCTCGATCTCGAACTCGCGTCCGCCGCAAGTCGGTTCGTGCGCGACGTGATCGCCATGGCACCGGGCGCCGAAGTGCTCGTCACGACCGACAGCCGGACGGACCTGCGGGTGCCCCGGGCCATTGCGCGTGCGGTGGCGGCGGCGGGTGGCGTGCCCGTCACGCTGCATTACCCCTCGCCCGGCGCGTCCTACGGGGCCTCGCCCGCGCTTGTGGGTGCGGCGGCGGCGGCGGCCGACATCTGGGTCGCCTGTTCCTGGAACGAGCTGATCTATACCGAGGCCTGGTCGGCGGCGATGGCGAAGGGCGTTCTCTACGTCTCCTATGGCGGGCTCGACGTCGATGGCTTCGTGCGATGCGTCGGCGGGGTGGATGCGCCGCGGCTGGAGGAAATGGGCTTTGCCTTGATGGCGCTTCTGCGGGATGCGGATGTCCGGGTGACGAGTGCCGCGGGAACCGACATCGCCTTTCACAACCGCGGCGGCGAGATGGGCAAGTTCCGCATGACGGCGAGCCCCGAACGCAGGCCGATCATGCTGGCCGGACAACTGACATGGGAGGCGAACGAGGCTTCCATGGCGGGCGTCCTCGTCGCCGATGGCGTGCTGTCCCCGCCGGAGGAGGTGGGCCTGATCGCCCGGCCGGTGCGCCTGACGGTCGAGGAGGGGCGCATCATGTCGATCGAGGGTGGGCGCGAGGCTGCGCTCCTGACCCGGTGGCTGGAGCACAAGGGCGACCCGACGTTGCGCAGGACCGCCCATGTCTCGCTTGGCTTCAATCCCGGCGTGCCGGTGCCCACGGGTCGGCTTCTGGAGGACGAGCGCGCCTTCGGCGATATCGACTTCGGCTGGGGCGCCTGGGTCGACAGGCCGGCGGCGGGGCATTTCGACTTCACCTGCCGGCAGGTCAGCCTCTGGGCCAATGGCCTGGAGGTCCTGCGCGAGGGCCGTTTCGTCGAACCGACCCTCGCCCGGATATGCCGCGAGATGGGCGTCCCGGGCCACTGAGGCGGCTCAGGGAAGCTGCGCCTTGTAGAAGTCGTCCATGTAGCGGCCGAAATGGATCGGGCCGGTGATCGGGTCGGTGCCGGGTTCGATCAGTGCGGGAATGGGGGCGATGATCGAGTCGTAATCGGCATTCGCGAAATGCGGCAGCGACATGCGATCCTGCTTCTTGCGGTTCACGACGCGGTGCAGGTTCGAGACGTAGCGCCCGTTGGTCCAGTTCATCATCACGTCGCCGATATTGACGACGAAGGTCCCTTCGATCGGCGTGGCCTGAACCCAGCCCTTCTCGCGGTGCTTCACCTCCAGCCCGCCGACCTGGTCCTGCATCAGGATCGTGAAGGCGCCGGTATCCGAATGCTCGCCCGCGCCGATCTTCAGGTCCTTGGGGTCGACGCTCGCCGGCGCGGGATAGTAGAGCAGGCTCTGCTGGATCAGCGGGCGGCGGTAGAAGGGCTCGAAGAAATCCTCGGGCAGGTCGAGGCCGAGGGCGAACATCTGGCGCAGGTGCACCGACAATTCCAGCATCGCGTCCTGGTAGGCGGTCACCACCTCGCGGAAGCCCGGCAGGTGGTCGGGCCAGCGGTTGGGCGCATGCATCGGCTTGCCGCGCAGGACGTCGGGGTCGTCGGCGGGCAGTTCGAGCATGGTGCGAAAGGTGCCGAGCCCGCCGTTCTTCGTCGGCACGTAGCCCCGGAACCACTCGGCCGTGGCGAGCGTGCGGCGCCGCTCTTCCTCTGGCTGGGCGAAGAAGCGCTGCGTCTGGGCGAAGGTGTCGTCGACCAGTGCCGGGCTGAGGCCGTGGCCCGCCATGTAGAGGAACCCGACCGTGGAACACGCCTGCGCCACCTCGTCGGCGATGGCCTTGCGCCTGGCCGGGCTGCCGCCGACGAAGCCGGTCATGTCGATCACGGGGATCTCGTTTTCGTTCAGCCTGGGGGCTTCCTCGTAGACCTGTTCGGCGGCGTCGGACATGCGTGCTCTCCTGTTCGGACGTGCGGGCCGGCGCGCCACTGCCTTTTTCGGCGGCATCGGGCCCGGAGGGGTGCGTATATCCGAACCACATCAGACATTATTTCCAGATAGTAGAAAAAATGCCGGATTTGCTGGACAGCCTTTCGCCAGTGATTAAACCTTGCGCAACGGAGCACGATTTGCGCGGGAGACGGCCTTTTGCCGAACCAGTTCTCACTCGATGGCATGGCGGTGTTCGTCACCGGGGCGGCCAACGGCATGGGGGCGGGAATCAGCCGTGTCCTTCACGAGGCGGGCGCAAGGGTGATCCTGTCTGGCCGCGATGTCCCGGCGCTCGAGGCGCTTGCGACGGAGCTTCCGGGCTCGGTCGTCGTGCCCTGCGACGTGACCGACGAAGCCAGCGTTGTCGCCGCCGTCGCTGCCGCAAGGGCGGCGGCCGCGGGCATGCGCTGGGGCCTTGCGAACGTTGCCGGTGGCACCGGTCCGGACGGCAAGACATTGTGGGAGCACAGCCTGGCCGAGGTGGAGGAGATCTTCGCCGTCAATGTCCACGGTCCCTTCCTTACGATGAAGCATTTCCTGCCCATCATGATCGCGGCGGGGCAGGGGACGATCGTGAACGTCGGCGGCACGTTCGGCTTCAAGGGCGCGCCGCTGTCCTCGGCCTATGGCGCGACGAAATGGGCGCTGCGCGGCTTCACGCGCACCGCCGCGCTCGAGGCCGGACCCCATGGCGTGCGCGTCAACTCCGTGAACCCCGGCGGGGTCGACGGGCCGCGCCTGATGCGCCAGCTTGGCGAGGCGGCCGAGCGGACGGGCCAGGACGCCGACCGGCTCTATGCCGATTTCGCCGCGCGCTCGGCGCTCGGCAAGATGAGCAGCGACCGCGACGTGGCGAATGCCGTCCTCTTCCTTCTGAGCGATGCGGCGGGCAACATCACCGGCCAGGACATCCTGGTGGACGGCGGAACCGTGGTCTGATTTGCGCCGCGACACACACAGAGGACTGGGAGCATCCATGACCCTTTTCCGCCTATCCCCATGTGGGCGTCCATGAGGCTCGGGCTGTCCGGACAGGTGGTCCTGCTGACCGGACCCACGAGCGGCATGGGCCCCGACATCGCGCTGGCCTTCGCCGAGGAAGGCGCGCGGCTGGGGCTTCTGACGCGCGAGCCTGCGTCCGTCGAGGGGCTTGCGGCCGACATCGCCGCGCTCGGGTCGGAGGCCGAGGTCTTCGCCTGCGACATCACCGATGAGCAGAGCTGCGCCGCCGCCGCGGCCGCCGCGCGCTCGGCGCTTGGCCCGGCCTATGCGCTCATCAACGTGGCCGGAGGATCGGGTCCCATCGGCAAGACCGGGGTGGAGACGACGCGCGACGAGTTCCACGATATCCTCGATCTCAACACCACCGGGATCTTCAACATGATCCGCGCCGTCGCCCCCGCGATGATCGCCGAGGGCCGTGGCCGGATCGTCAGCGTCGGCGGCACGTTCGGAATGCGCGGCCGCGCCGGGCGGCTGGCCTATTCGGCCTCGAAATGGGGCCTGCGCGGGGTGACGAAAAGCTTCGCGCTGGAGCTTGGGCCGCATGGCATCACCGTCAACACGGTCGCCCCCGGGATGGTCGACGGCCCGAGGTTCCGCGATAAGGTCTGCGCCAACATGGTCGCCACGCAGGGCATCACGATGGACGAGGCCGCGCGCCGCCATGCCGCCGATTACGCGCTCGGCCGGGTCTCGACGGCGCGCGACGTGGCCAACGCCTGTGTCTTCCTCGCCTCGGAAGCGGCGCGCCAGATCACCGGCGTCGATCTGCCCGTGGACGGCGGCTGGGCCGCACTTTGACACATGATACGAAAGGACCCGACATGACGGAACTCAGGATCACCGCAGGCGACTTCGTCTTCGACGCAAGGCTGGAGGAGGAGAAGGCGCCAATGACCTGCGCGGCCTTCCGCAAGGTGATGCCGTTCTCCGGCCAGATCGTGCATGTCCGCTGGTCGGGCGAGGGGGTCTGGATCCCGCTTGGCGATACCGATTTCGGGGTCGGCTACGAGAACCACACCACCTATCCCTCGGCCGGCCAGATCGTACTCTATCCCGGCGGGATCAGCGAGACGGAGATCCTGCTCGCCTATGGCGGGATATCCTTTGCCTCGCGGATGGGACCGCTGGCCGGAAACCACTTCATCACGCTGACGAGCAACCTCGACCGGCTGATGGAGCTGGGCAATTCCGTCCTGTGGAAGGGCGCCCACGATATCCGGTTCGAGTTCGCCTGACGCCGTCTAGCCGAGCTTCTCGGCAAGGGCCGCGCGCACCACGCGCGCCGTGCGCTCGACATGCTCGGTCAACATCGCCTCGGCGCGCGCGACGTCGCGGTTGACCGCGCAATCCGCCAGCGCCTTGTGCTGGGAGGCGAGGCGCTGTTGCGCGTCGGGGTCGAACCCGATGAGGCGGCGGTAACGGTCGAAATGATCGTAGAGGACGCCGCAGAAATGCCGCGTCATGGCCGAGCCGCAGGCGTCGATCAGCGCCTCGTGGAAGGCCCTGTGCCGCGCTTCCCATTCGTCGTGGACGGCATTGACCGTCCCGGCCTCGTAGCGGCGCGACGCACGGTCGAGACGGTGGGCCGCGATCAGGATCCGCTCCTCCCACTCCTCGTCGCCGTTCTCGACCGAGACACGGAAGGCCCCGGGCTCGAGCCGCAGGCGCATCGCGGCGATGTCGTCGAAATCGGCGAGGCTGACCTCGGGCACGCGGAATCCGCGGTTGATCTCGCGCACCACGAGCCGGTCCGCGGTCAGTTGCGCCAGTGCCTCGCGCAGCCGGCTGACCCCGAGGTCGTACCGCTTCTGCATGTCGGCGAAGCGAAGGGCGCTGCCCGGCGGATAGGCCCCGGCGATGATGTCGGCGCGCAGCCTCTCGTAGACCGGCGAAGCCTCCTCGCCCTCGGTCTGCATCAGGTCGTGGTCGCTCAAGGTCCGTGGTCTCCTGTTGCCTTGTTGCGCGCCGGATCGCGTGTTTTTTCCGCGTTGGCAAGCCATCACCCGCGGTGGCGCCCAAGCTGCGTTGCGCCCCAGAATTTGCTAGTCTAGGCTGATTTTATACAGTTCGAAAAGAGTGGAATATCCGATGGGTCTGGACCTGCTGCTCAAGAATGCCAGGGTCGTCACCGAGACGCGCGTCTTCGAGGCAGCCGTCGGCGTCGCGGACGGGCGCATCGCCTACATCGGTGCGGGCCCGGAGTATCCCCGGGCGCAGCGGATCATCGACCTCGAAGGACGCCACCTTCTGCCCGGCTGCATCGACGTTCACGTGCATTTCCGCGAGCCGGGCATGACCCAGAAGGAGGATTTCGGCACAGGCACCGCGGCCGCCGCGGCCGGTGGCGTAACCTGCGCCTTCGACATGCCCAACACGCTTCCGCCCACCGACAGCGCGGCGCGGCTGGCCGAGAAGCGCGCGATGGCCGAGGAGAAGGCGCTGATCGATTTCGGGCTTTACGGGCTTCTGGGCGAGCACAACCTCGCCGAGCTTCCCGCCATGGCCGAGGCGGGCATGATCGGCACGAAGCTGTTTCTGGGGAACACCACGGGCGACAATCCCTGTCCCTCGGACGGCGCGGTTCTGGAAGGCTTCGAGATCCTCGCCGCCCTGGGACTGCGCTGTTCCATCCATGCCGAGAATTCGCCGATCCTGTTCTGGCGGCAGAACCGGCTGAAGGCAGCGGGGCGGAACGATCCCCTGTCCCATCTCGCCGCGCGCACCGACGTCGTGGCCATCGAGGCGCTGAACCGCGCCGCGACGCTGGCCGACTGGACGGGCGCGCGCATCCACATCGTGCACGAAAGCTGCGCGGGGTCGGTCCCCTTCATCCGCTTCTGGAAGGACCGCGGCGTCGACATCACCGTCGAGACCCTGCCGCAGTACCTGTATCTCGACGCCGAGAGCATGAGCGCCCCCGGCGGCCACCTGCTCCGGATGAATCCGCCCATCCGGCAGAAGGCCCACCAGGACCCTCTCTGGGCCGCGCTTCTCGACGGGACCATCGACTTCGTCGCGACCGATCACGCCCCGCATACCGTGCAGGAAAAGGAGGGCGCCACGATCTGGGACATGGCCTGCGGCTTCCCCGGCGTGCAGACCTCGCTGCCGCTGATGCTGGAGGCGGTGTCGGCGGGGCGCATGGGCCTCCGGGACGTGGTGCGGATCATGGCGGGCGCGCCGTCGCGTGCCTTCGGGCTGTCGGACCGGAAAGGCGCGATCGGGGTCGGGATGGATGCCGATCTCGTTGTCGTCGACATGGGAAAGACCGGAACGCTCGGTGCCGAAAGCCTTCTCTCGCGGGGCAAGATCTCGGTCTACGAGGGGCGCGAGGTCCGGGGCATGCCGGTGATGACCTTCCTGCGCGGGCACCTCGTGGCCCAGGACGGGGCCATCGTCGACGAGGCACCGCGCGGCCGGATGCTGCGCCCGAACATGCCTCTGCCCGCGCCGCGCAACACGGCCACAACGATGCAGGCGGTCCTTCGGCCCGGAAACGTTCCCTGGGATTGAAGTGCGCCCTGAAATCTATTCTTTGGAAAGGCTTGCGGGGCGAATTTCAGGTGCTTCACCGCCGCGTCAACCGCCCGCCCGCCGCGTGGATCGAAAAAGACTCGTGAGGAGAAAGCAGATCGCCGCCACACAGACGATGGTCGGTCCGGCGGGCGTATCGAGGACATAGGCCGTCCTGAGGCCCACGACCGCCGAACCCGCGCCGATGGCCGCCGCGATGAACGCCATTCCCTCGGGCGTGCGTGCAAGCGGGCGCGCCGCCGCCGCAGGAATGATCAGCATAGCCGCGATCAGGAGGACACCCACGACCTTGATCGCCACGGCCACCGTGATGGCCAGCGCCAGTGTCAGGATCAGCTGCTCGCGCCTGGGGTCGATGCCGCTGGAATAGGCCAGATCCTCGTTCAGGGTCGCCGTCAGAAGCGGTGACCAGCGCCACGCGATGAGGCCCACGACCATCGCCGCGCCGCCCCAGATCACGGCCAGGTCGCCCCGCGACACGGCAAGGATGTCGCCGAAGAGATAGGCCATAAGGTCGATGCGGATCCCCGACAGGAACGACACGGCGACCAGCCCGAAGGCCAGCGCGGAGTGGGCCAGCACACCCAGAAGCGTGTCCATCGCGTAGCCGCGCCCCGACAGGATCGTGACCGTCAGCGCCATGGCAAGCGCCACCGCCATCGCGCCGGCGAAGACCGAGATCTGCAATGCCAGCGACAGGGCGACGCCGAGGATCGCGGCATGCGCCGTCGCATCCCCGAAATAGGCCATACGGCGCCAGACGACGAAACTGCCGAGCGGCGCCGCCGCCAGCGCCACGCCGATCCCGGCCAGCGTCGCGCGCGTCATGAAATCGTCCAGCATCACTCCGCCGCCTCCGTGGCCTTGTCGCCGTGCGCATGGTCGTGGTCGTGGCCGCAACTGGCGTCGTGCTGGTGGTCGTGCTCGTGCCGGTAGAGGGCCAGCGCGCCGCCGGTACCCGTGCCGAACAGCGCGCGATACTCCGGGGCCGAGGACACGATCTCGGGCGTTCCCTCGCAGCAGACATGCCCGTTGAGGCAGATCACCCGGTCCGACGCGCTCATCACGACGTGCAGCTCGTGGCTGATCATGACGACGGCGCATCCGGTTTCGCGGCGCACTTCCTCGATCCGGCGGTAGAAGGCCGCGGACCCGGGCTGATCGAGGCCCTGTGTCGCCTCGTCGAGCAGCAGCAGCTCGGGCCGGTTGATCAGCGCGTGGGCGAGAAGCACCCGCTGGAACTGGCCGCCCGACAGCGAGGACATCTGCTGCCGCGACAGGCCGGGCACGCCGGCACGCTCCAGCGCGGGGGCGCAGGCGCTGTGGGGAATGCCGCCGGGCAGGCGCAGGAAGCGTTCCACGCTGATGGGCAGGGTCGGGTCGATATGAAGCTTCTGCGGCACGTAGCCGATTCGGAGGCCGGGCTTGCGGCGGATCCGGCCCGAGGTCGGTTTCACCGCCCCGATCAGGGCACGCAGCAGGCTTGTCTTGCCGGACCCGTTCGGGCCGACGACCGTCACGATCTCACCCGGCGCGATGCTGAGCGACACGTCCCGGAGCACCGGAGCCGCGCCGTAGCCCACGCTCAGCCCCTCGACATCGAGCAGGGTCATGCTTCGGCCTTTTCCGCGCAGGCGGGGCAGACGCCCTCGGCTTCCACGACGGTCCGTTCCACCTGGAACCCGGCCGATTTCGCGGCATCCTTCAGGACCCTGCCGACCGGCGCGGACTGCGCCTCGGCGACGGAATCGCAGATGCGGCAGATCAGGAAGGCAGGCGAATGCTCGGCGCCGGGATGGGCGCAGGCGATGAAGGCGTTCAGCCGTTCGATCTTGTGCGCGAGCCCGTTGGCCACGAGGAAGTCGAGCGCGCGGTAGGCCACCGGCGGCTGCGAGCCGAAACCTTCCGCCCTGAGCCGGTCGAGCACATCGTAGGCACCGAGCGCGCGGTGTTCCTGCAGCAGGATTTCGAGCGTCCGGCGCCGCACCGGCGTGAAGCGAAGACCATCCTCGGCACAGATCGCATCGGCCGCGGCGATGGCGCTGTCCATGCACTGTGCGTGGTCGTGGGCCTCGAACCCGACTGCGTCGGTGGGTCCGGCATCCTGCATTCGGCCGCCACTTGTCATGTTATTTCATTTCCTGTATCGGGCACGTAACGTTATAAGATCACATGGAGTGCCCAATGTCCAGAAACCTGTTTCCTCTGTCCCTGACCGCCGCGCTTCTGGCGGGAACGGCCATGGCGGAGGTGCCCCGCGTGGCCGCCGATATCGCGCCGGTGCATTCGCTGGTGGCACGGGTGATGGACGGCGTGGGCGAGGCGCAGCTGATCGTCGCGCCGGGGGCCAGCCCGCACGAATACAGCCTGCGCCCCTCCGAGGCGGCGGCGCTGCAGGAGGCGGATCTCGTGTTCTGGGTCGGCGCCGACCTGACGCCCTGGCTCGAGGGCGCGATCGCCACGCTCGCGGGTGACGCCAACGTCACGGCCCTGATGGAGGTGGACGGCACGGTCGAGCTTCCCTTCCGGGAAGGCGCGCTCTTCGAAGCGCATGTTCATGGCGACGACGATCACGACCACGATCACGACCACGACGATCACGACCACGATCATGACCACGACGACCACGGCCACGACGACCACGGCCACGACGACCACGCGCATGACGAAGACCATGCCGACGCGCATGGTCACGACCACGGCGCCTACGATCCCCACGCCTGGCTGTCGCCCGACAACGCGGCGGTCTGGCTGAATGCGATCGCCGCCGCCCTGTCGGCGGAAGACCCGGACAACGCGGGTGCCTATTTCGCCAATGCCGCCGCAGGTCGCGAGGAGCTGGCCGCGCTCGCCGAGGAGATCGACGGCATTCTCGGCCCCGTCCGTGGACGCAACTTCATCGTATTCCACGACGCCTACCAGTATTTCGAGGTCGCCTTCGACTTCCCCGCGTCGGGTGCGATCTCGCTCTCGGACGCGACCGACCCGAGCCCGGCGCGGATCGCCGAGATCCAGGGCCGCGTCGCGGAGCAGGGCGTAACCTGCGTCCTGTCCGAGCCGCAGTTCGACCCCGGCATCGTCGCCGCCGTCATGGACGGTTCAGAGGCGCGCACCGGCGTGCTCGATCCGCTCGGTTCTGACCTCGAACCCGGTGCCGCGCTTTATCCGCAGATGCTGCGCAACCTCGCCAACGCGCTGGCCGATTGCCTCTGACGGCCGGGCGGCGACGCGCGGCGCTCGGGGTTCAACCCCGCGTCAGGTCCGCGCCTTCTCGAAGGCGGCCCAGTGGGCGGTGAAGGTCTCGAAATCGACCTTCCCCGCACGCAGCGGCCCCAGGACCAGCGCCTCGCTGGCGGCCAGCCGGTCCAGCGCTGTGGCGAGGTGCGGCCAGACCTCGGGCGGGATGACCAGGGCGCCGTGGCGGTCGGCGTGGAGCAGATCGCCCTCGGACACCTGCAAGCCGAAAATCTCCACCGGCTCCCCGATCCGGCGGACATGGACGAAGCCGTGACTGGGGCCGATCCCGCCCGCGAGGACGGGAAAGTCGTCTGGCAGGTCGCCGAGGTCGCGCATCAGCCCGTTGGTCACCGCCCCCGAAAGGCCGAAGACGCCGCCATGGACGCGGGCGTGCACCTCGCCCCACCACGCGCCGAGCGCGGCCTCGCCATCGAGATCCTCGACCACGGCGACGCCGGGGCGCGGGCCCTCGGACATCGACCGGAAATAGGCGAGACGACGCGCGCGGAGCACATCGGCCGGGTCTTCCGGGGGCAGCCGCCCGGCGATATGCGCGGTGCGGGCGAAGCCGACGATGCGCGCCTCGGACGGGCCGGCCCAGTGCATCGTGGCACGGGTGAAACCGGAGAAGCCGCGCCGCCCCTGGGCAACCTCGATCGCGTTGCAGACGGTGGGCGTGTCGCAGGCCCGGAGCCGGGCCAGCAGCTCGGCGGGAAAATCGGTCATTCCGGCCTCCATGCCTCGGCCACGGCACGCGCGCAGGACGCGGGGTCTTCCACCAGCGCGTAGTGCCCCAGCCCCGTCAGCGGCACGACGCGGCCCCGGGCCGCCGCCTCGGCCGCTTCGCGGGCCAGGGCCAGGGGCGCCTGCACGTCGTCCGTTCCGGTCAGGATCGTCACGGGTATCGCGGCACGGGCGAGGGCGGGCAGGGCGCCCGGACGCTCCAGCGCGAGCCTGGTCTGGGCCTCGATGCATCCGGCGGTCTCGTCGGCCATGGCGAGAATGCGGGCCCGCGCGGCTTCGGGATCCGGCCCCGCGAGCGCGCCGAGGCGTGGCCCCAGCGCCGCTGCGCCGCCCAACCGCGCGACGTCGGCGGCAAGCGCGAGCCGCCCGTCGCGCTTGGCCGGATCGTCGGCGCGGGGCGTCAGTCCGAAGAACAGGCACTCGGCCGCCTCGATCCGGTCGGCCAGGTGCGCCGCGACGATGGCGCCGAGCGAGAAGCCGCAGATGATGGCGCGCGGGTCGCCGAGGGCCGTCAGCGGGCCGAGATAATCGCCGATCTCGGGATGGCGCAGGTCCACCGTGTGCCGGGCGCCGGGCGGCACGCCCAGCGCATCGAGAAACGGCCCGAAGACCGCGCCGGTGCACAGCGTGCCGGGCACGAGGACCCAGGGCCGCCCGTCGGCCGGATCAATAGCCATGGCCCGCCGTGGCCGGGGCCTTTTCGGCGGTTTCGTCCCGGTCCAGCAGGTCGCGCACGGCCCCCGAGATGCTGCGCGTCAGGTGGGCGAAATCGTTGCCGGGCGTGACCAGCGCATAGCCCTGTTCCAGACGCAGTGCCGCCTCCTTCGCATCGGCGCAGAAGATGCCGACCGGAACGCCCTTCGCCTGCGCACGTTCCAGCACGCGGGCCATGGCGATTTCGGATGCAGGCCGGGGAAAGCGCACGTGCCCCTCGATGGCGAAGGCCATGTCGTTCGGTCCGAGGTAGAGCAGGTCGATCCCCTCGACGTCGAGGATCTCGTCGATCCGCTCGACCGCCTGCGCCGTCTCGATCATCGGAATGGCCATGACCGTTTCGTTGGAATGGGCGACGTAGTCGGCGCCGCCATAGAGAAGGCCGCGCGACGGCCCGAAACTGCGGCTGCCATGGGGTGGGTACCTGCAGGCCGAGACCAGCGCCGCGGCTTCCTCGGGGGTCGATATCATGGGGCAGATGACGCCGTAGGCGCCCGCGTCCAGCAGATGCATGATCTGCGCGGGGTCGAGCGAGGGCACCCGCACCATCGGCACGGCCGGCGTGGCCGAGATCGCCTGCATCATGTGCAGCGCCTCGGAAAAGCCGAACATGCCGTGCTGCAGGTCGACCGTGACGGAATGCACGCCGGAATGCCCCACGCCCTCGGCCGAATAGCTCGACCCGATGGACAGCCAGGCGTTCACGACGCTCTCTCCGGCGGCGAGGCGGGATCTGACCAGGTTCGTCCGCATCATCCCGCCCGCCTGTACTGGGGCAGCAGCGCCGCCTTGGCCACGAAGCCGCCCGCGTCGAGGCCGAGACCGCCCGCCTGCGCCTCGGCCAGCACCTCGGCGGCGAAGACAGGGCGCTTGCGGTGGTCGCCCGAGACGACGACCAGCGCTTCGGCGGCCTCGTCGCCGAGCGCCGCGATGGAGCGCACGACACCGGCGGGGATCGAGTAGGTGTCCCAGGCGTCGAGGTCGACGGTCACGTCCGCGCCGTCGTTCAGGGTCAGCCGCATCCGCCCCTTGCGCAGGATGAGCACCATCTTCTCGGCGAGGGTGAAGGCGCTGACCCGGTGGCCCGGCGCGATGCGCAGCCATTCGACGGAGAAACCGTGCGGATTGGTGATCGGCGCG
The DNA here is from genome assembly GCF_025515305.1 of Roseicyclus sediminis. Lineage (GTDB taxonomy): Bacteria > Pseudomonadota > Alphaproteobacteria > Rhodobacterales > Rhodobacteraceae > Roseibacterium > Roseibacterium sediminis. Next base: position 140,204 of record NZ_JAOPHT010000002.1, read on the forward strand.
GCATGCTCCCGGTTCTGGGTCATTCCATGCCCGATGACCGGCGCCAGTTCCGCGCCACAGCCCGGCAGGTCGCGGTCGATGAACGCGGGGCGGAAATCGCGGTCGGCCTCGGTCACGATGCGGCGGCGCATTTCCTCGTGGCTGACGTCGCGCAACTCGGCCACCTCGGCCTCCGGCATCGGTGGAATGCAGGCGTCGGGCCCGGGCACCGGGTCGCCGCGCGAGGTGTCGATCAGCGTATTGTCCGACGAGATGTAGAGGCCGTAGTCCGCCGCCTCGCGGATGATGTCGGGATGGAAGATCACGCCACCCGTGTTGTCGCCGCCCAGCACCGTGAACAGCCAGCCATCATCCGGCCCGGTGTTGGTGAAGCCGCGGAAGATCCATGTCGGCACCGAGAGGATGTCGCCTTCGCGCCCCACGAATTCGTTTTCCCCGTTCGAGCCCCAGCGGAAGGTCCACTCGCCCTTCTGCACGATGAAGACCTCGGCGGTGAAGTGGATGTGCAGGTTGTTGGTGATCCCGTTCGGCATCGCCGCCGCGCCGATGTTGAAGCCATGCGCCTCGGGCAGGTTGATGACCTGTTCCGAGGACGAGGTCACGCCGGGGCCGATGATCGAGTAGTTCTCCTTGAGGTGCGACCCAGGTTTCTTGCAGTCGATGAAGGCGACCGTGCAGGAGACGTAGTCGGAGCGCTTGACCCTTCTGGCCTCGGCCTCGTGTTGGGAAAGCGTGGTCATGGGGTGGTTTCCCTTCAGCTTGGATCAGGCGGCGATGCGCTGACCGGTGGTCTTGTCGAACAGGTGGATGCGCGCGCCGGGGCGCGGCGCCAGCGCGCAGGCGGCGTCGATTTCGGCCTCGAACTCGGCGGGCCCGCGCGCGCAGATCGAGGTTGCCCCCTCCCGCAGCGTCACCAGCGTGGCCTCGCCCGTCAGTTCCAGCGCGTAGAGCTTGCCCCGGATCGGCGGCGCCTCGGCCGTGGTCAGTTCGAGATCCTCGGGGCGTATGCCCAGCACGACATCGCCACGTTCCGCCGCCGCGACGGGGATCGAGACGCCCGGCGCCTCGAAGCGGCCGCCGGTAATGTGCCCCTCGACAAGGTTCATCGAGGGCGAGCCGATGAAGCCCGCGACGAACAGGTCTGCCGGTTCGGAGTAGATCTTCTTCGGTGTGTCCAGCTGGACGATCCGCCCCTCGCGCATGACCGCGACGCGGCTGGCGAGTGTCATCGCCTCCATCTGGTCATGGGTGACGTAAACGGTGGTGACGCCCAGCTCATGGTGCAGGTGCTTCAGCTCGGCCCGCATGCTGACGCGCAGCTTGGCGTCGAGGTTGGACAGCGGCTCGTCCATCAGGAAGATCTTGGGCGTGCGCACGATGGCCCGCGCCAGCGCCACGCGCTGCCGCTGCCCGCCCGAGAGCTCCGATGGGCGGCGGTGGAGCAGGGCGCCGAGCTCGACCTTCTCGGCGGTCTCGCGCACCCGCGCCTCGCGCGCCTTGCGGTCCACCCCGCGCAGTTTCAGCGGGTATGCGATGTTCTGCTGCACCGTCATGTGCGGGTAGAGGCCGTAGTTCTGGAACACCATCGCGATGTCGCGGTCCTTGGGCGGCTTGTCGTTGACCCGCTCGCCACCGATCAGGATGTCGCCGGACGTGATCTCCTCCAGCCCCGCGATCATCCGCATGGTCGTGGTCTTGCCGCAGCCCGAGGGCCCGAGCAGCACGAGGAATTCTCCCTCCTCGATGGTGAGGCTCTGCTTCGGCAGGGCCAGGAATCCGCCATAGCGTTTCTCGACATCGACAAGCCGGACTTCGGCCATTTCCCCGCCCCCTATTTCACCGCGCCGGCCGTCATGCCGCGCGTGAAGTGTTTTTGTATAAGAAGTGCCATGATGAAGATCGGCACCGTGATCATCACGCCGGCCGCGCTCATCAGCTCCCACAGATCGCCGCGCTCGGTGCGGAAATTCACCAGACCCACGGGCAGGGTGACCGCATCGCGCCGCGTCAGGATCAGCGAGAAGAGAAACTCGTTCCACGTCAGGATGAAGCAGAAGATGGCCGAGGTCAGGATACCGGGTGCGGCCACCGGCAGGACGATGTCCCAGATCACCCTCAGCCGCGAGGCGCCGTCGATCATCGCGGCCTCCTCGCTGTCGGTGGGGATCGCGTCGATATAGCCCTTGATCATCCAGATCACGAAGGGCGTCACGATGGCGAGATTCACGATGATCAGCGCGATGCGCGTATCGAGCAGCCCCAGCTGGCGGAACATCAGGAAGAAGGGCAGCACGATCACCACCGCCGGGATGAACTGCGTCGACAGGACGAGAAAGAACAGGAACTTCCGCCCCCGGACCCGGAACCGCGAGAAGGAATAGGCCGCGAGCGACGCGCAGGGCACCGCGATCAGCACCGTGACCGAAGCCACGACGACCGAGTTCAGCACCATGTCACCAAGGTTCCACGGGTGCGAGAAGACCGTGACGAAGTTGTTGAAGGTCGGGGTGAAGTTCAGCGACAGCGAATAGGCGTCGCGCGGGCTTTTGAACGCGGTGAGGAACATCCACGCGATCGGGAACAGCACGATCACCGAGACGAGGACCAGAAGGGCGCGTTCCGCCCACCACAGCAGGATGCGTTTCATGCCGTTGCCATCTTTCTCTCGCTGAGCAGCATCCGGACGTACCAGATCGAGATCGTCATCATGATCGCAGTCAGGATCCAGGCCAGCGCCGAGGCATAGCCCATGTCGTACCACTCGAAGCCGACGTTGAAGATGAAGTAGGCCAGCGTTTCCGTGGAGGTGCCGGGCCCGCCGCCCGTCAGCGTCACGACCTGGTCGAACATCTTGAGGGCGAAGATCGTCTTGAGGATCGCCGTCACCAGCAGGACGCCCTTCATCTGCGGCAGGATGATGCCGAAGAAGATGCGGATGTTCGACGCGCCGTCGATGCGCGCGGCTTCCTCGGTCTCGCGCGGGATCGAGGCGAGGCCGCCGAGGCACATGAAGGTCATGTAGGGCGCCCAGTGCCAGACATCGGTCAGCACGAGGATCGCCATGGCCAGCTCGGGATCGGCAAGCCAGGCCGTGCCTTCGAGCCAGGGGAAGATCGCGGCGAGGCCGTTGGACAGGACCCCGAACTCGGGGTTGAACATGAAGCGGTAGCTTACCCCGATCAGGGCCGGGCTCATCGCGAAGGGCAGGATCAGGACGACCCGCGTGAAGGTGTGCATCCGTCCCTTGCGGCGCAGCAGGAGCGCCAGCGACATCGCGATCACCAGCGTCAGCGCGACGCTCGTCACCACGAAGATCGTCGTCACCCAGAGCGAGTTGAGGAAGTGCGATTCCGTGAAGGCATGGGCGAAGTTGTCGAAGCCCACCCAGCCCTCGGGCCGGCGCGACCGCGTGAGATCCCAGTCCCGGAAAGCGGTCGTCAGCGAATAGGCCAGCGGGTAGAAGGTGGTCGCCAGCACGATGACGAAGGCCGGCACCAGCAGGACATATTGCAAGGATCGGTCGCGCATGCGCCGGGTGCCTCCGCCGGAGGGGTGAAACGGGCAGGCCCTTTCGGGGCCCGCCCGCGCTCAGTCTACAGGGTTCAGCCGCGGATGCGGGCGATTTCCTCGGCTGCGGCATCGAGTGCGGCCTGGACGTCCGTCTGTTCGCCCGAGGCGAGGCTCGAGATCGTGGTCTCCAGCACCTCGACGATGCGCAGCCAGTCCTCGCCGAACTCAACGCCCTCTGCCGTTTCCAGTGCGTCGGCAGCCGCGGAATGAATGCCGCCCCACCGCGCGTTCACTTCCGGGTCGCGCATGTTCGACAGGTGCACCGCCACCAGCTCGTTCAGCTCGGGGTCGAGGAGCACGTCACGCTCCAGCTCGGGATCCGTCAGCCAGCCGAGATACTCGATCGCCGCGTCGGGGTTCTCCGAGCCTTCGGTCACGCCGAAGATCCAGGTGTTGGTGAAGGTCGTGCGCGCGGCCCCGCCCACCGTCGGCAGCGCGGCGAAGCCAAGCTGATCGTCGGTGATCGTCGACTGTTCGGGGTCGGTCAGCTGCGAGCGGACCCACCACCAGACCGGCAGCATCGCGGAATTGCCCTGCTTGAAGCTGTTGACGGCATCCTGCTCGACGAAGACGGCGGACCCTGCGGGGGCCACCTGATGCTCGATCAGCATGTCGATATAGGCCTGCGTCGCCGCGACCCCGGCCTCGGAGTTGAAGATCGGCGCGCCGGCATCGTCGAAGAGATCGCCGCCATTGCCCCAGAGCATGTTGATCCAGACCATCAGGTTCTGGCCGTTGAGCCGGCCATAGGGCAGGGCGATACCTGCCACATCGCTGTTGGCCTGCACCGCCGCGCTGACGGTCAGGACATCGTCCCAGGTCTGCGGCGGCTCGACGCCCGCGGCCTCGAGCAGATCGGTCCGATAGAACAGAAGCTGGACGTGACCGCGCACGGGCAGGCCGTAAAGCGCTCCGTCGATCATGCCGTGGCGCATGTGGGCCGCGGGGAAATCCGACAGGTCGGTGCCCTGGGCCGCGACGCCCTCGTCGATCGGCTGCAGCAGGTTGCGCAACGACACGACCCACTGGTCCATGATCGACACGACGTCATAGTCGCCGCCGCCCGCGATCATCTCGGCCGTCAGCGCCTCGCGCATGTTGGCGAAGGGCACGTAGTCGATGACGACGTCGATGCCGGTTGCCTCCTCGAATGCCCCCACGCGCGCTTCGTGCGCCTGGAACTGGCTCGAGGTCACCGCCAGTACGCGAACCGTTTCGCCCGCGTAGGGCATGCCTTCCGTCGGCTCCCACGCCACTGCCTGGCCTGCCGCCAGGACGGCCGTGATCGCCAGTCCGCTGGTCCAGAGTCTCATCCTATCCTCCCTGAATGGATTTTCCCATGGTTACGGCCCGCACCGATCATCGTCAATAAGATTATCAATAATAATATCGATGACATTTCCCGCGGCGAGTTGCTAGAGTGGGAGCGACCGCCCACCGGAGGACTGCATGTCGACTTCATTGGAAACCGACCTGGAAAACGACATCATTTTCGGGTTCTACGCGCCCGGCATGCGGATCACCGAGGACAGCGTGATGGAGCACTACGGCGTGAAGCGTCACGCCGTGCGCACCGCCTTCGCCCATCTCGAGGCGCGGGGTTTGCTGGTGCATCGGCCCAACCGCGGGGTCGAGGTGGTGGAGTTCACGCCCGACGAGGTCGACGCGCTCTATGACGTGCGGATCGTGCTGGAAAGCGCGGCGGCCGAGCGGACGCCGCTGCCCGTCGCGCCCGAGATCATCCGAAACCTCGAGGATATCGCGACCCGCCACGCCGAAGCCGTGGAACGCGAGGATTTCCGCGAGGTCTTCTGGCTGAACCAGGAATTCCACGAGCTGCAGTTCTCGTGCTGCGACAACCCGCGGCTGGCGGGCCTGATCGCCACGCATGCCCGCATGGCCCAGCCGATCCGGGTGGTGAAATACGACGACAGATCCCACATGGCGACGGTCGTCGCGCAGCACCGGGCGATCATCGACGCGATGCGGGGCGACGATCAGTACGCTTACGTGAAGGCCACGCGGGAGCACCTTCCGGCATCGGCCGAGGCGTACCGGAACCTTCACGCGCGCCGCTTCGGCGGCCTGCGTGCGGCGGGATGAGCGCAGGACGCGCGCGGTCGGGCGGCGCCTGCGGGCACGGCCTGACGGCGACGGGGCAAGGTCGTGCAATAGCTGCGCCGGCCTGCCGCGACCGGAGGCCGGAGACGCGCGATACGCGCTTGCGTCCGGGGTGGCGCTCGTCACCTTGTGCATCCGGGCGAAGCCGCCCAAGGATGGATGACAGCACCGCACCCGCCCCCCGGGGACGGCCGGTGCCCCGGCGATCGAAGTGAGGGACATGGGCGATTTCGCGGTTCAGGTGATCGGGCTGGGCTCGATGGGATTCGGCATGGCGCAATCCTGCCTCAGGGCCGGATTGGCGACATGCGGCGCGGACATGAATCCCGAGGCCGAGGCGCGGTTCGCCGCGCTCGGAGGGCAGGCGGGGTTTGCGTCCTCGGGCGCGGACAAGATCGATGCAGTTGTGGTCGTTGTGCTCAACGCCGCGCAGCTCGAGGCGGTTCTTTTCGGCCCCGAAGGCATCGTTCCGCGACTGCGCGAGGGGGCCGTCGTCATCGCTTGTCCCACGGTTGCGCCCTCGGTCGCACGGGACCTGGCGGGGCGCTGTGGAGCTTACGGGGTGCATTACCTCGACGCGCCGATATCGGGCGGCGCTGCGAAGGCCGCCGAAGGGGCGTTGTCGATCATGGCCGCGGGCCCAGCCGAAGCCTTCGCCGCCGCGCGCCCCGTTCTGGACGCGACCGCCGCGAAGGTCTTCGACCTGGGGCCCGAGCCCGGGGCGGGATCGGCGATGAAGGCGGTCAACCAGCTGCTGGCGGGCGTCCATATCGCCGTGATGGGCGAGGCGATGGCCTTCGGCATGACGCAGGGCGTGAGCCCGGCGGCCTTCCTCGAGGTCATCAGCCAGTGCGCCGGCACCTCCTGGATGCTGGAGAACCGCGCACCCCACGTGATCGACGGCGATTACACGCCGCGCAGCCAGATCAACATCTGGCCGAAGGACCTGGGCATCGTGCTGGACATCGCCAGGGAGGCCGGGTTCAGTGCGCCCATCACCGCCACGGCGTTGCAGCAATACATGGTCGCGGTCGGCATGGGCCTGGGCGCCGAGGACGATGCCGCGATCACCAAGGTCTATGCGCGCAACGCCGGGATCGAGCTGCCCGGCGGGGACGATTGAGCGAGGGGGCGGCGATGCGGGTTCTCATCATCGGGGCGGCCGGAATGATCGGCGCCAAGCTGGCGCGACGGCTGGCGGAAGACCGGCAGATCGCGGGACGGCCGATCACGGCACTGGAGCTGGCCGACCTCGGTCTGCCGGTCGCACCGCCGGGCGACCTGCCGTGCCGATGCCGCGCGCTCGACATCACCGCCGAGGGGGCGGCGGAAGACCTCGTATCGAACCGCCCCGACGTGATCTTCCACCTCGCGGCCATGGTTTCGGGCGCGGCCGAACGGGATTTCGAGGGCGGCTACCGGGTGAACGTCGACGCCAGCCGCGCGCTGTTCGAGGCGATCCGCCGGGCCCACGAGGCCGAGGGCTATGCGCCGCGGCTGGTCTTCGCCTCGTCGCTCGCGGTCTACGGCGCCCCGCTTCCCGATCCCGTGCCCGACGACCAGATCCGCACGCCCCGCAGCAGCTACGGCACCCAGAAGGCGATCGTCGAGCTGTTGCTCGACGACTACTCGCGGCGTGGCTTCTTCGACGGGATCGGCCTGCGCCTGCCGACGATCGTGATCCGTCCGGGCGCGCCGAACGCGGCGGCCTCGGGGTTCTTCTCGGGCATCCTGCGCGAACCGCTCGCGGGACTGCCGAGCACTCTGCCGGTCAGCCGCGAGGTCAAGCACTGGCTCGCCAGCCCGCGCGCGGCCGTCGGCTTCCTCGTGCGGGCCGCGGGCCTCGACACGGCGCAGCTCGGCCCACGGCGCACGATGACCATGCCGGGGGTGGCAACCACCGTGGGCGGTCAGATCGAGGCGCTCGGGCGTGTGGCGGGCGCCGAGGCCGTGGCCCTGATCGAGGAGGTGCCGGACCCCCAGATCGCCGCCATGATCGGAAGCTGGCCGCGCGCTTTTTCGCCCGACCGCGCGACCGCCCTCGGCTTCGAGGCGGAGGGGTCGGTGGACGAGCTGATCGCCGTCTACCTCGAAGACGATGCGCCGGGCTGGACGGCACGATGAGCACGCTTCTGGGATGCATCGCCGACGATTTCACGGGCGCGACGGACCTCGCCGGCCTGCTGGCCCGCAGCGGTTATCCGGTAAGCCTCAGGATCGGCGTGCCCGATGCGCCGCCGGCCGAAACCGCGCCCTTCGAGGTGATCGCGCTCAAGTGCCGGACGGCGCCCGTGGCGGAGGCCGTGGCCGAATGCCGGGCCGCATGGCGGTGGTTGCAGGCGGCGGGCGCGCGGCAAGCCTTCTGGAAATACTGCTCCACGTTCGATTCGACGGCCGAGGGCAATATCGGCCCGGTGGCCGAGGCGCTGATGCAGGACCTCGGCGCGCTGCAGACGATCTATTGCCCGGCCTTCCCCGAGAACGGGCGGTCGATCTACATGGGGCATCTCTTCGTCGGACGTCAGCCGCTGCACGAAAGTCCGATGAAGGATCATCCGCTCACGCCGATGCGCGACAGCAGCCTTCTGCGCCTTCTGGAGCCGCAGGTGACGCGGCCCGTGGGCCTTGTCGACCGGCTGACGGTGGCGCGCGGGGCAGACGCCGTGCGCGAGGCGATGGAAGCGCTCGCGCGGGAGGGCGTCGCGCATGTGGTGACCGATGCGGTGGCCGACGCCGACCTTCGCGTGATCGCCGAGGCCTGCCGCGACATGCCGCTGCTGACCGGGGGCAGCGCGGTCGCCAGTCCGCTGCCGGACCTTCTGGCCGCACGGGCGGGCCTGTCCCGGGCCCCGGCCGGCGCCCGCCGCGACCGAATCGAGCCGCCGGCCATCGTGCTCTCGGGCAGTTGCTCCGCGATGACGCGGGCGCAGGTGGCAGCCTACGCGCCCCACGCGCCCCATCACAGGCTGGACCCCGTCAATCTCGCGGCGCACGGGCCGGGCGAGGCGCTCGACTGGCTGTCGCGGGTACCGCTTTCCGACACACCCCTGATCTACGCGACGGCGGACCCCGACGCCGTCGCCGCGGCGCAGGCGAAGCTGGGCGTCGCCGCGGCCGGGCAGCTTGTCGAGGACGCGCTGGCCGAGCTGGCCATCGCCGCGCGGGAGGCCGGGCGCCGGCGCTTCGTCGTCGCGGGCGGCGAGACCTCGGGCTCGGTGACACGGGCGCTTGGCGTGACGCGCCTCGACATCGGGGCCGAGATCGCGCCGGGCGTGCCCTGGACCTATGCCGAGAGCGGTGGTGCCGCAATCGCCCTGACCCTCAAGTCCGGCAATTTCGGCGGGCCCGGCTTCTTCGCCGAGGCGCTGGCGAAACTGGAGGCAGAATGAGCGACACGGCGCTGCGCGAACAGATCTGCGTCCTTGCGAAGTCGATGTTCGACCGCGGTCTGACCGGGGGCAGCACCGGCAACATCTCGGCCCGGACCGCCGATGGCGGCCTGCTCGTCTCTCCCACGGGCACGAGCTTCGGCAGGCTCGATCCCGCGCGGCTGAGTTGTTTCGACGCGACGGGGCGGCTGATCGGGGGCGACCCGCCGACCAAGGAGATGCCGCTGCACGCGGCCTTCTACGAGACGCGCGGCACGGCCGGTGCGGTCGTGCATCTTCATTCCTGCCATTCCGTCGCCCTGTCGATGATGCCCGACGCGGATCCCGACAACTTCCTGCCGCCGCTCACGCCCTACGCCATCATGAAGCTGGGCAAGGTGAAGCTTCTGCCGTTCTTCCTGCCCGGCGACCCGGCCATGGGCGAGGCGGTGCGGGGGCTCGCAGGCAAACGGTCGGCCGTGATGCTGGCCAATCATGGGCCGGTGGTGGCGGGCAAGAACGTGGAGGCGGCCTGCAACGCCATCGAGGAGCTCGAGGATACCGCGCGCCTTGCGCTTCTGACCCGGGGCATGGGCGCACGCGGCCTGACTGAGGCGCAGGTGCGCGACGTCGTGACGACCTTTGACGTGGAGTGGGATGATTGAGGTTTTCTGCCAACCTGGGATTTCTCTGGACTGACCGCCCCCTTCCCGACGCGATCCGCGCGGCCGGCGCCGCGGGCTTCGACGCGGTGGAACTGCACTGGCCTTACGACGTGCCGGCGGCCGATGTGGCGGCCGCGCTTCGGGAAACCGGGCTGCCCTGCCTCGGCCTCAACACCAGGCGCGGCGATGTCGCGGGCGGGGAAAACGGCCTCGCCGCGCTGTCCGGCCGCGAGGCGGAGGCGCGGGCGGCCATCGACGAGGCGCTGGCCTACGGGGCCGAGATCGGGGCCGGGATGGTCCACGTGATGGCGGGCTTCGCCGAAGGGCCCGAGGCGCACGCCACCTTCATCGCAAATCTCGCCTATGCCTGCGACCGCGCCGTGCTGCGCGGCATGGGCATCCTGATCGAGCCGCTCAACCGATACGACGCGCGGGGCTATTTCCTCAGGACCACCGGACAGGCCACGGCGATCATGGACGAGGTCGGGCATGACGCCCTGAGGCTCATGTTCGACTGCTACCACGTGCAGCTGATGGAGGGGGATCTGACCCATCGCTTGCGGGATCTCTTGCCGAGGATCGGTCACATCCAGTTCGCCTCCGTGCCCGACCGCGGTGCGCCCGACCATGGCGAGGTCGATTTCAATTACCTCTTCAGGGTGATCGAGAGGCTTGGCTACGACCGCCCGCTTGGCGCCGAATACAAGCCCGGCGGCGACACGGATGCCACGCTGGCCTGGCTGCGCGCGTATCGGGAGAGCGGCGCGGGGCCGGCCGCGTAGCTCGCGGATCGGGTGGCGGCCAGGCCCCCGCCTGTCCCGAATGAGCCTCGGCGGTCATGGATACGGAGGCGCTCTCCGGATGCCCTTGTGCTCGCCGAAGGCGGTGGAACCTTCATTACCGATGGCGAGAATTGCTGTTTTATCAATTGTTTACATGGGGCCGCGAAAGTCCCGACGATCGTTCGTTCCGGGTTCGTTTCCCGCAGCGGGACGGCAGCATGTCGACGGGCTGCTGCCTAGGGGCTGCAAGCTTCGTGAACCGGTGAGAACCGCATGCTGATGCGTCGCCCTCCAGGGTGGTTCATCCGCGCTTGTCCTGCTGCGATGGCCGCGACGGGAAGTTACTCTGTGACGTCACCCCTCCCGAGTGTGCCCAGTTTGGCCCAGAGCCGTATGCGACCCGCTTGCCGCGCCTGCTCATCGGAGTCATGGCCGCAGTCCTCGCAGCATCGTTCCTGTTCGCGCTCTTCGCCGGTGAAGTCTTTTCCAGGCTTCGCTCGAAACGAACCTCGATCGCCGCGTCGGGACACGTGGTTCCACGTTTCCGCGATTTGCCTGTCCTTGCACGGGGCAGGCTGGCGACGCTGGGCTCGAATGCATATGATGTGCGGAGCCGCACCGTTGACCGTTGGCGGCCCCGAGGAGATCGCTGAATGCCATTGAACGCAGCCACCCGTGCCGCGCGTCTGTCCGTTGCGCCGATGATGGACTGGACCGACCGTCACTGCCGGGTCTTCCACCGGCTGATGTCGCGGCATGCGCTGCTCTACACCGAGATGGTCACGGCGCCCGCCATCGTGCGGGGTGATCACGCGCGGCTGCTCGCGTTCGACCCGTCCGAGCACCCCGTCGCGGTGCAGCTTGGCGGTTCGGACCCGGACGAACTGGCCGAGGCCGCCCGGATCGCCGCCGACTATGGCTATGACGAGATCAACCTCAACGTGGGATGCCCCTCCGACAGGGTGCAGTCGGGCTGTTTCGGCGCCGTCCTGATGGAACGTCCGGGCCTTGTCGCCGAATGTGTCGCGGCCATGATCGCGGCAAGCCCCGTGGAGGTCACGGTGAAATGCCGGATCGGCGTGGACGACCAGGTCCCCGAGGAGGTGCTGCCGGCTTTCCTGCGCACCGTTTCCGAGGCCGGTGTCACGCGTTTCGCGATCCATGCCCGGAAGGCCTGGCTGCAGGGGCTGAGCCCGAAGGAGAACCGGGACGTTCCGCCGCTCGATTACCCGCTCGTCCATGCGATGAAGCGGGAGTTCCCGCATCTGCACCTGTCCATCAACGGCGGGATCGGCAGCCTGCAGGAGGCGCGCGCGCATCTCGAGGCCGGACTGGACGGGGTGATGATCGGGCGCGCCGCCTATCACACGCCCTACGACATTCTGGCCCGGGCCGATGCGGAGGTGTTCGGCGCCGACGCGCCCGTGCCCTCGGCCGAGGAGGTCGCGCTTGCCATGTTGCCCCACATCGAGGAGCACCTGGCGCACGGCGGCAGGCTTGCGCAGGTGACGCGGCACATGCTGGGCCTGTTCGCGGGCCGCCCCGGCGCACGCGGATGGAAGCGCGTCCTGTCGGAGGGCGCGCATCGCGACGGCGCGGGGCCCGCGCTTGTCGAACGCGCGCTTTCGGAAGTGACGGCGCGCGCGGCCTGAGGGCGCATCCTGGGGCTTTCCCTCGCCTCGGGCCTGGGCTAGGCGGACGGCGACGGACTGCGCGCGGGGGATCATGCCGGACATCGCCGAAGTGTTGCCCATGCTGGGCCTCGTCCTCTTGGTCGGGGCCTTCGCGGGGCTGATCGCGGGCCTTCTGGGCGTGGGCGGCGGCATCTTCCTGGTGCCGACATTCTATTTCGTGTTCGAGCGGCTGGGCTACACCACGCCAGATCTCATGCAGATCTGCCTTGCCACATCGCTTGCCACGATCGCCGTGACCTCGGTCAGGTCGCTTCTCGCGCATAACCGGCGCGGCGCGGTCGATTGGAGCATTCTCAAGGGCTGGGGGCCCGGCATCGCCATTGGCGCGGGGCTGGGCGTCGTTGCGGCCTCCGGGCTGCGCAACGAGGTGCTGATGACGATCTTCGGGATCCTCGGCATCACCGTGGGCCTCTACCTCGCCTTCGGACGCGAGGGATGGCGGCTGGGATCGACGATGCCGCGCGGTCTCGCCCGTGCCGCCGTGTCACCCGTGATCGGCTTTCTCTCGGTCCTCATGGGGATCGGCGGCGGAAGCTTCGGCGTGCCCCTGATGACGCTCTACTCGGTGCCGATCCACCGGGCGGTGGCGACGGCGGCGGGCTTCGGCCTGCTCATCGCCGTGCCCGGCGTCATCGGCTTCCTGCTGGTGCCGGGGCAGGGGCCGGCGCGGCCGCCCTTCACGCTCGGGCAGATCAACCTCGTGGCTTTCGCGGCGGTCGTCCTCATGACCTTCATCACCGCCCCGATCGGCGCGCGCCTGGCCCATGCGACCAATCCCAGGCCGCTTCGGCTGATCTTCGCGGCCTTCGTCGGGGTCATGGCGATCAACATGCTGCGGAAGGCGGCGGGCTGGTGAGCTGGCTCGCGCGTGGCTGGGAGGTCTTCGCGCCCGATGCCCTCGTCCTGCGCTGGCTCGACAGCGCAAAACCCGCCGCCCTCGCGGCAAGCCGCGACCCCGATGCGCGCGCCCGGTGGCTGCGCCATGGCGGCACGTGGTTCGTGGGCGTGGATGTCCTTCCGAACGGCCCTGATGGCGCGGTCGCGGGCGGCTGTCCCCTTGGCGGCGCGGCGCAGCAGGCCGCGTTCGCGGTGACGGGGCCGCTGCCGCTTCACCGGGGCCAGGTGTCGGTCACATGGCCGGGCTACCCGGCACGCGACCCCGACGAAAGCGAGGCCGCCCACCGCTACCGGCGCGAGCGCGACGCCGCGCATCTCGACGGTCTTCTGCCTGTCGGATCAGGGAAACGGCGCTTTCTCAAGGAGATGCACGCCTTCATTCTCGGAATCGCAGTGACCGAAGCGGAGGCGGAAGCCGCGCCGCTGGTGGTCTGGGAGGGAAGCCATGCGCTGATCCGCGCGGCCTTCGCGGAGGCGTTGAGAGGGCATCCGCCCGAGGACTGGTCGGACATCGACCTGACGGACGTCTACCAGGCCACGCGGCGTGAGGTCTTCGCGCGGTGTCCCCGCGTGTGCCTTCCCCTGCGACCCGGAGAGGCGGTTCTCCTGCACCGGCACATGATCCACGGCGTCGCGCCCTGGGCGGACGGCGCGCGGGCCGAGGCGGACGGTCGCGCAATCGTCTACTTCAGGCCGGAAGTCGCCCGGCCAACGGACTGGCTCGATCTGTATTGAAATCAGAAGGTTCGGGCGTAATGCTCAGGTAATCCGGCGCTTCAGCCTGGCGTCGCGTCCGCCACGGCGCACGGCGATCTTCGCGCGGCGTTCCGGCAGTTCTTCCATTATTGCGCGGCGTTCCTCGCGCGTCATGCGGCCCCAGGTCGTGATCTCGTCGATCGAGCGGAGGCACCCGGTGCAAAGCCGCGCCTCGGGATGGACCACGCAGATCTTGACGCAAGGGCTCTCGATCTCTTCGCGCTTCCAGATCTCGTCGCTCATCGTGCCGCCCCGATATGCGCCAGCCGGTCCAGCGCTCCTTGCAGGATATAGCCCGCCGCGACCGCGTCGATCACCTCCGCGCGACGTTTTCGGGACGTATCCGCCTCCAGCAGTGCCCTTTCTGCCGCAACCGTGCTCAGTCTCTCGTCCCAGAACGCGATGGGCAACCCCGCGAAGGCAGGAAGGCGGGCCAGGTTCCGGGCGAAAGCGCGGGTCGACTGGGCGCGCGGCCCCTCGCTTCCGTCCATGTTGCGCGGCAGGCCGAGGACGATCCCGCCCAGTTCGCGTTCTTCAACGATCACCGCGAGCTGTTCGGCGTCCTTGGTGAACTTGTCGCGCCTGAGCGTCACGAGCGGCGTCGCGACGGACAGAAGCCGGTCCGAGACCGCGACGCCGATGGTCTTCGTCCCGAGGTCGAGGCCTGCAATCCCGCGCGCCCGCGGCAGCGCGGCTGCGAATTCGGCCATGTCCTCGCAGATCACTGCGCGGCACCGGGAAGGCGCGCGCCTGCCTCTTCGATCAGCGCCAGCGCGTCCGGCGCATCGGCGAAGACGGTCAGCGCCTCTTCGTAGATCGCCTGCGCCGCGTCGGCCTGTCCCAGGACGCCATAGGCGGTGATGAGACGCGCCCAGTCCTCGGGCGGCCCTCCTTCTGTCGCAAGCCGGTCGGCCAGTCCCGCGACCATGCCCTCGACCATCGCGGCGCGGTCCTCCGGCGCCATTTCCTGCGCCGCCTCGACATCCGCGGCGCTCGGCCCGCGCGGCGCGGAGGGCTGCGGCAGGTCGGCCAGTGTGACGCGATGGCCGGCGAGGACCGCGACCTCCTCGATCTGCAGACGGATCGGTTCGAGCCAGGGCGCGTCGGGCGTGCTTTCGGCCATCAGGTTGCGCCAGATCGGGAAGGCCAGGTCGGGCCGGCCCTGCTGCGCGTACATGAGGCCCGCATAGTAGCGCGCGGTGCCGTTGCGCGGCTCCAGCGCGAGGCCCTCGGTCAGCGCCGCCTCGGCCTCGGGGCTGACATAGCCGCCGGCGGACAGGATCATCATTTCCGCGAGGTCGATATAGTGATTGCCGGTCGCCTCCTCGCCGAGGATCTCGATCAGTCGCTGCTGAGCCAGCCGGGCCGCCCGGAAATTGCCGAGCGCCGCCTCGTTCGAGGCCAGAAGCGCCATGCCCTCGGGATCGTTGGGACGGTTCTCCATGATCGTGCGCAGTTCCGCCACCAGCGCCTCGCGTTCGGGCTGATCGGGAATGGCCGGGCGCATCGTCACCTCGGCTTCGGCCTGCTCCTGCGGCGGCCGGTTGGCGCGCGCCTCCTCCACCAGCGAGATGCGGGTCTGCAGCGGCACGTCGGGATAACCCGGCTGCCCGATGCGCATGTAGACGAAGACCGTTCCGGCCAGCACCGCGACAAGCCCGGCGGTCACGATCCAGCGGTCGGCGCCCGCCCGGCGGGCCTGCGTGGCCTCGGCGATCTGCAGGGCCCGGTCGGCCTCGAGGATACGCCGCGACACCTCGGTTCGGGCGCGGGCGGCCTCGCCCTCGGTAAGGATGCCGCGCTCCAGGTCGCGGTCCACTTCCTTCAGCTGGTCGCGGTAGACCTGAAGGTCATAGGCCGCCGCCGGCACGGCTTCGCGCCGGGGCCGCAGAAAGGCCATGAGAATCAGGAAGGCCACGAAAAGCGAGATTGCGCCCGCCGCGATCCAGAACCCCATCTTCCACCTCGTGCTCCACCACTTCGTCGACGCTATGTAGGGGACGCGGGCGGCCGTTGAAACCGGGCAAAGCCGCGCGGGGGTCCGGAGGCCTGCGGCGTCTTGTGGCGGCGTCGCAAATTGGCGAAGAGGTGTCGGCCCTGTACGCCTGCGCAGACGCCTCCTGCGACAAACGGAGGCCACAGAACAGGAGGCTGCCCATGCGCCGCTATTCCGCATTCGCCATCGCCCGCGAGGCCGCGCGCCACCATCTCGGCTGGGAACGTGCCTGGGCCTCGCCGACCCCGAAGGCGTCCTATGACGTCGTGATCGTCGGCGCGGGCGGACACGGCCTCGCGACCGCCTACTACCTGGGCCGGAATCACGGCATCCGGAACGTCGCGGTGATCGAGAAGGGCTGGCTCGGCGGCGGCAATACCGGCCGCAACACGACGATCATCCGCTCGAACTACCTGCAGGACCCCTCCGCCGCGATCTACGAGAAGGCCCGCAGCCTCTACGAGACGCTGAGCCAGGACCTCAACTACAACGTCATGTTCTCGCCCCGCGGCGTCATGATGCTCGCTCAGACCGAGCACGAGATCCGCGGCTACCAGCGCACCGCGCATGCCAACGCGCTGCAGGGCGTGGCGACCGAGTTCATCGGCCCCTCGAAGGTGCGGGAGCTTTGCCCGATCATCAACATCAGGGGGCCGCGCTACCCGGTGCTGGGCGCGCTCTGGCAGCCCCGCGGCGGCACCGCGCGCCACGACGCGGTGGCCTGGGGCTACGCGCGGGCCTGTTCCGACATGGGCATGGACATCATCCAGCAGACCGAGGTGACCGGCGTGCGCCGCGAGGGGGGCAGGGTCGTCGGCGTCGACACGACGAGGGGCCATATCGGCTGCGGCAAGCTCGGCATCGTCGTCGCGGGGCATTCGGGCGTGATGGCCGAGCGCGCGGGCTTCCGCCTTCCGATCGAGAGCGTCGCGCTCCAGGCGCTGGTCTCCGAGCCGATCAAGCCGGTCATGGACGTGGTCGTCATGGCCAATACCGTGCATGGCTACATGAGCCAGTCCGACAAGGGCGAGATGGTCATCGGCGGCGGCGCGGACGGCTACAACAACTACACCCAGCGCGGGTCCTTCCATCACGTCGAGGAAACCGTCCGCGCGCTGGTCGAGACCTTCCCGATCATCTCACGTCTCAAGATGCTGCGCTGGTGGGGCGGGATCGTCGACATGACGGGCGACCGTTCGCCGATCATCTCGAAGACGCCGGTCGAGGGGGTCTTCGTCAACTGCGGCTGGGGCACGGGCGGCTTCAAGGCGATCCCCGGCTCGGGCTGGGCGATGGCGGAGCTCATGGCCAAGGGGCATTCCCCGCTCGCCGCCGAGTTCTCGCTCGACCGTTTCCGCGAAGGCAAGTTCATCGACGAGAGCGTCGCGGCGGGGGTGGCGCATTGACCATGCCGGATCCGCGCCAGCTTCATCTTTCGAAAAATACGCTCGGGGGGTCCGGGGGGCGGAAAGCCCCCCGGCGTCCTACAAGAACGGAGCGGTCGACATGCTGACCCTGACCTGCCCCTATTGCGGCGTTGCCGCCTGCGAGACGGAACTCAGCCCCGGCGGCGAGGCGCATCTCAAGCGCTTCGGTCCCGGCTCCTCGGATGACGATTTCGAGGCCTATCTCTTCCTGCGCCCGAACGTGAAGGGCGTTCATTTCGAGCGCTGGCGCCACGCGATGGGCTGCGGCAAGTGGTTCCTCGCCGCCCGCGACACCGCCACGCTCGAGGTCTTCGGCACCTATTCCGCCCAGACCACCGAACCGCCGCCCGGGATCGTCGAGGCGATCCGCGCGAAACGACCCGACTGGAGCCCGACATGAGCACGCGTCTCTCCGAAGGCGGCCGCCTGATCGACCGCAGCCGCAAGATCGCGTTCCGTTTCGACGGCAAGCGCCTCACCGGCCATCCGGGCGACACGCTGGCCTCGGCGCTGATGGCCAACGGCCAGCGGATCGTCGGGCGATCGTTCAAGTATCATCGCCCGCGCGGCGTGGTGGCCTCCGGCGCGGAGGAACCCAACGCGCTCGTCAACCTCGGCGAGGGGGGGCGGCACGAGCCCAACCAGCGCGCCACGACGACCGAGCTCTTCGAAGGTCTGGCCGCCACGTCGCAGAACCGCTGGCCGAGCCTCGATTTCGACATCGGCGAAGTCAACGCGCTCATCCCGCGCTTCCTGCCGGCGGGCTTCTACTACAAGACCTTCATCCACCCGCGGCCCTTCTGGAAGCACGTCTTCGAGCCGTTCATCCGGCATTCCGCGGGTCTCGGCCGGGCGCCCGACCCCAGGACGACCGATCCCGACCGCTACGAGCATTTCTACGTCCATACGGACCTCGTCATCGCCGGCGGCGGCATCGCCGGGCTTCAGGCCGCACTCGAGGCGGGCCGCGCCGGGGCGAAGGTGCTCCTGTGCGAGCAGACCGCCCATTGGGGCGGCCGCGCGCCGGTCGATGGCGTCGAGATCGACGGCGCCCCGGCGGAGGCTTGGATCGCCGCCGCCCTGGCCGAGCTGGAAGGCATGGAGAACGTCCACCTTCGCCTTCGCACCATGGTCGCCGGCGTCTACGACCACGGCTATGTCATCGCCTACGAGCGTGTCGCCGATCACGTCGCCGCGCCCGATGCCCCGCGCCACCGGCTCTGGCGGATCCGGGCGGCGCAGGTCGTCTCGGCCACCGGCGCCTTCGAGCGGCCGCTGAGCTTTCCCGGCAACGACAAGCCGGGCGTGATGCTGGCCAGCGCGATGCGCGATTACCTGGTCAACTGGGGCGTCAGTCCGGGCGACCGCACCGTGGTCGTGACCAACAACGACGATGCCTATCGCACCGCCATCGCCATCCGGAAGGCCGGGCTCGACGTACCCTGCATCGTCGATGCGCGGGACACGGCGGACGGGCCCCTGCCGCAGGAGGCGCGCGCGCTCGGCATCCCGGTGAAGACCGGCATGGCCATCGCCAACGTCAAGGGCCTGCGCGGGGTCGTCGCAGTCCAGCTCTGCCGCCAGGCGGGCGAGGGCGCGGTGATCGAGGACGTGATCTGCGAGGCCGTCGCCATGTCGGGCGGCTGGTCGCCCGTCGTGCACCTCTGGTCCCACTGCGGCGGCAAGCTCGCGTGGGACGCGGGCGGCGCCTTCTTCCGCCCCGACCATGAGAAGCCCCCGACCTCCCATGACGGCGAGGGGTTCGTCGTCTGTGCCGGCGCGGCCGACGGCGCGCTCCATGCCTCGGAGGTCCTGGGCAATGCCGGGGCCGCCACGGGCCGCGCGCTGGCGAGGCTGGGCCTGTCGGCTCCGGGCCGCGTCGCGACGGCCTCCGCCCCGGACGAGGCGGCGCTGTCGCCGGTCTGGATGATGCCGCAGGGCGCAGGCCCGAAGAAGCGCGCGAAGATGTGGCTCGATTTCCAGAACGACGTGAAGGTGTCGGACGTGCAGCTCGCCGCGCGCGAGGGTTACGAAAGCGTGGAGCATACCAAGCGCTACACCACGCTCGGCATGGCGACCGACCAGGGCAAACTGAGCAATATCAACGGTCTCGCGGTCCTTGCGGACGCGCTCGGCGCGCCGATCCCGCAGGTCGGCACCACGACCTTCCGCCCGCCCTTCACGCCCATCTCCATGGGCGCGATCGCGGGCGAGGCGCGGGGTGCGGTGTTCCAGCCGATCCGGCGCACGCCGATCCAGGATTGGCACGAGCGGAACGGCGCGG
This sequence comes from Roseicyclus sediminis, assembly GCF_025515305.1. Taxonomy (GTDB): domain Bacteria; phylum Pseudomonadota; class Alphaproteobacteria; order Rhodobacterales; family Rhodobacteraceae; genus Roseibacterium; species Roseibacterium sediminis. Next base: position 159,764 of record NZ_JAOPHT010000002.1, read on the forward strand.
CATGGGAGCCCGTGGGCCACTGGCGGCGCCCCTACTGTTTCCCGCGCGACGGTGAGACGAAGCGCGACGCGGTCAACCGCGAGATCCTGGCGACGCGGACCTCCGTGGGCCTTCTCGACGCCTCGACGCTGGGCAAGATCCTCGTGAAGGGCGCCGACGCGGGCCGCTTCATGGACATGCTCTACACGAACATGATGAGCACGCTGAAACCGGGGCGTTGCCGCTACGGGCTGATGTGCTCCGAGAACGGTTTCCTCATGGATGACGGCGTGGTGGCGCGGCTCGACGACGAGACCTTCCTCGTCCACACCACCACGGGAGGGGCGGATCGCATCCATGCCCACATGGAGGACTGGCTGCAGTGCGAGTGGTGGGACTGGAAGGTCTATACCGCCAACGTGACCGAGCAATGGGCGCAGGTCGCCGTGGTCGGCCCGAACGCGCGCAAGGTGCTGGAGAAGCTCGGCGGCGACATCGACCTGTCGAAGGAGGCGCTGCCATTCATGGCCTGGGCCGAGGGCCGGATCGGCGGCTTTGACGCGCGCGTCTTCCGCATCTCGTTCTCGGGCGAGCTGTCGTTCGAGGTCGCCGTCCCGGCCAGCCAGGGCCGCGCCTTCTGGGATGCGCTTCTGGATGCGGGGGCGGAATTCGGCATCACCCCCTACGGCACCGAGGCGCTGCACGTGATGCGCGCCGAGAAGGGCTTCATCATGATCGGGGACGAGACCGACGGGACGGTGATCCCGCAGGACCTGGGCCTCGACTGGGCGATCTCGAAGAAGAAGGACGACTACCTCGGCAAGCGCGCGCAGGAACGGGCGCACATGACCGACCCCGCGCGTTGGAAGCTCGTGGGGCTGGAGACGCTGGACGGCTCGGTCCTGCCGGACGGGGCCTACGCCATCGCCGAGGGGGTGAACGACAACGCACAGCGCAACACCCAAGGCCGCGTCACCTCGACCTACTGGTCGCCGACGCTGGAGAAGGGCATCGCCATGGGGCTCGTCCTCAACGGACCCGACCGGATGGGCGAGGTGCTGGAATTCAACACCACCAGGAAAGCCGCCCGCGGCGAGGACGCGCCGACCGTGAAGGCGCGGATCGTCAGCCCGGTGTTCTACGACGCGCAAGGGGAAAAGCAGGATGTCTGATCTGGCAAGAAGCGCGCTGCCCGGCGCCGAGGCCGGTGGTATCGTCTCCGTGCGCGAGATGGGGCTTCAGGGCATGGTGACGCTGCGCGCCGACCTGTCCGTGGCTGCGAAGGCGCTGAAAAAGGTGACCGGCGCGGCGATGCCGGAGGTTCGGGGCATGACGGAAGGCGAGGGGACCCGCGTCGCCTGGATGTCGCCCGACGAACTGCTGATCCTGTGCGATCACTCCGCCGCGGGAGAGATGGCGCGCGGGCTCACCGAGGCGCTCAAGGGACAGCATCACCTCGCCGTCGATGTCTCCGACGCCCGCGCGATGTTCTCGCTGACCGGCGAGGCCGGGGCGCTGCGCGACGTGCTGGCCAAGGTCACGCCCGCCGATCTCGCCGCGTTGGCCCCGGGAGAGATGCGCCGCACCCGCCTGCAGCAGGTGGCCGCAGCGCTCTGGTTCGAAAGCGGGACGGAGGCGCGCGTCGTCTGCTTCCGCTCCGTGGCGCAGTATGTCTTCGACCTGCTGGCGTTGTCGGCCAAGGACGGCGGGGCGGTCGGCTACCACTGACCCTCGCAAAGGGGGAAGCACCGGTCTAGTGCGCGTTCAGCCCGGAAGCGTGAACCGTTCGACGCCCGCCCGCTCGAGCCACGCGTCCCGCTCCGGGTCTGCCAGGAAGGACAGGAAGTCCCGGGCTTCGGGCCGGTCCGCAGACCTGCTCGACAGGAACATCGACATCTCGATGTCGGTCTCCGTCTCCGGCGGACAGATCGCCGCCGGCAAGACGCCAGCCGTGGTCCGCACGACGGTGAGAGGTGCCGCAGCCATCTGGCAGACCCCCTCGGCCACTGCGCGGATCGGCTCGCCCGCGCCCATGGGGCGCAGCCTGTCCTCGATCTGCGCGCGCACGCCCAGCCTGTCGGCCAGGTCCCGGAACACGCTGCCGCTGGTGCCCGTGCCGGTATAGGCGATGCTGTCCGCGCGGAGCAGTAGCGCCGCGATGTCTTCGGCCGAGGTGGCGCAGGCGCCCGCCACGGACCCTTCCGCAACCGCGAAGGCAAGCGGAACGCGCCCGAAGGCCCGGTGGCTGTCTCCGTCGGCATGGCCCGAGGCCACGAGGTCGGCCACGTACCAGGGATTGGTGATGGCCACGTCGAAATGCGCGCCGTTCAGGATCCGTTCGGGAACCTCGGGGTTCAGGACGATCTCGGTCTCGACCTGCTGGCCCGACGCGCGTCGATAATCGGCGATCAGCGCCGGAAGGAGCCCGTTCAGCGCGACCGGGCCAAGAAGTGCAACCGTCATGGGTGATCTCGGTCCGCGTTGTTCGCCTTGAAGTAAAGCATAGCAGGTCCGCGCGGGCGGGCTATATCGGATTTCTGGGCCATGTCGCGCTCCGCCGGGTTGACGTCACCCCGCCCGGACCTCCATCTGTGCCGCAACGAAAACCGCAAACGAGGGGGGCCCAAATGGCTTTCGAACTTCCCGATCTTCCCTATGCCCACGACGCGCTGGCCGGTCTCGGCATGTCGAAGGAGACGCTGGAGTATCACCACGACCTGCATCACAAAGCCTATGTCGACAACGGCAACAAGCTGATCGCGGGAACCGAGTGGGAAGGCAAGTCGCTCGAGGAGATCATCACCGGCACCTACCAGGCCGGGGCGGTGGCGCAGAACGGCATCTTCAACAATGCCTCGCAGCATTGGAACCACAACCAGTTCTGGGAAATGATGGGTCCCGGAGAGGGCGGCATGCCCGGTGAGCTGGAAGCCGCCATCGTCGACAGCTTCGGCTCGGTCGACGAGTTCAAGTCGCAGTTCTCGGCCGCAGGCGCCGGACAGTTCGGCTCGGGCTGGTGCTGGCTGGTGAAGGACACCGACGGCGGCCTCAAGGTCACCAAGACGGAAAACGGCGTGAACCCGCTTTGCTTCGGGCAGACCGCGCTTCTGGGCTGCGACGTGTGGGAGCATTCCTACTACATCGACTTCCGCAACAAGCGCCCCGCCTACCTGTCGAACTTCCTCGACAAGCTGGTGAACTGGGAAAACGTCGCCGCACGGCTCGCCTCGGCCTGAGCGGGACCCGATCCGATTCCGAAAGGCCCGCCACATGGCGGGCCTTTTTCGTTGATCGGGGTCAAGGACCGGACCCGCACAGGTGCGCTAGTCTCGGTATGATCGATGAGGGGAGACAGACATGACCGATCCATCGCCGACACCGACGCCCGTTCACCAGGTGCGCCGCTCGCAATCGCCCTTGACCAACGGCACATGGGTGCTTGTGGCCGATGGGCAGAAGGCGTTGTTCCTGGAAAACGTGGGTGACGCCGAGCTGCCGCTTCTGGAGGTCCGCCGCGAGGAGCACCATGACAATCCGGCAACCTCCGAACAGGGGACCGACCGGCCGGGGCGCCGTTCGGACGGCATGTCGGGCCACCGCTCCGCGATGGAGGAGACCGACTGGCACCGGCTGGAGGAGGAGCGTTTTGCCGAAGGCCTCGCCGAAATGCTCTATGTCCGCGCGCACCGGGGCCGTTTCTCTCGGCTGATCGTGGCGGCAGGCCCCCGTGTCCTCGGCGAGTTGCGCCGCGCGATGCACAAGGAGGTCGCGGACCGCGTGGTGGGCGAGGTGGCGCTGACGCTGACGAACCATCCCGTGGACGAGATGGCCCGGCGCATCGCCGCGGCACTGGTCCCGCCCGAGGCCGAGTGACCCGTCGGCGCGGCGCCCTGCCTTGACGCCGCGTCGCAATCGCCGCTTGATGACCGCGACGGACCTACTCGGAACCCCGCCGCAATGGAACTCACGCTAGCCTCGGCCCTTTCGACAGAAGGGCTCTTGGGCCATCTGGCCTATGTCGTCCTCGTGGCCTCGATGCTCATGCGCTCGCTCACGTGGCTGCGCATCCTCGTCATCGTCTCTGCGCTTCTGGCCATTTCCTATGGCTGGTTCATCATCCGCGACCCGGTGACCGTGATTTGGGAGACGATGCTGGTCCTCGTGAACGTCATACAGCTTGCGATCACGCATTGGCGCAATATCCGTGCGCGCTTCTCGGATGACGAGATGGGGCTCCTCTCGCGGCATTTTCCGGGGCTGACGCGGGGCGAGGCGCGAGGGCTTTTCGATGCGGGCGAATGGTCCGATCTGGCCGCCGGCGGCATTCTCGCGACCGAGGGCGCGGCGGTCGACCACCTGAGCTACCTCGCCCATGGCAGCGCGTCGGTCGAGGTTGGCGGCGTGCGGGTCTCGCTCTGCGGCGAGGGGGATTTCATCGGAGAGATGACCGCGTTGACCGGCCTGCCGGCCACGGCGACGGTCCGCGCAGACGGGGCCTGCCGCGTCTGGCGGATCGAGGCCGGCCGCCTGCGCGAGATTGTCCGGCGCCGCGACGCGCTCGAACGCGAAGTCGACGCCGCCTTTGCGCGGAACTACCGCGAGAAACTCCTGCAGATGAACGCGCTCGTGGCCGCGGGGCGGGTTCCGTCCTGAAACCGCGAAACGGCATCCGGAGGACAGCCGCATGAGCGAGGCCGCGAAAGGCGTGATCGCCATGGTGGTGGCCTGCACGATCTGGGGGCTGTCGCCGCTTTTCTACGCGCTCTTGTCCCACATTCCGCCGCTCGAGGTGCTGGCGCACCGCACGCTCTGGTCGCTGGTGGCCTTCGCGGGTCTTCTCGTCCTGCAGGGCCGGATCAGGCTTCTGCCGGCCGCGCTGAACACGCCGCGGCTGTTCCTGCTGACGGTGGCAGCGGCGGGGATGATCTCGATAAACTGGTTCCTGTTCATCTTCGCCGTGGGGGTCGGACGCACGGTGGAGGCGTCGCTCGGCTACTACATCTTCCCGCTCGTGGCCGTGGCCATCGGCGCGATCGTCCTGCGCGAGCCGCTGGGGACCGGGCAGAAGGTGGCGGTGGCCATCGCCGCGCTGGCGGTCCTCGTCCTGACGGTCGGCCTTGGCGCGGCGCCCTGGATCTCGCTGGTGCTGGCCACGACCTTCGGGCTTTACGGCCTTCTGAAACGATGGGTCCTGGCGGGGCCGGTCGTCTCGGTCACGGCGGAGGTCCTGGTCCTCATGCCGCTGTCGCTGGGCTACCTCGCGTGGGGGATCGCCGCCGGCAGTCTCTCGTTCGAGCCGCTCGACCTTGCGCTTTTCGTGGCTTCGGGACCGCTGACGGCGATGCCGCTGATCCTGTTCTCCTACGCCGCGAAACGGGCGGCGATGGCGACCGTGGGTCTGATCCAGTATCTCAATCCGACGCTGCAATTCGCCTGCGCCGTGATCGTCCTGAACGAGGTGGTGACGGGATGGCACATGATCGCCTTCCCGATGATCTGGGCCGCGCTCGCCGTCTATTCCTGGTCGACGCTCACCGCGCCGCGGAAAGAGAAGACTCCAGCGCCTCCATGAGGGCGGGGACGGTCGGCACCGACCGAAAATACCCCAGGAGGCTTTCCTCGGCGAAGCCCTGCGCCACGACATGGTCGAGCAGCGCGCGCATCGGCGCCCAGTAGCCCGCGGTATCGAGCAGGAACACGGGTTTCTGGTGCAGCCCGAGCTGGCGCCAGGTCAGCACCTCGAAGAATTCGTCGAGCGATCCCGCGCCGCCGGGCAGCATCACGATGGCGTCGGCGTTCATGAACATGACCTTCTTCCGCTCATGCATCGTCTCGGTGACGATGAAGGTCGTCAGGTCCCGCTTGCCCACCTCGAGGTTCAGAAGGTGGCCGGGGATCACACCGAAAGTTTCTCCTCCCGCCGCCTGCGCGGCGCGCGCCACGGCCCCCATCAGCCCCACGTCGCCCGCGCCGTAGACGAGGCGCAGGCCGGCATGGGCAAGTTCGGTGCCGAGCGCTGTCGCGTCGGCCATGTATTCGGGGTCCGCGCCGGTCCGCGAGCCGCAATAGACACATATGGATGAGGTCGGCATCGGGTCCCTTGCGCTTGGCCTGCTTTTCCGTCCTGATAGTCGCGAACAAGCGCCGGCTCAAGCCGCCCGGGGGACGGGCGAGGGACGGCGCACGACCCCGGTTCGGGGGGATGAACCCGGGAGGATGCCCATGAGGCTCGGTGCCGTTTTCGGCGAAAGCAAGGGGCCGCTGGCGATCGCGGCGCTTCTGGGCGTGGGCCTCGTTGCGGCCGTGCTCGGTTTCGTTCTGCTGCGCGGCGGCGAACCCGCGTCGGAAGAGGCCGCCGTGCCCCTTGCGTCCGCGCCGGAAATGGTTGCCCCAGAGACCGAAACCGGGGCAGAGGCCGAAGTAGAAGAACAGCCTGTCGCCGAGGCGCCCGCCGAGGCGGAAGCGGAGCCCATGGCGCCGCGGTTCGACCAGGTTCGGGTCGCGCCCGACGGCTCCACCGTGATCGCGGGCCGCGCCGAGCCGGGGGCGGAGATCTCGCTGCGTCTCGACGGCGCCGAAGTGGCGTCGACGCGGGCCGGTGGCGATGGGGCCTTCGCCTCGATCCTGACGCTGCGGCCCTCGCAGTCCCCGCGCATCCTCAGTCTTCTCGCCACGGACGGGGCGGGCGTCGAGATCCCCGGCGCGGACACCGTGATCGTCTCGCCCTTTGGCAGTCCGCCCGCCGCCGTGGCGGAAGCGGTCGAGCCCGCGCCGGCACAGGAAGCCGCTGAGGAGACGGACGTGGCCACCGCGCCGGAGGCAGAGCCGGCCGCAGGGGCCACTGACACCGCGCCAGGCGCGACGGAAACCGCCGAACTCGCCGAGGCCGCGCCAGAGGCGTCTGCGCCCGAGTTGACGGCGGAGGCGCCCGCGCAAACGGTCGCCGAGGGGACGGAGGTCCAGGACGAGGCCGTACCCGAGGCCACGGAGCCCGTCACCACGGTCGCCGAAGCGGATGCGGACGTTGCGGGACCCGACGCGGACGCCACGGCGGCCGATGTCGCGGAGGTCGCGCCGGAACCCGTAATCGTGGCCGAGCCGACCCCGCCCGCCGCCCCGCAGGCAGAGGTCGCGGATGCGCCCGAGATCGCCGTGGCGCAGGCGCCGTCGGTCGTGATCGCCGGCCCCGAGGGTCTGCGCGTCGTGCAGGGCGCTGGCGCCGCGCCAGACGGTGGCAGCCCCGGTGCGCCGCCCAGCGTCCAGACCGAGGTTCAGCTCGACGCCATCGCCTACAACACCGAGGGCGAGGTGATCCTGTCGGGGCGCGGCCCGGCGGATGGGCGGGTGCAGATCCTGCTCGACAATCGCGCGGTCGAACTGGGCGAGATCGGGCCGGGCGGCAACTGGTCGCTCGACCTGCCGGACGTGGACCCCGGAACCTACACGCTCAGCGTCGAACAGCTCTCGCCCGAGGGGGTGGTCGAGGCGCGGATCGACACGCCCTTCCTGCGCGAGGATCCCGCGCGGATCGCCGCCTCGCCGATGCAGGTCGATGTGGGGGTTTCCGTCATCACCGTGCAGCCGGGCTTCACGCTCTGGGGGATCGCCGAGGCGAATTTCGGGGAAGGCATCGCCTACGTCCAGATCTTCGAGGAGAACCGCGATCGCATCCGCGATCCCGACTGGATCTTCCCGGGCCAGATCTTCCGCCTGCCGGACCTCCCGCGTGCCGTCAACGAGGAGTGAGACGCAGGGTCGCGCGCCACTGGTCATCCCGGCGCGCGGGCCTTAGGTAGTGGCCGAGCCAGCAGTGCGAGGGCCGATGCCAGCCGATACGACCGCGACAGCAGGGACCAATGCCCCGCCCTCTCCCGCTCCCGAGACGGCCGCCGATGCCGTCGAGGCGGCCGAGCGTCGTTCGGGCCTGCGGACGATCCGCAAGGTCGCGCCCTATCTTTGGCCCGACGATCAGCCATGGGTGAAACAGCGCGTGGTCCTCGCGCTGATATTCCTCGCGATCGCCAAGGCGGTGACGATCGGCACGCCTTTCCTCTACAAGGCCGCGGTCGATGCGCTGGCGGGGGAAACCACGGGCTCGCCCGCCTGGCTTCTGGGCATGGGCGCGGTCGGGATCACGGTGGCCTACGGCGTTGCGCGCGCGGCCAGCGTCGGGTTCAACCAGCTCCGCGATGCGGTCTTCGCGCGGGTGGCGCAGCGGGCGCTGCGGCAACTCGCGCTCGAGACCTTCCGGCATATCCACGCTCTCAGCCTGCGCTACCACATCACGCGCAAGACGGGCGGGCTGTCCCGCATCATCGAGCGCGGCGTGAAGGGGGTGGAGTTCCTCCTGCGGTTCCTGCTCTTCTCCGTCGGTCCGCTGATCCTGGAACTGGCGCTGACGGGGATCGTCCTGGCATGGGCCTTCGATCTCAGCTACCTGCTCGTCCTCGTGATCACCATCGCGCTCTATATCTGGTTCACCTTCGCGGTGACGGAGTGGCGGGTGAAGATCCGCCGCGAGATGAACGCGCAGGACACCGACGCCAACCAGAAGGCCGTCGACAGCCTCCTCAACTTCGAGACGGTCAAGTATTTCGGGGCCGAGTCCCGCGAGGCAGACCGCTATGACCGCGCCATGGAAGGCTACGAGGCCGCCGCGATCAAGACCGGCGTGTCTCTGGCCGCGCTGAACTTCGGCCAGTCGCTGATCATCACGACTGGGCTGGTCATCGTCATGGTCATGGCCGCGATCGGCGTGAACGCGGGCGAGTTGACGGTGGGCGACTTCGTCATGGTCAACGCCTTCATGATCCAGATCACCATGCCGCTGAACTTCCTCGGCACGGTCTACCGGGAGATCCGGCAGGCGCTGGTGGACATGGGCGAAATGTTCGACCTGCTCGAACAGCCGCAGGAGGTCGCCGACCGGCCCGGCGCGCCCGCGCTGGAGGTCACCGGCGGCGAGGTGGTGTTCGAGGACGTCCGCTTCGCCTATGACGCCGCGCGTCCCATCCTCAAGGGCGTTTCGTTCCGCGTCGCGCCCGGCGAGACGCTGGCGCTGGTGGGGCCATCGGGCTCGGGCAAATCGACCATCGGACGGCTGCTGTTCCGCTTCTATGACGTCACGGGCGGGGCGATCCGCATCGACGGGCAGGACCTCCGGGAGATCACGCAAGAAAGCCTGCACGCGCAGATCGGCGTGGTGCCGCAGGATACCGTGCTCTTCAACGACACGATCCGCTACAACATCGCCTATGGCCGCCCCGAGGCCGGCGAGGCCGAGGTCGAGGCCGCCGCGCGGGCGGCGAAGATCCACGATTTCATCCTCGGCCTGCCGGACGGCTATGACACGACGGTGGGCGAGCGCGGGCTCAAGCTTTCGGGCGGCGAGAAGCAGCGCGTGGGCATCGCGCGCACGCTCCTGAAGGACCCGCCGATCCTGCTTCTGGACGAGGCGACGAGCGCCCTCGACACCGAAACGGAACGCTCGATCCAGTCGGAGCTGAAGATGATGGGGCAGGGCCGTTCGGTCATAACCATCGCGCACCGGCTTTCGACCATCGTGGACAGCGACCGCATTCTCGTGCTGGAGGCGGGCGAGGTCGTGGAGAGCGGAACCCACGACGAACTTCTGGCGCGCGGCGGGCGCTATGCCTCGCTCTGGGCGCGGCAGAGCGCGGGCGAGGACCTGGACCGGTAGCGGCGCCCTTGCCGCCGGTCAGCCGACGAGTTTCTTCTGCACCGCGAAGGGGCTGAGGCCGAGCCAGCTCTGCATCCTTGCGGCGATCTCGCGGGAGCCGTTGAACTCGAACTTGTCGCGCTCGGCCTCCACGTCGGTCACACCCATCCAGATCGCCGTCATAGTCCCGAGGTCGGTGGTGACGTAGAGATCCACCTCGAAACCCGGATCGGCCCAGCACAGGTCGACCTCTCCGTCGGGCTCCACCACCACCCACCAGTCGCGTTTCGTCGACGGGAGGTCGTGGTACAGGAACTGTATCACCGTGCGCCGTTTCGGAAGCGGATCGGGGTTGAGGTTGCGCCGCATGTCCCACATCAGGAGGGACGGGTCGAGGTTCTTCAGCGACAGCGAGGACTCGATCCACTTCTGCCCCCACATGCCCATCGCCATGATGACCTCGCGCAGGTCCTGGCCGGCCGGTGTCAGGTGGTACTCCAACACGCCGCGTTCGGAGGCCACCGGTTTTCTTTCCACGATTCCCGCCTGTTCGAGGTCCTTCAGGCGCTGCGACAGCAGCGTGGGCGACATCTTCGGCACCCCGCGCCGGAGGTCGTTGAACCGCGTGGAACCGGCGACGAACTCTCGCAGAAGCACCATGGTCCAACGTGTGCAAAGCACCTCGGCGGCCATGGCGAGCGGACAGAACTGCTTGTAACCGTGGTTTGTCATGGTCCCACCTCCCATGGGTGGCGCCAGTCTAGCGGGGCGTCACCTTGCCGCTAGTCCAGAAACTGTACCGGCCGCTCCAGTCCCGTGACTGGAGGCGCGGTGCCATCCCCGGGCAAGGTCGGTCCCGACGGCGCGGCCAATCCGGTCGGCCGGACAAGGAGGATGCCATGAGCGTTTATCTTATCGCGGATATCGAGATCACCGATGACGGCTGGGTGCCGGGCTATGCGAGCGAGGCCCACAAGATCGTCGAGCGGCATGGTGGCCGCTACCTGTCGCGCAGCGGCAACATCGCGACGCTGGAAGGCAAGGGCCCGGACAGCACGCTGATCGCCATCATCGAATTCCCCACGCGCGCGGCGCTCGACGGTTTCGTTGCCGATCCCGACTATGCGCCCCATGCCAGGGCACGTCAGGCCGGGGCGATCTCGGTCTTCCGGGTCATAGACGACACGGATCTGGCGGGGACGATTTCCTACCTGAAGGCGGGCTGATCCCCGGGGCGGGCGGCGGGCTCCGTCCCCGGCGCCCGTCACCGTCGCTCTGGCCTGCCTACTCGGCCGCCCTCAGGGGCGGCTTGGGGCTGTCCTGCTCGGGGGCCTCGTCCGGCGCTTGCCCGGGCTCGTCGGTTCCGGCCGTATCCGCTTCCGGGGCAGGCACGGCCGTCCCCGTCTCCGCCGCATCCGGGTCGGCGTCCGCTTGGTCCGCAGGCGCGGGGTCCACTGGCGCGGGGTCCGCCGGTCGGGGATCCTCGTCCCAGAAGATCACCGGGTCGCGGGTCTGGCGCGCGGCGCGGGCCAGCGCCCAGTCCTGCGCCGTCTGGCTCGCCCGGGTTGTCCCCATGCGCGCGAGGCCGCGGCCGATCCAGCCGACGATGGTTGCCGACCACACCCGAAGCGCCAGAAGCGACGGCGTGAAGACCAGCGTCAGAACGGTTGCGATCCCGAGGCCGAAGACGACCGCAGTCGCCAGCTGCTTCCACCAAAGTGCCGTGGGGCTGTCGATGGTGTAGCCGCCATTGGCGAAGTCGAGCGAGATGCCGAACATCATGGGCGCGAGGCCCGCCATCGTCGTGATCGTCGTCAGGAGAACGGGCCGGATCCGCGCCTCGGCGGTCCGCGTGATCGCCTCCAGCCGCGGCATGTAGCGGGCGTATTCCTGGTAGGTGTCGATCAGGACGATGTTGTTGTTCACCACGATCCCGGCCAGCGCGACGATCCCCGTCCCGGTCATGATGATCGAGAAGGTCTGATCCATCACCAGCATGCCGATGAGGACACCGGTGGTGGACAGAACCACGGCCAGAAGTACGAGAACCGCGTTGTAGATCGAGTTGAACTGCGCCAGCAGGATGATGAACATCAGCCCCAGCGCCGCCGCGAAGGCCTGGCTGAGGAAGGCCTGGCTCTCGGCCTGGTCGGCCTGGTCGCCGGACCATTCCCAGTTGACGCCCGCCGGGAAGGGCGAGGTCGTTTCGATCCACTCGGTGATGGCCTCGATCCGCTCGTTCGGCGTGACCGCGACCAGCGCCAGGTCGCCGGAGGTCAGACCGGCCTCGACGGCCGCGGCATCGGTTCCGCCATAGAGCGTGTAGACCTGCCAGCCGGTTTCACCCACGGTGAAGTCCGCCTCGCCGGTCACCGTCGGCTCGGCGGTATCGAGCAGCATGGCCACCGCTTCGCCCTCGGCGTCATTCACGCGGAACAGGCCCGCGCGGGTGTTGGCCTTCACCTCGAAGATGCGGCGCTGGTCGACGCGGTTGATCTCGGCCAGTTGCGGCTGCGCACTGTAGCTGACGAAGTTCGACAGCGGCACGAGCCCGTCGCGGGTGCGCACGCGCAAGGTGTCGAGTGTCGAGAGAACGCGCGCTTCCTCGGGAAAGCGGACGCGGATCTCGATTTCCTCGTCGGAAGTCGGAACGCGCATCGTGTCGAGCAGGATCCCGCGCGTGACAAGTTGCACCATCGCGCCCACGGTAGCCACGTCCGCGCCGAAGCGCCCCGCGGCCTCGACGTCGACGTCGATCTGCCAGTCGATACCCGGCAGGGGCAGCGTGTCCTCGACGAGGATCAGGCCGTCCAAGTCGTCGAAGTAGGCCCTGGCGGTGTCGGTGGCCGTGCGAAGCGCCTCCCAGTCATCGCTGGACAGTCTGAGGCTGACGGGTTTCGCGTCGCCCGGACCCTGCGATTGTTCGAAGATCTCGGTCTCGATTCCGGGCAGCGTGTCGAGGCGGGCCTGCAACGCGTCGAGGATCGAGTTGCCGTCGGGCCGCTCGCCCCACGGCGCGAGATCGACCTGGATCTGGCCGATCGTGTCGCCCGGCGCGCTGACGCCGCCGGTGTTGTTGTTGAGGCCGCCGTCGCCGGCGAAGGCGAAGATGTCCCGGATACCCTCCTGCTGGAGGACGATGGCCTCGGCCTGCCGCACCAGTGCGTCCTGCTCCTCGATGGAGAGGTTGCCGCGCGCACGGACGTAGACGATGGCCTGTTCCGGCTCGGTCTCGACGAAGAATTCCACGCCGTTGTTGTTGGCGCCGAAATAGCTGAAGACCGTGACCACGAAGACAGCGACGGCGGCGATCGTGACGAGCGGCATCACCGGGTTGCCGACGATGGCGTGGATGAACCAGCCGAAGACGGTCCGCCGATAGCCCGCGCGGATCGTGCGCTGGCGCCGGGCGAACTGCAGCGTTCCCATCACCACCGACATCGCCGCGGCGCAGACCACGAACAGAAGCGCGCCGGGCAGCATCGCCAGCATCGGCGCCGTGCCCGCGGGCGGCGCGGGGAAGAGGGCGCCTGGATTGATCGTCTGCATCGCGGCCATGAACATCAGCCATGCCAGACCGGCGGCAAGGACGATCCGCGCGATGGTCCACGGCACCACCGCGCTCAGCATGGCCGCCGCGCGATCCACCTGCCGGGTGAAGCGCGCCGCCACGCCGCCGAGAACCGGCAGGTAGATGAGTGCAACGATCAGCGAGGCGGAGAGCACGAAGATGAGCGTGACCGGCAGCATCCCCATGAACTCGCCCGCGACACCGGGCCAGAACAGCATTGGCAGGAACGCGCAGAGCGTCGTTGCGGTCGAAGAGACGACGGGCCAGAACATCCGCTTGGCGGCGTCGGTGTAGGCCTGCATCGGCCGCGCGCCCTCGCTCAGGCGCTTGTCGGCGTATTCCACGACGACGATGGCCCCGTCGACGAGCATCCCCACCGCGAGGATGAGGCCGAACATCACGATGTTCGAGATCGCGACGCCCATGATGCCGAGGAGGATGAAGCACAGAAGGAACGACGTCGGGATCGCGAAGCCCACGAGCATCGCCGAGCGCGTTCCGAGCGAGGCGAGCACCACGATCATGACGAGCGCGATGGCGGTCAGGACCGAGCTTTCGAGCTGGGTGACCATGCTGTCGACGCCGACCGACTGGTCGAGCGTGGTGTCCACCCGCACCGCTTCCTGCAACTCCGCCGGCCAGGTGGCGCGTACCTGCTCGACGGTCTCGCGGACCAGGGCGGCGGTGTCGATCACGTTGAACCCTTGCCGCTTCACGACCTGGAGCGCGATCGTCGGCTCGCCGTTGAAGCGCGCCGTGCCCGCGCGGTCCTGGTAGGTCAGGCGGATCTCGGCAAGCTCGCCCAGCGTCACCACCCTGTCGCCGTTCACCGTGATGGGGAGGTTGTAGACATCCTCGGCCGTGTCGAAACTCGACGGGATCTTGATCGCGATCGAGCCGCTCGCGGTCTCGACCTCGCCCGCCGCGATCAACTGGTTGTTGTTGACGACCGCGTTGATGAGGTCGGCGGCGGTGACGTCGTAGGCCTCGAGCGCGAGGGGGTCGAGGATGACCTCGAGCATCTCGTCGCGCGTGCCGGCAAGCCCGGCCTCGAGGACCGGCGACAGGGCTTCGAGGGCCGTCTGCATCTCGTTGGCCAGCCGGATCAGCGTGCGTTCGGGCGCCGCGCCCGACAGCGCCACGACGATGATCGGGAACTCGGAGAAGTTGATTTCCGAGATCTGCCAGCTTTCGGCCCCCTCGGGGAATTCGGCCTCGGCGCGGCCCATCGCGTCGCGGACGTCGGCGATGGTCGCCGACTTGTCCCAGCCGAACTCGAATTCGAGGAACAGTCCCGCGAACCCCTCCGAGGCGGTCGCGGTGATCGTCGTCAGGCCGTCGAGGTCCTGGAACTCCGATTCCATCGGCCGGATCAGAAGGCGCTCGCTGTCCTCGGCGGAGATGCCGGGGAAGGGGACCGAGACGAAAAGGCCCGGGATGTCGATGTCCGGCTCGCCTTCCTTCGGCAGGCCGACATAGGCCGCGGCACCCACGGTGAGCGACAGGATCACAAAGGCGACGACCATTCGCGCCCGGCTGGCGGCCCAGTCGATCACGCCGATCATTGCGTCAGCTCCTCGTAGGTGACCCTGACCTCGACGCCGTCGGTGACGAATTCCTGGCCCACCGTGATGACGTCGGCCACCTCGGGCAGGCCGGTCAGCCAGACACCCCGGACCGTGTCGCGCAGCATCCGCACCGGCACGAAGCGCACGACGCCCTCCTCGACGATGCGCACGCCGAGCTGCCCGTTATCGTTCAGCGTCATGGCGGAGGTTGGCAGAAGATGCGCGGGCGTCCCCTCGCTCTGGACGAGGATATCGGCGGTCTGTCCGTCGCGGATCGCCATGTCGGGGTTCGGCACGGTGATCTCGACGCGGAAGGTCCGCGTGCTCTCGTCGGCGGAGCGGCTGAGGAACGTGACCTCCCCCATGACCTCGCGGCCGGAGGCGAGCCTTGCGCCGGCCGCCGCACCAAGGGCGACGCGATCGACCTGCGCCTCGGGCACGAAGCCCACGAGCTTGATCGGGTCGAGCTGGATGATCGTCGCGCAGAGCGCGCCGGGCTGCATCAGCGTGCCGAGTTCGGCCGTGTCGCTCTCGAGGTGGCCGGAGAACGGCGCCACGATCGTCAGGCGCGCGATCTCCTCCTGCGCGCGGGTCACTGCCGCCTCGGCCGAGCGGATGCCCGACTGTGCCTGCGCGACACCCGCGGTCGCGGATTGGATGTTGGCGAGCGCGCCCTCGCGCGTGGCCTCGGCGCTTGCGGCCCGGGTCTCGGAGGCGAACCCGGACTCGCTCAGCCGCGAGGCGGCATTGGCATCAATTTCGGCGGCCGTCAGCTGCGCGCGCGCGCCGGCAAGCTGGGCCTCCGCCTCGGGCAGGCGGGCGCGCGCGGTGTCGAGCGCCGCTTCGGCCTCCTCCAGCGCGCTCAGGCGCGTCCCCGGATCGATCTCGCACAGGATGGTGCCCTCCTCGACGAAGGCGCCGGCGCGGATCGGGTCGGAGATGATGCGCCCCGAGGTCTCGGAGGCGACGCTCACCTGGCGCAGCGCCTCGGTCCGGCCGCGGAGCAGGACGGCGTTCTCGGCGATCTGGGCCTCGGAGCGGCGCGCGGTGACGTGCACGCGCGTATCGCTGTCCGGAATGGTTTCGGCCACCTGTTCGGTATCGGGCGCGACGGCCGCCGCGCCGTCCGTGTCCGCCTCGGACGTCTCGGAACCGAAGCCGCCGGCAAACCGCACAAGGGTGTCGCGATCAAGGATAACGAAGTACAGGGCGACGCATACAAGCGCCGCGATGATCAGCGGAAAGGGTTTCATGCCTGTCTTTCTGGCGGGACGGCCGGTGCCGTACCGTCGCTACACGGTTTGACGTCCTGGGTGGTACGCTGAACGGACCAGTTCAGATTAGTTTCTTCGTGCTGCACGTGCAAGACTGAACCGGACGGTTCAGTTCCGTCCGGAGAGCCGCGCGGTGCTTGCAGCCGGGGCGTCCGCCGCGCTAAGAGCGGCTCGACACGCGAGAGCGGGGCGGGGGCCGGTCGGGCCGCCCCCCATGGGAGGGCAGGCATGGCCAATACAGACAGTTTCATCGACGAGGTGACCGAAGAGGTTCGCCGCGACCGTCTGTTCGCCTTCTTCCGCAAGTGGGCCTGGCTAGCCGTCCTGATCGTCGTCGTCCTGGTCGGTGGGGCGGGTTTTCTCGAATATCGCCGCGCGCAAGCGGTGGCGACCTCCCAGGCCTTCGGTGACGCGGTGATCGCGGCGCTCGATCAGGCCGATTCCGCCGCAAGGATCTCCGCGCTCGAAGCGGTCGATCCCCCGGGCGCGGCGGGCGAGGTTCTCCTGGCCCTTCTGGCCGCCGGCGAGGCGGCAGAGGACGAGGATCGCGTGGCGGCGGCAGCGCGGCTTCGCGCGGCGGCTGAGGCGCCTGACCTGCCGGTCCGCTACCGGCATCTCGCGCTTCTCAAGGCACATCTGCTCGACCAGGGCGATCCGGCCGAGGCGCGCCTCGTTCTCGGCGTCCTGGCCGAGCCCGGCGCGCCCTATGCCGCCCTTGCCGAGGAACAGCTTGCGCTGCTCGACATTTCGGAGGGCGATCTCGAGGCCGGGATCGAGCGTCTGCGTCGGCTTGAAATCGCCGCCGAGGCCACGCCCGGGTTGCAACAGCGCGCCGGTCAGTTGATTGTGGCGCTGGAAAGCGGTGCGGCGCTGGTCGACACGGCGCCCGAACCCGTGGCCGAACCGGACGCAGGTCCGGTCGACCCGGCGGACGCACTTGGCGGTGATGGCGCGCTTCTGCCGCCGACCGACGGGGACGCCGCCGACGGTGCGGTGGAGGACGGGACCGCGGCCGAAGCCGGCACCGGCGACGGCGAAGAGGGGGCGGAGGCGCCCGCGGATCAATGACCGGACGGAATTTCCGGACGGAGACGGTAAGGGAAGGGCGCACGCGATGAGCCTTGGCGAGACGCTCGGAAACAGCGGAATGCGCATCACGGACAGGCCGCGCCGGGGAGCCCTCGGGCTGGCTCTGGCGCTGGCTTCGGTGACGGTGCTGGCGGGCTGCGGCAACCGCGAAGTGATCCTTCCCGGTGAGCGCTTCGGCACGCGCGTGCCGTTGGTGGAAACGCTGAGCGGCGGCGCATCGGCGGGGGCGGAAGAACAGGTGGACGCGGCCCGCGCCATCAACCTCCCCGCGGCGAGCACCTATGCCAGCTGGACGCAGCGCGGCTTCGACGCGCAGAACCGGACGCCCCATGCCGCGCTGTCCGCGTCGCCGACGCAGGTCTGGTCCGCCAATATCGGGCAGGGCAACAGCCGCCGCAATCGCATCACCGCCGACCCCGTCGCAGGCAGCGGCGCGGTCTTCACGCTCGACGCCTCGGCGGGCGTCAGGGCGCATTCGATCTCGTCGGGCGGCCTGCTCTGGTCCGCCGACCTGACGGCAGGGTTCGACCGGGGCGGCAACGTCTCGGGCGGCGGCCTCTCTCTCGATGGCGACACGCTCTACGCGACCACCGGCTACGGTGAGCTTGTGGCGCTCGATGCCTCGTCCGGCGCCGTGCGCTGGCGCCAGCGCCTCGGTGCGGGCCTGGGCACGCCGACCGTGTCCGGCAACAGCGTCTTCGTCGTCAGCCGCGACAACCGCGCCTGGGCCATCAGCACCGATGTCGGGCGCATCCAGTGGGAACTGCCCTCCGCTCCGGCGCAGGCGCTGCGCGCAGGCGGCGCGGCCCCGGCCGTCGCCGACGGCACTGTGATCTTCCCCTATGGCTCGGGCGAACTGGTGGCCGCGCGGCGTGACACCGGCGTGCGGACCTGGGCCACGGCGGTTGCCGGGGGGCGGCTCGGCGTCGCCTATTCCAACATTTCCGACATCACCGGCGACCCGGTCGTGGCCGGCGGGACCGTCTATGCGGGGAACCAGTCGGGCCGCGTCGTCGCGCTGAGTGCCGCGACGGGCGAACGGCGCTGGACCGCGACCGAAGGCGCCTACTCCCCGGTCCTCGTGGCAGGCGGCAGCCTTTTCTTCGTCTCCGACCGGAACGAGCTGATCCGGCTCGACGCCGAGACGGGTGATCGCATCTGGGGCACCGAGCTTCCGCTTTACGTCCGCGAGCGCGAGCGGCGCCGGCGCGCCGTCTTCACCCATTACGGGCCGATCCTTGCGGGCGGCCGTCTTGTCGTCGCCTCGGGCGACAACCAGATCCGCTTCTTCGATCCGGTGGGCGGCAACCTCGTCGGCTCGGTCAACCTGAGGGGCGGCGCGGCCTCGCATCCCATCGTCGTCAACAATACGCTGATGGTGGTGACGGGCGACGGACGGCTCGTGGCCTACCGCTGAGACGCTGTTTCAGTTGAACCAGCCGATGCGGGTGGCCCGGTCGACCCCGGCCAAACCACCGGCCCAGTAGGCGACGAGGCGTCCGAGGTTCGACCAGACCGCGAACGATTCCCGGAATACCCACTCCACTTCGCGCCGCTCGCCGCGGCCCCGGTCCTCGGTGTCGGCCGCCGCGTAGACCGAGACGTCCGGCACTTCTCCGAAGATCCGGAAGATTGCCCAGGACCTCGGCAGGTGGAACGGATCGGAGACGACCACGACGCGCTGCGGCGGCGTCTCCAGCATGTTCAGCGAAAAGACCGCGTTCTGGATGGTCGACTTCGCCCGCGGCTCGATCAGCGCGGCCTGACGCGGAAGGCCCTCGGCGCGCGCAACCTCGGACATGGCCCGCGCCGCCGAGGACACGGCGTGCCCGTAGCCGGTGAAGATCACGACCGGCGCGACGCCCGCGGCATAGAGGTCCGCGCAGGTCCGCGCGCGCCGGGTCGAGGCGCTGTCGGGCAATTCCCACCCCTGGTAGGACATTCCGGCGCCGAGGCAGACGATGGCATCCGCGGGCTCGGGCGGGGCGGCGTCGGCCGGCCAGAACACCTGAACGCCGAGAAGCGCCACGAACCCGGCGGCCCAGGTCAGAACACCGAGACGAAGCAGCTTGAAGAGCCGCTTCACTCCCACTCGATCGTGCCCGGCGGCTTGGAGGTGATGTCGTAGGTCACCCGGTTGATGCCCTTGACCTCGTTGATGATCCGCGTCGCGGTCTCGCCGAGGAACTCGTGGCTGAACGGGTAGTAGTCGGCGGTCATGCCGTCCACGCTCGTCACCGCGCGAAGGGCGCAGGCGTAATCGTAGGTCCGGCCGTCGCCCATCACGCCGACGGTCCGCACCGGCAGGATCGCGACGAAGGCCTGCCAGATCTCGTCGTAGAGCCCGTGCTTGCGGATCTGGTCGATATAGACCGCGTCGGCCTTGCGCAGGATCTCCAGCTTCTCGCGGGTGATCTCGCCGGGGCAGCGGATGGCGAGGCCGGGGCCGGGGAAGGGGTGGCGACCGATGAAACTGGCGGGCAGGCCCAGCTGATGCCCCAGCGCGCGGACCTCGTCCTTGAAGAGTTCGCGCAGCGGCTCCACCAGCTTCAGGCCCATCTTCTCGGGCAGGCCGCCCACGTTGTGATGCGACTTGATGGTGACCGAGGGGCCGCCCGAAAAGCTTACCGATTCAATGACATCGGGGTAGAGAGTACCCTGCGCCAGGAACTCCGCCCCGTCGATGCCGTCCGCATAGTGCTGGAACACGTCGATAAACAGTTTCCCGATCGTCTTCCGCTTCGTTTCCGGATCGGAAACACCGTCGAGCGCGGTCAGGAACCGCTCGCTCTCGTCGGCGTGGATGAGGGGAATGTTGTAGTGGTCGCGAAACATGGAGACCACTTCCTCGGCCTCGTTCTGGCGCAGGAGGCCGTGATCGACGAAGACGCAGGTCAGCTGATCGCCGATGGCCTCGTGGATCAGGACCGCGGCCACGGACGAGTCGACCCCGCCCGACAGCCCGCAGATCACCTTGGCGTCGCCCACCTGCTCGCGGATCTGGCGGATCGCCTCGTCGCGGTAGGCGGCCATGGTCCAGTCGCCCTTGAAGCCGGCGAGACGCACGAAGTTTTCATAGAGCGTCTTGCCGTTCGGGGTGTGATGCACCTCGGGATGGAACTGCACCGCGTAGAAGTTGCGGGACAGGTCGGCGGTGATGGCAAACGGCGCGCCGGGGGAGGTGGCGTAGACCTCGAACCCCGGGGCAAGGCGGCTCACGTGGTCGCCATGGCTCATCCAGACCTGTTCGCGGCCTTCGAGGAACCATCCGTTCAGCAGGTCGATGCGCTCTGCACCGTGCTCCACGTAGGCGCGGCCGAATTCCGCCGTCCCCTCGCCGCGCACGACCTTGCCGCCCAGCATCTCCATCATCACCTGCTGGCCGTAACAGATGCCGAGGATCGGAACGCCGAGGGCGAACACGGCCTCCGGCGGGCGGGGGGAGTCTTCGTCGATCACGCTGGCCGGGCCGCCCGAGAAGATCACGGCCTTCGGTGCGAACTCCGCAAGGAAGTCCCCGGTCACCTTCTGGAACGGGTGTATCTCGCAGTAGACGTTCAACTCGCGCAGGCGCCGCGCGATCAGTTGCGTGACCTGGCTGCCGAAGTCGATGATCAGCAGGCGTTCGTGATGGCGGGCGGGATCGGTGCTTTGCGTCATGGCAGAGCCTTAGGACCACGCACCGTCACGTGCAAGATGCG
Source organism: Roseicyclus sediminis (assembly GCF_025515305.1). GTDB lineage: Bacteria > Pseudomonadota > Alphaproteobacteria > Rhodobacterales > Rhodobacteraceae > Roseibacterium > Roseibacterium sediminis. The sequence continues at coordinate 180,625 of NZ_JAOPHT010000002.1, forward strand.
GCCTCGGTCAGGAGGCCAGAACGTTGACCAGCGTCGCGCCCACGATCCAGATGGCGAAGGCCAGCGCGATCGACAGGCCGAGGGAATAAAGCCCGCCGACGGCGCCCAGCAGGAATACGGCGACCCCTGTTCCGCCGACCAGCCCCATGAGCGGTGTCTTCTTTTTCTTCCAGTCCATACCTCGATCCTCCCTGCGTTCATTGTGCCAGACCGGGTGGCGATGCCCTTGATCCTGATCATTATGTCGCGTGGGCGTCGCGCGATGTCGCTTTCCCCCCCGGAATGCCGCAATCCGCACTCAGCGTTGCCAAGCGGCGGGATATCTCCCAGCGCACGAGCAAGGGCGCAATCGGAGGGGACGGCATGGCCGAGGCGGAACGTGTGGGACGGCGCGGGCGTGGCGGTGGCGGTGCGGCACGGCGGGCGGAACGCTCGGCGGTGCGCTTTGAAACCGCGCGGTTCATCGAACGCAACATCCCCAATCTCGAGATCCTGAACGAGGAAGCGCTCCAGATCATCGAGCACAATGCCGAGACGGTGCTCGAGGAGATCGGTGTCGCCTTCGTCGAGAATCCCGCCGCGCTGCAACGCTGGCGGGATGCCGGCGCGGATGTAAGCGGCGAACGCGTGCGCCTGCCGCGCGGCCTTGCCCGCAAGCTCTGCGAAACCGCGCCCTCGCGATTTACCCAGATCGCCCGGAACCCGGCGCGCAACGTCGAGATCGGCGGCAACTCCCTCGTCCTGGCGCCGGTCTACGGCCCGCCCTTCTGGCGCGACCTCGACAGCGGCCGGCGCTACGCGACGATGGCGGATTTCGAGACGCTGGTGAAACTGGGCTACATGTCGGAGTGGCTGCACCATTCCGGCGGAACGGTCTGCGAGCCCACCGACGTGCCGGTGAACAAGCGGCATTTCGACATGCTCTACGCGCACATGAGCCTGTCCGACAAACCCTTCATGGGCTCGGTGACGGAACCCTCGCGCGCCGCGGATTCGGTCGAGATGGCGAAGATCCTCTTCGGCGAGGATGTCGTCGATCAGAACTGCGTCATGACCTCCCTCATCAACATCAACTCGCCGCTGACCTTCGACAGCGTCATGATGGGCGCGCTCGAGGAATATGCCGCCGCGGGGCAGGCCTGCATCATCTCGCCCTTCATCGTCGGCGGCGCGATGGCGCCCGTCTCGGTCATGGGAACGCTCACGCAGGTTCTGGCCGAGGTGTTGGCCGGCGTCGCCTATTCGCAGCTGGTCCGGCCCGGCGCGCCCGCGATCTTCGGCGCCTTCGTGACCTCGATCGACATGAACTCCGGCGCGCCCACCTTCGGCACGCCCGAGGCGCAGCAGATCACCAATGGCGCGGGGCAGCTTGCCCGGCGTCTCGGGCTTCCCTACCGCTCGGGCGGGGCCTTCAACGGCTCCAAGCTGCCGGACGCACAGGCGGCCTATGAAAGCGCCAACTCGCTGCAGAACGCGCTTCTGTCGGGTGTGAACTTCATGCTGCACGCCTGCGGTTGGCTGGAGGGAGGGCTGGTGGCCAGCCCCGAGAAGTTCGTCATGGACGCCGACCAGCTCGGCATCCTGCACAAGTTCGCCGAAGGCGTGCCGATCGACGCGAACGCCCAGGCCATGGACGCGCTGCGCGAGGTCGGGCCGGGCGGTCACTTCCTGGGCTGCGCGCACACGCAGGCGAATTACCAGTCCGCCTTCTGGCGTACCAAGCTTCTCGATTACCGGCCCTATGAAACCTGGGCCGAGGATGGCGGGCACAGCACCTTCGAGCTGGCCTCGGCGCGGGTGCAGAAACTTCTGCGCGACTACCAGGCACCGATGCTCGATCCCGGCGTGGACGAGGCGCTCAAGGACTACGTCATCCGCCGCAAGGCCGAGATGCCGGACGCCTTCATCTGAGATCCCGCGTGGCGCGGTCCGGGCTTCGGACCGCCGCCGACATCAGCGCACTCATCACCTGGACGTGGCGGCGCGGCGAGTAGCCGGGTCCCCCGTCCAGCCGGGTGGCGTTCAGCGCCGCCTCCTCCGCAAGCAGCCGCGTCACGGGACGCCTTTGCGCACGCCGTGCGGCACAGGGCGCTGCGGCGGCGATCTGTGCGGCACGCACCAGAAGGGCAGGACGATGGAGCCGTGCAAGCACCTCGGCGAGATCGGACATCGGTGAACTCCAAGAAAGGTTTTTCCGGAGGTCGAGCCTGCGCCGGCCGGACCGCGCGTTGCGCCAAGCCGCCACGCGCCGGTCGCTCCCGTCCAATTGTTCATTATTGAGAAACAATTTTCTCAAATTGGATGGATTTTAACGATTCAGTAATCAATCCACGAAAATTCTGCCCCGGTCGATCAGGAACGCGAGGGGGACCGGGTCATGACTTCGACCCTGCCGGAGCGCTGTTCCGGCCTTTCCACACACATGCCGGGCTGGGTGCCCGAGGCGGCCTGCCAGTATCTCGCGCACGTCGCGGCGGGGCAGCCGCTCCGGCGCATCGCGGCGCTGGACGGGCAGGCGGCCTCGACCGTCTGCCGGCGTGTGCGCCGCATCGAGGCACGCCGGGACGACCCGTTGATCGATGAAGCGTTTGACGCCCTCGCGGCACTTGCCGTGCGGGCTGTCGGGCGCGCCAACGCACAACAGGAGTCCAAAGACATGACCGCGCCATTCCGTTCGCCGATTGTTTCCGATGAATCGACGATCTCCCGTGAAGCCCGCCGTATTCTCCGTCGTCTCTGCGAGACCGGCGCGATGCTGGCGGTCGCCCGGGACATGGAGAAATCCGTGGTTCTGCGGCCCGGTCCGGCCGGTGAGCAGACGCGAACCGCCGTTGTCGACCGCACGGTCGCCCAGGCCTTCGCGGTCAAGGACTGGATCGCCTGCGTGAAGCCGGGCCGGATCGCCCGCTACACGATCACGCCTGCGGGCAAGTCGGCGCTGAAGCGCCTGCTCGAGGAAGACCGTCGCCGCCGGTCCGCCATCGGCATGGCCGAACCGGCCGGCCTTTTCCAGGCGCAGCACGCAACCTGGGGCGAAGCCGAGATCTCCACCGGCGCGGGCCGGCGCGAGAAGGTCCGGGTGAACCTCTCCGAATGCCCGCTTGCGGCTTTCGCGCGCCGCAAAGGGCCCGATGGCAAACCGTTCCTGACCCCCGACCTCGTGCAGGCGGGCGAGAAGCTGCGCGAGGACTTCGAGCGCGCGCAGATGGGGCCGCGGACCGGACAGAACTGGGAGCGTTTCCTGACCGCCGGCACCGACCGGGGCCATTTCTCGTCCGATGCCGGCCTTGCCGAGGGACCGCGCGCCGCGCGCGAGCGGGTGTCGGCGGCCCTGGACGATCTCGGGCCGGGCCTGTCGGACATCGTGCTGCGGGTCTGCTGTTTCCTCGAAGGGATCGAATCGGCCGAACGTCGGCTCAACTGGTCGGCGCGGTCGGGCAAGGTCGTGCTGAAGATCGGGCTGCAGCGCCTTCTGAAGCATTACGAGGATCGCTACGGCTTCGTGCCCGCGCTCCGGGAGTAGGGGCCTTGCGTGCCGCGCAACCCGCCTGTGCGCAAGTTGCGCGGTTACATTCGCCGCGTCCTCGATTATTTAAGGGTGAACAATCTGCCCGAGGATCCGCGAGACATCCATGCGTGACCTGAAGTTGCCCGATCAGCGCCACCCCGAGAAGGCGCATCGCGCCGACAACGCCCAGCCCAAGAAACCCTCGTGGATCCGGGTCAAGGCGCCCGTGGGCGAGGGATATCGCAAGACGCACCAGATCATGCGCGAGCACAAGCTGGTGACGGTCTGCGAGGAGGCGGGTTGCCCCAATGCCGGCGAATGCTGGAGCCAGGGGCACGCGACCATGATGATCATGGGCGAGATCTGCACGCGGGGCTGCACCTTCTGCAACGTGGCCACGGGCCGGCCGCAGGACCTCGACCTGTTCGAGCCGGGGCGCGTCGCGGACGCGGTCCAGAAGCTCGGGCTGAACCATGTCGTCATCACGTCCGTCGACCGCGACGACCTCGAAGATGGCGGCGCGGAACATTTCGCCATGACGATCCGCGCGATCCGCAAGCGTTCGCCGGAGACCACGATCGAGATCCTGACGCCGGACTTCCTGAAATGCGACGCCGGTGCGCTGGAAGTCGTGGTGGAGGCCAAGCCCGATGTCTTCAACCACAACCTCGAGACCGTGCCCGGCCTCTACCCCGAGGTGCGGCCAGGGGCGCGCTATTTCCACTCGCTTCGGCTGCTGCAGCGGGTGAAGGAACTCGACCCGTCGATGTTCACGAAGTCGGGCATCATGGTCGGCCTCGGCGAGGACCGCCAATCGGTCCTGCAGGTGATGGACGACATGCGCGCTGCGGATATCGATTTCCTGACCATCGGCCAGTACCTGCAGCCGACGCCCAAGCATCACGCCGTCGATCGTTTCGTGCATCCCGACGAGTTCGCCGCCTACGAGAAGGCGGCCTACGGCAAGGGCTTCCTCATGGTCTCGGCCACGCCGCTGACGCGGTCGAGCTACCATGCGGGCGACGATTTCGCCCGGCTGCGCGCGGCGCGGCTGCAGAAGCTCGGGATCGCCTGAGGCCTCGGTCGGGCCGATGATGCGTCACGTTTTTTTCAGGGGGCTCGCCGCGACGCTGACGGCGACCCTTTCGATGTCGGCGTCTCTGTCCGCGCAGGGCATCGACGCCGCCCGCGCAGCCTTCGCCGAGGGCCGCTTCGAGGAGGCGGCGCGCATCTCCCGTCCGCTGGCCGAGGCGGGCGCGGCCGAGGCGCTGGCGATCCTCGGCCTGCTCGCGCGGGATGGCGATGCGCCCGATCCCGCGACGGCCCTCACGCTCTTGCAGACGGCGGCGGCGTCGGGGTCGGTCACGGCCGCCGTCGCGCTTGGCCGGGCGCTGGAGGAAGGCGCACTGGGTTTGGACGTTGACCCCTCGGCGGCCGCCCGCCTTTACGAACAGGCGGCGGGTCTGGGAAGCCGGGCAGCGGAGGTCAACCTGATCCAGCTCATCGCCTCGGGCGTTTTCGGGCGGCCCGACTGGGCCTCGCTCCGGGCGCGGCTCGACGTGCTGGCGGCCGAAGAGACACCGGGCGCGGCGACGGCGCTGGCCGGGATCCTGGCGACGGGGCAGGCGGGCGATGCGGAGCCTGACCGCGCCCGTGCACTGGCCGAGGCCGCCGTGGCAAGGGGCGAGGCGGGTGCGCTTCGGCTTCTGTCCTGGATGCGGCTTCAGGGGGTGGGCGGCCCGCCGGACCCCTCGGGCGGGCGCGCGGGGCTTGCCATGGCCGCGGAGGCCGGGGATGCGGCGGCGGCGACCGATCTGGGCCTTCTGCACCGCGATGGCGGGGCGGGTCTTGCACCGCGCCCGACGCGGGCCGCGGACTGGTTCGCCCGCGGCGCGGAAGCGGGCGATGGCTGGGGCGCGTACCACCTCGCCCGGATGCTGTCCGACGGTGACGAGGCGGTGCCCGACGATCCCGAGCGCGCGCTGTCGCTTCTCTCGCTCGCCGACGCCCGCGGCATCGGAACGGCGACGCACCGGCTGGCGCTTGCGTATTGGGACGGGATCGGAACTCAGGTCGACCACCTCGCGGCCCGGGCGGCGATGGAGCGTGCGGCGGCCCTTGGCCTGCCCGAGGCGCTGAACGATCTCGGCGTCATGGTGGAGACCGGTGTGGGCGCCTTGCCCGATCCCGGGGCGGCGCCGGCGCTCTACGAAGCTTCGGCGCGGGCCGGCTACGTGCTGGGCGGATGGAACCTCGCCGATCTCCTGCTGAACGACGGTATCGCACCGGTCGACCGGGCCGAAGGCTATGCCTGGTGCCTCTGGGCCATGTCGCACGAGACGGATGAGGCGCTTCTGCAGGGCTACCGCGAGAGTTGCGCGGCCCATGCCGCGGGCCTCGCCCCAGACGAGCGTGCCGAGGCCGCCGCGCGCTTCCGCGCCCTTCCACCGCCCGGGGCTACTCCGCCGGAGGCAGCGCCTTGAGATAGGCCGCGATCGCCAGCCGGTCGGCATCCGAAAGGTTGGCGAGGTTGCGGATGACGTCCGCCATGTGTCCGCCCGCACTGTCGAAGGAGGGCGTGAACCCGTCGGCGAGATAGGCGGCGATCTCTGCCTCGCTCCATCTCAGTTCGTCGGGCGTGAGCGGGGGGATCGTGCCGGTGCCGGAGGGGTTCGGCGCACCCGTCATCCACGCCGCCCGGTCGAGCCCGCCGAGCGCGTCGCGCGGCGTATGGCATTCGGCGCAATGGGCCAGCGCCTCGGCGAGGTAGCGGCCGCGCTCCGCCTCGGCGCTCAGCTCGCCGGTCACGGTGAAGCCGTCGGGCATGTTGAGAAGGTTCCAGACCCCGACCGTCCGCCGGATCGAGAAGGGGAAGCCGATGTCGTGGGGCAGGGACGGCGTGTCGGAGGCTGGCAGCGTCTGCCAGAAGGCCCAGAGATCGGCGAGGTCCTGACGCTCCGCCAGGCGATAGGCGGTGTAGGGGAAGGCCGGGTAGTAGTTGCGGCCCTCGGGGCTGACGCCTTCCTGCAGCGCGGTCACGAAATCGGCGAAGGACCACGCGCCGATGCCGTGCTCGGGGTCCATCGAGATGTTCGGGGCACGGAAGGTGCCGAAATCCGACGGGAAGGCGCGGCCACCCGACAGCACGAGCCTGTCTTCCCCGCGCGCCTCCTCCGGGGCGTGGCACGATGCGCAGCCCGCCGCCCAGAACACCGCCTCGCCCGCCACGGCATCGCCGCTCAGCCCCGCAAGCTCTTCCGGCGGAACGCGCGCCGGAAGCGTCAGGTAGAACAGGATGCCGAGCACGGCGACCGCGACGGCGAGAAAGAGGAGGAAAACGCGGCGCATGGACAGGACGGGCCAGGGCGCGGGGCCCCGGCCCGAAGTGCCTTACTGCGACTGCCGGAAGTCGTCGTGGCAGGCCCCGCAGGTACCGCCGAGCGGCCCGAGCGCGGCCTGTACCGCCTCCAGCCCGTCGCCGGCGACGGCGGCCAGGCCCGTGGCCGCGGCCCCGAAGGCCACGTAGTCCTCGGTGAAGCCGGCCATGTTCTCCCAGATCGCGGGCAGGGCGCGCGAGCCGTCGAGCGAGAAATTGTCGGTGCCTTCGGGCCAGCTGAAACGCTGGTCGATCTGCGACAGGGCCACGAGGTTGTTGGCCGCTGCCTGCGCCGCTTCCGCATCGTATTCGGTATTGCCGCGCGCCATGCCGGCGAGAACGCCGATGTTCAGCGCCATGGCGTCCATCTGCCCCTGGCGGGCCTGGACGGGCGCGGGAAGGTCCTGCGCAAAGGCGGACGGAGCGGATGTGGCCAGTGCGGCAAGCGCCGCGAGGCCGAAGGCTGTTTTACGGATGGTCATGGTCACTATGGCTCCCTGTGGGTGGCAAAACGTTGGACGCTCCGGGTAGGACGGTAAGGTGGTGACGGCATGCGTCAACCTAAGCTTCTGTGAACGCCCGCACGGACCCTGTGCAGAACGCGGCGAAGCCGGCCTACGGCGCGGTGAAACGCGGACCGCGCGGCACCCGCTCGGGCGTCAGCCATTCGGGCCATCCGAAGACCAGTTCGATCGCCGCGAAGGCGAGGCCGATGCCGATGACGACCGCGAAGGCGATCTGCTGCCTGCGCGATGGGGGCCTGCGCGCCCACAGGAGCATCCGGATCAGGAAGGGCGGCATCAGCCCGCGGGCGCACGCATCCGCACCTTGCCGATATAGGGCAGGTTCCGGTTGCGCTGCGCGTAGTCGATCCCGTAGCCGACCACGAACTCGTCGGGGATCTCGAAACCGGTCCAGTCGGCGCGGATGTCCACCTCGCGCCGCGTCGGCTTGTCCAGAAGCGCGATGGTCTTGAGCCGCGCGGGACCCTTGGAGCGCAGGAGGTTCACCACATGCGCCAGCGTGTGGCCGGTGTCGACGATATCCTCGACGACCAGCACGTCGCGCCCTGCGATCTCGCCGCGCAGGTCCTTGATGATGCGGACCTCGCGCGAGCTTTCCATCGCGTTGCCGTAGGAGGAGGCCTCGAGGAAATCGACCTCGACGGGCAGGTCGATCTCGCGCACGAGGTCGGCGATGAAGACGAAGGACCCGCGCAGAAGGCCGACGACGACCAGTTTCTCGGTGCCGGCGAAATCCGCCTCGATCTCGCGGGCGAGTTCCTCGATCCGTGCCGCGATGGACTTCGCCGAGATCATCTGGATGACCTGGTAGTCGGGGATCTGCCCGGGCTGCGCCATCATGTCCCCCTGCCGAAACTTGCCGCAAAGCTTGATTTCCGGACGCGTATTTATGACATGGCGCTGGCAGGCGAAAGAAGAAAGGCGAGGCATGCCCGCCCATTCCGAGACCCGGAAACTGCCATACACGGCCGCGCAGATGTACGCGCTCGTGGCCGACGTGGCGCGTTATCCCCAGTTCATTCCATGGATCGCCGCTTCGCGCGTGCGGTCCGTGACGCCCGAGGGGGATACGGAAGTGATGCTCGCGGACCTCATCGTGGGCTTCAAGATGTTCCGCGAGCGGTTCCTGTCGCGCGTCACGATGTGGCCCGGGACCCGCCGCATCGACACCGAGTACATCGAGGGGCCGTTCCGGCACATGCACTCCACCTGGGCCTTCCGCGACCTGCCCGAAGGCGGCTGCGAGGTGGCCTTCGACGTGGATTTCGAGTTCCGCAACAAGCTTTTGCAGGGGGCGGCGGGGCTCTTTTTCCACGAGGCGATGCAGCGGATCGTGCGCGCCTTCGAGGCGCGCGCCCGCGATCTCTACGGCAAGGGCGCCGCGAGCGCCTGAGCCCGCCTCAGCCGAGCGCGTCCAGCACCAGCTTCAAGGCGTGGTCGACGCTGGCCCGCCGGACGGCGTCGCGGCCGAGCGCGCCGAATTCCACGGTTTGCGTGGTCACGCCGTCCCCGGTCGCCAGCCCGAAGCACACCCGGCCCTCGGGCTTCTGCCCGGACCCTCCGGGGCCCGCGATGCCGGTCACGGAGACGGCGATCCGGGCATGGGATAGGGCCAGCGCGCCCTGCGCCATCTCGGCGGCCACCGGTTCGGACACCGCGCCATGGGTGGCGAGCGTCGCCTCCGCGACGCCCAGCATTTCCATCTTGGCCGCGTTGGAATAGGTGACGAAGCCTCTGTCGAGCGCCCTGGACGAACCCGGCACGTCGGTGACGGCCGCGGCGATCAGGCCGCCGGTGCAGCTTTCGGCGGTGACGAGCATCCAGCCGCGCGCCGTCAGGGTCTCGACGACTTCCCGCGCGCTCATGAGCCGAGGATCATCGGGACATGGGCGACGACCGCCGCGACCGCGACCACGAGCGCCGCCATCCAGCCCGCGATCAGGTCGTCGGCCATGACGCCCATGGCGCCCTCCTGCCGGTCGGCCCATCCCACCGGCCCGGGTTTCCAGATGTCGAAGACGCGGAAGGCGAGGAAGGCGGTCACAATCCCCGGCCAGAGGTCGAGAAAGCCGACGCCCGCGAAGACCGCGCCGTAGGAGACCGGCCAGAGCGCGATCCACTGGCCCGCGACCTCGTCGATGACGATCTCGGAAGGGTCCTTGTCGGCGCGTCCCGCCGTCTCGCGCGCCACAGCCCACCAGCCGACCACGGTGACCGCGACGGTCGCCGCGGCAAAAAGCCAGAAGCCGCCGAGCACATGCACCGCCCAGGCCAGCGGAAGGGCGACGAGGCTGCCCCAGGTTCCGGGCGCGGGGCGCAGGTAGCCGATGCCGGCCAGCGTGGCGACAAGCCGGCTCATGGCTTCACCAGCGTCACGGTGGCCAGCGCCGCGATCCCTTCCTCACGACCCGTGAAGCCGAGCCGTTCCGTTGTCGTGGCCTTGACCGACACGCGGTCGACACCGATCCGCAAAAGGGATGCCAGCGCCGCGCGCATCTCGGCGGCATGGGGCCCGATCTTCGGCCGTTCGCAGACGAGCGTCAGGTCCGCGTGGGTGATGACGAAGCCCCTGTCGGCCGCCAGATCGACGGCGTGGGTCAGGAAGATGTGGCTTTCGGCACCCTTCCACTGCGGATCGGAGGGCGGGAAATGCGTGCCGATGTCGCCTTCGGCCAACGCGCCGTAGATCGCGTCGGTGACCGTGTGCAGGCCCACGTCGGCGTCGGAATGGCCCTGAAGCGCGCGGTCATGCGGGATCTTCAGACCGCACAGGACAACGTGATCCCCCGGTCCGAAGCGGTGCACGTCGTAGCCGTTGCCGGTACGGATATCCATCGTCTCTCCATCGTTCAGGAAGCGCGCGGCCCGGGCGAAATCGCCGGGCGCGGTGATCTTCATGTTGGCCTCGTCGCCTGGCGTGATCGCCACGGCAAGGCCATGGGCGCGGGCAACCTCCACGTCATCGGCGGCGGGGCCGCCGCGCGCGGCATGGGCGGCATGGGCCGCGCGGATCGCCTCCAGCCGGAAGCCCTGCGGCGTCTGCGCCCGCCAGAGGCCCTCGCGGTTCTCGGTGCCGTCCACCGTCTCCGCCCCGCGCCAGAGCGCGTCGGTGACGGGCAGCGCGGGGGCCGCGCCTTCGTGGGTTTCAAGCGCCGCGAGAACGCCGTCGATCACGGTACGCGGCACCAGCGGGCGCGCGGCGTCGTGGATCAGCACGAAGGGGAACCGGCCAGAAAGTGCGGCAAGCCCCGCCCGGACGGAGGCGTCGCGACTCGCACCGCCTTCCACATCGGCAAGCGGCTTCTTCGCGGTGATCCCGGCGGCGGCGTAGTGCCCGGCATCCTCGCTGTTGCGGACAACGACGATCTCGCCCACGCAGGGGTGCGCATCGAAGGCCTCGACCGTGCGGGCGAGCACGGTTCTTCCGAACAGGCCTCTGTATTGCTTGGGTAATCCACCGCCCGCGCGCAGTCCGCGACCGGCCGCGACGATCACCGCGGCGGCGACGGGAGTGGTGGGAGTCGTGGCCTCGTCCGACATGGACCGTGGTGTAGGGGCAAAGCGTCAGACGCACAATGCGGCGCGGCGACTGCCTAAAAATTGTGCGACATGGTCAAAACCTGTACTGCAGTCCGGGGCTCGGTTTGAAAGTCCGGGCTTTTCTTTGAACTCTCCGGGTTCGCGCACTATCGACAGTAACGCATGCACAAGGATTGAGCATTTGTCTGTTTCACTGGCAGGGATGGAGCTGACACCGCCCGTGTTCCTCGCGCCGATGGCCGGGATCACGGATCTGCCGTTCCGTCGGCTGGTCGCCTCCTTCGGGGCGGGCCTCGTCGTCTCGGAGATGGTGGCGAGCCGGGAAATGGTCGAGGCCAAGCCGTCCGTTCGCGCGCGCGCCGAGCTTGGGTTCGGCGAGGCGGCGACTGCCGTGCAGCTGGCCGGCCGCGAGGCGCACTGGATGGCGGAGGCCGCGCGCATCGCCGAGGGGCAGGGCGCGCGGATCATCGACATCAACATGGGCTGCCCGGCCAAGAAGGTCGTCGGCGGTCTGTCCGGCTCCGCACTGATGCGGAACCTCGACCATGCGCTGTCGCTGATCGAGGCCGTGGTCGGTGCGGTCTCCGTCCCCGTGACGCTCAAGACACGGCTGGGCTGGGATGGCGACTGCCTGAACGCGGCCGAACTTGCGTCGCGCGCCGAGGGTGCGGGCGTGGCGATGGTGACGATCCACGGCCGCACCCGCTGTCAGTTCTACAAGGGCGCGGCCGACTGGGCCGCCATCCGGCAGGTCAAGGACGCCGTGACGATCCCGGTCATCGCCAATGGTGACATCCTCGACGCCGAAGCCGCTGCGCGCGCACGGTCCTTGTCGGGCGCCGATGGCGTCATGATCGGCCGCGGCGCGCAGGGACGGCCCTGGGCGCTGGCCGAGATCGGCGCGGCGCTTTTCGGGACCGCGACGCCCAGGGTGCCCCGTGGCCAGGACTTCGCCGCCATGGTCGCCGGCCATTACGAGGACATGCTGGCCTTCTATGGCACCGCGCTCGGCCTGCGCGTCGCGCGCAAGCATCTCGGCTGGTACATGGACACCGCCGGCACGCCCTCGTGTCTGCGCCGCCGCCTCCTGACCGAAGGCGACCCGCGGCTTGTCCTGCGTCTTCTTCCGCTGGCGCTGACCGCGGAACCGGAGGCGGCCGCGGCATGACCGAGGTGACGCAATCTTTGTGGGTCTCGCTGCCTGTGCCCGCGCTCATCGTGGATGCACAGGACCGGATCTGCGACGTGAACCCCGCGGCCGAGACCTTTCTCAACGCCTCCAAGAAGTCGCTCGACGGTCATCCGGTCTGGGACAAGATCTTCGTCGATGCGCCGCTGGAGGAAGCGTTCGGGCGCATCCGCGAGGGTCACTCCGCGCTTTTCGTCAACGCCGTCGATGTCGGCACCGGCAGCCGCAAGCCCGTCTCCTGCGACGTGCAGATCGCGCCGCTCGCCGACAAGCCCGACCATGTGCTGGTGCTGCTCGAGAACCGGGAACTGGCCGGGCGGCTCGACCGGGCGATGCATTCGAAATCGGCCGCGAAATCCGCGATCGGCATGGCCGAGATGCTGGCCCACGAGATCAAGAACCCGCTGGCCGGCATCACCGGCGCGGCGCAGCTCATCTCGATGAGCGCGACCGGCGAGGAGCGGGAGCTGACCGATCTGATCGTCGAGGAAACCCGCCGTATCCTCAAGCTCCTCAGCCAGGTGGAGGAATTCGGCAATGTCCGTCCGCCCGAGCGGCGCGCGGTCAACATCCACGACGTGCTCGACCGGGCGCGCAAGCTCGCCGCCGTGGGGTTCGCCGCGCATATGGAGATCGAGGACGACTACGACCCCTCGCTGCCGCCCACTTGGGGCGATCCCGACCAGTTGCAGCAGGTTTTCCTCAACCTCCTCAAGAACGCCGCCGAAGCCGGGCGGCACGGTGGCACGATCCGCATCCGCACCTTCTACGAGCTTTCGCTGAAGGTCCGCCGCAAGGACGGCACCGGCGCCGCCGTGCCGCTTCAGGTCGAGGTGATCGACGACGGCCCCGGCATCCCGCCGGAAATCGCCTCGGACATCTTCGAGCCCTTCGTCTCGGGGCGTGAGAACGGCACGGGCCTCGGGCTCGCGCTGATCTCCAAGATCATATCGGACCATGACGGCTGGATCGCGGTCGATTCCGTGCCGGGCCGCACCGTCTTCCGCATCTCCCTTCCCATCGCGCCGCGCGAGGTTTCGCAATGAGCGCCAATTCCCTGACCACCGGAGCATTCTGACATGGACGGTACCGTTCTCGTCGCCGACGACGACCGCACAATCCGCACGGTCCTGACCCAGGCGCTGACCCGCGCGGGCTGCAAGGTGCATGCGACCTCGAGCCTGATGACGCTGATGCGCTGGGTCGAGGAGGGGAAGGGCGACCTCGTGATCTCCGACGTCATCATGCCCGACGGCAACGGGCTCGAGACGCTGCCGCAGATTTCCGAGCGGCGCCCGGGCCTGCCCGTCATCATCATCTCGGCGCAGAACACAATCATGACGGCGATCCAGGCCACCGAGGCCGACGCCTACGACTACCTGCCGAAGCCCTTCGATCTGCCCGACCTGATGAAGCGGGCGGCCCGCGCGCTCGACCAGAAGCGCCGCGCCACGCCCGCCGTGCGCACCCCGTCCGAGCCGGTCCCATCGGCGCAGGAGGATCTGCCCCTGGTGGGCCGGACGCCGTCGATGCAGGCGCTCTACCGGCTTGTGGCCCGTGTGATGAACACCGACCTTCCGGTTCTCATCACCGGCGAGAGCGGGACCGGCAAAAGCCTGATTGCGCGGGCGATCCACGACTTCTCGGACCGACGGACGCTGCCGTTCGTGGTGGCCTCGCCGGGCGACCTGGAGGGGATGGACGGGCCATCGGCGGTGCTTGCACGGGCGCGGGGCGGCTCGATCCTGTTCGACGAGGTGGGCGATCTGGGCGAGCTGGCGCAAGGCAAGATCGTGCGGATGCTCGACGCGATGGGCGACAGCGCGCCGCGCGTGATGGCCACCAGCCAGAAGGACCTGATGGAGCGGATGGAGGCCGGCGAGTTCCGGCAGGACCTGTTCTACCGCCTCGGCGGCGTGACCATCTCGGTTCCCTCCCTGCGCGAACGGGTCGACGATATCCCGTTGCTGGCCAACCATTTCCTCGCCCGGGCCGAGCGCGACGGAACCACCGTCCGGCGCTTTGCCAACGACGCGATGGACCTGATCCGCGCCTATTCCTGGCCGGGCAACGTGCGTCAGCTGGAAAACACCATCCGCCGGCTCACCGTCACCAGCCCGTCCGAGGAGATCACGCGCGCAGAGATCGAGATGGTTCTCGGCTCCCAGCCGGCGATCGAGCCGCTGATGGGCGGGGGGGCTGGCGACAAGCTCTCGGCCTCCGTCGGCAAACACCTGCGCCGCTATTTCGACCTGCATGGCGGAGTGTTGCCGCCGCCCGGTCTCTATGCCCGGATCCTGCGCGAGGTGGAGATGCCGCTTATCGAAATCGCGCTGGAAGCCACCGGCGGCAACCAGGCTAAATGTGCGGAGCTTCTCGGGATCAACCGCAATACTTTGCGAAAAAAGATCACCGATCTGGATATTCGCGTGACACGGCGCCGCAAGTTGATGTAAAAGCGCAACAGGCACGTGGCAGAATAGGCACGGCCGCCAAACGCTCCGGCGGATCATCCGCGGACCTTGGGGGAGCAGTGGCAGAGCGTGGTTGAACGTCCAGCCGACAGGCCGGCGCCCTCGTTGATGGAGCGCCTTTCGCACATGCGCAGGCAGCGCAAGTGGCGTTCCGCCGGGACGCTCGGCCTCGTGCTGCTCGGGCCTGCGCTGGCCATGGCGACGTTTCTCGTTCTCGGTCCGCTGGCCGAGTCGGTCGTCACGCCGGCCTTGCGCCTCGTGCTGCTGGCCGACCTCGTCTACATTCTCGTCGTCGCCGCGCTCGTCCTGCGGGAGGTCGCCCGGATCGTCGCTTCCCGCCGCGCGCGCTCGGCCGGATCGCGGCTCCATCTTAGGCTGACGGGTGTCTTCACGATCGTGGCGCTGGTGCCCACGATCCTCGTCGCCGTCTTCGCCACGATCACTGTGAACATGGGCCTCGAGGGCTGGTTCTCCGACCGGGTATCGACCGCACTTGGCAATTCGGTGGATGCCGCCGTCGCCTACCAGCAGGAGCACCGCGACGACCTGTCCGAGGACGCCCGCGCGCTGGCGGCCTTCCTCAACCTCAACCGGCGGGCCGCGCCCTTCCTGACCGACGGCGAGTTGCGGCAGCTGCTGAGCCAGGGGCAGGGGCGGATCCAGCGGGGCCTTCGCGAGGCTTTCGTGATCGATGGCGGCGGCGAGATCCGGGCGCGGGGCGAACGCTCCTACCTGTTCGATTTCGAGCGTCCCGACGACGAAGCGCTGTCGCGCGCCGAGGCGGGCGAACTTGTCCTCATCGAGGACCGGGCGCAGAACGAGTTCCGCGCGCTCCTGCGGCTCGACGCCTTCCCGGACCGGTATCTCTATGTCAGCCGCGACGTGGACGGCGAGATCATCGCGCTTCTCGACGAGACCCAGCAGACGGTCCAGCTCTATCGCCAGCTGGAACTTGACCGGGGGCGGGTGCTGTTCGAGTTCGGCCTCCTCTACCTCGGCTTCGCGATCATCATGGTTCTGGCCGCGATCTGGCTGGGCCTGTGGTTCGCCGAACGGTTGTCGCGCCCCGTGGGCCGTCTGGCCAGTGCCGCGCAGCGCGTGGGTCAGGGCGACCTCGATGTCCGCGTGGAGGAAGAGCAGACCGACGACGAGATCGCCATGCTCGGCCAGCTGTTCAACCAGATGACGCGGCAGCTGAAGGGCCAGCGCGACACGCTGATCGAGCAGAACGCGGCGACGGAGGCGCGGCGGCGGCTGTTCGATTCGGTGCTGACCAGCGTCACGGCCGGTGTCATCGGGTTGAACGCCGAGGGACGGATAGACTTCATGAACCGCTCCGCGCTCCGGCTTCTGGGCCTGGTGGATCAGCGCGATTCCGGCCTGTCGCTTCAGGCCGCCGTGCCGGAATTCGCGGCCCTCTTCGAGCGTCTCACCTCCAGCTTCAGCGAGAGCGTGCAGGAGGAGATCAAGCTGACGCGGAAGGGAAAACAGGAAAGCCTGCTCGTCCGCATGGCCACGCGGCGCAATACCGAGGGAACGCTCGAGGGCTACGTGGTCGCCTTCGACGACGTGACCGACCTGGTGTCGGCGCAGCGAATGGCGGCCTGGGGGGATGTGGCGCGCCGCATCGCCCACGAGATCAAGAACCCGCTTACGCCGATCCAGCTGTCGGCGGAACGGATCAAGCGCAAGTTCGCCCGCCATCTGTCCGAAGACGACGCGGCCCAACTGGAGCAGATGACCGAAGTCGTCGTGCGCCAGACCAACGACCTCAGGCGTATCGTGGACGAGTTCTCGAAATTCGCCCGCATGCCCGAGCCGGAGACCCGCGCCGAGGATGCAGTCCAGCTTCTGCGCGAGGCGGTGACGCTGCAGAAGGCGGGGCAGCCCGGCGTGGTCTTCACTGTGTCCCTGCCGGAAGAGCCGGTCATGGCCGAGCTGGACGCCACGATGATCGGACAAGCGCTGACGAACCTCATGAAGAACGGCGGAGAGGCCATTGAAAGCCTTGTGGAAAAAGGCGCGCCGGAAGGTTTCCGCCCCGAGCTTCGCGTGCGGATGACCACGACGCCCGACACGCTGGTCGTCGAGATCGCGGACAACGGCATCGGCCTGCCGCCGGACCGTGCGAAGCTGTTCGAGCCTTACGTGACGACACGCGAGAAGGGCACGGGCCTCGGCCTGCCCATCGTCAAGAAGATCGTCGAGGAGCATGGCGGGACGCTGGAGCTCGTCGATGCCGAGGAATTTTCAGAAGGCGCGCATCGCGGTGCGATGGCGCGTATCACTTTGCCGCGGCTTCAGGCCGAAACCCGGGAGGGATAGATGTCCGACATTCTGGTGGTCGACGACGAGCGGGATATCCGCGAACTGATCTGCGACATCCTCGAGGACGAGGGGTTCACGACCCGACGGGCGGGGACCTCGGACGAGTGCATGGCCGAGCTGAACAAGGCCGCGCCAAGCCTTATGGTCCTCGATATCTGGCTGAAAGACAGCAGCATGGACGGGATCGACATCCTGAAACATGTGCGCCAGGACAACCCCGACGTGCCCGTCGTCATCATATCGGGCCACGGCAACATCGAGATCGCTGTCGCGGCGATCAAGCAGGGGGCCTACGACTTCATCGAAAAGCCCTTCAACATTGACCAGCTTCTCGTGGTGATCCGCCGGGCGATGGAAACCTCGCGCCTGAGGCGGGAAAATTCGCAGCTGCGCCGGCAGGAGGTCCGCGCGACCGACATGGTCGGGTCCTCCGCCGGCATCCGGACGCTGAAGTCGCAGCTGGACAAGGTCACGAAGTCGAACGGCCGGGTGATGCTGACGGGCGGGCCGGGGTCCGGCAAGGAAGTGGCCGCGCGCTGGATCCACGCGAATTCCAACCGCGCGGGCGCCCCCTTCGTCACGGTCTCGTCCGCCGCGATCCAGCCCGACCACATGGAGGAGGTGCTGTTCGGCCGCGAAAGCCCCGAACGCGGTGTGGAACAGGGGCTTCTGGAACAGGCCCATGGCGGGGTGATCTACTTTGACGAGGTCGCGGACATGCCGCTCGGCACGCAGTCCAAGATCCTGCGCGTCCTCGTCGACCAGAGCTTTACCCGCGTGGGCGGGACCGCGAAGGTCCGGGTCGACCTGCGCGTGATCTCGTCCACCACCCGCGATCTCCTCGCCGAGATTGCCGCGGGCCGCTTCCGCGAGGAGCTCTATCACCGGCTGAACGTGGTGCCGATCGAGGTTCCGCCGCTGGAGGACCGGCGCGAGGACATCCCCGAACTGGCCCGCCATTTCATCGAGACCTTCAACCGCGACCAGGGCCTGCCGCTGCGCGAGCTTGGCGAGGACGCGGTCGCCATGCTGCAGACGATGAGCTGGCCCGGCAACGTCCGGCAATTGCGCAACGTGGTCGAGCGGGTGCTGATCCTGGGCGAGGGGACCGGTCCCATCGAGGCGCGCGACCTGCCGAGCCCCACCGATCACCGGTCCGACGGCGAGGGCGACCTGTCGCTCTCGGCCTCGCTCACCACGCTGCCCCTGCGCGAGGCCCGCGAACTGTTCGAGCGTCACTACCTCATGGCGCAGATCAACCGCTTCGGCGGCAACATATCCCGGACCGCGAGCTTCGTCGGAATGGAGCGTTCGGCCCTGCACAGAAAGCTGAAATCGCTGGGCGTAGTGACCTCCAACAAGGCCGGAAGCCGCGTGGCGGAAGTCGAGGAAGACTAGGCTGCCTCCGCCGGCTCGATTGACGCCCGACTGCCGCTCTGCCATGGCTTGGGGCTCAATTACACCTGTCCGGGCAATGGGCACATGAAGGTCATCATCTGCGGCGCGGGCCAGGTCGGTTGGCAGATCGCGCGTCACCTTTCGGGCGAGAACAACGACGTCACCGTGGTGGACAACAACCCCGCGCTCGTGCGCCGCGCGACCGATACGCTCGACGTGCAGGGCCTGACGGGCTTCGCCAGCCACCCCGACGTGCTCGACAAGGCCGGCGCGCGCGATGCCGACATGATCATCGCGGCGACCTTCTCGGACGAGGTCAACATGGTCACCTGCCAGGTGGCGCACTCGGTCTTCTCCGTGCCGCGCAAGATCGCCCGCCTGCGGAGCCAGTCCTACCTCGACGCGATCTATTCCGACCTCTACCGGCGCGACCACCTGCCGATCGACGTGGTGATCTCCCCGGAAAGGGAAGTGGCCGAGGCAGCGCTTCGCCGCATCGCCTCGCCCTCGACCTTCGACACCGAGACCTTCCTGTCGGGCGACGCGCAGATGCTGGGGATCGTGCTCGGTCCCGATTGCCCGGTCCTGAACACGCCGCTGCGCCAGCTTTCCGAACTGTTTTCGACGCTCAGGGCCATCGTGGTCGGCGTTCGTCGGGAGGGGACCCTCTTTGTCCCGGCGCCGGGCGACCAGCTTTTCGAGAACGATCAGATCTACGTCTTCACCCACGCGCAGGACAGGCTGCGGACGCTCGAGATCTTCGGCAAGGCCACCAAGGCGCCAGAGCGGGTCATCGTGATCGGCGGCGGCAACGTGGGCCTCAGCGTCGCGCGCGCGCTCGAGGGCGGGCCCCACCGCATCCGCAGCCGCGTGATCGAAGCCAGCCGCAGCCGGGCCGAGGTGGCCGCCGACGCGCTGGAGCGGACCATCGTCCTTCACGGCGACGGGCTCGACATGGATCTCCTGCGCGAGGCGGGGGTGGAGCGCACGGACGCCGTCCTGTGCGTCACCGACGACGACAAGACGAACCTTCTCGCCTCGGTCCGCGCGAAGTCCGCGGGCGCGCGCATGGCCATCGCGCTGGTCAACGATCCGACGCTTGTCCCCCTGATGGGCCCCCTGGCGATCGACGCCTACATCAACCCGCGTGCCACAACGGTAAGTTCCATCCTGCGCCATATCCGGCACGGGCGCGTGCGCGGCGTCTATTCCATCGGCGACGCGGAGGCCGAGGTGATCGAGGCGCAGGTCCTGTCGACCTCGTCCATGGCCGGGCGCGCGGTGCGCGACATCGGCTTTCCCGAGGGTGCGATCCTGGCGGCCGTGCAGAAGGGCGGCAAGGTCCTGCGGCCGACCGGCTCCACCCGCATCGAGGAGGGCGACGCGATCGTGATCTTCGCGCTCGCCGCCGACGTGCCAGCGGTGGAGACGCTCCTGCAGGTCTCCATCGACTTCTTCTGAGCGATGGTGGCCTGGTTCCGCAACCTTCCGTTTTTCGTGGTGCTCCTGTGGATCTCCGCCACGGCGATGCTGCTGCCGTCGGTGATGGCGATGGCGACGGAGGACTTCGCCACCGGACGACGGTTCTTCTATTCGAGTCTCCTGACCATGGTTGTGGCGACCCTGATCGGGATCGCCACGCAGGGCGGCAAGGGATCCGCGACCGAACGGCGGCAGCTTCTGACGCTGATCCTGTCCTACCTCCTGCTGCCGCTGGTTCTGGCCATTCCCATGGAACAGGCCGTGCCGACGACGCGCTTCATCAACGTCTATCTCGACATGGTTTCAGCGCTGACGACGACGGGCGCGGTGGTGTTCGATCCCGACAGGCTTCCGCCGGCCGTCCATCTCTGGCGGGGGACGGTGGGCTGGCTCGGCGGGCTGCTGATCTGGGTCACGGCGGCGGCGGTGTTGGCCCCCTTGAGCCTCGGCGGCTACGAGGTGACGTCGGAGGCCCGGATCGAGGGGCAGCTTCTGACCGGCGGCGCGCAGCGGGGCGCGTCCGGCCCGGGCGAGCGGCTGCGCCGGAGCGCGGCACAGCTTGCGCCGATCTACCTCGTCCTGACGCTGGCACTCTCGATCCTGCTGCTGGTGGCCGGTGAAACTCCGTTCGTCTCGCTGATCCACGCGATGTCGACCATGGCGACCTCGGGCATCACACCCGTGGACGGGCTGACCGGGCGGCCCGCGGGCATGGCGGGCGAGGCCATGATCCTGCTGTTCTTCGTCTTCGCGTTGTCCCGCAGAACCTTCTCGAACGGATTCGGGCGCGACTGGGCCGAGCGGGTGGGCCGCGACCGCGAGGTTCGGCTCGCCGTCTTCGCGGTTGTGGTGCTGCCCACGCTGCT
The DNA here is from genome assembly GCF_025515305.1 of Roseicyclus sediminis. GTDB lineage: Bacteria > Pseudomonadota > Alphaproteobacteria > Rhodobacterales > Rhodobacteraceae > Roseibacterium > Roseibacterium sediminis. The sequence continues at coordinate 201,310 of NZ_JAOPHT010000002.1, forward strand.
CTTTGCGCGCCACTGGATCGGCGCGCTCGAGGTGGACACGGTCGCCAACCTGCGCGGTGCGCTGGCCGCGCTCTGGGGCGGCGCCTTCACGGTCCTGTCGTTCCTGACGACGACGGGATTCGTCTCGGAAAGCTGGGCGGAAGCGCGGGCCTGGTCCGGGTTGCAGACGCCCGGGCTTCTCCTCGTGGGGCTTGTCCTCATGGGGGGTGGTGTGGCGACCACGGCGGGGGGGCTAAAGCTTCTGCGGGTCTACGCGCTCTACAAGCACGGGGTCCGCGAGATGGGGAAACTGGTCTATCCTCACTCGGTGGCGGGCGCGGGGCGTCTGGGACGCCGGATCCGGCGCGAGGGCGCCTATATCGCCTGGATCTTCTTCATGCTGTTCATCCTGTCGATGGCGGCCGTCATGCTGGGGCTTGCCGCCACGGGCCTGGGGTTCGAGGAGGCGCTGATCCTGTCGATCTCGGCGCTGACGACGACCGGGCCGCTTGCCGAGGTCGCGGGCGAGGCGCCGATCTCCTATTCCATGCTCAGCGACCCGGCCAAGCTGATCCTGGCGGCGGCGATGATCGTGGGGCGCATCGAGACTCTGGTCCTGATCGCGCTGTTCAACCCCGCCTTCTGGCGGTCATGAATGCAATTGCGGCAAGTCCCGGAATGCGGGGTGGAAATTCCGCTTTTTCCGCCCCATAGTATACTCGGCGACACGTCCACCGGGCAAACGGGGGCGCCCCAGCTCAAAAGAAGGCGCAAAGAGAATATGGCGGAAAACAAACAGAATCTTCAGGACGCATTTCTCAACCACGTCCGCAAGACTAAGGTGCCGGTGACGATCTTCCTGATCAACGGCGTCAAGCTTCAGGGGGTGATCACCTGGTTCGACAATTTCTGCGTGCTCCTGCGCCGTGACGGGCAGAGCCAGCTCGTCTACAAGCACGCCATTTCCACTGTCATGCCCGCACAGCCGATCAACCTCTACGACGGGGAAGACTGAGCCTCCCGCGGGCCGGAGCCGATCATAGATCACGATACCGCCTCGACCGAACGTGCAAGGATGCGCACGCTCGTTCTGCATCCCGACATCAAGTCCGACCGCGACCGCCGCGAGGCCGGGGCCGCGCTCGAGGAGGCCGTCGCGCTTGCCGCGGCCTTGCCTGACCTCGACATCGTGGGGGCCGAGACCGTGCGCCTGCCCAAGGCGCAGCCCGGAATGCTGTTCGGCTCGGGCAAGATCGCCGAGCTGAAGGCCCGGATCGAGGGTGACGAGGTCGGCCTCGTCCTCGTCGACGGCGCCGTGACGCCGGTTCAGCAGCGCAACCTGGAAAAGGAATGGGGTGTAAAGCTCCTCGACCGGACGGGCCTGATCCTGGAGATCTTCGCCGACCGGGCACGCACGCGGGAGGGCGTGCTGCAGGTGGAGCTTGCAGCGCTCAGCTACCAGCGCACGCGCCTGGTCCGGGCCTGGACGCACCTTGAGCGCCAGAGGGGCGGGCTCGGCTTTGTCGGTGGCCCCGGCGAGACCCAGATCGAGGCCGACCGACGTGCCATCGACGAGGCGATCGCGCGGCTGAGGCGGCAATTGTCGAAGGTGGTGAAGACCCGCACGCTGCACCGCGCGGCACGCAAGAAGGTGCCTTATCCGATCGTCGCGCTGGTGGGGTATACCAATGCTGGCAAGTCGACGCTCTTCAACCGGCTGACCGGGGCCGACGTGATGGCCAAGGACATGCTCTTCGCCACGCTCGACCCGACGATGCGCGCGGTGAAGCTGGCCGGTGGCACCGATGTGATCCTGTCGGACACGGTGGGCTTCATCAGCGATCTGCCCACGCAGCTTGTCGCCGCCTTCCGCGCGACGCTCGAGGAGGTTCTTGACGCCGACCTGATCCTCCATGTCCGCGACATCTCGCATGCGCAGTCGGACGAGCAGGCCCGCGACGTGATGGAGATCCTCGAAGCGCTCGGCGTGGCCGAGACGACGCCGCTGATCGAGGTCTGGAACAAGACCGACCTCCTGCCGGGACCCGAGCGGGACACCAAGCTCACCGAGGCCGCGCGGCGCGAGGGGGTCTTCGCCATCTCGGCGCTGACGGGGCAGGGCCTCGGGCCCCTTCTGAAGGCGGTGGCGGCATCGGTGTCCGAGCCCCGGCACAGGGCGGAAGTGCGCCTTGCCCATGACGAGGGCCGCCGCCGGGCCTGGCTCTATGAACAGGGCATCGTCGAGGCGGAGCGCCGCGACGAGGAGGCGGCGCACCTGACGGTCAACTGGACCGACCGGCAGGCGCAGGCGTTCAAGGGGCTCTGAAACGAGAAAGGCCCCGCGAAGGCGGGGCCCTGTCCCTTGTAACGTTCAATCGATCAGAAGCTGAAGCCGACCCGGATGCCCGCGCCCACGGCGTAGTTCTCGGAGAAGTTCGCGTTGACCAGTTCGGTCGTCGCGTCGCCGAGATGCGTGAAGTTAAGGCCTGCCGTGATGCGCGCATTGCCGATGTCGTAGATGCCGGCGATCGAGAAGCCGAGCTGACCATCGGTCGGAGACAGGTTCGAGGCCAGGCCGCCATTCGCGCGCTCGTAGGAGACGCGCCCGAGAATTGCGAAGTCCTCGTTGAGGCGGCGGGCGACACCGGCCGACCAGGTCCAGACGTCGTTGTCGTAGTCGATCGTGCCCAGAGCGCTCTGCGTGTTGATGGCGGTCTCGGTCCACTCGGCCCAGCGCACCGATGCCAGCACGAGCGTCCCCTCGGCGACGCCGGTCTGGAAGTCGAGGTTGATCGATTGGGGAAGCGTGTACTCGCCCGTGCTCGTCGCCGCCGGCCCGATCCCCGCAACCGCGCCGAGCGAGGCAGAAATGATGTTGTTGTGGGTCGTCTCCGAGTTGTAGGTCAGGCTTGCCCGAAGCGCGATATCCGGGATCTCGTAGGCAACGCCGACGAGATATCCGAGGTCCGAGCTGTCGCCGTAGGTCAGGGTCTGACCGACGGTCGTGAAGTTGATCTCGCCGGTCATAGTCACGTAGCGAAGACCAGCATGAACGCTGAACCGGTCGGACAGTTCGTAGCGCGCGACGGCCGTGATGGCGTTGCCCGCGAGCTCGGCGTTGAACTCGCCGGGGCCCGCTGCGGGAGCTGCGGTGATCGGGTAGGTCGCATCCGAATTCGTGTAGTCCACGGCGGCGCCGAACGCGGTCTCGAAGATCAGCGCGATGGAGAAGTCGTCCGTGATGTCCTGTTTGTAGGCGAGGCCGAAATTCGAGTAGCTCGAGGCCATGTCGCCCGACGAGGCGCCGTTCACGGGGAACACGCCACTGACGGTCGGGGAGACGAAGCCGAAGCTCAACTCGGCATAGGTGCCATCTTCGAACAACGGCGAAATGCCGAGGCCCGTGCGGTCGAGACCGCCGGCATTGGCGATTGCGGTGGACGCGAGGAGCGTGGCGGTGATGGCTGCAAGACGGGTCAACTGGTTCCTCCCCCGAAAAGCCTTTTGCTGTTTTGCCCATCAAAAGCGGCAAAAGGTCCGGTTCGGTCAATTCTTCCCCGGCGTCACCGGCCTACAAGCCTCTCCACATGCGAAAAAATGTGACCGAAATGCTACATGTCGCGCCTCAGCGCCGCGCGAGGCCAAGGATGTTGACATAGTTGCCCGCGAAGATGAGGAGCGCGCCGCCAAGAACGCCCCAGGCCAAGGGCTCTCCGTAGAACAGCATGCCGACCACCGCGATCGCGGGCAGGCGGGCGAAGTCCATCGGCATCACCACCGAGGCGGGCGCGATCGACAGGGCCGTGGTCAGACAGAAATGCGCGGCCAGGCCCGCCACGCCGATCAGGACGACCCAGGGCAGGGTTGCGAGGCTCGGCATCGCCATGTCGCCGTCCCAGAGCGACGTCACGAGCCCCATGAGAAGCTGCATCGTCGTAAGCCAGAACAGGATGCATGTGATCGTTTCGGTCGCCGTCAGCTTCTTGGTGAAGATCGCGGAGGTGGCGAACATGACGGCTGCCAGCGCGGCGGTGAGCATGCCCGAGGACAAGGGCTGCGCCCCCGGCTGCACGATCAGCAGGACCCCGGCGAAGCCGAGGGCCCCGGCGATCGCCTTGACCCGTGTCATGCGTTCCCCGAGGAAGATCGCCGCCAGAAGCATCGTCCACAGCGGCGACGTGAATTCGAGCGCGAAGACGAGGGCCAGCGGGCTGACCGTGAGGGCGAAGAACCAGAGGTTCTGGCCGGTGAAATGCGCGAGGTTCCGGGCGAAGTGCAGGTGCAGGCTGCGGCGCGTGACCTGGCCCAGCGTCCCCGCGGCCGCGCCGACGGCCAGCACGATCACGAGGCCCACGGCGGAACGCCAGGTCATCATCTCGAAGGTGTCGAGCTCCAGGCTCGCGGCGCGGCCGGCGATGGCCATGGAGGAGAAGGCGAGGATCGCCCCCACCATCCAGAGCGCGGCGAGCCCCGGGCGGGCGGCCGGTGCCTGCACCTCGGCCGCGTCGTCGTTCACGGATGTCATCTCGTCAATCGGCCTCCCGGCAGCAGCCGGTCATCGGCTGGCCGCTTCTCGACGTTTCAATGCCGATCTCAACACGGAAAGCAAGGGTCGCGCCGAGGATCCGGCATTCGGCGGACTCGACGAAAACCGGGACCGGACCGCCATGGGTGCCGATCTCGAAACGTGCCACCGCGTCGCGCGGCAGCGACAGCTCGGGGCTGAGAGGGAAGATCCCGTCGCCCAGATAGTCGAGGCGCGCCGTGGCGCCGTCGAGGTCAAGCATGAAACCGGGCCCCGTGCCAAGGCACAGGAGCCGGTCCGCCATCGCCGGCTGGGCGAGCGTGAGAAGGACGGAAAGGGCGGCCGGGATCTGCGACATGCCCGATGACATAGTCCGGTTCGCGCGGAACGCCCGGGCCGGACGTCCAGAATCGAAAGACCGCGCCGAAGCGCGGTCCCAAGGGCCTTTGCGAGGCGGCAGTCCGTCAGAAGCGCAGGCCGAGGCGCAGCGTGACGGTGTCGATCTCCACATCGAGGTCGAGGCCGTTCTCGCTGATGCCCGAGACGTCACGACGGGTGTAGTCGGCGCCCACGAAGATCGCCTCGGTGATGTTGTATTCGACGCCGAAACCGTAGTTCATGCCGTCGAGGTCGGTAGAACCGAAGGGCGCGCGGTCATCGATCGTGGCCCAGGACCAGCCCAGCGCGCCATATGCGAGGAAGTCGCCCGCCGCGAAACCGCCGCGCGCGCGCAGGTCGATCACGCCATCGGTTTGTGACGAAGCCGAACGCAGGCCGTTGAAGCGCAGCAAACGCACTTCGGGACCGACGACGAGGTTGCCGAACTGGAAGTTGAAGCCCCCGAATGCGCCGACGGCGTTGCCTGCCGTCAGAGGGAACACCGTGCCGGGCGGGGTGTAGATCTTCTGGCCGTCCACGCCGCCGAACTCGAGGCCGGCGTAGAACCCGTCGAAGGGGTCGTCGGGCAGCGGCGCGATCAGGGGAGGAGGGGCGGCCGCCGCGATAAGCGGACCCGCCGCGACGGTTCCGGTTGTGCACAGAAGAACTGCGATCGTACTGATCGTTACGCGTTTCATGGATATTCCCCCAGTGTGTCTTGATTGCGCCATAATTCCCGGGGGTTGCGCATGAAACCGGGTTTGCACGCCATGGGCATCATATGCGCCGGAGCGTTTCCCGGAAGACACAGTTATGGCGCGAAAGACACGGATTGGGGCTTCAGACCCGGACGAGCGGCCGCGAGATCGTCATCCATGCCGCGCCTTCGGGACGCGGCGGAAAATGCGTCTCAGAGACCGCGCGCCTTCGCGGCATTCCACAGCGCGTCCATCTCGGCGAGGTCGCTGTCTTCCGGGCGTTTGCCGAGGGTCGCGAGTTCGGCCTCGATGAAGGCGAAGCGGCGGGTGAACTTCGCGTTCGCACGGCGCAGGGCGACCTCGGGATCGACCTTGAGATGCCGCGCCAGGTTCGCCATGACGAAAAGAAGGTCGCCCATCTCGGCCTCGATCTCGTCCTGCGGGGCGCTGTCACGTGCCTCGGCCAGTTCCTGCGCCTCCTCGGAGATCTTGTCGATGACCTGCCCGATCTCGGGCCAGTCGAAACCGACCCGCGCGGCACGCTTCTGCAGCTTCTCGGCCCGCATCAGCGCGGGCAGGCCGAGCGCCACGTCGTCGAGCACGCCGCCCTTGGCCCGCGCCTCCCGCTCGGCCGCTTTCACCGTTTCCCAGTCGGCGGTCTGTTGCTCGGCCGTCTTGTCGCGGCTCTCGTCGCCGAAGACATGGGGGTGGCGGGCGACCATCTTGTCGGCGATCGCGGTCGCGACCTCGTCGAAGGTGAAGTGCCCGGCCTCCTCGGCCATCTGCGCGTGGTAGACCGACTGGAACAGGAGATCGCCCAACTCGCCCTTCAGGTCTTGCCAGTCCTGCCGCTCGATCGCGTCGGCCACCTCGTAGGCCTCCTCGATCGTGTAGGGCGCGATGGAGGCAAAGTCCTGCTCGATGTCCCAGGGGCATCCGGTCTCGGGATCGCGCAGGCGAGCCATGATCGCGCGCAGGCGCTCGATGGGCGGGGTGTCGTGCATTGCGGAGCGGTCTGAATTGGGGCAGGGTCCGACCCTTAGACCGCAACCAGCCCGCCGGAGTCCAGCCATGCCCGTGGTGAACCGCATCGCGTCCTACGCCGAAGAGATGAAGGGCTGGCGCCGGCACCTGCACGCGCATCCCGAGCTGTCCTTCGCCTGCCACGAGACGGCGGCCTTCGTGGCCGAGCGGCTGAGCGAATTCGGCGTCGACCAGATCCACGGCGGCATCGGCGAGACGGGGATCGTCGCGATCATCGAGGGGCGGGGCGAGGGCCCGACCATCGGGCTGCGCGCCGACATGGACGCGCTACCGATGACCGAGACGACCGGCGCGGCCCATGCCTCGACCGTCGAGGGGCGCGCGCATGCCTGCGGGCATGACGGACACACCACGATGCTTCTGGGCGCCGCGAAATACCTTGCCGAGACGCGCAATTTCGCGGGTCGCGTGGCGCTCATCTTCCAGCCGGCGGAGGAGCATGGCGCGGGCGCCGAGGCGATGTGCCGCGAAGGGATCATGGAGCGGTTCGGGATCGGGCAGGTCTATGCGCTGCATAACGTGCCCGGGCTCGAGGAGGGGCGCTTCCTGACGACGCCGGGGCCGATCATGGCCGCCGTGGATACCTTCGAGATCTTCATCGAGGGCGTCGGCGGCCACGGTGCCATGCCGCACGAGACGGTCGATCCGATCCCGCCCGCGCTCGCCATCGCGCAGGCGATGCCGACGATCGTCTCGCGCAACAACTACGCGCTCGACGATCTCGTGATTTCGGTGACCCAGATCCACGCCGGCACGGTCGACAACGTGATCCCGGCCACCGCCTACATCAACGGCACGGTCCGGACCTTCGACCCGGCGGTGCAGAAGATGGTCATGCGCCGGATGGACGAGATCGTGGCGGGCCACGCCACGGCCTTCGGCGTCAAGGCGCGTCTCGACTACGTGGTGGGCTATCCGGCGACGGTGAACGACGCCGATGCGGCCGATTTCGCGGCCTCCGTCGCTGCCGAGGTCGTCGGCGAGGACAACGTCGATGCGAATTCCGGCCGGGAGATGGGGGCGGAGGATTTCGCCTACATGCTGGCCGAGCGTCCGGGCGCCTACCTGTTCCTCGGGGCAGGGGCCGGCGCGGGACTGCACCATCCCTCGTTCGACTTCAACGACGACATCGCGCCCATCGGGGCAAGCTTCTTCGTCCGTCTCGTCGAAACGGCGCAGCCCGCAGCCTAGTGCGCCTCGGGGCGCAGGTATTTCCGCAAGCCATAGAGCAGCGGTTCGCCCTCGTGCGCTGTTTTGACGGCGGCCACCTCGCCGATGCAGATGTGGTGCGTGCCGATCTTTTCGGCCGAGATCAGCCGGCAGTCGAAGCTGACGAGCGCCGAGGCGATGCGGGGCGCGCCCGTCGCCATGGTCTCGGTCGCCACGCCGCTGAACTTGTCGCCACCGGGCGCGGGCAGGCGGCCGGAGAAAACGTCCGAGATCTCCGTCTGTCCCGTCCGCAGCACGTTGATGCAGAAGCATCCGTTCTCGAGCACCAGCGGAAGTGTCGACGATGAGGCATTGAGGCACGTCAGCATGGTGGGCCGCGCACCGTCCGCCGAAATCGACGTCATCGCCGAGACGGTCGCGCCGCCGCGCCCCGCGGGCCCGTCGGTCGTGACGACCGAGACGGACGCGGCCGAGCGGCTCATCCCTTCGAGGAAGGCCTCGCGCAATTCCGGGTCCGGGGTCCTGTCGTCCTGCATCGCTGCCTCCTGAGGGTCGGCCCGTTCCTGCCCGATGCCCGTCGCGGGGGCAAGGAGGATGCACGGACGGGCTTGCGTTTCGCCTGAACTAGCGGCAGGCCGGTCGAAGGACAGGAGGAAAGCGGCGATGGCGCTTGAAGACGCGAAGAACGAGATCGACGGGGCCGTGACGCGCAGCGATCTCAAGGGCCTCAGCTTCGAGAACGTGTTCTCCGGCGCGCCGAGTTTCCTGCGCCGGCGCTACGGCAAGGACCTCACGGGCATCGATGTCGCGGTGACGGGACTTCCGTTCGACCAGGCGGTGACGAACCGGCCCGGCGCACGGCTCGGCCCCCGCGCGATCCGCGAGGCGTCGGCCCTTCAGCCCTTCGATCCGCCCTACGGCTGGGACGGGTATTCACCGCTCGAGGCGCTGGCGGTCCTCGACTACGGCGACATGGCGCTGGACTATGCGCACACCGCCGACGTGCCCGCCCGGATCGAGGCGCATGCGGCCAGGATCCTCGATGCCGGCGCGGCCTGCCTGGCGATGGGGGGGGATCACTCGGTCACGCTGCCGCTTCTGCGGGCGCACGCCGCGCGACACGGGCCGCTCGCGCTGATCCAGGTGGATGCCCATACCGACACCTGGCCCGATGACGACCCCTCGCGCATCGACCACGGGACCTTCGCCTACAAGGCGGTGAAGGAGGGTCTGATCGATGTCGCCCGCTCGACGCATGTCGGCATCCGGACGGTCGTCGAGGACAATCTCGGCATCGCGATCCACGATGCCCGCGAGGTCCACACCCGTGGCCCCGCCGCCGTGGCGCACGCGGTCCGGGAGCGGGCGGGCGGCGCGCCGGTCTACCTGTCCTTCGATATCGACGGGCTCGACCCCGCCTTCGCGCCGGGGACGGGCACGCCGGTCTGGGGCGGGCTGTCGAGCATGGAGGCCTCCATCTTCCTGCGCGAACTCGCGGGGATCCGGCTTGTCGGCGGCGATGTGGTGGAGGTGTCTCCGCCGTTCGATCACGCGGGCATCACGGCCGTGGCCGCGGCGCACGTCTTGATGGATCTTCTGTGCCTTTGGGGCTGGACGCGGCGCTGAGGCATCTGGACCGACTCGGAGCCGCGGGCTATGCGGGGCGCAGCGAAACGCCGGGAGTGGCCAAAGATGGGCCGACGCCGCCGAGACCCCGAAACGAGGACCGTCGCGCGGGAGATTTCCTACGCGTCCTCCGCCGCGTCGCGGGGCGGCCGGGCCATGATCCGCGTAATGGAGAACGCCACCGGCCGCCTCCGCCTGATCCGCCGCGCCGAGGGCTACGGCGAAGAGGTCGCGCGCGGCCGCGATTTCTGGCAGGTGATGGCCGAACGGTATGGCCTCAGCCTCGAGATCGCGGGTGGCAGCCTTTCGAACATCCCCGCCGAGGGGCCCGTGATCGTGATCGCGAACCACCCCTACGGCATCCTCGACGGCCTGATGCTGGGACATATCCTGAGCATGGCGCGCGGCGATTTCCGCATCCTCGCGCACCGTGTCTTCCGCAAGGCCGAGGACATCAACCGCATCATCCTGCCCATCAGTTTCGACGACACCAAGGAGGCGCGGGCGCTGAACATCGAGACCCGCAAGGAGGCGCTGCGCTTCCTGGCCGAGGGCGGGGCGATCGGTGTCTTTCCCGGCGGCACGGTCTCGACCGCGGCGAAGCCCTTCGGTCGTCCCATGGACCCCGGCTGGCGGAGCTTCACCGCGCGGATGATCGCCAAGTCGGACGCGACCGTGGTGCCGATCTTCTTCGAGGGGCACAACTCGCGCCTTTTCCAGTTGATGAGCCACCTTCACTCGACGTTGCGGATGGGACTTCTGATAAAGGAATTCCGCGCGCGCATGAACACGCCGGTCCGCGTCGTCGTCGGTCAGCCGATCCCGCGCGAGGCGCTTGATCCCTACATGCAGGACGCCCGGGGAATGATGGAATTCCTGCGCAAGACCACCTATGGCTTGAGCACGGTACCGCTCGACCCGGACTTGCGGGGTTTCGAGTTCGAGGAGCATCACCGCGACCGGGACGGACGGGACGACGGGCGTGCCGACCGCCGCAAGGGCCGGGCGGCGCGGTTCGTGGACAGGTACTAGGACGGGCTGAGAGGGACGGGCGACAACATGGCGGTTGGTGTATTCGATTCCGGCCTCGGCGGCCTCACTGTTCTCGAAGCGGTGACAAAGCGTCTGCCGGACGTTCCTTTCGTATATTTCGGCGACAATGCCCACACGCCCTACGGCGTCCGCGATCCGCAGGACATCTACGATCTGACCACCGCCGGTGTGCAGTGCCTGTTCGACGAGGGCTGCGACCTCGTGATCCTGGCCTGCAATACGGCATCAGCCGCCGCGCTCCGGCGGATGCAGGAGGGCTGGGTGCCGCACGAAAAGCGCGTGCTCGGGGTTTTCGTGCCGCTGATCGAGGCGCTGACCGAACGCAAGTGGGGTGACAACTCGCCCCCGCGCGAGGTTGGGGTGAAGCACGTCGCCCTTTTCGCCACGCCGGCCACCGTCTCCTCCCGCGCGTTCCAGCGCGAGCTCGCCTTCCGCGCCATCGGTGTCGACGTCGAGGCGCAACCCTGCGCGGGCGTGGTGGACGCGATCGAGATGGGGGACATGATCCTCGCCGACGCGCTGGTGCGGTCACATGTCGAGTCGCTTCTGCGGCGGATGCCGAAGCCGGAGGCGGCGATCCTCGGCTGCACGCATTACCCGCTGGTCGAGGACGTCTTCCGCGACGCGCTCGGGCCCGATGTGGCGGTTTATTCACAGCCCGACCTGGTCGCCGAAGCGCTGGCCGATTACCTCGGGCGCCATCCGGCGATGCGCGGGGCGGGCACCGAATCGAAGTTCCTCACAACCGGCGATCCAAGGCGCGTCTCGTCCAAGGCAACGCAGTTTTTGCGCCGGTCGATCCCCTTCGAGGCCGCGGATATCTGAGCGCGGCCTGTGGAAAAAGCTGGGGTCCGTTGCCGCACCCTCGCTTTCGGACTTTGAAAACAGTGAACGAAAACAATATCTCGGTGGCAGGAATTGAAGCGGGTGGTGCGAGTGAAGAAAATCGGTCGCCATCAACCTGCGCGTGCATCTTGGCCTGTCCACTCGACTTGGGTCGCGACATGCCCCAAATCAGGTAAGACGCCCGACCGGGCGTGACGGCGCAACGGAGTGACTGGAGACGCGCGGCCCGGGGCCGCTGCAGGGAGGCGAAGCACCGATGCGGGGATTGAAGAAGCAACGACGGATCCAGGTGATCGCGCTGGCGGCTGTGGCCCTGGCGCTCTCGGCGGGTCTGATCGGGTACGCGATGCGCGACGGGATCAACTTCTTCCGCGCGCCCACGGATGTGGCCGGCGCGCCGCCGCCGCCGTCCGAGGTGTTCCGCATCGGCGGCCTAGTGGAAGAGGGCACGCTGGTGCGCGGGCAGGGCGAGACGATCACCTTCAACGTGACCGATGGCGGGGCCTCGATACCGGTGCGGTACACCGGCGTTCTTCCCGACCTCTTCGGCGAGGGCGAGGGCATGGTCGGTACCGGGCGCCTGATCGACGGGACCTTCGAGGCCACCGAGATCCTCGCGCGGCATGACGAGACCTACATGCCCGAGGAAGTGATCGACGCGCTCGAGGCGCAGGGCGTCTACCGGCCGAGCACCCCCGAAAGCTGAACCGCACTTTAGGCAAATCTTAATCATCCCGCTGTCTTCTGCCTCCGTTCGAAACGGGAGCATGGAGGGCGGGCCATGCTGTCGGTTCGCGACATTGCAATGGATATCGTGGCCCGCGAGGGCGGCTTCGTGGACGACCCGGACGATCCGGGCGGCGCGACGAACCACGGGGTGACGATCGGCACGCTCCGGCGGCTGGGGCTCGACCTCGATGGCGATGGCGACGTGGACCGGGACGACGTTCGGGCCGTGACGCCGGAACGGGCGGCAGATCTCTTCGTCGAACATTATTTCGAACGCCCCGGCATCGGCGGCCTGCCCGAGTTGCTGCAGCCTTCGGTCTTCGACATGTACGTGAACGCCGGATCCAACGCCGTGCGTCTGTTGCAGACGCTTCTGCGCGACATGGGTTTCGAGATTGCGGTGGACGGGATCATCGGGCCGCAGACGCGCCGTGCGGCCCATGCCGCCTCGGTGCGCGCGCCCGAACATCTTGCCGACGCCTACGGAATCGCCCGGCGCAGTTACTACTACCGTCTCGCCGACAGGCGTCCGGCCAGCCGGAAGTACGCCCGAACGCGTGCGGGCGGCAAGGGCGGCTGGATCCTGCGGGCCGAGGCCTTCATCTCGCCGCGCTATCACCTCAGCATGGAAGAGCATCGCGAAAGGACCGTATCATGGGACTGATCGGACGGGCGCTGACATCGGGGGCGCTTGCCTCGGCGGGGCAGGCGGCCGAGGGGCTGTCGGAAGTCTTCGTGCCCAACGCCACGCGGCAGCTGGAACTGGGCCACGAGGCCTACCGAAGCGCGCTTGAGGCCGCGGCGGAGGAGTATCGCCACGCCGGCAGCTCCGCCTTCGACAGCTTCGTCAACGGCCTGAACCGCCTGCCGCGGCCGCTCCTCGCGCTCGGGACCCTCGGGCTTTTCGTCTACGCCATGGTCGATCCCATCGGATTCGCCGAACGCATGACGGGCCTCGCGCTGGTGCCGGAGCCGCTGTGGTGGCTGCTCGGCGCCGTCGTCGGCTTCTACTTCGGCGCGCGGGAATTGCACTACCTGCGCCGCCCGCCCGGCAGCGGCGCGCTCGGCGGCCTGTTGCGGCGCGGGCGGCCTGCGCGCGACGACAACCCCGCGCTTGCCGATTGGGCCGCGGGGCAGGGCGACGGCTGAGCCCGGAGGTTCAGTCGCGTCCGGTGTCCTCGGCCGCAGCCGGCTTGCGCAGGGCAAGCGCGTCCTCGGTGCCGAGATCCCAGTAAAGCCCCGCCATGACCCCGACCGCGTCGGGAAAGATGGCCGTGGGCAGATGCTCGTCCGGGGCGTGCTGCGAACATCCCGGATAGGAGTGGGGCACCCAGATCGTCGGCAGGCCGAGCGTGTCGGTGAAGACGTCGTTCGGCAGCGACCCGCCGAGAGAAGGCAGGATCGCGGGCGGCGCGCCTGTCGTCCGCTCGACGGAGGCGGCCGCGAAGCCGACGGCAGGATGGGTGGGCGGCGTCGCGGTGGCCGGGAAGGCCGCACGGTCCTCGCTGACCTCTATGTCGCCATGGCCATGCTTCGCGAGGTGCTCGACCAGGCGCGCGCGCAGGCCGTCGGCGTCGAGCCCCGCCACATGGCGCAGCTGCACCCAGGCCGTGGCCTCGGGCGGGATCGCGTTCACGGGATGGCCGGGATCGCCGCAGGTGAAGGCGAGGATCTCGGCAGAACACCAGCCATGGACCCGTTCGGCCGGACTGAGGCCGGGTGTACCCCAGCCCTCGTCGACCTCGCCGCCCGCGGGCTCGATCCCGGCCAGAAGGGTCCGTGCCGCCGGATCGATCCGCGCGGGCGTCCAGCCGGGCACCAGCACCTCGCCGCGCGGTCCCGCGATGGTCGTCAGCGCGTGGGCAAGTTCCAGCCCCGGATTTCTCAGCAGGCCGCCGAAATTCCCCGAGTGCCGCCCGCCCTCGCGCCGCCTGAGATGCAGCCGGAAGGTGCGCGCGCCCCGCGCGCCGAGAAAGATCGTCGGCCGGTCGGCGGAAACGCGCGGCCCGTCGGATGCGACCAGGATGTCCGCGGCCAGATTGTCCGCATGATCGCGGCAGAGCGTATCGAGGCCGGGCGAGCCGATCTCCTCGCCCATCTCGATCAGCCAGATCGCGTTGAACCCGAGCTTTCCGCGCGCCTCCAGCACCGCGCGCATGGCCGTCAGGTTGACCCAGAACTGCCCCTTGTTGTCGGCGATCCCGCGACCGTAGAGGCGACCCTCCGCCGGCGCCTCGGTCAGCGTCCAGGGATCGCGCCCCTCGCGCCAGCGGCCTTCCATGCCGGGGACGGTATCGCCATGCGAGTAGCTCAGGACGGTCGGCAGCGCGGGGTCCTCGATGCGCCGGGCAATCAGGAAGGGATAGCCGTCGGCCTCGGTGCGGATGAGATCGAAACCGATCTCCGACAGGAGCGTTCCGGCGTGATCGAGAAAGGCGGCGAGCGGGGCCTCCGCGCCGGGCGCCGTTGCATCGGTCGGAAAGGCGATCAGGCGCCCCAGCCCCTCTCGGAAGGGTTGGCTTGCGCCCTGGCTGCGCGCGGCGGCGATGGCGGCGCTCCTGTCGCTGTGCTGGTCCGTCATGTTGGCGTCCTGAGGTTCGTTTCGCGGGATGACCGGTATGTCGGCCCGTTCTGGCGTCAAAAGCGGTGCCTAGTCCATGGGTGCAGTGCGGGAATGCCATTTGCCCGGACATGCCGCCCGAGCCTCTGGAAGCAGGGGGTGGCAAACCACGCGCCCTGCCGGATGACCCGCTGGGCGGGTTTTCAGGTTCGCCGGGACGGTGGGAATGCCGTGCCGCTGCGCCGGTCGTTGCGGTCCGGCGGCATGACGGTCGGGACTCAGGGATCAGACAGCGCACGTCCGATGGACGTGGGTGGCGGAGAGACAGGGATTCGAACCCTGGGTGGACTTGCGCCCACAACGGTTTTCGAGACCGCCCCGTTCGACCACTCCGGCACCTCTCCGCAGGCTGGTGGCCTTGTGAGGGGGGCGTGTAGCGAAAGCCTAGCGGGCGTGCAAGAGGTCTGCGGGAAATCTCGAACGGTCGTGCGTCGGGGCGGCGTCAGAGGGGCCGGGGCCTCATCACGATACCGGCATTCCGCCGCCGACGGCGCGCCGCCGCGCTGGAAAAGGCGGAACACTCCGCCCATGTTCAGGCGAAGGAATAGACCGGTTCCACGGGAGGCCCCATGTTGCGCAATCTGACCCTCGCCCTGCCCATCGCGGCGTTTCTCGTCTTGCCGGGCCCCGGTGCCGCCGTGGCCCAGGCCGTCCCCGGCCAGTCCCTTCCGCCCCTGTCCGAGCGCGCGCCCGAGATCGCCGAGATGATCGATGCGATGGGTCTGCGCGACGTGATCGCCATCATGGCCAACGAGGGCGTGGCGGCGGCGACGAACCTTGAGTCAAGCATGTTCCCGGGAGACGGCGGCGCCGCCTGGGCGGCGGAGGTCAACCGCATCCATGGCGAGGGCCGGATGATCGGTCTGTTCGAGGATGCTTTCCCGGTCGATGCCATGAGCGCCGAGGAGGCCCGGACGATCACGGAATTCTTCGCCGCCGAGCCGGGCGCGTCCATCGCCCTGGCCGAGATCGCCGGGCGCCGCGCCTTTCTGGACCCCGATACCGAGGAACTCGCGCGCGAGGCGTTCCGGCAAGCGGTGGTCGACGAGGATCCGCGCATCGAGCTTCTGACCGACTTCATCCAGTCCAACGATCTCGTGGAGCGGAACGTCTCGGGCGCTCTCAACTCGAACTACGCCTTCTACCGGGGTCTTTTGGATGGCGGCGCCTTCCAGGTCGAGATCCCCGAGGAGCTTATGCTGGCCGAGGTCTGGGGCCAGGAGCCGGAACTGAGGCGCGAGACCATCGAATGGCTCTATTCCTTCCAGCTCTCGGCCTATGCCGGGCTGGAGGACAGCGCGATCGAGGCCTATACCGCCCTGTCGGAGACGCCCTCCGGACAGGCGTTGAACGCGGCGTTGTTCCGCGCCTTCGACACGCTGTTCGACCAGCTGAGCTATGAGCTCGGCGTCGCGGCGGCGGGGTTCATCGCGGGCGAGGATACCTGAACACGCAAAGGCCCCGGCACGGCGTGTCCCGGCCCTTGACAGGCGGGGCCGTCTGGGGCATTTGGCGGCCTCTGCCGGGCACAGCGATTGCGTGCGCGGCACGACGCATCTGACACACCGCTCCGAACGGGGCGCGCTGCCCGAGGCGGGGAAGACCCCGACAACACCGGGAAACCGGGGCCGCAGGGCGCGGAATATGAAAAGGACACGCGCATGTTCGCCGTGATGAAGACGGGCGGAAAGCAGTACAAGGTGCAGCCGGGCGACCGTCTGCGCATTGAAAAACTGGCCGCTGACGCGGGTGAGACCGTGCAGTTCAACGATGTGCTGATGGTGGGTGGCGATGCCCCCGTGGTCGGCAGCCCGCTGGTGTCGGGCGCCGCCGTGCAGGCGCTGGTCGTCGACCAGGTGAAGGGCGAGAAACTCATTCACTACGTCAAGCGCCGCCGGAAGCACTCGTCGCAGCGCAAGAAGGGTCACCGCCAGCAGCTGACGCTGGTCGAGATCACCGAGATCCTGCCCTCCGGCGCCGACAAGTCGGGTGTGAAGGCCGCGATCGGCGCGGGGTCGGCCCCGGCCGCCGTTTCAGCCGCACCCGCCGCTGCACCGAAAAAGGCCGCCACGAAGGCCGAAGCCCCCGCGAAGGCCGAGGCGGCGCCCGCCGCAGCCGCCGGCGCGGATGATCTGAAGCAGCTGTCGGGCGTGGGTCCGGCGCTGGAGAAGAAGCTGCACGCCGCAGGCGTCACCAGCTTCGCCCAGATCGCGGCATGGACCGAGGCGGATATCGCCGAGTTTGACGAGAAACTGAGCTTCAAGGGCCGGATCGAGCGCGAAGGCTGGGTCGAGCAGGCCAAGAAACTCGCCGAAGGCTGAGGAGAGACGACATGGCACACAAGAAAGCAGGCGGCAGCTCCCGCAACGGCCGCGACAGTGCGGGCCGTCGCCTTGGCGTGAAGAAGTACGGCGGCGAAGCCGTGATCCCGGGCAACATCATCGTGCGTCAGCGCGGCACCAAGTGGTGGCCGGGCGCGGGCGTCGACATGGGCAAGGACCACACGATCTTCGCGACCTCCGAGGGCCGCGTCGCCTTTGCCAAGGGGTTCAAGGGCCGCACCTACATCTCGGTCATGCCGGTAGCGGAGGCAGCCGAGTAACGCCGTATCCACACGGGTTTTTTCCGAGGGGCCGGCAGAACAGCCGGCCCTTTCGCATTTTCGCCATGCTCTTGTGTCAGGTCGCCCGTGGGCCCACCTGAGGCAGGGGAGAGGCCGGTTGGTTCGGAGGAGGACCAGACCAATGAAGCAGGAAACCATCATCGCCCAGCCGGTGATCGAGGCGCCGCGCATGATGCTCAGGCCGTTGCGTCCGTCTGACGCGGGGCTGATGACGCTTTATGCCGCCGACCGTCGTGTGGCCGAGATGACGACCACGCTCCCCCATCCGCTTCCGCCCGGGATGGCGGAGGGCTTCATCGCCCAGGCGATGCGCCCCGAGGCGGATGAAGCTGTGTGGGCCATGGACGCGACCGAGTTCGGCGGGTCGGAAATGCTGGGGCTCATCTCGCTAAAGCGGATGGACCGTGGCCAGTCCGAGATCGTCTACTGGGTGGCGCCCGCATTGTGGAACACCGGGTTCGCATCAGAGGCCGTCAATGCGCTTGTCGCAGCGAACCCGCTGCAGAACAAGACGATCTTCGGCTGCGTCTTCCAGGACAATCCGGGCTCGGCGCGGGTGCTGACCAATGCCGGCTTCGAGTATCTCGGCGATGCGGAGGCCTACTCGGTCGCACGTGGCGCCAAGGTGCCGACATGGACTTACCTCAAGCGTTTGGGGTAAGGGTCTGACGTCCGGCGGTGAGGGGCCAGCCCCTCACGCTCCCCGGAGTTTTTTTGCCAGGATGAAGGGGCACCCGCGGGGAAAGGCCCCGGGTGGAGCCCATGAAGTTTCTCGATCTCGCGAAGGTCTACATCCGGTCGGGCGGCGGCGGCGGCGGTGCCGTCAGTTTCCGCCGCGAGAAGTTCATCGAGTATGGCGGGCCCGATGGCGGCGACGGCGGGCGCGGCGGTGACGTCTGGGCCGAGGCCGTGGACGGCCTCAACACGCTCATCGACTTTCGCTATCAGCAGCACTTCTTCGCCAAGAACGGCCAGCCAGGTATGGGCCGGCAGCGCACCGGCAAGGATGGCGATGACATTCTGCTGCGCGTGCCTGCGGGCACCGAGATCCTGGAGGAGGACCAGGAAACGGTCATCGCCGACCTCGCGCAGGTGGGTGACCGCGTGCTTCTCGCCAAGGGCGGCAATGGCGGCTTCGGCAACCTGCATTTCAAGACCTCGACCAACCAGGCGCCGCGGCGGGCCAATGCCGGTTTGCCGGGGATCGAACGGACGATCTGGCTGCGCCTGAAGCTGATCGCGGACGTGGGGCTTCTGGGCCTGCCCAACGCCGGCAAGTCGACCTTCCTCGCCGCGACCTCGAACGCGCGGCCGAAGATCGCGGATTATCCCTTCACGACGCTGGTTCCAAATCTCGGCGTCGTGGGCGTCGACGGGGCGGAATTCGTCGTGGCCGACATTCCCGGCCTGATCGAGGGCGCGCACGAGGGCAGGGGCCTTGGCGACACGTTCCTCGGCCATGTCGAGCGTTGCGCGGTCCTGCTGCACCTCGTCGACGGCACCGCGGAGGACGTTGTGGCCGACTACGAGACGATCATCGGGGAGTTGGACGCCTATGGCGGCGGGCTGGCCGAGAAGCCACGGATCACGGTGCTGAACAAGATCGACGCGCTGACCGAAGAGGATATCGCCGAAAAGCGCGCCGCGCTGGAGGCGGCCAGCGGCGGAAAGGTCATGACCATGTCGGGCGTGGCGCGCACGGGCCTCGTGGACGTCCTGCGGGTCTTGCGGTCGCGGATCGACGCGGATCGCCTGAGGATGCGCGACGGGCGCGAGGAGACAGGTCAATGGCGGCCCTGACGGAAACGGCGCTTCCGACGCTTGCCGGAGCGCGGCGGCTGGTGGTGAAGATCGGCTCGGCGCTTCTCGTGGACCGGCAGAACGGTGCGCTCCGGGCCGACTGGCTTGCGACGCTTGCCGCGGACGTGGCGCGGATCAAGGCGCGGGGCGCCGACGTGATCGTGGTGTCCTCGGGGTCGATCGCGCTGGGGCGCGGCGCGCTGAAGCTCGGCTCGGGCGCGCTGTCGCTCGACGAGGCACAGGCGGCGGCGGCCGTTGGCCAGATCCGGCTCGCCCGCGCCTATGAGGAAGTGCTCGCCCCGCATGGAATCACGGCGGCGCAGATCCTTCTGACGCTGGACGATTCCGACGACCGGCGGCGCTATCTCAACACCCGGGCGACGCTTGCGGCCCTTCTCGGGCGCGGGGCGGTTCCGATCGTGAACGAGAACGACACCATCGCCACCGACGAGATCCGCTATGGCGACAACGACAGGCTCGCCGCGCAGGTCGCGGTGATGGCGGGGGCGGATGTCTGCGTGCTCCTGTCCGATGTGGACGGGCTCTATACCGCGAACCCGGTGACGGACCCCGGCGCGGTGCACCTGCCGGTGGTCGACGCGATCACGCCCGCGATCGAGGCGATGGCGGGCGACGCGGGCTCGGGCCTGTCGAAGGGTGGCATGAAGACCAAGCTGATGGCCGCGCGGACGGCGACAGCCGCGGGTTGCGCCATGGCGATCGCCGAGGGCGGCGTGCCGCATCCCCTGACGGCGCTGGAAGAGGGCGCGCGGGCCACCTGGTTCACCGCGACGCTCGACCCGCAGGCGGCGCGCAAGCGCTGGATCTCGGCGATGAAGCCGCGCGGGACGCTCAGGCTCGACGCGGGCGCGGTCGAGGCGCTTGGGCGGGGCAAGTCGCTTCTGCCGGCGGGCGTGACGGAGGTCACGGGCCGCTTCCGGCGAGGCGATCCCGTGACGTTGCAGGGGCCGGACGGCGCGGCGCTCGGCCTGGGGTTGTCGCGCTACAATGCCGAGGAGGCGCGCGCCATCGCCGGGCACCGGTCCGACGAGATCGAGGCGATCCTGGGCTATCCGGGCCGCGCCGCCCTGGTGCATCGCGACGACATGGCGGTCTGAGGCGGCGATGCTCGGCCTGTTCTTCGATGTCCTGCCCAAGCCCGGTCACATGGTGCATTACTTCGACCATGTGGACCGCCTGAAACCCGTTCTCGCGGGCCATGCCGGTCTGCTCTATCTCGAACGCTTCCGGCCGCTCGACAACCCGGACGCGCTCCTGTCGCATCAGCACTGGCGGGACGAGGCGGCGCTTGCCGGCTGGCGGAGGGAGGCCACGCATCGGGCAAGCCAGGCGGCGGGCCGGCGCGTGCATTTCGAGGACTACCGCATCCGGGTGGGGGCCGAGGGACTTCCCGGGGGGCAGGGACGTTTCGTCGTGACCATCGCCGGGACCGAGCCCTTCCCCTCGGGTCGCGCGTTCGAGAGCGTGACGCGGCCCGGCCATTTCCTGACCTTGGCCGAGGCAGGCGATGGCGCGCAGGCAACGGACCTCGCGGCAGGCGCGCGGGCCGCCGGGGCGGAGGCCGTGCATGTATTCGCGATCTCGCGGGATTACACGCTGACCGACCGCGCGGAGGCTCCGGTCGACTGACGCGGGCGAGGTGGACAGGCGGGCAGGGATTGCCTATGCGAAGGCCGATGGAGGGCAGGACATGGACGAAATGACCGATGTCTCGACGATGATGACGGCACTGGGGCGTGCGGCGAAGGATGCCGCGGCCGAGCTTGCCCATGCCCCGCCCGAGGCCAAGCGCGCCGCGCTCGAGGCCGCCGCCGACGCCGTGTCCGCCCGCAAGGACGAGATCATCGCCGCCAATGGCAAGGACATGGAGTTCGGGCGGAGCAAGGGCCTGTCGGCCGCCATGCTCGACCGCCTGATGCTCGATGGAAAGCGGATCGACGGGATCGTGGCGGGCCTGCGCGCCGTCGCGGCGCAGGAGGACCCCGTCGGCGCCGTGATCGCCGAGTGGGACATGCCCTCGGGCCTGCATATCCAGCGTGTCCGCACGCCGCTCGGCGTCATCGGCGTGATCTACGAGAGCCGTCCGAACGTGACGGCGGATGCGGGCGCGCTCTGCCTGAAGTCCGGCAACGCGGTGATCCTGCGCGGCGGATCGGAGAGCTTCCATTCGTCGGGCATTCTCGTGGACTGCCTGAAGGACGGCCTGCGAAAGGCCGGCCTGCCGCAGGACGCGGTTCAGCTGGTGCCCACGCGCGACCGGGCGGCGGTGCGCGAACTTCTGACCATGACCGATTACGTCGACGTGATCGTGCCCCGTGGCGGAAAGGGCCTCGTCGGTCTGGTGCAGGCCGAGGCGCGGGTGCCGGTCTTCGCCCATCTGGAGGGGATCTGCCACGTCTATATCGACGCCGCCGCCGACCCCGAGGTCGCACTGAAGGTCACGCTCAACGCCAAGACCCGGCGCACCGGCGTCTGCGGCGCGGCCGAGTGCCTGCTGATTCATCGCGCTGTCGTGGACACGATCGGGCAGGGCGTGGTGCGCGCGCTGATCGATGCGGGCGTCGAGGTGCGCGGGGACGAGACCCTGCAGAAGATCGAAGGCGTCGTGCCCGCAAGCGAAGACGACTGGGGGCGCGAGTTTCTCGACATGATCATCGCCGCGCGCGTGGTCGACGATATCGACGCGGCCATCGCCCATATCCGGCGCTATGGCTCGTCCCATACCGAGAGCATCCTGACCGAGGACGATGCCGCCGCCGCGCGCTTTTTCGAGCGGCTCGACAGCGCGATCCTGATGCGCAATGCCTCGACGCAGTTCGCCGACGGGGGCGAGTTCGGGATGGGTGGGGAAATCGGCATCGCGACCGGCAAGATGCATGCGCGCGGGCCGGTCGGGGCCGAGCAGCTGACCTCGTTCAAGTATCTCGTGACCGGGCAGGGGACGGTGCGGCCCTGACCGGCTGAGGGGGCGCTGCCCCCTCGGCCTTCGGCCTCACCCCCGGAGTTTTTCTGCCAGGATGAAGATGTGAGCGGAGGCGATTTTCCTCCGCACTGCAGGCTGTTGGAAGCAGCAGGCCCAGAAGTGGAGACATGAAGATGAGTGACGACCGCCGCAACGAAAGACCCCGGACGCTGGTGCGGCGGATGCCGCTGACCGAGGGGGTGAGCCGGCCGGTGGTCACGCCGATCCAGCCCTCCGTGGTCTATGCCTCCCCCTCGATCGACATGCTGCACGCCCAATACGAGGGGCGCGAGAAGGGCTATACCTACGCCCGCGAGGGGCACCCGAACGCGACGCTCCTGGCCGAGAAGATCGACGCCATGGAGGGGGCTTCGGGTGGCATCGTGACCGGCTCCGGAATGGCCGCCGTCACCGCCGCGCTGATGGGGGTGCTCGGGGCAGGGGATCACGTCATCGGGGGCAGCCAGCTTTATGGCCGGTCGCTGCGTCTGATGCACCAGGATCTTACGCGGTTCGGCATCGCCACGAGCCTCGCCGACCCGACGGACGCGGAGGCCTTCCGCGCCGCGCTGCGGCCGGAGACGAAGATGATCCTGATCGAGGTCGTGTCGAACCCGACGCTCAGGGTCGCCGACATGGAGGGGATCGCCGCCGTGGCGCGCGAGGCGGGCGTTCTGCTGGCGGTCGACAACACCTTCACCACGCCGCGCGGCTGGCGGCCCTTCGAGCACGGCGCCGATATCGTCATTCACTCGATCACGAAGCTTCTCGCCGGGCATTCCGACGTCACGCTCGGCTATGTCGCGGCGCGGGACCCGGCGATCGCGAAGGCGATCTACGATTTCTCGGTGACGGTCGGTTTCACCCCCTCGCCCTACGAATGCTGGCTGGCGGAGCGGGGGCTTTACACCTTTCCGCTGCGCTACGACCGTGCCGAGGAAAACGCCGCGGCGCTGGCCGATCACCTCGCCGCGCATCCGAAGGTCGCGCGCGTCCTATATCCCGGGCGGGCCGATCACCCGGACGCGGCCCGCGCCGAGGCACTTCTGGGCGCGCGGACCGGGAACATGGTGAGTTTCGAGATCCGTGGCGACGGGAAGGCGGCGAACCGCATGGTCGAGGCCGCGCCGCAGCTTCCCTTTGCCCCGACGCTCGGGGATGTGGGCACGACGCTCAGCCATCCTGCCTCGTCGTCCCACCGCGCGCTGACGCCCGAGGCGCGGGCGGCGCTCGGCATATCCGACGGGTTCTTCCGGGTGTCGGTCGGGATCGAGGACATCGCCCTGCTGAAATCGGATTTCGACCAGGCGCTGGCGGCCGTCTGACCGGGCGCCGGCGTCAGAGCGAGTGGAGCGGAGAAGATCCGTCGAGAATGATCACGTCGAAATTGAGATCGGGCGACTGGGCCTCGACCTCGCGGCGGATCAGGTTGGCCGAGGGCAGGCGATCGACCAGCGCGAGGTAGCGCCCGCGATAGCCGCGCTGGCTGAGATAGCGGGCAAGGTCGATCGCGTCGAAGACCGGGGTCAGCAGCGGCGACAGCACGAGGGCAGGGGCCTGGGAGCCGGTGAATCGCACCGAATCGAGGTCCTCGTACCGCACACGCGCGATGTAGGATTGCGGTTCCAGCACGTGACGCGGAAGCAGTTCCAGCGCCTGTGGGGCGAGAGCCACGGCAAGAACGGTGCGGGAAGTCGTCTCCCCGCCCTCGGCGCCAACGGATCTTGTGGGCGCGAATTTCTTGTCGCGGCCGTCCATCATGGTTCAGCCCTGTTTTTCGGCAGGGTGGTCGTTCTCACCCCTCAACGCGTGGAAGTGCCTTGTCGGGCCTGCCATTCCACCCGCAATTGAAGCAAGGATATCAAAACGCCAGCTACCCGCAATTGAAAGTTTGTCGCTGCAACGATTACGGCGACGGCTTGCGTTGTATGGATGGGAGAATCGGGTCAATTGAGCGCATGAAGCTTTCCGTCGGGGCCTGAGCGATGACCGGAAACCAGCTGACCACCGTGATCGAGGCCGTGCCGGAGCCCATGCTCCACCTCGATTCCTCCGGGGTGATCGCGGCCTCCAACGCGGCGGCGCGCGCGTTGCTGGGCGGCTGGATCCAGGGGCGCAGCTATGCCGCCGTGCTGCGGCAGCCGGCGGTTCTGGGCCGGATCGAGGCGGTGCAGGCCGATGGCGCGCCCGGCGAGGCGCGGTTCGAGCTGGCCGACAGCGCCGGGGGCACGCAGTTCCGCGTGCGCATCTCGGCGCTTCCGGATGATGGCGGAGGGCAGGGGACGCGGCGCCCGCTCCTGCTGCATTTCACCGATATCACCCACCTGCGCGAGGCCGAGGAGATGCGGCGCGACTTCGTGGCCAACGTGAGCCACGAGTTGCGCACGCCGCTGACCGCCGTGCTGGGCTTCATCGAGACGCTGCGCGGACCGGCCAAGGAGGATGCGGCGGCGCGCGACCGGTTCCTGTCGATCATGGAGGACGAGGCGCGGCGGATGAACCGGCTTGTCTCCGATCTCCTGTCGCTGAGCCGGGTGGAGGCGGCCGAACGGATGCGGCCCTCCGACCTGGTCGATCTCTGCGCCGTGCTCGACGGTGTGCGGGCGGCGATGCGTCCGGCCGCCGAGGAGAACGGCAACACGCTGGAACTGGAGCACGTCGGTCTTGGCACGGGCGCCGACGGAAGGGCGCGGGCGCTGATCCTCGGGGATCGCGACCAGTTGATGCAGGTCTTCATGAACCTCGTGGAGAACGCGCTGAAATACGGGGGGCCGGATCGGCCGGTTCGGATCGTCCTGTCACGCGAGGAAGGAACCGGCAGCCTCAAGGGAACGGTGATCCGTGTCGACGTCATCGACATGGGCGACGGCATCGATCTGCAGCATGTTCCGCGGCTGACCGAACGCTTCTACCGGGTCGACACCCATCGCAGCCGCGCGATGGGTGGCACGGGGCTTGGCCTCGCGATCGTGAAGCACATCGTCAACCGGCATCGCGGCAGGCTGCGGATCGCCAGCGAGAAGGGGGTAGGCAGCACGTTCACCGTGCTTTTCCCCGAAGCCTGATGGTGTCCGGCAGACCCCGCCGTTCGCCCACCCA
The DNA here is from genome assembly GCF_025515305.1 of Roseicyclus sediminis. GTDB lineage: Bacteria > Pseudomonadota > Alphaproteobacteria > Rhodobacterales > Rhodobacteraceae > Roseibacterium > Roseibacterium sediminis. The sequence continues at coordinate 226,483 of NZ_JAOPHT010000002.1, forward strand.
TAAAGCCTATAATCATGATTATGTTAAATATATATATGGGCGGAGGCTGCATCCGGACGGGTTCAAGTCCCGTTCATGCGCCTCAGCCTGTTGCGGTAATCCCATGAAAACATGGAGAACCTTCATCCGGGCACCCACGATGCGGACACTTCTGACACGCAACACCGCACCTCGTCGGCGGAACCGGCAGTTCTCCCTTCCCAAGTCATTAACAGAACATATACTGCGCGCTCAAAGGGACAGTGCCACATGAACATCCTCGTCTTGAACGGGCCCAACCTCAATCTGCTCGGGACCCGCGAGCCCGGCATCTACGGCAGCACGACACTTGCCGGGATCGAGGAGCAATGCCGCGCTCTGGCCGCCGAACTGGGCGTGTCGGTGGATTTCGCGCAATCGAACCACGAAGGCGCGCTGGTGGATGCGCTGCACGCAGCCGCGCGGACCCATGACGGTGTCATCCTGAACGCCGGTGCCTACACGCATACGTCCATCGCGCTGCGCGACGCGATCGCGGCGACGGGTCTGAAGGTCATCGAGCTGCACCTCTCGAACACCCATGCGCGCGAGGCGTTCCGGCACGTCTCGACCATCGCGGCGGTTTCGGTCGGCGTGATCCAGGGGTTCGGCGCGGCCGGCTACGGGCTCGCGCTCAGGGCAATGGTCGGGCTCATGTCGGAGACACGATCGTGAATCGCCTTCAGCCCTATCTCGCGATGGACAACGTCGACGACCTCTGGGCGCATCACACGGCGCTTATGGCGGAGTACGGCTTCGACCGTTTATTCTATGCTTTCAACGCGTTCCGAGGCGCCGGTCTTTACGACAACCCCGAGGATGCGCTGCTTCTGACGAACATGCCCTCGGACTATGTCGAGGCCTATGTGGGCGGCGGGATGTTCCGCGACGGCGTGATGATGCGTTGGGCGATCCAGAACACCGGCGCGGCCAGCTGGCGCCAGGTCTACGAGGCGATGTCGGACGAACCGCTGACGCGTGGCGAACGCGCGATGCGCGAACTCAACGAACGCCATGGCATTCTCGCGGGCTACACGATCAGTTTTCCGATGGCGATCAAGAACGCCAATGCCGGGATCGGCATGGCGGTCCGCAAGGGCATGACGCAGGATGACGCCGACGCGATCTGGGCCGAGCATGGCGAGGATCTCCAGGTCATCAACCACGTGGCGCATTTGTGCATCCTGCAGCTCCCTGCCCGCGGCCAGCAACGGCTGCTGACGCCGCGACAGGCCGAGGTGCTTGAACTCGTCGCCGACGGCAAGACGATGCAGGACATCGCGATGCTGCTGGAGCGCAACGTCGCCACGGTGGAAAAGCATCTGCGCGGTGCGCGCGATGCTCTTGGCGTCGAGACGACTGCGCAGGCGGTCCGAAAGGCCTCGATCCTGAACCAGATATTCCGTCTGGACCGCAGCGGAACGGCTGAAACGCGGCGTCCACATCTGGCGGGATCGGTCTCGGACAGCCGCTAGATCGGGTGTACTGACCCCAGGTAAGGGAATCCCCACTTCCGAAAAATTCGGCGTAGGCGCACCTTCGAGGTGTTCCGCGAGTGATGGCAATTGTTGCCAGGAACACCGGGTCAAGGACGGCATGTTCCCGTTCCGAGATCCGGCGCCCGTCCAGGTTCGGGTGGGTGGGGACGCGCCGGCGGATGTGATTTCATCCGCGGCGCGGCCTTTTCAGGCAGCCACGGCGCGCAGGTTGTCCCCTTTTCCGCGCGTCGGGGTCATGAGCGGTGATGCCCAGTCCCTCGGCGTCACCGCTCGCATTCCCGCCTGCAAGATGTTGTCGTAAGCCATTGCTTATAAAGGAAAAGCGCGAGGCAGTACCCTGCCCCGCGCCATTTCCTCGCGCCACCGGTCCCGGTGCGCTGTCCGGGGTTCAGCCCTTGACGGCCTTGGCCACCTCGGCTGCGAAGTCTTCCTTCTCGACCTCGATCCCTTCGCCCACTTCGAGCCGGACGAAACCGGTGATCTCGACGCCGGCTTCCTGCGCGGCGGCGCCAACGGTCACGTCGGGGTTGATGACGAATTGCTGGTTCAGAAGCGTCACCTCGGCGAGGTACTTCTTCATCCGGCCTTCGATCATCTTCTCGATCACTGCCTCGGGCTTGCCGCTCTCGCGGGCGATGTCCATCTGGACGCTCCGCTCCTTGTCGATGATCGCGGGGTCGAGCTCGGCCTCGTTCAACGCGGCGGGGTTCACGGCTGCCACGTGCATCGCGACCTGGCGGGCGAAACCCTCGTCACCGCCGGTGAAGGTCACCAGCACGCCGATCTTGCCCATGCCGGGCGCGGCGGCGTTGTGAACGTAGGACACGACGTTGTCGCCCGAGATCTTCGCCATGCGGCGCAACGACATGTTCTCGCCGATCTTGGCGATGGCGTCGGTCAGGACGGTTTCGACGGGCTTGCCATCGACCTCGGCCGCCTTCAGGCCCTCGACGCCATCGACCGACAGGGCGGCCTCAGCGATCTTCGCGACCATGCCCTGGAACTCCGAGTTCTTGGCGACGAAGTCGGTCTCGGAGTTCACCTCGACGGCCACGGCGGTGCCGCCCGAGGCGGCGACGGCCACGAGGCCCTCGGCAGCGGTGCGGCCCGATTTCTTGGCCGCCTTGGCGAGGCCCTTGGTGCGCAGCCAGTCGACCGCCGCCTCCATGTCGCCGTCGGTTTCGGTCAGCGCCTTCTTGGCGTCCATCATGCCTGCGCCGGTGGCCTCGCGCAGTTCCTTCACCATTGCAGCGGTAATCGCCATGGTCTCGGTCTCCTGATTGTCTTGCCTCGGGCCGGGATTGGTCCCCTGCCCCCGTGATGTGCGCGCCGGATCATGGCCCGGCGCACATGTCATGTCCGTGACGGAACGGTGCCGCGGCCTCAGGCCTCGGCGCCGGATGCCTCGGCGGATGCCTCGGCTTCGGGCTCGGCCGCCTCGCCTGCGAGCGCTTCCTCGACGGTGCCTTCCTCGAGCGAGCCGAGATCGACACCCGCCGTTTCGAGCTGTGCCGACATGCCGTCCAGCGCCGCGCGGCTGACGAGGTCGCAATAGAGCGCGATGGCGCGTGCGGCATCGTCATTGCCCGGGATCATGTAGTCCACGCCATCGGGCGAGCAGTTGGTGTCGACCACGGCCACGACGGGGATGCCGAGCTTCTTGGCCTCGAGGATGGCGAGGTCTTCCTTGTTCACGTCGATCACGAAGAGAAGGTCGGGAAGGCCGCCCATCTCGCGGATGCCGCCGAGCGAGGCCTGAAGCTTCGCCTGGTCACGCTCCATGCCGAGGCGTTCCTTCTTCGTCAGGCCTTCGAGGCCGACGGCGAACTGCTCGTCGATCTGCTTGAGGCGACTGATCGAGTTCGACACCGTCTTCCAGTTGGTGAGCGTGCCGCCCAGCCAGCGGTGGTTCATGTAGTACTGCGCGCACCGCTCGGCGGCGTCGGCGATCGGCTTCTGCGCCTGGCGCTTGGTGCCGACGAAAAGGATGCGGCCGCCCTTGGCCACGGTCTCGCGCACGACGCTGAGCGCCTGGTCGAGCAGTTCGACCGTCTGGGTCAGATCGATGATGTGGATGCCGTTGCGGTCGCCGTAGATGTACGGGGCCATCCGCGGGTTCCACCGCTGCGTCTGGTGACCGAAGTGAACGCCAGCTTCAAGCAGCTGACGCATGGAGAAATCGGGGAGCGCCATGTCCAAATCCTTTCCGGTTTCGCGCCTGGGACGGAGGATAGGGCATTCGCCCAACCGGTGGACCGAACGGGGATGTCTCCCGCCGCCGGCCCGCCTCCGCCTGTGAAGTGAGCGCGCAGTTAAGGGGTATTGGCGGCAATGGCAAGCCCCCTGCCCCTCGCAGCGCGGTCGAGGGGGCTCTGCCCCCGCGCCTTGCGGCGCTCCCCCGGAGTTTTTTGCCAGGATGAAGGACGGATGAAGGACGGGCGCTTGGCCGTGGACGGGGCGCGCGCGGGCAGCTAGAGGTCGGGCGATGAGTGCGAAACCGGATATCCTCTGCATCGGGTCGGTCCTGTGGGACGTGATCGGCCGCTCTGCCGCGCCGATGGTCGCGGGCAACGACCGTCCGGGCCGGATCACGCGGCTGCCGGGGGGCGTCGCGCTGAACGTGGCGATGACGCTCCGGCGGTTCGACCTGACGCCCGCGCTCCTGACGGTCGTGGGCGACGACCCCGAGGGGCGCGACCTGCTGGCCGAATGCGGGCGGATGGGCCTCGTGACCGAGCATGTGCTCGTCGATCAGGGGCTTCCCACCGACATCTACATGGCGATCGAGGGCGCGGGAGAACTGGTCGCGGCCATCGCGGACGCGCATTCGCTTGAGGCGGCGGGCGCGCGCATCCTCGCGCCCCTGGCCGATGGGCGTCTGGGATCGGCGGAGGCGCCCTATCGCGGGGCCATCGCCATCGACGGAAATCTGACCGAGGACCTTCTGGCCGAGATCGCCCGCAGCCCGGTTTTCGCCGCAGCCGACCTGCGCCTGGTTCCCGCGAGCCCCGGCAAGGCCGAGCGGCTGCGCCCGCTTCTGGGGCATCCGCGCGCCACGCTTTACGTCAACCGCGAGGAAGCGGCGCTGATCGCCGGGCTGCCCTGCGCCGATGCCTGCGCGGGCGCGGACGCGTTGCGGCGGCTCGGCGCGCGCCGCGTCGTGGTGACGAACGGCAGCGGCGAGGCCGTCGAGGCCGATGCCGACGGCCTGCACCGCGCCTTGCCGCCCGCCGTCGTCGCGCGGCGCATCACGGGTGCGGGGGACACATTCATGGCCGCGCATATCGCGGCGGAACTCGGTGGCCTTGGCCGGGCGGCGGCCCTCGACGCCGCGGCGCAGGCCGCTGCCGACTACGTGGCGGGGTAAGAGACATGCACGACTTGGTGGATCCTTCGGCGGAGGTCGCGCGCGCGCTGGCCGATGGTGCGCCGGTCGTGGCGCTGGAAAGCACGATCATCACCCATGGGATGCCCTGGCCGCGAAACCTCGAGACCGCGCGGGCGGTGGAGGCGGCGGTGCGTGCAGAGGGCGCCGTGCCCGCGACGATCGCCGTGATGGGGGGGCGGATCCGCGCCGGACTGGAGGCCCAGGACCTCGAGCGGCTGGCGCAGGCGGAGGGTGTCGCGAAGCTCAGCCGCGCGGATCTGGCCGTGTGCCTCTCCACGGGGCATACCGGCGCGACGACCGTGGCCGCGACGATGATCTGCGCGCATCTCGCGGGGATCGGCGTCTTCGCGACCGGCGGGATCGGCGGCGTCCATCGCGGCGCGGAGGAGAGTTTCGATATTTCCGCCGACCTGCAGGAGCTGGCCGCGACCCCCGTTACCGTGGTCGCGGCGGGCGCCAAGGCGATCCTCGATCTGCCCAAGACGCTCGAGGTTCTCGAGACGCTCGGCGTGCCGGTCATCGCGGTCGGGCAGGACGCCTTCCCGGCCTTCTGGTCGCGCGACAGCGGTCTCGCGGCACCGCTGCGGCTCGACGATGCCGCCGGGATCGCGGCGGCGCACAAGGCCCGGCGCGGGCTCGGCCTGCCGGGCGGGCAGCTCGTGGCCAACCCGATCCCGCGCGAGGCCGAGATACCGGCGGACGTGCTTGCCCCGCTGATCGCGCAGGCGCAGCGGGAGGCCGAGGCGCGCGGGATCGCCGGCAAGAAGGTGACGCCCTTCCTCCTGCAGCGTCTTTTCGAATTGAGCGAGGGCCGAACGCTCGAGGCCAATATCGCCCTCGTTCTGAACAATGCGCGGCTTGCGGCGCATATTGCACGCGCTTTGGCCTCCGGCTGAGGCGGAGGGATGCGCGGCGCGCTTGTGCGGCCGCTGGACACCGCCTAGATAAAGGGCGACAGGCCTCCGACACCAGACATCATGCAACTGCCCGAGACGCCCCCGCCCCCGAAACGCGGCTTTTTCGCCGGGCTCCGGTCGAGTTTCTTCGCCGGACTCGTCGTCATTGCGCCCATCGGCGTGACGATCTGGCTGATCTGGACGCTCACGGGCTGGATCGACAGCTGGGTGCTGCCGCTTATCCCCAACGCCTACAACCCCGCCATCCTGATCCGCGACCTCACCGGGATCGAGGTAAACATCCGCGGCATCGGCGTGGTGACGTTCCTGTTGTTCACGATCCTGGTCGGCTGGGTCGCCAAGGGCCTGATCGGGCGGTCTCTGATCCTTTGGGCGGAAAGCCTCGTGCTGTCCATCCCGGTGGTGCGCAGCCTCTATTCGGGGCTGAAGCAGATCGTCGAGACGGTGCTGAGCCAGGGCGAGCAGAATTTCGACAAGGCCTGCCTGGTGGAATACCCGCGCAAGGGGATCTGGGCCATCGCCTTCATCTCGGCCAGCGCCAAGGGCGAGATCGCGCGCCGGCACGGACCCGAGGACATGGTCTCGGTCTTTCTGCCGACAACGCCCAACCCGACCTCGGGCTTTCTTCTCTTCATCCCCCGCAAGGACGTGATCGTGCTCGACATGACGGTGGAGGATGCGGCCAAGCTGATCATCTCGGCGGGCCTCGTCTATCCCAATGGCGAGGAGGCGAAGAAGGCGCTGGAAGACAAGGTGCCGGAAGCGGCGGAATAGGCGCCCCGTCCTCAGGCCGGGGACACCCTCCTCCTTCCGCCCCAGAGCCCGTTGATCGCCAGCGCGCCGAGGATGAATATCCCGCCCATGAGTGTCGCGCGGCTCGCCGTTTCGCCGAGTGCGAGCCAGACCCACATCGGCGCCAGCATCACCTCGATCATGGTCAGAAGCGCAAGGTCGGCGGCGGGAACCACCCGGCTGCCAAGCGTGAAGAGCACCATGCCGCCCGAAAGCAGGACCGCGCCCATGCCCATCGCCCAGAGCGCGTCGGGCACCGGCACGGCGAGCGACCCGCCCGAAACGGCGGTCATGGCTCCTGCCCCCGCGATGGCGAAGAGGCCGCCGAGCAGCACGGTGGGCAGCGTGTCGGCAATGGCGCGCCATCGCAGCGACACGGTGAAGGCGGCGAAGCCCGCGGCGCTGATGAGGGCCGCGATATTTCCCGCCAGGACCCCGTTGGCCAGCCCGCCCCGCATCATCACGTAGATGCCGGCGACGGCGATGGCGATGGAAAGCCAGGTCTTCGCGCCCACCCGCTCGCCCAGGATGGCCCACCCGGCGAGCGCGGTCAGGAAGGGGGTCGCGGCGAACATGAAAACGGCATTGGCGATCGTCGTGACCTGGATGGCGTAGACGGCACCGCCGAAGGCCGCCACGAGGCCGAGCCCGCCGAGAACCCCCGCGAGGCCTGCGCGCTTTATGCCGGGCAGGACGCGCCCCCGCCCCCGCCACGCGAGAAAGGCCAGAAGGACCGGCATCATGCCGACCGAGCGCCAGAAGAGGATCGCCCAGGGGCTCGCCTCCTCGATCTGGCGGAAGACGAGGCCCTGCAGCGACCACAGGATGGCCGCGACCGAGACGAGGGCGACACCGGTTCCGTAACGCATGTGCCCTTGCCCGCCCTGTCGTCCCTGACCTTCAAACAGGTCCATCTGGGCCGGGACGCGGAAGACCGTCGCGCCGGGAAGCGACCTGCAGTCGTGCCGTTTTCCGGCCACGCGGGGTCAGGAGGGGGGAACGCCCACCCTGCGCGCGGGGGTGGGCGTAACGTGGGGGATGCGGCGTGCCGCGGCCGACGCCGCTACTCTTCGACCCACCAGACGTCCGGCTGCCAGCCGATCCAGTCGCCGTAGATCGGGATGACATCGGGGTAGCGCAGCTCGGCATTGTGGGCGATCCGCGCAATGGGGTTGTACCAGAACGGCACGACGTAGCGCTCGGAGATCAGGATCCGGTCGAGCGCGCGGACGGCGGCGAGGTAGTCGTCCTGGCTTTCGGAGGTCAGCATCCGGTCGACCATGGCCTCGATGGCCGGATGGCAGGCGCCCATGAGATTGCGCGATCCCGGCGTCTCGACCATGTCGCAGCCCCAGTAGAGCCGCTGTTCGTTGCCGGGGCTGAGCGAGAGGCCACGGGTGTAGTAGGTCATGTCGAAGTCGAAGGCGTCGGTCCGTTCCCGGTACTGGGCGGAATCGACGTTCGTGACCCGCACCGAGACCCCGAGCCGGTCCAGCGCCTCGACATAGATGTTCACGATGGCGTCGTTTTCCGAGGACCCGGTCTGAAGCAGGATCTCGAAGGTGAAGGGTTCGCCGTCGGGGCCCGTCATGACGCCCTCCCGAACGGTATAGCCCGCCTCCTCCATCAACCTCAGCGCCTCGGCGATGCCCGCGCGGTTGCGCTCGGACCCGTCCGAAACGGGCAGGACGTAGCCTTCCATCGCGCCGGGCAGGAGATCTTCGGCGAAGGGCGCGAGGAATTCGGCCACCCTGCCCTCGGCGGGTCCGGGCCGCATGCCGAGCGGCGAGTTCGAGAAGTAGGAGGTGATCCGGGGTTCGATCCCGCCATTCAGCGTCTGGTTGACGAACTCGAAGTTGAAGGCCTGGATCATCGCCTCGCGCACGCGCCAGTCCGAGAAGGCGTCGCGGCGGGTGTTCATGACGAGACCGGTGATGCCCGAGGGCCTCTGATGCGGAACCTCGGACAGCACCACCTCGCCCGACCGCACGCGCGGAAAGTCGTAGCGCGTGGCCCAGTCGGCGGCGTTCGTTTCGCGGATCGTGGTCAGGATGCCGCTGGTGAAGGCCTCGAACATGGCGGTTCCGTCGGCGAAGAACTCCATCCGGACTTCGTCGATGTTGTTGGTGCCGCGCCGGAACGGCAGGTCCGCGCCCCAGTAGTCGGGATCGCGCCGGAGCGAGACGAAGCGGCCGGCCTCGTAATCGTCGATCACGTAAGGCGCCGAGGCGATGGGGATCACGTCGAACCCGCTTTCGGCGAACTCGACACCCTCCCATTGCGACGCCTTGAGAATGGGCCGCAGCCCCATGATCAGCGCAAGCTCCCGGTCGGCCTCGGTGAAGGTGATGCGGACCGACCGCTCGCCCGTGGCCTCGATGGAGGCGACGCGCGTCCAGGCGTTCAGGTAGCGCGGATGCCCCTCCGTCCCGAGCGTCTCGTAGGACCAGATCACGTCCTCGACCGTGACCGGGCTGCCGTCGGAAAAGCGGGCCTCGGGGCGAAGGGTGAATTCCACCCACATGTGATTCGGATCGACCTCCACCGATTCGGCGAGGAGACCGTAAAGCGTGAAGGGCTCGTCCCAGGACCGGCCCATGAGGGATTCGTACGCGAGGAAACGGAGTTGCCAGGGCACGGAGCCCTGGCGGATGTGGGGATTGAGGCTGTCGAAGGAGCCAACCTCGCCGGTCACGATGCGCCCGCCGGTGGGCGCGTCGGGATTGACGAAGGGCAGATGCGTGAAGTCCGGCGGGAGCGCCGGCTCGCCATACATTGCGATCCCATGCGCCGGTTGGGCCAGACCTTGTCCCGCCGTCAACACGATCGCCGTCAGAGCGGCCGCGATCGCCCGCCCGGCCCGGCTTGCGCCTGCCCCCGCGGTCTTGATGAAACAATCCGTGGGCATTTGCGAACAATCCTCCCGGGCCAGCGTTTTCCTTGGTGAACCGACGCTATCCGCGCTTTTGCAGGCAATGCAACTTTTCGGTTGGACACGCGGCAAGTCATTGCTTATAAAGGGGGCACTGCTCGATAGGTTTCTTGCCTGTATGAAACCTGCCTCAATAACTGAACGCCGGCCTTGTGCCGGCGTTTTTTTTGGCGGAATCGCAAGGGCCTCCGACAAGCACCCGGTTTTCCCTGCCAGGGAACGCGGCCCCCTGCCCTCGGGCGTCGCCCCGGCCAAAGCCCGCGCCGCGCCCTGTCCGGACTGTTCATTTCGCAGCTGCAGCATTAGGGTCGCGCCGAAGGCGACACCAGTGAGGAAACGACATCCATGGCCATCACCACCGATCTGTCCGGCAAGACCGCGGTCATCACCGGCTCGAACTCCGGCATCGGCCTGGGGATCGCGCGGGAACTGGCGAAGGCGGGCGCGAACGTGGTTCTCAACTCCTTCACCGACCGCAAGGAGGACCACGCCCTCGCCGAGGAGATCGCCGATGTCTGCGGCGTCGGCGCGCGTTACATCAAGGCCGACATGTCGAAGGGGGCCGAGTGCCGGCAGCTGATCGAAGAGGCGGGCGCCTGCGACATTCTCGTGAACAACGCGGGCATCCAGCACGTCGCGGCCATCCCCGATTTCCCGATCGAGAAATGGGACGCGATCATCGCGATCAACCTTTCCTCGGCCTTCCACACCACGGCCGCCGCGCTGCCGATGATGCGCGCGGCCGGATGGGGCCGCGTGGTCAACATCGCGAGCGCACACGGCCTGACCGCATCGCCCTACAAGTCCGCCTATATCGCGGCCAAGCACGGGATCGTCGGACTGACGAAGACCACGGCGCTGGAGACGGCGGAGGAGCCGATCACGGCCAACGCCATCTGTCCGGGCTACGTTCTGACGCCGCTCGTCGAGGCGCAGATCCCCGACCAGATGAAGGCCCATGGAATGGACCGCGACACGGTCGTGCGCGAGGTGATGCTGGCGCGCCAGCCCTCGAAGGACTTCGCCACGGTCGAGCAGTTGGGGGGCACGACCGTGTTCCTGTGCTCGGACGCGGCGGCGCAGATCACCGGCACGACGATCAGCGTGGACGGAGGCTGGACCGCGCTTTGAGCGGCGGGACCGGTCGCGGGGGGCGCTGCCCCCCGGCGCCTGCGGCGCTCCCCCCGGAGTTTTTTGCCAGGATGAAGCAGGAGGCGCGCGCGCGATGACCGGACCGAAGTCGATCAACCTGGCGTTGCAGGGCGGCGGCGCGCATGGCGCCTTCACCTGGGGTGTGCTCGACCGGCTCCTGGAGGTGCCCGATATCGAGATCGCGGCGGTCACCGGGACCTCCGCCGGCGCGTTGAACGGCGCGGCGCTGAAGGCCGGGCTCGCGCGCGGCAGCCGGGAGGCGGCGCGCGAGAACCTCGCCTGGCTCTGGGAGCAGGTGGGCGCGATCACCGATCCGCGCATGGCGCCCTGGCTCGACGCGGTGGCGCCTGTCGCGGTCAGCGCCGCGATCGAGGCCTCGCTGCCCTTCGCCCTCGGCGACGGGGTCGCGCGCCTTGTCAGCCCCTATGCGAGTGGCCCGTTCTACCGCAACCCCCTGCAACGGATCGTGGAGCGGTTCAGCTACGACCATGTCTGCGGCGATCCCGGACCCGCCTTCCACATCTGCGCGACGAACGTACGCACCGGAAAGATCCGCGTCTTCACCGGGGACGAGATCGGGCCGGACGCGATCATGGCCTCGGCCTGCCTGCCGACGCTGTTCCGCGCGGTGGAGATCGACGATCCCGAGACCGGCACGCGCGAGGCCTACTGGGATGGCGGATATACCGGCAACCCGGCGCTTTTCCCGCTGTTCGCGGGGGAGCTTCCGGCCGACATTCTGGTGGTGAACATCAATCCGCTCCACCGCGAGGAGGTTCCGGTCTCGGCCCGCGCGATCCAGAACCGCATCAACGAGATCAGCTTCAATTCCTCGCTCCTGCGCGAGTTGCGGGCGATCGACTTCGTGCAGCGGCTGCTTGACGACGGCAGGCTGGAGGACGGCGCGATGAAGCGCGTGCGGGTGCACATGATCGCCGACGACGCGCTGATGCGGCAATTGTCGGTCGCGACCAAGATCGTCGCCGTGCCGCAGGTGCTGCACCAGTTGCGCGAGGCGGGCCGGACCGCGACCGACGCGTTTCTCGAGGCGCATTTCGATGCGATCGGCGTGTCCTCGAGCGTGGATCTGAGGGCGATGTTCGCCTGAGCCGTCAGCCGAGCGAGGTGACCCAGAGGATCGTCGCGTCGTCCTCGGAGATGGACACGACGTTGTGGCCCATCGCCGCGTCGTAATAGGTGCTGTCGCCGCGCCCGAGATCGACGGGGGCGTAGAACTCGGTGAACAGACGAACGCGGCCGGTCAGGACGTAGAGGAACTCCTCGCCGTCATGCCTCACCCAACCGTCGAATTCCTCGAAGCTGCGGGCGCGGATGCGGGCGCGGTAGGGCAGCATCGACTTGCGCGTCAGCGCACCGGCCAGAAGATCGTGTTCGTAGGTCGCGGTCGGATGCGCCTGCCCCTCGCCGGCGCGGGTCACGGCCATGCGTCCGTTGACCTGTTCCCCGGTGGGCGGCGTGAAGAGCTGCGGCACGGTGATGCCGAGGCCGAGCGCGAGCTTCTTCAGCGCCTCGTAGGTCGGGGACATCTGCGCGTTCTCGATCTTGGAGAGGGTCGAGCGCGCGAGGCCGGCCGCGTTCGCCGCCTGTTCCAGCGTCCAGCCACGGTCCTTGCGGAGCGCGCGAACACGTTCGGCGAGGTCCACCGGGGTCGGCGGCGTCTCGTCCTCGCCCGAGGCACGGGCAAGCCGGATGAGGCTCGGTTCGTCCTTCATGTTCCGCCGTTTAGCGGTGCCGGGGCCCTGGCGCAACGGGCCGGTCTTGCCTCGGGCGCCGGGCAGGCATAGGCCGGGGCCATGGACGCGCCCTGCCCCGATCCCTTCAACCTCGCCGACTACGTGCTGGCCGCCGGCGCGCGGGAGCCCGACAAGGTCGCGCTGGCCGTCCTCGGTCCGGCGCGGGCCGAGCGCTGGAGCTACGGGCGGCTCCGGGAGGCGGTGCTCGGGATGGCGGGCGCGCTCCTTTCGGAAGGCTTCGCGCCGGGGGACCGGCTACTCCTGCGGATCGGCAACACGGTGGATTTCCCGGTGGCCTTTCTGGGCGCCGTGGCCGCGGGGTTGGTGCCGGTGCCGACGGCGGCCGGGCTGACCGAGGGAGAGGTGACGCGGCTGGCCCGCCTGATCGCGCCCGCGGCCGTGCTGGCGGGCAAGGGCATCGCCCTGCCCGGGGGGAACGCGCCGGTCCTGAGCGACCTCGCGGCCATGATGGGCCATGCCCCCGCCGGCTTCGCGACGGGATCTCCGGACCGGCTCGCCTACCTCGTCTTCACCTCGGGGTCCTCGGGCGCGCCGAAGGCGGTGGCGCATGCCCACCGCGCGGTCTGGGCCCGGCGGATGATGCACGAGGGCTGGTACGGGCTGACGCGGAATGACCGCCTGTTGCACGCGGGCGCGTTCAACTGGACCTACACGCTGGGCACCGGCCTTCTCGATCCCTGGTCGGTGGGCGCGACGGCGCTGATCCCGGCCGAGGGCGTGGAGCCCGCCACCCTGCCGCTGCTCCTGCGCCGCCACGATGTGACGATCCTCGCGGCCGCGCCGGGCATCTTCCGCAAGCTTCTGTCCGGGGATGCGCCCCTGTCGCTGCCGCGTCTCCGGCACGGGTTGAGCGGGGGCGAGAAGCTGCCCGAGACGCTGCGCGCACGCTGGCGGGAGGCGACCGGAACGGAAATCCACGAGGCGCTCGGCATGTCGGAATGCTCCACCTTCCTGTCCGGCTCTCCGGCGCGGCCCGCGCCCGAAGGCACGCTCGGCTTCGCGCAGCCCGGCCGGCGCCTCGCGGTGCTGGACGAGGCGCACGCGGAAATGCCCGACGGCGAGACCGGGACGCTGGCCGTCCACCGGTCCGATCCCGGCCTGATGCTGGGCTACTGGAGCGAGGGCGGCACGCTCGACCTTCCGCTTGCCGGCGACTGGTTCGAAACCGGCGACAGGGTGGAACGGCGGGCCGACGGCGCCTTCCTCTACCACGGCCGCCGCGACGATCTGATCACGGCGGGCGGCTTTCGCATCTCTCCCCTTGAGATCGAGGCGGTCTTCCACGGCGCTCCCGGCGTGGAGGATTGCGCCGCCCTCGCCCTCAGCCCATCGCCCGATACGACGATCGTCGCGCTGGCCCATTCCGGCGCCGCCTCGGAGGTGACGCTGCGCGCGCTGGCCGAGGCGGCATTGGCGCGATACAAGCAACCCAGGGCATATGTCAGGCTTCCTGCCCTGCCCCGATCCCCGAACGGCAAGCTCGACCGGCGCGCGCTTTCCGAAATCCTGCGAAAGTCCGGCCCATGATCCCGCTCGACATCATCTCCGATCCGATCTGTCCCTGGTGCTATATCGGCTGGACGAATCTCGCCCGCGCGATGGAGGCCCGGCCCGACCATCCCTTCGCCGTCGAGTGGCACCCTTTCATGCTGAACCCCGAGATGCCGCGGGCCGGCGCCGACCGTCGCGAATATCTCGAGCTGAAGTTCGGCGGGCGCGAAGGGGCGATGCGGGCCTATGCCCCGGTTCTCGAACATGCCGAGCGGGCTGGCCTCACGCTCAACCTCGACCGGATCGAGCGCACGCCCTCCACGCTCGATGCGCATCGCCTGATCCACTGGGCCGGGATCGAGGGACGGCAGACACCGGTGGCGATCGCGCTTTTCCGGGCCTATTTCGTCGATGGGCGCGACATAGGCGACCCCGCGACGCTACGCGAGATCGCGGAAGGCGCGGGCCTTGACGGTGCCATGATCGCGGCGCTGCTGGAGGGCGACGCCGATGCCGCCGACATCGTCGCGCGCGACCGAACCACCCGGGCGCGGGGCGTCACGGGCGTGCCCTGCTTCGTCGTGGCGCGGCAGCATGTCGTCACGGGCGCACAGCCGCCCGAACTCTGGACGCAGGTCATCGACGAACTCGCATCGCGGGAGATCGCGACATGACAGCCTGCGGTCTCGAGGTTTTGGCCTATTCCGGGCGCGCGGTCCCGCGCCGCCGCCCCCCGGTCCTTTCGTGAGCGCGCCGTCGGACATCACGGCCCCGCCGGAGGCGCGCCGCCTCTCGCGCGGCGAGTTCATCGCGCTCATGGGCACGATCTTCGCGACCGTGGCCTTTTCCATCGACGCGATGCTTCCGGCCCTGCCCGAGATCGCGGGCGAACTCACGCCCGAGGATGCCAACCGCGCGCAGTTGATCCTGACGAGCTTCGTGCTCGGGATGGGCCTCGGCACGCTGATCGCGGGACCGTTGTCGGATGCGCTCGGGCGCAAGCGCGTGATCCTTCTGGGCGCCGCGCTCTACGTCCTCGGCGCCTGCCTCGCGCTCGTCGCGCCAAGCCTCGAACTGCTCTTGGCAGCGCGCCTCCTTCAGGGCCTCGGTGCGGCCGGACCGCGGGTCGTGGCGCTCGCGATGGTGCGCGACCTCTATTCGGGGCGCGCGATGGCGCAGATCGTGTCCTACGCGATGCTGATCTTCACGCTCTTTCCGGCCGTGGCACCCCTGATCGGTGCGGCGATCATCGCCGGGTTCGGCTGGCGGTCGATCTTCGTGGCGTTCCTCGTCTTTTCCGTCGTCTCCGTCGGCTGGCTCACGATCCGCCAACCCGAAACGCTCCCCCCTGTCGCGCGCCGTCCGCTGGCCGTGTCGCGGCTTCTGGCCGATGCGCGCGATGCGCTGTCCCATCGGCAGATGCAATTCTCGATCGTCGTCCAGACGCTGATATTCACCGCCCTTTTCGGGTCGCTCAGTTCCATTCAGCAGGTCTTCGACCAGACCTATGGACGGGCCGAAAGCTTTCCCCTGTGGTTCGCGCTGATCGCGCTTCTGGCGTCGCCAGCGGCCCCTCTGAACGGCGTTCTGGTCATGCGGCACGGGATGCGGTCGATGATCCGCGGCGCGCTCTGGCTCTCGGCCGGGTCTGCCTTCGTGACAGCGCTTTGGCTCGGTCTCATAGCGGGGCCCGGCGGCGGCTTTCCGGTCTATTTCCTTTGGGCCGTCACCGTTTTCGCAAGCGCGGCCTTCACGATCGGCAACCTCAACGCGCTGGCGCTGGAGCCCCTGGGGCATATCGCGGGAATGGCCTCGTCGATCATGGGGTCGCTGGCGACGGTCGGCGGAGCGATCGGCGGTGCGATGATCGGGCAGCTTTATGACGGCACGGCCGTGCCCGTCGCGCTTGGCGTCGGCATATCGCTCAGCCTTGCGGGGCTCATCATGATCCGGATGCCACGCGAGGGCGTGGACGCCTGACGCTCACTCCGCCGGGGCGGCCGCCACCTGACTGCCGCGCGCCGTGCGGGAAACGTCCCGGCTCCACCACCAGGCGACCACCAGGACATTCGGCACCCAGCAGGTCCAGCCGATATAGGGGAAGATCACGTCTTCCTCGAAGAACAGCCGCCCGATGGGCAGTTGCAGGCGGAAGCTGACGGCGCCGAAGCAGAGCGCGGCCATCATCACCATCCAGCGGCGGTGGCGTTCGCGGTCGCCCTTCCTGATCCACCAGATGCCCATGACGAGGGCGACGAACCAAGCGACCGAGCCGAGCGCGAAGCCGATCTCGGACCACATCGGGTAGTCCATGTTGAACGAGATCGGCGGCGTCGTCAGCGCCGCGATCGCCACGATCGGGACCAACGCCCAGCCCAGATAGACGTGCTTGCGCCGGTCGCCGCGCCGCCACATCCGGCTGACCTGCAGGGGGATGAGAAGAACGGCGAGGCCGCCGAAGATCATGTGCACGGCAAGCGTTCCGCCCACGTTGGCGATGTGATGCGCGACATGGTCGGCGCCGCGGCGGATGCCCTCGTCCACGAAGGCCCACCAGGCGGTCGGCAAACCGTCCTGCAGCGACGGGAAAAACCCGTACCAGAGGCCCGCGGGCACGAACTTGAAGGCCGAGACGGCCGACAGGAACGAGAAGAAGAGAAAGGCGTACCAGCCCCATTTCGGCATGCGGCGCGGCGCGTCCCCCGGACGTCCGGCCCGGACGGACGTTTCAGTCGCGCCCTCGGCGGTGGTTCTGCTCATGGTTCCAACCCCACGTCTTGCGCGCGTTCCCTGCACCGGCCTTTATCGCAAAATGCGGGCGCGGCCAATCCCGGCTAGGTTTTCTGCGTGGCTGCATGTTGCGCGAGATCGCGGGCGATGGCGAAGGCGCCCTTGATCTTGTCGGCCTCGCCGGTCCAGTCGCGGCGCACGACGATCTTGTTGTCCCTGACCTTGGCCAATCCCTTCTGCTCCTGCACGAACTCCACGAGGCCGGCGGGATTGGGAAACTTGTCCATGTGGAACTGGATCGTCGCGCCCTTGGGGCCTGCGTCCAGCTTGGCGATGTGGGCGCGCTTGCACATCGCCTTGATACGCACCACCAGGAGCAGCGTGTTCACCTCGCGCGGCAGCGTGCCGAAGCGGTCGATCAGCTCGGCCGCGAACCCCTCGAGGTCCACCTTCGTCTCCAGCTGGCTGAGCCGCCGGTAGAGGCCGAGCCGCACGTCGAGGTCCGGCACGTAATCCTCGGGGATGAGGACAGGCACGCCGAGGTTGATCTGCGGCGACCATTGCCCGTCGTCGCCCGGCAGTCCCTCGCCCTCGCCCGAGCGGATCTTGGCGATCGCCTCCTCCAGCATGGACTGGTACAGTTCGAAGCCCACTTCCCGCACATGGCCCGACTGCTCCTCGCCCACGATGTTGCCGGCGCCGCGGATGTCGAGATCCTGGCTGGCGATGGTGAAGCCCGCGCCGAGACTGTCGAGCGAGCCCAGCACGCGCAGACGCTTCTCGGCTGCAGGCGTCAGTTTTCCCCGTGGCTTGGTGGTCAGGTAGGCATAGGCGCGGGTCTTGGCGCGCCCCACCCGCCCCCGGATCTGGTAAAGCTGCGCCAGCCCGAACATGTCGGCGCGGTGGATGACCATGGTGTTGGCCGTGGGAATGTCGATGCCCGATTCCACGATCGTCGTGGCCAGGAGCACGTCGTACTTGCCGTCGTAGAAGGCGTTCATCCGATCGTCGAGTTCGCCCGCCGCCATCTGGCCATGTGCGGTGACGAAGGTCACCTCGGGCACCTGGTCGCGCAGGAAGGCCTCCACATCGGCCACATCCTCGATCCGGGGCACAACGTAGAAGGACTGCCCTCCGCGGTAATGCTCGCGCAGGAGCGCCTCGCGGATCGTGACCGCGTCGAACTCGCTCACGTAGGTGCGGATCGCCAGCCGGTCGACGGGCGGCGTGCCGATCATGCTGAGGTCGCGCACGCCCGAGAGCGACATTTGCAGCGTGCGCGGGATGGGCGTGGCCGAGAGCGTCAGGACATGCACCTCCGAACGCATCTCCTTCAGCCGTTCCTTGTGGCCGACGCCGAAGCGCTGCTCCTCGTCGATGACGAGCAGGCCGAGATTGTGGAAGCGGATGCCCTTGGCCAGCAACGCATGGGTGCCGACCACGATATCGACAGACCCGTCGGCGAGGCCCTTGCGCGTGTCGGCCGCCGCCTTCTGCCCGACGAAACGGGAGAGCTGCCGGACGTTGACGGGGAAGCCCCGGAAACGGTCCGCGAAGGTCTTGGCGTGCTGACGCGCCAGCAGCGTCGTGGGCGCGATGACGGCGACCTGCAACCCCTGCGCGGCGGCGACGAAGGCCGCGCGCATGGCGACCTCGGTCTTGCCGAACCCTACGTCGCCCACGATCAGACGGTCCATGGGCCGGCCGCGCTCGAGGTCCTCCAGCACGTCGGCGATCGCGGTCAGCTGGTCGTCCGTCTCCTCGTAGGGAAAGCGCGCGCAGAAGGCCTCCCACATGTCGCCGGGGGGCTCCAGGATCGGGGCCGAGCGCAGCTCACGCTCGGCGGCAATGCGGATCAGCTTGTCGGCGATCTGCCGGATGCGTTCCTTGAGCTTGGCTTTCTTCGCCTGCCAGGCCCCGCCGCCGAGCCTGTCGAGAAGCCCCTCGTCATGGCCATAGCGGCTGAGCAGTTCGATGTTCTCGACCGGAAGATAGAGGCGGTCGCCGCCGGCATATTCCAGCGCGAGGCATTCATGGGGGGCGCCCATCGCGGTGATGGTTTCCAGCCCCTTGTAGCGTCCTACCCCATGGTCGACATGAACGACGAGATCACCGGGCGACAGGGTCTGCGCCTCGGTCAGGTAGTTCTCGGCCCGCTTCGTCTTGCGCGTGCGCCGGATCAGCCGGTCGCCAAGCACGTCCTGCTCGGAGATGACGGTCAGACCCTTGCCGGTGAAGCCCTGCTCCAGCGGCCACACGCCAAGGTGGAGAGGCAGCGGGAAAGCCGGCTTTTCCGCACCGGATTTGCCGGCGAACCCGCCCCCGGATATGCCGCGCGCGTCGTCGATCAGGGCGAAATCGGAAAGTCCCTGGTCCTCCAAAAGGCCCTTCAGCCGTTCGCGCGCGCCCTCGGACCAGGACGCCACGACCACCGCGCTGTCCCCGCGAGACGCGCGAACATGATCCGCCAGTGCCCCGAAAAGGTTCAACTTCTCGCTTTGACGTTCCGGCGCGAAGTCCCGCCCGACACGGCCGCCCGCGTCGATGACGCCCGGTCCGGGCGCCTGCCTGAGCGGCGAGAACTGCACCACACGCCGTCCCTCGAGGCAGGCATCCCAGGCCGCCTCGTCGAGGTAGAGCTCGCCCGGCGGCACGGGTTTGTAGACTGTGTCGAGCCGCCCCTTCTGGGTCAGCGCGGTCTTTCGGGTGTCGTACTGGTCGGCGATCATGTCCCACCGCGCGATGCGCTGCGGCGTGGTCTGGTCGTCGAGGGTCACCGTCGCCCCCGGAAGGTAGTCGAACAGCGTTTCCAGACGGTCGTGGAAATAGGGCAGCCAGTGCTCCGCGCCCTGATGCTTGCGGCCCGCGCTGATCGCTTCGTAAAGCGGGTCGTCGGTGCCGGCCGCGCCGAACTCGATCCTGTAATTCTGCCGAAAGCGCGTGATCGCGGCATCGTCGAGGATGACCTCGGAGACGGGCGCGAGCTCCACACGCTGCAGCGCTTCGGTGGTTCGCTGGCTGACCGGATCGAACCGGCGCGCGCCGTCCAGCACGTCGCCGAAGAGATCGAGGCGCACCGGCGTCTCCTCGCCCGGCGGCCAGATGTCGATGATCCCTCCCCGTACCGCGTAATCGCCCGGCTCCGTCACCGTGGGCGCCTGGGTGAAGCCCATCCGCACGAGAAAGCCCTTCAGCGCACCCTCGTCGATCCGCCCTCCGACCGTCGCCGTAAAGGCGGACGCCGCCAGAAGCTCGCGGGCGGGCACGTACTGCGTCGCGGCGTTCAGCGTCGTCAGGACGACGAAGCGCCCAGAAAGCCCCCGGGCGAGCGTGGCCAGCGTCGCCATCCGGGCCGCCGATATCTCGGGGTTCGGCGAAACCCGGTCATAGGGCAGGCAATCCCAGCCGGGAAAGCGCAGGACCGCGACGCCGGGATCGAAGAAGGCGAGCGCGCCGGCCATCGCCTCGGCGCGCTTGTCGTCGCGCGCGACATGAACGACGGGCCCCTCGCCGCGCGCCAGTTCGGCCAGCACGAGGGTGGCGTCGAAGCCTTCGGGCGCGCCGCCCGCAAGGATGCGGGTCGGTCCACCGGACTGGGTTTGGGAAGCGTCTGCCATCGCGTCGCCTCACCTACGCGCGCGGGGTTCGGTGTCAAGGGCAAGCGCCCTCAGCCGAGGGGCCCCACGGTCACGTTGGTGTACATGCCCCAGAAGGCCGTCAGGAAGATGAAGAGAACCCCGAGCCCCTGGACATACATCCGGTGGAGGCGCAACCGGCGCGCCACGTCGGAATAGCCGCTTGCCCGAAGCCGCCGCGCCGTGGAGATCGTGATCGCGCCGACGAGGAGCGCGGGAAAGAGCAGCAGGAACACCGCCTGAAGGAACTCAACCCGGTAGACCCAGCCCGTCACGGCGAGCGCGGTCGTCAAGAAGGCCGCCATGCCGACGAGCACCGGCGCGGACTCGTCGGTCACCGCGAGGATTCGCGCGCCGTTGATCTCGGCGAGCGCCTGCATGTCGCGCCGCGCGCGCTCGTCGCCGCGCCGGGCGCGGGCGACGACGTGATAGGGTACGCCGAGCGTCCAGTGGGACATGGTCGACCACAGGATCGCGAGCACGATCCAGTACCAGAGATTCGAGAACGACCTAAGGTCGATCACTTCCGTCACGAGATCGAGGAAATCCACGTCCGCTGCCGTCCCTTTAGCAGGCCAGTATCTTGACGGGCGGCACCATAGGTTGGCGTCCCGCGGGATGCCAGAGGCGAAAGGCACCCCCGGACGCTTTGCCGTATTGCGGCGGCATCCGGGCCATGTCACGGCTGTTCCCGTGGCGGCAGAGATGCCTGCCACAACACTGGAAAACAAGCGAAAGATCGAAGATGTCCGCCACCCAGGCCACCTTTCCCGCCACGCGTTTCCGCCGCACCCGGGCGAGCGCGAGCCTGAGAAACCTCGTCCGCGAGACCGAACTGAGCGTGAACGACCTCATCTGGCCGGTCTTCGTGCGCGACGGCAGCGGGATCGAGGAGCCGGTGATCTCGATGCCCGGCGTGGTGCGCCGCTCCGTCGACCGCATCGTCGAGGCCGCGCGCGAGGCGCAGTCCCTCGGCATCCCGGCGATCTGCCTTTTTCCCTACACCGACCCGTCGCTGAAGACGGAACTCTGCGAGGAAGCCTGGAACCCCGACAACCTGTCGAACCGGGCGATCCGGGCGATCAAGGACGCGGTGCCGGAGATCGCGGTCATGACCGACATCGCGCTCGACCCGTACAACGCCAACGGGCATGACGGGATCGTGCGCGACGGCGTGATCGTGAACGACGAGACGGTCGAGGCGTTGGTGAAGATGGCGCTGGAGCAGGCCCGCGCGGGCGCCGACATCCTCGGGCCCTCGGACATGATGGACGGGCGGATCGGGGCGATCCGGACCGCACTCGAGGCCGAGGGGCACACGAACGTGACGATCATGTCCTATGCCGCGAAGTTCGCCAGCGCCTATTACGGGCCGTTCCGCGACGCGGTCGGCGCATCGGGCGCGCTGAAGGGCGACAAGAAGACCTACCAGATCGACCCGGCCAATGCCCGCGAGGCGCTGCGCTGTGTCGAGCGCGATCTGATGGAGGGCGCGGACATGGTCATGGTCAAGCCCGGCCAGCCTTATCTCGACATGGTGACCCGCGTGAAGGAGGCCTTCGGCGCGCCCACCTATGCCTACCAGGTCTCGGGCGAATACGCGATGATCGAGGCGGCGGCGGCGAATGGCTGGATCGACGGCGAGCGCGTGATGCTGGAAAGCCTCATGTGCTTCCGGCGGGCGGGCTGTGACGGCGTGCTGACCTACTTCGCGCCGCGGGTGGCGCGGCTTCTGAACGGCTGAGGCGGGCGCGGGCGGAAAGGCCGGCGTTGTCGGGGCTGATCTTGCCCGCCGACCCCATCCCTTGCGGTGCGATCGGCGGGAAACCGCAGAAGTTGTAGCGATGCCGGGTGACAGGCGCCTTCGACCTGCGTATGCTGGCACCAGACAGTCCCGGCGCGAAACGACCGCGGGCGGCTGAGGCACAGGCAAGACAACCAGAGAGGCAGACAAGCCATGACACGGCTTTCCCGGCGCAATTTCATCATCGCAGGCGGCAGCCTTCCGCTTCTGGCGGCATGCGGCAACGGTCTCAATTCCGGCGGCGGGCAGCGCATCGACGCGCGCGTCGATGCCGCCCTCGACTTCATGGTGCAGGAGGTGCCCGGCACCGGGCAGCTGGTGCAGGACGCCGCCGGCATGCTCGTCATGCCGCTGGTCACCGAGGCCGGTTTCGGCTTCGGCGGCTCCTACGGGCGCGGCGCGCTCAGGATCAACGGCACCACGGTCGACTACTACTCGGCCGCCTCGGGGTCCTTCGGCCTGCAGATCGGTGCGCAGCAGTATTCCCACACGCTCTTTTTCATGACCGAAGAGGCGCTGAGCAACTTCCGCAATTCGCCCGGCTGGTCGGCGGGCGCCGACGTGCGCTATGCCGTCAACGCCACGGGCGCGACGCTCGGGGTGGACACGACGGCGCTGCTCGATCCGGTGATCGCGGTGATCTACGGGCAGGCCGGCCTCATCGTCGGCGCCACGCTCGAAGGCACGCGATACACCCGCATCCTCCCGTGATTTCCGCGCGGCCGGCGGTGGCTTGCATTTCCGGGCACGCCCGTTAGATCGGGCGCATCGTCCCCGGACCCCGAGGTGTCATGGCCATCCTGCTGCGCTGGCTTCTGCGACTGGTGACCCTTGCCGTCGCGCTTTGCGTGGCGGGCATCGCCGTGGCCGGGTGGATCGCATCGCGGTCCATCCCCGACTACGAGGCCGAATGGCAGGTCGGCGGGATCACCGCACCCGTGGAGATCGTGCGCAACACGGCGGCCGTTCCGCATATCTTCGGGGCGACCGATGCCGATGTGTTCTACGGGCTGGGCTTCGTTCATGCGCAGGACCGCCTGTGGCAGATGCTGATGCTGCGGCGGACGGCACAGGGCCGGCTGTCCGAGATTTTCGGGCCGGCGACACTTCAGACCGACGACCTTCTCAGGCGGCTCGACCTCGATGGCCATGCCCGCGCCTCGCTCGACGCGCTGGAGCCCGAAACGCTTGCCGCGCTCGAGGCCTATTCGGCGGGCGTCAACGCCTGGATCGGGCTGGTGGCCGAAGAGGCGCTGGGACGCGGCGCGCCGGAGCTGTTCCTATTCGAGCCCGAGATCGCACCCTGGCGGCCGGCCGATTCCGTCGCCGTGACGCTTGTCATGGCGCTGCAACTGGCCTCCCACCACGAGGAGGAGGTGCTGCGCGCCCGTGCTTCCCTCGCGCTCGGAGATGCCGACCGGCTGGCCGACCTGATGCCGGACGCACCGGGCGAAGGCGCGGCCGATCTGGCCGACTATGCGAGCCTTTTCGACGCGCCCCTGCCCCGCTTCGCCGCGAGTGACCCCACGCCGCGCCATCCGCTCCATCCCAACTATCTCGGGCTTGGACGGGGGGGCGCATCGAACGCGTTCGCCGCCGCCGCCTCGCGATCGGCCGCGGGCGGCGCGATCCTGGCCAACGACCCCCATCTCGGCCTGACCGCGCCGTCGATTTGGTATCTCGCGCGGCTCGAGCTGTCCTCGGGCGGTGTGATCGGTGGGACGATCCCGGGAATGCCCATGGTCCTCGTCGGCCGGTCCGAGAGGCTGGCCTGGGGGCTGACCTCCTCCTACCTCGACGATATCGACCTCTACGTCGAGGAGCTGAACCCGGAGAACCCCGAGGAGTATCGTACGCCCGATGGCTGGGCCACGTTCGAGACCCGCCGCGAGATCATCGACGTGGCCGGCGAAGCGCCGGTGACGATCACCCTGCGGCGGACGGAAAACGGCCCCGTCATCCCGGGCAGTCATTTCGATTTCGCCGCCGTGACCCCGCCCGGCCATGTCATGAGCATGGCCTGG
The DNA here is from genome assembly GCF_025515305.1 of Roseicyclus sediminis. Classification (GTDB taxonomy): domain Bacteria; phylum Pseudomonadota; class Alphaproteobacteria; order Rhodobacterales; family Rhodobacteraceae; genus Roseibacterium; species Roseibacterium sediminis. The sequence continues at coordinate 250,640 of NZ_JAOPHT010000002.1, forward strand.
ACCGCCCTGACCGACCGCAACACCTCGATCCAGATGGGCTTCAAGCTGATGCGCGCGACCACGATCGAGGAGGCGCTTGCGGCGGGCGAGGACTTTGTCGCGCCGTCGCAGAACCTCATGCTGGCCGATGCCGACGGGCGCATCGCGATGCAGGTCATCGGCCACATGCCTTGGCGCTCGACCCGCCACCAGACCCTGGCGCGGATGCCCTCGCCCGGCTGGGTGGAGGACAACCGCTGGCTGGGCGTGACGCAGTATTTCGCCAATCCCCGCTTCGTCGATCCCGAGGGCGGGCTTCTGGGCAACACCAACAACAAGACGGTGGACCGCGACTTTCCCCTCCATGTCAGCTTCGACTGGGGCGACACGCAGCGCATCACGCGCCTGACGCGGCTGATGCAGGACCGGCAGGTCCATACCCGCGACAGTTTCGTCGAGGCGCAGCTCGATACCGTGTCGGCTGCCGCCCGCAACATCCTGCCGCTCGTCGCGCGCGACCTGTGGTTCATCGAGGAGGCGGCGCCGGAAGGCACGCCCGACCGCCGCCGCCAGCGCGCGCTCGAACTGCTGGCCGAATGGAACGGCGAGATGAACGAGCACCTGCCCGAGCCGCTGATCTACGTGGCCTGGATGCGGGCCCTTCAGCAGCGGCTGATCCGCGACGAGCTCGGCCCCCTGGCCGAAGAATTCCGGGCGCTGGAACCGGTCTTCATCGAGCGCGTGTTCCGGGACGTGAACGGGGCGGCGGAGTGGTGCGACGTGGCGCCCTCGACGGCGGACGAGAACTGCACCGAGATCGCACGTCTCGCGCTGGACGACGCGCTGCAGGAACTGGTCGAGCGATACGGGACCGATGTCGAAAGCTGGCGCTGGGGTGCGGCGCACGAGGCCCACCACGATCACCCTGTCCTGGGCGACACGCGTCTGTTTTCGTGGATCGTGAACATCCGGCAGCCGACCTCGGGCGGGGATTTCACCCTCCAGCGGGGGCAGATCGCGGCGGAAGGGCCGGACCCCTACGCCAACATCCACGCGGCGGGCTACCGGGGCGTCTACGACTTCGCCGACCCCGACAGTTCGGTCTTCATCATCTCGACGGGGCAGTCCGGCCATCCGCTGAGCCGGCACTACGACGACCTGGGCGAGTTGTGGCGGCGCGGGGAATACGTGCCGATGACGCTCGACCCCGAACTTGCGCGGGCGGGCAACATCGGGGTGACCGTGCTCACTCCCAGGTGAATGCGCAGGCCGGAAAGGCCGGATTTCCCGCCACGTTTTCCACATCGGCAACCGCCCGGCCGAGGGGCGGGCTTTCGCCCTGCCCCGCCCTGCGCTAGAGAAATCGGGATCACGCCCTCTCGCCTGGACCGAAGCCCATGCCCCTTCTCTACGACAGCCCCGACGCCTGGCTCACCGCGTCCGAGAAGCGGCTTGCGGTCTTCGGGATGTCGGGCCTCGGCAAGACGCGGCTCGCGAGCCTGATGCGGGACCAGGGCGACTGGTTCCACTACTCGATCGACTACCGCATCGGCACCGCCTACATGGGCGAGCACATCACCGACAACCTCAAGCGGCAGGCGATGCGGGTGCCCTTCCTCGCGGATCTCCTGCGCTCGGATTCGATCTATATCGGCTCGAACATCACCTTCGGGAACCTCGCCCCCCTGTCCACGTTCCTCGGCAAGCCGGGCGACCCGAACAAGGACGGCCTGCCCTTCGAGGAATACATGCGCCGGCAGAACCTGCATCGCCGGGCGGAGATCAACGCGCTTCTGGACACGCCGTCCTTCATCGCGCGGGCGCGCGATCTCTACGGCTATCCGCACGTGATCTGCGATACCGGCGGCTCGATCTGCGAAGTCGTCGACCCCGACGATCCCGCCGACGAGGTGCTGAGGACGCTGTCTGCCCATACGCTTCTCGTCTGGATCGAAGGGACGGAGGAACACGCCGCCGACCTCATCCGCCGCTTCGACGCGGCCCCGAAGCCGATGTATTACCGGCCCGATTTCCTCCTGCCGCTGTGGCAGTCCTATCTCGACGAGCATGGGGTCACGCCCGACGGCGTGGATCCTGACGATTTCGTCCGTTTCGCCTATGCCAAGGCGCTGGCCCACCGGGCGCCGCTTTACGCCGCGATGGCGCGCAACTGGGGCGTGACGGTCACCGCCGCCGAAGTCGCCTCGGTCCGCGATGCCGCCGATGCGGTCGCGATGGTCGCCGCGGCCCTTGGCAGGCAGGGCGCCAGCGCCTAGGTCACCCCTTCCCAACCGGAGCCCGACGCGACATGCCGATCCGCCTGCCCTCGACCCTGCCCGCCTTCCAGGTCCTCCGTTCCGAGGGCGTGATGGTGATGGGACGGAGCGCGGCCGACCGGCAGGATATCCGTCCGCTGCGCATCGGCCTGCTGAACCTGATGCCGAAGAAGATCCAGACCGAGACGCAGTTCGCCCGCCTGATCGGGGCGACGCCCCTCCAGGTCGAGCTGTCGCTGATCCGGATGAGCGATCACGAGACGAAGAACACCGCCGCCGACCACATGGAGGAGTTCTACCGCCCCTTCCGCGAGGTCGAGGAGACCGGAGAGAAGTTCGACGGACTGATCATCACGGGCGCGCCGATCGAGCATCTCGAATTCGAGGACGTGACCTACTGGGACGAGCTGACCCGCGTCTTCGACTGGACGCAGGGCCATGTGCATTCCACCTTCGGCGTCTGCTGGGGCGGGATGGCGATGATCCACCATTTCCACGGGGTGAAGAAACACCTGCTGCCGCAAAAGCTGTTCGGCTGCTACCGGCACATGAACCTCGCCCCGGAACGCCCTTATCTCAGGGGATTTTCCGACGATCTGGTGATGCCGGTCAGCCGCTGGACCGAGATGCGCCGCGACGAGATCGAGGCGGCGGGCCTGCCGGTCCTGCTGCATTCCGAGGCGGTCGGACCCGCTCTGGTGGAAGATCCCGCGCACCGTGCGCTCTACATCTTCAACCACCTCGAATACGACAGCGGGACCCTGAACGAGGAGTACCGCCGCGACCTCGACAGCGTGCAGGTCGAGGGCGCCCAGATTGCCATGCCGGTCAACTATTTCCCCGATGACGACCCCGCGCGCAAGCCGCCGAACCGCTGGCGCAGCCATGCCCACCTGCTCTACGGCAACTGGATCTCGGAGGTCTACCTGACGACGCCCTTCGACATCGCCGAGATCGGCACCAAGAGCACCGACCTCAGGGCCGAGACGTGAAGATCCTGCTCTGGCTCGCGCTGGCCGTCGTGGCCTTCGCTGCGCTCACGCTCTGGAAAGCCGCGCGGCACGAGCGCCAGGCCGAGGCGCACTGGCCGCCCGAGGGGCAGTTCCTCACCATCGACGGGCACCGGGTGCACTACGTCATGCGCGGACAGGGCCCCGACCTCGTCCTGATCCATGGCGCAAGCGGGAACACCCGCGATTTCACCCATGCGATGGCCGACCGTCTCGCCGCGCGCTACCGGGTCTTCGTCTTCGACCGACCGGGCCTCGGCTATACCGAGCGGATCGATCCCAAGGGCGCCCCTCTGGCGCTGCAGGCCGATCTCCTCGCGCGGGCGGCCGCGGAACTCGGGGCGGAGCGCCCCATCGTCTTCGGCCATTCCTACGGCGGCGCCGTTGCGCTGGCCTGGGCGATCGCGCGCCCCGAGGGGCTGTCGGCGCTGGTCCTGTCGGCGGCGGCCTCCAATCCCTGGGACACGGGGCTCGGGCTTTACTACACGGTGCTCTCCCACCCGCTTGGCCAGCGTTTCGTCATTCCGCTCCTGACGGCCTGGGTGCCCGACCGCGTGGTCGACGATGCCATCGACGGGGTCTTCCTGCCGCAGACCGCGCCCGAGGGCTACCATGCCCATATCGGGGCGGGCCTCACGCTGCGCCGGGTGTCGATGCGGGCCAATGCGCTTCACCGGGCCAATCTGCTCGAGGACATCCGCGGACAGGTGCCGCGCTATGGCGAGATCGCGGTGCCCGTCGAGATCCTGCATGGCGACGCGGACGATACCGTGCCGCTCCGCGTCCACTCCGAGCCGCTGTCCCGGCAGATCCCGGGCGCGGTGCTGACGCCTCTGCCGGGGATCGGCCACATGCCACATCACGCCGTGCCCGAAGCGGTGGACGCCGCCATCGACCGCGCCGCGCGGCGTGCGGGGCTTCTGCTCTGACCGGCCGCGATTGCGAACCGCCCCCGCGCGGCCTAATGTCAACCTCTGTCACATGGAAAGGGAAGCAGGTCCCATGTCCAAGAGCGCGTCTGCCGACAACCCGAAACCCTTCGACGGCGCCATCAGCCGTTTCTTCGAAAACGAGGCGCCCGAAAGCGTCCGGGCCGCGATCCGGGCGGCGAAGAAGGACGTCGTGCTCAACGCCGGCTATCCGTACGGCAAACGGATGGACAAGGACGATTACGAGGATCAGCTTCAAGCGCTGCAGGTGGAGCTGGTGAAGTTCCACGCCTGGGTCCGCGACAGCGGTCAGCGGATCGCGGTCGTGTTCGAGGGCCGCGACGCCGCCGGCAAGGGCGGCTCGATCAAGCGCGTGCGCGAGAACCTCAACCCGCGCGTCGCGGGTGTCGTGGCGCTCCAGAAACCGACCGAACGCGAGGCCGGGCAATGGTATTTCCAGCGCTACGTCCACCACCTGCCCGCCGCCGGCGAGATCCGCCTCTTCGACCGCTCGTGGTACAACCGGGGCGTGGTCGAGCATGTCTTCGGCTTCTGCACCGCCGAGGACCGGCGCACCTTCTTCCGCCAGCTGCCCGACTTCGAGCAGATGCTGGTCGATGACGGGATCCGGCTGACGAAGATCTGGCTCAACGTCGGCCGCGCCGAGCAGCTGCGCCGCTTCCTCGACCGCGAGAACGACCTCCTGAAACAGTGGAAGCTCAGCCGGATCGACGTCGACGGCCTCGCGAAATGGGACGCCTATTCCGATGCCATCGCCGAGACGCTCGCGCTGGGGCATACGGCCCACGCGCCCTGGACGGTGATCCGTGCCGATGACAAGCGCCGCGCCCGCCTCGCCGTGATCCGCGCGATCCTCGCGCCGCTCGAGTACGACGGGAAGGACGATGCCGTCGTGGGACGGCCCGACCCCGCGATCTGCGGCGGCCCCGAGATGTGGGCCGACCATTCGACCCCGGGCGCCTGAGCGGGATGTCCAAACGCGGCTATCATCACGGCAATCTCCGGCAGGCCCTCGTCGATGCCGCCCTGCGCCTGATCGAGGCGAAGGGCCCCACGGGCTTCACGCTGTCGGAGGCGGCCAAGGATGCCGGGGTGACGCCCGCCGCGGTCTACCGTCATTTCGAGGGGCGCGAGGACCTGATCGCCGAATGCGCCCGCCAGGGCCACGAGATCTTCGCCGACCTCATGGCCTATGCCTACAACGACGGCAAACCGACCGCGCTCACCGCCTTCGAGGCGACGGGCCGCGCCTACCTCGCCTTCGCGCGGAAGTACCCCGGCCACTACATGGCGATGTTCGAAAGCGGCACTTCGGCCAATGCCACGCCGGAACTCGCCGCGGCGGCCGCGAAGTCGCGCGCGGTCCTCGAACGCGCGGCCGAGGCGCTGTCGGAGCATATCCCCGAGGGCAAGCGCCCGCCGCCCTCCATGTTCTCGGCGCATATCTGGGCGATGAGCCACGGTGTGGTGGAGCTGTTCGCCCGCGGACGGCCCGGCGCCAACACGCCGTTTTCGCCCGAGGACCTGCTGGAGGCGGGGATCGGCATCTACCTCCGCGGCCTCGGCCTCATCCGCCCCGACGAATAGCGCCCCCGCTCTTCATCTTTCTCCAAATACGCACCGCCGAAAGCGGGCGCCGTGCGGGGCTCGATGCCCCGCGCGGCGCGTCTCACTCGGCGGCCTGCGCCAGGGGCGCCCCGCCCGAGCGCAGCATCGCGATCAGATCCTCGCGCTGGCGCGCCGCCTTCTCCGCGTTGCGCTCCTTCACCGGGCCGAAGCCACGGATCGTCAGGGGCAGTTCCGCCAGCGCCACCAGCGCGTCCAGCGTCGCGGGCGCGGCCTTGGGCAGCATGTCGGCCATGTCGGCCTCGTACTGGCGGATCAGCTTGCGCTCCATCCGCCGCTCGGCGCTGTAGCCGAAGGGGTCGAAGGGCGTGCCGCGCAGCGCCTTCATCTTCGCCAGCACGGGGTAGAGCCGCATCATCCAGGGCCCGAATTCGCGCTTCCTCGGACGGCCCGCGGCGTCACGCCCGGGCAGGAGCGGCGGCGCGAGATGGAACTTCATCCGGAAATCGCCCTCGAACTCGGCGCGCGCCTTCTCCTCGGTGGCAAGGTGCAGCCGCGCGACCTCGTATTCGTCCTTGTAGGCCAGAAGCTTGTGATAGCCCTTCGCCACGGCCTCCTTCAGGCGGGGATCGCCGATGCCATCGACCAGCTTGCGATATCGCCGGGCGAGCCTGCGGCCCTGGTAGGCCGCGAGATGGTCGGCGCGGAAGGCGATCTTCTCCTCCAGCGTCTTGGGTTTCTCGACCACGCCCGATGTCGGCAGGCGCCGGGCGGCTTCGGGGTTCAGCACCGCCCAGCGGCCCATCTCGAAGGCCTGCGCGTTCTTCTCGACCGCGGCGCCGTTCAGGCGGATCGCCTCCAGGATCGCGGCATGGCTGAGGGGGATGAGCCCCATCTGCCAGGCCGCGCCGAAGACCATCATGTTCGAGAAGATCGAATCGCCCAGCAGAACCCGCGCCAGCTCCGTCGCGTCGAACAGCGCGAGCCGGTCGCGCAGCCGCGCCTGCAGCGCGATCTCGAGGTCGTGGCCGGGAATGCGGAACTCGGTGTCGCGGGTGAAGGCGCCGGTGATGATCTCGTGGCTGTTGACCGCGGCCCCGGTCTGGCCGGTGCGCATGAGGCCCAGTGTCTTGGCGCCCCCCGTGACCACGAGGTCGCCACCGATCACCGCATGCGCCTCGCCCAGGCCCACGCGGACCGCGCCGATATCCTCGGGGCGTTCGGCCAGCCGCAGATGGATCCAGACCGCCCCGCCCTTCTGCGCCAGGCCCGCCATCTCGATCATTCCGACGCCCTTGCCGTCGATCTGCGCCGCCTGCGCCATGACCGCGCCGATGGTCACGACGCCGGTGCCGCCCACCCCCGTCACCAGCACGTTATGCGTGCCCTGGATCGCCGGCAGGGATGGCTCGGGCAGGCCCGACAGATCCACCTGCGCCGTCGCCTGCTTGCGGATCGTGGCCCCTTCCAGCGTCACGAAACTGGGGCAGAAGCCCTTGAGACAGCTGAAATCCTTGTTGCAGGACGACTGGTCGATCGCCCGCTTGCGGCCAAGCTCGGTCTCGACCGGCACGATGGAGACGCAGTTCGACTGGACCCCGCAATCGCCGCATCCCTCGCAGACATCGGTGTTGATGAAGACGCGGCGGTCGGGGTCGGGGAAGGTCCCGCGCTTGCGGCGGCGGCGCTTCTCGGCGGCGCAGGTCTGCACGTAGATGATCGCCGAGACGCCGGGGATTTCCTGGTACTTCTCCTGCACCGGCATCAGGTCGTCGCGCTCGTGCCGCTCCAGCCCCGAAGGATAGCGGGACCAGTCGATCTCCTCTTTCGGGTCATAGACCAGCGCGATGTTCTCCACGCCCATGGCCTGAAGCTCGCGCGCGATGCGGGCGGGGTCGAGGTCGCCCTCGTTGTGCTGCCCGCCGGTCATGGCGACGGCGTCGTTGAAGAGGATCTTGTATGTGATGTTCGCCTTCGAGGCGAGTGCGGCCCGGATCGCCATGATGCCGGAGTGGTTGTAGGTGCCTTCGCCAAGGTTCTGGAACACGTGCTTGCGCGTCGAGAACGGCGCCTCGCCGATCCAGTTCGCGCCCTCGCCGCCCATGTGGGTATAGGCCTCGGTGTTGCGGTCCATCCATTTCGCCATGAAATGACAGCCGATGCCCGCGCCCGCGCGCGCGTCCTCGGGCACCTTGGTGGAGGTGTTGTGCGGACAGCCGGAGCAGAACCAGGGCGTGCGGACGGCCAGGTCGGGCGCGTTGTCGGCGCGCCGGGCGTCCTCCACGCGGGCGATGCCGGCGCGGATCGCCTCGGTCTCGCGGCCTTCTTCTATAAGGATGCGGCCGAGCTTCACCGCGATGTCGGCGGGGTCCAGCGCGAAATGCGACGGGAAGAGGATCTCGCCGCCGCCGCCCTTCCGGTAGCCATAGACGCGCCGCCCGCGACGGTCGTCGAAGATCGCCTCCTTCACCTGCACTTCGATGAGCTTGCGCTTCTCCTCGACGACGACGATCAGGTCCAACCCTTCGGCCCAGGCGGCGAAACTCTTCATGTCGAGCGGCCAGGTCTGGCCGACCTTGTAGGTCGTGACGCCGAGGCGCTCGGCCTCCGCTTCGTCGATGCCGAGGGCCGACAGCGCCGACATGAGGTCGAGCCAGTTCTTGCCCGCGGCAACGAAGCCGATCCTTGCGCCGGCTTTGCCGTGAACGCGCCGGTCGATGCCGTTCGCCGCGGCGAACGCCTCCGCGGCGAAGCGTTTGTGGCCGAGCAGGCGCTCTTCCTGCGGGATCCAGTGATCGCCGAGCCGGATGTTCAGACCGCCCTCGGGGATCGGAAAATCGGGGATGACGAAGGACAGGCGATCGGGACGCCCGTCGACGACGGCGGTCGCCTCGACGGTGTCCTTCATGGTCTTGAGACCCACCCAGACACCGGCATAGCGGCTGAGCGCGTAGCCATAGAGGCCGAAGTCGAGAATCTCCTGCACGCCCGCGGGGCTGAGGACCGGCATGTGCGCGTCGACGAGCGCCCAGTCGGATTGATGGCAGGTGGTCGAGCTTTCCCCGGTATGGTCGTCGCCCATCGCGACGAGGACGCCGCCATTTTTCGACGTGCCCGCCATGTTCACGTGCCGGAACACGTCGCCCGAGCGGTCGACGCCCGGCCCCTTGCCGTACCAGAGGCCGAAAACGCCGTCGAACTTCCCCTCGCCCCGAAGCTCCGCAGTCTGGCTGCCCCATAGCGCGGTGGCCGCGAGGTCTTCGTTCAGCCCCGGCTGAAACACGACGTCGGAGGCATCGAGGTGCTTTCGTGCCCGTGCCATCTGCATGTCGACAGCCCCGAGCGGAGAGCCGCGATAGCCGGTGACAAGGCCCGCGGTGTTCAGCCCCGCTGCCCTGTCGCGTTCCTTCTGCATCAGCATGAGGCGGACGAGCGCCTGCGTGCCGTTCAGCAGAACGGGAGATTTCGAAAGATCGAAACGGTCCTCGAGGGAAACGGACTGCACACCCATCTTGGCACCTCCCTGCCGGTCATGGTTCGCGCTTTTCCGGATTATAGGTCAAAAATACTGACCTGAAAACAGGTTTTACATGGGGAGTGTTTCACCTTCGGGTTGAAAACCCGGCCCGGCTCTATATCCATTTGAAAGCGCTTTGAGGCACGGATATGCGGGCGCAGACAGGGAGCAAGGCCTTGGACTGGGACAAACTGCGCATCTTCCACGCCGTCGCCGACGCGGGCAGCCTCACGCATGCCGGCGACACGCTGCATCTAAGCCAGTCGGCCGTCAGCCGGCAGATTCGGTCGCTGGAAGAGAATCTGAACACCACGCTCTTTCACCGCCATGCGCGGGGCCTGATCCTGACCGAACAGGGCGAGCTTCTCTTCGACGCGACGCGGCACATGTCCAAACGGCTCGAAGCCGCCGCGGCCCGCATCCGCGATTCGGAGGAGGAGGTCTTCGGCGAATTGCGGGTGACCACGACGATCGGGTTCGGCTCGCTCTGGCTGGCACCGCGCCTGCCGGCGCTTTACGAGAAATACCCCGACCTCAAGATCGACCTGATGCTGGAGGAACGTCTGCTCGACCTGCCCATGCGCGAGGCCGACGTGGCGATCCGCATGAAGGAACCCAGCCAGGCCGACCTCATCCGGCGGCGGCTCATGTCGATCAACATGCGCCTCTACGCCTCGCCCCGGTATCTCGCCGCGCGCGGCACGCCCGATACGCTGGACGGTCTGCGGGACCACCGCCTGATCAGCCAGAACGCGACCTCGGCGCAGGTGTCGGCGGGCGCGATCCTCGTGCGGGAACTGATGAGCTACGACATCGGGAGCCATCTGACGGTGAACAACTATTTCGGCGTCCTGCAGGGCGTCATCCACGATCTCGGGATAGGTGTCCTGCCCGATTACCTGACCCAGGATTTCCCCGAACTGGTCCGTGTCCTGCCGGATGTGGAATCGAGCGAGGTGCCGGTCTTCCTCGCCTATCCCGAGGAACTGCGGCAGTCCAAGCGCATCGAGGTCTTCCGCGATTTCGTGACCGAGGAGGTCATCGCCTACCGCCGCCGTCAGAAAGAGGCCGCGGCCGAGGGATTGCCCCCGCCGGAAGGCTGAAAACCCATCCCTTTCGATGTGTGCTATGCGCCACAGGAATAGCGGGATTGCGGCAGCGCGGCAGGTTTTGCCTTGATCGTTCAAAAGCTGCTGCCTATTTCAGCATCAATGAGGCAACGCGGGCAACCGCAGCTTCATTACCTCCCTGTTGGACTTTGGCCGAGATTCGTCTCGGCCTTTTTTTTGGTTGAACAGGCGGACGGATGGTTTCCCAGGTCGAAACAAACCCGGCGGATTTCTCGGCGTTCGCGCCGCTCCATGCGCTTTTGTCGGACGCCTTCGCCTACATGGCCGCGTGGATCGATCCCCCTTCCTCCATGACGCGGCTCACTGTCGACGGGGTCGAGGACAAGGCCCGCACCGAAGACCTTTTCGTGGTCCGAGAGGACGGGCGCCCGGTGGCCTGCCTTTTCGGCACGCCCACGGATGACGCCTACTACATCGGCAAGCTGGCCGTGACGCAAAGCCATCGGGGCCAGGGGCTTGCCCGCGCATTGGTCGAGGCCGCCGCCGCGCGGGCGCGCGACCTGAACCTCCATGCGCTGGAACTCCAGTCGCGGGTCGAACTGGTCGAGAACCACGCCACCTTCGCCGCCCTCGGCTTTGTCGAGATCGGCCGGACGGCGCATGCGGGCTACGACCGGCCGACATCGATCACCTTCCGCCGTCCCCTGCCCCGTGGTCCGGCCTGACACTTCGGCGCAGCATGCCCGCACCTCTTCCAACCGCGCGGCGCTTCGCCTAAGAAACGGCCAGCCTGAGGGGACCACATGACCGAACCAGCCATCACGCCCGATCTCATCGCGGCCCACGGCCTGAAGCCCGACGAATACGACCGGATCCTGGAGATCATCGGACGCGAGCCGACCTTCACCGAGCTGGGCATATTCTCGGCGATGTGGAACGAGCACTGTTCCTACAAGTCCTCGAAGAAATGGCTTCGCACCCTGCCGACCGAGGGGCCGCAGGTGATCTGCGGGCCGGGCGAGAATGCGGGGATCGTCGACATCGGCGACGGCCAGGCGGTGGTCTTCAAGATGGAAAGCCACAACCACCCCTCCTACATCGAGCCGCACCAGGGCGCGGCCACGGGCGTCGGCGGCATCCTACGCGACGTCTTCACCATGGGCGCGCGGCCCGTCGCTGCGATGAACGCGCTGAGCTTCGGGGAAAAGGACCACCCCAAGACCCGGGCTCTCGTGCATGGCGTCGTGGAGGGGATCGGCGGCTACGGCAACTGCTTCGGCGTGCCCACGATCGGCGGCGAGACGCGGTTCCACCCGGCCTACAACGGCAATTGCCTGGTCAACGCCTTCGCGGCCGGCCTCGTGGACGCGGACCGGATATTCTATTCCGCCGCCTCGGGTGTCGGGATGCCCGTGGTCTATCTCGGCGCGAAGACGGGCCGCGACGGCGTCGGCGGCGCCACCATGGCCAGCGCCGAGTTCGACGACACGATCGAGGAAAAGCGCCCGACGGTTCAGGTCGGCGACCCCTTCACCGAGAAGCGCCTGCTCGAGGCCTGCCTCGAGCTGATGGAAACGGGCGCGGTCATCTCGATCCAGGACATGGGGGCCGCGGGCCTCACCTGTTCGGCGGTCGAGATGGGCGACAAGGGCCGTCTCGGCATCCGGCTGACCCTCGACCACGTGCCGCAGCGCGAAACCGGCATGACCGCCTACGAGATGATGCTGTCCGAAAGCCAGGAGCGCATGCTGATGGTGCTGCGCCCCGAGAAGGAGGAGGAGGCGCGCGCGGTCTTCGAGAAATGGGATCTCGACTTCGCGATCGTGGGCGAGACCATCCCCGAGGACCGTTTCATCATTGTCCACGGAAACGAAACGAAGGCGGACCTCCCGCTGTCCAAGCTTTCCTCCGAGGCGCCGGAATACGACCGGCCCTGGATCGAGACGCCCGCGCCCCCGGAACTGGAACCCGTCCCCGAGATCGACCCGGTCGATGCGCTGCGGGCGCTCGTCACCTCGCCCAATTATTGCTCCCGCGCGTGGATCTACACCCAGTACGACCACATGGTCATGGCCGACACCGTGGTGCCCCCGGGCCTCGGCGCGGGCGTGGTGCGCGTGCACGGCACACAGAAGGCGCTGGCCTTCACCTCGGACGTGACGCCGCGCTACGTGAAGGCGAACCCGGTCGAGGGCGGCAAGCAGGCGGTGGCCGAGGCCTTCCGCAACCTCTGTTCCGTGGGCGCGCGGCCGCTCGCCACCACCGACAACCTCAATTTCGGCAACCCCGAGAAGCCCGAGATCATGGGGCAGTTCGTGGGCGCGATCAAAGGCATCGGCGCGGCGTGCAAGGCGCTCGACATGCCCATCGTCTCCGGCAATGTCAGCCTCTACAACGAGACCGACGGCCAGGCGATCCTGCCCACGCCCACCATCGGTGCGGTGGGCCTGCTCGACACGCTGGACGACCTGATCGGCGACACGATCCGCGAGGGGCATGTCCTTCTGCTCGTGGGCGAGACGCAAGGGCATCTGGGATGCTCCGCGCTTCTGTGGGAGGTGTTCAACCGCGAGGACGGCGACGCGCCGCCCGTCGACCTCGAGGTCGAGCGGCGAAACGGGGAATTCGTGCGCGCCAACCGCCAGTGGATCAACGCCTGCACCGACCTGTCCGACGGGGGCCTCGCGCTCGCCGCCTTCGAGATGGCGGTGGTGGGGGGCACGGGCCTGACCCTCGACGCGGCCGACACCGCGACGCTGTTCGGCGAGGATCAGGGGCGCTACCTGATCTCCACCAGCTTCGACAAGGCGGAGGCGCTGATGGTGGCGGCGGGCCAGGCGGGTGTCACGCTCACGACGGTGGGCAAGGTCGGCGGCGATGCGATCCGCTTCGGCACCTCCTCCGCCCCGCTCGACGAGCTGCGCGAGGTCTGGTCGGGCGCTTTCGCCGCCCATTTCGGTTGAGCGCGGCTTGCGCGACGACGGCGCCGTCTCTACATTTTCCGAGAGAAGAAGTCAGGAACCCGACGCATGCCCATCACCGCCCACGAGATCGAGAAGCTGATCCGCGAGAGCTTTCCGGACGCGAAGATCACCGTTGAAGGCGATGACGGCGCCCATTTCGCCGCCCAGGTCGTCGACGAGAGCTTTCGCGGCATGAACCGGGTGCAGCAACAGCGCGCCGTCTATGCCGCGCTGAAGGGCAAGATGGATGGCAGCCAGGGCGAGTTGCACGCGCTGGCCCTGACGACGAAGGCACCGGATTGAAAAGGAAACGGCAGAAATGACCGCCGAAGAGACCATCAGGAAAACCGTCACCGACAACGACGTGGTGCTGTTCATGAAGGGCACCAAGATGATGCCGCAATGCGGCTTCTCCAGCCGGGTCGCCGGGGTGCTGAATTACATGGGCGTCGAATTCCAGGACGTGAACGTGCTGGCCGACGAGGGTATCCGCCAGGGGATCAAGGAGTTTTCCGACTGGCCGACGATCCCGCAGCTCTACGTCAAGGGCGAGTTCGTGGGCGGCTGCGATATCGTGACCGAGATGACGCTCTCGGGCGAACTCGACCAGCTGTTCGAGGACAAGGGCGTGTCCTTCGACAAGGAAGCCGCCGACAAGATCCGCGAAGCGAACGCCTGAAGTCATGGACACAGGCCGTTGTCATGCGCGAGGGGCACGCCCCTCGCGTTTGCGTTTGCAGCAGGCGGTTACTCGGCCCGGCGGGGTTTCGCCGAAATCGTGCTTTCGCCCGGCCTCTTGAGCCACGCCCATTTACGCCGCGACGCAGAAACGTCTAGGCTCAGGCCCGGGGGCGCTCGCAAGGGTCGCTCATGTCCTGCCACATCGTGGTTCACGCCCGTTCCCTGCCGTTCATCCGGCGGAACGTCGAATTTCTCGTCGACGAACTCGCCCGGCATCACGGGGGCGCGCATCTGTTGACCGTCGAGGCGACGCTCGACGAGGCCCGCATCCCCGCCCCCTCCATCGTCTACGTGATCGGCGAAGGGCTTCCGCCATTCATGCGGCGTCCGGGGCTGTTCTACGTCTACGTGAATTTCTCCGTCGTGGCCTTCATCGGCAATCCGCTCCTTCTGTCGCCGCGGGGCGCACGCCTGATCCTAAGGAAACGGCGGCTGATGGCGCAGAAATTGCCGCTGGCCGATGTGCTGCTGGATTACTACCCGGCGCAGACCCGCGTGCTGCAGCGGCGGCTCGCCAAGCCTGTCCTCGGGTTCCTGCCCTGCAGCAAGGGTTCGCAGGAGGCCGACCTGCCCATGGCGGCACGGGACTTCGACCTCTGTTTCGTGGGCGCGATCTCGCCCCGCCGGCAACGGGTGCTGGAGGCGGCGCAGGCGGCGGGACTGCGCCTCAGCCCGCATGACGGGGCGGATCTCGAGGATCTGACGGCGCGTTCGCGGCTGACGCTGAACCTCCACATGCAGGCCTCGAACCACCTCGAGATCCCGCGGATCGTCGGCTCGCTTTCCACGGCGACACCGGTCATCACCGAAAGAAGCTTCGGGCTGGCCGAGATGTTCGGCGGCCGGGTCGGGACGGTGCAGGAGGCGCGGATCGGGGCGCTCGTGCCGCTCGCGGAACGCCTGCTGGCGGACATGTCCGGGCTGGAGGCGTTGCGGGCGGAGGCGCGGCAAGCATTCGACGGCTATCGCCGTCGCGCGTCGGCCATGCTGGCGGAGGCCGCGACCGAGATCGGGGCGCGCGCGCGCGCGGACTGACGCCGCGCGGCGCCGGCCCTGCGCTGCAATCCGGGGGGGCGGCACGGGTCAGGAACACCCGTCCGGAGGCCCCTGCTCACGCTCGATCGCGACGAGGCGCGCAAGCGTCGCGCGCGGCTGTGCGCCGACCACGATCGTGCGGCCGACGACAAGGCCGGGCGTGCCGGGAAGCCCGAGCAGTCGCGCCAGCACACGGTCCTCAACCAGTTGTGCCTGCACCGCCAGGCCGTCCCAGTCGCGCAGGAAATCCGCCACGTCGAGGCCCTGGCCTTCGGCCAGCCGGGCAAGGCCGGTCCGATCCTCGGGAACGGGGCGGACCCGAAGATGCGCGCGCATCGCATCGGCGGCACCCTGTCGCCCGGCGGCAAGGATGACCCGGGCCGCCGCCTCGGAGCGGGGTCCGAAAACCGGGAACTCGCGGGTGCGAAGCGCCATCGCGCCGGGGTCCTCGTCGGTCATTGCCGAAAGGGTCGCTTCGAGCGCCCGGCAACTGGGGCAGCGGATGTCGGTGAAATAGGTCACGGGAACCGGGCCGTCTCCGGCCCATGGCAGGCCGAGCGCGGCGCAGGGGTCGGCGGCGAGGCGCGCGGCCGTCGCTTCGTCCCCCGGCGGGAATACCGTGTCGAGGCCCGCGAGAAGCGCGCCACCCGCAAGGCCGCCCGACGCCGCGCCTTCGGCCACCAGACGGCGGAGCGGCGGCATCCGGGGCATGTCCGCAAACGCGATTTCGGGTGTGCGAAAGGCCGACCAGGGTCGCGCCATCACCAGCGCCGCGGCGCCCAGGACCGCCCCGATCCGCAGAAGGTTCCGCCGCGTCGATCCGGCCATCCCTATCCCTTCTTCGTCGCGCCCTTCCGCACGTGTTTCGACAGCCGCGAGGGCGTCGACTTCTTCCGGTCCTTGTAGGGGTTCTGGTCGGCCTGTGACCGCATCCAGAGCCGGATCGGCGTGCCCGGCATGTCGAAATCCGCGCGCAGCCCGTTCACGAGGTAGCGCGTGTAGCTGGCGGGAACCTTGTCGGGATGCGAGCACATGACGACGAAGCCCGGCGGCCGCGTCTTGGCCTGGGTCATGTAGCGCAGCTTGATCCGGCGGCCTCCCGGGGCGGGCGGAGGATGCGCCTCGGTCATCGCGGCGAGCCAGCGGTTGAGCTGCGCCGTGGTGACCCGGCGATTCCAGGTCTCGTGAGCCTTGATGATCGCGGCGTGGAGCCGGTCTATGCCCTTGCCGGTGATCGCCGAGACCGTGACGAGCGGTGCGCCCTTCAGCTGCGGCAGCAGCGTCTCGAACCCGTCGCGCAGCGCCTTCAGCTTTTCCTGCTTCTCGTCTTCGAGATCCCACTTGTTGACCGCCACGACGACCGCCCTGCCCTCGCGCTCGGCCAGGTCGGCGATCCGCAGATCCTGGGTCTCGAACGGGATCGCCGCGTCGAGAAGGACGACGACGACCTCGGCGAACTTGACCGCGCGCAGGCCGTCGGCGACCGACAGTTTCTCAAGCTTTTCCTGCACCTTGGCACGCTTGCGCATGCCGGCGGTGTCGAAGATGCGCATCGGCGTGCCGTCCCATGTGACGGGCACTGCAATGGCGTCGCGGGTGATCCCGGCCTCGGGGCCGGTCAGCAGGCGCTCCTCGCCGAGGATGCGGTTGATGAGGGTGGACTTGCCGGCGTTGGGCCGTCCGATGACGGCGATCCGAAGCGGCCGGTCGACGGTGATCGGGCGCGGGCCTTCGTCCTCGGTGTCGTCGGAGACATCGACATCGGTCTCGGGCTCGTCGGGCTCCGGGGCGCGGGCCTCCGTCTCCTCGATCAGGGGGGCGAGTATGGCGGCAAGCTCCCCCATCCCTTCGCCGTGTTCCGCCGAAAGCGCGAGGGGCTCGCCGAGGCCAAGCTCCCACGCCTCGATCAGGCCGGCATCGGCGGCGCGTCCCTCGGCCTTGTTGGCGGCAAGGATCACGGGGCGGCCCGAACGGCGCAGGATCTCGGCGAAGACGCGGTCGTTCGCGGTCAGGCCCGCGCGCGCATCGATCAGGAAAAGGCTGGCATCGGCCATCGACACGGCGCGTTCCGTCAGCCGCCGCATGCGCCCCTGCAGGCTGTCGTCCGTGGCATCCTCGAGCCCCGCGGTATCGACCACCGTGAAGTTGAGCGGCCCGAGCCGCGCCTGCCCCTCGCGCAGGTCTCGCGTGACGCCTGGCTGGTCGTCGACAAGCGCGAGCTTGCGCCCGACGAGACGGTTGAAAAGCGTGGACTTGCCGACATTGGGCCGTCCGACGATGGCGAGGGTGAAGCTCATGGGGCTTGGATCCGGTGAGGCGAAGGAGAACGCCATATCGCAAGCACCGCGCGTTGGAAACACCCTAGAGGCGACGGAGCGCAGTTTCGATGGCGCCGGCAAAGGCGCTGCGGTCGGCCTTGGAGAAGGGGCGCGGGCCGCCGAGCCCCTGCCCCTCGAGCCCGCCCCGCAGGTCGGCCATCAGGTCGCGCGTGGCAAGCTTCCCGCCGATGTTGCGCGCGTCGAGGCTCTCGCCCCGCGGCGTCAGGACGACCGCACCGGCCTCGATCGCCCGGGCGGCAAGGGGAATGTCGGCGGTAACGACAAGCGTGCCGGGCGCCGCAGCCTCGGCGATGAGATCGTCGGCGGCGTCGAAGGCATCGCCCGCCACCGTCATGGAGATCAGCGGATGCTCCGGGTGGCGAAGGTAGCCCGCCGCGAACAGGCGCACGGGGATCTTGTGGCGATACGCGGCGGCGTAGATCTGGTCCTTCACCGGGCAGGCGTCGGCATCGACGAGGATCACGCGAAATGCTCCGCCGGGAAGGGCACGGAGACCGTCGCGCCGCCCCGCTCGGTCAGGGTCAGGGTGTCATCGGCCAGCGCGACCGAGACGACCTCGGACCAGCCCGGCGGTCGCGGCAGGCTGACCATGGCGTGGCGGATCACGTGGCGCGGACCGAGGTCCAGCGTCGTCGGTACGCCGAAGGCGCTGACACGGTTCTCGGCCATCGCAGCCTTGAGGCCGACGCCCCCGGCCGCGCAGCCGTCCTCGATTCCGATCACCCCCCTGTGCCGCCCGTTCCACGGGGAAAAGTCGCGCCCCCCGTTGGAGATCCACAGCATCGTCACCGGCAGGACGCGCGGATCCTTCAGGACCACGAGCATGTCGTCCTCGGCATTGCGCATCAGGACCGTCCAGCCGAGCCTTGCATCGCGGGCCTCGACCAGAATGGCGAAATCCTCGACCGCGTGGCCGGCGGGGTAGTCGCGCAGGTCCCACTGCCCGCCATCCTCGCGGTCAAGGTGAAGATCGCCCCGCAACTGGTTGAGGGCCCAGAGATTGTGGCCCTCGTATTGCGGGTTCGGATCGGTCAGCGCGGCACGCTTGGGCGAGAAGGACAGGCGTCCTCCCTCGGCCATCCGCGCCATCGGGTGATGGGCGAGCGTCACCTCGCCCGCGCCGCCCTCGATCACGTGTGTCTGGAGAAGGACCGGGCCGACAAGCTGCACCTTCTTCGTCACCGTGGCGCCGCGCGGGGTGGCCAAAAGGCGCAGTGTGGCCTGGGACACGTCCTGCGCCACCGTCTCCCAGGGCGTGTTGGCCGGAAGCCCATGGATCGGGCCGTCCTCCACGTCGTCGGCCCCAAAGGGCATGCACAGGAAATCGCCCGCAAGCCGCCGGTTGACCAGCGGCAGGCTCTCGTCCGCCTGCACCTCCGCCTCGTCGCGCCACGGGGCGGAATGGAGCGGGACGCGCCCGCCGACGCGCCAGAGCGGGATATTCCCGACGGCGGGGTCGATCTCGACCACCGCATCGCCGTGGGCGAGACGGATCATGCCTCGGGATCCCCCTGCGCGGCGGCGGCGAGCGCCTCTTGCAGCATCATGGCGTCTGACCCGACACCGAGGAAGGTGGCCCCGGCGGCAAGGCTCTGCGCCCGCCGCTCGGCGGAGAAGGCGATGACGCCCGCCGCCTTGCCCGCGTCGCGGATGCCCGACAGGCCGGCGCACACGATGTCCCAGAGCGCGTCGGCATCGAGATCGTCGCGATAGCCGAGGTCGGCGCCAAGGTCCGCGGGGCCGATGAACACGCAATCGACGCCGTCGACGGCCGCGATCTCGGCGAGGTTTTCCATCGCCACCCCGCTTTCGGCCTGGACGATGATGCAGGTTTCGGCCGCGGCCGTCGCCGCATAATCGCCGATGGCCCCGTATGCTGCGGCGCGGGCGACGGCGGCCCCCATACCGCGGTGGCCCTCGGGCGGATAGCGGCAGGCGCGGACCACGGCCTCGGCTTCCGCCGCGGTGTCGATCATCGGCACCATGAGCGTCTGCGCGCCGAGGTCCAGCGCCTGCTTGATGATCCAGTCCTCCGCCCAGGGCAGCCGCAGGACGGGGGCGGTTCCGGTCCCTTCAAGCGCGATCAGTTGCCTGCGGGCGCCGACCGGGTCCCATGGCCCGTGCTCGCCGTCCGCCAGCGCCCAGTCGAAGCCCGCGCGCCCCGCCATCTCGGCGGTGATCTCCGAGCCGAGGTTCATCCAGATGCCGCGCGTCACGCGGCCCGCGGCCAGGGCCGCCTTCAAGTCGTTGCGCGGTGCGGTCATGATCCCTCCAGAGCGCCGTCAGAGCGCGCCGCCCGTCACCCCCCGATACCAGGCCCGGATCGCCGCGCGTTCGGCGTCGTCGATCATGGACAGGTTGTTCGGCGGCATGGCGTGGCTGACGCCCGCCTGAAGGTAGATGGACCGCGCCTGCCTCGCAATGCGGCTGTCGGTATCGAGCATCACGCCGCGAGGGGCGACGGGGATGCCGGGCCAGTAGACCTCCTCGGCGTGGCACATGGAGCAGCGGGAATAGATGATGTCGGCCACGTCCGCGAAATCGGGATGCGCCGCGAAGGCCGCCTGCGCGGGGCTGAGGGCTGCCTCCTCGACCGGGTCGTCGGACATGAGCGGCAGGACCGAAAGCCAGACGATCACGGCGAAGATCGCGGCCGTCGCGCCCCAGGTCCACCACAGGTAGCCGCCGCGCGCATGCATCGTGTTGAAGAAATGCCGGATCGTGACGCCCATCAGGAAGACGAGCGACGCGATCAGCCAGTTCCACTCGGACGCAAAGGCCAGCGGATAGTGATTGGACAGCATCAGGAAGATCACGGGCAGCGTGAGGTAGTTGTTGTGGGTCGAGCGCAGCTTGGCGATCTTGCCGTATTTCGGGTCGGGCGTGCGGCCCGCCTTCAGGTCGGCCACGACGATCTTCTGGTTGGGGATAATGATCATGGCGACGTTCGCCGTCATGATTGTGGCCGTCAGCGCGCCGAGGTGCAGAAGCGCGGCGCGCCCCGAGAAGACCTGCGTGTAGCCCCAGGCCAGAACCACGATGATCCCGAAGAGGAGCAGCATCAGAAGCGTGGGGTTCTCGCCCAGCCGCGACTTGCACAGAAGGTCGTAGGCCACCCAACCCAGCGTGAGGGACAGCGCCGAGATGACGATCGCCTGCCACGGCGCAAGCTCCATCACCGTCCAGTCGATGAGGAAGAGTTCCGCGCCGACCCAGTAGAGCAGGATCAGGAGCGCCGCGCCCGAGAGCCATGTCGCGTAGCTCTCCCACTTGAACCAGGTCAGGTGCTCCGGCATCGCCTCGGGGGCGACCATGTACTTCTGGATATGGTAAAAGCCGCCGCCGTGGACCTGCCATTCCTCGCCATCCGCGCCGCTGGCAGGCCGGGGCTCGCGCCTGAGGCCAAGGTCGAGCGCGATGAAGTAGAAGCTCGACCCGATCCAGGAGATCGCGGTGATGACATGCAGCCAGCGAACCGCGAACTCGGCCCAGTGCAACAGGATGGTGGTGTCCATGGAAGGTCCCTCGCCGGGCAAGGCGCCCGTTTTCCGGTCTTTTGCCGCCATTTCGGACATTTCCATGGGTCTCCGCAACCCGTGACGCCCCTGCCCCCTTGCTCTCGCCCCGCGAAGCCGCGTATTCGCTCGCCATCTGCTGCATTCGCAGGCATCGCACGCACCGGCCCGCAGAACCGGCCTCGTGCCGTGCGGCCTGCCTTCTCCGGACCGCGAACGCCATGACAAGCATCGAGAGCCTGAACCCCGATATCCCGCTTTTTGCCCGTACGGGCATCAACCTCGCCTCGGCCGGCCTTGGTGCGCGGGCGATCTGGGCCACGAACCAATTCTTCGCGCCGCTCGACCGGATGCTGCACGATCACGACCCCGTCTTCATCGAGGGCAAGTTCGACGACCACGGGAAATGGATGGACGGCTGGGAGACGCAGCGCCGCCGCGACGGGGGCCATGACAGCGCGATCATCAAGCTGGCAGGCGCGGGCCGGATCATCGGCTTCGATGCCGACACCACGCATTTCACCGGCAACTATGCGCCGGCCGTGCGGATCGAGGCCTGTTCCTTCCGGGGGGACGAACCGCCCGAGGACACGAACTGGGTCACGATCCTGCGCCACAAGCCGCTCGGGCCCTCGTCGCACCATTACTTCCCCTGCGACAGCTACGAAAGCTGGACGCACCTGCGGGTCAACATCTACCCCGACGGCGGTATCGCGCGGCTTCGCGTCTACGGCGTGCCGGAACTCGACGAAGCCAATTCCAAGGGCGAGATCGACCTCGTCGCCGCGCTCAACGGCGGGCGCATCCTTGGGTTCTCCGACGCCCATTACGGCGACTACAATCGCCTTCTCGCGCCCGGACGAGGCGTCAACATGGGTGACGGCTGGGAAACGCGGCGCCGGCGCGAGCCGGGCTATGACTGGATGATCATCGCGCTCGGCGCGCGCGGCGAGGTGGAGAAGGCGGTGATCGATACCGCACACTTCAAGGGCAACTACCCCGACACTGCCTCGATCCAGGCGGCAGACCTGCGCAATTTCGGCGACGGACTGACGGACGCGCTCATCACCGATTCCATGTTCTGGAAAGAGCTTCTGCCGCAGCAGAAACTCGGCCCCGACGCCGAACACGCCTACCGGAGCGAATTGATCCGCCTCGGGCCCGTCACGCATGTTCGCTTCAACATCTTCCCCGATGGTGGCGTCTCGCGGCTGAGGCTGTTTGGCACGACGGCACCCTGAACGCGCCAGACGCCGAAGCCGTTTCTGGAGGCGAAACGCAAGGACGGAACGGGGGCGCTGGCAGGCCTGGCCGTCCCAACGGTCCTGCATGGCGGGATCGGCGCCGGGACGCGGATCTTCCTATGGCTTCCATCGTTGATTTGCATAAAGGCGAGAAGGTCTTTTCACGGGTGACGGGCGCGGATAATGTCCGCGCCACAAACGGGCGTACCAGCCCAATACAGGGAGTTAATTGATGAAGAATATCCTGATGGCTTCCGCGGCCACGGTCGCGCTGACGGGGGCGGCTTTTGCTGACGCCCACGGCAATGCTGTAACGCTCGGCGTGATGCTTGGCTTCACCGGCCCCGCGGAATCTCTCGCGCCGGGCATGGCGAACGGCGCCGAACTGGCGATGGCGGAAGTGACCGAAAGCGGTCAGCTTCTCGGTGGCATGGCCGTGAACCCCTCGCGCGCGGACTCGACCTGCGTCGATGCATCGGCCTCCGTCGCGGCAGCCGAGCGTCTGATCACGGCGGAAGGCGTCAATGGCATCGTCGGTGCCCTTTGCTCGGGCGCCACGATCGCCGCGCTGACCAACGTCGCCGTCCCGAACGGCATGGTCATGATCTCGCCCTCGGCCACCAGCCCCGCGCTGTCGACCATGGAAGACAACGGCCTGTTCTTCCGGACCGCGCCGTCGGATGCCCGGCAGGGTGTCGTGATGGCACAGAACATCATGGATCGCGGGTTCGATACGGTTGCCGTGACCTACACCAACAACGACTACGGTCAGGGCCTCGCAGACAGCTTCGTCGCCGCCTTCGAGGAAATGGGCGGCACCGTGACGCTCGTGGCCGCACATGAAGACGGCCGGGCCGACTACTCGGCCGAAGTCGGCGCGCTTGCGGCAGCCGGCGGCCAGGTGCTGGTCGTGGCCGGTTACATCGACCAGGGCGGCCCCGGCATCATCCGCGCCGCGCTCGATACCGGCGCCTTCGACACCTTCGTTCTGCCGGACGGCATGGTCGGCAATGCCATCACCGATGCCTTCGGGACCGACATCAACGGCTCTTTCGGCCAGTTCCCCGGCACCGATAGCGAGGGTGCGGAGATCTATTTCGGCCTCGCGGAGGCGGCGGGCTTTGACGGCACGTCGGCGTTCTCGGCCGAGGCCTACGATGCCGCGGCGCTCATCCTGATGGCCATGCAGGCCGCAGGCTCGACCAGCCCGGGCGACTATGCCGGGCACATCATGGACGTCGCGAACGCACCGGGCGAACCGATCCTGCCGGGTGAACTCGGTCGTGCACTCGAACTGATCGCGGCAGGCACGGATGTCGACTACATCGGCGCAACGGCCGTCGAGCTGATTGGCGGCGGCGAGTCGGCCGGTGCCTATCGTGAGATCGAGGTCATCGACGGCGCGATCCAAACGGTCAACTTCCGCTGATCGCGGCACTCTCTTGAACCACTGGGGCAGCCCGGCATCGCGCCCGGGCTGCTTCGTTTGCGGGGGATTTGCATGATCGAGGTTCGCGACATCCACAAGCACTTCGGCGGTTTCCATGCCGTCGACGGGGCGTCGCTCCGGATCGAGACGGGCTCGATCACCGGGCTCGTCGGGCCCAACGGTGCGGGAAAAACGACCCTTTTCAACGTGATCGCGGGCGTTCTTCCACCGACTTCCGGCACCGTCATCATGGACGGCGAAGACATCACCGGGCTTACGCCGCACGAACTGTTCTCCAAGGGCCTGTTGCGGACCTTCCAGATCGCGCACGAGTTTTCATCGATGTCCTGCCGCGAGAACCTGATGATGGTGCCCGCCGGCCAGTCCGGCGAAAGCCTGTGGAACACATGGTTCGGTCGCCGCCGCATCGCCGACGAGGAACGCGCGCTGCGCGCCAAGGCCGACGAGGTGCTGGAGTTCCTGACCATCGAGCATCTGGCCGACCACCCCGCCGGCATGGTCTCGGGCGGGCAGAAGAAACTGCTGGAGCTCGGGCGCACGATGATGGTCGACGCCAAGATCGTCTTCCTCGACGAGGTCGGCGCGGGCGTGAACCGGACGCTGCTGAACACCATCGGCGACGCGATCATCCGGCTGAACCAGGACCGCGGCTACACCTTCTGCATGATCGAGCACGACATGGATTTCATCGGGCGGCTCTGCGACCCGGTCATCGTCATGGCCGAGGGGCGCGTTCTGGCGGAGGGCACGATCGCCGAGATCAAGGCCAACGAACAGGTGATCGAGGCCTACCTGGGTACGGGCCTGAAGAACAAGGACAAGCTCCAGGAGACGGGCGCGTGAGCACGGGCAACCCCTACCAGGACGACCGCGGCAACAAGGACCGCTCGATCACGCGCGAAGGCAGCGGGACGCTCATGCCGTCGCCCGGCACCGGCGAGCGGGTCAATACCTCCGATGCCTATCTCATCGGGGACACGATGTCGGGCGGCTACGGCCAGGGGCCGGACATCCTGCACGACTGCACCATCGCCGTGAACCCCGGCGAGATCGCTGTCATTGTGGGGCCCAACGGCGCGGGCAAATCCACCGCCATGAAGGCCGTCTTCGGCATGCTGAACGTGCGCAAGGGCTCGGTCCGGCTCGACGGCGAGGACATAACGGACCTCTCGCCGCAGGACCGCGTGCTGAAGGGCATGGGCTTCGTGCCGCAGACCTCCAACATCTTTCCCTCGCTCACCGTCGAGGAGAACCTCGAGATGGGCGCCTATACCCGGACCGACGATTTCCGCGGGACGATGGAGCAGGTCTATACCCTGTTCCCGATCCTCAAGGACAAGCGGCGGCAGGCGGCGGGTGAATTGTCCGGCGGGCAGCGACAGCAGGTCGCCGTTGGCCGCGCGCTGATGACCAAGCCAAAGGTCCTTATGCTCGACGAACCGACCGCCGGCGTCTCGCCCATCGTGATGGACGAACTGTTCGACCGGATCATCGAGGTCTCCCGCACCGGCATCCCAATCCTGATGGTCGAGCAGAACGCCCGCCAGGCGCTCGAGATCGCCGACCGGGGATACGTGCTGGTGCAGGGACGCAACGCGCATACCGGGACGGGCAAGGACCTGCTTGCCGACCCCGAGGTGCGGCGGAGCTTTCTCGGCGGATGAGGGGCGCGGCCCTCATATCCCTGGCGGTCCTCGCCCTGCCCCTGCCGGCTTCGGCCCAGGCCATCGCCTGCGCCTTCACGCTGGTCTGCGCACCCGAGATCGAATGCGAGCCGCACGAGGGCATCCCCTTCGAGATCGGCTATTCCGAGGGAACCCACTGGATCGAGGTCGACGGGGTCGAGGTCGCGGGCGTTCCCGTGACGGAGGATCCCCTGTCGCTGGTCTTCGCCGCGGGCGAAGAGACGCTTCTCTTCACCCTGTCGGACGACGGCGAAGGGGCGCTGACCCGGCACGTCGCCCAATCCGGGGCGCGCCTTGCCGTGGCGACCTTCGTCGGCCGGTGCGTGACGGCATGATGCGCCTTGTCCCCTTCCTCGCGCTTCTCGCCCTGCCCGCGGCCGCGGAGCCCTGGGCCTGCACCTTCACGGTGGAGTGCGTGGCGGGCGAGGCCTGCGGCGAAAGCGCCTTCGAGGCAGAGGTTATCGCCGCCGACCACGCGGGCGAGCTGTTCCTGTCCACCGTCACCGGCGACAGCCGGATCGCGCGGCTGACCGGGCCGGACGAACTGCCCGCCACCTATGCAAGCGCGGGGGCCTCGGGGCTGGCCGAGCTCCTGACGATCGAGGCGGACCTGACCGCGCTGATGTCGGTCCACATCTTCGACGGCGCCGCGGCGGCCGTCACCTATTTCGGAACCTGCGAGGAGCTGCGCTGAGCATGGATTTTCTCAACGCCATCGTGGCGCTCATGAATTTCGTCATCATCCCGGCGACGGCCTATGGCGCGCAGCTGGCGCTCGGCGCGCTCGGCGTCACGCTGATCTACGGAATCCTGCGTTTCTCGAACTTCGCCCACGGCGACACGATGGCCTTCGGGGCGATGGTGACGATCCTCGTGACCTGGGGCCTGCAGGCGGCGGGCATCACGCTCGGTCCCCTGCCCACGGCGCTGCTCGCCCTGCCCTTCGGGATTCTCGCCACGGGCCTGCTCGTGCTCGGGACGGACAGGCTGGTCTACCGCTTCTACCGGCAGCAGAAGGCCAAGCCGATCATCTTCGTGATCGCCTCAATCGGGGTCATGTTCATCCTCAACGGCATCGTCCGTTTCATCATCGGTGTGGATGACCAGCGCTTTACCGACGGCGAACGGTTCATCATCTCGGCGCGCACCTTCCGCGACATGACCGGACTCGAGGAGGGACTGGCGTTCCGCACCACACAAGGCATCACCATCGTCGTGGTGCTGATCGCGGTGATCCTGCTGTTCTGGTTCCTCAACCGGACGCGCACCGGCAAGGCGATGCGGGCCTTTTCCGACAACGAGGACCTCGCGCTGTTGTCGGGCATCAATCCCGAGCGCGTGGTGATGATAACCTGGCTCATCGTTGCGGCGCTGGCCACCACGGCGGGCGTCCTTTACGGCCTCGACAAGAGCTTCAAGCCCTTCACCTACTTCCAGCTTCTGCTGCCGATCTTCGCGGCGGCCATCGTCGGCGGCCTGGGCAACCCGGTGGGCGCGATCCTCGGCGGCTTTCTCATCGCCTTCTCGGAGGTCGGGGTCACCTATGCGTTCCGCAAGGTGGTTGGCTACCTGGCACCCGGCGACTGGGAGCCCGAGGGCCTCCTTCAGCTGCTGTCGACCGACTACAAGTTCGCGGTCAGCTTCGGCATCCTGCTGATCGTTCTCCTGTTCCGCCCGACCGGGATCATGAAAGGCAAATCGGTATGACGCGGCAAGTCGACATGCGGGCCATCGCCCTTTTCGCGCTCGTCGCCCTTCTCTTCATCGGCACGGGCTTCGCGCAGTCGTGGAACACGGCGCTGACGATCTTCAACATGGGTCTCGTGTCCGCCATCATGGCGCTCGGCGTGAACATGCAGTGGGGCTACGCGGGCCTTTTCAATGTCGGCATCATGGGCTTCGTCGCGCTTGGCGGTCTCGCCGCCGTGCTGGTGTCCATGCCGCCCGTGGAGGAGGCCTGGGCCGCTGGCGGTATCCGCGTGCTGCTCGGCCTCGTCCTCGGGGCCGCGACCATCGTCGCCGCGATCCTCGCGTGGTCGCGTCTGCCGAAGGGACGGCTCAGGGTGCTTGTGATGATCGCGATCCTGGTCGGCGGCTTCTTCATCTACCGCGAGGTGTTCGACGGGGGCGTGTCCGCCATCGAGGCGGTCAACCCCGCCTCCACGGGCTACCTCGGTGGCCTCGGCCTGCCCGTCATCCTGGCGTGGCCCGTCGGCGGCCTGCTTGCGGCCGGCGCGGCCTGGATCATCGGCAAGACCGCGCTGGGGCTGCGCTCGGACTACCTCGCCATCGCGACGCTGGGGATTTCCGAGATCATCATCGCGATCCTCAAGAACGAGGACTGGCTCGCACGGGGCGTGAAAAACGTGACGGGCGTGCCCCGCCCGGTTCCCTACGAAGTCGATCTGCAACGATCCGAGAGTTTCCTGGGCCTTGCCGACAGGATGGGCGTCGACCCCGTCACCTTCTCCTCGATCACGGTGAAACTGTCCTACGCCGCGCTGTTCCTGGTCGTGCTTCTCGGTCTGATCTGGCTGTCGGAGAAGGCACTGAATTCGCCCTGGGGCCGGATGATGCGCGCGATCCGCGACAACGAGACGGCGGCCGAGGCCATGGGCAAGGACGTGAAGGCCCGGCACCTGCAGATCTTCATCCTCGGCTCCGCCGTCTGCGGGCTTGCGGGCGCGATGATGACGACGCTCGACAGCCAGCTCGTCCCCGGCACCTACCAGCCGCTTCGCTTCACCTTCCTCATCTGGGTCATGGTGATCGTCGGCGGGTCGGGCAACAACTGGGGCGCGGTGCTGGGCGGGTTCCTGATCTGGTGGCTCTGGATCATGGTCGAGCCACTGGGCCTCGGACTGATGCAGATGATCACGTCGGGCATGGCCGAAGGCTCGTGGCTGCGGGCGCACCTGATCGACTCGGCCGCCTA
Organism: Roseicyclus sediminis; assembly: GCF_025515305.1. Lineage (GTDB taxonomy): Bacteria > Pseudomonadota > Alphaproteobacteria > Rhodobacterales > Rhodobacteraceae > Roseibacterium > Roseibacterium sediminis. Next base: position 278,915 of record NZ_JAOPHT010000002.1, read on the forward strand.
CATGCGGCTCTTCACGATGGGGCTGGTCCTGCTTCTGGTGCTGCGGTTCAGCCCCCGGGGCCTCATCCCCGAGCGGTGAACGGGCGATGGTGGACGAGCCAGCGCAGCGGCGGTCGGCTCGTCCCGGTTACCCTCAGCGGCCTTCGAAGACGGGCGCGCGCTTCTCGATGAAGGCCATGACGCCTTCCTTGAAGTCGCGGGTGTTGCCGCACTGGCCCTGAAGCTGGCCCTCGAGCAGCAATTGCTCCTGCAGAGAGTTGCCGAAGCTTGCCTGCAACGCCGTCTTGATCCGCTTGTAGGCCTCGGTCGGGCCATGGGCGAGATGCGCGGCGCGTCCGCGCCAGACCGTCTCGAACTCCTCGTCCGCGACCGCCTCCCAGATCATGCCCCAGGACGCGGCCTGCTCGGCGGTGATCTTGTCGGCGAAAAGGGAGGCGCCCATCGCGCGCGCCAGCCCAACCTGCCGAGGCAGCGCCCATGTGCCGCCCGCGTCGGGGATAAGGCCGATCCGGCTGAAGGCCTGGATGAAACTCGCCGATTGCGCCGCGATCACCACGTCACAGACCAACGCGAGGTTCGCGCCCGCGCCCGCCGCGGTTCCGTTCACGGCGGCGATGACCGGAACCGGGCAATCCACGACCGCGGTCAGCATCGGGATGTACTCGTCCCGGAGCGTGCGTTCGAGGTTGATCGAGCCCACGTTCGCCCGGTCGCCGAGGTCCTGCCCCGAGCAGAAGGCACGCCCCTCGCCCGTCAGGACGACGACCCGCGCCGAGGCTCCGGCGGTGCCGACCGCATGGGTGATCTCGGCCCGCATCTGGGTGTTGAGCGCGTTCATCACCTCCGGCCGGCGGAGCGTGATGACCGTGACGCCATCGGCGTCCTCGCGGGTGATCGTCTGGTAGTCCATGGGCATCGTTGCTCCCTTCCGGTTCCGGTCGGGAGACTAGCAGAGCGGCGCGGGAGGAAAACCTCCCGACGCTGCGTCACTCGCGCAGGATTTCCTTCAGCCGCGCGGCCTCGTCCTCGTTGAGGGCAACCTCGGTCGGGGCGGGCGCGCCCGCGCGGCGGCGGATGTAGACGACCGACAGGCCGAGACCCAGCAGAAGCAGCACCGGTGCAGCCAGCCAGAGCGCGATGGTCGAGCCGCGCATCGGCGGGCTGAGCAGGACGTATTCGCCGTAGCGATCCACGATGTAGGCGACGACTTCCTCGTCGCTGTCGCCCTGCACCAGCCTGTCGCGCACGAGAAGGCGCAGCTCGCGGGCAAGTTCGGCATGCGATTCGTCGATCGACTCGTTGCGGCAGACGATGCAGCGCAGCCCGGCGGAGATGTCGCGCGCGCGTTCCTCCATCACGGGATCGGGCAGCACTTCGTCCGGCTGCACCGCCACGGCCGGGAAGGCCAGCATGAGCGACAGGATAAGGGCAGCGAGGACCCTCATTCCGCCGGAACCCCCTCGGTCGGGGTGGTGCGTGCCGCGCCTGCGGCCACGCGATACCGCCGGTCCGACAGCGAGAAGAAGCCGCCGAGCGCCATGATGATCGTCCCGCCCCAGATCCAGTTCGCGAAGGGCTTGATCCAGGTCCGGACGGCCCAGCCGCCGTTGTCCTGCGGATCGCCGAGCGTCACGTAGACATCACGGGTGAAGCCGTTGTTGATCCCGGCTTCCGTCGTGGGCATGCCGGCAACCGGGTAGATCCGTCGCTCGGGATGCATTTCGGAGACAAGGCGCCCCGTCTCGATTTCGCGCACGGCGACGGTGGCCGTGGTCGAGATGTAGTTGGGGCCGCGGACGTTCTCGTCCACCCGGACGAGTTCGATCTCGTAGGCGCCGACCTGGTAGGGTTCACCGATTTGCGCCACGCGGATATCCTCGACCTGGTAGCCGGTCAGGGTCACGATGCCGAACATGGTGATGCCGACGCCGGCATGGGCGATGGTCTTGCCCCAGTCTGCACGCGGCAGCCGCGTCAGCCGGCCAAGCCGGTAACCGATCCCGCCGCGGCCGGTGCGCGACCAGATATCGACGGCAGCGCCCGCGACAAGCCATGTCGACAGCGCGACGCCGATCGGCGCAAGCGCGGAATGGCCGGTGAACATCGCCCAGGCCAGAAGCCCGGTGGCGAGCGCCAGAACCATCGCAGGCACCAGGGCGCGCACGGCCTTGCCGAGGCTCGCCCGCTTCCACGGAAGCATCGCGCCGATGGGAAGCGCCACGGCAAGCGCGAAGACGAAGGGCGTGAAGGCGGCGTTGAAGAAGGGCGGCCCGACCGACAGCGTACGGTCGAAGAACATCTCGGCGATCAGCGGCCAGATCGTGCCGATGAAGACGACGAACGTCGACACGGCCAGAAGCAGGTTGTTCACCACGAGGCCCGACTCGCGGCTGACGGTCGCGAAGACGCCCTTGGCCTCCATCGCGCCCGCCCTGAGCGCGAAGAGAAGCAGAGCGCCGCCCATGAAGAAACCGAGAATCATCAGGATGAAGACCCCCCGCTCGGGGTCGTTGGCGAAGGCGTGCACGGACGTCAGCACGCCCGAGCGCACGATGAAGGTGCCGATGAGCGAAAAGCCGAAGGCGAGGATCGCCAGCAGGATCGACCAGGATTTCAGCGCCTCGCGCTTTTCCACCACGATGGCCGAGTGCAGCAGCGCGGCAGCGATCAGCCAGGGCATGAAGGACGCGTTTTCGACCGGATCCCAGAACCAGAAGCCGCCCCAGCCAAGCTCGTAATAGGCCCACCAGGACCCCAGGCCGATGCCGATGGTCAGAAAGACCCACGCCGCCAGCGTCCATGGCCGGACCCAGCGGCCCCAAGCGGCATCGACGCGCCCCTCGATCAGCGCCGCCACGGCGAAGGAGAACGCCATCGAGAGGCCGACGTAGCCGAGGTAGAGGAACGGCGGATGGAAGGCGAGGCCCGGATCCTGCAGGAGCGGGTTGAGATCCTGCCCGTCGAAGGGCGGTGTGCCGACCCGCAGGAACGGGTTCGACGTGAACAGGATGAAGGCGAAGAAGGCCGCCGCGACCGAAGACTGCACCGCAAGCACCCGCGCCTTGAGGGTGGGCGGCAGGTTGCCTCCGAACCAGGCGGCGCAGGCCCCGAACAGCGTGAGGATCAGCACCCACAGCAGGAGCGATCCCTCGTGGTTCCCCCAGACCCCCGTGACCTTGTAGAGCATCGGCTTCAGCGTGTGCGAATTCGCGATCACGAGGCTGAGCGAGAAGTCCGAGGTCACGAAGGCGTAGGTCAACGCCCCGAAACTGAACGCCGTCAGCAGGAACTGCGTCGTCGCGGCGGGTTCGGCCACGGCCATCCAGCCGGGGCGGTTCTGATGCGCGCCGATGAGCGGCACGATCATCTGGAAGACCGCCACCATGAAGGCGAGGATCAACGCGAAGTGTCCGAGTTCTACGATCATGACGTGTACTCTAGGCTTCTGGTGTCGGCGGGCCAAGTGGATGCGTCAGTGCGGCGCATCGAAAGTCACTATGTCGTGAACGCCCGCCCACCGGGTGGTGGCAAATGCCCTCAGCGGCCTCGGAAAAGGCCGCCGAGAACGCCCCGCACCATCGCCTGCCCCGACTTGGTGCCAAGCTGCCGAGCGAAGCTTTTGGCGAAGGTGGTGGCGATGCTGTCGGACCGCGAAGAGCTGGTGCGCGTGGACGAGCGATCCACGCCCGTTCCGGTATAGCGGCGCGCGGCCTTGAATTCGCGCTCTTCCTCCGCCTTGGCCTCGGTCTCGGCGCGTTCGGCTTCTTCCGCTTCCCGCGCGGCCTCCTCGGCGCGGGCGCGCAGGATCTCGAAGGCGCTCTCGCGGTCGACGCTTGTCTCGTATTTCCCGACCAGCGGCGACATCCCCATCAGGGCCGCACGCGTCGCGTCGGCCAGTGGCCCCAGCTGGGACGAGGGTGGGCGAATGAGCGTGCGTTGGGCCACGCCGGGGACGCCCTTCTTCTCCAGCATCGAGGTCACGGCCTCGCCCACGCCCACCTCGCGGATCGCGTCCTCGATGTCGAAATCGGGGTTCGTGCGGTAGTTCTGCGCCGCCTGCCTCAGGTCGCGCTGGTCCTTCGCGGTGAAGGCCCTGAGCGCGTGCTGCACGCGGTTGCCGAGCTGGCCCAGCACGTCCTCGGGCACGTCGGCGGGGTTCTGCGTGACGAAATAGACGCCGACCCCCTTGGATCGGATCAGGCGGGCCACCTGCTCCACCTTGTCGACCAGCGCCTTGGGGGCGTCGTCGAACAGCAGATGCGCCTCGTCGAAGAAGAACACGAGCTTCGGTTTGTCGGGATCGCCCACCTCGGGCAGCGTCTCGAACAGTTCGGAAAGAAGCCACAGCAGGAACGTCGCGTAGAGCCGGGGCGACTGCATCAACGTGTCGGCGGCCAGGATGTTGATCCGCCCAAGCCCTTCCGCGTCGGTGAGAAACAGGTCCGACAGCTCCAGCGCCGGTTCCCCGAAGAGCCTGTCGCCCCCCTGCCCCTCCAGCACCAGAAGCCGCCTCTGGATCGCGCCGATCGAGGCGGGCGAGACATTGCCATAGCGCAGCGACAGATCCTGGCGGTTTTCGCCCACCCAGACCAGAAGCGCCTGGAGATCCTTGAGGTCGAGGAGGCCGAGGCCCTGTTCGTCCGCGACGCGGAAGGCGATGTTGAGCACACCCTCCTGCGCCTCGGTCAGTTCCAGAAGGCGCGACAGCAGGAGCGGCCCCATCTCGGAGACGGTGGTGCGCACCGGGTGCCCCTTCTGGCCGAAGAGATCCCAGAACGTCACCGGAAAGGCGCGGTAAGAATAGTCGGCAAATCCGATCTTCGCCGCCCGTTCCGTGAAGGCGCCGTGAAGCTTGAAATCCGGGCTTCCCGACGCGCCGAGGCCGGAAAGATCACCCTTCACGTCCGACAGGATCACCGGAACGCCGTTGGCCGAAAAGCTCTCGGCGAGGATCTGGAGCGTCACGGTCTTGCCGGTCCCGGTGGCGCCCGCGATCAGCCCGTGACGGTTGGCGTATTTCAGGAGCAGTTCCTGAGGCGCGCCATACTCGGCGCCGCCCCCGCCGATGAAAATCCCTTCGTCCATGACGTTTTCCCGCCCCCTCGTGATTGGCGCCCCGATACGCGCGGGCGCGGTCCGGGCACGAAAATACAATCTTAATGTTTCTGCGCCAGTCTGTGTTTCGGTTCCGGCACTTCTGGCCGTCGGGACTGACTTCCTCCCTGTCGACTGGCCGCGTCCGCACACCACGGACGCGGCCTTTTTTCGCTGACGAACCGGGGCCGGGGCCCGCTTCGAGACGCCCGCCGGACGCCCTTGCAAACGAAAGAAATTGGTCGTTGACGCACGGACCCGTCTGGCATAGCGTCCGTCCCAGAAAGTCGGCCAGTCCGACAGGGAGAGAAAAAATGCAAAGGGTCCGCTTGCCGGACCCTTTCGCTATTTGGGCCGGCCACCTGCCGCGCGGCCGCACCGGCGGTCATTCGCCAGCGCCCCGCCGCACCTCGACCCGGTTGGTCTGCGTGGCCCAGTTTAGCCCCTGACACCGCGGGCGCTTCGTGGTAGCGAACGGTCCACGACAACAGGCAAGGCCATCAGGAAGAGACTGACTCATGCGGAAATTCATGCATCTTCTCCGTCCCATCGCCCTCACCGCCGCTGCCGCGACGCTGCCGTTCACGGCCATCGCCCAGGATACGGCGACAGAACGCGAGCCCGGCGAACCCTACGTGGCGGAGGTCTTCTCCGACTGGGAACTGCGCTGCATCACCGCCGCCGAGGCGGATCAGCCCGAACGCTGCGAGATGTTCCAGCTGCTTCTGGACGACCAGGACAACCCCGTGGCCGTCTTCCGTGTCTCCGTGCCCATGGTCCCGGCCGAGGATCAGGTCGCCGAGATCTCCATCGTCACGCCGCTCGAAACCCTGCTGGCGCCGGGTCTCCGGCTCCGGATCGACGACGGCGAGGCGGCGGGCATCCGCTACACGCTCTGCGAGCCCACGGGTTGCCTCGCGCGGGTGCCGCTGTCGAACGATAACGTCGAAGCCTTCAAGGCCGGCGGCGACGCCTTCCTCGAGATCCTCGCGCTGGTGCGCGGCGATCTGGGCGAGATCGGCGGCATTCCGATCCAGCTGACGGCATCGCTTCGCGGCTTCACCGCCGCCTACGACGCGCTGCAGGAAAGCCACGTCGCCTTTGCCGAACTCGTCGCCCAGCTTCAGGCCGAAGCGGCCGCCGCGAGCGAAGGCGCGACCGAGTAACGCGATCCACATTGCACGGACGCGGCCCGCCCCGGTGGCGGGCCGTTTTCGTTCCGGGAGGCGTCAGGGCGCGGCGCGCAGCGCGAGGACAGCGTTCAATCCGCCGAAGGCGAAGGCGTTGGACAGGACCGCTCCGACCTTTGCCTCGCGCGCCACGTTCGGAACGACGTCGAGCGCGCATTCCGGATCCGGTTCCTCGTAACCAATTGTCGGCGCGATGATGCCGTCCCGGAGCGCCATGATGCAGGCCAGGAGTTCGACCGCGCCCGTGCCGCCGATCAGGTGGCCGTGCATCGACTTGGTCGAGGAGATCATCAGGTCGTCGGCATGATGCCCGAAGGCATGGGCGACGGCCGCGCATTCGACCTTGTCGTTGGCCGCGGTGCCCGTGCCATGGGCGTTGATGTAGCCGATGGCCGATGGGTCGAGGCGCGCGTCGCGCAGCGCGCCGGTGATCGCTCGCGCGGCACCCTGCTGGCTCGGCATGACAATATCGGCGGCGTCCGACGTCATGGCGAAACCCACGACCTCGGCCAGGATCTCGGCCCCGCGCTGCTTCGCGTGCTCGTATTCCTCGAAGACGAAGACCGCTGCGCCCTCGCCCTGCACCATGCCGTTGCGATTGGCGCTGAACGGGCGGCAGGCGTCCTTGGACATCACGCGCAGCCCTTCCCAGGCCTTGATGCCGCCGAAGGACAGCATCGCCTCGGAGCCGCCGGTGATCATGACGTCGGCGCCGCCGCCGCGGATCAGCTGGAAGGCAAGTCCCATCGCGTGGTTCGACGAGGCGCAGGCGGTCGCGACCGAGAAGGACGGCCCCTTGAGGTTCCACTCCATCGAGACATGGCTGGCCGCCGCATTGTTCATCAGCTTCGGCACGACGAAGGGATGGACGCGGTTCTTCCCCTCCTCGTAGACCGAACGGTAGTTCTCGTCCCAGGTATTCACGCCGCCGCCCGCAGTGCCGAAGACGACGCCCGAGCGCGCGGCGAGATCGCCCGCGAAAGTCAGGCCCGCACCGTGCAGCGCCTGGCGCGCCGCGATCAGCGTGAACTGCGTGAACCGGTCATAAAGCGCGATCTGCTGGCGGTTGAACAGGGCCTCGGGGTCGTAGCCGGTGACCTGCCCGCCGATCTTGACCGACAGCCGCTCGACGTCCCGCAGCTCGAGCGGCCCGATGCCGCACCGCCCTTCGCGCATCGCCTCGAGCGTCTGCGGAACATCGTGGCCGAGCGCGTTGATCGTGCCCTGGCCGGTGATGACGACACGTCTCATGGGGTGCGGTTCACGTCGATTTCTGCTCGGCGACCAGCGCCTCGACAGCAGCGACGATGGCCGCGACCGACGAGATGTCGAAGTCGCTCGCCTCGGGCTCGTTGGCATTGAAAGGGACCTGGATGTCGAACGCCTCTTCGATGGCGAAGATCGATTCCACCAGCCCGAGACTGTCGATCCCGAGGTCCTGAAGCGTGGCATCCATCGACACGTCGCCGGGTTCCAGAACGGCCTGTTCGGCGATGATGGCGATCACCTTGTCCCTGATGCTCTCAGACATTGACCCACCTTTCCGACGCTACTCGCCCGCGTCCCTTACGGTGTCCGGTCGCCCTTGAAAACGGCTTTCTTGAGGTCTTCAACCGTCCGCGCAAGACGCGGCAGGCGACGGAGCGCCTTGTACATCTCCACATGCGTGTCCATCTTCACCGCCGGGCTGCCCATGAGCATCCGGCCGGAGGGCACATTGGAGTAGATCTTGGTCGCGCCCGCGGCCACCACGTCCGAGCCGATCTCGATATTGTCCGAGACCCCGCACTGGCCGCCGAGCACGACACGGTCGCCCAGAACCGCCGACCCCGCGAAGCCCACCTGCCCGCACAGAAGACAGTCGCGCCCGATGCGGCAGTTGTGCCCGATATGCACGAGGTTGTCGATCTTGGTGCCGTCGCCGATGACGGTATCCGCGACGGTGCCCCGGTCGATGGCCGCGTTCGCCCCGATCTCCACGTCGTCCCCGATCACAAGCGAGCCGAGCGAATGGATCCGCGTCCAGCTTTGCGCGCCGGCGCTCGCGTGATCGGCGGTGCCAAGGCTCTCGCGGGCGGTCTCGACGTGGGACTTCTCGGGTGTCACGAAGGAAAAGCCGTCGCCGCCGAGGACGGCGCCCGGCTGGATCACGACGCGGTCGCCGATGCGGACGCGCGCACCGATGCGGACACCCGAATGGATCAGGGCATCCGCCCCGATCACGGCGCCTTCGGCCACTGTGACATGCGATGCGATCCGCGCCTTCGGTCCGATAAAGGCACCGGGCCCGACGACGACGAAGGGGCCTACATGTGCGCCCTCGCCAATCTCCGCGGTCGGGTCGATCACGGCCGTCGCGTGGATGCCCGGCGCAATGACCGGCCCTGGGTCCATGCGTTGCGTGACCCCGGCGAGCGCGTAACGCGGACGCGGCGCCACGATGGCGGCCTCGAGCCCCAGCGCGCGCCAGTCCATGCCCGGCCCGATCACGGCGGCACGCGCGTTGCCCTTGGCGAGGTCGGCCGCGTAACGCTCGGCCATTGCAAGCGCGAGGTCGTCCCGCCCGGCCGCGGCCGGTTCCGCGACACCGGTGACAATAATGTCATCGGCGCCCAGGGCCTCTGCCCCGAGCGCCGCCGCGATGTCGCTGATCCTGTAACCCGTCATTATGCCCCCGCCTCTCCCGGCGGGGCCCCGATTAGCTCGCCGCGTCGGGCATGACCACCCCCATGGCACGGATCGCCTGTCCAAGACGCGCGTTCCGGCCATAGACGTCGTCACGGAAATTCAGGTCGCCATCGTCATCGACCCAGGCCGTCCAGTAGGTCAGGTGGACGGGGATATGCTGCTCGAGGTTCAGCTGCGTTTCCTGCCCGGTGTTGAGGATGCGCTGGAACAGTCCCACCGGATCGTCGGTCTGCCGCTCCAGCAGGTGATAGGCGAACTCGTGCGGGTCATCGAGCCGGATGCAGCCCGAGGAGAAGGTGCGCACTTCGCGCTCCATCAGGTACTGCTCGGGCGTGTCGTGCAGGTAGATCGCGTGCCGGTTGGGGAACATGAACTTCACGCTTCCCAGGGCGTTGCGCGGCCCCGGCGGCTGGCGCAGGTCGAAGGGGAAGCTCGACACGGAATACTGGCTCATGTCGATGGCGGCGGGGTTCACCACGCGCCCGTTCGACAGAAGCTGCATGTAGGTGCCGCCGCCCGCGATGATGTTCGGGATGTAGGACCGCATGGCGATCGAGCGCGGCACGTACCAGCTCGGGTTGATGACCATGTGCTCCATCTCGTCGGAGAACTCCGGCGTCTGCCGGTCGCGCGCGCCGACGACCGAGCGGGTCACGAACGTCGTCTCGCCGTTGTCGATCACCCGCACGTGGAAGTCCGCGAGGTTCACAAAGATCAGGCGGTCGGGAACCGTGCCATCGTTCAGCCAGCGCTGCCGCTCCATGTGCAGGACGACGTCGTTCCAGTGATCCTCGACCGAGCGGTTGACCGCCTGGATCGTCGAGCCGCCGGCGATCCCGTCCGGCGTGATGCCGTTGTCGATCTGGAATTCGACGACCGCGGCCTGAAGGCGCGCGTCGTATTCGGCGGTGATAGACCGCTCGAGATAGCCCATCGCGATCAGGCGGTTGCGCAGCGCCACCACTGCGGGACCGCTGTTGCCGGGGGCAAGACTTCCGGCCTGGACGATCGGGCCGTACCCACCCTGCCGCGCGAGATCCTCAAGCCGGAGCTTGGTGCGGAGCAGGCGCGCATAGGCGGGATCCTGCGGCGGAAGCGTCGCCATGAAGGCGTGCGGGTTCGCCTCCATGAACGCCGTCAGGAGTTCCAGCGGATCCTGACGCGGCAGGTCCTGGAAGATGTCGGGAATGATGTCGCCCGGGTCGAGGAAGCCGGAATGCACGTCCTGGGCGTATTGCAGGAACATGCGGCTGGCCATCACGTCGGCCTGGCCGCGCGCCCAGGGATTGGTCGCCTCGGCGAAGGCTGCGCGAAGCGCCTCGACGTCGTAGCGGTCTGCCGGAAGCCCGTGGGTCCGCGCGCCGTCGAGCGCGGCCACGAGGGCCGAACGGCGATCGACCGACTCGGATGAGGTCCAGACCGGCTGGAAATCGCGATCGCGGTAGAAGGCGGCGAGGCTTTCATCGGTCGATGAAGCCTCGGCGATGGCCTGGCGGAGCGCCGAGAAGGTCTGCGCCTCGGCGGTGGCGGGCAGCACGGTGACGGCGGCCACGGGCGCGAGGGCCAGGGCCAGTGCAGTCAGCGACGTGCGCGCGAATTTCAGCGTCATGATGCGGAGATCCCCAGTCTTTCGGTCAAGTCGTCGTCTTCGAAACGTGTCTTCCAAATGCCGTCATGACGCGCCCCGGGCCCCGGAGCGAGTCACATCTACGATACAACAGGCAGGATTCGATTACATTCACGGTTAAGCAAGTTTTTTCCTATACATAGGCGTCTGCGGGCCGGAACGCTGCGACCTTTTCGCACCCGTGCGGCGGTCCCACACCCTCGCCTAGCGCGGGAATTGGCCGCTTGCGGGGCGCGCGATGGGCAAAAAACTGCCGATGGGGCTCGGTTATTCACAGGGGGCGGTGACGGCACTTCCCGAAACATTACAGATGTGTCATCCAACCCGGGTGCCTGCGGGGATGGGGGCGCACCAATGCCGGGAAACGGCATGCGTCAAACGAGCTGGCGGAACTGAGGGGCATACGACCCATGGCAAACACCAATATCACGCGTCGCGCGCTTTTGCGTGCGTTCGCCGCAACCACAGTGGTGGCGGCACCGGTGATGGCGAATGCGACAGGCTTCCTTCGCGGTGCGGGCGATATCCGCCGCATCCGCATGTACAACGGACGAGCCGGCGAAAGCATCGACATGATCTACTGGGTCGAGGGCGAATACATCGCGCCCGCCCTCGAGGAGATCAACTATTTCTTCCGCGACTGGCGCGACAACACGGTGCACCGTATCGATGCGCGCACGGTCGACATCCTCACCGCCTCCCATCGCCTGATGGAGACGGACGAGCCCTACACGCTTCTTTCGGGCTACCGCAGCCCGTCCAGCAACGCGCTGCTGCGCAGCCGCTCCTCCGGCGTGGCGCGCAACTCGCTCCACATGCAGGGCGAGGCGGCGGACGTGCAGTTGCAGTCCCGCAGCGTGGGCCAGATGTATCAGGCCGCGCGCGCCTGCAACGCCGGCGGCGTCGGGCGCTACTCGCGGTCGAACTTCGTTCACATGGATTGCGGGCCGGTCCGGACCTGGGGCGGCTGAGCCGCCTCTTCCGAATTCGTCCCATTGCAGACTTGACGCCCCGGCCACTCGTCGGGGCGTTTTTGTATCTCCCGCGCGGCCGCGTGATTGGACAAGCCGCCCGCCCGTGCCCATATTCCGGGAAACGGACAGGAGGCGAATGGATGCCCGATTACACCAAGGACCCCGAGGCGATCTCGCGGCTGACGCCGGAACAGTACCGCGTGACGCAGACCGACGGGACCGAACGGCCCGGCACCGGCGAATACCTCAACAACAAGGCGCCGGGCATCTATGTCGATGTTGTCTCCGGTGAGCCGCTTTTCGCGTCCTCCGACAAGTACGAGTCGGGCTGCGGCTGGCCGAGTTTCGTCAAGCCGATCGAACCCGCGTACGTGATCGAGAAGCGCGACCTCTCCCACGGGATGGTCCGGACCGAGGTGCGCTCGAAACACGGCGACAGCCATCTCGGCCATGTCTTTCCCGACGGCCCCCGCGATCGCGGCGGCCTGCGCTATTGCATCAACTCGGCCTCGCTGCGTTTCGTCCACCGCGACGACATGGAGGCGGAAGGCTACGGCGATTACCTCGATCAGGTGGAGGATCTGGCATGAGCGAACGAGCGGTACTGGCAGGCGGCTGTTTCTGGGGGATGCAGGAACTGATCCGCCACAAGCCCGGCATCATCTCGACCCGCGTGGGCTATACCGGCGGCGACGTCCCCAATGCGACCTACCGCAATCATGGCACCCATGCGGAGGGGATCGAGATCATCTTCGATCCCGAGGTCATCAGCTATCGCGAGATCCTTGAGTTCTTCTTCCAGATCCACGATCCGACCACGCGGAACCGGCAGGGCAACGATATCGGCATGTCCTATCGCTCGGCCATCTACTACGAGGACGAGGCGCAAAAGGCCTGCGCCATCGACACGATCGCGGATGTGGAGGCTTCGGGCCTCTGGCCGGGTCGTGTCGTGACCGAGGTGGAGCCGGTCGGCGATTTCTGGGAAGCCGAGCCCGAGCACCAGGATTACCTGCAGCGCATCCCGCACGGTTATACCTGCCACTTCCCGCGCCCGAACTGGGTTCTCCCGAAGCGTCAGGCCGCCGAGTAACGACGCGAGGCTGCGGGCCGACATGAGAAGGCCGGGGTCCCTGCCCCGGCCTTTTCCGTGTCGCCCGATCCCGGCGACGTTCTTTCGACGTCGCGACGCGTCAGCGGTGTTCCTTGAGCGTCGCCCAGCCGAAGCGCTCCGAAATCAGCGGATGGCCCTTCATGATCGAGCTCTTCGTTCCGGTCCTGACAAGCGGCATCGGCCACCAGCCGCGCGACATGTGCCGTCCGCCATGCATGACCGAGGATCTCCGCGGCTTGGCGGACAAGAGCTTCTGCGGCCAGAAACGCTGGGACATGTAGCCCTTCGTCAGGTTCTTCGGCGCCTCGCGGCGGCGCGAGACCGTCGGCCAGTCGAACACGCCCGAAAGCGTCCAGTTCGCCCAGCCCGATCCCACGTAATCGTCCCGCGTCATCATGAGCGGGTGGTACTGGAGGATCGACGGCGTGTGCATGTCGAGGTCGGCGACCTCTTCAACATAGCGGTTCTGGTTCGACACGCCGGCGTCGATCCAGGGCTCGCTGTCGGCGGCTTCCTTGGCGCGGCGCGCGGCCCCGAACGGGGTGAAGGGCGCACGGCAGACGAAAAGCGCCCCGCCGTCCTTCATCGCCTTGGCGTAGCGCTCGGCATCGGCGGGGTCGACACGGGCCGCAGCCATGGCCTTCATGTCGGCCTCGGCGATGACACTCAGCGTCGCCTCGGGAAATCCTTCGGAGCGCAGCGTTTCGGCGACGCGGTTTGCGATGTCGGCTGATTCATAGAGCCGTGACACGATTGTCGTCATGGGTCTCCCTCTCCTTTTGCCGCCGCACCGGCGGCGTTGGCTCGATGGGTGCGGCGGACGTGTCCGGTCGATCCTGCCGATTACGATAGCGCGAGGTCTGGTGAAGGCGAGCCTGTTTTCTCCGGAGCACCACGATTGCAAGCAACGCGGCAAGGAGCAGCCCGAGCTCGAGGCTGAAAACGGGGGTATACGGCGTTTCGGGGCGGAAGTCCGCCGCGCCGGGAAGGGCCGTGACAAGGTCGCGGATGATCCCGCCAAGCGCCACGGCGATCCCGGCGGCGGTGGCCTGCACCGCGCCCCAGGCACCAAGCGCGAGGCCCACCTGCTCGCGCGGGGCGCTGCGCATGGTGGCCGTCAGCGTCCCGTGGCCGAAAAGCCCGGCGCCGAGACCGGCGAGCCCGGTGCCCGCGACGAAAAGCGCCGGGAGCGTAAGCGGACCGGAGGCAATGATCGCGGCAAAGGCCGGCAGCCCCGCGAGCGTGCCCCACCAGGCGACGTCGATCGGGTCGGCCCCGTCCAGAAGGACGCGCGAGGCGATCGCGAAGCCAATGAGCCCCCCGAAGGCAAAGACCGCCGTCAGCCGCGTCGTCATGGCGACAGACAATTCCAGGACCTGGCCGCCATAGGGCTCGAGCAGGACATCGGCCATCCCGAAGCCCATGGTCCCGAGGCCGATCACGACGAGAAGGCCCACCGCGGTCCGGCCGCGCACGAACAGGCGCCAGGCATCGATGAAGTCGTCATGCGTCTCCGCTTCCATGCGGCGGGCGCGGTCGCGGTCACGCGGCTCCTGCTTCCACAGCGCGAGGAGATTCAGGACAACGGTCACCACCGCCGCCCCCTGGACGACCTGAACAAGCTTTCCGGGTGTGTAATCCGTGAGGAGCGCGCCGAAGATCAGCGCGGCGCCGATCATGCCCACCAGCAGCATCACGTACATCAGGCCCACGACCTTCGGCTGATCCTCCACCGGCACGAGATCGGTGGCGAGCGCGAGACCGACGGTCTGCACCGTGTGGACGCCGGCGCCCACCAGAAGAAAGGCGAGTGCCGCGCTGGCATGGCCGATCCAGAGTGGAGCATCGGCTGCCTGGTCGTAGCCAGACAGCACCAGCAAGGCGAACGGCATGATCGCGAAGCCGCCGAATTGAAGCATCGTGCCCTTCCAGATGTAGGGCACGCGCCGCCAACCGAGCGCGGACTTGTGGATGTCGGAGCGATAGCCGATCAGCGCGCGGAACGGCGCGAACAGAAGCGGCAGGGAAATCATGACGCCAACGAGAGTGGCGGGAACGAACAGTTCCACGATCATCACGCGGTTGAGCGTGCCCACGAGCAGCACCAGCGCCATTCCGACGGTGACCTGAAACAGCGACAGGCGCAGAAGGCGCGATAACGGCAAATCGTCTGTCGCCACATCCGCGAACGGCATGTAGCGCGGACCGATCTGCCTGATCTTGCGCAGGGCGAAGTCGCGGGTCCTGAACATGGCGGGGTGGGACTAGCCCCTCCTTGATGAATGGGCGGGGGTACTGTGTCTTCGGCATTGGTCCGGGGTCAGGCCGGATCGGTAGGGTTTGGACGGGGGCGGGCCTTTGCCGTCCCCGTCCTATCTTCTGCGGTCGTTCTTCATCGGTCCGTGCCTATTGCATCAAGGCCGCGGAGGTCAGGTCATCCACAACGAGCGTCGCGGTCCTGCCGTCCGGCAGCACGACCCGAAGGCTCTCGTTGCCGTAGGCGTCAGCCTCAAGGTACATTGGAATGTCACCGGCTGCGGCGGATGCCGGAAGCACGTTCGTTCCCTGCTCGAGCGCGGCACTGTCGCCGGAGCCGAGCGGCTGCCCCTGGAGGAAATCACCGACCCACGAGGTGTTCGACAGGACGGCGACATGGACCGCGAATGATCCCACAGCGACGGCGGTGAGGAACATCGGGATCCCGACGGTCGGCTTCACGACAAGCCACATCTTTGCGTTGTTCATGATGTCGCCCCCTTATCCGAGCCAGGGCGTGGACACGGCCACGAGCACATGGGCGAGCAGCGCGATCGCGCCGAAGACGCGGGTGCCGTCGATGAGGTAGCTATGCACCTCTTCTGCTTCTTTAAGGGTCAGGCCCGTCGGCCAGACCTTGTCGGGATCATCGGACATAGTCCTCCCCTCCTCTTCGTTGCGTTGCACTATTCCGTCGCCGTGCAAGCAACACGGACGACGGACGACAGGTGCCCCTCAACTCCGGTGATCGGCAGAGGAGTTACCCGCGATCAAAGTGTCATGCCAAATTGACATTTGCAACTGTAAATCTGATTAGACCCTTCAAATAAAGGCGCTACGCCGCCAGCGCACTTGTCAACCTGCGCAACGGGGCTGGAAAAAGTGTCAGAAATTCCTGACAGATGCCCCGTGGGGCATGGCCGTCGTGGCCTGTGGGGGGTCAAGGAAACCTCAAACAGGACGGGCAAGGCAGTCCGACAGAATCACCTCGAACCCGGCGCGGTCGCAAAGTTGCGTCGCCTCGGTCGTCACGGCCGAACTCGCCGCGGAAACGCCCCAGCACAGGACCTCGGACAAGGGCAGGCCACGCGACAGGGCCAGCGTCGCGCCGGCGACGAAGCTGTCACCCGCCCCCGTGACGGAAACGACGGGCACATCGGCGGCCGGGGCGAACCAGCGGCCGTCGGCGGAGGCCAGCACCGAGCCTTCGGCACCGCGCGCGAGGATCGCGATCTCGGCGGCGTCCGCGGCCACGAGATCCTGCGCGGCCGCCGCGCTGATTTCGGGTGTCGGCAGGGAGCGGCCCATGAGTTCCTCGGCCTCGGCATGGTCCATCCGCAGGACGCGGAGCCTCAGACGCGCGCGCGCCACCTCTGCCAGCGCGGCGCCGGATGTGTCGCAGACCACGGCGGCCCCGGCCTCGGTCAACGCGCGGGCGAGATCGGCCATGGCCGAGGCCGGCAGGCCGGGCGGAAGCGATCCCGAAAGCACTGCGAAATCGCCGGCGCCCACCATCGGCAGCAGCGCGTCGCGGGCAGCGGTCAGATCCGCGGCGCTCCACTGGGGACCGGGAAAGATGAACCGGTATTGTCGGCCTGTCGTCTCCTCGATGACGGAAAGGTTCTGCCGCGTGTCGCCGGGCGCGGGAAGGGCCGCCACCGCAACCCCCGGCCCCGCCAGCAGCCGCATCAGGTCCGCGCCGATCGGCCCGCCCGCGGCCACCGCCGCCGTCGCCTCACCGCCAAGCAGCGCCACGGCGCGCGCCACGTTGATCCCGCCGCCGCCCGGATCGCGACGCGCGGGCGCGCAGCGCAGCTTGCGCCCCGCAACCAGCTCGGGCGTCCGGGTTTCGAGATCGAGCGCGGGATTGAGTGTCACGGTCAGGATGGTCATGGCCCATTGTTAGGACCTTGAACCCTCGGGGGAAACAGCGTCGTTCGGGTTGAGACGACATTCCGTTGCAGTCGGCCCGGGATTGTCTAGGCTCATGCCATGACAGAGACCCTTCCCCCGGAACCGCCGAGCCCCGGATCGGCAGAGGCGCTGTCCCGCCTGGTCAGCGGGACGCTCGACGATCCCTTTGCGCTGCTCGGGCCGCAAGGCTCGGGCAAGGCACGCCGCGTCACGGTCTTCGCGCCCGGCGCCGTGACGGTCTCGGCGGAAACCGGGGGCAAGGCGGGTCCCCATCCCCTGCCCCCCGTCGCGGGATTTGGCGGCGTCTTCGCGGGGCCCGTGCCGGGTGACGGCGCCTACCGCCTTGCCGCGCGGGCCTCGGAAGGAACCGAATGGACCTTCGAGGACCCCTACCGTTTCGGCCCGGTGCTTGGCGAAATCGACGAATACCTGATCGGCGAGGGCACGCACCGGCGTCTGTGGCACGCGCTCGGCGCGCACGTGATGGAGCACGAGGGCTGCCACGGCACCCATTTCGCGGTCTGGGCGCCGAATGCGAGCCGTGTCTCCGTCGTGGGCGGCTTCAACCTGTGGGACGGGCGGCGGCATGTCATGCGCCGGCGCGGCGCCACGGGGGTGTGGGAGCTGTTCCTGCCCGGCATCGGCGAGGGCACCGTCTACAAGTACGAGATCCTCGGGCCGCATGGCGAGGTCCTGCCCCTCAAGGCAGACCCGGTCGGCTTCGGCTCGCAGCACGCGCCCGAGAAAGCCTCGGTCGTCCGCGATATCCGGGGCTATGGCTGGCCGGACGCGGACTGGATGGACACGCGCGGCACCCGCAACGCGCGCAATGCGCCGATCTCGATCTACGAGGTGCACCTCGCCTCGTGGCGGCGCAAGGAAGGCGGGCGCCCGATTTCCTATGTCGAAGCGGCGAAGGAGCTGGTGGATTACGTCCACGACATGGGCTTCACCCATATCGAGCTCCTGCCGGTCTCCGAGCATCCTTTCGACGGGTCCTGGGGCTACCAGCCCGTGGGCCTCTTCGCGCCGACGATCCGCCACGGGCCGCCGCACGAGTTCCGCGACCTGATCGCCGCGGCACACGGCAAGGGCCTTGGCGTGATCCTCGACTGGGTGCCGGGGCATTTCCCGACCGATCCCCACGGGCTCGGCCGCTTCGACGGCACCGCGCTCTACGAGCATGCGGACCCGCGCGAGGGGTTCCACCAGGACTGGAACACGCTGATCTACAATTTCGGCCGGCGCGAGGTGAAGAACTACCTCGTCGCCAACGCGCTCTACTGGCTGGAGGAATACCACGCCGACGGGCTGCGCGTGGATGCGGTGGCCTCCATGCTCTACCGCGACTACAGCCGGGCCGAGGGCGAGTGGATCCCGAACCGCGACGGCGGCCGCGAGAATTACGAGGCGATCGCGCTGCTGCAGGAGATGAACGCGGTGGCCTACGGCGAATGCCCCGGCATCCTGACAGCGGCGGAGGAAAGCACGTCCTACCCCAAGGTCTCCGCGCCCACGGATCAGGGCGGCCTGGGCTTCGGCTACAAGTGGAACATGGGCTGGATGAACGACACGCTCGATTACATCAAGCGCGATCCGATCCACCGCAGGCACCATCACCACCAGATGACCTTCGGGCTGACCTACGCCTTTTCCGAGAACTTCATCCTGCCGATCAGCCATGACGAGGTCGTGCACGGCAAGGGCTCGATGCTGGGCAAGATGCCGGGAAACCGGGAAGAGAAATTCGCCAATCTCCGGGCCTACTACGGCTACATGTGGGGGCACCCGGGCAAGAAGCTTCTCTTCATGGGGCAGGAATTCGGCCAGGCGGCGGAGTGGAACCATTCAACCCAGATCGACTGGGCCGCGCTTTCGGACGGACGCCACGCGGGGCTGCAGCGGCTGGTGCGGGACCTCAACACGCTGTATCGCGGCACGCCCGCGCTGCATGTGAAGGATGCCGAGGCGGAAGGGTTCCAGTGGCTCGAAGCCGACGACGCGGCCAATTCGGTCTATGCCTGGATCCGGCGCGGCGGTCCCGGCGACGCCAATGCCGTCGTGGTCTGCAACTTCACGCCGGTCGAGCGGACGGCCTACCGGATCGGCCTGCCGCTTGCGGGCCGCTGGCGCGAGGCGCTGAACACGGATGCGGAGTTCTACGGCGGCGAGGGGCGCGGGAACCTGGGCGGCGTCGTGGCGGCCCCGGTTCCCCATGGCGATCAGGCCGCGAGCGCCGAGCTCTACCTGCCGCCTCTTTCGGTTGTCTACCTCGTGCACGAGGGCTGAGCCGGCTCAGCGCGTGTCGTTCATGATCCGCGCGGCGGCCAGCATCCCCGGCGCGGACGCAAGCTCCGCCGCGGCGAGGGGAAGGCGCTGACGCCAGTTGGGATATTCCGACGTCGTGCCCGGAAGGTTCGGCTGTGGCACGATCCCGAGGGCGCATTCCACCTGCACCATGGCGAGAGCGGATCCCGTCGCCCCAAGCGCGTGATGCATCGCGTCCGGAGAGGCGGGATCGGTCTCCGGGGGGGCGATCCTTGCGGTCATGGCGTCGAAGGCCGCCACTTCCGTCTTGCGGCGGGCACGTTCGGCTTCGGCGAAACCGGGCGTGATGTGCCCCAGCCGCGCCCGAGCGTCGATCTCGTGACCCTTCCGCCAGCCTGCCCAGGTCGGCAGATCATGGGTCGAGAAACTGGCGATGGAGGCACGCGGAAAACTTTCGGGCGCGCGGAAGGCCGGCGTCTTCCCAGGCCGACGCTCGAACAGCTGGAGCCGGCAGCCGAGGATGCCGGACGCCGCGAGCGCCGACCGCAAGCCCCGGGGCACGTTCCCGAGATCCTCGCCCACCACGACCGCACCGGCCCGCGCGGCCTCCATCCGCACGACGGCGAGCATGGCGTCCCGCGGCATCTGCACATAGGCGCCGGGCCCACCGCCCTCCGGCACCCAGAAGGCCCGGTCGAAGCCGAGGATATGATCGATCCGCAGCGCCCCCGACAGTGCCATCTGGCAGCGCAACGTCTCGGCCAGCGGCGCGAAGCCCGCAGCGACAAGCGCGCGCGGGTTGAAAGGCGCAAGGCCCCAGGACTGGCCATCGGCGGAAAACGCGTCGGGCGGCGCGCCGAGAGATGCCCCGAAGGCGAAGCTCTCGCGGTCTTCCCATGTCTCCGCCCCGGCGGGATGCGTGCCGACTGCGAGATCAAGGTAGAGGCCCATAGCCATACCCGCCGCCTTGGCGCGCGCATTGGCTGCGGCGAGGCCCGTCTGCGCGCGCCATTGCAGCCATGAATGAAACCTCATCTGCGCCATGAGCGTGGCCCGGGCGCGCGCGGCCGCCGGGCTGTCGGGGTCGCGGAGTTCGGCTGGCCATTCGGACCAGTAGGGCCCGTGGATGTCCGACAGCGCCTGATGGAGGGCGAACCGGTCGAGCGCGTCGCCTTCTTGCGACCGGAAATCCTCGAAAGCCGGATCGCCGCCTTGCGCCGCGAAGGCGGCGTATCCCTGTTCCAGCGCGGCGCGGCGCCGGGGGATTTCCGCGCCGTAGTCCACAAGCGGCCCCGAGGGTGCCGGGGACGACCCGTCGACCACGTGGAACGCGCTCAGACGGCGGCGGTGGGACGGTGTGTAGGGGCTGAAGCCGCCCGGATCGGCGAAGAACCCTGCGTGGATCGGATTGAGGCCGAGGAAGTCGCACCCGAGCCCGGCCAGACCCTCCGCCGCCACCGCGAGGTCGTCGTAGTCGGCAAGCCCCCCGACCGCGGCCGGACGCAGAGCGTGAAGCGGCAGCATCGTGCCCCAGGCGCGGGCGGGAATCGGCAGGCGCGCGGGCGCCACGATCAGCGTGCAGCGATGGCCTCGGACTTCCAGCCGATGAAGGCCGAGCGGCAGGGCGGGCAGCGTGTCGCCCCTGCCCTCCTCGCTGCCGCCATCTTCGCGCAGCAGCCGCCATTCGGCGCCCTCCGGCAGGAGCGAGCGCAGGGGAACGTCCGGCACGGCGATGGCCCAGTCCGGCAGGACGCGCCCGGTCTCCGCGGCCTCCAGCTCTGCCAGGCGCTCGGCGGCCTCCGCCTCGTTCCCGACCGGAAGCCCCATCGCCGAGAGAAGCGCGCGCATCGTGGCCCGCCCCGTTCGCCTGCGCCGCCGCGTCTGGTCGGTATAGGACGCCACGATGCCGACCCGCGCCGAGAGCGCCGACAGCGCGTTAGTCATCGTGGACCTCCAGCACGCAGGCCGCGACGGAAGGGCCCGGCACATCGAGCGTGCGGCCAAGCGGCTCGGCCCCGAACCAGCCTGTGGCCGTGGCGACCCGGTGGCTCCAGCGGGTGTCCCCCGGGATCGGCGGCAGGCGCACGGTCACGTCCTTCGATCCGGCGTTGAAGACGAGGAAGACCGCGTCCTCGCGTTCGGCGTAGGCGGGCGTGCCCGAGGCCATGCGCAATTCGGCGCAGAGGACCCGCGCATCGCCGTCGTCCCAGTCGGCTTGCGTCATCGGCGTGCCGTCCGGGCGCCACCAGAACAGGTCCTCCATCCCGTCGAGCGCGCGTTCGCGCGAATGCAGGAACCGCTTCTGCCGCAGGATCGGGTGACGCTTGCGGAAGGCGATCATGGACCGGGTGAAGCTCCGGAAGTCTTCGTCCGCGTTCTCCCAGTCGATCCAGCCGGTCTCGTTGTCCTGCGCGTAGGCGTTGTTGTTCCCGCCCTGCGAATTCCCGACCTCGTCGCCCGCCAGGATCATCGGCGTCCCCTGGCACAGCAGAAGCGTCGCCATCATGTTGCGCCGCCGCAGGTTTCGCGCGGCCCGGATGCGGGGGTCGTCGCTCGGCCCCTCGATGCCGAAATTGTCGGAATAGTTCTCGCCGTGGCCGTCGCGGTTGTCCTCGCCGTTGGCCTCGTTGTGACGCTCCAGGTACGCGACGACATCGGCGAGCGTGAAGCCGTCATGGGCAGTCAGCATGTTGACGGACGATGTGGCCGCCCGCCCCGAATGGTCGAACTGCAGCGCGGAGCCGGTCAGCCGGTCCGCCAGAACCGGCACATGGCCCGCATCGCCCCGCCAGAAGCGCCGCACGCCGTCGCGGAACTGATCGTTCCATTCGAGGAAGGGCGGCGGGAACGCGCCCAGCTGGTAGCCGCCGGGCCCGATATCCCAGGGTTCGGCGATGAGCTTGACCGTCGACAGGACCGGGTCGGCGCGGATCGCATCGAAGAAGGCCGCGCCCCGGTCGAAGCCGTTCGGCGTACGCCCGAGCGTGGAACAGAGGTCGAAGCGGAAGCCGTCCACATGCATCGCCTCGACCCAGTACCGCAGGCTGTCGAGGATCATGCGCAGGACCATCGGATGGTCCATGTTGATCGTGTTGCCAGTCCCGGTGTCGTTGATGTAGCCGCGATGATCCGGCGTGAGCCGGTAATAGGACAGGTTGTCCAGCCCCCGGAAAGACAGGGTCGGGCCGGTCTCGTTGCCCTCGCAGGTGTGGTTGTAGACCACGTCGAGGATCACCTCGATCCCGGCGGCGTGCAGACGGGCGACCATGTACTGGAACTCGGCGATCTGGCCCGCGTGGAGATACCGGGGCTCGGGCGCGAAGAAGCCGAGCGTCTGGTACCCCCAGTAGTTGCGTAGGCCCTTCTCGACGAGGAACCGGTCGTCGAGGAACGCCTGCGACGGCAGAAGCTCGATCGCGGTGATCCCGAGGTTCGTGAGGTAGTCCAGCACCGGATCCGAGCCGAGGGCCAGGAAGGTTCCCGGATGCTGCACGCCGGGAAACCGCCGGGTCAGGCCCTTCACATGGGCCTCGTAGAGGATCGTCTCGGCGATGCGCGTGCGCGGCGGGCGGTCGCCGCCCCACGAGAAGGTCGGGTCCTCGACGACGCAGCGCGGCATGAAGGGCGCGCTGTCGCGGCGGTCGAAGCTGAGGTCGCCGCGCACGTCGCCGACGGTATAGCCCATCAACGCGTCGTCCCAGACCGGATGACCGGTGAGGCGCTTGGCGTATGGGTCGATCAGAAGCTTGTTGGCATTGAACCGATGCCCGTGATGGGGCGCGTAGGCGCCATCGGCCCGCAAGCCGTAGAGCTGCCCGGGCCGCAGCCCCGAGACATATCCGTGCCAGACGTCGCCGTCGCGCTCGGGCAGGTCGAGCCGCTGGATTTCCCGCCGTCCGTCCTCCGAGAAGAGGCACACGGTGATCCGCGTCGCGTGTTCCGAGAACACGGCGAAGTTGACGCCCTCGCCGTCGAAGGTCGCGCCAAGGGGGGCCGCACGCCCCTCGGCCATGGTCAGGACAGGTCTCATTCGGCGCCGGAAACCTCCCGGTAGAGCCGCGCATAGGCCGCGGCCGAGGCCTCCCACCCCACGGGTTGGGCCATGGCATTCTCCTGCATCCGCGCCCAGGTTTCCCGGTCCTCGAACAGCGCGCAGAGATCCATCAGCCCCAGCGCCAGCGTTTCGGCCGTCAGGGGATGGACCTGCACGCCGGTGCTTGCGCCGGCCGCAAGCGCGGCGGGGCTTGCGGGAATGACGGTATCGGCGAGCCCCCCGGTCAGCGCGACCAGCGGGATCGTCCCGTAGCGCAGCGCGTAGAGCTGGGTCAGGCCGCAGGGCTCGAACCGCGAGGGCACGAGGAGCGCGTCGGCCCCGGCGACAAGGCGATGGGCGAGCGCCTCGTCATAGCCGATGCGGACCGCAACGCCGGGATGAGCCGTGGCGGCGGCAAGCCAGGCGGCCTCGAGCGCGGCGTCGCCCGCCCCCAGCATCACCAGCTGCCCGCCGCGATCCAGAAGCGCCGGAAGTGCGTCGAGCATCAGGTCGAGACCCTTCTGCTGGGTCAGCCGGGACACCACGCCACAGAGCGGACCGGACGATTTCTCCAGCCCGAACTCGCTGCGGAGCGCGGCGCGGTTCTTCGCCTTGCCACGCGGGCTTCGGTAGCGGGCGGCAAGCGCCTTGTCAGTGGCCGGGTTCCAGACCTCGGTGTCGATGCCGTTCAGGATCCCCGAAAGCTCCCCCGCCCGCGCCCGGATCACGCCATCCAGTCCCGCGCCGAATTCGGGGCGCGTCAGTTCCCGCGCGTAGGTGGGCGAGACGGTGGTGATCCTGTCCGACCAGATCAGCCCCGCCTTCAGCGTATTGATCCGCCCCCAGAACTCGAACCCGCCATCCTGGACGAAATCCTTCGGATCGAGCCTGAGCGCGGCCAGGCGGCCCGCGGGGGCCGCGCCGTGAAAGGCGATGTTGTGGACGGTGAAGACGCTCGGCACACGGCCCGCGCGCCGCGACATGTAGTAGGGCGCCAGCCCCGCCTGCCAGTCATGGCCATGCAGAAGATCGGGTTTCCACCCGGCCGCGCCTTCACAGGCGATGCGCGCCGCGATCCACGAGAGGGCGGCGAAGCGTTCGGGATTGTCCGACCAGTCGCGCCCGTCGGGGCCGAGATAGGGCGTTCCCGCCCGCCCATAGAGATGCGGCGCTTCCAGAACGAGAAGTTCCACGCCCGCCGCGCGCGCCGAGATCACGCGCCCCGGCCCGCCAAAGAGCGTGTTGTCCTCCATGACCGTCTCGCCCGCGCCTGCAGCCTGCAACACCTGCGGATAACCTGGCAGGAGAACGCGCATCCGCACCCCCTGCCCGTCCATGACCCGCGGCAGCGCGCCGACGACGTCCGCCAGTCCCCCGGTCTTGACGAAGGGAACGCATTCCGAGGCGACGGAGAGAACCTTCATCCGAGTGTCGCCGCCCTTCGGTCGAGCATGTCCTGGGTGATGAGCGTGACGCCGCCCTCGCTCACGCGGAACCACTTCTCATCCTCCACGGGGTCCTCGCCCACGATCAGGCCTTCCGGGATATGTACGCCCCGGTCGATCACGACCCTGGTCAGGCGTGCGTGTCGGGCCACGGTGACGTATGGGAGCACCACGGCTTCATCGAGGCTTGCGTAACTGTTGGTGTGGACCATCGTGAAAAGCAGGGAATTGCGGATCTCGGTCCCCGAGATGATGCAGCCGCCGGAGACCAGCGAACTGAGCGCCGTGCCGCGGCGGTTTTTCTCGTCATGGATGAACTTCGCGGGCGGCACGGATTCCGAATAGGTCCAGATCGGCCAGGTCGTGTCCCAGAGATCGAGCTCGGGCGTGAAATCGGTGAGGTCGAGGTTGGCCTTCCAGAAGGCGTCGACGGTGCCGACGTCACGCCAGTAGGCGGGGGCCTCGGCGCTCGTGCGGACGCAACTGTCGGTGAAGCGGTGCGCGACGGCTTTCCCGTTCTTGACGATGTCGGGAATGATGTCGCCGCCGAAGTCGTGGCTGGAATTGGGGTCCTCCGAGTCCCGGATCAGGAGGTCGCGCAGGAACGCCCACGAAAACACGTAGATCCCCATCGAGGCCAGCGCGACCGTGGGATCGTCCGGCGTGCCGGGCGGATCGGCGGGCTTTTCGAGGAAGCTCGTGATCCGGTCGGTGGCATCCACCGCCATGACCCCGAAGGCCGTGGCTTCCATCCGCGGGACCGTGAGGCAGCCCACGGTCACGTCCGCGCCGCTTTCGACGTGGTGCCGGATCATGCGCTCGTAATCCATCTTGTAGATGTGATCGCCCGCCAGGATCAGGACGTAGTCGACCTCGTAGCTGTCGACGATGTCGATGTTCTGCGTCACGGCGTCGGCGGTTCCCAGATACCACTGGTTCTCGTCGACGCGCTGGCTTGCCGGCAGGATGTCGAGATACTCGTTGCGCTCGGAGCGGAAGAAGTTCCAGCCGCGCTGACAGTGCCGGATCAGGCTGTGGGCCTTGTACTGGGTGGCGATCGCCATCTTGCGGATGCCCGAGTTCAGCGCGTTCGAAAGCGCGAAGTCGATGATCCGCGTCTTGCCGCCGAAATAGACCGCGGGTTTCGCCCGTTTGTCGGTCAACTCCTTGAGGCGGCTGCCCCGGCCTCCGGCCAGCACGAAGGCCATCGAATTGCGCATCAGTCGCGAAGTGCTGTCGACCATCCCCATTTTCCTCCCGGTTCCCATTGTATTGGACACGGGGCGCCCCAGACCCGATGCCTTTGCGTCGAGCCTAGGCGATCCCGCCCCGAAAACAACAGGCAAGCGGGCAGACCGCGGAGGATGAGGTGCCTAGAGAAGCGGTTCGGCCTTCCAGATGTCGGTCAGATACCCCCGGATCGTCCGGTCGGACGAGAACCAGCCGGACCGCGCGGTGTTGAGGGCGGCCATGCGCGCCCAGCCCTCCGCGTCGCGATAGGCGGCATCGACCTCCCGCTGCGCCCGCCAGTAGTCGGAGAAATCCGATGTGACGAGGAAATAGTCGTGCCCCGAGAGGTTTTCGACCAGATGCGCGTAGCGACCGGGCTCTTCCGGCGAGAAGACCCCTTCGCGCACCGCGTTCAGGGCAGCCGCCAGACGCGGGTCGGCGGCGATGGCGCGGGAGGCATGGCCCGACAGGGCGCGGCGGGCCGAGGCCTCCTCGGCGGTCATGCCGAACAGGAAGAAGTTCTCGGCACCGACATGATCGCGGATCTCGACGTTGGCGCCGTCGAGCGTACCGATGGTCGGTGCCCCGTTCAGCGCGAATTTCATGTTGCCGGTGCCCGAGGCCTCCTTGCCGGCGGTCGAGATCTGCTCGGAAAGGTCGGCGGCGGGGATCAGGCGCTCGGCCAGCGAGACGTTGTAGTTGGGCAGGAACACGATCTTGAGGCGGTCTCGCGTCAGGGGATCCGCGTTCACGACCTCGGCCACGTCGTTGATGAGGCGGATTATGTCCTTGGCGAAGTGATAGCCCGGCGCGGCCTTGCCCGCGAAGATCTTGACGCGGGGCGTCCAGTCGCGGCCGGGATCGGCCCGGATCGCCTGCCACAGCGCAATGGCTTCCAGGATGTTGAGGTGCTGGCGCTTGTACTCGTGCAGGCGCTTGATCTGGACATCGAACATCATCTTGGGGTCGAGGACGATGCCGTGCTCCGCCTCGATGAAGGCGGCCAGGTCCGCCTTGTTGGCCCGCTTGGCGGCCGCGTAGGCGTCGAGGAAGGTCGGGTCCGCGATGTGGCCCTCCAGCTCGGACAACCGCTCGAGGTCGGCGACCCACCCCTCGCCGATCCTGTCGGTGATGAGCGTCGCCAGCCGCGGGTTGCACGACAGAAGCCAGCGGCGCGGCGTGACGCCGTTGGTCTCGCTCACGATCCGGTCGGGATAAAGGCGGTTCAGCTCCTCGAAGACGGTGGTCTTCATCAGCTCGGTATGCAGCGCGGAGACGCCGTTGACCTTGTGCGCCATGACGAAGCTGAGCTCGCCCATCTTCACGACGCCCGGCTCGCGGATCGACGCACGACAGCCGGGGTTCGCGGCGCGGTGGGCCCGGTCGATGCGGTCGACGATCTCCAGATGCCGCGGCAGGAGGCGGCCGAAGAGATCCTCGGACCAGCGCTCCAGCGCCTCGGGCAAAAGCGTGTGGTTCGTGTAGGAAAGCGTGTTCCGCGCCAGGTCGACGGCTTCGTCGAACGGAAGGTTCTTCTCGTCGTGGAGAAGCCGGACAAGCTCCGGCCCCGCAATGGCGGGGTGCGTGTCGTTGAGCTGGATCGCCACCTTCTTGGGCAGAAGGCGCAGATCGTGGTGCTCGCCCTCGAAGCGGCGGAGGATGTCGTGAAGCGACGCGGCGGTGAAAAAGTATTCCTGCTTCAGCCGCAGTTCCTTGCCGATCTCGGTCGTGTCGTCGGGATAGAGGACCCGGCTGATCGTGCGCGCGGTCTCCTCGCGCGAGGCCGCGCCGACGAAATCGCCGCGATTGAAGCTGTCGAGATCGAAGCCCGCCTCAGATCGCGCCGACCACAGCCGCAGCGTGTTGGCCCAGACCCCGTTCCAGCCGACCACGGGCGTATCGTAGGCCGCCGCGATCACCGCCTCGCCCGGCTCCCAGGTGCCGCCCTTCGCGACGCCGCCGAAGCCGATGCGATAGCGCGTCTCGGGGCGCTCGAATTCCCAGGCGTGCGGCTCCTGAAGCCAGGTCTCGGGCAGTTCCACCTGCCGCCCGTCGACGATGCGCTGGCGGAAGAGGCCATGCTCGTAGCGGATGCCGTAGCCGTGGGCGGGCACGCCGAGCGTGGACATCGACTCGAGGAAACAGGCCGCGAGCCGTCCGAGCCCGCCATTGCCGAGTGCCGCGTCGGGTTCGTCGCTGATGACCACGTCGGGATCGCAGCCGAAGGCCAGCAGGGCCTCGTGCGCGGCATCGAGCAGGCGAAGGTTGACCAATCCGTCCTCGAGGAGCCGCCCGATCAGGAACTCCATCGACAGGTAGTAGACGCGCTTGGCGCCGGCCGCATAGGAGCGGCGGGTCGAGGCGAACCAGGCATCCACGATCCGGTCGCGGAGCGCATGGCTGAGCGCCATCCGCCAGTCGTAGACCGTCGCGTGCTCGGCATCCTTGCCGGCGGTATAGATCAGGTGGTGCAGGATCGCGGATTGCATGTCCTGCGCGCCGTAATGGGTGCTGTCGTGCATGAAATGGAGCCTCGAAAACGGATCACGGACAGATAAGTCGCGCGCGTTTTCCGTCAGCCCCCGGGGCGATTCAAGCCACGAGTTTCCACCGATCCGACAAATCGGCCGACCGTTGCACGCGCACGACCTCGTATGCCGCACCCTCCTCCCTGCCTTGGCGGGGCGACGCAATGGCGAGATGAACGCTTCGGCGGGCCGATTTCAAGACCGGACCGCATCAGAACGGACAGATCGCGCGGGCGCAGGCCCCTTCCCGCCGCACCCCCGGCCAGCGGCGTCGCCGGGATGGCGGGCCGACCACAGGGGGTCGCGCCCGTCATGACCAGTATTCGACTTCGGGCAATCCGTCCGGGAACTCGGCCGAGACGATGCTCTCCAGCGCGTCCCAGACCCCTGGCGCGGCCCCCATGGCAAGGCCAAGCCGCGCATCCGCCGGGTAGGGATGCGTGACACCTCCCGCCTCCCGGATCATGAGGAGCCCCGCGAGGCTGTCCCACGGGTTCATCGACGGCTCGATATAGCCCGCCAGCCGCCCCGCCGCGACGCAGGCCAGCATGTTGGCGCCCGAGCCGTTCCGGTAGTACATGCCGCCCGCCTCCATCAGCCTCCGGATGATGCCGGCGATGGGGGCCGCACCGCAGCGTTCGGATGCGCCCACCGCGACAAGGCCCTGGTCGATCCTCTTCGACGGATCGAGAGACAGGCGCACCCCGTCGAGCGTCACGCCCTGACCCGCGCGCGCGGCGAAATGTTCGCCCGTCACCGGCACGTCGATCACCCCGAAGAGCGTTTCGGCGCCTTCGATCAGCGTGATGACGACGCACCAATGCGGCAGACCCATCAGGAAGGGCACGGTTCCGTCGATCGGGTCGATCACCCAGGTCAGGCCGGACCTGCCCTCGGCCGCGCCCCCCTCTTCGCCGAGGATGGCGTCGTCGGGAAAGGCGGCGGCAATCTCGCCACGGATCATGTCCTCGACCGCCCGGTCGGCGATGGAAACGAGGTCCAGTTCGCCGTTCTTGGTCTCGATCTCGAGACTCGCGCGGTTTCGGTAGTAGTCGAGGGCGATCTGCCCCGCCCGGCGCGCGAGATCCGAGGCGAGGGCCGCGCGGGCGGCGATGGGGTCGGTCATGGGGGGCCTTTCGGAAGGTCGGTTCGGCTAGCGGACGAGGATGAGATCGGCGGGATCGATCTGCAGGTCGACCTTGTCGCCTGCGGTCAGGCGCGGCTCGGAGATCGGGCGGGACACGAGAAATTCGAGGTCCTCGTCCTGCACGACATATTCCATGCGACTGCCAAGGTAGCTTGCCGACAGGATGGTTGCGATCCCGCCGGGCGCAAGGCGGATGCGTTCGGGGCGGATCGTGGCCGTCACCTTGCCGGATTCGGCGCCGATAGGCAGCGCGAGGTGGGCGGCGTGGAACTTGCCCGCCTCGACACGCCCCTCGATCAGGTTCGCATCGCCGATGAAATCCGCCACGAAGGCCGAGGCCGGCCTTTCATAAAGCTCCGCCGGCGTGCCGATCTGGGCGATCTGGCCCATCTTCATCACCACGATCCGGTCGGAGACGGCCAGCGCCTCCTCCTGATCGTGGGTGACGTAGACGGCGGTCAGCCCGAAACGCTGCTGCAGGTCGCGGATCTCGGCGCGGACCTTGCGGCGCAGCTTCGCGTCGACGTTGGAAAGCGGCTCGTCGAACAGAAGCACGTCGGGCTGCTGCACGATGGCGCGGGCGACGGCGACGCGCTGCTGCTGGCCCCCGGAAAGCTCGGAAGGAAGTCGCGCCTCGAGCCCGGCCAGACCCACCTGGTCGAGGATCGCGTGCGCGCGGTCCCGCGCCTCGGCCTTGGCGACGCCGCGGATCGTCGGGCCGTAGGCCACGTTCTCCAGCACCGTCATGTGCGGGAAGAGGGCGTAGGACTGGAAGACCATGCCGACGTTACGCTCGGACGCGGGGTCCCTGCTGACGTCCCGGCCTGCGATCTTCACCTGGCCCTCGCTGGGAAGTTCCAGCCCCGCGATCAGCCGCAGCGACGTGGTCTTGCCGCAGCCCGAGGGGCCGAGGAAGGTGACGAGCTCTCCCCTGGCGATGGAAAAGCTGATGCGGTCCACCGCCGTGGCGCTGCCGTAGCGCTTCACCACGTCCACGAACTCGATGGCGGTTTCCGTCATGCCCCGTTCCTCACGCAGTGCCCCTCATTCCGCCGGCTCCGCGGCCGTCCGGCCCTGCAATTCCTGCCGGCGTCCCAGTTTCCGCGTGCCGACGAGGAACTGGATCACTACCACGCAGAGGATCATCACGATCATCAAAACCGCCGAATAGGCGATGGCGAGCGCGTATTCCCCGGCCTCGACGCGCCCCATGATGTAGGCCGTCGCCATGTTGTGCCGCGCCGAGACGAGGAAGATCACCGCCGAGACCGCCGTCATCGCGGTGACGAAGGAATAGACGAGCGCCGTGAAGACCGCCGGCCGGATCAGCGGCAGGACCACGCGGCGGAGCGTGGTGCCTCCCCCTGCCCCCATGGTCTGCGACGCCTCCTCCATCGACTTGTCGATCTGCGCGAGGGCCGCGAGCCCCGCGCGCATCCCCACAGGCATGTTGCGGAAGATGAAACAGATGATGAGGATCGCGGCCGTCCCGGTGATGTCGACCGGCGGCACGTTGAAGGCCGCGACGTAGGAGACGCCCACGACCGTGCCGGGGATGGCGAAGGACAGCATCGTGCCGAACTCGAAGGCGCGCCGGCCCGCGAAGTCCTGCCGCGCCACGAGCCAGGCGGTGAGTATGCCAACGAGCGTCGTCAGCGGTGCCGCGATGCCCGCGACCCAGAGCGTCGTGATCATCGAATCCCAGGCCGAGCCATAAAGCTCCAGCCCCGTCTCGGCGAACTCGAAGCGGAAGGCCGTGGAAAGATGGCCCAGCGTCGGCGTCAGGTCCCAGCGTCCGACATCGGTGACGAAACCGCCCACGGCGATGATGATGTAGACCGCCAGGGTGAACAGGACCCAGGGCAGCACCACCGCCAGCACCCCGATCTTCAGGATCGGCGGCAGCGGTGCGGCGAGGCCCGCGTCGGACTTGCCGGTAACGGTGACGTAACTCTTCTTGCCCATCCAGCGCATCTGCAGCCAGAACGCGATGAGCGTCAGCGCCAGAAGGATCATGGCAAGCGTCGCGGCATTGCCGAGGTCGTAGCGCGCGCCGACCACGGCGAAGAAGATCTTGACCGACAGGACTTCGTACCCGCCGCCCAGCACGATCGGGTTGCCGAAATCGGCGAGGCTTTCGATGAAGGCCAGAAGGAAGGCCGCCGCGAGGCCGGGCCGGAGGAGCGGCCATGTCACGGTGCGGAACGTCGTCATCGCCCGCGCGCCAAGCGTGCGCGAGGCCTCCTCGAGCGTGGGGTTGATGGCCTCCAGCGTCGACAGCAGGACAAGGAATGTGACCGGCGCGAAGGCCAGAACCTGCGCGATCAGGATGCCCGGAAGGCCATAGACCCAGCGCGTGGGCCGCACCTCCATCAGGTCTGCAACGAAACCGGTCACGAGGCCAGTGCGCCCGAACAGCAGGATGATGGCGACGCCGACGACGAAAGGCGGCGTGATGATCGGCAGGATCGAGATGGCGCGCAGCGCGCGTTTCATCCGGAAATCCGTGCGGTTGACCAGAAGGGCCAGCGCAAGACCGAGCGCTGTCGCCAGCGTTGCCGACAGGACGCCGAGGACGACGGTGTTCACCACCACCCCACAGCGACCGCCACCGGTGAAGCAGGCTACGCCCCAGAGATCCGGCGCGCTCAGCCGCGCCCAGAATGTGGCGAGCGCCAGGTTCCCCTCGGTGTCCACGAAGGCGGCCAGACCGAGCTTGAGGATCGGAAAGAAGACGAAGGTGGTCAGCAGCGCGACGATCGCGGTGATGCAAAAGGACGCGAAGCGTTCCCCCCGGCAGAAGCCGCGCGCCGCAACGAGGTCCGACAGAAGCCCGACAAGCGCCACGCCCGCCAGGAACCCGCCCCAGCCAAGGCCGGTCTGTCCCTCGGCCGCGCGGGCGAACACGCCCCCGACCCAGTCGCTGGACGGCCCCCGCAGACCGACCGCGAACCCCTGCCATACATAGAGGAAGGCCGCCGCGAGCGTGAGACCGAGCGCCAGCCGCGACACCTGCCAGCCCCGCGTCAGCGCCACCGCCCCAAGCGCCAGCGCGGCGGCGATCAGCGGCCAGAACCAGCCACGCCCCGACAACGCCTCGGCAAGCGCCGAGGCCGCCGGCCCCGCCAACAGCCCCGCCCCCTTGTACCAGGGCAGCGCCGTCAGCGAGAGCGCAAGAAGACCGAGCCAGGCCGCCCCGGCCCGGTCAGATGTCAGGGAAATCCTTGCCACGATCTACTGCGGCAACGATCCGATCTCGGCATCCCACCGCTGCAGCAGGCGCGTGCGCTCCTCGCTGGAGCCGTAAAGCGCGAAGTCGTAGTCGATGAGCGTGATCTCCTCGAGCCGCGGCGCCGCCTCGGGCGTCGCCGAGTTGATGTTCGACGGGATCTGGAAGCTGTTGGCCGTTGCGCCGATCTCCTGCGCGGCGGGGGTCAGCGCCCAGTCGTAGAACGCGCGTGCCGCCTCGGGGTTCGGCCCGCCCTCGATGATCGACATCGAGCCGACTTCGTAACCCGTGCCCTCGCAGGGCGCCACGGCCACGATCGGCGCGCCCTGCACCGTCTGGGCCACGGCGTCGTGCATGAAGACGATGCCGATCGCGGTCTCGCCCGTCGCCGCCGCGCGGATCGGGGCGGAGCCCGACTGCGTGTACTGGCTGATGTTGTTGTGGAGCTGCGCGAGATACTGGAACGCCTCGTCCTCGCCCATCAGCTGCACCATCGTGGCGAGCATCGTGTAGGAGGTGCCCGAGGAATTCGGGTTCGCGACCTGCACGTCATCCTCGAAGCGCGGATCGAGAAGGTCGGCCCAGCAGGCCGGCGGGTTCTCGGTCACGAGATCCGAATTGTAGCCGAAGCCGAGACCGCCTGCATAGATGCCGACAGTCCGGTACCCCGACGTCTCGGCCTGGCGCACGGACCAATCCTGCATCTGGTCGAGCATGGGCGAGCGGTATTCCGCGGTCAGCCCCTCCTGTGCCGCCTGCAGGTGCGGGTCGCCGGTGCCGCCCCACCACACATCCCCGCGCGGCTGTTCGCGCTCGGCGGCGATCTGGGCATAGGTCTCGCCCGAAGAGCGGCGCGTCATCAGCACGTTGATGCCGGTCTCGCGCTGGAATGCCTCGGACATCGCCCGGCACCACTCCTCCTGGACCGAGCAATAGAGCACGAGTTCGTCCGCCTGGGCCGCCACCGGCATGGTTGCAGAAAGTCCCGCTGCCGCGAACACCGCGGCAGAGATGTGTCTGATCGTCATGAGTTCCTCCCCTGAACTGCTTGTGACAGTTTCGTGACAGCGATTTGGCTTGGAACTTCGCCACTTGGCAAGCGTTATGTCCATTGGGGAACGGCAAGCTGCCGACGCGCGGCGCATACCCCGGAACCAGGCTGCCGCTCTGGCGCGGCTCGAAGGAAACGGAGGGATTTGGGGAAGTGGCGCACCCGAGAGGATTCGAACCTCTGGCCTCTGCCTTCGGAGGGCAGCGCTCTATCCAGCTGAGCTACGGGTGCAGCGCGGGCTTGCTATAACGGGGCGTGTGCCGCCCCGCAATCGGAAATGCGGGCAGAGGGGCCCGCTTGGGGCTCAGGCGAAAAGCTCGTGGCAGAGTTCGAGCGCTTCGACCAGCGCGTCGACCTCGCCTTCGGTGTTGTACATCCCGAAACTTGCCCTGCAGGTCGCCGTCACGCCGAGATGTTCCATCAGGGGCTGGGCGCAGTGGTGGCCCGCTCGCACCGCGACCCCCTTCTTGTCGAGCACAGTGGAGATGTCGTGGGCATGTCCCGCGCCCTCCATCGTGAAGGAAAAGATCGCGCCCTTGCGGGCCGATTTGCCCTGCACCGTCAGCCAGTTCAGCCCGTCGAGCCGCTCGCGCGCATAGGCCGTGAGCCGCGCCTCGTGGGCGGCGATATTCTCCATTCCCACGCCCATCATGTAGTCGAGCGCGGCACCAAGGCCGATCTGCTGGACAATGCCGGGCGTGCCCGCCTCGAACTTCATCGGCGGGTCGTTCCAGGTCACCATGTCGCGATGCACCTCGCGGATCATGTCGCCGCCACCCATGAAGGGGCGCATCTCTGCCATGCGGTCCGCCTTGATGTGCATCGCGCCGGACCCGGAGGGACCATAGAGCTTGTGGCCCGTGATCGCGTAGAAATCGGCGCCGAGCGCGTCGAGATCGACCGCCATGTGCACGGCCGCCTGGGACCCGTCGACCAGCACCCGAACCCCCTGGGCATGGGCCGCGTCGATCACGGGCTTCACGTCGAATACGGTGCCGAGCACGTTCGACATGTGGCTGATGGCGACAAGCTTCGTCCGGGGCCCGATGGCGTCGATCACCGCCTGGGGGTCGAGATCGCCGTTCTGGTCCACCTCCACCCATTTCAGCACCACCCCCTGCCGTTCGCGCAGGAAGTGCCACGGCACGATATTTGCGTGGTGTTCGGCGATCGTCAGGACGATCTCGTCGCCCGCCTCCATCCTCGGCATGGCCCAGCCATAGGCCACGAGGTTGATGCCCTCGGTCGTGCCCGAGGTGAAGACGATCTCGCGCTCGTCTTTCACGCCGAGGAACCGGGCGATCTTGCCGCGCACGGCCTCGTAGTTCTCGGTGGCGAGGTTCGACAGATAGTGCAGCCCGCGGTGAACGTTGGCGTATTCCATCGAATAGGCCTGCGTGATCGCGTCGATCACCACCCTGGGCTTCTGCGCCGATGCGCCATTGTCGAGATACACGAGCGGCTTGCCGTTCACCTCGCGCGAGAGGATCGGAAAGTCCGAGCGGATGGCGTTCACATCGTACATGGCATCTCCTTCACCCCCCGAGAGGGCGCGGATGGAACAAGGGGATCGGCTCAGACCACCGGTATCGTCAGGCCCAGCCATGACATGACGATGGTGAGCACGAAGGCCAGCCCGAAGGCCGACACGAGCGTGGCGACGAAGACCATGGCAAGCGAGGTGAACCCGTGCAGCACCGCCACGAAGTTCACCAGAAGCCAGAAGACCAGGACGATCGCGAGAAGCGTGATAATACCGGCCAGCGGCGGCACGATCAGGATCGCGAGGATCTGGATCACCTGCACGCAGATCAGGATGAACTGCAGCCAGATGACGAGCAGCATGGCCTCCTGGAAACTGCCGGTGCCGCCGAAGAAGCGGCCGATCCGGTGGATGGCCTGGATCATGACGACAAGGAAGACCACCTGCGCGATGGCCATCGCGACGGGCGATTGCGGCACCTGCGACTGCGCCGCCGCCCCGGTCAGCAGCAGGACGAACTCGCCCATGAACAAGGAGGTGACGATCACCAGCGCGAACATGAGCCACAGCGCCTGTGGCGCGGGCGCGAAGCTCAGCACCGTCGCCGCCCCCTCCCGAGGGTTCGACACCGTGTCGCGGGCCAGCCTCAGCAGGTTGCCCAATGTGGCGATATCCGTCATGCCGCCGCTTCCGCCTCCGGGCTTGTTTCGGCCTCCCTGAGACAGATGCCCCAGATCGACACGAAGGCCAAGAGCAGGCCGGCGCCGACCGCCGTTTGAGCCGGACCCGGCCCGATGAAACCGACGATCAACCCGTAGAACAGCCACGCCGGCGTGGAGGCGAGAAGCGCCCAGAACAGGGCCAGCCGCGCCGAGTAGAACGTGCCCCGCCCCCCGACCGCACGAGCAATCAGGTGGCTCACGCTCCCCAGCCCGTAAAGAAGAAGCGGCCAGATCATCAGCCAGGAGAAGAACGTGATCGCCAGACGCGCCTGAAGCGGCGCGCCCGCCTCGTTCAAGGCGACCTCGCGCGTGATCATCGGCCATTGCGCGACGAAGATTATGCCGCAGGCCAGCATGAGGAACATGAGGGCCCGGTCCTCGCGGCGGCCCTGGTCCAGAAGCCTGCGGATGACGGCGCGCGGCCTGCGCCACGTCGCCACGATGTCGCGCGAGACGCTCATGGGATCAGGCCTGCCGCCGCCTCTCCAGCCACTGCTCAAGCCGCGTGTGGATGTCGCCGCGCAGGCGCTCGTCCTCGATCTCCTCGATTGCCTCGGCAAGGAAGGCCAGCACCAGCAGATCGGTCGCCTCGGCCCTCGGCACCCCGCGCGAGCGCAGGTAATAGAGCGCCGTCTCGTCGAGCGCGCCGGTGGTCGACCCGTGCGAGCACTGCACGTCGTCGGCGTAGATCTCGAGTTCGGGCTTGGCCTGGAACGAGCTGTCCTCGTCCAGCAGAAGCGCCTGGCTGATCTGGTAGCCGTCGGTCTTCTGCGCGCCCGGCTTCACCAGGATCTTGCCCTGGAACACCCCCTCGGCCCCGTTCCTGAGCACCTTCTTGAACACCTGCCGGCTTTCGCAGCGCTGGGCGTCGTGGGTGATGAAGACCGTGTCGTCGTGGTGGAAGGCGCCCGATGCGCCATCGCCCATGGCGGCCCCTGCGACATGCGCCACCGCGTCGTCTCCGGCGATCTCGATGACATGCTCGTTGCGCGTCAGCACGCCGTTGGCCGTGAGGGAGAAGGACTTGTAGGTCGCGCCCTCGCCCACGCGGGCGAACATGTGCGTCACCGCCCGACGCTCGTGGTCGCGGCCCTGCGCGCGGACATGGTGGAAGGCGCCGCCATCGGCCACGTCGATCTCCATGCACTTGTTGAACCGCGCAGCGGCCGGGCCGTTCTCCAGCACGGTCACCTCGGCGCCCGGCTCGACCCGGACGAGATGGTGCAGGATCGCGTCCGAGCTCTCGTCCTGGTGCAGATAGACGAAGCTGACCGGTTTCGAGACCTTGCCCGTCGCGCGGATCACCACGCCATCGGTGGCGAAGGCGGTGTTCAGCGCCGCGAGCGGACGCAGGACCGGATCCTGCCCTCGGGTCTCGAGCACGCCGTAGAGATCGCGCGCCCAGTGGATGTCCTTCTTCAGCGCCTCGGAGAGCCGGTCGACCTCAAGCCCCTCACCGGTGAGGTCGTCGGACTGAGCGGCATCGAAGACCCCGTCCACGAAGACGATCTTGAGCCGGTCGATCCCGGAATAGAGCGGGACCTCGCCCGAGGCTTCGAACAGCGATGCCCGCGTGGCTTCGGCCTGCGTCAGGGTCGCGGGGTCCGTGTATTTCCAGTACTCGTCCCGACGGGTCGGAAGACCGGCCGCGCGCAGCCGCGCGGTTGCCTCGCGCCGCGCCTCGACCGCCCAGCCGGCCTCACCCGACGGCGCGGAAAGCGCCGCGATGCGCGCCTCCGTCAGATCGACGCGCGCCTGGACCTGTGCCGCCGACGCCGCCATCAGGCCACCTCCCCGAGAATGTCGGCATAGCCGTTCTCCTCGACCTCGAGCGCCAGTTCCGGGCCGCCCGACTTGATGATCCGGCCATCGGCCATGATGTGCACGACGTCCGGCTTGATGTGGTCGAGCAGACGCTGGTAGTGCGTGATGACGAGGAAACCGCGCCCCTCGCTGCGCAGCGCGTTGACGCCCTCGGCCACCAGCTTCATCGCGTCGACATCGAGGCCGCTGTCGGTTTCGTCGAGGATGCACATGCGCGGCTCGAGAAGTGCCATCTGCAGGATCTCGTTGCGCTTCTTCTCGCCGCCGGAGAAGCCCACGTTGACCGGCCGCTTCAGCATGTCGGCGTCGATCTGGAGTTCCTTGGCCTTCGCGCGGACGAGCTTGAGGAAATCGCCGGCGCTCACCTCATCCTCGCCGCGCGCCTTGCGCTGGGCGTTGAGCGCGGTGCGCAGGAAGGTCATGTTGCCGACGCCGGGGATCTCGACGGGGTACTGGAACGCGAGGAAGAGACCCGCCGCCGCGCGCTCCTCGGGTTCCATGTCGAGAAGATCGTCGCCGTCGAGCGTCGCCGTGCCGCCGGTCACCTCGTAGCCGTCCCGCCCCGACAGGACATAGGACAGCGTCGACTTGCCCGAGCCGTTCGGCCCCATGATGGCATGCACCTTGCCGGCTTCGACGGTCAGGTCGACACCCTTGAGGATCTGCTTGTCCTCTTCTTCAAGTTTGACCTGCAGGTTCTTGATCTCAAGCATTTTTGTTCCTCGATTTGTCCGTCTGAGCGCCTGTCGCGCGCGCCCGATGTTCCCGATCAGGCCAGCGTGACCGCCGTACCCGATGCAGAGACCATCAGCATGTTGTTGATGACTTCGTAGTCGAGATCGACGCCCACCACGGCGTTGCCGCCCATGGCGCGCGCGCGATCCTCCATCTCTTCCAGCGCGACCTTCCGGGCCTTGCCGAGTTCCTCCTCGTAGGCGCCCGAGCGCCCGCCGATGATGTCGGTGATCCCGGCAAAGAGATCGCGGAAGATGTTCGCGCCGAGAATGGCCTCGCCCACGACGATGCCATGGTATTCGGCGATGGAACGGCCCTCGACCGAAGGCGTTGTGGTCACGATCATGTTGCTCTCCAATGACTTGCAGCGCGACGTTCAGGTTTCAGCCGACCGAGCCTTCGAGGCTGATCGCGACAAGCTGCTGCGCCTCCATCGCAAACTCCATCGGCAGCGCCTGCAGGACCTCGCGGCAGAACCCGTTGACGACCAGCGCCACGGCCTCTTCCTCGTCCATCCCGCGCGAGCGGCAGTAGAACAACTGATCGTCGTCCACCTTGGAGGTCGTCGCCTCGTGCTCCACGCGGGAGGAGTTGTTCTTGACCTCGATGTAGGGAACCGTGTGCGCCCCGCACTTGTCGCCGATGAGAAGGCTGTCGCACTGGGTATAGTTGCGGCTGTCCTTCGCCTTCGGGTGCATCGACACCAGCCCGCGATAGGTGTTCTGCGCGCGGCCCGCCGAGATGCCCTTGGACACGATGCGCGACTTCGTGCGCTTGCCGAGGTGGATCATCTTGGTGCCGGTATCGGCCTGCTGGGCGTTGTTGGCGATGGCGATCGAATAGAACTCGCCCTGGCTGTCGTCGCCGCGCAGGATGCAGGATGGATATTTCCACGTGATGGCCGAACCGGTCTCCACCTGGGTCCACATCACCTTGGACCGGTCGCCCCGGCAATCGGCGCGCTTGGTCACGAAGTTGTAGATGCCGCCCTTGCCGTTCTCGTCGCCCGGGTACCAGTTCTGCACCGTCGAATACTTGATCTCCGCGTCCTCGAGCACGATCAGTTCCACCACGGCGGCGTGAAGCTGGTGCGTGTCGCGCTGCGGCGCGGTGCAGCCTTCGAGATAGGACACGTACGAGCCCTTGTCCGCGATGATCAGCGTCCGCTCGAACTGGCCCGTGTTCTCGGCGTTGATCCGGAAATAGGTCGACAGCTCCATCGGGCAGCGCACGCCCGGCGGCACGTAGACGAAGGAGCCGTCGGAGAAGACCGCCGAGTTCAGCGTGGCGAAGAAGTTGTCGGTGATCGGCACAACGGAACCGAGGTACTTCTTGACCAGATCCGGGTGCTTCTGGATCGCCTCCGACATGGAGCAGAAGATGACGCCCGCCTTCTCAAGCTCCGCCTGGAAGGTCGTGCCGACGCTGACACTGTCGAAGACGGCATCGACCGCGACGCGGCGCGGTTCGGTCCCGCCCTCTTCGCCGGCCTCGACGCCCGCCAGGATCATCTGCTCCTTCAGGGGGATGCCCAGCTTCTCGTAGGTGCGCAGAAGTTCGGGGTCGACCTCGTCCAGAGACTTGGGCTTTTCCCTCATGCTCTTGGGCTTGGCGTAGTAGTACTGGTCCTGGTAGTCGATGGGCGGGTAGTTCACCATCGCCCAGTCGGGCTCGTCCATCTGCTTCCAGCGCTTGAACGCCTGCAGCCGCCAGTCGGTCATCCACTCGGGCTCGCCGTTCTTCTCGGAGATCAGGCGGACGATGTCCTCGTTCACGCCCTTGGGCGCGAAATCCATCTCGATATCGGAATGCCAGCCGTACTTGTACTTGCCGCCGAGCGCCTTGACGGCTTCCACGGTCTCGCGTTCGACGCCTTCGCGGATCTCGGTATCGAGTGCGGTCATATCTACCTCCATGCCGCCAGGCCGGGGCCGGCGGATCCTTCGTCCAGCGCGGCCCGTTCGGGGCCGCATCGTCTCCTCGTGGGTGAGTGCGTCACCCCGTCCTGTCCTGCGGCCCCGCCCCTGGCGACCGGGCCCGGACAAAGCCGGGGTCAGGTCGCGGGGGTCATCCCCCCCTGGCGCGGAAGCGGTCGTGTGCCGCCCCCCAGGCCTCCGCGAAGGCGCGCACCTCCGCTTCGGTCGTCTCTGGCCCGAGCGACACGCGGATGGCGCTCGACGCCGCCCGCTCTTCCAGGCCCATGGCCGTCAGCACCTGGCTCGTCCGGACCTTGCCCGAAGAACAGGCCGAACCCGCCGAAACCGCGAAACCCGCCAGGTCCATCTGCATGACCTGCGTCTCTCCCTTCCAGCCCGGCGTCACGATGCAGGACGTATTGGGAAGCCGCGGTTTTCCTTTCCCGACAAAAATAGTCCCGTTCACGCGAGGGTCCAGAGTCTTTTCTAGAATATTTCTAAGTTTGTCCACCCGCTCCCAGACGCCGTTTTCCAGATCTTGTAGGGCAGCCTGCGCCGCACCACCAAATCCAGCAATACCGATGAGGTTCTCTGTTCCCGACCGGCGCCCCATTTCCTGGCCGCCGCCGCGAATCCGGGGCTCGACGTCCAGGCCACGCCGCAGGATCAGAGCACCGATTCCCTTCGGCCCGCCGATCTTGTGCGCCGAGATCAGCGCCATATCGATGCCCGACCAGTCGAAGGCGAGCGGCACCTTGCCGAAGGCCTGCGTCCAGTCGCTGACCGCAAGGCCGGGCGGCAGATCCTGCAAGATGCCGGTCTCGGAATTGGCCGCCTGAATCGTCGAGGTCGCGGGATCCGGGATCGCCACCGACCCGTCCGCCGCCACGGCAAGGTCCTCCGTCACCCAGGCGCGCACGGCGTCATGCTCGATGGCCGAACCATGCAATCCCCGCCCGGCCAGCGCCAGCGCCGCGCCCTCGGTCGCGCCCGAGACGAACACGATATCGGCCCCCTGCGCGCCGGCCGCGACCGCGATCTGCGCCCGCGCCCGCTCCATCAGCGACTTGGCCGCGCGGCCCTCGGCATGCACGGAGGAGGGGTTGCCCACGACGTCCATCGCCTCGATCATCGCCGCCCTGGCCTCGGGCCGCAGCGGCATCGTCGCGTTGTGGTCGAGATAGACGCGCGCCCGCCCGGCCATCGCCATGTCCTTCATCTGTCCGATAAATACGCGAGAGCCGCGCCCGCCGAACCGCTCGGCGGCTTCAATCCTCGTCCACGACCTCGAACAGCGTCGGCACCGCCGGGCACGGCGTCAGGTCGTTCTTGACCACGTCCGATAGCCGCGTCTGGTGCAGGAACACGTAGACATGCGCGCTGAGGCTTTCCCAGAGCCGGTTCGTCATGCTCTGCGCCC
Organism: Roseicyclus sediminis; assembly: GCF_025515305.1. Taxonomy (GTDB): domain Bacteria; phylum Pseudomonadota; class Alphaproteobacteria; order Rhodobacterales; family Rhodobacteraceae; genus Roseibacterium; species Roseibacterium sediminis. The sequence goes on from NZ_JAOPHT010000002.1 coordinate 320,803, forward strand.
GGCTTCCCGACAGGCCGCCCGTGGCCCCGGCGCCGGTGTGCATCGCGTCCACCGTCTCGTCGACCGCGGCGAAGACCTCGACCACCCGGATGTCGGACGCCGGCCGCGTCAGCCGGTAGCCGCCGCCCGGCCCCCGGACGGATTCCACCAGCCCCGCACGCCGCAGCTTCACGAAAAGCTGTTCGAGATAGGGCAAGGAGATGCTCTGCCGTCGCGACACGTCCGAAAGCGAGCTGAGGCTGCCCTCGGGCAACATCGCGAGGTCGGCCATCGCCACCATGGCGTAGCGTCCCTTCGTCGAGAGTTTCATCGGCCTCTCCCCGGACCGGCGCCCCGAACAGCCCGGACCAATTGACCTTTGCGCCTGTGGCGCTTAACTGCGAACCACTCCGGATGGCGGCGCCTTTCGGACCGGACTTTTACTAGGGAGCGCGGGGGCGCGCGTCAAGAATGACACCCCCGCCGTCCCGCTCGCGAGGGAGACCCGATGCCCGAGGTGATTTTCCCCGGCCCCGAAGGCCGGCTCGAAGGACGCTACCACCCGCAAAAGGTCAAGGACGCCCCAATCGCGATCATCCTGCACCCGCACCCGCAGTTCGGCGGCACGATGAACAACCGCGTCGTCTACAACCTGCACTACGCCTTCCACGAGATCGGCTTTACCGTTCTGCGGTTCAACTTCCGCGGCGTGGGCCGGAGCCAGGGCGAATACGACCAGGGTATCGGCGAGCTCAGCGACGCGGCCTCGGCGCTCGACTACCTGCAGTCGATGAACCCCAACGCCAAGCATTGCTGGGTGGCAGGTTTCTCCTTCGGGGCCTGGATCGGGATGCAGCTCCTGATGCGGCGGCCGGAGATCACCGGCTTCATCTCGGTCGCGCCGCCGGCCAACATGTACGACTTCTCCTTCCTCGCGCCCTGCCCGGCCTCGGGTCTCATCGTCAACGGCACGAACGACCGCTTCGCCAAGCCGCAGGACACGCGTATCCTTGTCGACAAGCTGCACGAGCAGAAGGGCATCACCATCACCCACGAGGAGATGGAGGGCGCCGGCCACTTCTTCGAGGATCCCTACATGGACCCGATGATCGAGATGGTGCAGGCCTACGTGCGCCGCCGCCTGACCGAAACCTCCCGCTGAGGGCCCGGACATGAGCGCGATCACCGAGAAACTCGCCGATCAGCTCGCTCAGGACGTTCTCGCCGCCGTTGAGGAGATCGGCGACGACCGCCTGCCCGACGAGATCGCGCGCACCCTGGGCAATTCCTCGCCCACGACGGAGGAACTGTTCCGGACCTTCGTTCGGGTGCGCCTCGCCGAGAAGCGCGCGCGCCGGATGCTCGAACAGCGGCTCGACAAGCACCGCGCACAGGCCGAAGGCGAACCCGCGGCGAAGGCCGACCCCGGCGAAGGCGCGCCGTAGCTTACGTCAGGCCGAGCCGCCGGACATCGGCCAGCGTCTTGTCGAGCGTGACGGCGGCCTTCTCGATCAGGTCGTCCGCCTCGGCCCGGCTGAGGACAAGCGGCGGCGACACGATCAGACGGTCGCCCACCGCCCGCATCACCAGCCCCGAGTTGAAGGAATGGTCGCGCGCGATGATGCCGACCTCGGCATCTTCGGGGAAGGGAACGCGGCCGGCCTTGTCGGCGCAAAGCTGCATCGCGCCGAAGAACCCCTTCATCACCGCCTCGCCCACCAGCGGGTGATCCGCGAGCGCGGTCCACTTTTCCTGAAGGTAGGGCCCGATGTCGTCGCGGACACGCTCCACCAGCCCTTCGTCGCGCAGGATGCGCAGGTTCACGAGCGCCGCCGCCGCTGCCGCCGGATGCCCGGAATAGGTGTAGCCGTGGGTAAACTCCGAGCCCTTGTCGATCAGGACCTCGGCGATGCGGTCCGAGACCGCGACCGCGCCCATGGGAACGTATCCGGACGTCAGCGCCTTGGCCATCGTCATGAAGTCGGGCTCGGTGCCGTAGGTCTCACAGCCGAACCAGTTGCCGGTCCGCCCGAAGCCGCAGATAACCTCGTCCGAGATGAGAAGGACGCCACGTTCCTTGAGCCCGGCCCAGAGCATGGGCCAGTAGGTCTCGGGCGGGATCACGACGCCACCCGCGCCCATCACCGGCTCGGCCAGGAAGGCCGCGACGCGGTCGACGCCGATCCCGTCGATCAGCGAAAGCGTGTCGCGGGCGACCTTCTGCCCGAAATCCTCGGGGCTCATGTCGCCGCCCTCGGCCCACCAGGCGGGGCGCGGCGCATGGAAGACGTTGCCGACGGGCAGGCCCGGCTGCCTGTGCATCGCGTCGAAGCCGCCGACAGCGGCCGCCGCGACGGTCGAGCCGTGATAGCCGCCCCGCCGAGAGACGATGACGTTCTTGCGCGGCTTGTCGAGAAGCTGCCAGTAATACGTCACCAGCCGGATGATCGTGTCGTTCGCCTCGGACCCCGAGGACGTGTAGAAGAAGCGGTTGAACTGCGGCGGGGTCAGCGTCGACAGAAGCTGCGACAGCTCGGCCACCGGCTCATGCGTGGTCTGGAAGAAGGTGTTGTAGAACGGCAGCTCGCGCATCTGCTCGGCCACCGCGTCGACGATCTCCTGCCGGCCGTAGCCCGCCGCCATGCACCAAAGTCCCGCCATCCCGTCGAGGATTCGGTTGCCCTCGCTGTCGGTCAGCCAGACGCCCTCGGCCCCGGTGATGACGCGGGCACCCTTCGCATTCAGCTCGCGCGTGTTGGTGAAGGGGTGGATATGGTGCGCCGCATCGAGGGCGCGGATCTCGGCGGTGGAGTTGTGGCGGGTCATTTCGGTCAGTCCTAGGTCGTCCGGCGCCGGTTGCGCCATGCCAAGATGTGTCGCGTTTTTCCGGCCTGCGCCAGTCCCCCCGGACCTTCCAAGTGTCAGGCGATCCTCGCGCCTTTCGGGATCGTCGGCGGCGCCGCGTTCAGGCGCTCGACGGCGAAGCCTGCCGCGGCCTTGTAGTCGGCGATGAAGGCCGCGCGCTCCTCCGGCGGGATCACGTCGTCGATATCCTCGAAGACCCCGCCCGAGCGTTCGGACACCAGCGTCAGGAGGCCGAAGGGTCCCGCCTGCCGGTTTCTCAGCACAAGCTCCGAGACCGGGCCGCACAGCTCCGCGTCATAGGCGGCAAGCGCCTGCGGTGACACGCCATGGGCCAGCAGCTTCGCGCCAATGACGCGGGCATCCACGATCGCCTGGCTCGCGCCGTTGGACCCCGTGGGATACATCGCATGGGCCGCGTCCCCCATCAGGGCCACGCGCCCCTCGACCCAGGTCGGCACCGGATCGCGGTCGATCATCGGGTTCACGTAGGCCACGTCCGAGGCCGAAAGCATCGCCGGCACATCCAGCCAGTCGTAGCGGAAATCATCGAAATGATGGACGAAATCCTCCGTCTCGGCTGGGATGAACCAGCGTTCGCCGGGCCAGCCGCCATCGCTGTCCTGCGTCACCTCGGCGATCCAGTTGATCAGCGCGCGGCCGTCCGCGTCGGGCTTCGAGATCGGGTAGATCACCATGCGATGCCGGTCGGTGCCAAGCCCGACGAAGCTCGACCCAGTGCGGATGGGCCTGGCCCTCACGGTGCCCCGCCACATCAGCGCCCCGCCCCAGTGGATCGGCCCCTGTTCGGGGTGCATCTGCGCGCGGAGCTCCGAATGAATCCCGTCCGCGCCGACCAGAAGCGCGCCGTGCACGTCTTCCGTGGTCCCGTCACCGTGGCGCAGGTGGAGCGTGACACCGTCCGCGTCCTGCGCGTAGCCGGTCGCGCGCGCGCCCGTCATGACGGCGTCGGACCCCAGCCGCTCCAGCACCGTGCGGTAGAGCAGCATGAGGAACGCGCCGCGGTGCACGGCGTATTGCGGCCAGAGGTAACCCGCGGAGAGGCCACGCGGCTCGGCATGGATGTCGTTGCCGTTCAACCCGACCAGCGCCCATTCGAGCGCGGGCAGCCCCACCTCGTCGAGCGCGTCCTGCCCGATCCCGAGGTCGAACAGCTCCCGGACGGCGTTCGGTTGCAGGTTGATCCCCACGCCCAGCGGCTTGACATCGGGGCTCGCCTCGAAGACGCGAACCGGCACCCCGATCTGGTGCAGCGTAAGTGCCAGCGACAGGCCGGCGATACCGCCGCCCGCGATTAGAACCGTGTCGCCGGACATGCCGCACTCCCGAACTTGCCGATACCCCTACCTTGGTGCCATCCGGATCGCGCCGTCCAGCCGGATCACAGTACCGTTCAGCATGGGATTTTGCACTATGTGAAGCACGAGCGCCGCGAATTCGTCCGGGTCGCCAAGCCGCGAGGGATAGGGAACCTGGCTACCCAGGCTGTCCTGGACCTCCTGCGGCAGGCCCTTGAGCATCGGCGTGAGAAAGAGGCCCGGCGCGATCGCGCAGACGCGCACGCCCTTGTCGGCGAGGTCGCGCGCCATGGGCAGCGTCATGGCCGCGACGCCGCCCTTGGAGGCCGCGTAGGCCACCTGCCCCACCTGCCCCTCGAAGGCGGCGACGGAGGCTGTGTTGACGATGACGCCGCGCTGCCCGTCGGGGCCGAGCGGCTCGGCCTCCACCATCCGCGCCGCGGCCTGGCTCGCCACGTTGAAGGTGCCGAGAAGGTTCACGCCGATGGTGCGGGCGAAGACGTCGGGGTCATGGGCGGCACCACGCGAGACGGTTTTGGCCGCAGGCGCGATCCCGGCGCAGTTGATGGCGATGCGGATCGTGCCGACTTCGGCCTCCACCCGGTCGAGCGCGGCGGCGACGGAGGCCGGGTCGGTCACGTCGACCCGGCAGAACAGGCCCCCGGTCTGCGTGGCGAGCGCCTCTCCCGCATCGGCGTTGACGTCGAAGATCGCGGGCCTCAGGCCGGCGCCGGCCAATGCGCGCGCGCTCGCCTCGCCAAGTCCCGATGCGCCGCCCGTGACGACCGCCGCCTGCCCTTCGAAAATGACCATGTCCCGTCTCCCATCCGGTTGTCCGCCACCTGCCTAGCGCCGGGATGCGGACGGGTCCATGCGGCGGAACGCGGCGTCAGTCCCCGTCGGCCACCCCCTCGGCCCGCTTGCGCGCCCGCCGTGCACGATAGCTCGGCAGGACCACGAGCAGGCCAGCCAGGACCAGAAGCGCCAGGGTCATCGGCCGTTCGAGGATGAAGCCGAACCCCTGGTAGAGCTGCATCGCGCGGGCGAAGTTGTCCTCGAGCATCGTGCCGAGGATGAACCCGATCAGAAGCGGCGCGAGCGGATAATCCGCGAACCGCAGGATCGTCGCCACCACCCCGAACCCCACGAGGATCAGAAGCTCCACATGATTGTTCTGGCCGATGTAGCTTCCCATCAGGGTGAAGAAGAGGATGAAGGGGATCAGATAGTTCCTTGGAACCGCGAGGATCTTCGCGATGTAGGGGATGAGCGGAAGGTTCAGGATCAGGAGCACGAGGTTCCCGATATACATGGAGATGATCACCGCCCAGAACACGTCCGGCTGGTCCGTCATCAGCCGCGGCCCCGGCGTCACATTGAGCGCGATGAGCGCGCCCAGAAGGATCGCCGTCGTCCCCGACCCGGGGATCCCCAGCGTCAGAAGCGGCACGAAGGACCCGGTGCAGGCCGCGTTGTTCGCGGTCTCGGGCGCGGCGAGGCCCTTGATCGAGCCCTTGCCGAATTCCTCCTGCTCGGCGCCCTTGGCGATGTTGCGCTCCACCGCATAGCCGAGGAAGGAGGCGATGGTCGCCCCCGCGCCCGGCAAGACACCGATGAAGAAGCCCTGAAGCGACTGCCGCCCGATCACCGGGGCGATCGACCTCGCCTCTTCCCGCGAGATGCGCAGGCCCGTGATCTTGCCGCTTTCGCCCTGGGCCTGGCGGGCGGGGTTCATCACGAGAAACAGCGCCTCGGGCAACGCGAACATGGCCATGGCGAGCGTGATGAAGGAAAAGCCCGACTGAAGCTCCATCATTCCGAAGGTGAAGCGCGGCATGTTCGACAGCGCGCCCTCGCCCACGGTGCCCATCATCAGGCCCAGGATCGTCATCATCAGCGCCTTGCCGACCTGCCCCGTGCCCGCGAAGGCCGCGATGGCGGAAAGGCCCACGACCATCAGCGCGAAGTATTCCGCCGAATGGAACAGGAGCGCGACGGTGGAGAGCGCGGGCGCGAAGATCATCAGGAGGATCGCGCCGATCGTGCCGCCCGCGAAGCTCGCGATGGCCGCGATGGTCAGCGCCTTGCCCGCCTGCCCCTTTCGGGCCATTGGATAGCCGTCGAAACTGGTCGCGACGGTGCCCGCGACCCCCGGCGCGTTCAGCAGGATCGAGGAGGTCGAGCCTCCGAAGATCGCCCCGTAATAGACCCCCGACAGGAGGATCAGCGCCGCGGTGGGGTCGCCCAGACCGATGGCCACCGGGATCATGATGGCGATGATCGACATGGGCCCGAGCCCCGGCAGCATGCCGATCAGCGTTCCGATGACACAGCCGAAGACGACCATCATCAGGTTGAATGGCGTGACCGCAGCGGCCAGACCGATCATCAGACCTTCAAGCATGGCGCGTGTCTCCTCAGACCAGGAAGGCCGGCCAGGGGCGCAGGAAGATACCCAGCACCTCCTGCACGAGATACCAGATCGACCCGGCGCCGATGACGGCCACGGGGATCAGGATGTGAAACTTGCGCTCGCCCAGAAGCGTCGCGCCAAGCACGAGAAACAGCACCGTCGAGGTCAGAAAACCCAGCGGCCGGAGCGTCATCGCGTAAGCCACCATGAGCGCCAGGAGGCCGATCGCCTGCCAGATGTGGTACTCGCCTAGGCGGCTCAGATCGATGGTTCCGTCGGCCTTCTCCGCCTTTGCCGCGGGTTTGGCCGAGAACAGGACGATCAGGCCGACGATGATCCCCGCCACCGCCAGGATCTTGGGGAAGGTGGAGGGCCAGATCGGGTTCCGCCTGAGGATCGGCGGCAGGATGTCATCCATCGTGAAAAACGCGGCATAGCCATAAACGCAACACAGCGCGATAAAGGCCAGCGCGATCCAGCGGTCGAGCGCCATCGTATCTCCCTCCCTCCCCCGTTTCGGGGCCTTGTCCTTGCCCCCTGGGCCGGACATGCCGACCGGCCCAGGGAGATCGCGTCGGGCGGAGGCACGCCCGCGACGCGGGCGCGCGCGCCGGCCCCTCAGAGGAAGCCGAGTTCCCGCATCAGGTCGCCGATCTGCTGCTCCTGCGCTTCGAGGAAGGCCTCGAACTCGCCGCCGGGGCGGTAGATGTTCACGAGGCCCATGCGGCCGCGAACCTCTTCCCACTCGGGGGTTTCCAGCATCGCGCCCAGCATCTCCTGATAGGCGGCGACCTGCTCTTCCGGCATGCCCGGGGCGCCGAAGAAGCCGCGCCAGTTCACGAACTGGGCGTCGATGCCCTGTTCGGCGAAGGTGGGCGCATCGGCATAGGCCGCAACGCGCTCGGGCGCGGTCACGCCGAGGATGCGCACTTCGCCCTGCTCGGCCAGCGCCACGGCCTCGGAGAAGCCGGTGGACAGCGCGTCGATCTCGCCCGAAAGGAGGCCGGCCATCGCCTCGCCGCCGGCGTCATAGCCGATGTAGTTGAAGGCGGTCGGATCTTCGCCCGCGGCCTGCATCACGATGGCCGCCACCAGATGGTCCATGCCGCCCGGAACCGAGCCGCCGCCAATGGCAAAGCCCATGCCGTCCTCGCGGTACATGTTCAGAGCGTCTTCCATCGTCTGGATCGGGCTGTCGGTGGTCACGACGAGCGCCGCATAGTCACCCACGGTGCCCGCAACCAGCGTCAGGTCCCGGAAGCTCTGGGCGATCTCGCCGGTGAGCGCGCGGATCACGATGGGCGTCGAGTTCACCATCAGCGTGCCATAGCTCGACTGCGCGTTCTCGATGAGGTGCGCGATGGCCACGCCGCCCCCGCCGCCCGACATGTTCTCGTAGGTGGCGTTGCCGACGATGCCCGCGTTCATCAGGGCTTCGCCCGTGCCGCGTGCCGTGCCGTCCCAGCCGCCGCCGGCGCCGCCGGGGATCAGGAAATGGACCGAATCCATCATCTGGTCGGCGCGCGCGCCACCGGAAAACGCCATTGCCGCAACAGCCGCAGCCATCACGACCCGACGGGTCATGGTGATCTTCATCTTGTCTCCTCCCATTTGACAGGCGGTTGCAACCCGCCGATGCTGCATTTCTGCACGCCAAGCTGACATCTGCCTGACACGGGGCGGGGCCAGGCCGGGCGGTGAAGGCCCTGGGTGGGGAGGACGGGGGAGGACGTCCGGGATGCGCTATCTCCTTGTGGAGGACAACCGCGAGCTGGCCGAGGCCGTGATCGCGCGGCTTTTGCTCGACGGCCATGCCGCCGATCACGCCGCGACGCTGGCGGAGGCGCGCGACTGGCTCTCGGTGGCCGACTACGACCTGATGCTTCTGGACGTGATGCTGCCCGACGGCGACGGGCGGCAATTCCTCACCGAACACCGCGCGACGCGCGATTTGCCGGTGATCGTGCTGACCGCGCGCAGCCAGATTTCGGACCGGGTCGATACGCTCGACCTCGGGGCCGACGACTACCTGACCAAGCCTTTCGATTTCGCCGAGCTGGAGGCGCGCTGCCGCGCCGTGCTGCGCCGACGATCGGGCCCCTCGCGCAACGAGATCCGGCTTGGCGAAGCGCTGTTCGATCCGGGCGCGGGGACCATCGACTACGGAAACACCACCCTCGGCCTCAGGAACCGCGAGTTGCGCCTGCTTGAGGTCTTCGCGCGGCACAAAGGGCAGATCCTGTCGAAATCCCAGCTGATCGACCGGCTGTTCAGCCAGGATGCCGAGATCTCGGAGAACGCGATCGAGGTTTATGTCGGCCGTCTCCGGCGCAAGCTCGAACCCGCCGGCGTGCGCATCGAGACCGTGCGCGGCATCGGCTACCGGCTGACGACCGAATGACCGACGCCGCCGCCTCCCGCCCCGTGGCGCAGAAGGTGCGTCGCCCCGCGGCCGGCCAGGCCGCCGCAGGACGCGCGGCCTCGCCTTGGGGTTTCTCGCGCTCCATCGGGCGGCGCCTGACGATCCTTCTTGCCGGCATCGCGGCGGTCCTGGCGCTCGTGTCCTGGGCGATGGTCACCTCCTTCGCGCGCGCGGCGGCCGAGCGGACGCAGGACGGCGTTCTGGCGGCCTCCGCGCTTTCGATCGCGGGGGCGCTCGGCTCGGAACAGGGCAACATCCGGCTGGAACTGCCCTATTCGGCCTTCGCCATGCTCGACGCCATCGGCCAGGACCGCGTGTTCTACCGGGTGGCGACGGCGGACGACACCTTGACCGGCTACGAGGACCTGGAGGTCCCGCGCCTGCCCCGGACGGCGGGCGAGGTCGTGACAGACACGATCGCCTACCGTGGCACCACGGTGCGCGTGGCCACCGTCACGCGGTCGGTCCTGTCGGGGCAGGTGCCGGTGCGGATCATGGTATCGGTGGCACAGACCCGCTCGGGCGTGGACGAGATCGCGGCGGGCCTCTCGCGCAGCGCCGCCGCGCTGTCTGTGGGCTTCTTCCTGCTGGCGACCGGCCTTGGCTGGGCTGCGGCGCGAAACTCGCTTCGGCCGCTGAACGAGATCGCGCAGGCGGTGGGGCGTCGCGGGCCGTCCGACCTGCGTCCGGTGCAGCGCGACGCGCCGGGCGAGCTTGCCCCGCTTCTGGCCGCCCTCAACCGGCTGATGGAACGGCTCGGCGCCTCGATCCGCCGGTCCGAGGACTTCATCACCGAGGCCGCGCACCGGGTCCGCACGCCGCTCGCCACCGTCCGCGCGCAGGCGGAGGTCGCGCTCCACTCCGCCGAAAGCGAGGAGGTGAAGGCCACGCTCCGCCGGATGATCCGCGCCGTCGACGAAAGCTCGCGCTCGGCCGGCCAGCTTCTCGACCATGCCACGGTCGGCTTCCGGGCCGAGACGCTGCGCGCCGAGGACCTCGACCTCGCTGCCGTGATCCGGCGCGTGACCGACGGGCTCGCCCCCACCGCCGAGATGAAGGACATCGCGTTTTCCGTCTCGCTGGTGCCCGCGCCGATGCGCGGCGACGCGATCTTGCTGGAAAACGCGGTGCGCAACGTGCTCGACAACGCGGTGAAGTATTCCCCCGCCGAGACCGTCGTGACCGTCACGCTGGAGCGGGCGGGAAGCGCGTGGCGCATCACGATCCGCGACGAAGGCCGGGGGTTCGGAGACGCGGCGGTGCCGCAGCTGGTCGAACGGTTCCGCAGGGGCGCGAACGTGGAGAAGGTCGTGGGCTCAGGCCTGGGACTTACCATCGCGGACGAGGCGCTGCGCGCGCATGGCGGAACCCTGACCCTCAGCCCCGGCGACAACGGAGTTGGCGCATGTGTCACGCTCACCCTGCCCGCCGCCTGATCGCGGCCCTCCTGCTGGCTGTCCTGCCCGGTGTCGCCCTGGCGCAGGTGCTGGAGGACCGGCGCGTCTGGCCCGGCACCGGCGAGCGGACGATCCGCGTCATCTCGACCGCCGATATCGACGTCTTCGCCCCGTTCGTGGAGCGTATCGCCGCCGAGCGTCCGGATCTGGGGATCGACTATGCCGTCGCCTCCAGCGCCGAGTTGCACCGCGCCATCGCAGAGGGGGCGTCCTATGACCTCGCCATTTCTTCGGCCATGGATCTCCAGTTCCAGCTTGCCAACGATGGCCTCGCACGCGCCCACCGCTCGGATGCGACCGCCGGACTTCCCGGCTGGGCGCGCTGGCGCGACCTGCTGTTCGCCTTCACCGCCGAGCCTGCGGTCGCCGTGATCTCCCGCGCGCGCTTCGCCGGGCGGGACCGGCCGCGCAACCGGCAGGACCTGATCGCGCTGATGCGGACCGACCGCGAGGCCTTCGCCCGCGCCGTCGGCACCTACGACGTGCGCGACAGCGGCCTGGGTTACCTCTTCGCGACGCAGGAGGCGCGGAACTCCGACACCTACTGGCGCCTGTCCGAACTGATGGGCGGGCTCGACGTCCAGCTTTATTGCTGCTCGGCGCAGATGATCGACGATGTCGCTTCGGGGCGGCTGGCCCTGGCCTACAACGTGCTCGGCTCCTACGCGATGGCACGGATCGCGCGCGACGACCGGTTGGAGATCCTGGCACTCCAGGACTACGCCACCGTCATGCTGCGCACCGCGTTCATCCCGGCAAGCGCCGAGGACCCCGAGGGAGCGGGCGCTGTCCTGGACGCGATCCTGCGCATCGGGATGCGGGACGACGCCGACGCGCTTCCCTTGCCGCCGCTCGGCGCGGTGCAGGGGCCGGAGGCCACGGCATTCGGCCCCATCCGGCTGGGCCCCGGTCTTCTGGTCCATCTCGACCGGTTAAACCGCGAGGCTTTCCTCGCCGAATGGTCCGACGCCATGCTGCAGTAGCCCCGGCTAGCGGTCGGCGCGATAGGCGACCATGGTCAAAAGCTCGTATGCGGCCACCGCCTCGCCCTCCCCGTCCGTGACCTCGACGTTCCAGCGCACTTCGCCATAGGTGTCGGTCCGCCGCGTCTTGCGCTTGACCGTCAGGTGCGCGCGGATCGCTGCGCCCGGTGACAGCGGCTTGAGGAAACGCAGGTTCTCCAGCCCCGTGTTGGCCAGCACAGGCCCCTCGGAGGGCTCGACGAACAGCCCCGCGGCGAAGGACAGGATCAGGTAGCCATGGGCGACCCGACCGGGAAAGAACGGGTTCCGCGCCGCCGCGTCCTCGTCCATGTGGGCATAGAAGCGGTCGCCGGTGAACTCGGCGAAATGCTCGATATCCTCCATGGTGACGGTGCGGGGTTCGGTGACATGGGTATCGCCGATCTGCAGGTCGTCGTAGACGCGGGTGAAGGGATGCGTGTCGGTTTCGGGCCGCGCCGCGCCCTCGACCCACTGCCCGACGATGCCCGTCAAAAGGTCGGGGCTGCCCTGAACCGCTGTCCGTTGCATGTAGTGCAGGACCCCGCGCACCCCGCCCAGTTCCTCGCCCCCGCCCGCGCGGCCCGGCCCGCCATGGACCATGTGCGGCAAGGGCGAGCCGTGGCCCGTGCTTTCCTTCATCGAGGCGCGGTTGTTGATGTAGATGCGCCCGTGCCACGCCCCGCTTTCCAGCGTGACGGAGCGGGCCACCTGCGCGTCCTGGGTGACGAGGGACAGCACAAGGCTCCCCCCGCCCCGGTTGGCAAGCTCGCAGGCATGGCCGAGGTCGCGGTAGCCCATGACGGTCGCGACCGGCCCGAAGGCCTCGGTGTCGTGGACGCGGCTCGCGCGGTCGGGCTCGGCGCAGTGGAACAGCATCGGCGGAAGAAAGGCGCCTCGCGTGGCGTCTGCGCCCTCGACGTCGAAGGCGTCGGGGCTGCCGAAGACACGCTCAGCCTCTCTCCCGAGGATCGCGGCGCGGTCGAGCACGTCCTGCCGCTGCGCCTGCGAGATCAGGGCGCCCATCTGAACCCCCTCCCGCTCCGGCGCGCCGATGCGGGTGGACGCAAGCCGGTCCGAGACCGCCTCGATCAGCGCCTGCGCATGGATCTCCGGAATCAGGATGCGGCGGATCGCGGTGCATTTCTGCCCGGCCTTCGCGATCATCTCGCGGTGGACCTCCTTCACGAAGAGGTCGAATTCCGGACTGCCGGGCGCGGCGTCTGGCCCCAGGATCGTGGCGTTCAGGCTGTCCTGCTCGGCCACGAAACGGACTGCGTTTTCCAGCAGACTGGTCGAGGATTTCAGCTTGAGCGCGGTCGCGGCGGACCCGGTGAAGCTGACGACATCCTGTGCGCCCAGCCGGTCGAGAAGGTCCCCGGTCCCGCCCGATACGAGCTGCAGCGCGCCTTCGGGAAGAATCCCGCTGTCGAGGATCAGGCGCACAGCCGCCTCGGCGAGGTAGGCGCTGTCGGTCGCGGGTTTCACGATGGCCGGCATGCCCGCCAGAAGTGTCGGCGCAAGCTTTTCCAGCATCCCCCAAACCGGGAAATTGAAGGCGTTGATATGGACCGCGACACCGCGGAGCGGCGTGCAGACATGCTGCCCCACGAAGGTCCCGCGGCGCGACAGCATCTCGGTCCCGCCGTCGAGATAGATGTCCCCGTCCGGCATCTCGCGCCGTCCCTTGGAGGCGATCACGAACATCGTGCCGATGCCGCCGTCGATGTCGATCTTGCTGTCGGCCAGCGTCGCGCCCGTGCGGTAGGACAGGCGATAAAGCCCCTCGCGCCGTTCGTTGAGCCAGGTCGCCAGCGCCTTCAGCATCCGCGCCCGGTCATGGAACCCCATGGCGCGAAGCGCGGGCCCGCCGCGCGTCACCGCGAAGTCGCGCATCAGCCCGAAGTCTAGGCCGTCATGCCCGCAGCTCGCGAAGACCTCGCCCGTGGACGCATCCGCGACCGGCCGCGCGGCACGCCCCAGACCGACCCATTCGCCGGCGGCGAAGCTCTGCACCTGAAGCAGCGTCATCGGCCCCTCACTGGTCGTAATCCACGGCGAGCCGCGCCGAGACGGGCCGCGACTGGCACGAGAGCGCGTAGCCCGCCCGCACTTCGTAATCCTCGAGCGCGTGGTTCGCGTCCATCTCCACCTCGCCCTCCGTCACCTTGCAACGGCAGGTGGAACAGACGCCCGCCCGGCAGGCATAGGGCACGTCGATGTCCTGGGCGAGCGCGGCCTCCAGCACGGTCATGCCGGGGGGCATCTCGAAGCTGCGCGTCGCCCCGTCGAGCGTCACGCTGAGCATCGTCGCGGCCCCGAACGCCGCGGCCTTGCGCGAGACCACGGGCTGCGCCAGCCGCCCGGCCTGCGCCTCGGCACGAAAGAGCTCGAACCGGATCTTCTCCCTCGGCACGCCATGGGCCTCAAGCGCTGCCGAAATGCCCTTCATCATCGGCTCGGGCCCGCAGAGAAGCGCCATGTCGATGCCGCCCACATCGATCCAGCCCTCGAAAAGGGCCGCGCATTTCTCCTGCGTCACGCGGCCGGTGAAAAGCTCGATCTCCTGCGCGTCGTGTTCGAGCACATGGATCACCCGAAGACGCCCCATGTGCAGGTTCTTCAGGTCCTCGATCTCCTCGCGGAACATGATCGTGTTCACGCCCCGGTTCGCGTAGACCAGCGTGAAGGAGGACTTCGGCTCCCGGCTCAGGACGGTGCGGATCAGCGACAGGATCGGCGTGATCCCAGAACCGCCGGCGAAGGCGAGATAGCGATGGGCGGCGGTGGGCTCGATTTCGACGGTGAAGCTGCCCATGGGCGGCATGGCCTGCAGCACGTCGCCCACGCGCAGCTCCTCGTTGGCGAAGGTCGAGAAGGCCCCGCCGTCGACCTGCTTTATGCCCACCTGCAGGACCCCGTCGTCCAGCCCCGAGCAGACCGAGTAGGTGCGGCGCAGTTCCTGCCCGTCGAAATCGCGCCGGAAGGTGAGGTACTGGCCCGGACGGAACGAGAAATCCGCCCCCTCGGGCGGCCGGAGCGTGACCACCACGGCGTCGCGGATGGTCTTCTCGATCGCGGTCACGGTCAGGTCGTGGAAGCGTGGCAAGGCCGCCCTCTCAGATGCACTTGAAGTAGTCGAAGGGTTCGAGGCACTCGCGGCAACGCCACTGCGCCTTGCAGGGGGTGGAGCCGAACTGACTCACGCGTTCCAGGTCTCTCGCGCCGCAGCGCGGGCAACGGTCGGGCCCACCCGCCTTCTGTGGCGGCGCGATGCCGAATTCCTCGAGCCGCGCACGGCCCTTCTCGCTCAGCCAGTCGGTGGTCCAGGCGGGTGCGATGCGCGTTTCGATGCGGATGTCCCGCACCCCCTGCGCGGCCAGCGCCGCCTCGATTTCCAGCGCGATCAGCGACGTCGCCGGGCAGCCCGAATAGGTCGGCGTCACCGTGACGACGAGCGTGCCGCGGTCCCAGTCGACGTCGCGCACGATGCCGAGATCCACGACCGAGATCACCGGGATCTCGGGGTCGGGAACCAGGTCGAGCCAGGCCCAGACCTCCTCCGTGGACGGATGCGACCCTACCATGCCGCCCCCGGATACGCGCGCTGGAGCCATTGCATCTGAGTCAGGATGTGACCGAGATGCTCGGAATGCCGCACGCCGGACTTGCCGCCGGTCTGCGCGAAACGCCGCTCGGGGACGGTCAGCGTCGCGGCGTCCATCACCGCCCCGACCTTTTCCATGAAGGCCCCGCGCATGGTGCCCGGATCAGGTGCCACACCGGCCTCGGTCATCGCGGCATCCACCTCGTCGGCCTCGAAGGGCTCGGCCATGTAGGGCCAGAGCAGGTCGAGCGCGGCCTGCATGCGCGCGTGGCTTTCCTCGGTCCCGTCGCCGAGGCCGATGACGAGGTCGGCCGAGCGGTCGAGATGATAGGCGGCCTCCTTCGCGGCCTTGGCCGCGATCTCGGCGATCCGCTCGTGGCCGCCCACGGCCAGCATGGTCAGCATCGGCAGGTGCCAGGCGTCGAACAGGAACTGGCGCATCATCGTCTGGCCGAAATCGCCGTTGGGCTGCTCGACCAGCAGGAGGTTCCTGAAGTCCCAGGCGTCGCGCAGGAAGGCGAGATCGTCGGCGCTGCGCCCCTGTCCCTCGATCTCGCCGGCGAGCCCCAGCCACATCTGCGTCTGCCCGATGAGGTCGAGCGCGGTGTTGGCCAGCGCGATGTCCTCCTCCAGCACCGGCGCGTGCCCGCACCACTCGGAAACCCGGTGGCCGAGGATCAGCGTGTTGTCCCCCATCCGCAGGAGAAACTCGAACAGCGCAGCGTTCTCGTCCATCACATGTGCCCCGCCTCGTCGGGAATGTCGAAGAAGGTCGGATGCCTGTAGACCTTGGAGCGCGCCGGCTCGTAGAGCGGGCCCTTGTCCGACGGCGAGGAGGCCGCGATGTGCCGCGCCTCGACCACCCAGATCGAGACACCCTCGTTCCGGCGGGTGTAGACGTCGCGCGCGTTGCGGACAGCCTTCTCGGCATCGGGCGCATGGAGCGAGCCCACATGGCGGTGGCTGATCCCGTGCTGGCCCCGGATGAAGACCTCCCAGAGGGGCCACTCGGTTCGGTCGGTCATGCTGTCCTCCTCTGCTTCGCCGCCGCGCCGGAGTTTTGCAAAACTCCGGTCAGGCTCTTGCAAGAGCCTGGGGGCAGACTTTTGCAAAAGTCTGCCCCGCCAGGTCATTCCGCCGCGACCTTCGCCGCGCGCTTCTTTTCCGCATGCGCCATCAGGCCCTCCCGGACCCAGGCGCCGTCGTCCCAGGCCTTGCGCCGGGCGGCCATCCGTTCCGCGTTGCAGGGTCCCTCGCCCGCGATCACCGCGAAGAACTCCGACCAGTCGGGCTCGGAGAAATCGTAATGCCCGCGCTCCTCGTTCCACTTCAGGTCCGGGTCGGGGACGGTCAGCCCGAGGAATTCCGCCTGCGGCACCGTCTGGTCGACAAATTTCTGGCGCAACTCGTCGTTGGTGTTGATCTTGATCTTCCAGGCCATCGACTGCGCGGAATGCACGCTGTCCGCGTCGCTGGGGCCGAACATCATGAGCGAGGGATACCAGAAGCGGTTCAGCGCATCCTGCGCCATGCGCTTCTGCGCGGGCGTGCCGCGCGCCATTTTCAGCATGATGTCGTAGCCCTGCCGCTGGTGGAAGCTTTCCTCCTTGCAGATGCGGATCATCGCGCGGGAATAGGGCCCATAGGACGTCCGCTGCAGCGGCACCTGGTTCATGATCGCCGCCCCGTCGACGAGCCAGCCGACCGCGCCCATGTCGGCCCAGGTCAGCGTCGGATAGTTGAAGATCGAGCTGTATTTCATTCGCCCGCTGAGCAAATCCTCCGTCAACTCGTCGCGGCTGACGCCCAGGGTTTCGGCAGCGCAATAGAGATAGAGGCCGTGGCCCGCCTCGTCCTGCACCTTGGCCAGCAGGATCGCCTTGCGCTCAAGCGTCGGCGCGCGGGTGATCCAGTTTCCCTCGGGCAACTGGCCGACGATCTCGGAATGGGCATGCTGGCCGATCTGCCGGATGAGCGTCCGCCTGTAACCCTCTGGCATCCAGTCCTTCGGCTCGATCTTTTCGCCCGCATCGACCCGGTCCTGGAAGCGGCGTTCATCTTCCGTCATCTCCGCGCGGGATTTCACGCCCTTGCCCGTCGACTGCACCATTTGCGCATACATGGCAAAATCCTCCGTTCAGGTCCGTTCGATCACCATGGCCGTGCCCTGGCCCACGCCCACGCACATCGTGGCCAGCGCATAGCGCCCGCCCCGACGCTCCAGTTCCCGCGCCGCGGTCAGGACAAGGCGCGCCCCCGACATGCCAAGCGGATGGCCGAGCGCGATCGCCCCGCCATTGGGGTTCACATGGTCCGCGTCGTCGCGGAGCCCGAGCGCGCGCGTCGTGGCCAGAACCTGCGCCGCGAAAGCCTCGTTGAGTTCGATCACATCCATCTGGCCGATGCTCAGGCCCAGCCGGTCGAGGAGCTTGCGCACCGCCTCCACGGGACCGATGCCCATGACGCGGGGCGCGACCCCGGCAGACGCCATCCCGAGGACCCGCGCGACCGGCCTGAGCCCGTGTGTCTCCGCCGCCTCAGGGCTTGCGATCAGAAGTGCCGCGGCACCGTCGTTCACGCCCGAGGCATTGCCGGCGGTCACGGTCATTTCCGGCCCGTTGATGCCCCGAAGCTTCGCGAGCCCCTCGGCCGTTGTCTCCGGGCGCGGATGCTCGTCGCGCGCCACGATGACGGGATCGCCCCGGCGCCGCGGGATGCTGACTGGTACGATCTCCTCGGCGAATATGCCCGCCGCATCGGCACGTGCCCACCGTTCCTGGCTTCGCAGCGCATAGGCATCCTGGTCGGCGCGCGCGATGGCGAATTCCTCCGCTACGTTGTCGGCCGTTTCCGGCATGCTGTGAGTGCCATAGGCGGTGTGCAGCGCCGGGTTCACGAAGCGCCAGCCGATCGTGGTGTCATGGATTGACGTCACCCGCGAAAAGGCGGCCTCCGCCTTTGGCATCACGAACGGCGCGCGCGTCATGCTCTCGACGCCGCCGGCGACGGTGAGCGCGAAGTCGCCCGCGCGGATCCCGCGCGCGGCGAAGCCGATCGCGTCCATTCCGCTGGCACAAAGACGATTGAGCGTGATGCCCGGCACCCCGACGGGCAGTCCCGCGAGAAGGGCCGCCATGCGTGCCACGTTGCGGTTGTCCTCGCCCGCCTGGTTGGCGCAGCCCAGAAGAACCTCGTCGATGCCGGCAGGATCGAGGCCGGAGTTGCGCTCGAGAAGCGCACGGATCGGGACCGCGGCCATGTCATCGGGCCGCATGGCGGCCAGCGCTCCGCCATGTCGGCCGATGGGCGTCCGCACCCCGTCGCAGATCAGCGCCTCGGCCAAACTCTCCTCCCGTATTCCCGACCGTTTGGTCGAATTTACGCGATTCTGCGCCCGGTGCAAACGCCGAATTCAAGGGCTACGGAGCACGCTTAGCAAACGCGGCGACTGCAAGGTGGCGGACGGCCGAGAGCCGGCGAGATCGCACCGGTCGAACGGCTCGGGGCCGCGCCGGAAGGGATGCAGGGCAGGACGCGATCGTCACACTTGTCCGGGCACGCCATCGTGTCACCGGATCGGGACAGCATCAGGCGGACAATCGATGCGGCGCCGCACGGTCGGTGTCGACGGACGCCCCGGGAAGGCGGAAGACGGCGATGCTCTGCGCCATGATTTCCGCTTCACCGCGCAGCGTCTGGCTCGCCTCGCTCGCCTCGCTCACCATGGCGGCGTTCTGCTGGGTGACCCGGTCGAGTTGCGACACGCCGGAATTGACCTCGGCGAGACTCGCGGATTGCTCGCGCGCGCTGCGGCTGATCCCCTCGACATGGGCAGAGATGGTCGAAACGCTCTCGGTGATGGCGGAGAGTTCCGCGCCGGCGCTGGCCACGAGTTCGACCCCACGCCCGACATGGCCGGAACTGTCGGCGATCAGCCCCTTGATCTCGTTCGCGGCGTCGGACGAACGCTGCGCGAGCGCCCGCACCTCGTTGGCCACGACCGAAAAGCCACGGCCGGCCTCGCCTGCGCGCGCCGCCTCTACGCCGGCATTCAGCGCAAGCAGGTTGGTCTGGAAGGCGATCTCGTCGATCACAGAGGTGATGCGGGTGATCTGGCGCGACGACTCCTCGATCCGTGACATGGCGTCGACGGTCTGCTCCACGACGCTGCTGGACTGGAGGGCCCGCGCCCTGGCCTCTGTCACGATCCTCTCGACATCCTGAGCGGCGACGGCTGATGCATTCACGTTCCTTGTGATCATGTCCAGCGCGGCCGCGGTCTCCTCCAGCGAGGCGGCCTGGTTCTCGGTCCGGGCCGACAGATCCGCCGAACTGTCGGCGATGGCCGCGGCACTGCCCCGGATCGTCCCTGCATTTCGCGCCATCTGCTCGATCACGCGCAGGATCGTCGCGACGGTCTCGTTGTAGTTTTGCCTCAGTGGCTCATACCCCGGGGGAAAGGCGGCCTCGATCGGGCGGGTGAGATCACCCTCGGCAAGGCGCTGGAGCGCAACGGTCAGGTCCTGCACGACACGTGTTTGCGTCGCTTCGATGAGGGCGCGCTCCTCGGCGGCGCGCGCGGCGCGGGCCAGTTGCGCCTGAAGGGCGCCGAGGTTGCGCGCGATCGTTCCGATCTCGTCGCCGCGATCCTCGTGGGGGATCGCCTCGTCGTAGGTTCCACCCGTCAGCGTGACGATCTGCCCGGCAAGGTCCGTGATCGGACGGGAGACCGCGACCTTGAGCAACGCGGCCGCGCCCACGAGGAGGAGCACCAGGACGAGCGCCGATGCGCCGAGGTTCATCGCCTGCTGCAGGCGCGCGGCGTCGCGGCCCATTTCGGGCGACCACCGGAACGCGATCGCACCTGCCAGCGTGGACCCGTCCGCACCGGCAAAACTCGGGTAGGCCAGCATAAAGCCTTCGGCATCGGCCTGTGGCTCACCTGTCGCCGCCGCCGCCTGCGCGAGCGCGTTCAACGCGTCCCCTGCCCCGTCCGTCGCCGGGCCGGCTTCGGCGACGACCTCGCCGCGCGCATCCACCGCCACGCCCCGGAGCGCCGCGCCGTCCGAACGCTCGACGATCTGTTCGAGCGCAGCGCCCACCGCCTCGGCGTTGCCGAAGCGCAGGGCCGACCCCTGGACAAGTGCGGCCCCCGCCGTGACCTCCGCGCCGAGGTCCCGCACGCCGTTGTCCACCGCTCGGTTCACCGTCCTCACACTCAGCACCGACAGGACGGTCGCCACGAGGATGGTGGCGCCCGCCATCAGCAGGAGGCATTTCACGAAGACGGAGGCATTGACGAAGCGCAGGCGTGCGGTTTCCATTCTCGGGCTCCGATATGGGAAATCAGGACGTGCGCGCGGCGTCAGAGCAGCGCTTCGGCATCGACGCCAACCGTCATCGCGCCGATGGCGTCGCCGCTGTCGGGATCGACGATGGTGACGGAAATCTGCGCCTGGTAGCGTTGCGTCGACTCGTCCAGTTCCACGTCGCTGAAATGCACGGCGTCGGGGCCCAAGGCGAACGTTTCGGTGAACTTCGCCTCGTCACCCTGCCACATGTCGGACGTCATGGCCGAGGCCGCGACGTTCAGACCATGGCGGTCCATGATGAAGACTTCCGTGATCCGCCCGCCCGATGCCTCGACGCGGGTGCGCAGGAAATCGGCGGCTGCGTTCTGGAGCACCGGATCGATGGTTGGCGAGGCCGCAGCCCCGATTTCCGCCTGCCATGCGGCATCGAGGGCGCCGATGGCGGCGGCGTCGAGCCCGTCGTTGACCATGTTCTGGGTCAGGATGGCCGACACGATCTCGCCCGATTGGGCCCAGTTGCGGATCTCGCCATCGAGGAAGGCCTGCATGGCAGGCTCGAAATCGTTGGCGAGGACCGGCGAGCCGAGGCCCGCCGCGATGAGGACAAACGCGATCTTGCGCATTATGGGACCTTTCCGAAATCACACTCAGGTGACGCGCCCAGGGGCACGCCGTCCTGTCAGCTTGGCCGGCCGTTCTTTCGGAAAGATGAACCGCGGAATTCGAATCCTTCGCGCCATCGGCGGAACGAAATCTGCCCAACCGTCTGAAAACACGAATGGTTGCCTCGGCGGCCTCGGCCGACCATGGGCAGTTGCGCTGCATTTGAAGGATATTGGCCGGCCGACTTCAGGCGCCGCTGGCCACGCGGGGCTTGGATGTGACGTTGGCCGCCTCGTAGCCCGGCAGCGACGGCGCCGGACGCGCGACGGGGAATTCGACGAAGAAGGTCGTGCCGACGCCCACCTCGCTTTCGTAGTCGATGCGTCCGGACAACTGCTCGACGATCTCGCGCGAGATGTTCATGCCGAGACCGGTGCCCCCCGCGCGCCGCTGGTCCGAGCTGTCAAGCTGGGTGAAGCGGTCGAACACCTTGTCGCGCGAGCCTTCGGGGATGCCGACGCCATGGTCGCGCACGAAGATGCGCACCTTGCCGCCCTCCAACGAACAGCCGACAACGACATCGCCGCCTTCGAACGAGAACTTGGCGGCGTTCGAGATGATGTTCGACAGGACCTGCATCAGGCGCGCCTCGTCGGCCAGGACGAAGAGCGGGGTCTCGGCCATGGCGCCGAGGCCGAGGGTCACGTTGTACTTGCGCGCCAGCCCCTCGTTGGCGGCAATCGCGTCGGCGACAAGGCCCTGGATGTTCACGCGCTCGCGCTTGAACTTCATCTCGCCAGCCTCGATCTTCTGCAGGTCGAGCAGGTCGTCGATCAGGTGGGCGAGCCGCTGGCTGTTCTTGCTGGCCATGGCGATGAGCGGCATGAGCCGCGGCGGGATCTCGCCCAGCTGCCCCGAGTTGATCAGTTCGAGCGAGCCCTTGATCGAGGTCAGCGGCGTCCGGAGTTCGTGGCTCACGATCGAGACGAACTGCGACTTCACGACGAGGGCGGCCTTGGTGCGCTCATGCTCGGCCTTCAGTTCCTGAAGCTGCGCGAGGTTGCGGCGGTAGAGCCGCAGGAAGACGACCGAACAGTCGATCAGGAAGTACATCACGAAGACGACCGTGAAGAACTGCAACCACAGTTCCGAGGACAGGTCGGGACGCACCATCAGGATGTCCTGAACGGTGATGTAGAGGAACGACAGCCCGTAGATCGCGAGGCGCACGGCAAGCGCCCAGACGATCTGATGGTTGTTCATCGCCGCGAAAAGCGCGGCGGCGAACAGGAAGAAAAGCGGCGTGAAATGGCCGCCGGTTTCCTGCATCGCCGCGACCGAGATCACGTAGGCACTGATCGCGCCCGAACTGAGGATCGTGTTGAACAGGACGGAAAAGAGGCATTGGCGTATGCCCGCCTTGTCATCGGGGCTGAGCACGGCGACCCGCTTGGCGATCCAAAGATCCTGGATCTCGCAAAGAATGATGACGACGTAGAAGAGAACGGCCTTGATCGGATCGAAATAGAACGCAGTCAGCAACGCCGCGGCGAGGAAGATCGCCTGGCGTTGCCAGATCAGCGCAAAGGCCGCATCCGCGTAGTCGCGCAGGTTCTGAAGAAGCTGCTCGCCACGCTCCGCGTTGTTTTTCCCACGAGACGCGGGATCAGCGGCGCTCATCTTTTTCCCGTTCTATCAACACCTTGGGTCATCTTGCCGTCCGAATTCGCCCCAGATTCACGACCGCGTCGCCACGGCAGAGGCACAGGCCCCGCACCGGATCGGATGGGCGTAGTGTTAACCTTTGCACAGCAAGTCTGTTGAAAAATTGCTGAGAAAGTGGCGCTTTTCTGCACGACCGTTTCCGCAACGCGGCATTTCGGGATTAATGTTCCTAGCCAATGGCATGGCATTCCTGCCACAAGCCATTTTCCGCCCAAAAGTCCGCCGGGACGCCGCGTCGCCGATGTCAGGGGTTGCAATAATCCGTGGGGCGCGCATGTTCGGCACCAGCTGCCGCCGGTCGGGACATCCTCGTCCGGAACGTTCGTCGCAGGTCCCCTGGGGAGGGCGCTTGCGGAAATCCTGTCGGTTGTATTGGCCGGTTCGGGCGACAAGGGCGCAGTGAACATGAACCAGATGACGTACTCGATGGCACAGCGGATCGAACCGATCGCCGCCCAGCTTGCCGAGGGTCCGGTCGGCCTGTTGCGGTTCGCCCAGCTTGCCGGACGCAACATGCTGGAAGTCATCCCGATCGAGACCGTGCGCCAGACGTACATGCGCGGCCCGCTGAACATTCACTACATCTGCGACCCCGAGATCGTGACCGAGCTGCTGGTCGGCGAGGGTCGCGCTTTCCCGAAAGCCAAGTTCACCAAGGACATCATCGGCTCGGCCGTGGGCAACGGACTGATCCTGTCGGAGGGCGAAAAATGGCGCCAGCAGCGGCATCGCTACTCGCCGCTCTTCGCCGCGCGCAATCTCCCCCGCCTCTCCGCCTATTTCGCCGAGACGGGCATCGAGATCGGGCGCTCGCTGGCCGACAACCCGGGGCCCGTGGATTTCGTCCAGGTGGCGCCGGCCGCCACGCTCGCCAACATCTCGCGGGTCATGTTCTCGGGCACGGTCGACGTGACCTCCGAGCAGATCCGACGCGGCCTGCTGACCTATTTCGAGTACATCTCGAAGATCTCGCTTTTCGACGTCATGGGCTTGCCCAAATGGCTGCCGCGCAAGAAATGGCTGCGCAGCATGGCGCCGGTGACCACGATGCGCGACCTCGCCCGCCATGTGATCGAGGCGCGCCGGGCCGAGAAACGTCCCGAACCACTCGATTTCCTCGACCTCCTGATCGAGGCCGTGGACAACGATTTCGAGGACCTCGAAACGACGGTCGACAACCTGCTGACCTTCGTCGTGGCAGGTCACGAGACCTCGGCGAACGCGATCGCCTGGGGCTTCTACCTCCTGTCGCTCGATCCCGACACGCAGGAGCGTATCCGCCAGGAAGTCCTTTCCGTGCGCCCGGAAGGTCCCATCGGTTTCGACGACGTGCAGGCCATGCCACTGCTGCATTCCCATGTGCAGGAGACGCTCCGCCTCTACCCCTCCGCCGCTTTCTTCGCGCGCGATGCCGACAAGGACGTCGAGGTGAAGGGCATTCACTTCAAGACAGGCGACGCGCTGTTCTTCCCGGTCTATTCGCTGCACCGGAACGAGGTCTTGTGGGACGCGCCTGCGCAATACCGCCCCGAGCGGTTCCTCGACGTCGCGCCGCCGCGGGGTCAGTACATCCCATTTGGCGACGGGCCGCGGATCTGCATCGGCGCGCAATACGCGCTGACCGAGATCAAGATCCTGATGGCGTCCGTTCTGCGCGAGGTGCGGATCGCGCCCTCCTCGGTTCCCGTGCCCCGGCCGGTCCTCACGTTCACGATGCGCCCCGGCGGGCCGCTCGTGCTCGACGTGGCACCGGTCTGACCGTCCGGAAATCCGGAATGCGGGGAAACCGCGCACACAGGAATGCAACCCGGACCGAAAGGCCCTCAGGCGCGACCGAGATACGTCGCGTCGCCGAACATTTCACGAAGCACGGTTTCGTAGAGGTTGGCGCCCTGGTCGGTGCCGCGCCTTGGGCCGCGCAGTCGCGCCGCCGCGATGCGGGCCTTGTGCTCGGTCCGGCCAAGTGCATCACGGATGGACGGCACGATATCCTCGCGCCCGCGCCACCGCATCGGCACCGGATCGCCGACTACCAGCCGGCACCCGTCGCGCGCGGCGTCGAAGCCCGTCTCGGCCTCCAGAAGATGTTCGAAGCGACCGGCCGGTCCGGGCGCGAAACGGGCGGACGGCCCCTGCGTCAGCACGAGGAACGTGTCCGCGCCGTAGTAACAGAACAGCCCGTCGAAATGCTCGGTCGTCCGCGAGATACCACGCGCCAGACGCGGAAGCGGATCGCCGGGCCGGAGCATCTCGGACGCTCCGTCTTCGGCCTCGGACCGCAGGAGCGTGACCGCGCGCAGTTCCGCCTCCGCCAGGCGCAGGGGGGAAAGATCGGCCACGGCGTCCCGGAAATGAAGCCTGCCGATGAACCGCGAAAGGCTGGACCGGGGCGGGGCCGCCGTCTTGCCGGCCAGGTCCCGCTCCACATGCTCGATGGTGGCTTTCCGCAAGACGGGCTCGCCATCGGAGTCGTCGTCATCGGGGTCGAAGAGGCTGAGCGCTTCCTCGATGCGGAGGAACAGGTCCTCGTAATCGAACGGCTTGGTGATGTAATCCTGCGCGCCCGCGCGGTAGGAGGCCTCCGCGTGATGGCGGTCGCTCATGGCCGTCAGCATCAGCACCGGCGTGAGGGAATAATCGGGCCGGCGCCGGATCTCGCTCAGCAATTCGATCCCGCCCATGCCGGGCATCTGGATGTCGAGAATAACCACGTCGAAGGGACGCGGGGCGGCGGCGATCTCGCGCAGGGCGATGCGCGCCGTCTCGGCCGGAACCACGACATAGGACCGCATCGCGCTCAGCGCGACCGACAGCAGGTCGAGCACGTCCTTGTCATCGTCGACCACGAGCACGCTCGGAGCCGGTCCGTTCTGCTGGATTTGGTTGTTCATTCACTCGTCTCCCGCCCGGCCGGGTACAACGCTTCGCCAGGCTATCGGGCGACAGAATCGCAAGCACCTTGCCGCCACCGGGAGGATCTAGCGGTCCGGTTTGGCTGCTCTGGGGCAGGCGTATGGCGTTCTTCCGGTATCGCGGTGAAAGTGGGGCTTTTGGATGGCCCCGGTTTCGGCATACAGAACACTTCGCCCGTCCCGGCGTTCTGGCGCCGGAGCGGAAACGGTCGCGCAACCCAAACCGCATGGTCCGCCGCAAGCCGGTCTGCTGAAAAAATGTGCCAGTCGGCATCCAGGTTCTTCCACAGCGCAAGTTCCTGTGGAGCAAGCCGCCGACATGCGGCATGGTAAAAAGAAAAAAGAGTTCGAGCAGGTTAATGAACGACGAACGTCCGACTCTTTCCTCCCGATCCGGGAGGATGGGTTTCCCTGAACTGGAGCCTGCAACGGCCGTCCGGGACACCTCCGGCGAGCGCGTCCCCTATCCGGGAACGGGCGCCCCGCCTCCCACGGACATCGGCAACATCAGGGTCACGGCCCTGTCGTTCCTGAACATCCACGAGCATGGCGACCTTTTGCTGCGATACCTCCAGGCTCGGCGGAGCATCTTCATCGATCGCCTCCACTGGAGCGTTTCGGATGTCGACGGCCTGGAGTTCGACCAGTACGACAACCCGTTCTGCCGCTGGGTGACCCTGCATGAATTCGGCGTGATCCTGGGTGGCGTCCGCCTGATTCCGACCGATGCCGCCTGCGGGATTTACAGCTACATGCTGCGGGACGCGCAGAACGGAACGCTGGAAGATCTGCCGACCGATGTCCTGTTCTTCAAGGCCCCGGTCGACAGCCGCGTCTGGGAAGCGTCGCGCTTCTTCATCACCGACAAGGTGCCGGCCGCCCGCCGAAGGACCGTTCAGCGCATCCTTTTCCAGAGCATGAGCCGCACAGCGGGCGCGAACGGGGCGACATCTATCCTTGGCATCGTGCCCGCCGTCTGGTCCCGCTGGGCCCGCCGCCTCGACGCGGGTGCCACGCCCATCGGCGCACGGTTCTCGATCGAAGGGACCTGGAGCCAGTCGGTCCTGTTCCACATCGGCAAGGACGCGCCCGAGGACGAACTGGTCATCGACGGCCTCTGACGCTGCACGCGCGCCACTCTGCGGCATGTCATTGTTTCAAAACGTTTTTCGCGTACGGGCCGGGTCCGAGGCAAGGCGTCGCTTCGTCCTATACTGACGAGGCCGTGCTGCCGGCGGATCACTCGCGCATCGCGCGCAGGATCCGGCAAAGACCGATCAGAAGCCCGATATTGACGACCGGCGCGAGGATGCCGACCCAGGGCAGAAGCGGGTCCGGCAGACCGTTGGCAAGCATGTTCCAGGGTAGCCCGAGCGGCAGCAGGAATATGCCGGCCAGGGGATCGGCCTCCTGCCCGAACCAGCCGAATGTGCCCGAAAGGAACAGGGCCATCGCCGTCAGATAAAGCAGAACGACGACGATCAGGAAGATCCGGCAGAACCCGTAGGCCATGGCAAACTCTCCGGTCGGACAAGGCCGGCAGGGCCCGTAACGGGGCACAGTCTACACGGACAAGACGCGGGATACGAGGGCACGAAGCCGACGCGGCGGCCTGCCACGCGCCCCGCAGGTCCAAGAGACCGGGGGCAGTCCCGTGCCGGGCAACAGGCCGCGCATAGCCTGCAAGGATGGAGCCGCCGATCCCGTCGTGGGCGTTGCCCAAGCAGGGGATCGGCGGTCTTCCGGCCGTGTCACATTCCGGCGCGCACCGCGTCGCGCAATTCGGCGTGCAAGATCCACTTTCCGGCGGCGTTGACGCCGCCGTCAGCACTGCGATAGCCCAGCAGCGAGGTGCCCTCGGGATCGTTCGACGGTTGGGTCGAGGCGGTCTCGATGGACAGGAATTCCCCGATCAGCAGGCCGGCGCCGGCCAGCGACTTGTTGGCCGAGGCGCGAGACTTGTAGCCCGCGACCCCCGCGATCTTGGTTTCCGTGAGACCGTCTTCTCCCGCGATGGACAGCGCCGTCAGCATCGCCATCTGCGGCGCCGACAGCGCGACCTGGGCGATCGCTTCCACGTATTCCTCGACGCTCGGCACAGGAGTGCCGGAGTGATCGTCCGTGCGGCGCTCACCGACCCTGCGGTTCTCGCGGGCGTCGATGGCTTCGTGAAGCGCGGCGATGGCCGCCTCCTCGGTCGCGCCGGTCGCCTCGGCGATCATGCCACGCGCCTTGGCCGGCGGCTTGGGAAAGGCGCGCGCGACGTATTCGCCGGAAAGGCGTCCCGACTTGATCTGGTAGCGCCCGTGTTCGCCCACCATGATCGACGGTGCGGGCTCGGGCTTGGGCGCCTTTTCCTTCTTCTTGGACATGCCTCTGAAAGGGTCGGCTCCGCTGTTGGAGCGGCTTGTCGCGATCGAGCGTGTCATGGGAACCCCCTGTTGGTTTCGGGTCGTTCGCGGATCTGTTGATCCGCGTGTTTCATGCGGGCCGGTATCGGGCCTCGGCGAAGGAGACGAGCTTTCGGCTATCCTCGTCCCAGAGCGCGAGCCGGGTGCAGCCGAGGCTCTCGCGCAACGTGATGCGCCGGACATCGGACAACGCCTCGTGATCTCGCAGCACTTCGCCGAGGCGATAGAACGGGATCTTGCTGGCGAGGTGATGGACATGGTGCACGCCGATATCGGCCGTGATCCATCGCAGCAGCGGCGGCAGGACGTAGTGCGACGACCCTTCGAAGGCCGCATCCTGCACCGACCAGTCGGTGTCACGCTCCCACGTCGTCTCCTCGAACTGGTGCTGCACGTAGAACAGCCACATCCCGGCCGACGCCGCCAGAAGCATCATCGGCAGGTAGACGAAAACGAGCACGGGCACACCGCCCAGCAGGTAAAGCGCGCCGATCAGCCCGAAGATGGCAACATTGGTGCCAAGCGCACTGATCCAGTAGCGCATGCCGGACCGCATCTGCCCGATCGGAATGCGGTTTTGCAGGAAGAACGTGTAGAAGGGCACGATCCCGAAAAGGACCACCGGATGGCGCAACAGACGGTAGAGAAACCGCCGGATGAGGGGACTTTGCCGGTACTCGGCCACCGTCATGGTCGGGATGTCTCCGACGCCCCTGCGGTCGAGGTTTCCGGTCGTGGCGTGATGGATCGCGTGGTTCCGGCGCCAGACGTCGTAGGGCGTGATCGTCAGAACACCGATGACCCGGCCGAGCCAGTCGTTGAGCTCGCGGCTGCGGAAATAGGCACCGTGGCCGCAATCGTGCTGAACCATGAAGAGACGCACGACGAAGGCGGAATTCACGAGGGACAGGCCAAGGGCGAGCCAGGGGCTGACCGACAGGGCCATCCAGGACAGCGCGAAAAGCACGGTGAAGGGAATTGCCGTCGCGGCGAGCTCGAACAGGCTGCGCGACACCGAGGGCGTTCGATAGGCGGCCAGCCGACGGGCCCATGCCGCGGCCGAATCCGTTTCCCCCAAGCTGACACGACCGGTCCCGGTTTCGGGATCGGTCGTGGCCGGCCGGGGCCGAGAAGCGGCCGGGCGGCCCGAGGGACGCCCGGCGAAAGTTGTGTCAGACAAGCGCGAGATCTGTCGCGCTCTCGCGGCCGTCACGACCGCTTTCGACCTCGAAGGTCACCTTCTGCTCATCGGCAAGGCCGGTCAGGCCGGCGCGCTCGACTGCGGAGATGTGGACGAACACGTCCCTGCCCCCGCTTTCAGGTTGGATGAAGCCGAAGCCTTTGGTGGTGTTGAACCATTTCACGGTGCCATTGGCCATGTCCGTGGTCTCCTGTTTCCGTTCGCCGCCCGCAACACGCGGCGGCCAGGCAAAGTCAGTCCAGATCGATCAACTGAGAGCCGGATGAACGGAGGCAGCGGTTCGAAGAGAGCAACAATCGCCAAATGCATATGGGCGTTCGCCCGCACCTAAACAAGGGCCAAAGCACGCTTGATCTTCCGTGTTTCATCCCCACTTGAGAAAGGCGTGACGGTTCGATGGCCCTTTCCGGGGCCCGGAGGACAGACCCGAGGCGCGCCTTCCCGGATCGAGGACCTCGGTTTCCCGCAGACACGCGGACGGGCGGCATCGGCCGCACGCCGCAGGCGGGACCGGATCCCTTCCCGGGTGTCCTTTCCATGGCGGGCGCGCCATCCAAGAACGTCACCTGCAACCGATCGTTTGTCCCGTTCCCCGGCCGCCTCCGCTGCCCCATGATCGGACAGCCAGGCCGAAGGCCGGAAGGAACCAACTTGATCAACCCACCCAGACCCGCACGGGCCCTTCGCCCGGCCCTCGCCTTCCTCATCTTCTGCCTCTTGGCGGTTCCCGCCGCCCCGGTCTCGGCCCAGGACGGAACCGGCGCCGTCCCCGAGAACGCAAGCGCCCGCGGCTTTGGCGGCGGCTGGGACTGCGACCTCGGCTACGGCGAGGAAAACGGCGCCTGCGTCGAGATCGACCTGCCCGAAAATGCCTATGCGACCGGCCGTTCCTACGGGCCCGGCTGGGCCTGCAGACACGGCTTCAGGGAGCGTGACGGCACCTCCTGCGAGGAGATCTTCGTTCCCGAAAACGCCTTCCTGAATTCCTCGGGGCATGGCTGGACCTGCGCGCGCGGCTTCCGCGAGGCTCAGGATGCCTGCATCGAGATCGTCGTGCCCGAGAACGCCTACCTCACCGAAGAGAACACCGGAACCGGCTGGCTGTGCGAACGTGGATATGTCGCCGTCGAAGGCCGCTGCGACCCCATCGCGGTCCCGGAAAACGGTTTCCTGACCAATGCGCCGCGCGGGGCCTTGTGGGAATGCGAGCGCGGCTTCGTCCGCGACGGCGACCGATGCGACGCCATCTCCGTCCCGGAAAACGCCTATCTCGACACCCGCTCGGGCGGGCCGGGCTGGCGCTGCGAACGCGGCTTCGAGGCGCGGGAGGAAACCTGCGTCCGTCTCATTGTGCCGGCCAACGCCCATCTCGACCGGTCGGGAAACGGCTGGCAGTGCGACCGGAATTTCCAGTTGTCTGGCGGCCGCTGCGTCCTCGGGCGCTGAGACGGCACGCGACGCAAAACCCGGGCCATCCGCCCAAACGCGACCCCGATCTCCGTGCCCCCGTCGGTGCGGCGACAGCGACCCAAAACGAGGAAGACACCATGAACGATCAGATCGAAGCGACCATGTCCATCGCCAAAGCCTGCGGCGACGTCGCCCGGATGCGCACCTGCCTGCGCTGCCGTGCGGAATTCCCCAGCGAGGGCTTCGGCGAACGCGTGTGCCGCAAGTGCAAGTCCTCCTCCACATGGCGCAGTGCGGCGCCGCACAGCGGCGGACACGGTACCAAACGCAGCCGGTCGGGCGGTTCCTCCTAGGGCCGGAGCACCGGCCGCGAGGGGAGCGTCCCCGACGGCATGGCGGGACGCGCTGGCGTCTTGCCGTGAGACTGGTTCATCCAGCCCCGCGATCTCGTTCTGACGGCGCCTTGAGGTGCCCGACACGCGCACAGGTCACGCCAGGGTCTTGCCGACGCCCTGGCAGGCGCATCGGCAAGACCGTGAACGCGCGAAATCATCCTCCGCCACCCACGCCCGTCGCAGACGTGCCCGATTTTCCGACATGCGAACCGCATTGCGGTGCATTTTTCGGCGTTGCCCGGCATCGCGGCCCACCGGGACCGACAGCGCTTTTGACACCGTCGCGTCGCCTCACCCAACGATGGGAAGCGCAGAGCATTTAGGGTTCCGCCCGGACGCCACGTTCCGGGGCCTGGTCCGAGAAATGCAGCCGGCCGGCAAATTCCGGCGCGGTACACGGCGGGCCAAAATCCCGGGAGAGCACTGCGACACCAGTTCGGCCGCTCCCGCCATCCCCGCAGCTTTCGGTCGGACGTCATATTGGATCCGATCGGAGGAACCGCCTGATGACCAGACTTGCACTCGCCACCACGACGGCTCTCAGCCTTGCCCTCGTCCCGGGCTTCGCCACCGCGCAGGACCGCACGGAATTCCGCGTCGCATGGTCGATCTATGTGGGCTGGATGCCCTGGGGCTACCTTGAGGACAGCGGCATCATGGACCGCTGGGCCGAACGCTACGGGATCGATGTCGAGATCGTGCAGATCAACGATTACGTGGAATCGATCAACCTCTACACCGCCGGCGAATTCGACGGGGTCAGCGCGACGAACATGGACACCCTGTCGATCCCGGCGGGTTCGGGCGTCGACACCACCGCGCTGATCGTCGGCGATTTCTCGAACGGCAATGACGCGGTGATCCTCAAGGGCGAAGGCACGCTCGAAAGCCTCGCGGGGATGCCCGTCAACCTCGTGGAACTCTCGGTTTCGCACTACCTGCTCGCCCGCGCGCTCGACAGCGTGGGGCTGGCCGAGCGCGACCTCGCGGGCGTCGTGAACACCTCGGACGCGGACATGATCGCGGCCTTCCAGACCGACGACGTGCAGGCGGTGGTGACGTGGAACCCGCTGGTCTCGACCATCGCCGAGGACCCCGAAGCGAACATCCTGTTCACCTCGGCCGACATCCCCGGCGAGATCATCGACATGATGGTGGTCAACACCGAGGTGCTGGAGGCCAACCCCGATTTCGGCCGCGCGCTGGTCGGCGCATGGTACGAGCTCATGGCCATCATGTCGTCGGACACCGAGGAAGGCATCGCCGCGCGGACCGCCATGGCCGAGGCGTCGGGGACCGACCTTGCGGGTTACGACGCGCAACTCGCCTCGACCGAGATGTTCTGGGATCCCGCCGATGCCGTCGCCTTCGTCGAAAGCGGCGCCCTGCCCGACACCATGGTCAACGTGGCCGAGTTCCTGTTCGACCAGGGCATCCTCGGGGAAGGCGCGCCAAGCGCGGACTTCGTGGGCGTGGCCTATCCCGATGGCTCGATCACAGGGGACCCCGGCAACGTCCAGCTGCGTTTCGACACCAGCTTCATGCGGATGGCGGCCGAAGACGGGCTCTGACGGCACGCAACCGGCGAGGGCGGCGCGATGCGCTGGATCAACCGAAACCCGGGGCGGCTGGCCAGCGTCGTGCTGGCCGCCCTGCCCTTCGTCCTCGTGGCGCTCGTCTATTCCGCCGGTTCTGCCGCGCGGCTGGCCGAGAACCCGCAGGACCGGATCCTGCCGGCCCCCTCGGCGCTGTTCGAGACGACGATCCGCCTCTTGACCGAACCCGACAGGCGGTCGGGCGAGATCCTGTTCTGGAGCGATACCGCCTCCAGCCTGACGCTTCTGGCAAGCGGCGTCGGCATCGCGGCCCTGATCGGGCTGAGCCTCGGGCTCGCCATCGGGCTCGTTCCCATGGTTCGCCGGACATTGCAGGGCTTTGTCGCGGTGGTGTCGATGATCCCGCCGCTCGCCGTGCTGCCGATCCTGTTCATCACGCTCGGCGTGGGCGATGCCGCCAAGGTCGCGCTCATCGCCATCGGCATCACGCCCTTCCTGATCCGCGACCTGTCCGCCCGCACGCTGGAGTTGCCGCAGGAGCAGATCGTGAAGGCGCAGACGCTCGGCGCCTCGTCCCTCTCCATCGCCCTTTCGGTCGCCCTGCCGCAGATCATGCCGCGCCTGATCTCCGCGGTGCGCCTGTCGCTCGGACCCGCATGGCTGTTCCTGATCGCCGCCGAGGCCGTGGCCTCCGACAGCGGGCTCGGCTACCGCGTCTTCCTCGTCCGGCGTTTCCTCGCGATGGACGTGATCCTGAATTACGTCGCCTGGATCACGCTGCTGGCTTTCCTGATCGACTGGGCGCTCGCGCGGGCGTCGCGCTATTTCTACCCTTGGGCCGAGGTTCGGTCATGAGCTTCGTGGAAGTGGAAAACCTGTTTCACGCCTATGGCGGCAGGCCGATCCTCGAACGCGTCTCGCTTTCGGCGGAGGAAGGCGAATTCGTCTCGATCGTGGGGGCCTCGGGCTGCGGAAAATCGACCTTCCTGCGCCTCCTCCTCGACCAGGAACGTCCCGAGCGCGGCGAGATCTACGTCGACGGCGACCCCCTGCAGGGCGAGCCGAGCCGGTCGCGCGGCATCGTGTTCCAGCGCTACTCGGTCTTTCCGCACCTGACGGTGCGCGACAACATCGTTGCGGCCGAGGCGCTGTCGCGTCCGCTGGGGCGGCTGTTCGGCAACATAAGGCGCGCCGCCCGCGCCCGCGCCGACGCGACGCTGGAGCGGATCGGCCTCGGGCACGTGGCCGGCCAGTATCCTTCCGCGCTTTCGGGCGGGATGCAGCAGCGCCTCGCCATCGCCCAGGCGCTTGCGGGCAAGCCCCGCATCCTGCTGCTCGACGAGCCCTTCGGCGCGCTCGACCCCGGCACGCGGGAACAGATGCACGCCTTCCTGCAGGAGCTGCGCGCCGAGACCGGGATGACCGTCTTCATGGTGACCCATGACCTGCCCGAGGCCTTCAAGCTCGGCGACCGGGTCATCGTCTTCGACAAGGTCCGCTGGGACCCGCACGATCCCGCAGCCTACGGGGCGACCATCACCTACGATTTCGACGCCCGGAACGGCGGCATCCCCTACCAACTGCAAAAGGACGAGATCCATGGCCTTGCAGAGAGCTAGTGGCTCAGATCCAGTCGACCGGCGTGCCCGGTGGGGCAAGACCGATCACCCTCAACCGGTCGGAACGCACCTCGCCCGGCACATGGATGGCACGGAGCACGGCGAGAATTTCCTCCCTCTCTGTCGCGGTGTCCGGAAGGATGTCCACGTGAACCAGGTCGTGAAAGCCACCCGCGCGCAGGTGATGGTGCCACTCCCGTTCTGGTCCATGCGTGTGGCCGTTTGCACTCAGAGACGTCCACCGGGGCCGCGGGTTCCGCGCCGCCATGGTGGCGCAAAGCTCGGACCACTTGGTGTCGTTCATCAGCCGCTCCATCGCATCACCCCTCCGGCAGGCCGGCCCGTTGCCAGCGCCAATTCCTAACCGAAAGACAAGAGCACGCCCATGTTTTATGCGCCCACCGACCGAACCCGGTCACGCCATCCAGCCGATCTCCAAGGCGAGCGCCGACGCGCCCATCACCCCGACCTGACGAAACTGCAGGGCTGGCGGAGCATGCGCGCGGAGGCCGGCATCCCCGAGGGCCGCTGGGACGAGGAGCGCCGCTGGGCGCTGCGCATGGGCCTGACCGGCGCGGAGTCGATCGAGGACAAGTCGATCCCCACCTTTGCGCGCGGCGAGCTTCCGCATTACGCGGGGATAAACACCTTCCTCAAGGCGCCCTACGCGGAGGACGTGCTGGAGGTCGCCAATTACGACGCGACGGTCCTCGGTATCCCCTTCGACGGCGGCACCACCTACCGCCCCGGCACCCGTTTCGGGCCGCAGGGCGTGCGGAAGATCTCGGCGCTCTACACGCCCTACAACTACGAGATGGCCGTCGACCTGCGCGAGCAGATGACGCTCTGCGACGCGGGCGACGTGTTCACGATCCCAGCCAACATCGAGAAGAGCTTCGACCAGATCAGCCGGGCGGTCAGCCACGTGTTCTCGTCGGGCAGCTTCCCGGTGATGATCGGCGGCGACCATTCGATCGGCTTCCCCTGCGTGCGTGGCATCGCCGAATGCACCTCCAAGACCATCGGCATCGTGCATTTCGACCGTCACGCCGACATCCAGGAGAAGGACCTGGATGAACGCATGCACACAACCCCCTGGTTTCACTCGACGAACCTGCCGAACGTGCCGGCCAAGAACCTCGTGCAGGTCGGCATCGGCGGCTGGCAGGTCCCGCGCGAGGCGGTGAAGGTCGCCCGCGAGCGCGAGACCAACATCATCACCATGTCCGACATGGAGCGCATGGGCATCGACAAGACCGCCGAGATGGCGCTCGAGATGGCGTGGGACGGGGCCGACATGGTCTACATGTCCTTCGACATCGACTCGATCGATTGCGGTTTCGTTCCCGGCACCGGCTGGCCCGAACCCGGCGGCTTCCTTCCGCGCGAGGCGCTGGCGCTTGCCTCCAAGGTCGCGGCCGAGGGGCTGTGCGGCATGGAACTCGTCGAGGTCTCGCCCCCCTACGACACCTCGGACATCACCGCGCTGATGGGGACGCGGGTGATCGTGGATGTCCTCGGCTCCATGGTGGCGGCGGGCAAGATGGGCGCGCACAAGCGCCATATCGACAAGCCGGTGACGATCCCGCACGGAGACTTCGAGGGACGGAGGTGGTCCAATGCCCCATGATCACCACGACCATCATCACGATCATCACCATCACGGTCACAACCACAATCACCACCATCCCGACCACCTGCATTCGCACCTGACCCCCGAGGACGAGGCGGCGGACCTTCAGGTCCTGACGGCGCAGTTCATCGACGGCTTCGTTCAGGCCCGCGACAAGGCCGCGTATCTGAAGCTGGCGGGCGTGCCGCTGGAACGGCCCGGCAAGGCCGGTCCCAGCACGCTGAAGCTGGTGGACGTGGAACTGAAGACCGAATGGCAGGTCGGTACCGCCTCGCCGTCCTTCGGCACGCGGGAACTCAGCTACCTGCCCTTCCCCGGCGAGATGGTCCGGGAACGCACCAACATGTCGCTCGTCTACGTCTCGCTCGACGAGAAGGACAAGCTCGATATCCGCGATTTTCTCGCATCCCGTGAAAGGAATTGACCGATGATGACCCGTATCGCAATCGCCTCGGGCGCAGCCCTCGCCGCCCTGCCCGCCGCAGCCCACGAAGCCGGGGGCGTTGTCCACATCCACCCGCACGGCACGGAGGCGCTTCTTGCCCTGGCCACCGTGTTCGCGGCCTTCCTTCTGTGGCGGTCCTCGCGCAACAAGCGCTGATCCCGGCCTGATTGCCCGCACCGGTCCCGCAGGGCGCCGGTGCGGCGCGGCCAGCTGGCCCGTCTAGCGGCCCTTCCAGACCGGATCGCGCTTCTCGGCGAAGGCGCGCGCGCCCTCCAGCTGATCCTCCGAGCGGTAGAGCCGCTCCACGGTCTCGAACTGGCTTCTCGTGATCCGGTTCAGGGCGTCCTGGAACTTCATGTCCTCCGCCTCGCGCACGATCTCCTTGATCGCGGCGAAGACGAGCGGCGGCCCGGCGGCGAGATCGTCCGCCATCTTCCGCGCGGCCTCCATCAATTCGCCCGCCGGAAGAACCCGGTTCACGAGGCCCCAGCGCGCCGCCTCCTCGGCGTCGAACCAGCGCCCGGTGAACAGAAGCTCCATGGCGATATGGTAGGGAATGCGCTTGGGCAGCTTGATCGAGGCGGCATCGGCCACCGTACCCGAACGGATCTCGGGCAAGGCGAAGGTCGCGTGATCGGCGGCGAGGATGATGTCCGCCGAGAGCGCGAGTTCCAGCCCCCCGCCGCAGGCGATGCCGTTGACCGCCGCGATGACCGGCTTGTTCAGGCCGCGCAACTCCTGCAGCCCGCCAAAGCCGCCCTTGCCGTAGTCGCCGTCGACCGCCTCGCCCCCCGCCGCGGCCTTGAGGTCCCAGCCCGGGCAGAAGAACTTCCCGCCCGCGGCGGTCAGGATCGCGACCCGCAGCTCGGGATCGTCGCGGAACACGGTGAAGACATCGCCCATGATCCGGCTCGTGGCGAAGTCGATGGCGTTGGCACTGGGCCGGTCCAGCGTCACCTCGAGCACGGCGCCGCGGCGGTCCGTCCGGATCGGTGTATCGGTCATCTCGGTTCTCCCAGTCTGATGAGCGCGTCCACCGCGACGGCACCCTCGGCCGTGACGATCAACGGGTTGACCTCCAACTCCACGAGCGTGTCGGCGTGGGTCAGGGCGTAGTCCTGCACGGCGGCGATCGCCGCGAGAAGTGCCGCGCGGTCGATTGCCGGCCGGCCGCGATACCCCGAAAGTAGCGGCGCGATGCGCAGCCGGTCCAGCGCCACGTCGATCTCGGCCGCGGTTGCGGGCAGAAGCAGGGAGACGGTGTCGGCGAGTATCTCGGCCAGCACACCCCCCGCGCCGAGGGTCAGCACGAAGCCATGGGCCGGATCGCGGATCACGCCCACCAGAAGCTCGGCAACAGTGCCCGAGACCATGTCCTCCACCAGGTAGCGGTCGGACGCCATGCGCAGCGCCGCGGCCTCAACCTCGGTGGCCGAGGCGAGACCGACCGCGACGGCGCCCGCCTCCGTCTTGTGCGCAAGACCCAGGGCTTTCAGGACGACCGGGAAGCCGAGTTCGGCGGCGGCCCCTGCAGCCTCCCGAGGGGAGGACGCCATGCGGGAGCGCGGCACCGGCACGCCATGGCGCGAAAGCGCCTCCTTGGCCTCCGCCTCGTTAAGAAGGCGCGGCGCCTCGGGCTCCGCCCCCGGAACGGTGATGTCCGTGCCTCCGGTCATGGACCCGAGCCGAGCCGCGGCCTCCAGCGCGGCCAGCCCCTCGGCAAAACCGCACAGCGGCACGATCCCGCGCGTCAGCATCGCCTGCGCGGTGGCCTCGGGAATGGTTTCGGTCAGACTCGACAGGATCGCCATGGGTCGCCCCGCGGCCTTCACCGCATCCTCGGCCGCGTCGATCACGATTTCCCAGGCGCCCGCGTCGCAGCGATCGGGCCGTGGGAAGTCGAGGATCGCGACACCCATGGCCATGTCGGGCGCCAGCATGGCGGTGAAGGTCCGCGCCAGCGCCTCGCGGTCACCCCAGATATAGGTATGGTAATCCAAAGGGTTGGCGAGGGCGACCTTGGGACCCAACGCGGCGCGGAGGGCCGTGCGCTGCGCCTGGGAAAGCGGCGGACATTCCAGCGCGCGGGCCGCGACCATGTCCGAGATCAGACCGGCCTCGCCGCCCGAACTCGACAGGACCCCGATCCGCGCCGACGGCAGCGGGCCCACGGCGTGGAGCAGTTTCAGCGTCTCCAGCAATTCCGCCGGGCTGCGCACGCGCGCCATGCCCAGCCGGTCGAAAAGCGCGGATGCCCCTGCGTCGCTTCCCGCAAGCGAACCGGTGTGCGACATGGCCGCCGCGCGCGCCGCTTCCGAGGCGCCGGACTTCAGCACCGCGACCGGCTTGCCGAGCGTCCGGGCGCGGCCCGCCATGGCGGCGAAGCGGGCCAGATCGCCGACCCCCTCCACATGGAGGCCGAGCGCCGTGACACGCGGATCCTCCAGCAGCGCCTCCGCGATCTCCGCCATCCCCGTCTGCGCCTGATTGCCGACCGTCACCACGTAGGCCAGCGGCAGACCGCGCGATTGCATCGTAAGGTTCAGAGCGAGGTTCGAGGATTGCGTGACGATGGCGACGCCTTCGGTCACACGCTCGGCCCCGTGCTGGTCGGGCCAGAGCGCGGCACCGTCGAGGAAGTTCAGAAACCCGTAGCAGTTGGGCCCGAGAATGCGCATGGCGCCCGCCGCCTCGACAAGGGCAGCCTCCAGCTCGTGGCCGTCGCCGGTTTCCGCCACCGACTCGCGAAATCCCGACGCGAAACAGACGGCGCCCCCGCTTCCCCGGGCCGCGAGGGCGCGCAGCGCCTCGATGCTGGTGTTGCGGTTGACGCCGATGAAGGTCGCGTCGGGCGCCTCGGGCAAGGCCTCGATGGAGGCGAAAGCCGGGACACCGCCGATCTCGGCGCGGGTCGGATGAACCGGCCAGACCGGCCCCGCGAACCCGATCCGGCGGCATCCCTCGACCACGGCCGCGCACCAGGTTCCACCGCCGATCACGGCGATGGAGCGCGGTCTCAGAAGACGCGAAAGCCCGTCCAAGGCGTCAGGACCCCAGTGGGCGGAACAACTCCCGCCCGATGATGTGGCGCTGGATCTCGGAGGTTCCGTCCCAGATCCGTTCGACCCGCGCATCGCGCCAGAACCGTTCGATCGGAAGATCGTCCATCAGACCCATTCCGCCGTGGATCTGCAGCGTCGTGTCGGTGACCCGCGCCAGCATCTCGGAGGCATAGAGCTTGGCGCTCGCGATCTCGCGGTTGGCGGGCAGGCCCTCGTCCAGCCGCCAGGCGGCGGCCAGCGTCAGCCAGTCGGCGGCGTCGATTTCCGTGATCATGTCCGCGACCTGGAAGCTCACGCCCTGGAACCGCGCGATGGGCTGGCCGAATTGCCGGCGCTCGGCGGCATGGGTGACCGCCATGTCGAAACAGCGCCGCGCCCGCCCGACCGAGAAGGCCGCCACCGTCAGGCGCGTGGCATATAGCCAAGTGTTCATCACCTCGAAACCGCCGTCGACCTCGCCCAGGACCTGCGCGTCGGACAGGCGGCAATCGTCGAATTCGAGGATGCAGTTCTTGTACCCCTTGTGGCTGACCGAACGGTATCCGTCGCGCACCGTGAAGCCCGGATGCCCGCGATCCACCAGGAAACAGGTGATCCGTTTTTTCGGCCCCTGGGCCGTGTCGTCGACGCCGGTCGCCACGAAGACGATGAAGAAATCCGCATGGTCCGCGCCCGAGATGAAGTGCTTCGTCCCGTTCACCACCCAATCGCCGCCCTGCCGCGCCGCCGTGCATTTCATGCCGCGCACGTCACTGCCCGCGTCGGGCTCGGTCATGGCGAGAGCGTCCATGCGCTCGCCCCGCACGGCCGGCAGGAGATAACGCTCGCGCTGCTCGCCCTCGCAGGCCATCAGGATGTTCTGCGGTCGCCCGAAGAAATGCGTCAGCGCCATGGAGCCACGCCCAAGCTCGCGCTCGACCAGCGTGAAGTCGAGATGGCCAAGGCCCCCGCCACCGACCTCCTCGGGGAAGTTGCAGGCGTAAAAGCCCATCTCGATGACCTTGCGCTTGATCTCCTGCGCAAGCTCGGCCGGCACCTCGCCGCTGCGCTCGACCTCGGCCTCATGGGGATAGATCTCGGTCTCGACGAAACCGCGAACGGTGGAGACGATCATCTCCTGCTCGGAACTGAGACCGAAATGCATGCCGCCCCCCTTTGGTTGTCCGCCGCACCGGCCCCGGCGCGTCCCGCAATGCCGGGTCGATCCCGAGGGGCCGGTCCCGACCATGGGTGATACTCCCGCCGGTTGAAACCGTCGAGACTGGAGTGATCCGGGAACGGGTTTTTCGTGCGACGGACGCTTGCCGCATCGGACGCGGCCGGCAGGCCCTGGCGCCGAGCTACACCAGCGACATCGCCTCGGTGCCCTCGAGGATGTCGGCCAACGTGCTCAGCGCCGTGTCGAGAGCGGCGATATCCGGCGCCCCGCCAAGGCAGATGCGGATGCCGTTGCCCATCGTGTCGAGCGGCTGCAGCGGCGTGGGCGTGGCCACGGTGATGCCCGCCTGCGCGGCCTGCGTCATCAGGCCGACCGGTGCCCGCCCCGGCGGCAGCCGCATCCAGACATGGAAGGCGGGCACGTCCGACATCGGGTCCAGCGCCGGACCGAGCCGCGCGCGCGCCACCTCCGTGCGTTCGGCGGCCGCGGTGCGCTTGGCCCGGACCTGCCGGGCCATCAGGCCGTTCTCGATCATCCGAGTGGTGACCTCGGCCATGATCGGGTTGGCCATCCATCCGGTCGAGCGGATGGCGTTGATGATACGGTCCCGCATGCCGGCGGGCGCCACCATCGCGCCCACCCGCAGGCTCGGCGAGAGG
The DNA here is from genome assembly GCF_025515305.1 of Roseicyclus sediminis. GTDB lineage: Bacteria > Pseudomonadota > Alphaproteobacteria > Rhodobacterales > Rhodobacteraceae > Roseibacterium > Roseibacterium sediminis. The sequence continues at coordinate 361,965 of NZ_JAOPHT010000002.1, forward strand.
CACTTGGCGAAACTGACGACATAGACGCTGCGCTCGGGCAGGAAGGCCGAGAGCGGCATGACCCCGTCGGGAGGCAGGAAACCGTAGGCGTCGTCCTCCACGATCCAGCCGTCATGGCGCGCGACGATCTCGGCGATCTCGGCCCGCCGTTCGGGCGGCATCAGCGAACCGGTCGCCGCCTGAAGCGTGGGCGTGCAGTAGAGCACGGCGGGACCGCTGGCCCGGAAAGCGGCGTCCAGGCGCTCGGGGATCAGCCCGTGGCGATCCATGTGAACCCCCCGCAGGTCGTACCCCTCCATGAGGGCGAGCGACATGATCCCGGAATAGGGCAGGTTCTCGGTCAGGACCGGCGCGCCCGAGCGCGCCAGAAGGCGCAGCGCGATCGCGATGGCATGCTGGGCGCCGTGGGTCACGTGCAGGCGATCGGGCGCGGCCTCCATCCCGAGGGTCGATACCCAACCGGCCATGGCGGTGCGGTGCGCCTCCAGTCCCTGGTGCGGCAGGTAGCCCATCAGGCCGTGGAGCGCGTCGTCGCCGATGAGTTCCCCCATCGTGCGCGCGAAATCCTCCGCCTCCCCGGTTGCGGGCGGCGCGTTCAGCGCGAGGTTCACGCCCCGCTGCGCCCATGCCGCCTCGGTCACGCCCAGTTGCGGCGTCTTGCCCGTGACGAAGGTGCCGCGCCCGACCTCGCCCGAGATCAGCCCCCGGGCCTCGGCGAGCGCGTAGGCGCGCGAAACGGTGCCGATGCTGAGCCCCAGACGGCTGGCCATCTCCCTGTGGGTCGGCAGCCGCTGACCCACGGCCACCTTGCCCGTCGCGATGTCGTGTTCGAGCGCAGCGACGATCTGGAGGTATCGTGGTCCGTCATCGTTATCCAGCCGGGGCATCCAAGTCATCTCCGCGCCCTTTCGTTCAGACACGTGTAAGACAATCGGGAAATTGTCGCAATACCTGACACCCCAACAGGGGCCGCGAATGTTCAGGATCCTGAGCAATCAGGATCGTCCGCGCAATATGCAAACGCAAGCATATGATAATTAGCCATCTTATTGTGACACCCGGTTGTCTCGATCTTACCGATTGACCGCCGATTGTCGCATAAGATAGGGTGAGTCAAAGCACGTGGGAGGGTGATTTGATCTACGATTTGCGCGTGTACGAGCATGCCGATGGCTGTGCGGACGCGGTGCGCGAACGGTTTCTGGCCGAGGTCGCGACTCGCTTTCCGGACCATGGCATCGAGCTGGTCGGCGTCTTCGTCGACGCCGCGACGGACCGACTGACCTACCTGACGCGGTTCGCCGACGAGGCTGCGCGCGCGGCGGCCTGGGCATCCTTCGGGTCCGATCCCGGCTGGCAGGCCGCGAAGAAGGCCTCGGAGGTCAAAGGCCCGCTCGTCGTCAAACAACAGGTCTCGCTCCTGTCGCCTGCCATGCCGGGCCTGCCGCTCGCCTGAGCAAGCCCCGGAAAAAAGGGAACGTCCGTGAAGCCAGCCCAGTTCGACTACGCGCGTCCGAAGACGGTCGAGGAGGCCTGCGGCATCCTTGCGGCCGACATGGACGCCCGGGTGCTTGCCGGTGGCCAGACGCTGGTTCCGATGCTGGCCATGCGGCTTTCGCGTCCGTCGGTCCTTGTGGACATCACGCGGATCGCGGGCCTGCAGGGCATCGCCTGCAGCGACGACACCGTCGAGATCGGTGCCGTCACCCGGCAGGCCGCGGCGTTGGCCTCGGAGGTGATCCGGGCCGAGGTGCCGCTCCTGGCGAAGGCGCTGCGCCATGTCGGCCATCCGCCGACGCGCTGCCGGGGAACGGTGGGCGGCTCGGTCGCCCATGGCGATCCCTCGGCCGAGATCCCGTTGGCCGTGACGGTGCTGGGCGCCGAGATCGTCTTTGTCGGCGAAGACGGTGAAGAGGAGCGCTTTGCGCCCGAGGATTTCTTCATCGGCCCGATGCTGACGACGGCGCCGATGGGCGGATTGCTGACGCGGCTCGTCTTTCCGCGAAGGGCGGCCGCACCGACCGGGACCGGCTTCCGCGAGGTCGCCTCGCGGCGCAGCGACTATGCCTTCGCCTCGGCGGGCGCGCAGGTGGTGTTGAACGCGGACGGAACATGCGCCGAGGCGCGGCTCGGCATCGGCAGCGTGGGGGACACACCCGTCGCGGTCGACATTTCCGGCCTTTCCGGAACGCGCCTGACGGCGCAGGACATTCGCGGCGCGGTCGTCGAAGCGCTCTCGGATCTCGAGACCGTGGACGATCTTCACGCAACGGCGAGCTACCGCAAACGCGCCGCCGTGCGGCTGGCGGAACTGGCCCTGGCCGAGGCCCGCGACGACGCATTGGAGCAGGCAGGATGAAGACCGAACTGACCGTCAACGGGCAGACCCGCGTCATCGACGTCGAGCCGCGCACGACCCTTCTGGATGTGCTTCGCGACGGCCTCGGGCTGACGGCGACCCATGCCGGATGCGAGCACGGGGTCTGCGGCGCTTGCACCGTGCTGGTCGATGGCGAGGCCGTGCGCTCCTGCCTGATCCTCGGAGTGCAGGCCGACGGGCTCGACATCCGCACCGTCGAGGGCCTCACCTCTGGCGACGGCGCCCTCGACATCGTGCAGGACGCGTTCTGCGAGACCCACGGCCTGCAATGCGGATACTGCACCTCCGGCATGATCCTGGCCGCGCACGCGCTGTTGCGGGTGAACGCCGCTCCCGACGAGGAAGAGATCCGCGAGGCGATCTCGGGCAACATATGCCGCTGCACCGGCTATCAGCAGATCGTCGAGGCTATCCAGCTGGCCGCCGAACGGATCCGGACATCGAACACGCTCAAGGCCGGCGAGGTCGTTAAATGACCGATCAGCAACGCAGGTTCGTCTCGACCAACCGCCGGGTGCGCGAGGATCGGCGTTTCGTCGCCGGCGCGGGCCGCTACGTGGCCGATCTGGACATGCCCGGCACGCTGCATGTCGCGCTCGTCGCCTCGACCGCTCCAGCCGCGCGGATCCTCGGGATCGACGCCAGCGAGGCTTTGGCGATGGAGGGCGTGGTCGACGTGCTGACCGGCGAGGAACTCTCGGCGGCCGTGACCCCGCTCATGAACGGGCTGGACACACCGCTGGTGCGCCGTTTCCCGCTGGCCGTGGGACAGATCCGCTATGCCGGAGAATGGGTGGCCGCCGTGGTCGCCGAAAGCCGCGCGCTGGCCGAGGACGCCGCCGAGAAGGTGCGCGTCCGCACCGAGGCCCTCCCCTTCGTGATCGACGCCGAAGCGGCGCTGGAACCGGACGCAACCCCGGTCCATCCCGAACACGGGTCGAACCTTCTGCTCGACCGGACCTTCGACTGGGGCCCCGTGGCCGAGGACTTCGCCGCAGCCGAGGAGCGCCTCAGCCTCCGCGTCACCTGGGGCCGCAACTCCACCGTGCCGATCGAGACCTTCGGCGTGATCGCGCGCTGGAACCCCTGGGAAGAGATGCTCGATGTCTGGGCCTCGATCCAGATGCCGAAATACGCCGACCAGATCGCCCGCGCGCTGAAGCTGCCGGGCAATGCCGTGCGGGTTCACTACGACGTCGATGTCGGCGGCAGTTACGGCGTGAAGCGCGGGATCAAGCACACGGTGCTGGTCGCGTATCTCGCGCGCAAGCTCGGCCGCCCCGTGCGGCTGATCGAGGATCGGCTGGAGAACATGCGCGCTGGCGATGCCCAGGGCCCGGAGCGGATCTTCGACATCGACGTGGCCTTCGACCGCGACGGCACGGTGCGCTCGATGAAGATGCGCGCCCTCGACAATGCCGGCGCCTATGCCGGCCGCGCGCCGTTCCAGCTCGGCAAACCGATCGGCGCCATCGTCGGCCCCTACCGCATCGGCTCGGTCCAGTACCGCGCCATGTCCGTCACCACCAACAAGGCGGTGCAGGAGGCGGTCCGCGGCTTCGGCCAGGCGCCCACGAACTACGCCATCGAGACGATGATGGACCGCGTCGCGGCGCATCTGGGGATCGACCGGCTGGAGCTGCGCCGCCGCAACCTCATCCGCGCCGAGGAATTCCCCTACACGATCCCCTCCGGCAGCACCTACGACAGCGGCGACTATCACACCGTCATCGACAAGGTTCTGGCCCATGCCGATTACGAGGCGCTGAAGGCCGAACGCGACCGGCTGCGCGCCGAGGGGCTGTGCGCGGGCATCGGCATCGCGGCCTGCCTCGAACCCTCGGGCGGCAACTCGTCCTTCGAGCCGCTCCTGAACGAGAAGAACCGCACGTCGACCTGGATGGAGGGTTCTCGCGTCACCATCGATGCGCTGGGGTTCGTGACCGTCGCGATCCACACCACGAGTTCCGGGCAGGGACACGAGACGCTCGCGGCCACGGTGGTGGGCGAAGAACTCGGGATCGACCCTGACCGCATTCGCGTGACGCGGCCCGACAGCCTGTCGAGCCTGCCCGGGAACTCGCCCGTGGGCAGCCGCATGGCGATCATGCTGGGCGGCGCGGCGGCCCGGGCCGCGCGCAATCTGAAACGCCAGCTTGTCGCCATCGGCGCCCATGCGATGGGGATCGACCCCGATACGGCGAGCTACGAGGCCGGCACGATCACCGCGCCCGATGGGCGCAGCATCGGCTGGGACGAGCTGGTGGATATCGGCCACCGGCGGTTCCACGACCTGCCGTCCGGCACCAACCCGGGCCTCACCGCCTCGTTCATCCAGCAGGTGCCCACCGGCGTCGCGCTGCCGAAGGACGGCAAGGTGCAGATGTATCCCTGCTATTCCTTCGAATTCCACCTCGTGCTGATGGCCTTCGACCCGGTGCTCGCCAAGCCCGAGATCCGCCGCTACGTGATCGGCCACGACTGCGGCACCGTCATCAACCCGCATATCGTGCGCGGCATGACGCTTGGCGGGATCGCCCATGGCATCGGCGCGGCCCTGCTCGAGGAATTCACCTATGACGAGGGCGGTCAGCTCATGACGCAGAGCTTCCTCGACTACCTCATGCCCTCGTCGCACGAAGTGCCTTCGGTCGAGATCGTCCACCACTGCACCCCCTCCCCGCTGACCGAGTTCGGCCAGAAGGGTTCGGGCGAGAGCGGCTATCTCGGTGCGCCGGCGGCGATCTCGGGCGCGGTTCAGGACGCGCTGTCGCCCTGGGGGGTCACGGTCGACAAGCTCCCGCTGCGCATGAGCACGATTTCCGACACCATAGCCGACGCGGAGACTGCGGCATGATCATCGACACCCACGCCCATTTCGTCCCCCCCGCGCTGCTCGACGAGTTGCGGGACCGGCGGACGGACTTCCCCTCGGTCGAGATGATCGAGGCAAAGGACAGTCTCGCCTTCTCCTTTTCCGGCAAGAAGCCGACGCGGCCCGTGGCGGGTTTCCTGCGCGACAAGCCGGGACGCCTTGCATGGATGGACGAGAACGGCATCGACATGCAGGTGATCGCCGGATGGCTCGACATGTTCGGCAACGACATGCCGGACGCGGAAGGCACCGAATGGGCGCGGACGATCAACCGCCACCTGAAGGAGACGGCGGACACGTCGAATGACCGGTTCCGAAGCCTCTGCGTCGTGCCGCTGCAGGATGGCCCCCGCGCCGCCGAGGTCCTGCGCGAAGCGATCGAGCAGGGCTTTGCCGGCACGATGATCGGCACCCAGCCCTTCGGCAAGGGCGGCGTTCTGGACGATCCGGGCCTCGATGCGTTCTGGGAAGCGGCGGACGAGCTTGGCGCGGTCGTGTCGATCCATCCCGTGTTCGACGCGGGCGACGACAGGGTCCATGACTACGGCATGGCCAATGCCGTCGGCCGCATCACCGACACGCTCATCGCCGTCAGCCGGCTGATCTACGCGGGCCACGTGAAGCGCTATGCAAACGCGAAGATCCTTATCGGGATCGGCGGCGCCGCCCTGCCCTACGTGCTGGGTCGGCTGGTGCGCAACGCGTCGCTCGACGACAGCCTCGGCGATCCGCGGGAGGCGCTGTCGATGATGTACTACGACACCTTGCTGCACGACCCAGAGGCGCTGAAACTCCTGCTCGGAACGGTCGGTGCCGAGAGGGTCATGCTTGGGTCGGACATGCCCTTCCCGATCGGCGACCCCACCCCGCGCGCCATTCTGGACGGGGCCGGAGTGAGCGCGGCGGAACGCGACCTGATCGAGAGCGGTGTCGCCCGGTCGCTGCTTGGTCTCTGAGAGAGGGAAAACGCCATGCACATGGACATTTCCGGCAGCGAGGAGATCGAGGCCAGCCGCCAACGGCTCTGGGAGGGTCTGAACGATCCCGACGTGCTGACGAAATGCATCCCCGGCTGCCGGAAGATGACGGAAACGGCCCCCGATGCCTATGACGTCGAGCTGGAGCTGAAGGTCGCCGCCGTCGGCGGAAGCTTCAACGGCACGGTCGCACTGACGCACAAGAGGCCGCCGGAATACTGCCGGATCACGGTATCCGGCGAGGGCTCGCTCGGGACTGGAACCGGGACCGCGGAATTCACCATCGTCGAGACCGGCCCCGAGACCTGCAGGCTGGACTATTCCGGCGAAGGCGAGATCGGGGGGCTGGTGGCCGGCGTCGGCCAGCGCATCCTGAAGTCGGTGGCCAAACACCTGACGAAGCAGTTCTTCAAGGACCTCCGCAAGCATTTCGACGAGACGCGGCAGGACGCGGGGGCGTCGTGATGGCGGACGGCAAGGTTATGGACCTCGGCGAAGGCCGGCACCTGTTCGTCTCCGTCTCGGAGGGCGGCGGCATGCCCGTCCTCTTCCTCAACTCGCTGGCGGCGGACCTGGGCATGTGGGACGGCGTGCGCGGGCGCATGTCGCGGCGCTCGGTCGCTTTCGACGCCCACGGGCACGGCCGTTCCGGTGTGACCCCTGGCGACTGCACCGTCGACGACCTCGCCGAAGACGCGCTGGCGGTCATGGATGCCACCGGTCTCGACCGCGCGGTTCTGTGCGGCCTGTCGCTGGGCGGGGCGACCGCCATGGCGATGGCCGCGAAGGCGCCCGACCGTGTCGCGGGCCTTGTCCTCGCGAACACCGCCATCAGCTTTCCGCCGCCCGGGATGTGGCAAGACCGCGCCGCGACCGCGCGGAGCGGCGGTTTCGCATCGCTGGTGGAGCCGACGCTGGAGCGCTGGCTGACCGAAGGCTACCGCGCCGCCAATCCCGGCACGACCGACCAGGTGCGCGCAATGATCGCGGGCACCTCGGCCGAGGGCTATGCCGCCTGCTGCGCCGCGCTGGCCGTCGCCGACCTCGGTCCGGCGCTCGGCGGCTATGGCGGCCCGGTCCTCCTGGTCGCGGGCGCGCATGACGCCTCGACGCCGGTTGCGCGCGCCGAGGAGATGCAGGCGCTTTGCGACCGGGCCGACCTCGTCGTGCTCGACGCCGCGCATATCTCTTCCATCGAGGCGGAGGCCGACTTCGCCGACCGCCTCGAGGCTTTCGTGACATCGCTCGAAAAGGGGCAAGGCCATGGCTGACCGCCGCATCATCATCGGGATAAGTGGCGCCTCCGGCACGATCCTCGGCATCCGCCTGCTGGAGCTTCTGCGCCCCATCGACGACATCGAGACGCATCTCGTGATGTCGCCGGCCGCCGTGCGCACCATGAAGATCGAGACAGACTACACGCCCGAACGGGTTCATGGGCTGGCCGACCAGGTCCACAACTTCAAGGATATCGGCGCCAGCATCGCCAGCGGTTCGTTCCGCAACGAAGGGATGATCGTCGCGCCATGCTCGGTCAAGACGCTGAGCTCGATCGCCACCTGCCAGGCGGGCGACCTTCTGTCCCGCGCCGCCGACGTGGCCCTGAAGGAACGCCGCCGCCTCGTGCTTCTGTTCCGCGAAACCCCGCTCCATGCGGGCCATATCGCGTTGATGGACCAGGCGACGCGGTCGGGCGCAATCGTGATGCCGGCGGTGATGGGCACCTATTACCAACCCAAGAGCGTCATGGACATCGTCGACCACCTCGCCGGCCGCGCGCTCGACCTGCTGGGCATCGAAACCGGAACCGTGAAGCGCTGGCAGGGATCGGCGCCGGGCCGGAACGCGGACGACGAGGACTGAACCCCGCCGGGAGGAGACCAGGCATGAAGGATACCCCCACGACGCCCTACCGCGATCTGCACGACCATATCGCGCTGCTCGAGGAGAAGGGTCTCCTGGTGCGCGTCGACCGCGAGATCGACAAGGACAGCGAGATGCACCCGCTGGTCCGCTGGCAGTTCACCGGCGGCCTGAAGGAGGAGGACCGCAAGGCGTTTCTCTTCACCAACATCCGCAACAAGGCCGGGCGCAAGTACGAGATCCCCGTCATCGTCGGCGGACTGGCCGCGAACCGCGCGATCTACGCGACCGGCATGGGATGCGACATCGACAGCATCCGCGACAAGTGGGACGCCGCGATCGCCAACCCCGTGCCCCCGCGCGAGGTGACGGACGCCCCCTGCCACGAGATCATCGAGCAGGGCGACATCCTGAAGGAGGAAGGCCACGGCATCGACCTCTTGCCGATCCCGGTCTCGACCCCCGGTTTCGACAGCGCGCCGACGCTGAGCGCGACCAACGTGATCACCGCCGACCCCGATGACGGGGTGCAGAACATGGGCACCTACCGCTGCGGGCTGAAGGCGCCGGATCGCCTTGTTGTGCGGATGGCGACCCGCGTCGGCGGCGCGGGCGGCTACCAGCACTATCTCAAGCACCAGGCGCGGGGCGACACCGAGATGCCGGTCGCCATCGTGCTCGGCTGCCCGCCCTATGTCGCCTTCATGGGCCCCCAGAAACTGCCGATCGGGATGGACGAGTTCACCGTCGCCGGCGGTCTGGCCGGCGCACCGATCAACGTCGTCAAGGCGCGGACCGTGCCGCTGATGGTGCCGGCCGAGGCCGAAGTCGTGATCGAAGGCTACATCGACGTGACCAAGGTCGAGCCCGAGGGGCCGTTCGGCGAAAGCCACGGCCATGTCGCGCTCGAGGAATACAACATGCCGATGCGCGTGACGGCGGTGACGCGGCGCCGGGACGCGGTGATCCCGAGCTACATCAGCCAGGTCGCGCCCAGCGAGTCGAGCGTCATCAAGCGCGTCGCCTACGAGCCGCTGTTCTTCCACCACCTCAAGCACACGCTCAGCATCAAGGGCGTGAAGAAGGTCGCCCTGCACGAGCCGCTGACCGGTCTTCTGCGCGTGACCGTCATCACCATCGAACCCGGCACGCCGCCCTCGGAGGTCTGGCGCGCGCTTTACGGCGCGGCCTATTTCAAGGGGGATTGCGGCAAGATCTGCATCGCCGTGAACGAGGATATCGACGTCGACAGCCCCGACGCGATCCTCTGGGCGATGGCCTACCGGACCAACCCGGTGAACGATGTGCAGACGCTGGCGCATCGTGGACAGGGTCACGGCCCGAAGCGCGAACACGCCGGCGAGGAGGACAGCACGCTGCTGATCGACGCGACGATGAAGTCGCCGATGCCACCCCTGGCCCTGCCCGCGCGCGAATACATGGAGCGCGCCAAGGACATCTGGGAAGAACTCGGCCTGCCCCGCCTGACGCCGCAATCGCCCTGGCACGGTTATCAGCTGGGCGCGTGGCACGCTGTCTGGGACGAGGCCGCGAAGCGCGCCGCCGAGGGCAACTACCTCGAGAACGGCCGCATGAGCGAGAAACTGCAGGTGCCCGGACTGAAGCCCGAGACGGCCGTCGACCCCGAGGAAAGTCTGCGCAAACTGGGCAAGTGACGCCTTTCCCCGATCGGGGAAAGGCGAGGCTCAGGCGACGGCCTCAAGCCGGTCGAGGAAGACCCGCACGAGGCCGTCGGGCAGATCCGTGCCCAGCATCGCGCCATAGGCGGCCAGGCTGCGGGTTGCGGCGTCGCGCGGGGCGAGACCCGTCATGCCCGGAGGCGGCGCGTTCCCCTCGAGCACCGCCTGCTGCAGCTTCTCGGCGTCGAGTTCCACCTTCTTGATCTTGGCGCGGAACCCCTCCTGCGCCTCGCGGTCCGGAAGGTAATCCTGTGTCTTGAGGACCCGCCGCACGGCGCGCAGCGGGCGCACGACCTCCTCGCGCCACGGCGCGACAGCGGCATCGACGGACGCCACGCCGGCTGCATCGTAGGCCCCGCCATCCCGCGCACGGAACAGCAGGTAGAGCATCACGTTCACATCCCCGCCATGGGTGTCCTGGAACGCGATGCAGGAGGCCTGCACCTCAGCATCGTTGTAGAATGAAAGGGAAAAGGGCCAGAACCCGTCAGCCATCGCGCGCCTCCCGCGAAGCGGTTTCAAGATAGTCGACGGCCAGGTCGCCCACCGACCGAACGTGCCGCTCGATCGAGGCCTGGGCGCCCGCCACGTCGCGCGCAAGGATGCGGTCGACGATCTCCTGCAGCTCGGCGGACCGAAGTGCCGCGTTGTCGATCCGGCGCAGCGACCGCGCGCGCAGGAAGCCGATGCGGTTGAACAGCCGGGTGAAGACGGTCTGCATCGGCGGGTTCCCGGCGTGGCCGAACAGCGTCTCGTAGAACGCGGACTTGAGCTGCAGGCGTGCCTTCACGTCGCCCCGGTCGAGCGCATCCGCGAAGGCCCCGCTCAACCGCTCCAACTCGGCGAAGGCGGTCTGCGGCGCGCGGGCGATGAACATCGCGACGGCCGACTTCTCCAGAACGACGCGGAACTCGTATATCTCGCGCGCGGCCTCGGCGGAAATCTCCGTGACGAAGGGGCGGCCGCGCGGGCCGACCGACACCAGTTCCTCGATCTCCAGCTGGCGCAGCGCCTCGCGGACCGAGGTGCGGCTGACATCGAGCATCTCGCACAGCTCGCGTTCCAGAAGACGCTCACCGGGGCGATAGACCCCGGTGATGATCGCTTCGCGCAGCTTGGCTAGCACCTGGTCGCGCAGGAGCATCTGCGGCCGCTCGACCGCGAAGAGGGCGCGCGCGCCGGTATTCGCTTCGTTGCTGTCGCTCGCGCTGTCCATGCCGCCCTATTCCAGCGCGGTGATGACCTCGACCACCGCGAACTGTCCCTGTTTCACCCGGCTGACCGCTTCGCGCAAGACCGGGGCGAGGGTCGCGGGATCTTCGACCACCTCGGGTGCCCATGCGCCGAAGCCCCGCGCGATGCTCACGAGGTCTGCATGCGGTTCCTCGGTGCGCTGGCCGATATGGGCGCGACTGACGTCGCGGCCGCGCTGATGGGCCACCTCGCGCTGGTGCAACTCGTCATTGCCCCAGGAGTGGTTGTTGAGGATCACCATGAGAAGCGGCACTTCCATGTGCGCCGCCGACCAGACCGCCCCCGGCGCCATCATGAAGTCGCCGTCGCCGATCATCGCGACCGGGAAAACGCCGCTGCCCTTGAGCGCCAGTGCCGCACCCACCGCCGCACCGGGGCCATAGCCCACGCCGCCGCCGCCATCGCCGCCGAGGTAGTCGCCCGCGCCCGAGAAGGGGAAATACCCGTCACGCCAGGTGCGATGGTTGCGCACCACGAGACGCCAGTCCTCGTCCTTCACGGCCTGGTAGACCTCGTGGGTCAGCTTCTCCATCGAGATCGGGCTTTCCTCCGAGCGGCGGGCCAATGCCTCCGCGTGCCGCGCCTGGATCGCATCGTGGCGCGCGGCCAGCGCGGCCTTGCGCGCGGCGATGCGCGCGGCGTCACCCCCGATGCGCTCCACCGCGTCCGCCAGCGCCTCGAGCGTCGTGAGCGGATCGGCAAGGATCTGGTCGTCGAGCGGCGGGGTCGGGCCGCCGAAGCGGCTCCACGAGTTGCCGAAGTAGTCGTTGAGCGACACGTCGACGATCCGCGCGCCGGCGGCCCCTGCCCCGGTCCCCATGATGTTGCTGCGACCCACCCCGTACCCCTTGGTGGCAAGTGTCAGGTCCTGCACGTCCACGGCGACGATGAGGTCGGCGAGTTTGCGCACCTCCTTGTCCCCGTTGAGATTCTGGGGATGGAGCGAGGGGAAGCAGACCGTGGTCCGATCATCGAGATAGGCAACGCCCGTAGCTTCCGCGAGACGGACGAGCGGCGCGGTGGCGCGGGCGTCGATCCCGAGGCGGCCGCAGACGATCAACGGCATCTCGGCGTCGAGCAGCGCGCGCGCGACCCGTTCGACCGCGGCCGGATCGGGATGGATGGGGGCAGCAGGACGATAGCGCGGCAGGTCCGCGCCCGAGGCACGCGGCGCGGACAGTTCTTCCTCCTGCAGCCCGGCATCGAGCGAGACATAGACCGGCCCCTTGGGCGCGGTGCCCGCGATGCGGAAGGCGCGCAGCATCGAATCCATCGCGCCGTCGAGTGACGCGGGCTCGTCCGTCCATTTCACGTAAGGGCGCACGAGATCGGCCTGCGTGTTGGCCGAATGGGCCCAGTCGATGAAGCGCCGCTGCCCGGGATCCGCCGGGCCGCTGCCGCCGAAGATCACCATGGGCACCTGGTCGCAGAACGCGTTGAAGATGGCCATGGAGCCGTTCATCAGTCCCACGAGGTTGTGCAGGATGCAAACCCCGGTCTTGCCGGTCGCCTTGGCATAGCCATGCGCCATCGCGACCGCCGTCATCTCGTGGGTGGCGAGCACCATCTTCGGCGTCTCGTCGCCAAGATAGTTCACCAGGGAATCGTGCAGCCCCCGAAAACTGGAACCGGGGTTGATGAACACGTACTCGACCTCGAGATCGCGCAAGGCCTGCGCCATCAGGTCCGAGCCATAGGCCATGTGCAGCGTTTCTGCGTCCCTCATGATCTCCCCCGGTTGCCTATCGTGATTGCCCGCATCGGTAAAACGTATTACGTATTATGTCGGACAAAACAGAATCCCGCAAGCGCTCCGGGGGCACCACCGGCGGCGTTTAAAGGGTACGCCACGGGGAGGATCGCCACCATGAGCCATACGGAGTCCATCTTCATCGACGGCACCTGGCGCGCGCCTGCGAACGGCCGCCCCTTCGACGTGATCGACCCCGCGACCGAGGAGGTCGCCGCAACGATCATGCTGGCCTCCGAAGCGGACGTGGACGACGCCGTGGACGCGGCGCGCAGGGCCTTTCCCGGCTTTGCCGCGCTCAGTCCCTCCGAGCGTGCCGACCTTCTGGAGGCGATCGTGGCGGAATACGACAGGCGCACCGACGCGCTGGTCGATGCCGTGATCACCGAAATGGGCGCGCCCGAAGGATTCGCGCGGAATGTCCAGATCAAGATGGCCCGCGAACGCTTTGAACGCGCGGCGAAAATCGTGCGAAGCTACGACTTCGAACAGATGGTGGGAACTTCACTCGTCGTGCGGGAACCGATCGGCGTCTGCGCCTTCATCACGCCTTGGAACTGGCCGCTGAACCAGGCCGCCTCCAAGATCGCCTACAGCCTCGCGGCGGGCTGCACCTCGGTCTGGAAACCCTCCGAGGTCTCGCCCCTGAGCGCTGTGATCCTGACCGAAGTGATGGACGCGGCGGGCCTGCCGAAGGGTGTCGTGAACCTGGTTCAGGGCGATGGTCCCTCGGTCGGCGCGGCCATGTCCCGCCATCCCGGCGTCGACATGGTGTCCTTCACCGGCTCCACCCGTGGTGGGATCGCGGTGGCCCATGCCGCCGCCGACACCGTCAAGCGCGTCCACCAGGAGCTTGGCGGCAAATCCGCCAACATCATCCTGCCCGACGCCGACCTCGAAAGCGCCGTCGCCACGGGCACGACACGGGCCTTCCGCAACACCGGCCAGTCTTGCCAGGCCCCGACACGGATGCTGGTCCCGCAGGACCGGATGGACGAGGCCGCCGAGATCGCCCGCCGCGCCGCCCTGGCCATGCGCGTCGGCGATCCGCGCGCGCCGGACACCGATCTCGGCCCGCTCGTCAGCGCGCAGCACTGGGCCAAGGTGCAGGGCCTGATCCAGACGGGCATCGACGAGGGTGCGACGCTGGCCTGCGGCGGCCCGGGCCTGCCGGAAGGCTTCAACAAGGGCTACTTCGTGCGCCCGACGGTCTTCGCCGACGTGACCAACGACATGACCATCGCGCGCGAGGAGATCTTCGGCCCCGTCCTGTCGATCATCGGCTATTCCGACGAGGCCCACGCGATCGAGATCGCCAATGACAGCATCTACGGGCTTGCCGCCTACATCAGCACGCCAGATCTCGACCGTGCGCGCGGTCTCGCCCGCAACCTCCGGGCCGGGCGGGTCTACCTGAATTACGCCGCGGCGCGTGGCGATGTGCCGTTCGGCGGCTACAAGCAATCCGGCAACGGGCGCGAACAGGGGGTCCATGGGCTCGAGGACTTCACCGAACTGAAGGCCATCCTGGGATACGAACCGGCATGATCGTCCAAAGGCATTACTCGGGCGGCAACGGCTGAGCATGGAGATCGCCGGCATCCCCATCTTTCCCGGGATGACCGGGTGGGAAATCGCGGCGCTGGCGGCGATCTACGCCATCGCCTTCATGATCAAGGGCGTCTTCGGCTTCGGCGCGGTGCCCCTGCTGATCGTCGGCGGGACTTTCGTCGTCGAGGCGCACCACGCGGTGGTCCTGGCCGCGATTTCCAACCTGATGACCCATGTGCAGCTGATGCCGAACGGCATACGGCACGGGCGGCGGTCGCTGGTGCTGAAGCTCGCGATCTTCGTGCTGCCGGCCATCATCCTCGGGGTCTGGATCTTCGGCAGGCTCAGCGGACCGAACCTGTCGGTCCTGGCCGGCGGGATCATCCTGATGTCGATGGCGATGGACCAGTTCCGCCTGCTTGACCCGCTGCACCCGCTGGTCCGCAAGCACCAGGGCATCGTCGGCCCGGTCTTCGGAACCATCACGGGGCTGATCGCGGGCGTGGTCGGCGCGGCCTCGATCGCCTTCGTCTCGCTCTATATCCGCGCCTTCGTCCCCGGCCGCCAGGAATTCCGCAGCACGCTGATCCTGTTGATCGGCATCGTGCTGCTTTGGCGGATCTCGGTTCTCGGGGTCAGCGGGCACGTCACCACGACGATCATGATCGAGGCGGGACTGCTGCTGCCCTTCGGGTTGGTGGCGGGCTATCTCGGCAGTCTGGTGACGGACCGGCTGAGCGATGGCGACTACTTCACATGGTACCGCGCGGCGCTCAGCTTCGGGGCGCTCCTGATGATCTACCGGGGACTGGCCGGGGGCGCCTGACGTTCACGCCGGCGCGGCCCCGGTCCTTGCCTGCCTTCCCGCCATCACGCCGCGCTGCCGGCCTTGGATTTCATCTTGGCGCGCACCGTCCGGTAGAGTGAATGCGCCAGCAGGATCCCGGTGAGGCACATCACGACCGCCGAGATCGGCCGGTCGAAGAAGAACCCGAAATCACCTCCGGAAATCAGCATCGCGCGGCGGAAATGCTCCTCCATCAGCGGTCCCAGCACGAAGCCCAGCAGGAGCGGCGCGGCCGAGAACCCCAGAACGCGCATCAGGTATCCGACAACGCCGAAGAAGGCGACCGTCCAGACGTGGAAGATGTTCTGCTGCACGCTGAGCGTGCCGATGCAGATGAACACCAGCACCGCGGGATAAAGGATGTAATAGGGCACCAGCAGCAGCCGCGCCCAGAGACCGACGAGCGGGATGTTCAGAACCAGCAGCAGAAGGTTGCCGATCCAGAACGACATGACGAGGCCCCAGAACAGCTCGGGCTCGCGGGCCATGAGGGTCGGGCCGGGCTGGATGCCGTGGATGATCAGCACGCCCAGCATCAGCGCCATGGTCGCGCTTCCAGGAACACCGAGGGCGAGCGTGGGGATGAAGGCCGTCTGGTCGGCCGCGTTGTTCGCGGCTTCCGGGGCCATGATCCCCTCGATCGCGCCCTTGCCGAAACGCTCGGGCGTCTTCGAGATCCGCTTTTCGAAGGCATAGGCGACGAAGGAGGCGATGGACGGGCCCGTGCCCGGAAGCGTGCCGAAGAACGAGCCGAAGCCCGCGCCCCGCAAGACCGGCATCCAGGACCGGCGCCGGTCGTCCTTCGTGGGGATCATGGCGCGCAGGCGGACAGAGTCCTTCGTGACCATCGTCGGCTCCCTCCGGCCCGCGGTCGAGATGATCTCGGCGATGCCGAAAAGGCCGATGGCGAGCGCGATCAGGTTGAGCCCGTCCATGAGGTTGAGCGAGTCGAAGGTGAAGCGCTGCGCGCCCGAGTAGATGTCGGTCCCGATGCAGCCGAAGGCTACACCGAGCGTCACGACCGCCAGACCCTTCGCCGGGGGGCCGTCCGACAGCGAGGCCGCCGCGACCAGCCCGAGCAACATCAACGCGAAATACTCCGTCGGCCCGAAATTCAGGGCGTATTGCGCGATCAGCGGTGCGAAGCCCATCATCACGATGATCCCGATGGACCCGCCCGCAAAGGACGCCACCGCGGTCATGAAGAGCGCGACGGAGGCCCGGCCCTGCTGCGCCATCGGATAGCCGTCGAGCGCGGTCACCGCCGCTGATGTCGTCCCCGGCACGTTCAGGAGAATGGACGCCGTCGAGCCGCCATAGGTCGTCCCGTACCAGATCCCGGCCAGCATGATCAGCGCGGGCGTCGGGTCGAGGTAGAAGGTCAGCGGAATGAGCATCGCGATGGCCGCCAGCGGCCCGACGCCCGGAATGACCCCGACGATGGTGCCAAGAGCGACCCCGAGGAAGCAGTAGAGCAGGTTGGTCGGCTCCAGCGCGGTTTCGAGACCGAGCGCTACGTTGGCGAGGATTTCCATTACCAGCTCCAGTCGAACATCGGGATGGGAAGGTTGAGGCCTTGCACGAACAGCAGCCAGATGGCCGCGCTGAGCGAGATCGACACGAGGAACGAGAACAACGGTGTGAGGCGCCGGTCAGCCAGCGACGAGATGAACACGGTGGCGAAGATCGCCGGAACCACGCCGAGCCGCGGCACGCAGAAGGCGAAGGCGCAGACGGCCGCCAGGATGATCAGTGGCGTCCGGATGGCGAACTCGATCTTGGGTCCGGGCTTGCGCAGCGCGGGCAAGACGATGAGCACGCCGAGAATCATGAGAATGATGCCGACACCCAGGGGAAACGCACCCGCGCCCATGCGGCGGAGAGATCCCAGGTTCATGGTGTGCTGGGCATACCAGGCGAAAAATGCACCGAAGGCGATGATGAGTACGCCGCCCCAGATGTCCTGCCAGTTAGGCTTGTTCATGTCCGCGTCCCACGAGGTCGACTGATCGAGACGATCCGGCACGGACCGACCCGGGGGTGGGGGTGCCGCCCCGGCCGAAACCGGGGCGGCAGATGATCATTCCTGCGACGCCGCGACGGCCACCGGTCCGAACAGCTCGAACTGGGTGACCTGGTAGGCCCGGAACTCCTCGGGGGTCATCAGCTGGACGATGAAGCCCTGGTTCTCGAGCGCCTCGATGATCTCGGGACGCTGAAGAACCTCGTTCACGCCCGCGTTCAGTCGTGCGACGACCTCGGGCGAGGTGCCCGCGGGGGCCGCGAGGCCGAACCAGGTGACCGAGGTCAGGTCCGGGTGGCCAAGCTCGGCGAAGGTGGGAACGTCGGGGTAGGACGGAACCCGCTCGGGGGTCGAGATCGCGAGCGGAATGAGCGTTCCCTCGTCAAGCTGCGGCCGTGCCGTGGAGAAGGTCGTGCCGGTGAACGGGATGTGGCCCGCGACGGCATCGATGACCGCTTCCGCGGCACCCTGGTAGGGCACGTGCTCCACTTCGACGCCGATATCGGAGAAGAACTTGGCCGGGACGAGGTTGGACATCGTCAGCGTGCCGGGCGAGCCGTAGGCCATCGGCGGAGAGGCGTTGCGCGCGGCCTCCACCAGTTCCTCGAGCGTGTTGATCCCGACATCGGGGTTGACGGCGATGACCGTCGGCGCACCGCCCAGCATGGCGATATACTCGAACGAGGTCTGCGCGTCGTAGGTGAGGTTGTCGCGGACCGCGGGCGCGATCACGTTGGTCGACACGTTGATGACGCCGATCGTGTAGTCGTCGGGCTCGGAGTTCGCCATGGTGCCGACACCGATGGTTCCCCCTGCGCCGGTGACGTTCTCGGCGATGATCTCGACGCCGAGCAGCTGGCCCAGCGGTTCCGCCACGGTCCGGCCCAGCGTATCGGCGCCGCCGCCCGGTCCGAAGGGCACGATCATCCGGATCGGACGCTCCGGCCACTCGGCCATCGACGCGGTCGGGACCGCTGCGGCCATCGCCAGGATCGCACCTGCGAGAATTGCTCTTCTGTTCATTTTACTTCCCTCCTGTTGTCCGGGTACGGGACCCGTTTGCTTGTGACTGTGGAAGCGCCTCGGTCGATTAGTCCAGCGCTATTCCGCCTCTCCACCCCTCCTTGGTGGTAGCCGGTCTCCTCCCCGGCGCGATCCCATGAACGGTTTATGTCATGGGCTTGCCCCGCGAACGTGTCGGGCCTTTCCGGGGCCCGTCCCGCGCATCATCCGGCTGGCGATCTGCGGCCGGGTCGCCCCGGCCCGCCACAGCGACGCTGCGCGCGACCTCGGTCTCTCAGATGTCGTGCCGGCCCTCCCTTCGCTTCGTGAGTCTCGAGTGGCGGCGGCGCGCCCGCGCGCCCGCGCCAGTGAAACATCCCATGGCCACCGGGCGCAAACCCCGCGCCGTCCCCGTCGCGACGGGAGGAGCCGGGCCGCGGACATGGGCGATGGCCCGCATCTCAGCGGGCCGTCGGCGGCTTGGCCGCGAAGTCCGACCCGCGCAGACACATCCGCCCGCGAGGATCCTGCCAGAGCCGCTCGGTGGCATGCAGCTGCCCCAGAGCCCGCGCGACGATCGGGAAGGCATAGTCCGAGAATGCCTCGGCGATGGCCTGGTAGTAGACCGGCTCCTTGCCGATCATGTCGGCGATCTTGTCGGCCAGTTCGGCAATCTCGGCATGCTCGGCGGCGGCGCGACCTTCGGCATCCGCCTTGCCGGCCACGTAGTCGTCGATCTTTGCGGTATCCGCATAGGCATAGGCGATGCGTTCGAACCGCTCCTTCGGGATACCCTCGCCGATGGTGGCGTCGATGCCCACCTTGGCCGTCGTGGGCACGACCCCCACCGGCGTCGGCGCCAGCGACGGGTCGAGCGGCTTGCCGCGCGCGCCCGGAATGACGATCACGTCGCGGTCCCCCTGCACGCGCGTCGCGATGGCCCATTCCACGTCCGTCGCGTCGAAGACGTCGATGTCCTCGTCGACGACCACGACATGCTTGATGTCCATCACCGACAGCGCCGCGAGAAGCGCGTTCTTGCCCTCGCCCGCCTGCTTGCGGATCGAGATGACCACGTGCCAGAAGGCGCAGCCGCCGAGGGTGACGTTGATGTCCTTGACGTTGATGCCCGCGGTCTTCAGCGCCTGCCGGATTGCGGTGTAGCGCGTGGGCGCGGCAAGCCAGGTGTTCTCCCAGGGCATGTGCAGCGCGTAGTAGACGGCGTCCTTGCGGCGCAGCACGGACTTCACCCGCACCAGCGGGTTCCAGTGCAGACCGCCCATGAGCCGGGTGAACTCGCCGAAGCGGCCCTCGGGGTGGACCCAGCCCGTGGGCAGGATCTCGGCCTCGAGCACGATCTCGCTGTCGGCGATGTGCGGCACGTCGATCGTCTGCCCCGCGCCGAGCGCCACGGGCATGCCCCGGATGCCGCCCGCGATCGCCATCTCGTCCATGCCGAGCGGCGCGCGGAAGCCCGAGCCCATGATCTCGTAGGGATGGTTGCCGATCGAGATAGAGATCGGCAGCGGGCGGCCGGCCTCGTAGGCGCGCTGCGCGAACAGGCGCATGTTGTTCGGCGTCACGATGTCGATGCCGGTCAGGTTCCGCTCCTTCACCATGAAGCGGTAGATGCCGGAGTTCATTCCGTATTCCGGGTCCCGGGAAATCACGATGCCCGCGGTGATCATCGGCCCGCCGTCATGGACCGAGGACATCGGGATCGGCAATTCGTAGAGGTCCACATCATCGCCCGTCTGGATCACTTCCAGCGTGCTCGATGTCTCGACCCGCACGGGCGACACCGGCGCGTCGATGGCGGCCTTCAGCTTGGCCTCGATCTGGGGATAGTCGGTGCAGCCCATCGACATGATCGCGCGCTTCTGCGACCTTATGATGCCCGACACGACCGGCATGTCGTAGCCGATCACATCATGGAACATGAGCGCCTTGTCGGACTGGTCCACAAGCGTCGCGATGTGGCGGATATCGACGGGCTGGTGCAGGTCCACCAGTTCACCGGCCGCGCGCAGCCGTTCCAGAAAGTCGCGAAACGTCTCGTCGTCCTGCTGCTCTCGTCCGTCCTTCATTGCTCTTCCCGTCCCGTTTTCGGTTTCCTGTCGCGCCCTGCCCCGGCATGGCGCGGTTCGATCAATGGGTCAGCCGCGCCATCAGCGGGCGCCCCTCGAATATCGTTTCCATCGAGAAATACCCGGTCACCGTCGCCAGATCGAAATGCTCGATCAGCCGGATGTAAACCTTGTCGTATCCCGACATGCTGGTCGTCACGACGCGGATCAGGTAGTCCCACTCCCCCCCGATGCGGTGGAACTCGGTCACCTCGGGAATCGCCTCGACATGACGGCGGAAATCGCGTGACCATTCCCCGGAGTGGTGGTGCGTCTTGATCATCATGAACACGGTAAGATCGAGGCCAAGCGCCTCGCGGTTCAGAACCGAGCGCGACCCCTGGATGACCCCGATTTCCTGCAGCCGCTTCAACCGCCGCCAGCACGCGTTCAGGGAAACATCGACCCGCTCTGCAAGCTCACGTTGAGAAAGCCCGGCGTTCTGCTCAATCGCAAGTAGAAGCCGGCGATCAACTTGATCTAGTTCGATGCCATCCTTCATAACAAACCTTGCACGTTTCGCCCATTTGCGGGGTAATTGTGTGGTGATTCCACGGTTGAGTGACGATATTGTTCTACGCGGTAAGGGAAGGTGCGGCAATGTTTGATTCGTCCCCGACAACGCTTTTCGAACGGTTTCAGGCCTCTCTCGGAGGCCCGGACGCCCTTGAGACACTGCGTTCAGGGCTCATCGGCAAGGATATGCCCCTCGCCGGCCCCTTCGGCCCCAAACCGATCCTCTATTGCGACTACACCGCCTCCGGCCGGGCGCTTCTCCAGACGGAGCGATTCGTTCTTGAAGAGGTGCTGCCCTGGTACGCCAACAGCCACACCGAGGCCTCGCACTGCGGCGCGCGGATGACGGAGATGCGGCGCGCGGCCAGGGCCCTCGTGGCGCGCTCCTGCGGCGCCGGACCGGAACATGCAGTGATCTTCTGCGGCTCAGGCGCGACCGCGGGGATCAACCGGCTCGTGCACCTGTTCGGGATCGCGGCGGCGGCGGCGCGCGGTGAACGGCCCCTGGTCCTGATCGGCCCCTACGAACACCACTCCAACATCCTGCCCTGGCGCGAAAGCGGCGCCGAAGTGCGGCAGCTGCCCGAGGCCGAAGGCGGCGGGCCCGACCTTGCGGCGCTGGACGCGGCGCTGGCCGGGGCCGCGGGGCGGCTGGTGGTCGGCGCCTTCTCGGCCGCATCGAACGTGACGGGCGCGCGCACCGACGTCGCCGAGGTGACCCGCAGGCTTCGCGCGGCCGGGGCGAAATCCGTCTGGGACTACGCCGCCGGCGGCCCCTACCTGCCGATCGCGATGACCCCGGACGCAGGTGCGGAGCTCGACGCCATCGTCCTCTCGCCGCACAAGTTCGTCGGCGGCCCGGCCAGTTCGGGCGTGCTGATCGTGCGGCGGGACGCCGTCGTGACCGAACGGCCCAGCTGGCCGGGCGGCGGCACGGTGAAATTCGTCTCGCCCGAGGGTCACGACTACAGCGATTGCCTGGAGGCGCGCGAGGAGGCCGGCACACCCAACGTGATCGGCGACATCCGCACGGCGCTGGCCTTCGCGGTGAAGGAGGCGGCGGGCCTCGACCGGATCGCCGCGCGCGGCGCCGCCCTGCGCGACATGGCGATCGCGGCCTTCGCCGCGGAACCCCGGATCGAGCTTCTCGGCAATCCCGGCGGCGACAGCCTGCCGATCCTGTCCTTCCGCGTCCGCGACACCGAGGGACATCTCGTGCATCACCAGTTCGTCACGCGGCTCCTGAGCGACCTGCATGGCGTGCAGGTGCGCGGGGGATGCGCCTGCGCGGGCCCCTATGTCCACGATCTACTCGGCATCGACGCCGAGGCCTCCGAGCACATGCGCCGGGCGATCCTGGAGGGGCGCGAGACGGAAAAACCGGGCTTCGTCCGGATGAACCTGTCCTATCTCCTGACCGACGAGGAGGCCACGCGCGCCATAGGTGCGGTGCTCGACGTGGCGCGCCGCGCGCCGTCGCTGTTGCCAGCCTACGACGTCGATCCGGCCTGCGCGATCTTCCGCCCGAAGCGGATGGACGCCGCATGAGCGATGGGCAAGAAAAACGGTCCATGTCGACAATTGGCCGGGCGAGGCGGCGGAGCGTTCGAACGCTGCGCGCCGGTCGTGCCCGGTCGTGACTTCGAAGGAATGACGGTGAACACTCGCGACACGTCACTGCGCGGAACGCACGGCCCTGCCAAGGGACACGGGGCTGTGCCACCCGTCGCGGGCCCGTTCACCGCCTGGCGCCGCCATGGCGCCGCCACGGCCGGGGCCGCACCGCCCCGGCCGTGGACAGGGAGCTGCAGACCACCGTGACCCATCGACCCCTGCCCTGCCCGCGACCCGCGTGGCACAACCACGACAGACATCGAAACCAGCAACGAAAAGAGAAACCATGTCCAAGACTATGAAGGCCCTCGTGCTGCGCGAACACGGAGATCTCGACCAGTTGAGCGTCGTGAACGACTACCCGCGTCCCGAGGTGAAACCCGGCCACGTGGTCATCCGGGTCGGCGCATCCTCGTTCAACTACCACGACGTGTTCACCGTGAAGGGCATGCCCGGCATCAAGGTGCCGATGCCCGTCATCATCGGCCTCGACATGGCAGGCGAGATCGTCGAGATCGGCGAGGGTGTCGAAGGCTGGTCCACGGGCGACCGGGTCCTCGTCAATCCGCTCTGCCCCGGTGTCGGCCTCATGGGCGAGATGCTGGACGGCGGAATGGCGGAATACTGCGTCGTCTCCGCCGGGCAGCTGATCCGTATGCCCTCCGATGTCAGCTATGTCGATGCCGCCTCGCTTCCGGTGGCCTATGGCACGGCGCACCGGATGCTGGTGACGCACAACACCATCAAGAAGGGCGACAAGGTCCTGATCCTCGGCGCCTCAGGCGGCGTCGGCACGGGCTGCGTGATGCTCGCCAAGCAGATGGGCTGCGAGGTCATCGCCTGCGCCGGAAGCCAGGACAAGCTCGACCGCCTGAAGGAGCTGGGCGCCGACCACGTCGTGAACTACCGCGAGGAGGATTTCTCGAAATGGGCCATCGCCCAGTTCGGCAAGCCGCAGCGCCGGAATTATGACGGCGGCGTCGATGTCCTCATCAACTTCACCGGCGGCGACACCTGGATCCCCTCGCTCAAATGCGTCAAGCGCGGCGGTTCGATCCTGACCTGCGGCGCGACCGCCGGCCACGATCCCAAGGAAGACCTGCGCTACATCTGGAGCTTCGAGCTGAAGATCATCGGTTCGAACAGCTTCTACGACGACAACCTCGCGGCGCTGATGGACATGATCCAGGAAGGCACGCTGAAGCCCGTCGTCGACAAGGTCGTCCCGCTGGAAGAGGCAGCCGAAGGCCTGCGCCTGATCCGCGACCGCGAGGTCATGGGCAAGGTCGTGGTCACGCCCTGAGGAAGGAAACGAGATGTCAGAGACAACGATGACCCCCGCCGAAGTCGAGGCCAAGCTCCTGCGCGGCCCGTTCCACCAGTGGCTCGGACTGAAGGTGACGGAGGTCGGAGACGGCACCATCACCATCACAGCAACCTGGCGGCCCGAATGGGTGGTGAACGCCGACGCCGGCTACACCCACGGCGGCATCCTCGCCACGCTCGTCGACCTGACGGCGGACTGGGCGCTGGTGTCCCAGACCGGGCGCGGCGTACCGACCGTCGACATGCGCGTCGACTATCACCGCCCGGCGATGCAGCAAGACCTGACCTGCAAGGGCCGGGTCGTGAAATCGGGCAAGGCCCTGTCGGTCTGCGAAGCCGAGATCTTCGACGACCAGGGACGCCTTCTGGCCAGTGGGCGCGGCGTCTACGCCATGCCCAAGGCCTGAGGGAGACGCGATGGCAGCCCTCGACCATGTCGTGATCAACGCCCTGCGCGACACCGACGCGGCCGAGGCGCTGTTTTCCGCCCTCGGCTTCCAGCTGACCCCGCGTGGCTACCACACGCTGGGGTCGGTCAATCACCTGATGATGACCCCCGGGGCCTACCTGGAGATCATCGGCGTCCCTCCCGAGGGACGCCAGCGTCAGGAGGTGCTGGACAGTCCGCGCGGCCTGAACGGGATCGTCCTGAAGATCTCCGACGCCGACGAGACCTTCGCCCGGCTGGTGGCGGCGGGCTTCGACCCGTTGCCGCCGATGGACTTCTCCCGGCCGGTGACGGTCGGCGACGAAGAACATGTCGCGTCCTTCCGCACGGTGCGGCTCAAGCCCGATTTCTTCGGCGGCGGGCGCGTCTATTTCTGTCACCATCTCACGCCCGACCTTGTCTGGCGTCCCGAATGGCTCGACCATCCCAACGGGTTCCGTGCCATCGAGTGCATCGAGATCGAAAGCGACGATCCGACGGCGACGGCCGAGCGTTTCGCCTTGGCCTTCGAAGGCAGGGTCGAAGCGGGCGCCGTCCCGGCGCGCGTCGTGCTCGACGACTGCGAGATCCTCGTCCATGCCGGACAGCGCGAGCGGATGCGCGCCACGCGCCTCCGCTTCGGATCGCTCGACGGCATCATCGCCCGTGCGGAGGCTGCGGGGATCGCCGCGGCCGAGACCTCGCCGGGATGCGTGACCCTCAACCTGCCGGGCCTCGATACGACGCTCGAGTGCCGGAGTGACACATGACCGGCTCCCTCAACCTGGGTGATTTCCTCGACCGATCGGGCGACCCGGACCGGACGCTCTTCATCGAACCGGCCGCCGGTCCGGAGCCGAAGGTCACCACGCTGTCGGACTTCGACGCGCGCTGCAACGCCTTCGCCCGCGGACTTCTGGCGCGCGGCATCGCCCGGGGCGAGCGTGTCGCCATCCTGTCGGCAAACCGGGTGGACTATATCGTGGCCTTCATGGGCGCGATGCGCGCGGGGATCGTGCCCGCCCCCGTGAACCACAAGCTGCCGCGCGCGACGGCAACCCAGGTCGTCGCCGATTCCGGCGCCCGCCTGGTGCTGTTCGATGCCGCGCGCGAGACGGAACTCGACCGTGGCGCCCTGCCCGGCGTGGCCTTCGCGGGCTTCGACGACCCCGGTCCCGGCGGGTTCGAGGCACTTCTCGATCCCGGCGCGTTCACGCCCGTGACGCCCCGCGAGGACGAGACCGGCTTCATGATGTTCACCTCGGGGTCCACAGGCCGACCCAAGGGTGTGCTTCTGTCCCACGGCTCGCACCGCTGGACCGCCGAGATGCGGATGATCCAGACGCCGATGAAGGGCGAGCGGGTGCTGATCGCGGCGCCGCTCTACCATATGAACGCGCTGGCGCTGTCGCTGCTGGTTTGCGCCGGCGGGGGCGAGTGCGTGCTGCTGCCGCAGTTCGAGGCGGCGGCCTTCATCGACGCGATCGGCCGCTTCAAGGTGACCTGGCTCACCGCCGTGCCGCCGATGATCGCCATGATGCTTCAGGAGAAGGAGGCGCTGGCGAAGGGCGACCTGTCCTCCGTCGGCACCGTGCGGATGGGCTCGGCCCCGGTCAACGACGCGCTCGACGCCCAGATCCGCAACCTCTGGCCCAATGCGCGCGTCATCAATGCCTACGGCACCACCGAGGGCGGCCCCCTCGTCTTCGACGCGCATCCCGATGGCCTGACGCCGCCGGTCGGCTCGGTGGGCTACCCCCATGCCGCGGTGCAGGTCAGACTGACCGGACCCGACGCGCCCGACCGCGGCGTACTCGAACTCAAGAGCCCGGCGGTCATGAGCGGCTACCACAACAGGCCCGACGTGAAATCCCCGATCACCGAGGACGGGTTCTACAGCACGGGCGACGTCTTTCGCCGCGACGAGAACGGGTTCCACTTCTTCCTCGGGCGCGACGACGACATGTTCGTGTCGGGGGCCGAGAACATCTTTCCCGGCGAGGTCGAACACGTGATCGAGACCCACCCCGAGGTGATGCAGGCCTGCGTCGTTCCCGTGGCCGACGAGATCAAGGGGACCAAGCCCGTGGCCTTCGTGGTGCGGCGAGAGGGCTCGACGCTCGATGAGCAGACGCTGAAGAGCTACGTCCTCGACAACGCGCCCGCCTACCAGCATCCGCGCCGCGTCTGGTTCATGGACAAGCTGCCGCTGGCCTCGACCAACAAGATCGACCGCAACGCCCTGCGCGCCCGGGCCGAGGCCGAGGTCAATGGCGGTTGAGGTCAAGCCCGGTCCCTGACGGACGGCGTCGGAACGGCAGATTTCGCGGAGGAGCACGAGAATGCAGATCAGGAAGATCTTCACCCAGGTCGAGGACATCCATTCCGAAGCCGGCCGGGACGCCTCCACGCCCCTGCGCAAGGTCGCGGTGGTGGCGGTGGTGAAGAACCCCTTCGCCGGGCAGCCCTACCGCGAGGACCTGTCGGACCTGACGGAGGCGAGCGCCGCCATCGGCCGCGAGATAACCGCCCGCGCCGTCGCCGCCATGGCGCCCTACGAGGCCGTCAGCTACGGCAAGGGGGGCGTCGTCGGCCTGAACGGCGAACAGGAGCATGTCGTCGCCATGCTGACCACGGTCTACGGCAACGTGATGCGCGAGGCGGTCGGCGGCGGCGTCGCCTGGATCTCGTCCTACACCAAGCGCGCCGCACCGGGCGAAGTGGTGCAGATCCCGCTCGCCCACAAGGATGCGCTCTACGTCCGCTCGCATTATGACGGGATGGAGGTGTTCCTGTCGGACGCCCCCCTGCCCGACGAGATCGCGATCATCTGCGTCTATGCCAACCGTGGGCGTCTGAACGCACGCGTGGGCGGTATCGCGGCCGACGAGATCGAAGGCGTCGACGGGCTTCGCTGAAAGGGCCGGCAGATGAAGACAGCGATCGTCAATCTCGGCACCATCGTCAGCGGCGACTGGCGCGCGCCTTTCGCCGAGGGCGACGCGATCCTGTGCGAGGACGGGCTGATCGCGGCCATCGGGGCCGAGGCCGACCTCGACATCGGCGCGGCCGACGTGGTCATCGATGCAGGGGGCGCGACCGCCGTGCCCGGCTTCATCGACAGCCATGTGCACATCACCTTCGGCGACTACACGCCCCGGCAGAAGACCGTGGGTTTCCTCGAAAGCTACCTGCACGGCGGCACGACCACTTCGATCAGCGCCTCCGAGGTGCACACACCCGGCCGCCCTTCGGACCCGGCCGGAGTGAAGGCGCTCGCCATCGCGGCGCAGCGCTGTTTCCGCGAATTCAGACCGGGCGGAATGCGTGTCTTCGCGGGCTCCGTGATCCTCGAGCCGGGGCTGCGCGACAGCGATTTCGCGGAGATGGCCGCCGAGGGCGTATGGCTGGCAAAGGCGGGCTTCGGCGCCTTCGCCAATCCGATGGAATACGCCCCCTACATCGAGATGGCGAAGGCGCACGGCATGGTCACCACCATGCATACCGGCGGCGCATCGATCCCCGGTTCCTCGCCGATCTGGGGCGATCATGTCATCGCCGTCGCCCCCCATGTCTCGTTCCACGTCAACGGCGGTCCCGTCGCCATGCCGGACGCGGATTTCGAGCGGGTGATCCGCGAGAGCGGGGCCGCGCTCCAGATCTGCACGGCAGGCAACCTTCGCACGGCGCTCCTGTGCCTGGAGACGGCGCGCGCGCTCGATGCGTTCGACCGGGTCCTGATCGCGACGGACACGCCGACCGGAAGCGGCATCATGCCGCTCGGCATGATGTACACGATCACGCACCTGTCCGCGCTCGGCGGGCTCGAGCCGGAACTGGCCATCGCGGCGGCGACCGGCAACAACGCACGGGTCTACGGCCTCAACTCCGGCATCCTGCGCACGGGGCGCGACGCCGATATCGCGATCCTGGACGCGCCGCTGGGCGGAAGCCGGGACACTGCGCTTGCGGCCATCGCGAACGGCGATCCGGCGGCCGTGGGCGCGGTCGTCACCGCTGGCGTTCCGCGCTTCGTCGGCCGCAGCCGCAACACGCCCGCCACGACGCGCCCGGTCACCGTCGTCCGGAGCACGCTGGTGCAGAGGTTCGAATAGACCGCGCCCCGCATTCCGGCAACGATGAGGGAACGAAAGCATGACGAAGGATACTGTCATCATCGCGGGCGGCGGGCCCGTGGGCCTGATCACCGGACTGGGCCTGGCGCGGGCCGGCGTGCCCGTCACCATCTTCGAGCGGTACGAGGAATTGCCCGACGACCCGCGCGCGGCGACGGTGCATCCCGCGACGCTGGAGCTTCTGGCCGAATACGGCATGGAGGAGGACGTCCGGAAGGCGGGCCTCGTTTGCCCGACCTTCCAGCACTGGGACCGCGCCACCGGCGAGCTGATCGCCGAGTTCGACCATGCCGTCCTCGCCGGCGAGACCGAGTTTCCCTACGTCGTCCAGTGCGAGCAGTTCAAGATCTCGCGCATCGCCCTGGCGCTTCTGGCGAAGGAACCGCTGGCCGAGCTGCGCCTCGGGGCCGAAGTGACGGGCTTTACCCAGGACGCAAGCGGCGTGGACGTGACGGTGCAGGCGGGCGATGCCGAGGAACGGCACCGCGTGTCCTGGCTGGTCGGCGCGGACGGGGGCCGCAGCACCGTGCGCAAGGCGGCCGGAATAGAATTCCGCGGCTTCACCTTCCCCGAACAGTTCATGGTCCTGACCACGCCCTTCGACTTCGAGAAACATCGCGGGTTCAGTTACCGGAACTACCTGTCCGATCCCGAGGAATGGGCCAACTGCTTCAAGGTGGCGGCGGACGGCCCGCCGGGGCTGTGGCGCATCGTGCTTCCGGTCGATCCCGAGAAGGGCGAAGCCGAGCTGCTGTCCGACGAAGCGGTGCAGGGCAAGATGCAGAAGTTCTTTCCCAAGCCCGATGATTACGAGATCGTGCACCGCAAGCTCTATACCGTGCATCAGCGCGTGGCCGAGACCTTCCGCAAGGGTCGCGTGCTGCTGGCTGGGGACGCGTCGCACGCCAACAATCCCATCGGCGGAATGGGACTGAACGGCGGGATCCAGGACGGTGCGAACCTCGCCGACAAACTCGGGCGGGTCTGCGCGGGCGAGAGCGAGGATCTCCTCGACCTCTACGACAAGCAGCGCCGCACGATCGCGACGGATTTCGTCCAGCGCCAGACGATCGAGAACAAGAAGCGGCTGGAATCCCGCGACGAGGCGACCCGGCAGGAGAACTTCCGCGAATTGCGCGCCATCGCCGCCGATCCCGAGCGCGCCCGCGTCTTCGTGCGCCGGGCCGCGATGCTCGAGGCGCAGCGCAGGGCGGCGGCGACGGTTCTCTAGACGTCCACGCCGCGCGACCGGCCCGCCGGATCAGTCGGGGACATCGCTCGGGTCAGCCGTTTCCGGGGCCGGCATCTCGCCGTTCGACGTCCGGGCGCAGACGCTGAGGAAACGCCGCCTCGAGACGCTCGTCACGTGCCGGTGGAAGGCGACGTTCAGCGGAACGGTCACGTCGTTGTCGTCGGAAAGCGCGCGATAGACCACGTTGGGCAGCCGAAAGGCCTCGGCGGTGCGCGGAACCACCGTGATGCCAAAGCCCGTGGCCACCATGTTGATGGCCGAGATCACCCGCTCGGTCGTTCCCACCACGCGTGGCCGGAACCCCCTCGCCGCGCAGGCCTCGATCAGCGTGTCGTAGATCCCCGCCCCGTTGCTCTGGCGGTACATCACCCAGTCGAGCGCGGCGAGGTCGTCCAGGCACAGCGGTTCGGGCGCGCCGTTGGCCAGCGGGTGCTTGCCCGGTATCGCCACCACCATCGGTTCCTTGGCGAGCGTGTTGCGGGTCACGAGCGGATAGCGGTCCACCTCCGACCGGACGAAAGCGAAATCCAGCCGTTCCTCCTCCAGCAGCCGAAGGAGGTCATGGTTCGCGCCCTCCTCGATCTGCAGCGAGACGAGCGGTTGGGCGGCCCGGAATTCCTCGATCACCGAGATGCAGATCGGGTGCACGGAGGCCGAACTTGTCATCCCGATCAGGAGTGTCCCTTCCTGCCCGAGGTCGAACTTGCGCACGCGGTCGATGGCATCCTCGGCGGACGCCAGAATGCGCCTTGCATCGGAGAGAAAGACCTTGCCCGCCGCGTTCAGCGTGATCCGCTTCGGCCTTCGGTCGAACAGCTCGACGCCGATCTCCTGTTCAAGCTGCTTGATCTGCTGGCTGAGCGGCGGCTGTTTCATCCCCAGCCGGGCGGCGGCCCGGGTGATGTGCTCCTCCTCGGCGACGGCCACGAAGTAGCGCAGGTGGCGAAGTTCCACGAATGACCCTCCGGCTGTGATGTCGCCTGGCGGCGCAAGGTCATGCTACGTCGATGAATATTCCGTTTGTATCGACGCCGGCGTTTTCGGGGGCTTCCGGCAGCATGGGCGACGGTATGCGGGGGCGCCGAACGACGCCCCGCGCGAAGGCCGGGATATGTCCCCCGGTCCGGTCAGGACGCCTTCACCGCGTGGTGCCGCCCGCCGAAGGCTTCGAACAGACGGTAGCGCCCCTGGCCGAACCAGGGATGCCGCGTCATGCGATCACGAAATTCGGTCGAGCGGGCGGCCGCCCGTTCCGGCGACGACAACGCATCCCGCGAGGCGAGGTAGTGGATCGTCAGCCGCGTGTAGCGCACGGGCTCGGCCACCGGGAGCGAGAAACGCCGGATCGCCAGCCAGTCCTTGCACCCCATCAGAAGCGGCGCGTGATCCTCGGTCATCCAGGCGTCGAACTCCGCCTCGTCCTCGGCCGGCACGTCGAACATGCTGGTGAAGATCAGCGGCGCGGTGATGCCGGCCTCCAGATCGCCATGGCGGCCAAGCTCGGCCCCGATGAAACGGGTGAAGTTCGACACGTTGGCGAGCATCCACTTCGTCTCGTCGCTCGGATCGGTCTTCACCTTGTCGTATTCGGGCGTCTTCAGCGCATCCGACGACGTCAGGTCGTAGACCACGAGGTAATCCTCGTCCTCGTCGGATGTGTAGCGCTGCGCCCCCTCCCAGCCGTCCAGCACCATGCGGACCGGGATATGGTCCTCGTGATACCAGGTGTTGAAGCGGTCTTCCCATTCGGGTGCTGGCCGCATCTCGGAGTAGAGGATCGTCTTCCCGATCATGCCTTGAGACCCGTCTCGGCGTGGAAATACTCCAATGCGGCCTCCGCCACCTGGACATCCTCGCCGGCCGTGCCCGAACTGATGCCGATGCCGCCCACGATCTCGCCGTTCACGGTGACGGGCATGCCGCCCCCGATGATCGAGAAATGGCCGCCATTGGTGATATGGATGCCGAAGGTGGGCTGCCCGGACTGGCACAGCTGATTGTAGACATGGGTCGGCTTGCGCGCCGTGGCGGCCGTGAACGCCTTGTCCACCGCGATCGAGATCGACGAGATCTTGCCCCCGTCCATCCGGTCGAACGTGATGAGATGCCCCGACTCGTCGCAGACCGCGATGCACATCGGGATCCCCATCTCGTCGGATTTCTTCACGGCGCCTTCGATCAGCACCCTGGCCTCAGCTATCGACAACCTCGCGACCGTCAGCATGCGTTTCCTCCCTTTGCTTGCTGGTCCTGTTCTGCACCATGTCGGTGGTGGCGAGATAGGCGTGCAGCTTCTCCAACGCGTCACCGCTGACCGGCTCGTAAGGCGGATAGGGCGCGCCGGCGGGCACACCAAGGTAGTTCAGCGACGCCTTCATCACGGCGGCGAGGCCGAAGGGCATCCAGCGCGCGGGCCAGACCGTGAACTGCCGCTGCAGCCGCTGCGCCTCGGCGATGTCGCCGGCCACGAAGGCATCGGTCAGCTTGCGCGCGATCAGCGCCGCCGGCGCCGGTAGCGTGACACCAGACCCGCCGAGCGACAGGGTGGCGAGATACATCTGCATCGTCGTGAAATAGTGCGCGTGACCGGCGTGCTCGATTTCCTCGACGAGCCGCGAGACGCGCGCCAGGTCGCGGGAGCTTTCCTTGACGTAGGCGATGCCATCGAGACTGGCGAGTTCCACCGTCGCGGGCAGTGGCACGTCCGCGCCCGGACCGGCATTGAGGTAGAGCATCATCGGCAGGCCCGTCTCGCGCAGGACGGCCTCGTAGTAGGCGACATGCTCGGACAGTTTCGCGGGCCCGCCGGTGGGCCGGTTCGGCGCGAGCAACTGAACCACGGACGCCCCCGCCGCCTCGGCGAAATGCGCCAGCTCGACGGCGATGCGGAAGGACGGGTGCGAGATGCCGGCCACCACCGGCGCGCGCCCGTCCACCATCTCGATCGTCTTGGCCATCAGCTCCTTGCGGGCCTCGAAGTCGAGATACTGGTACTCCTGTGCCTCGACCCCGGCCGCGACCACCATCGCGGCGCCGCAATCCTCCACCACGTAGTCGACGATGCCCGCCAGCTTGTCGTAGTCCACCTTTAGATCATCGGTGAACGGTGTGACCGGCGGAACGATCGTCCCCGGCAGCTTCACGTCAGGAAGTTTCATCGTCACTCCGCCGCAAGCTGCTGCTGGTGGAAGCCCGCGACCCGCTTGTAACGGTTCACGATCTCGTCCAGCTCGTCTTCCGAGATGACGTCATGCACGTTTTCGAACGGCTTGCCGCCCGTGCGCTCATAGACCTCGCGAAGGATCGTATCCGGCGGGTTTTTCCTGTTCATCAGAACGACTTCGCCGGTCTTCTTCACGCGCTCCACGTCATAGGCCTGAAGCGCGTCTGGCCCCACGCCCATCTCGCAGAAACGCTCTGTCATGACGCGGGCGTCGATGATCGACTGCCCGGCCCCGTTCGAGCCGCGCGGATACATCGGATGCGCCGCGTCACCCAGAAGCGTCGCCCGCCCGAAGGTCCAGGTCGGCAGCGGATCGCGGTCCACCATCGGGAAGATCAGCGGACGCTCGGTCTTCTTCAGCAGGTCCGGAACGTCGAGCCAGTCGAAATGCCAGTTCTCGAACGGCGCGAAGAAATCCTCGAGGTTGGCGGGCTTGTTCCAGTCCAGCACCTTGGGACGCGGACGCTCCTGCGTCACGACCCAGTTCATGAGCTGGTTGCCCTCGTCGTCGATGTTGTTCCGGATCGGGTAGACCATGATCTTGCCCACCGGCATCCAGCCCGCGCGGATCGTGTTCGCGCCGCTGAGGAAGGGCTTGTAGGGCGTCACGCCGCGCCAGATCGTGTAGCCGGAATAGACCGGCTCGCCCTCGTCGGGGTAGAACTGCTTGCGCAGCACCGACTTGATGCCGTCCGCGCCGACGGCGACCTTGGAAGTCACGGGCGGAAGGGCATTGCCCTCGCCGTCCACGAAATGCGCCGTGACGGTATCGTCATCCTGCTCGACGCCCGTGCAGCGGTAGCCGGTCACGACCGATTCCGGCCCGAGACGCTCGATCACGGCATCGAGGAGAACCTCGTGAAGATCGCCGCGATGAATCGAGAACTGGGGCCACAGGTAGCCGGCATCCATGCCGGCGGCCTCGGTGTAGATATGCTGGCCGTACTGGTTGAAGTACGAGGCGTCCTTGGTGCGGATGCCGACGCGATCCAGCCCTTCGAGCAGGCCGAGCGAATCAAGCTCCTTCACGGCGTGCGGCAGCAGGTTGATCCCCGCCCCGATGGCCTTGATCGTGGGAACCGCTTCGTAGACGCGGCAGGAGATGTTGTTCTGATGGAGGAACAGCGCGAGGGTCAGGCCCCCGATACCGCCTCCAATGATGGTTACGTCCTTCATCGTTTCCGTCGTCATGTCGGCACCGTCCAGTCTGATGGAAGATCTCTGACAAGATGTTTAGGTCATACCCAGGAAGTACGCAACAAACGGATATTATAGTAAATCATACTTGCGAGATATCATTGGTCGGGCTGGGACTGCCCGCGCGCGATCCGCAACCTGCCCTCCCCCGCGCATGACCGGCGCGGGGCGATCGGGAGTGTAGACGCCACCGACGCGCCGCACTCCGACTTGGCGTACGACCCGATGGCCCCCCGGGGGACGGCCATGAAATCGGAGATCGGTCTTCGCCGGGGCGGCGGCCGCGCGTCAGAGGCTCTCGAACAGGCGGCAATAGGCCTCCTGCCCGCGCCGGAAGGTGTCGAGCCGGAAGAACTCGTCGGGGGCGTGCATGTTCTCGTCGTCGTGGCCGAAGGCGAACATCGTGGCGTGCACGCCCAGATGCTCCAGCAGCGTCGTCATGACCGGGATCGAGCCGCCCGCCCGCGTCCGGTAGGGGCGTTTGCCGTAGATCTCCTCCAGCACCTGCGCCGCGATCACGCTCGAATTGTGCCCCCGCGGGACGAGGAACGGGTTGCCGCGCGCGGGGCCGGGCTGGAAGTCGACGACGACACCCTCGGGACAGTGCCGCTCCACATGCGCGCGCAGCACCTCCACGATCCGCTCGGGCGACTGGTCGGCCACGAGGCGGCAGGTGATCTTGGCGCGCGCCTCGGCGGGAAGAACGGTCTTGGTGCCCTCCCCCTGCCAGCCGCTCGTGAGGCCGTTGACCTCCAGCGTCGGACGCGCCCAGAGGCGTTCTCGGGTGGTATAGCCCGGCTCCCCGAACTCGGCCGGCGCGCCCGTCTCGGCAAGGTAGGACGCAGGATCGAAGGGCACTTCGGCGATGGCCGCGCGCTCGGCCTCGGTCAGCGGGCGCACGTCGTCGTAGAAGCCGTCCACGGTGACCGTCCCGTCCGCCGCCTTCATCGAGGCGAGGATCTGCGCAAGCGCCATGGCCGGGTTCGCGATGCCGCCCCCGTGGAGCCCCGAATGCTGGTCCGACCGCGCGCCGCGCACGACGATCTCGCACGATGCGAGCCCGCGCAGCCCCTCGACGATCTGAGGCTGGTCCGGCGCCCATTGGGAGCCATCGGCGGAAAAGATCATGTCGGCCGCGAGCCGGTGCGCGTTCGCCGCGACGAATTCGGGCATGTCGGGCGAGCCGATTTCCTCCTGCCCCTCGAAGAAGAACCGCAGGTTGACCGGCAGCCGTCCACCAGTCTTCAGCATCGCCTCGACCGCGACGATGGGGATGAACATGCCGCCCTTGTCGTCCGTGGCGCCGCGCCCCCAGAGCTTTCCGTCCCGCACCTCGGGATCGAACGGCGGAGACGACCACAGCTCGAACGGCTCGGCGGGCTGCACGTCGAAATGCCCGTAGACGAGGACGGTCGGACGGTCGGGACCCGCATGAAGCCAGTCGGCCAGAACGACGGGATGGCCCGCGGTCGGCAGGATCTCGACGTTCTCGGCGCCGGCCGCGGTGAGGCGCTGCGCGACCCAACTGGCCGCGCGCCGCACGTCCGGCGCGTTCTCGGGCTTGGCCGAGACCGAGGGGATGCGCACGAACTCGATCAGCTCCGACACGAAACGATCCTGTTCCCGGTCGAGGTAATCCTTCCAGGCCATTGAGTTTTCTCCCTTCCTTCAGTCGTCCCGCAGCACGAGGTGCCCCGGCGAGACCTCATCGTAGACCGGCGCCGGGCGCGTGTGACCGGCCGGAAAGACCGGCGACGGCAACGGCTTGAACTCGGCGCTTTCCTTGAGCATGCGCTGCGTGGGGTCCGCGATGGGCACTCCCGCCAGCAGGGTCCGCGTATAGACGTGGCGCGGGTCCTCGAAGATGTCGGCGCGCGATCCGATCTCGACGATGCGGCCCAGATACATGACCCCGACGCGATGCGACACGCGCTCCACCACGGCCATGTCATGGCTGATGAAGAGGTAGGACAGGCCGAAATCGACCTGAAGCTCCATCAGGAGGTTCAGCACCTGCGCCTGCACCGAGACATCGAGCGCGGAGACCGCCTCGTCCGCGATGATGAGCTTGGGGTTGACCGAAAGCGCACGGGCGATGGCCACGCGCTGACGCTGTCCGCCCGAAAGCTCGTGCGGGAAACGGCGCATGAAGTCTCGCGGCAGGCCCACGCGGTCGAACAGGAAGGCGATGCGGTCGTCAAGCTCGGAGCCCCGCGCGAGATCGAAGTTCAGGATCGGTTCGGCCACCTGCTTTCTCAGCCGCATGAAGGGGTTGAGCGAGGCGAACGGGTCCTGGAACACCATCTGCATGTTGCGTCGCGCCCGCCGGAGCCCGCCCGCGTCGAGGCCGAGGATGTCCTGCCCGTCCATCACCACGTCGCCGGATGTCGGTTCCACCAGCCGCAGGATGGAGCGCGCCGTCGTGGACTTGCCGCATCCCGACTCGCCGACAAGTGCCAGCGTCTCGCCATGGGCCAGCTCGAAGCTGACATTTTCCACCGCGTGCACGTTCGCCACGACCCGTCGCAGGACGCCGCCCTTGATCGGAAACCGGGTCGTCAGCCCCTTCACCGACAGGACGGGCCGCCCCGTCGTCGAAACCGACGCCGGCCTGGTCGCGACCGGTTCCGGCGCGCCGGGGATACGCAGGGGTTCGGGCGCCGGCTTGCCGCGCATCTCGCCGAGCTTCGGCACCGAGGCCAGGAGCGCCTTGGTATACTCCGCCTGCGGTTCGGCGAAGATGCGCTCGACCGGCCCTTCCTCGACCTTTTCGCCGTTGCGCATCACCACGACCCGGTCGGCAAGCTGCGCCACCACCGCCATGTCGTGCGTGATGAAGAGGACAGCCATTCCGAACTCGCGTTTCAGCCGCTTGATGAGGCCGAGGATCTCCGCCTGGATCGTCACGTCGAGCGCGGTCGTCGGCTCGTCGGCGATAAGAAGCTGGGGGCGGCAGGCCATCGCCATGGCGATGACCACACGCTGACGCATGCCCCCCGAAAGCTCGTGCGGATATTGCCTCAGCCGCCGCTCGGGCTCGGGCAGGCGCACCTCGCGCATCAGTTCGATCGCGCGTGCGTCGGCCTCGGCTGCCGAAAGGCCGCGATGACGGCGCAGCCCGTCCGTCAGTTGCCGCCCGATGGTGAAGACCGGGTTCAGCGCCGTCATCGGTTCCTGGAAGATCATCCCGATCCGGTCGCCGCGCAGGTCGATCATCTTCTCCGCAGGCATCTGCGCGAGGTCGATCGCCTCGCCCTCGCCGGGCCGGAACCAGAGCCGACCGGAGACGATCCGCCCGCCGCCGAATTCCACGAGGCGCAGAAGCGAGAGGGAGGTGACGGACTTGCCCGATCCGCTTTCGCCGACGACGCAGACGGTCTCGCCGGGGTTCACGGTGAAGCTGACGTCCTTCACGCCGGCGATCGGTCCGCTCTCGCCGTCGAATTCGACGCGGAGGTTCTCGATGGAGACGAGAGGTTGCTGCGGGGGCTGGTCGAGCATGGTCACCTCACCCTCGGGTCGAGCACGTCGCGCAGGACATCGCCAAGCAGGTTCAGCCCGAGGATCGTGATGGCGAGCGCGGCCCCCGGCACCAGTGCCGTCCAGGGCGCGATGTCGAGGAATTGCCGCGAGGCCTGGATCATCAGCCCCCAGGAGGCCATCGGCGGCTGCGTGCCCAGGCCGAGGAACGACAGCGCCGCCTCGGCCAGCACCGCGAAGGCAAGGCTGATCGTCGACTGCACGATGAGCGCGGGCATGATGTTGGGCAGAATGTGCCGCAGGATCATCTGCCCGTCGCGGGTGCCGGCGGCACGTGCGGCCTCGACATAGGGCATCTGCACGACGCGCAGCGCCTCGCCCCGCACGATCCGCGCGAGGAAGGGCGTGAACGCGACGCCGATGGCGATGATCGTGTTCTGCAGGTTCGGCCCCAGCACCGCCGAGATCGTCAGAGCAAGAAGCAGGACCGGAAAGCTGAGGAGCGCGTCGATGATGCGCATCAGCACGTTGTCGATCCGCCCGCCATAGTAGCCCGAGACGATCCCGAGCGGCAGGCCCAGCACGATGGACATGCCGACGGCGAGGACCGCGATGCTGAGCGAGGTCTGCGCCCCGAGCATCACCCGCGCGAAGAGGTCGCGGCCGAGCTGGTCGGTGCCGAGCGGATAGGCGAGCGACGGCGGCTGTAGCCGCGCGCTCATCACCATCTGCGTCGCCCGCTCCGGCGGAATGAAGAAGGGCGCGAGGACCGCGACGGCGAGCACCGTAAGCAGAAGGGCGAGCCCGATCAGCGCCTTGGCGGAGAGAAACTTGCGCATCGCCCTACCCCAGCCTGATCCGCGGATCGATCACCCGGTAAAGGAGATCGACGGCGAGGTTCACCAGCATCACGACCGCCGCGATCACGAAGATCGTGCTCTGGATCAGCGGGATGTCACGGTTGAGCAGCGCCTGATATGTCAGCCAGCCCATGCCGGTGTAGGAAAACAGGCTCTCAATCACGATGATGGAGCCGAAAAGATACCCGATCTGGAGGCCCGCCACCGTCATCACCGGGCCGATGGCATTGGGCAATGCGTAGCCCCAGACGACGGTGCGTTCGGGCAGGCCCTTGGCGCGGGCCACGCGGATGAAATCCTGGTTGAGGATGCCCATCATGGCCGAGCGGGTCATGCGCGTGAGGTGCGCCATGAGACCCAGCGCAAGGGCAAGGGACGGCAGGAAGGCATGGCGCACGGCGCCGCCGAAATTCTCGGTGGGGTCGACGAACCCCGAGGACGGAAACCAGCCGAGATAGGCCGCGAAGAACAAGATCAGCATGATGCCGATGAAGAAGTCCGGCATGCTCAGGCCCAGAAGCGCCGTGGTCGACGAGGTCGTATCCTGCCAGCGGTCGCGATGCCGCGCGGCCCAGACCCCGAGCGGGATGGCGAGCGCGAGTGCCATCATCATCGTCATGACCACGATGAGCCCCGAGGCGAGGACCTTCTGCGAGATGAGCGGGGCGATGGGTTCGTTGAACAGCAGCGACTCGCCCCAGTTGCCCGTCAGCATCCCCCCCATCCAGCGCCCGTACTGCACCAGGAGCGGATCGTTGAGCCCGAGCGACTCCCGCAGACCCTCGAGTGCCTCGGGGTTGGACTGGGTGCCCATGATCATCATCGCCACGTCGCCCGGCAGGATGTTGGTGATCCCGAAGGTGACGATGGAAATGAGAAACAGCGTGAGGGCGACCGACAGAAGCCGGTTGAGGAGGTAGACCATCGGGGCTGGGTCCGGGGCTGGGATGGCGGGCGGGGCGAACCTGTGGCGCGCCCCGCCCCGATATCAGGTCAGGCGTTCAGCCATACCTTGTGGAAGGTCAGGTTCGACCCGTTCGGATGCACCACCCCGTCAAGGCCGCCCACCGAGGGCAACGCGGCGATCGACCCGTTGCGATACCACAGCACGACGTCCAGCGACTCGTCGAAGATGTGCTGCTGGATGCGCTTGTAGATGTCGATGCGCGCCTGCGGATCGGTCTCGCCCCGCGCCGCCTCGGCCAGCTCGTCGATGAGCGGGTCCGAGATGTTGCGGTAATTGAAGCCGCCCGTGGTGTGGTAGAGGCTGTAGTAGAGGCGATCGGGCTCCCAGATGGTGAAGAAGTTCATCATCGTCATCTCGAAGTCGCGGTCGACCCAGACCTGGCTCAGCCAGTCCGCCCAGGTGAGTTGCTCGATCGTCATGTTGACGCCCGCCTCGCGCGCCCATTCGGCGATGATCTGGGCGCTGTCCACATGGTAGGGATAGTTCGTCGTGACCTTGAAGACGACGCTGAGGCTTCCGGGCGGATAACCGGCCTCCTCCAGAAGGGCGCGGGCCGCGGCGATGTCCTGCGCCCGCTGCACGAGGTCGCCGTTGCGCGAGGCGTCGTTCGGGAAGCTCGGCGTGGGCGTGGTCTGCCCCTGCCCCCAGAGCGCGCCCTGAAGCAGCATCTCCTTGTCGATCATCAGGTCGAAGGCCTGGCGGACGCGTCTGTCCTGGAACAGCTCGAGGCTGTGGTTGAAGTTCAGGAAGTCGAAGTTGAGCGGCGCCCAGGTGCGGACCTGAAGCTCGGGGTCGGCCTCGACCTCGGAGATGCGCTCGGCCGGGATATCGTTGATGAAGTGCAGCTCGCCCGTGCGCAGACCGGTCAGGCGCACCGTCGGCTCGGTGATCTCGCGCGCGAGGATGCCGTCGAGATAGGCCGGGCCGTCCCAGTAGTCGTCGAAGCGCGCAAGCTCCACCTCGTTTCCGAATTCGCGGCGGATGAAGCGGAAGGGGCCCGCGCCGATCGGTGTCTCGCCCTGGATGTCGCCG
Source organism: Roseicyclus sediminis (assembly GCF_025515305.1). Classification (GTDB taxonomy): domain Bacteria; phylum Pseudomonadota; class Alphaproteobacteria; order Rhodobacterales; family Rhodobacteraceae; genus Roseibacterium; species Roseibacterium sediminis. The sequence continues at coordinate 402,343 of NZ_JAOPHT010000002.1, forward strand.
GAGCCCGCCGGCATCACGACGCCCGCCCCGTTCTCGGCCAGACGCGCGAGGAACGGCGCGTTCGCCCGCGACATGCGGATGACGACGGTCATGTCGTCCGGGGTCTCGATGGCATCGACGTCGTTGAACACCTCGAAGTTCACCGCCCCGGTCTCGGGATTGCGGAGACGCTCGAAGGAATAGACGACATCCTCGGCCGACATGGTCGAGCCGTCGTGGAACATCACGCCCGGCCGGAGACGGAAGGTGTAGGTCAGGCCATCGTCGGAAACCTCGAAGCTCTCGGCGAGTTGCGGCACGACCTCCATGTTGGAATTGATGGTGACGATCCCGTCATGGATGTTCTGCAGCACGCGCGCGGTCGAGGCGGTGCCCGTCTGGTGCATGTCGAGGTTCTGCGTCGTCTCGGAATGGCCCCAGATCAGCGTACCGCCGGTGACCGGCTCCTGCGCGCGGAGGGCCGAGGGCCCGAAACCGAATCCGAGCGCGCCCGTCGCGATGATGCTGCTGGCAAGAAACTCCCTGCGTTTCATGATCTTATCCCCTATGTTGCCGACGGCCTAGGCCGGCTGTTGCAGCGTCCGAAGCCCGCAGGCATCGGTCTTCGGTTATGCGAGGCGCCGGGGCGGCCGGCGCGACGCGGCGTCAGCGCGCGAAGGTCGGGCGGCGCTCGGCCACCCCCAGCGCGGTCTCGAGGGCCATGCCGAGATTGAGGATCGGCCCCTCCTCGAACAGGCGGCCCCACAGGGAGATCCCCTGCGGCACCGTGAAGATCTGGCCGGCGACGTCCTCCTCGCCCACGCTGAGCTTGCCCGCGCCAAGGCTGGCCTTGCCGCGCGTTCCCACCTCGAGAAAGCCCGCGCGCAGATGCAGGCAGGGATGACCGGTGAAGTTCGACGCGACGAGCATGGGGCCGGTCATGAATGGCCCGACAAGGACGTCCACCTCGCGGAACAGGCCGTCGAGCGCCTTCATGACGCGCAGGCGCAGCCGGTCGAGCTGCACGTGATCGACGGCCGACAGGAAACGCGCCTTGCGGAAGGTGTTGGGCCAGGCGCCGGCATCCTGCCAGGTCAGCGTGTCGTCGGTGTTCTCCAGCGTCAGTTCCTCGAAGGCGGCGGCCGCCTCGGCATAAAGCGTGTTGATGAGCGCGCCGTAGGGCAGATCGGGCAGCTTGACCTCCCGCACCTCGACACCGAGGTCGCGCACGGCCTGAAGCGCGGCATGGTCGACGGCCGTCGCGCCCTCGCCGAAGGCTTCCGGGAGATAACCGACCTTGAGATGCTTCCACTCCGCGCCCGCATCGAAGTGGAACGGCGCCGCGATGGTCGAGGGATCGCCGAGGTCGGGACCGTTCAGCGCCGCGAGCACCATGCCCGTATCCTCGACCGAGCGGCAGATCGGCCCCACCTTGTCGAGCGTCCAGCACAGCGCCATGCCGCCCGTCCGTGGAATCCGCCCGAATGTCGGCCTGAGCCCCGTGGTCCCGCAACGCTGCGACGGCGAGGTGATGGAGCCGAGCGTCTCCGTCCCGATCGCGAAGGCGCACAGACCGGCGGCCGTGGCCGAGGCGGACCCGGCCGAGGACCCGCTCGATCCTTCGTTCAGGTTCCAGGGGTTGCGGGTGACGCCGCCGTACCAGATGTCGTTGTAGGCGAGCGCGCCGACCGTCGTCTTGCCGAGAAGCACGGCGCCCGCGGCGCGCAGGCGATCGACGATCACCGCATCCCGGTCCGGGACGCGATTCCGGAACGGCTCGGCGCCCCAACCCGTCACGACGCCCTTGGTATCGAAAAGATCCTTCAGCCCGTAAGGGATGCCATGCAGCGGCCCAAGCCAGATGCCGGCGCCGATCAGGGCATCCGCCGCGTCGGCCTCCGCCCGCGCGATCTCGGGCGTGACGGTGGCGTAGCATTCGAGATCGGGGTTCAGCGCCTCGATCCGCGCGAGGTAGATCTCGGTCAGCCGGCGGCTCTTGAGCTTGCCCGCCCTGATCCACGCGGACAGCAGGGCGACCGGGGCGAAGGCGATATCCTCGTCCGTACCGGGCAGCTCCACGGCGGCGTTGTCCGAAAACCGCAGCGGGCCGACCGGCGCGGGCATCGCGAAGGTGGGCAGACGCGGATCGAACCGCGTCGCCATCGGTTCATCGTTGGCAAGGCGCACGGCACGCCGCATCCGCGCCGAGGCGAGCTGTCCCTCCAGGTTGTCGAGCATCAGCTGCCGTTCCTGTGGGGTGTAGCTTACGCCCGCGAGGCGTTCGGCGCCCTCGATATCGGCCAGAGTGAAGGAATCCTTGGTCATGCCCACCGCTCATCGATCCATTCGCAGACAATGCTTTCTGCGTCACAAACCGTTTGTCAACTATGCTCTGTTCGAAATAAATCGTATTCATCATATGGTTTTTGTGGAAGCTTCAATATCTGCCGCGGGAATCGAGGGTTTGCCGCGTTTTGTGGCAGCGTGTTATCTGCACCCTGCCGTCGCGGGGGCGCGCCGAGGGGACAAGTGTGACGATGGACCAGCCTGTTGCGCGCGTGCGCGCCTACAATATCGAAACGCCCGACCGTCTCCTCGACGCGGCCGAGAGGCTGTTCGCCGAGCGGAACTATCAGACCGTCACGCTGAAGGAGATCGCCGCGGAGGCGAACGCCAACGTGGGCCAGATCGCCTATCACTTCGGCAAGAAGGAGACGCTGGTCCGCGAGACGATCCAGCGCCGCGCCGGCGAACTGAACCGCGAGCGCATCGCGCTTCTGGAGCAGTACGAGGAACTGGTCGGCCCCGCCAATGTCGAGGTCGAGCCGCTCGTCCGCGCCCTCATCCTGCCCTACTACAACAAGCTCGACGGGGAGGACGAGCAGTGGCGCCACTTCGCCACGTTCGTGGGTCGATCTGTCTGGGACGGCACCCTGTCGGCCTACATGAGCGAAAGCTTCGACGACGTGGCGAAGCTTTACATCGCGGCCTTCCTGCGGGCGATGCCCGAACTCGCGCACGAGGACGCGATCCGGGGCTTCCATTTCCTGATGGCGGTGATGCATGCCGCAACGGTCCGCGACGCGCGTGTCGAGGGCCTGCTCGACGCCGCCGGCAAACAATCGGACTGGGCCGCCTACCGCGACATCGTCATTCCGTACATCAGCGCGGGCTTCAAGGCGATCGCGGCCGCGCGCGGCGCCTGACCCGCCTAGCGGGCCGGCCGACGCTCCAGCTCGTTGTACTTCACGCTGGTGACGTGCTCGCGCATCAGCAGCTCGGCGCGCCAGCCATCTCCCGCACGGATCGCGTCGTAGATCCTGTGGTGATCGTCGTGGCGCCGCCGCACGGGGTTCTGGCTGAAGGAAACGATGTTGCGCAGGCTCGTGGCCGGCCGGGCAAGGGCAAGGCGCAGCGTGTCCTCGAGCATCTGGTTGTCCGCCGCGGTGATGACCGCGGTGTGGAACAGGACGTTGGACTGGCGATAGGCCTCCATCTGCGCGGTCGTGCCCTCGAAACCGGCGACCACGTCGTCCCCGAGGGCGAGTGCGTCCTCGAAAAGCGCCGTCACCTTCGGGTCCGGCGGACGCGCCGCCGCGAGACGGCAGGCCAGCCCCTCCAGAACGGCCCGGATCTCGTAGCCTTCCGCGACGCTTTGCGGCGAATACTCGCGCACCGTGAACCCGCGGTTCGTCTCGTAATCCAGCAGACCTTCGGCCGCGAGCGCATGAAGCGCGGCGCGCGTCGGCGTGCGCGATACCCCGAGCCTCTGGCTGAGCTGCACCTCGTTCACCCGCTCACCGGGGGGAATCCCGCCTGACAGGATGCTTTCGCGCAGCTGGTCCGCGACCTGGAGCGATCGTGGAACGGCCTTTCCGGACGACGACGATTCGTAGCCTTCAAAGGACTTGTTCATGACTGCGCTCTCCAAGCAGCGAACGTTGGCGTTTCCAGCACCGGGGCCCCAACTGTGCACAATTTTTCGGCTTCGTCGGAACCCGTTTTTGGCCACCTGATACATGATATCATAAGATACTCTTTTTTCACATGAAATTTTTCCCGGCCCGACGCCGGTTCAGATTTTTTCCCGCGATGTTGACACGTCCAGCCTAAAGTGCGCACACTTTGCGCATCGGAAGCCGGACCATGGGTCTGGGGGGATCTTCTAAATGGCCGACCTGAAAAGCCGCCTGTACGGTGACGCGCCGCTGATAGCCGTCAATCCCGGTGGGCTTGCCGTTTCCGTCGCCGACGCGCTGGCCGGGCAGGACGATCTGGCCATCTTCATAGATTGCGAGCGTACGCCCGTGACCGTCTCGGAGGCCGCGATCATGGCCCGCGCAGCACGGGCGAACGGGCTCTTCTCGATCCTGCGCACCGAAAGCGCCGATGCTGCCATCGTGACGCGCTATCTTGATTGCAGGATCGACGCCATCGTGCTGCCGCAGATGGAAAGCTCCGCCCAATGCGCGGCCGTGCACGCGGTGTTGGAAACCCATGCTGCCACCGCGAAACGGACGACCTTCATCGCACAGATCGAGAGCGCCGCAGGCCACGCCGCGCTCGACGAGATCGCGCGGACGCCGGGCATCGACGCGATCCTGATCGGACCCAATGACCTCGCCGCCTCGATGGGACTGCCGGGACAGCCCCAGCATCCCGACGTGGTGGCGGCGGTCGACGACATCTCCGCCCGCGTCCGGGGCCACGGCCTCGCCTTCGGCCTGCCCGTCAAGGCCGCCACTGCGAGCGACTGGGCACACCGCGGCGCACGGCTTTTCTACACGGTGCTCGGGCAGTTTCTGGGTGACGGGCTGAGGCAACTTCGGGAGGCACGGGCTTGAAGATCAAGCAAAAGCCCCTGATCCGTGTCTTCGTGGAGGGCAACTGCCCCACGATGAGCCTGACCGAGGTGCGCACCCGTGGGCACGCTTTCGTGGTGGACGAGCCGCCCTATCGTCACGGGACCGATGTCGGCCCGACGCCCCTCGAAACCATGCTCGGCGCCCTTGTCGCCTGCACGAACGTGATCGCCCGCCGGATCGCCCATGAACGGGACATCAAGCTGCATTTCCGGAAAATCGGCTGTGAAGGGATGCTGGATCATCGCGGCATCGACGCCGAGGCGGATGTGCCCGTGCCCTTTCCCGACATCCGGCTGACACTCGAAGCGGAAACCGACGCAAGCGAGGCGCAACTCGAGTCCCTCAAGGAGGCGCTCGAGCAGCGCTGCCCGATGTCGGTGATCCTGCGCAACGCCGGAAGTCGCCTCTCAACCGAATGGCAGATCGTACCCACGAAGGAAGCAATGTGATGACCTCTTCCCCCACCCTCCCCTCCGATCGCGTGCCGTTTTCCGCGATTGTCGACAGGCCGCCGATGGAATTGCCGGGCAAGGCGAAGATCATCGTCTGGACCATCGTGAACCTCGAGGTGTGGGACATCTCCCGTCCGATGGCGCGGCAGGTCATCCCGGCGCCAACGGGCCAGGTCCTCTTGCCCGACGTGCCGAACTGGTCGTGGCACGAATACGGGATGCGGGTGGGCGTCTGGCGCTTTTTCGACCTCTACAAGCGTCTGGGCATCAAGCCCACGCTCTCGATCAACGCGCGCGTCGTCGAGGATTACGCCCGCGTCGCGCAGGAGGCCAAGGATGCCGGGTGGGAGTTCATGGGCCACGCCTGGGAACAGATGCCGATCCACAAGGTCGAGGACCAGGCGGCTATGATCAACCGCTGCATGGACCGGCTGGAGGAATTCACCGGCAAGCGCCCGGTGGGCTGGCTCGGGCCGGGCCTGACGCAGACCTACGAGACGCCGGAACTGCTGGCCGAGGCGGGCGTGAAATACATCGGCGACTGGGTCTACGATGACGAGCCGACGGTCATCAGGACGGACAAGGGGCCGCTGGTGACGCTGCCCTATTCGGTCGAGTTGAACGACATCCCAACGATGATCGTGCAGCATCACGAGTCGGGCTACTGGCAGCAGAAGTGCTGCGACCAGTTCGACCGTCTCTGGCAGGAGGGCGGAGACCGCCCCCGGATCATGGCGATCGCCATCCATCCCTACATCTCGGGCCAGCCGCATCGCATCAAGTACCTCGAGGAGGTCTACGCCCACATCAACAGCCACGAGGGCGTGCTCCACTGGAACGGCGAGCAGATCTACGACTGGTACAACGGGCAGCATCAGGTGCACGGGTGAGCGACTTCGTCTTCACTCCGCCGGCGCAGGTCAGCCTGGCGATCTCCGGGACCACGGCGCGGTTTCCGGTGCGCAGGGTCTATTGCGTGGGCCGCAACTACGAGAAGCACGTCCTCGAAATGAACGAGGGGGCGGACCTGCGCGACCCGCCCTTCTTCTTCCAGAAACCCGCCGATGCGGTGGTGGAGGATGGGGCGACCGTCCCGTTTCCGCCGATGACGGAAGACCTGCAGCACGAAGTGGAACTCGTCGCCTGCATCGGAACGGGCGGCGCGAACATCGCGGTGGCCGACGCCCTGGACCACGTCGCCTACTACGCCGTCGGGATCGACCTGACCCGCAGGGACCTGCAATTTCGCGCCCGCGAGAAAAGCTGGCCCTGGGAGATGGGCAAGTCCTTCGACCATTCCGCGCCGATCGGCGTCCTCACGCCGGTGTCGGAGGCGGGGCACGGGGTGCGCGGCATCAGCCTGTCGGTGAACGGCACGGAGCGCCAGAACTCCGACACGGCGCACATGACGTGGTCCGTGGCCGAGGTCGTCTCGCGCTTGTCCGAACAGTACCGCCTGGAACCCGGCGACATCATCATGACCGGAACGCCCGAGGGCGTGGGCGTGATCGGGCCGGGCGACGTGGTCGTGGCCAGGGCCGACGGCCTTCCCCCCCTGAGCATCACGATCGGAGGTCGCGCATGACACGCCTTCTGCCCAATCAGCGCCTCGCGTATTCGCCGATATCGCAGCGCCCGCCCCTGTCCCTGCCCGACGGAAAACGCCTTGCCGTGTGGGTGATCGTCAACATCGAGGAATGGGACCCCGAGCGGACGATGCCGCGCACCGTGCTGACGCCCCCCGCGGGCGGCTCGCCGACACCGGACGTGCCCAACTGGGCGTGGCACGAATACGGGAACCGCGTGGGGTTCTGGCGTCTTCTCGAGATCTTCGACGACTACAAGATACCCGCCGCGCTCGCGATCAACGGGTCGGCCATCACCACCTATGAGCCGATCTCGCGCGCCGCGAAGGATCGCGACTGGGAGTTCATCGGCCACGGCTTCACCCAGCTCAACATGCAGAAGGTCGAGGACGAGCCGGAAGACATCCGCAAGACCACCGAGGCGATCGAGACCTATACCGGCAAGAAGCCGCGCGGCTGGCTCGGCCCGGGCCTCACCGAGACCTGGGAAACGCCCGAGCACCTCGTGGACGCCGGCTACGACTATGTCTGCGACTGGGTGCTGGACGATCAGCCGGTCGATCTGAAGACGGCCAACGGCAGCATAACGAACGTGCCCTACACGCAGGAATGCAACGACGTGGCGATGATGCTGATCCAGCATCATCCGGCGCGCGAATACCGCGACCGCGCCATCGACCAGGCCGAGCAACTGCTCCATGACGCGCAGGGCTCCGCCCGCGTCATGGCCCTCGTGCTGCACCCCTACATCATGGGTGCGCCACACCGCTGCCGGTACTTCCGCGAGGTGATCGAACATCTCTCATCGCGCGAAGGCGTGATGTTCACGACCGGTGGCGCGATCTGCGACTGGCACAAAGCCGCAAACCCCGAAAAAACCTAACCCAGCTGGGCCCGACCGGGCCGCACTATCAACAGGAGAGCACGACAATGATGTTCAAGACTGCCCTACAATTGACAGTCGCCGCGGGTGCGGTGGTGGCCCAACTTGCCACCGCGACCGTCGTCCAGGCCCAGACCTTCAACCTGAAGATCGCGCATCTTCTGCCGCCCGGCGACCCGCGCGACCTCGGCGCGCAGCGGATCGAGGAACTCCTCGAAGCCGACGCGCGCTGCGACATCGACGTGCAGGTCTTCCCGTCGGGCCAACTCGGCGGCTTCACCGAGATCAACGAAGGGGTCCAGTTCGGCTCCATCGAGATGAGCATCCAGCCGGCGGCCTACATGGCGCCGATCAACATCACCTCGGCGATCCTCGACTTCCCGTTCTTCTGGCCCACGGACACGGAACAGCTTCTGGCGCTCCACCATGGTCCGGCAGCCGACATGCTGGCCGAGTCCTTCACCCCCTACAACATGGTGATGCTCGACATCTGGCATACCGGCTTCATGCAGTGGACCGGTAACGAGCCGATGAACACGCTCGACGCCTACCAGGACCGGATCGCCCGCGTGATGCCGTCCGAACTGATGACCGAGCGCCAGGTGCTGTTCGGTCTGAACCCGGTCACCATGCCGTTCTCCGAGACCTACAGCGCGCTGCAGAACGGCGCGATCGCGGCACAGGAAAACCCGATCCCGACCACCTTCAACATGCGCTTCCACGAGGTTCAGGACTACCTGACCCTCACCTCGCACGGCACGCTTGACCAGTACGTCACGGTCAACAAGCCCTGGTGGGACGGCCTGACCGACGATTGCCGCACCGCGATCACCGAGGCGGTGGCAGAAGGCAACCGCGTCTGTCTCGAAGAGACCCAGCGCCAGGAAGTCGCGGCCCTTGCCGCGATGCGCGAAGCCGGAGTGACGGTCGTCGAACTGACCGAGGAAGAGCGTGCCGCGATGCGTGACGCGACCCTTCCCGGCATCCGCGACTGGTATCTCGCCCGCACCGGCGCCGAAGGCCAGGCCATCTACGACGCCTTCGTCGCAGAGATGCAGTAACCCGGATCGGGACCGCCCCTGACCAGGGGGCGGTCCCTTCCCCTTTCGACATGGAGGACCTGCCGTGATCGGCCACCTCGCCAGCCGGGCGCTCGACGCCATCGACAAGCTGATCGATGGCTTTTCCGCCGTGGCCCTCATACTGGTCACCGCCATCGTCTTCCTGAACGCCGTCGGGCGCTACTTCCTCTCGTTCAACCTGATGGGAGCGGAAGAGGCCTCGCGGCTCCTCATGGTCTACATGTGCTTTCTCGGGGCCTACACACTGCTGCGCCGGGGCGGACATGTCAGCGTCGACGTCGTGACGCTACTGGCCTCGCCGCAGGTCGTGCGCATCATGCGCGGGCTCGTGGGCCTGGTCATCATTCTGGTCATGGGCTTCCTGGCCTGGACCAGCTGGGAGCTCGTCGCGTTCTCCGCGGGGACCGGCCAGCGCAGCACCACCCTGCCCGTCCCGCGCTACCTGTTCTTCCTGCCGGCCGCGATCGGCGCGACCCTGTCCACGATCGCCGGCATCGAAATCGTCATCCGCGCGATCACCAATACGCTTCGGCCGCTTCCCAATGCCGTGCTGGCAGAAGCCGAAGCCGCCGCAGACGACATCGAAACCTCCGCCGAACAAACGAAAGGCTGAGCGATGCCAGCGGTCATCTTTTCCATCATCGCGTTCGGACTGCTGATACTTGCGGCACCGATCTTCCTGGCGATCATCACCGCCACCTTCATCAGCTTCGACCTCTTCGCGCCGCCGATCCCGTCCATGGTTCTGCCGCAGCGCATGATCGATGGCGTGAACCGCTTTGCCCTCGTGGCCATTCCGCTGTTCATCTTCGCCGCCGACGTGATCTCGCGCGGGCAGATCGGCAAGCGGCTGGTGGCCCTTACCGAGGCCACGATGGGCCATATCACCGGCGGCGTCGCGATCGCCACGGCGGGCGCCTGCGCGATCTTCGGCGCGATGTCGGGGATCGGGCCCGCCGCGGTGGTGTCGATCGGGCCCATCGTCTACCCGTCGCTGGTTCAGCAGGGCTACAGCAAGGGCTTCGCCGTGGGATTGATCCTGTCGGCCTCGACCATCGCCATGCTGATCCCCCCCGGCATCGCGATGATCCTCTACTCGATCGAAACCAACAACTCGGTCGGCGCGATGTTCATCGCGGGCCTGAGCACGGGGATACTCCTCACCCTCGTTCTCGCCCTCTATTCCTACGCCTACGCCAAGGTCAAAGGGATCGGCCGCGCGCCCAAGGTTTCCTGGGCCGGGCGGATGCGCGCGTTGCGCCGCGCGGGCTGGGCGCTTGGCTTGCCGGTGATCGTGCTGGGCGGCATCTATTCGGGTGCCGCGACCCCGACGGAGGCCGCCGCCTTCGCCTGCGTCTACGCCATCTTCGTCGAAACGCTGATCTACCGTCAGCTGCGCGTCCGGGACCTCTTCAAGGTATCGGCCGCGTCCGCGCAGACCATCGCCGTTCTTCTGATCCTGATCGCGTCCGGCACGGTGATGACCTACTTCATGACGCTGATGCAGTATCCCGCGCAGATCAGCCAGGCGATCGGCGGGTTCCCCCCGGTGATGCTGCTGGCGATGATCAACGTCTCGTTCCTGATCGCGGGCATGTTCATCGATCCGAACTCGGCCATCATCGTGCTGGCCCCGCTCATCTACCAGTCAGCGATGAGCGCGGGGATCGACCCGATCCACCTGGGGGCGGTGATCGTCGTGAACGTCGCGATCGGCATGGTGACGCCGCCCTTCGGCCTGAACCTCTTCATCGGGATGACGACCTTCCGTATCGGCTATTTCGATGCCGTGAAGGGCGTCATGCCCTTCGTGCTGCTGATGATCGTGGTGCTTCTGCTGGTGACATACATCCCCGGCATCGCGCTCTTCCTCCTCTGACATCCGGGACCGACATGACCGAAACACGCACGCCTCCTGCCACGGATGCCGTATTCCAGCGCCACGCGGGGCTGATCGCGGCGACCGAAAGCGCGGTGGACGCCCTGCCGGCGCTGTCGCCGGACGCCTCGCCGCAGAGTTTTCCGGCGCTCAAGGCCTCCGAACGCCCCGGGGCATCGGAATGAGCGGCCTGGTCGAAACCGCCGACGCGATCCGCCGCGGCGAGACCACCGCCGAGGCCGAAACGCGCGCAGCCTTCGCGCGGCTCGAGGCCGCCGGACGTTCGTTCAATGCGGTGGCGGCGCTGGACCTCGACGCCGCGCTGGAACAGGCCGGCGCGGTCGACAAGGCGCGCGCGGCGGGCGAGACGCTTGGCCCGCTGGCCGGTGTGCCGATGGCGCACAAGGACCTCTTCTATCGCAGCGGACGCGCCTGCCATTGCGGCAGCAAGATCCGCGCGGGCTTCGTGCCCGACACGACGTCCACCGCGCTGTCCCGGCTCGACGCCGCGGGTGCCGTGGACCTCGGCACGTTGCACATGGCGGAATTCGCGCTCAGCCCCACGGGCTACAACGAGCATTTCGGGCATGGCCGGAACCCCTGGAACCCCGCCCATATCTGCGGCGGGTCATCCTCGGGATCGGGCATCGCGGTCGCGGCGCGGGCGGTGCCTGCCTCGCTCGGGACCGACACCGGCGGCTCGGTGCGCCATCCGGCGGCGGCCTGCGGCCTGACCGGCGTGAAACCGACCCATGGCTGTGTGAGCCTCGCGGGCGCGATGCCCCTGTCGGCGACCCTCGACACGGTCGGCGTTCTGACCTGCAGCGCGCGGGACGCGGCGCGGGTCATGGATGTCGTCTCCGGCGAGGATCCGGCCGACCCGACGACCGCCTGGGCGCCGTCGCTGTCCCACGAGGCCGCCCTGACCGGAGACATCGGCGGCCTGACCATCGCGCGCCCGCGCGGTTATTACGACGACGAGCTGTCCACCGAAGTCGAAACCGCCCTGAACGAAGCCTTCGGCTGTCTCGTCGGTGCGGGCGCGAGCGGCATCGAGACACGCGCCCCCGATATGGTCGGGGTCAACGCCTTCGCCCATCTGGTCGTCGCGGTCGAGGCCGCCACCCTGCACCGGCGCTGGATCGAGGAACGCCCCGATGACTACGCCGATCAGGTCCGGGCGCGGATCGAGCCGGGTCTGTTCTACGGGGCGACCCATTACCTCGAAGCGCTGATGCGGCGCGGAGCGATGGCCCGGGACTGGCTGGACGCCGTGCTGGGAGAGGCCGACGCGGCGATATTGCCCGCCTTTCCCGTGGCCGTGCCCACGATAGCCGACACCACCGAAGGCGGCGCCGAAGCCGTGGCCGCGACCATCGGCAAGCTCACGCGCAACACGCGCGGGATCAACTACCTTGGGCTGCCCGCCGTGGCGATACCGGTCGGATTTTCGGCCAGCGGCCTGCCCATCGCCTGCCAGATCGTGGGCAGACCCTGGAGCGAACCCCTGCTCCTGCGCATCGCGGACGCGTTTCAGCGCATGACCGATTTTCACAGGCGGACACCGCCGGAGGCCGTTGCATGATCATCGACATCCACACGCATACGCTCTGCCCGGGAGTGAACGACCTTCTGGGCGGTCCGCCGTCCCCCGAACTGATCCCCTATCAGCGCGACATGGCGCCGGAAGGAAAGGCCGTCGACGCGGCGCAGGGGCCCGAGCTCATGCGCAAGTTCAACGATCTGGAAACCAGGCTGGCCGCGATGGACGCCATGGGGGTCGACTTCCAGATCGTGGCCCCGGCGCCCGGGCAACAGCACTACTGGGCCGAGGCCGAACTGCTGGCCGCCGTGTCCGCGCTCCAGAACGATCACGTCGCGGCCCTCGTGGCGAAGAAGCCCTCGCGGTTCGGCGGTTTGGGGACCCTTCCATTGTCCGCCCCGCTCGCCGCGGTAGCCGAAGCGACCCGCGCCGTGGAAGAACTCGGTCTTCTCGGCTTCCAGATCGACAGCCGGGCGGATGCCATGGAATTGTCGGACCCTGCCCTCGACCCGGTATGGGCCCGGCTCGCCCAGCTTGGCGCGGCCCTCGTCATTCACCCGCTGGGGTTCAGCCACGGCCAGCGTTTCGGCGACTTCTTCATGGTCAACACCGTCGGCCAGCCGCTGGAGGAGATCATTGCCGCCAACCACCTGATCTTCGGCGGCATCCTCGACCGTCACCCGGAGCTTCGGGTTCTGATCGTGCATGGCGGCGGCTATTTTCCGTTCTATCTCGGGCGGCTCGACCATGCCTGGAAGGCGCGTCCCGAACTGCGCCGCCTGACATCGCAACCGCCATCGGAATACCTGCGGCGGATGTGGTACGACACCTGCGTCTTCGACACAGGCACGTTGACACGGCTCCTCGATCTGGCGGGGCCGGACCGCGTCATGATGGGAAGCGACTGGCCCTTCGACATGGGCGACACCGATCCCGTCGGGCTGGTGAAGAAGACGGTCACGGATCCGGCCGCGCTGGAACAGGTTTTCTCCCGCACGGCCAGGGACTTTTTCGGGATGACGTCTTGAACCGACCACTTCTGGGGATAGCGCGGTACACGGCGGATATTCCGGCGGAGGGCGCGCTTCATGTCGCGTTCCTGCGGTCCGATCACGCACATGCGGACCTGCTCGGCCTGGATACCTCCGACGCGCGCGGGGTGCCGGGCGTGGTGGCCGTGCTGACGGCCGAGGACCTTGGCCCGCTTGGCGCGTTCCCCGCCTTCCTGAGACAACGCACGGTCGATGGCCGTCCCCTCGTCGTGCCGCGCCGCCCGGTGTTGTGCGAAGGCCGGGTGCGCCATGTCGGCGAGCTGATCGCGATGGTGGTCGCCGAAACCCGTGCGGCCGCCCTCGACGGGGTCGAGGCGCTGGCCCCAGACTTCGAGGATCTGCCCCCCGTCATCGGCCTCGACGCCGACGGCCTGCCCGACATACATCCCGAAGCGCCGGGAAACACGGCCGCGACCGTCGCCACGGGAGATGCCGCCGCCGTCGCCTCGGCTTTCGCGAAGTCCGCGCACGTGGTGGAGACGCAGGTCCACCTGCCCCGCATGGCTCCCGTCCCGCTCGAGCCGCTCTCCGCGATCGCGGCCCACGACCCGGAGACCGGGACATTCGATCTCTGGACCCCGCACCAGGGCATCGCCGAACAGCGGCGCGATTTCAGCGCGGTCCTGGGGGTCGCCCCCGGAGCGGTCCGCGTCCACGCCGAGCGGGTCGGCGGCGCCTTCGGCGTGCGGGGGGCCGCGTTTCCGGAAACCGTGGCCCTTCTCGCGGCCGCCCGCCATCTTGGCCGCAGCTTGCGCTGGCAGGGGACGCGGAGCGAAGGCTTCCTCGGCGACTACCATGGCCGCGGGATGCGCCTGTCCGGGAAGATCGCACTGGACGAGACGCTTCGCTTTACCGCGATCGACGTCAGGGTCGAAGCGGACCTCGGGGCCTATGTCCACCCCGTGGGCGCCCATATCTCGGTCAACAATCCGCTGGCCACGCTGACCGGATGCTACCGCATCCCGGTGACGGCGGCGGAATTCGCGCTCAGGTTCACGAACACGCTTCCGATCGGGCCTTTCCGGGGCGCGGGAAGGCCGGAAATCGCGCTTCTGGTGGAGCGGCTTGTCGACGAGGCGGCCGCGGCCACGGGGTGCGACCCGCTCGACCTGCGGATGCTGAACGCGCTCGCGCCCGACGCCTTCCCCTACACGACGCCCGACGGGTTCATCTACGATAGCGGCGACTATCCGAGGCTCGTCGCGATCGCCCGCAAGGCCGCCGACTGGGACGGTTTTCCGGCGCGGGCCGAGGCGGACCGCGAACGCGGCCTTCTTCGGGGGATCGGGGCCGCCCTGTTCGTCGAAGTGGCCGGCGGCGGGGCAGCGCCGCGCGATGCGGTCCGCCTCGAGGTGGACGAGGCGAACGGAATGGCCCGCATCGCCATCCTCACGGCCACCCAAAGCACCGGGCAGGATCACGAAGGCCTGTTCAGGGGCATGTTGTCGGCACAGCTCGGCATACCGGAGACGGCCATCACGCTGAGGCAGAGCGCGCCCGAGGATACGCCGCAGGGCCTCGGTTCCTTCGGGTCGCGCACGACGATCCAGGCGGGGTCGGCCCTGCACAACGCGGGCAAGGCCCTGATCGCGCATCTCGTCGGCATCGAGGCGCGGCGCCGCGATCTGCCGGAAGAGGACCTCGTGGCCGATCCGCAGGCCATCCGCGACGGGTCCGGCCGCGTGCTCTGCACCCTTGCCGAGGCTCTCGACCGCGCGGCGCGAGCGGGCGGTTTTCACGTCACCGGCGATAGCCCGGTGGTGAACACCTTTCCGTCAGGTTGCCATATCGCCGAACTCCGGATCGACCCCGAGACGGGTCAGGTCGAGAACCTTGGCTACACCGCCGTCGACGACGCCGGCCGCGTCCTGTCGCATCACGGCGTCGAGGGGCAGCTGCGGGGCGGCATCGCGCAAGGCATCGCCGGCGCGCTGATGGAACAGCACAGCTTCGATGCCTCCGGTCAGCTTATCACGGGCACCCTGATGGACTACGTGGTGCCGAGGGCCGGGGACATGCCGCCGGTGCAGGTTCTGGCCCATGACGTGCCGTCGCCGACCAACCCGCTCGGCGTCAAGGGCGTGGGCGAGGCCGGCACCACAGGCGCGCTTGCGGCGACCTGCAACGCCACCGCGAATGCGCTGAGGCGCGCGGGCGCATCCTTGCCGGAGATTCCGTTTACGTCCGCGACGATCTGGAACGCCCTGCATCCCGACAGGGTCGACTGACCAATTCCGGGCGGCCTGTGAAGGAAAAGGGTCGACGGACTTCATAATTGCAGGAAGCGGTTCGCCCATCGAGCACCTCCCCGAGAGGTGCAAACCGTGAACCATTGACACGAGGGGCGCGCCAAGCTACCAAAAATGTGGCATTTATGTGGCCGGATTTACGGAATTAATCCATGAAATATGTTCTCAGCGCTGCACTCGGCCTGGCACTCTCGGGCCTGGTCGCGACAACCTCCTCCGCAAGTACCGTGACCCTCGAATATCTCGGCATCGCCGATGGAGCGCGCGTGAGTGCGCAAATCGACGGTGTGGAGGTCGAGCCGCGTGGCCCGTTCCTCGCCGGTTCGTTCGACATTCGGGACCACTTCACCGCCGACACCTTCCTTGCCTGGTGCGTGGAGGTCACGCAGCTGATCGCCGACAAGGCGACCTACACCGTGACGAACTCGTTCCTCGACCCGCAAAGGGATACCTTCCTCAGCCAGCTGTTCACCGGCTTCCTTGGCCAGACGGGAACGGATGTCGGGGCAGCGGCGTTCCAGCTTGCGATCTGGGAAATCGTCGAGGAAACCGCGACGTCCAACCCCGGCGACCTGAGCCTGACCACGGGCATCTTCACCGCAGCGTCCTCCACTGCAGAGGTCATCTCGACGGCGAACTCGTGGCTTGCGGCGCTTGGCCAGTATGATCCCAGCTATCGGATCACCTACTTCGTCTCGCCGACCAGCCAGGACATCATCACGGTTGCGCCCGTTCCGCTTCCGGCCGGCATCCTGCTGCTCGGGGCCGGTGTCGGTGCCCTCGTGCTCGTCCGCCGACGCGGACAGTCGAAGACGGCAACGGCCTGACAACAGGCGGCGGCCTCAACGGCCTGCTGCAGAGAACGTCGCGGCGCCAGACCTCTGGGCCGCGACGATTTTTTTGCACCATCGCCATCGGGAAACACTGCGTTTCACCCTGCGCCACCGGCATTGCGAGAGGCCCGCATGCCTCGGTCCACGTGGACGGCGAGGCGGGTGTGCCGTCACCAGGCGTATGCACTGGCCCTGCCCCCCTCCGACCCGCGCAGGTGAAGGCTCTGATTTCCTTTTGCACCAGAAGGTTGGACATCCAGCGCGGACCGGCGCCGCCGGGACATGGCGGGGATCGGCGGTTGTGGGCCTCGGGAGCGTGCAAGCCTTCCCGCCACCGCCCTACGGAAGGGCCAATTTGCGAAGAAATCTCCCGTTTTCCGGGCCGATACGCCAACGTCGCAGTTGACAGCGACGGAAAATAAGGCGCTATCTAGGCAGGAATATGACGCACTTGGGAAGGATCCCGCTGTCGTGGTCGCAAGATTTTTTATTAATACTTTTCAGATACATGTTCATTTCCTGAGGAGACCAGAATGAAATTTTCGGGAAGGGCGATCGGCTTGCCAGTCGGATTGGCCCTTTTGGTCGGACCCGGCATCGCGGTTTCGCAAACCCTCGACGCCTCCATCATCGACGACGATCTGCGCGGGCAGATCGATTTTCGGGACGTGTCCTTCCAGGACTGCTTCGAACAGCCCCAGTGCTCGGCGCAAGGCGTCACGATCACGGCGGAGCGTCGGGGCAATGACGGCGTGACCTGGGTTCCGGCGCAGATCTACTGGGACCCGGTCGACGGCGTGGCCGTGATGGCCGGCGGTCAGAACGACGAGATCGATTTCGACGAACGCCTTCTGATCGTGTTCGACGGGACGAAGGAAGGCACCATCAACATCGAGCGCGTCTGGCTGAGCGACATCTTCATCGGCGAGGATGAACGCTATGGCAGCATCGATCCCGCGGGCGACGAAGATGTCGAGGTGGCCGTCATCCAGTCGATGTTCGCCAATTCGATGGTCGCCGAGGCGATCGTCGATGGCGCCAACGTGCTGCCGCCCGATCCGTTCAATGCAGAAGTCATCGCCGGAAACCAGGAAGATGGCGACCTCTTCCGCCGCGTCGTCATTCGGGACGACGTGATCTCGGTTGTCGTTCCGGACGGCGGCGCCACCGGCACCGGCGAGCTTCTTTCGTTCCAGATCACCGAAGTAGACGAGGCCAAGCTGTCCCTTTTCGAAGGCATCGAAACCGTCGAGATCGAGCTGGCGGACATCCTTCTCGGCTTCAACGACGTGCCGTTCTACATCGGGGGCACCGTCAACGCCGATATCATCGAAGCTTCCCTCGGCAACGAGGCCGACCTGCTCGGGATCAACGAGAGGGCCCAGCGGACGCGTCTGGTCGGCTCGGTTTCGAATGGTGAACTCGGGGTCGAGATGGACGGAACGCTCGATGTCGACATGCTGATTTTCATGTCCGTTCTCGGGGGCAGCAACGACTACTCGGTCGCGGGTATCGTGCAAGCCGAAGACGGAGGACGCTGAATTGAACCCCAGACCCTTCAGGACTCAGGCAATGACATTCGTCATGCATGGATTTTCAAGATGAAGTCCCCATTCCTCCCGAAATTCGCCCGGCTGATCCAGCTTGTCCTTATCGGCTCGACGGTCATCACCCGCACGGCGTCCGGCGCCGGCGCGCCCGATAGCGCGCTGGAGCATGAACTCACCTGGATGAAGGTGCGCGAAGGCATCGCCGGCACGACCGACAGCGTCCTGTTGCCCGCCGATGTGCGGCGCCTTGCCGAAGAAGGCTATGGCGAGGACTTCCGCTACCGGGTTGGCTCCACGTATCGCGCGATTTCGCCGGAAGGCGTGGCGCGGCTCGATGCGCTCTGGATGGAGTCGCTGGCGCAAAGCGGTGCAAGCGCCGAGGTCGTGGACTCGTTCCTCGAGGCCCGGTCCTCCGTGCTGACCGAGACCACCGACGCCCCGTCCACACGCATCTTCAAGCGCGCCTACGAATTCTGAAATCGCCAAGGCGGCCGCGCAGCCCGTCACGGCCGTCGCTGCGCCCACGACGGGCCGTGTGGACCCCAGTTGAGGCGAACCGGGCCCTTTCGGGGCCCGGGCGTGCCTCAGCCGCTCAGGTTGGCCAGCTGCACGGCAAGGCCCTGATCGCCGCTTCCCGAAGCGACGAGGCAGGACAGACCGCGATCCGGGAGGCTCACGAGGATTGTCCAGGACTGGCTCGCCGGGTTGGAATAGACCTCCAGCACTTCGCCGGTTCTGGAAACGGCATTGCCGTAAAGCGCTTCGCCGAAGCGATCGTTCAGCGCCTGGACGACATGGGTCCGATCGGCGCAGGTCGCGGTGGTGGCCGAAGCCGCCGGCGCGATCAATGCATTCGCCGCGCAAGCCGCTGCGAGAACGAGGGAATTGCCGGTCTTCATAATGATCAACCTCATCCGAAATATGGGTAGCTGGCGGTGAGCGGATTCCATCCGCTCCGGTCTCGATGGTGTCTGGTCGTCCCTGAGGACCATCAGCTACGCGTCCATTGGGTCGTGCCGATGTCCAGATATTGGCAATCTGTGGACGGCCCGGAGGCCAGGGCCGCGTCCCTGCCCCGCCAACCGGCGGCGGGGCGATACGCGCGTGGCACGATCGGGAGTGCGCGGCGGGATCGTCATCGGGGGTGGAAGGACGACATCCCGCGATGCACCGGGCCTCTCCGCGCTCTGCGTTTGTTGGGTGAAGCCATCGCGGGGGCCAGCTTCGCAAACGGGTTGAACGTCCGGTCGGGCGAGGCGATGCTGACGCGGCGCCCCACGTTTCCGGACGGCGGCCCCCGGCCTGGCGCATCGGGAAACACATCGTTTTGGATCGGGACACAATGAGCGCGCATCACGACGTCTTCGCAATGGACGAGATCCCCACGATGATCTCGAGCCAGGATGGCGACATGGCCCTCCGGCTGACGCAGGACCTCGGGCCGGACGCCACGATCGTCGAGCTGGGGCCATGGCTCGGCGGGTTGAGCCAGATCCTCGCCCCCAAGGGAAACCTGCACGTCATCGACACCTTCGTGTGGACCAGGGACCACGACAAGCGCGTCCCCGACCTCGTTGCGCCCGGAGACAGCTTTCGCCCGGTCTTCGAGGCGCTGATGCGGTCCCGCGACCTCCCCTGCGAGGTGCACGAGGCCGATTTCACGGCCTTTCGCTGGCCGGGAGGCAGGATCGACCTCGCCGCGATCGATGCCCCGAAGAAGCCCGAGCAACTGAAGGACGCGCTCCTCGCGATTGCGCCGGGTCTTGGGGCCGGCTCGCGCCTGCTGATCAAGAACGGCAACAACTCGCGCTACTTCCCGATGATGGCCTACCTGCAGGCTCTGGCCGATCAGGGCGCTCTCGCCCTGCTGGAGGCCGATCCCGAAGGCACGTGCAACAGCGCGGCTTTCGAGGTGCGTCTGTCATCGGACGAACTGACGGACGTGATCGGGCAAACGCCGCTTGAGTACACCGCAAGATCGCGGCTCCTCGACGGGGCCCTCGGAAGGCTCGGCACCTTCCAGCTTGGGCTTGTCTGCGAACTCGTCGGCCTGAATGCCTGGACCGAGGCCTATGTGGTGATCGGCGAGATGGACTCCAGCCGCCGCATCCTGAGGGACTGGGACAAGCGCGAACTGGACCTCGCACGGTCCGGTGCAGACCCCGAGCAGCTGGGCTGGCTCGCCGAGATCATGTCGCTGCAGCATTCCAAAGGCGGCTTGCCGGCGCCCCCGACATCCTTCAAGGCGTCCGCCGCGATGACACGGCGCGCCTTCTGGATCAACAACCGCAACAAGCCCTGGCGCGGTCGCGCCTTCCACCCCGAGGTGCTCGATCGGGCCTACCAGTACGGTTACGTCAGCTGGGCCAACGCCATCCAGGATCACGTGCGGGACAAGTCGATCCTCGATGTGGGTTGCGGGCCGGGCCTGCATGGCTTCGGGTATCTCGCGGCGGGGGCCTCGGACTATCTCGGGCTCGATCCCATCATCGATGTGGATCGCGACAGGGTTAAGAACCTCGCCGCGAAGTCGGCGAAGATGCCGTTCGGATGGACGCCCGCCGAGCTTTCGGCGATGGTCGAGCCGTGGCTCGTCCGGCCCACCGCGATCGAGGACCTGCCCGAGGAGCGCGTCTTCGACCTGGCTGTCATGCACAACGTGACCGAGCACCTCCAGAACATCGAAAGCGTGTTCGCCGCCATCGCGATCCGGCTCAAGCCCGGGGGCAAGCTACTGTATAACCACCACAATTTCTATTGCTGGAACGGGCATCACCTGCCGCCCAAGGTCGTCAGCGCGATCGACAAGTCGGATCCGTCGCAGGCCGAACTCATGGACTGGGGGCATGTGGGATACGACCCCAGCCCAGATCACTACATCGCGCGCGGATTGAACCGCATCCGGCTCGACGACCTGATCGCGCTGACCGAACGCTATTTCGATATCGAGGTCAGCGAGGAAAAACCGTCACGGCCCGAAACCGGCCTCGGCAGGCTCACGGACAAGATCCGCCGCCGCTATCCCCATCTTGCGGACAGGGATTTCGAGACGCAGAACCTTCTTTGCATCGCGACGGTGAAGACCTAGCCGCCCTGCCATCGGGCGATCAGGTCACCGGACCCGACGGAACGGATCTGGACCACGCCGTAGCGCCGCCGAAGCCTCGGCAACAAGGTCGCGGGATCGGCACGGCCGACCTGCTCGACGGCAAACCCGTAGCGCCCGAGGAAGGGCACGGCCTCGAAGCCCGAGCAGAGGAAGACAAGCCTTGCGAAAGGCTTGTCATACTGCGTCTTCAGAAGCCCCATCAGCGCGGCGGCGAGCGGACGGCCACTCAATCCGTCGTCATGCACGGCGATCACCGGCAGGTCCGGGGACAGGAGGTCCCGGGCGATGGTCCCGGCGGGAACCGGAAGCCGGGGAAGCAGGACGTCGTCCACATCCGGCAGCATGACATCGCCCGGAGCCGTTGCCTGCGGTCCCAGCACATCGAGCCGGAACGGATCTTCCGACGTCAGTTCCTGCTGCATCTGCCGAAACTCGTGACGGGCGAGCTTCCCGCGAAGATCGTCGTTGTCCTGTTCGAGCCGCCTGAGCGTCTCGTCGTAATCCCTTGTATTTCCGCCCACTTTCACTCCGGTCACCCTCCGGCCCCGAGGAGATCGCCAAGCGCGCCCGCGACCTCGGACGCGCCGTTGCGCCATTCCGGTCGTGCCGGCACGCGCCTGGCCGCCCTGACATCGGCCATGAAGGCGGACAGGACGTCGTGCTGGGCCCCGCCCTCGGCCAGATGCGTCGCCCAGCCCCGGGATGCGGCGAACTGCGCGCGGGCCGCCTGATCGTCGAGCCGCGAATGCCGCCCCGGCACGAACAGCACGGGTCCGTCATAGAGCTGCATCAACTCATGGAAACTGTTGTAGCCCACCGACGACACGACGCCGTCGAAGGCGGCAAGACAGGGCGCCAGCGGATAGACACTCCGGGTGACGATGTCAGGCCGGAGCCCGAGCATCGGGTCCGGCGCCGCCAGCGGCGAACGGGCCCAGACCAGTCCGATGCGTGCCCTGTCGGCGGCGGCGACGAGGTTGCGCGCAAGCAGGTTCCAGTCGCCGATGGCCTCGCCGCCGAGCGAGACGAGGCACAGGCGCCCGCGGCCGAGGCCAAGCGCCCGGCGCGCGCTTCGGCGGTCCAGCACCTCGTCGCGCCCGGTCAGCGTGACGGGCGCGGAGACGGCCATCCTCGCGAAGCCGGTCCGGTTCGCGGATCGCCCCCGCGTCACCCCGCGATCGGCCTCCGAGGCGAGGTCGCCGGGTTCCAACACGAGGTCGGCCAGCTCTTCGGAGGCCAGCGCCTCGGTCCCCAGGACCGAGGCCTGCCACATGCCCCGCCGGATGAGCGCGAGCCGCGCCGCACCGCTGCCGGGACGCGCCAGCGCGTCGACGACGAACCGCTGCAGCGCGCTTGAATCCTGCACGACGAGATCGGGTTTCAGACCGCGCAAAAGGGCCGCGAACTCCTCGGTTTCCCATTTCAGCCAGTCGCCGGTCTCGGCGCCGAGGTGCTGGGCGGTCTGCCTCAGGACCGTCTCGAACCCGAACCGCGAGATAATGCCGGCCGCGCGGGAAAAGCTCCAGAAGACGACCCGCGCACCGCGGTCCTGGCGAAGGTGCCGGGCCACGGCCAGCATCCGCGTGACATGCCCCAACCCTATCCCGTTGGGCACGACGACGACCACCACAGGCGCCCGCGCGCCGTCCCCGGCATCCGCGCCCGCCACTCCATTGGCATGGGCCGCGAGATCCGAGAGATCCGGGTCCCCCGGCGCTGCGTCGATCACCGCCATGCGGCGCAGGCGCGCGAGGTTGTATTGCCGCGCCGGCAGAGGTCCGGCCTCGATGCGCAGGATCTGCAGCGGCCCCTCGGCGCGCGACAGCGTCAGCCTGCACGCGCCCGCGTAGCGGCGCGGCAGGTCCGGCAGGGCCGCCACCGGCAGGCCCGTCTCGCGGGCCAGGAAATCGGCGGCTGCCGGGTTCAGCGCGAGAAGTCGGACGTCCTTGCGCGACCCCGAGATCAGCCGCAGCAGGATCGCAAGCCCGTCACGCCATTCCGCCGGTTCTTCCTGGCCGATGCGCCGCAAGACGATGGATACCTCGCCCGGCCAGCGCTCGATGCTTTGCCAGTCGGCCAGGGCCGCAACCTGAGAGGCGGCGATCAGCCCCCCGGCCCCGTCGAGGCTGGGATGTTCCGACAGAAGCTGCGGCAGCGGGTCGGTCGCATGGGCGAGCCATGGGCGCGGCCCGCTCATGTCCGCGCTCCGTAAAGGCCGAGGAGGTTACGCGCCAGGGCCTGCATCGAGTAGTTCCGGCGAATGAAGTCCACCCGCGCCTTGCCGGGCGCGGCCAGCGCTTCGGGGAGCCAGGCCGCGATGGCCCCGGCTGCATCCGCGGCCCCGACATCGGCGTCGAGAAGCAGGCCCGCGTCCTCGCCGTCGAGATGCATCGCCTTCTGCACACCGCCGACCTGGCACGCGGCGACGGGAAGGCCGCAGGCCTGCGCCTCCAGAACGACGTTGGGCGTCCCCTCGACGCTCGACATCAGGAGGAGGACATCGCTGCTCCTGTAGATGTCGGAGGGGTCCGGCAGCGGGGCCTCGATCGTCAGATCGTCGAGGCCGAGCCGCGCGGCACTGCGCCTCACTTCGTCGGCCATCGGCCCGGCACCGACGAGGCGCGGGGCGATCTCGACGGCATGGCTGGCGCGCAGCGCGGCGATCGTCTCCAGCCAGAGGATCGGGCGCTTGTTCTCGGTCAGACGGAACACCCCGAGAATGCGGATCGGCCCGCCCGGTTGCCGCGGTCCGGACCGAGGCTTGAACACGGCCTCGTCGATGGCATTGGACAAAACCGACAGACTGTCCCCGGCAAGCCCGAGCCAGTCTTCGTAATCCCTTGCACCCTCGAATGAATTGGCCGTGATCGCGACGGAGGGACTTGCCAGCAGCTCCCTGTAGACAGAGCGCGGCACCCAGTCGAAATCCTCGCCGCGTTTCCTCGGGCGCATGTTGCGCACGCTCAGCACGGTGCGCTCGACCTCCAGCATCCGGCCGACCAGCCCCGCGGCGATCGAGGCGCGGTCCTGCCAGCCGTGAACGACCGCGGGCTCCAGGCGCTGCACGAGACGCCAGAGCGGCAGGACATCCGTGCTCAGCCGCGCGGGGAGCATCGCGACGATGTCCCGGTCACGGTCGCGCATCGCAATCTTCGAGATATCCTCGCGCGACAGGTCGTGCACGTGGATGCCGGTCGCGCGCAACTCGGCCTCGAAATGGTCGTGACCACGGTCGCCCTCCATCGAGAACAACGCGGCGTGCAGACGGTCCGGGGAAAGGCCGGCGGCGACCAGCGAGCGGGCGACCATGAGAAACTGACGCTCGGCGCCCCCGGCCGAGAGAACCGAGTTCACCAGCAGCACCCGGTCGCTGTCCCGCAGGACCGGCGCGGAGGCGGCCTGCGGTGTTGCCTCGGCACATTCGGGATAAAGCGGGAAGAGGATGTCGGGACTTCTGATCGAAAGCGCTTCGTCGAAGCTCTGGGGCAGCTGCCGGCCGGGGTTCACGCCGAAGCCGAACCGCTCCAGCAGCAGCTTCTCGGCGGGCGCGATCGGCAGGCCTGCCTGCCAGAGAAAGACGGCAAGCCCGACATAGCCCTGCTCGAGAAGAAACCCGATGACCTTGCCGGCCTCGTCGCCGGTGACCTCTGCGCGCGCGAACTGCGCGGGAAGCAGGCTCACGAGGTGTTCCAGAAGTCGCGGTTGACCCAACGCCCGGGCCAGCCGGAGCTTTTGCGTCGGTCGCGCGTCGAGGCGAAGAAGATCGGCCGCATGCGCGATCGTGGCAGCGCGGTCCCCCAGCCGACGATGAATGCGCACCAGCCGGTTGAGCGCCTGCGCCTCGCCCTCGATATCCCCGGCGCGGGTCGTCGACACGATCGAAATGGCCGTCTCGAAATCCCCGGTGCCCTCGGCGATCCATCCGAGGCGATTGGAGAACATCGCGTTCCGGGGGTACCGCTCCAGCGCGGCCTCGCACAGCCGACGCGCCCGTCTCAATTCGCCGATGTCCCGCAGCGCGTCGATCGCCAGAAGCGTCGCGGCCTCGGTTCCGGTCGCCGCCCCCTCGAGAAGACGAAGCGCCCTCTCCTTGTCTTCGCTGGTCAGCGCCACGCCAAGCAGGACGCGCGCCTCGTCGTTTCCGGGATCGGGACCGAAGGCATTCTCGATATAGGTCCTTGCCCGGCCGGGGCGGTTGTTCTCGATTTCGTAGCGCGCCTCGTTCAGAACGATGTCGGTGCTCGCCACCTCCGCCGCCAGCAAGTCGCGGCGAACGCGATGGGCCAGCAGAGCGTCGCCCGCCTCGACGAAGCGTCGTTCGAGGAATTCCCACAATCCGGGGTGATCGACGGCGTCCAACCCGCTGTCGAGCAGGCGCAGATGCGCAGTGGCCAGCTGGCCCTTGCTGCACAACTCCACAAGCTCGAGCCGAACGGTTCCGGCACCGACATTAGACCGCATCAGCTCAGGGCTTCCTCGAGTTGATTTGCTGCGTTCCGACTATGGAAGGCGCGCAAAGGGCTTACAACGGCGAAGTGCGGACCGCTTGACAGTTCACCGACACCGGAGACGTGCAGGGCGGGTCATTCCCATCCCGTGGCCACATGGGATGCCTCACCCGCCCGTCCGGTCGCAGCCTGCCGGCCCTGCCACCGAAACCCCCTCCGCCGACCTCCGCCGCTGACAGGTTCCGACCCCGATCCCGCCGAACGATTGACCTCAGGCGAACGCGGATTTGGGGATCAGGAAATCGAAGTGTTCGGTCGCCTTCACGGAGGTATCGCGCATCATGTCCATGATGCGCCCGTCCTTGAAGAACACGCCCGGGTCGGTTTCCGTGGGATGGATCAGGTAGTTCGGCTTGATGAAGATATGCCCGCCCGGATTGAGCCGCGAGGCGGCGTCGCGCAGGAAGTACTGCCATTCGTCGAGGCCCCAGGGCTCGGCGCTCTGGGGGCCGTAGTCGAGCCTGTCGAACTTGATCGCGATCGCCGAGATCAGATCGAGCCCCTGGAATTCCTCGGGCAAGGGCGTGTTCGCCAGCACCGGCGAGGCCCGCCAATCCACCCCGAGGATCTCGGCCATCCGTCGGTACATTCCGGAATCGATGTCGAGGCCGACGCCATGATGTCCGAGCGTGCGGCAGATGAAGAGGAAGATCCCCGCGCCGCACCCGAGGTCGAGGATGCGCTTGGGACCCTCGCCATCGTGCAGGTCCGCCGTCATCACGTGGCGCGAATGGTATTGCAGCCACTTTTCCAGCTCGAAGTACTTCGAATAGTTCCGTTCCAGTTTCTCGATGCGATCCTGGGGCCAGACATCGCGCTGCGCGGCGATCTTGTCGGCGTACTCCCTGTGGAGGTTTTCCCAGGCTTCGAAGTTCACCTCCGAAAGGGCCTTGTCGACGATTTCCTGCTTGCTCGGTAGCATCGCGCGCCGCCCCTCTCGCCTGCGTCGTGACGTTCATTGCAGCTGTCATAGTGAACGCCCGCGACAGCCCGTGGCAACGTTTCTTTTCCGGCAAACGCCGGCCCCTCTGCAAGCGCGGATCGTCCAGGCCGCAGGTGCGAAATCTCCGCACGATGGTGCAGCGAGCGGCAGATCTCCGATCGGTCCTCGACGGCCAGATCCTCCCAAGCGGCGCGACGGAACGGCCCTTCGGGCAGGCCATATGCAAGCGGCACATTCGTCGCCTCCATGGTCTCGGAGGTGGTCATGTGAACTTGCCGCTTGCCGGTGTTCAGCGGCCCGTGAAACGCGGGCGCGTCTTGCCCAGAAAGGCGGCGACGCCGGCGCGAAAATCCTCGGATCCCGCCGCCGCGACAAAGGCCGCCCGCTCGGCCTCGAGCTGTTCGGCGAGCGTGTTCTGCCCGGCGCGGTCCAGCAGGCGGCGGACCGCGCCGAAGGCTTTCGTGGGACCAGACGCAAGCAGCTGGGCCAGTTCAAGCGCCCGTGCCTCGACCGCGTCCGCGTCACACAATTCGCTGACGAGACCGAGATCTCGCGCCGCTTCCGCGGTCAGCGTCTCGCCCAGAAGCACCAGCCTGTGCGCCGCGCCGCGCGGAAGCCGCCGCGCGAGGTACCAGGTGGAGCCGCAATCTGGGACGCCTCCGATCTGCCCGTAGGCCATCGAGAACCGCGCCGCGCGGTCGGCCACCACAAGGTCGGCCCCGAGCATGAAGGCGAAACCGGCCCCGGCCGCGACGCCACGCACCGCCGCGACGACCGGCGCGTCCTGTTCGGCCAGTGCCAGGATCGCCGGGTTCAGGATGGACAGGAGCGTATCGACGACCTGGGAGCCGCTGTCGGGGTCCGCCCCCATCGCCGCCAGATCGCCGCCGGCGACGAAGCCGCGCCCGTTCGCAGCCAGGAGGATCGCCCGCGCATCGCCCTGTGCGATCGTGGCTTCCACCGCCTCGGCGAAGGCGGCCGCAAGCTCGACGCTGAGCGCATTCAGGCTGTCGGGACGGTTGAAGCGGATCTCGGCCACGTCGCCGACCCGGCGCTGGACAACCAGTGGTTCGCTCACGGCGGTGCCTCCCTGTCTCACGGCCAACATACCTGAGTCTATCACCGCGTGTATTTTGAATTGTGTTTCCGTATACGCAAGCTAGTATCGGAACTCAAGGACGAGGCGCCGCGATTGATCGCGGACCAAGGGGAGGAGTTCGGCATGGATTTGGGCCTGAAGGGCAGGAAAGCGATCATCACGGGCGCGACCAAGGGCATCTGCCGGGCGACGGCCGAGCTTCTGGCAGCCGAAGGGTGCGACCTTGCCATCTGTTCGCGGAACCCCGACGACGTCGCCGATGCCGTCGCGGCGCTGTCGGCGCATGGCACCAAGGTCTGGGGCAGCGCCTGCAACGTCCGCAAGGCCGAGGAATACGACGCCTGGCTCAAACAGGCCGCCGCCGAACTCGGCGGTTGCGACATCTTCGTGCCCGGCGTCAGTGCCGGAGGCGGCATGGAGGGCGAAAAGAGCTGGTACCGCAACTTCGAGATCGACGTTCTGGGGTGCGTCCGGGGCGTCGACACGCTGTTCGAGTTCCTGAAGGACTCCGGCAACGCGGCGGTGGTCTTCATCTCGACGACGGCCGCCGTGGAAACCTTCATGGCGCCGATGGCCTACAATGCCCTCAAGGCATCGCTGATCACCTACGCCAAGCAGATGTCGCAGGTCCACATGAAGCGCGGCATCCGGTTCAACGTGGTCTCGCCGGGACCGATCATGGTGCCGGGTGGCGCCTGGGACCAGATCCGCGCGCAGGACGAAGGCTTCTACAACTCCATCGTGGCTCAGCAACCCGACGGCCGGATGGGCGACCCTGACGAAGTGGCGCGCTGCATCGCCTTTCTGGCGAGCGACGCGGCCAGCTGGGTGACCGGGGTCAACCTCATCGTGGATGGCGGCTTCACCAAGCGCGTCCAGTTCTGACCGGCCGCGGAGGATGGGGCGATGGCGGCGGACCACCCCTCGTCCGGCGTGGTGCAGGCGGGCCGGCTGAGCACGGCGCAGTTGCTGGCGCGAACGGCCGGGACATGGCCTGACAACACCGCGCTTCTCATCGACGGGGAGAGGTTGGGCTACGCGACCTTGCTGCACGAGGCACGGGAAATGGCGCGCGGCCTGCTCGGCATGGGCCTTCGCCCGGGCGACACGCTGGCGCTCTTGATGCCGAATACCGCCGACCTCGTCCGGCTGTTCTACGCGGCGGGGATGGTCGGGGCCTGTTCGCTGACGCTCAACACGCGGTTTCGCGGCCCGGAACTGGCCTTCGCCATCGGCCATTCCGAAGCGACGATCCTCGTCGTCGGGCAACATGCCCTGCCCGACCTGGACCTCAGGGGCCGCCTCTTGGAGGCCCTGCCCGAGCTTGCCGGATGGGACGGCGCGGCCCCCCTGGCGATGGAGGCGGCGCCGGCCTTGCGGCGCCTCGTGGTGCTCGGGTCCGACGCACCGGACGCCTGGCCCGGCGCGGCCGATCTGGAGGCGGCCGGGGCGACGATCGCACCAAGCGAGGTCGCGGCACGGGCAGACACCGTTGCGCCGGACAGCCCGGCGCTGATGATGTACAGTTCCGGCACCACCGCGCGGCCCAAGGCCTGCCTGCTGAGCCACGCCTCGCTGAACATGATCGGCGCGGCCTTCGCCGAACGCTTCCGCATCGGACCGCAGGACCGGATCTACAATCCCCTGCCCTTCTTCCACATGTCCACCATGCTGCCGATGGCGGCCTGCCGGGCATCGGGGGCGATGCAGATCTGTACAGCACACATGAACCCGGCCGAGGCCCTAGACACTATCGAAGCGGAACGGGCCACTATGGCCTACCTGTCCTTTCCGGCAATCGTGTCACAGATCACGGACCATCCCGACTTCACGTCCCGCGACCTTTCCTCGCTGCGCCTGTTCCACGCTGTGGGCCCACCCGAGTTGATGCGCCGCTATGCCGGCTGCTTTCCCACGGCGACCTACGTCAACGCCTACGGCCTGACCGAAGCCACCGGGGTGCCGGTCTGGACGGGCCCCGACGATCCGCTCGAGGTGGCTCTGACATGCAGCGGGCGGCCCTTCGACGGCCTGGAGGTCCGGGTCGCCGACCCCGAGACCGGAGCCCTCCGCGGCAGGTCGACCTCGGGCGAGTTGCAGCTTCGGGGGTATTGCCTGTTCTGCGGCTACAATGCCGATCCCGAGGCCACGGCAGCGGCGCTCACGCCGGATGGCTGGCTGCGCAGCGGCGACCTCGGGCAGGTCGATGACGAGGGGCGCGTCGTTTTCGAGGGGCGGCTGAAGGACATGCTGAAGATCGGGGGCGAGAACGTCGCGGCCCTCGAGATCGAGACGCTGCTGGCCAGCCACCCGGCGGTCAAGCTGGCGCAGGTCATCGGGGTTCCCGACGCGCGGCTGGGCGAGGTCGCGGCCGCCTATGTCGAACCGGTGGCCGGCATGGACTGCGACCCGCAAGCGCTGGTCGACTGGTGTTCCGGCCGGATCGCCGCCTTCAAGGTGCCCCGTTACATACGATGCGTCACCGACTGGCCGATGAGCACCACCAAGGTGCAGAAGTTCCGCCTGCCCCGGGATTTCGACGCGGCCGACCGCCTGACACCCCGGTCGGGCTAGCCAGCATCCTCGGGCGGGGGCGTCCCGTCCCGCGCGGCCCGGGCGGCCCTCGCGGCAGCGACGATCTCGGCATTTGTGGGGTTGCGCCTGAGGGTCAGCCCGCCATTGACCTGTATCGTCTCGCCGGTGACGAAGCAGCCGTCCGAGCAGAGCCAGATGATCGCCTCGACGGCGTCCTCCAGAGTGCCGACCCGGCCGAGCGGATATTCCTTGGCGAAGGCGCCCACCACGGCGGCATTGCCCGCCACCTTCGCCGTCATCGGCGAGGCCATGAACCCCGGCGCGACCGAATTCGCGCGGATTCCGCGCGCGCCGAACTCGTTGGCGATGCAGCGCATGACGTGATCGAACCCGGCCTTGGTCCCCATGTAGGCCGCGTGATCTTCCATCATGATGGTCGCCGTGGCCGAGGAGACCTGAACCAGCGCCCCGCCATCGGCCATCACCCGCAGCATCGACTGGAAGAACTGGTATGGGCCGATGAACTGCAGCCGGCACATCCGTTCGAGCTGCTCCCGCGTGGTATCGAGGAACGGCACCAGGAGCCCCCACCCCGTGCAGTTCACGGCGAAGTCGACGCCGCCCATCCGATCGACTGCCTGCCTGGCCAGCGCGATGTTGTCCGCCTCCACGGTGATGTCGCACAGGGCGGCATGCCCACGGATCTCCCGTGCGAGGGCGTCGAGCGGTTCGGCGTTGCGCCCCGCCACCAGCACCTCCGCCCCCTCCCGCGCGAAGCGGCGGGCCACCGCCTGGCCGAGATTGCCGACGCCGGCGGCGCCGAGCACCACGACCCGCTTGCTCTGGAATTCACTCATCCTGCCATTCCCTCGATCCCGATTGCCAAGATGCCCCAAGGCGCGAAATGCCCCCACACGGCCAGAAGAACCATCCGAAGAGTGTCAAAAATATACGCGACACATTTCCAAAATATGCTAAGTAGGGTGTGAATTCGCGCAGCACGCAGATCGCCGTGGCCTGCGCACCCGTAACAATTGACGACAATACCGAGAGATGCACCGCATGCCCAAGACCCGAGGAGTGACACATTCCGCCCACGTCTTGCTGACGCTCGAGAACGAGATTTTCTCGGGAGCTCTCCCCCCGGGAGCGGCGCTCGACGAGGAGGCGCTGGCCCAGCGGTTCAACGTGTCGCGCACGCCGGTTCGGGAGGCGATGTTGCAATTGATCCAGTCCGGACTGGTCGAGAAGAAGCCGCGCCAGGGCGCGACCGTGTCGCGGACGGACGTGGGCGACATGATCCGCCTGTTCGAGGTGATGTCGGAACTCGAGGGGATCTGCGCGAAATACGCCGCGCGGCGCATGACCGATGCCGAACGCAGCGCGCTCGAGGATCTGCACCGCCGCTCGGAGAAGGCCCTGCGCGCGGCTGACGACGACACCTACTACAAGCTGAGCCGCGCCTTCCATCTCGCGATCATCCGGGGAACGCACAACGACGACCTGATCGACATCACGAACCGCATGGGCATCAAGCTGGTGCCCTACCGCCGGTTCCAGTTGTCCTATCCCGGCCGGTCCGAAAGCAACCTGACCGACCACGAGGCCATCCTGAAGGCGATCCTCGACCGCGATCCGGAGCTTGCCGCAGAGCTGTCGCGCAAGCACACGAACCTCCAGGGCGACGTGCTGGCCGAATACATCGCCACCAGTTCCGGCAAGGCGATCGAGTTCGAGGCCGCGCAGCAGAAAGCCGGCTGACAGGGGCGGCATCAGTTCAGCAGCGCGATCGGGGTTTCGACCAGGTCGCGCAGCACGGCGAGGAATTCGGCCGCCATGGCGCCGTCGATGGCACGATGATCGGCCGACAGGGTCGCCATCACCACGGTCTCGAAACAGATGCCGCCGCCGGGCGCACGCGCCGCCCGCTCCTGCGGCCCGCCCAGGGCAAGGATCGCCCCCTGCGGGGGCGTGATGATCGCGTCGAAGGACGCGACGCCGTACATCCCGAGATTGGAGAGCGTGAAGGTACCGCCCTCGAGGGCCTCGGCCGCCAGCGTGCGCGCCCGCGCGGCCGCCACCAGATCCGCCGTCTCACGGGCGATGGCGGTGACGCTCTTGCGGCCGGCATCGCGCAGCACGGGTGCGAGCAGGCCGCCATCCACCGACACCGCCAGACAGAGATCAACCTGGTCGAACCGCCGGACACCATCCTCCGTCACATGGACGTTGAGGTCGGGGCAGCGCTCCAGCGCCACTGCACAAGCTCGCAGAAAGAAGTCGTTGACCGTGATTTTCACGCCGGGCGCGGCCGGCGCGGCCTTGAGATCGGCGCGCAGGGCGTTGAGCGCGTCGATGCGGATCGGCATGGCGGTGTAGAAATGCGGGACATCCCGCTTGGAGGCGGACACCGAGCGGGCGATGGCCTTGCGCATCGAGGTGAAAGGCTGCACCCCCGTCACGGCGGCGCCCGGGGCTGTCGCCGATGGCCGGGGCGCCTTCGGGGCCGGACGCCAAAGTCCGTCGCGTTCGGCCGCCGCCTGCGCATCGCCCAGCGACACCCTGCCCTTGCGGCCCGTGCCGGGAACCCCGGTCAGGTCCAGTCCGGCGGAGTTGGCGAATTTCCGGGCGATCGGACTGGCATGGACCTGCGCATTCCGCGCCGCCGCCTCGGCCGGGCTGAGCGCCGCAGGGCGGCCCGCGGCGGCGAGAACGTCGTCGCGCGTGATGCGTCCGCGGCTTCCCGACCCGGTCAGTTCCGACAGGTCGAGCCCATGGTCCCGCGCGAGGCGACGGGCCAGGGGCGTGGCGCTGACCGCTTCTGCCGCCTCCACCGGGGCGGTGCCTGCCGGCGCGGCCGTCGGGGCCGACGCGGTATCCGACCCGGGCTCGAAGCCGGCGTCGACGGGCGTGAAGCCCGCGATGAAGGCATCGACCTCGGCCTCTGGGACGGAATCATCGGCAAGGACGGCCATCAGGGCGCCGACCGGTGCGATCTCGCCCGAGGCGACAAGGATGCGACGGATGCGGCCCGAGACATCCAGCTCCACCGTGTTGACGATCTTGTCAGTCTCGATATCGACGAGGTCGCTGCCCCGTTCCGCGATGTCCCCCTCGGCGACATGCCAAGCGGAGACGGTGCCCTCGGACATCTCGAGACCCCATTTCGGGAGGGTGATCGGATGGATCCTCGCCATGGTCAGCCTTCCTTCAACACGTCGCGGATAGCGGCCTCGATCCGGTCGGGACCCGGGACGTAGAGCCGTTCGAGTTCCCTTGCGAAGGGCACGGGCGTGTGCGGTGCGGTCACGCATTGCACCGGGGCGCGCAGATGGGCGAACCCCTTGCGCGCGGCCAGCCCCGCGATCTCGGAAGCCATCGAGCACATCGGGTTGGCCTCGTCCACGACGACGAGCCGCCCGGTCAGGGACAGGCTCTCGAGAATGGTTTCTTCGTCCAGCGGCGAGGTCGTGCGCAGGTCGATCAGGTCGCAGGTGATGCCTTCCGCCTCAAGCTTGTCGAGCGCCTTTTCCGCGAACGGCACCATGCGGGCGATGGCGACCACCGTGGCGTCCTGCCCCTCGCGCACCAGCGCGGCCTCGCCGAAGGGGACCAGGTGGTCGCCGTCCGGCACCTCGCCCTTGCGCGCGTAAAGCGCCTTGTGCTCGAGAAACATGACCGGATCGTCGTCCCGGATCGCCTGAGTCAGCAGGCCCTTCGCGTCGGCAGGGTTCGATGGCGTGACCACCTTGAGGCCGGGCACCATGGTCAGCATCGGGTAGATGACCTGGCTGTGCTGAGCCGCGGCATTCATGCCGGCGCCCATGGACATCCGCAGCACGACGGGGGTCTTGGCCTTGCCGCCGAACATGTAGCGGAATTTGGCCATCTGGTTGAAGATCTGGTCGAAGGACACGCCCACGAAATCCGCGAACATCAGTTCCGCGACCGGGCGCAGTCCAGCCAGCGCGGCGCCGTTGGCCATGCCCACGATGCAGCTTTCCGAGATCGCCGTGTCGATGACGCGCTTGTCGCCGAACCGCGGCAAAAGTCCCTTGGTGACGCCGAAGATCCCGCCAGCGGCGTCGCGACTGCCCGAGGTGCCACCCGCGCCGCCCGACACGTCCTCGCCCAGCACGATCACGCGTTCGTCGCGTTCCATCTCTCGGTGCAGCGCGTCGTTCAGCGCGTCCCGCATCGTCATCACAGCCATGACAGCGCCCTCAGTAGTCCAGGTAGACGTCTTGCAGCATGATCTCGGGGCCGGGACGCGGACCTTCCCGCGCCGACGCGACGGCGGCATCGATCTGCTCGATGACCGCCGCGTCGATTGCGTCGAGATCGCTCTCGGAGAAGATCCCGGCCTCGACGACACGCCTGCGCATTTGCATGAGGCAGTCCTTTTCCTCGCGGAACCGCTTCACCTCGTCCTTGGCCCGGTAATTCTGCGGGTCGCCCTCGAAATGGCCGAAATAGCGCGTGGCCGTTGCAAGGACGGCAACCGGCCCCCTGCCGGCCCGCGCTTCGGCGATGGCGTCGCGCGCGGCCTCGTAGACCGCGAAATAGTCGAAGCCGTCCGCCTCCCAGACCGGGATACCGAAGCCCTCGGTCCGGGTCTTGAGGTCGCCACCGATGCCGTAGGACGCCCCGGTATGCTCGCTGTATCCGTTGTCCTCGAAGACGAAGACCTTGGGCGCCTTCAGCACGACCGCCATGTTCATCGCCTCGAAGACCGTTCCCTGGTTCGATGCGCCGTCGCCGGTGAACGAGACCGAGACCGACCCGTCGCCGCGCAGGGCGCAGGCGATCGCCGCCCCGAGCGCGATCGGCTGACCGCCCCCGACGATCCCGTTCGCCCCCAGCATTCCCTTCGAAAGGTCGGCGATGTGCATCGACCCGCCACGCCCTTTGCACAGGCCGTCGGCACGCCCGTAGATCTCGTGCATCATGTCGCGTGGATCGCATCCCCGGGCGAGGCAATGGCCATGACCGCGATGCGTCGAGATGATGTAGTCACGCTCGTCGAGGTTCTCGCAGATGCCGACGGCGATCGCCTCCTGCCCGGCATAGAGATGTGTGAAACCGGCGATCTCTCCCTTGGGGTTCTCGACGTGCAGCCGCTCCTCGAACTCGCGGATCAGGCGCATCCGCGTGTAGGCATGCCGGATCTGTGCCGGGCTTTGCTGCATTGACGCTCCTCCCCTTTTCCTTCGGTGCGGCAGAGCCTGGGTCGCACCGCTCGAGCCGGATCCCGAAGACCACGGCCGCCATTGCCTTGTATATGCTTTACCGCCTCTCTTGTATATGTAAAACATACTCCGTGCATCCAGAATGCCCGAAAAGGGGGATAACTGTGGATTTCAGACTGACCGAAGACCAGGTGATGCTGCAGGAGCAGGCCCGACGTTTTGCACGCGAACAACTGCCGGCGCTTGCCGCCGAGCTGGAGGCGACGAACCGTCCGGTCCCACACGAGATGGTCGCGCGCTACGGCGAGATGGGGTTCCTCGGGATCAACGTCTCCGAGGCATATGGCGGCCTTGGCCTCGGCAACCTCGAGGCGCTGCTCGTCATCGAGGAGTTCGCAAAGGTGTCGGCCGCGGTTGCCTTTCCGGTTTTCGAATCCTGCGTCGGCCCGGTGCGCGCGATCGAGCATTTCGCAGCCGAATCGCTTCGCCAGCGGGTCGTGCCGCGGGTCTGTTCGGGCGAGATCGTCGTCGCGGTCGCGATGAGCGAACCCAATGCCGGCAGCGCGCTCACCGACCTCAGCACGAAGGCTCGGATCGAGGGGGACACCGTCATCCTGTCCGGCAACAAGCGTTGGTGTTCGGGTGGCGGCCATGCCGACGGCTACGTCGTCTATTGCCGGTTCGACGATGTGCCGGGCGCCAAGGGCATCGGCGCCGTCTATGTCGAGAAGGGCACCCCGGGCTTCAGCTTCGGTCCGCAGGAAGAGTTGATGGGCTTTCGCGGGGTTCCCTCGAGCGATCTCTATTTCGATGACGTGGAACTGCCGCTCGACGCGATCATCGTGCCCGGCGGGGGGTTCAAGCGGCTGATGGAGGCCTTCGACCTCGAACGCTGCGGCAACGCGACCATGGGGCTGGCGCAGGCCTCGGGCGCGCTGGAAGACGTGGTGGAATACGTGCAGGAGCGCGAACAGTTCGGACGCCCGATCATCGAATTCCAGGCGGTGCAGATGAAGCTGGCCGAGATGAAGATCCGTGTCGAGGCCGCGCGCCTGCTGATCCATCGCGCGGCCGCGAATGCCGAGGCGGGTATTCCGTCGGTCCTCGATAGCTCGCTGGCCAAGTGCTACGCCAACGAGATCGCCCGGGAAGTCACCGGCATGGCCATGCAGCTCATGGGTGGCTACGGCTATTCCAAGCAATACCCGATGGAGCGCCGGATGCGCGACGCCTGGGGCTGGGGCATCGCCGGTGGCGCGATCGACATTCAGAAGACCAACATCGCGGCTGCGATGGTGGGACGACGCTTCAACCAGCGGGCGGGGTAAGCCGATGCTCCCCCGGGGGATCGGCGGCAGCGACGACTTCGTCGACGTCTGCACGACGCTTCAGGTGCCTGCGAGCGGTGCGCACTTCGTGTCCGCCAGGGGCCGGGACGTGATGCTGACACGCGGCAAGGACCAGCAGATCATCGCCTTCGCCGGCAACTGCACGCACGCCTTCGCGCCGCTCAAGGACGGCCGGATCGAGAACGGCGAGGTGGTCTGCGCCCTGCACGGCGCGCGCTTCGATCTGGCCACCGGGCGGGCGCGGTCCGGGGGCTGCCCGAACCTGCCGCGCCTTGCCGTCCGCATCGAGGGTCGCCGCGTTCTGGTGCGCCCGACGCCGGGCCCCGCGCGCTGAACCAGGGGTCAGTCCCGCGCGGCCATGGCCCAGGCGATACCCCGGCGCAGCAGGGTCTGGAACACCGGATGCGCCCAGCTGCCGCGTTCGACGAAAGGGTAGCTGTCGGTCAGCGGGCGCATGTCGTAGCGCCCGCGCGCATGGCCCAGCGTGAGATAGAGCACCGCCCCCCTGCCCCGCGGCCGAAGATACATGACCTGGTGGTCGCCCTCGGGCCAGTCGGCCTGCTCGAACAGCGGGGTCCTTCCCTCGAAACGCGTGGACAACAGCACGTCGTTGCCCGGCAGATGGCGCTGCAGGTAGTGTTCGTCCTCGACGAAGAAGGTGCCGATCCCTTGTGTGAGGGGATGGTCCGGCGCCGCCACGCTGACCTTGAACGTCCCGGGCGCGGGATGCGCCATGAACTGGCTCCCCAGCAGATCGAGGAACCGCTCGGGCAGCGGCGGGCAGTGGACCGGCTTGTCGCCGTCAAGGACAAGGGCCGAATTGGTGCCATGCAGGGCGAACCACCGGCCGCCGTCCTCGACGAAGGTCTCGAGCGCGCCGATGGCGGCCTCTCCGGGCACGAGATTGCAGGTATAGGTGAGCAGGACATCCGATCCTGCGAGCGCGGGCATCGCCGCCTCGTAGGTTTCGAACACGCGCACGCGCAGGCGTTCGTGTTCCTGCAGGTAACGCAACACCTCCAGCCGCGCGAAGTCGATGTCGTGCCATGGCCCGGCCGCGATCAGAACCGCGTCGATCGGCTTGGGGCGGCTCATGCCGGCGGCTCCCTGCGGTAGACGAGATTGGTCGACCGGAATTCGAAGACCCGCGCCCCGTCCTGGTTGGTCAGCGCATGCGCCAGCACTGCCAGGCCGACGCCCGGCCGGCTGGACGAAGGACGCTTCGACAGGATCTCTGAATGGGCCTGCAACCGGTCGCCCGCGCGCACGGCCCGGAGCCAATGCACATCGTCCCACGCAACGCCGCAGACCCAGGCGATATCGCCGTTGACCTCGTGGTCGAGAACCCGCCACAGCGCCGCCGAATAAAGGCCGCTCGCGATCACTTCCCCGAAGAGCGAGGCCTTCGCCGCATCGGGGTTGGCGTGAAACCATTGCGGATCATAGCGCTCGGCGTAGGCGACCATGTCGTCCAGATCGACGGTCATCTCGCGCGACAGCGTGGCCTCGCCGATCTCGAGGTCTTCCCAGAACCGCGACGGGCGGGTCGCCTGCACCGCCCCCTTACTCTCCGACATAATCGGCGAGGACCTTGTGGAAATGACGGATGCGGAGTTCCTGATCACCGATCCAGAGCCCCGGCAGCCCGTTCGAATGCATGCCACGCTGCACGCCGGGAAGGTTGTAGGCATCCTGGTCGACCACCAGGCCGAGCGAGATTTCGCCATGCTTGTAGGTCGCATTGCGCGGCGGGTCGGGCCGTTCCTCGCCGGCCTTGAGAAGCCGGAAAAGGTACATGTCGAAATACATCTTGTCCGGGTCGGTCGGATGCGGGCGCTGGCGGAACAGCATCAGATCGTCGGCATGGGTATTCAGCGTCAGGTTCGGAAAGATCAGGTAGTGGTAGTCATCGGTCAGCTGATCATCGTTGAGGTCCGAATAATCGAGCCCGAGGCGCGGCCCGTGTTCCCGCTTCCATTGCTGCAGGGCACGCCGCACCTCGCGCGCCTGGCCATCGAAGTCGGCCGGGTCCATCTCCGCCTCCTGCATGGCATGCTTGATCAGGTGCGGCAGTTCGGTGGTCTCCCTGACGCGCTTCGACAGGGTCACGAAGGGCACGAGATACCGGCTGTGGCGATCGTAGCAGTCGATCTGGATGTCGTAGTCATCGAGGAAATACAGCAGCTCGGGATGGATGCCCTGCACGTGATAGGACTCGTTGAAGGCATCGACCGAGGTCTTCCAGTTGCAGTCCCACTCCACCGTCACGTCCATGATCTTGACCATGCGGTCGAAGTGGTAGGGGTCGAGATGCGCCGGCAGCGGGTCGAGGTAGTCCAGCAACGGCTCGACATCGGGGTTCAGGCTGAAGAAAACGAAGCTGTTCCAGGTGTCGCATCGCACCTCGGACAGCCCGGAACAGGGCGGTGCGCCCTGCGGGAAGGTCTCGCGGTCGGGGATGTCCCGAAAGGTCCCGTCGACGTTGTAGTCCCAGTGATGATACCGGCACTTGAAACTCTCGGCATGGCCCTGCCCCACCATGATCCGGTTCCCGCGGTGCAGGCAGACGTTGTAGAAGGCGCGCACCGAACCGTCGGCCTGCCGTGCGATGAGGATTTCCTCCGGACCGATCGAGGTCACGTGGTAGTCGCCCGGTTCGGGTATGTCATCCTCGCGGCAGCCCAGGAGCCAGACCTTGGTCCAGAGCCTGTCCCATTCCTTGCGCATGTAGTCGGCCGAGATGTAGCGCTCCTTCGGAATCATCTCGTAGCCGAGGTCGGGCGTCGGCGCCTTGTCGATCGGGGTCTTGGTGAAATCCTGCCCGGTCACACGCTGGATCGTCATCTCGGCCTCTCCTTCATCGAAACGGGCGCGGCAGCGGCCCGCGCGCTCAAAATGGCACCCTCTTCGAATAACCGCCATCGACGAGGAGGTTCGCCCCCTGGCACCAGCTGGCCGCGGGGCTCGCGAGGAACACGGCGGTCCGGGCGATCTCGTCGGGCCGGGCCATCCGTTTCAGCGGGTGGCGCCGCTCGGCCGAGGCGAAGATCCTGCTTCTGGCGATGCGGATCATTTCCCAGTTGCTCCCCTCGTAGAGCGTCGGCCCCGGCGACACCACGTTGACCCGGATGCCCTTGGGCGCCAGCTGCTGGGCGAGTTGTTGCGCCCAGATGGTCAGTGCGGCCTTGATGCCGTTGTAGGCCATGGGTCCGACGAAGGTCTCGGCCGAGGCCATCGAACCCATGACCAGGATCGACGGCGCGCGCGATCGTTCGAGAAACGGCATCGCCTCCTCGACGGTGCGAACGGCGCTCATCATGTCGATCTCGAAATTGCGCCGCCAGTAGCCGGGGCTGCCGGTTCCCCCTCCCGCGCTGAGGTTGGCGAAGACGAGATCGATGCCGCCAAGGGTTTCGGCCGCCGCCCGCGTCCAGGCCCGCACGGCGTCCCCGTCGCGCCCCTGGAGCGTCGCGCCGTAGGCGCGGACCCCGAGAGACTCGTACTCGGCCACCGCCTCCCGGACCGCCGTCTCGCCGCGCCCGAAGGTGGCGACGTTGCAGCCTTCGCCAGCCAGCTGTCGCCCGATTTCGCGACCGATGCCGCGGCTGCCGCCCGTCACTACGGCGTTCAGCCCTGCAAGGTTCAAATCCATCCGGTCCAGCTCCCGCGCGGCCTGCCCTTCGCGGCATGTGTGACGATCGTTGCGCTTTACATGTATACTAGCAATCTCATATTGTATATTTCAAGATAAAGCTATGCATAACAAAGCCGGGTTTGCCGCGCGGCCCGTCGAGGGCACCACCACGCCGAAACTGGGAGCCGAAGCGAGATGTTGCAGGACCAGACACCTTCGCCGGCGCACTCCGTCGATCCGGGTCCAGGCGATGAGGGAGGCATCCTCGCCGGGATACGGGTGCTCGATCTAAGCCGCGTTGTCGCCGGTCCGCTCGCGGGCCAGACCCTGGCGGATCTCGGCGCGGACGTGCTCAAGATCGAGCGGACCGGTGGCGGCGACGACCTGCGCAGCCTCGGGCCACCCTGGATCGGGGGCCGGGACGGGCGCCCGGAGCAATCCACCTATTTCCAGACCGTCAATCGCGGGAAGCAGTCGCTGACGCTGGATTTCGCCCAGCCGGAGGGGGCGGATATCCTTCGCCGTCTCGCCGCCGAGAGCGACGTGATCATCGAGAACTTCCGCACCGGAACGCTCGCCCGGTACGGGCTTGGCTACGAGGATCTGCACGAGATCAATCCGCGGCTGATCTACTGCTCCATCACCGGCTTCGGACAGACGGGCCCCTATTCGGACCGGTCCGGCTACGACTATCTCGCGCAGGCGATGGGCGGGCAGATGGCGGTGACGGGCCTGCCGGAGGGAATGGCCGGCGCGGGTCCGATGCGGGTGGGCGTGCCCATCGCCGACATCACGGCGGGCAACAACGCCGTCATCGCGATACTCGCGGCGCTGATCCACCGGACCCGAACCGGACAGGGGCAGCATGTCGACATCGCGCTTTTCGACTCGCAGGTGGCGCTGCTGCTGAATTCGCTCGGCGCATGGCTGAACGCGCGCGCGCCCTTGCCCAGGACCGGCAACGATCACCCGACCGCCGTGCCCAACGGCGTGTTCGCGACCCGGGACGGCCACATCCTGATCGCCACCTTCAACGATCGCGAGTTCGCGC
Source organism: Roseicyclus sediminis (assembly GCF_025515305.1). GTDB lineage: Bacteria > Pseudomonadota > Alphaproteobacteria > Rhodobacterales > Rhodobacteraceae > Roseibacterium > Roseibacterium sediminis. Next base: position 443,713 of record NZ_JAOPHT010000002.1, read on the forward strand.
GGCTTGCGGCGGCGCTCGGCCACCCCGAATGGGCCGAGGACGCCCGCTTCGTGCGATCCCGCGACCGGCTTGCGCACCGGACCGAGCTTGCGGCACTGATGAACGGGGTTCTGGGCACAGAGGGGAAGGCGCACTGGATGGAGGTGCTGAACGCAGCCAAGGTGTCCTGCGGTCCGATCAACGACATGGCAGATATCGAGGCCGATCCGCAACTGGCGGCTCGGGACATGATCCAGACCCTCGTCCATCCCCAGCTCGGCGAAGTGCGGGTGGTCGGCAGTCCCCTGAAGTTTTCGGAAACGCCCATCCGGCTGAAACAAAGCGCCCCGCTGGCCGGCGAGCACACCGCCTCCGTGCTGGCGACCCGGCTCGGGCTGGACGCCGAGGAGATCGCGAGGCTTCGGGATGCCAATATCATCTGAAGACGGAACGGGGTCCGAGCCCGTCGCACCGGACACCGGGCCGGAGGCGCAGTTCCTTGCGCATCTGCGCGCCGGCCGGCTGATGCTCCAGCGCGACCCGGAGACCGGCCGGACGGTGTTCCCGCCCCGGCTGCGAGCCCCCGGCACGGGTGCGCCGCTGACCCATTGGGCGCCGGTCAGCGGGCGGGGAACGATCCATGCCTTCACGGTCGAGCATCGCCGCCCTCCCGCCGCCCCGGAGGCCTTGGTTCTGGTCGATCTGGACGAAGGCGGACGTGTCCTGTCGCGAATTCCCGGGGCCGATCCCGATGGCCTGACGATCGGCGCGGCCGTGCGGGCGCGGATCGTCGTGCCTGACGAGGGCACGCCGCACATTGTCTTCGACCCGGACCCTTCGGCATGACGGCGGCGGGGGCCTTTCCACGCGGACGCACGGCCTTCGCGGGCGCGGCGACATTCGGGATCGGCGAATGCCCGGGCTATACCGCGCTCGAAATGGCCGCGCAGGCCGGATACCTCGCGCTGGACGATGCCGGGCTGACCGTGGCCGACGTCGACGCGCTGTTCGTGTGCCTTCCGGACGATTTCCTGTCGGGCCTTGCCCTGGCGGAATACTACGGGATCCGGCCCGCGTTCACCGATAACAACCGCACCGGGGGATCGAGCTTCCTGTGCCATGCGATCAGTGCGGCGCTGGCGCTCGATGCCGGTCTGTGCGACGTGGCGCTGGTCACCTACGGCTCCAACCAGCGCACGGCCTCCGGCGGCCTGATCTCGGCCCTCAGGAGCTCGGCCGTCGAGGCGCCTCATCGGCCGATGATGCCGGTCGCAGGATACGCGCTGGCGGCGATGCGGCACATGCACCTCTACGGCACAAGCCGCGGGGATCTCGCCGCGGTGGCCCTTGCGGCGAATGCATGGGCACAGCTGAACCCGGAGGCGTTCGGGCGAGCGCCCCTCACCGAAGCGGCCTATTTCGCGGCGCGCATGGTCTCGACCCCGCTCGGGGTGAAGGATTGCTGCCTCGTGACCGACGGCGCGGCGGCCGTCGTGATGACCCGGCTGGACCGCGCCCGCGACCTTGCGAAACCGCCGATAGCCCTGCTGGGCGGCGCGGCGGAGGTGACGCACAAGGAGATCGCGGCCATGCCCGACCTGACCGTTACCGCCGCCGCGCGGTCCGGCGCGCGCGCCTATGCGCATGCGGGCGTCGTCCCGGGCGACATCGACGTGGTTCAGCTCTACGACGCGTTCACCATCAACACGATCCTCTTTCTCGAGGACCTCGGCTTCTGCGCCAAGGGCGAGGGCGGAGCCTTTGTCTCGTCGGGGGCGATCGCACCCGGTGGCAGCCTGCCGGTGAACACCAATGGCGGCGGCCTGTCCTGCGTCCATCCGGGAATGTACGGCCTGTTCACCATGGTCGAGGCGATCCGCCAACTGCGCGGCGAGGCCGGCGCGCGCCAGGTGCCCGGGGCAGAACTGGCCCTGTGCCACGGCAACGGCGGCGTCCTGTCCAGCCAGGCCACGCTGGTCCTGGGAACTTCCGCGACAGTCTAGGCGACGGACGGCGCCGGCGATCGCAGAACGAGGCGGCCTTCGCGGTCCAGATGTCCGAACTGTCCGGTGGGCTGGAATCCGTCCGGACGGTGAACCGGGTCCGGACGGTCCGGGACGGGCCCTCCCTGCCCCGGCGCGCCGGACCAGTGGCGCAGCCAAACCTGTCCCGGCTCATCGACCTGGAGATCGAGGCCGCTTGCAGGGTCGACGATCATGATCTCGACGCCGGGCAACCGCCTGCCATGGGTGCTGCCCGAGATCTCGGGCGGATCTCCCGGGTCGCCAAGCGTCGCAAGCCCGCCGAAACCGGGCGCGGCCCAGGCGTTCAGGACGCAAAGGTCGGGCCGACGCTGGCGAAGCGCGCGGCCCAACGCCTCGGGCCCGTCCGTCACGACGAGGCGGACGCCGGAGGGAAGCGAAACCGCGTCCGCGTTGCAGGCCCCCGAGATCACGAGAATGTCGCAGACCGCCGGATCCGGCCAGGCAGTCAGGGGCACCGCATCCCAGCAGGCGCCAACGGCCTCCGCCGCGAGGCAGGCCAGAAGAGCCAGCGGACGGCCGGCTTCGGCCACGACAAGAACGCGGTCGGAAGACGTGAGGCGCAGGCGCGCGGCCATGGCGCCGGCGGTGCTGTCGATGGATTGGAAGCTGCGTCCGGCGGATGCGCCGCCGGCAGGCGATCCGGCCGCGGAAGACCAGATCAGGCGCCCCGCCTGCAGGGCCGCCGCCGAGGCGGACGCCGCCGGAGGACCTGGCGTCACCGCGTCGCCGAAATGATCCGTGTCGGCAATCCACAGGTCCGGTTGGAAACCTTCGGGCGGGCGCGGGTCCGCCGGGCCCATCACGGCGAGGTCGATGCCCGACCGCGCACAGGCGCGCAGCACCGCCACCAGGTCCGCGACCGAAGACCGGGCCGCCGCGACGCGGCTTCCAGCGCCGAGACCACGTTCGCGAAGCGCGGCGGCCACGGCCTCGGCCTCCAGCCGCGCCGTTGTCCGCTCAGTGCCCATGATGAGCCTGTCCGGGATTCCAGGCAGGCTGCCTTCGTTCATTCTTCATGGCTTTTTTGTATACAAGAAAATGTCGCTTTGTATAGTTGCGTCGGGAGGAGACAAGATGACAAGAACAGCGTTCATCACGGGGGGGGCGCAAGGCCTTGGCCTGTCCATCACCGAGGCCGCCCTCGAGGCCGGCTACGGCGTGATGGTGTTCGACCGCGACCGCGCAGCGCTCGACCGCCTCGCCGCCGCGCGGCAGGACGTGCTCTGCCATGCGGGGGACGTCACGGACGCCGCGTCGATCGAAGCCGCCCTCGACGCCATGCCCTCGCCTCCCGACCTCGTCGTCAACAATGCCGGGATCGTGCGGTTCCACCCGCTGCTCGAGACCACCGAGGAGACATGGCGGTCGGTCATCGACATCAACCTGACCGGGCCGGTCCTGGTCGCGCAGGCCTGCGCGCGACGGATGATCCCGCGCGGATCGGGCGTCATCATCAACATCACTTCTACCGCCGGGATCGCGGCAAGCCCCGGGGTGAACGCCTATGTCGCGGCCAAGGCCGGACTGGCCGCGATGACCGAGCTCATGGCACAGGAATGGGGGCCGCTGGGGCTCCGGATCAACGCCGTGGCTCCCGGGATGATCGATGCCGGCGTATCGGCGCCAATCTACCGCGACAATCCCGAGGCGCGGAACCGCCGCGGTGGCGCGGTGCCGTCCCGGCGCCTCGGGGCGCCCGAGGACATCGCCGCCGCCGTGCTGTACCTCGCATCCGACGCCGCCAGCTACGTGCAGGGCCACCAGCTGGTGGTCGATGGGGGTCTGACGATCAGCGTGATGTCGCAATTGCCGCGCGGCACCGGCTGAGGACGGCACCGCGCCCGCAACTGGGCATCAGGGCACGTTGAAATGCTCGGGGACGCCCGCCGGCCATACCGTGCCCCACATCTGCATTCCGCCGTCGATGGTCAGGACCTCGCCAGTGACGAAGCCGCCGCTGTCGGCCGACAGGTAGACAACCCCCTCGGCCACGTCCCAGACATCGCCCATCCGGCGCTGCGGATTGACGTCGTTGAACCGTGCGGTGGCTTCGGGCGGATAAGCCGAGAGCCCTTCGGTCGCGATGGCCCCCGGCGCCACGCAGTTGACCCGGATGCCAAGGGGCGCCCATTCCGTCGCCACGGTCTTGCTCAGGTAGATGACGCCGGCCCTTGCGGCACAGGTATGCGCGGCCTGCGGCATGCCGCGACCGACATGGGCCACGATGTTGACGATGCTGCCATTGCCCCCCTTCGCCCGCCAGCGTTGCGCTGCGCCCTGCATCATCCACCACGTTCCGTTGAGGTTCAGATCGATGACCGAGCGCCAGCCATTCCGGGAGAAATCGATGGCGTCCTGCGGGAACTGCCCGCCGGCATTGTTGACCAGGATATCCAGACCGCCGGCGGCGAAGACCTCATCGAGAAAGCTGTCGACCGCTTCGGGTTCCCGGATCGACATCGCCCGGGTCTCGACGGTCGCGCCACACAACTCCTGCACCGCCTGCGCGGTCGCCTGAAGCTTTTCCTCGCGGCGCCCGCAGATCGTGACGCTTGCCCCGAGCCGCGCGAAGAGGAACGTCATGGCGCGGCCCATCCCGGTGCCGCCGCCGGTTACCACCACGCGCTTGCCCGCCATCAGATCGGGACGGTAAACGGTCGGGTGCTCCGCCAGTTCGGCATCTGTGAAGCTCCACTTCACGTCGTTCCGGATCGTGTTCGCCGTCATCGTCCTCTCTCAATCCTGCTCGTTGTATCGGTTCCGCCCATCCGCGTAGGCCGCGATCCCGCTGCGGCTCGCGGGCGATCGCATCAGCCGATCGGCGCGGGCATGCCCCTCGGCGATCGCGTCCGACAGTGTCCGGTCACGCGCCACCTCGTAAAGCGCGCGGGCCTCGCGTACCGCCGACCAGGGGTTCGACAAGATCCCTTCGGCCAGGGCGAGTGTCTCGGCCATGAGCCGGTCGGCCGGGACAACCCGATTGACCAGCCCCAGCGCCGCCATCCGCTCCGCCCCGAAGGTCCGTCCGCCGAGGATGATCTCCATCGCCACCGGCCGCGGCAGGGCCTGCGCCAGGCGCTGGACGCCCCCGGTGAAGGCCACCATGCCATGCGTGACCTCGGGCAGGCGGAAGGTCGCGTGTTCGGCGGCCACGACGAGGTCGCAGGCGAGGCACAGCTCGAACCCGCCGGCCACGGCCGCACCGTTCACAGCGGCGATGAGCGGCTTCGAGATCGTTCGCTCGGTCAGGCCGCAGAACCCGCCATCGGGAAGCAGGCCATGTCCTGCACCGATCGCGGCGGCCTCCTTCATGTCCATGCCCGAGCAGAAAGCCCGGTCCCCCGTGCCGGTCAGCACGATCGCGCCGATGGACTCGTCGGCCTCGGCCTCGCGCACCAGCCGGTCGACCACCCGCGAGGTCGCCGCGTCGACGGCATTGCGGCGCTCGGGCCGGTCGAGGGTCACGATGGCGACCGGACCGTCACGGTGCAGACGGGCCACGGCCCGGGACGAGCCGGGGTCGCTCACGATGCGGCGGGGGCCGATGCGGCGGCGCTCCGGGCCCGCTCCTGCGGGTCGCGCGGGCCCTCGCCCGGCTGGTCGACGAAATCGCCGAGCACCTCGGGCACGCGCAGTTCCTGCGGGATGTTGGCCGCCCCGATCCGACGGTCGAGTTCCTCGTGCCAGTGGTAGATGCGGCGTTCCTGGTAGTTCAGCGGGAAGCCTCGCAACCCGGCCGACTGGACCGAGCGCTGGATCTTGTCGGCGAACTGGAGGTCTTCCTCGAGAATGGCGTGGAAGTTGGCGATCCGCATGTCCCACCGCTCGGGCCGCGGACCGTCGCCCCAGTCGGGGCCGAACCAGTGCACGTCCACCACCATCGTGGTCAGGGTCTTGGGCCAGAAGAGAAGGATCGGGATGCCGTAGGGCGAGACCGGGCTGACCATGTTCGGATAGCCCATGACCGACAGGTTCGTGCCCTCGTACCAGGGATCGACGCCATCGACCATCGGCAGGCCCTTTACGCCGGGGTCCTTCCAGTCGTCGCGCTTGAAGGGCGTGACCATCCGCGAATGCCCCCCCGGCCAGAGCGTGATGCAGGACCCGCGATGGTCGAGGAAACGGTCCACGGTGTTCTGGTGGATCGACTTGAGGTGGTAGACCTCGAGAAAGGCGTCGATCAGGATCTTCACGTTGCAGGCGACCTCGATCGAGTCGCTGTGAACGAGCTTCAGCTTTTCCGGCGCCATGTCGTCCAGCGTGCGGGCCACGGGCCCGAGGTAGTCCCGGAGTGGCATCGCCGCGGGATCGAGGTTCACGAAGATCAGGTTGCCCAGTGCCTCGCAGCGCACCTCGATCAGACCGCGGCACGACATGTCGAGATCGACGAAATCGCGGCGGTCCCGCAGGTTGATAAGCTCGCCGCGGGTATTGTAGGTCCAGCCGTGATACTTGCACGTGACTCCTCGGGACGTCCCGCTCTGGTCGGTCACCACCGGGGCGCCGCGATGCCGGCAGGTGTTGTAGAAGCACCGCACGACCCCGTCCTCGCCGCGGATGAAGAACAGCGGCTCGCCCAGCCTGTCCCACTGCCTGTAGCTGCCCGGTTCCGGAACCTCGTCGGCATGGATGCCGTAGACCCAAGACTTGTGCCAGAGATGCGTTGTCTCGAGCGCGTTGAATGCCGGATCAACGTAGCGGCCACCGGGAATGTCGGGCAAACGGGGGAAGCCCTCGGGAGGTCCCTTTCGGGCGGATTCATAGGCCTGGCGCGCTTCGATCGCGTCTCGTTCGGATACGGTCATGCGGTCTCTCCTTGGGGCCGAGCCACGCTGCGCCCGGGCCGGTGACAGCCTTGCGACAGAGTCCCCTGTATGCTAACAGAGCCCTAATGTATACGCAAACCCCCCCTTGTTGCATAATTAGCTGGACGGACGGCGTCCGGGGCGGCGGGAATTGAGTCGGTTTGCCTCCCCCATCATGCAGCTTGGATACGTCGTCGACGATCTCGACGCCGCTTTGGCGCACTGGACGCAGGTGCTTGGTGTCGGGCCTTTCTTCGTGGCCGAGGGCATCCCGATGGACACGCTGCACTACCGTGGCACGCCGATCCGGATCGATCAGCGCGTCGCCATTGCGCAGGACGGACCGGTGCAGGTGGAACTCCTGCAGCAGACAGGCGGCGACCGGTCCTGCTTTACCGACTTTCTGGCCGCGCGTGGGCCGGGCCTGCACCATGTCTGCGTCCTGTGCGAGGATTTCGACGCCACGATCGAAGACTGGGCGGCGCGCGGGGTGGGCGTGCTTCAGGGCGGCAAGACCGCGACGGGCCTGCCCTTTGCCTACATGGACACCGACCCGGCCCATGGCGGACAGGTGCTCGAGATCGTGCCGGCGAGCCGGGGGCTGATGCGGTATTTCACGATGGTGGCCGAAGCCGCCGAGGGCTGGGACGGCACCGATCCGGTGCGTCGCGTCGGCTGAACAGGGGACACGGGAGAGCAACGCAGATGGCAAGCATGGACCTGGAGGCCCGCATCGACCGCCTCGAGTCGCGGGCGCAGATTTCCGAGTTGGTGGCGGCCTATTGCAAGGCCTGCGACGACCGCGACGTGCCCCTGCTGGAGAGCCTGTTCACGGAGGACGCGGTGGTCCGGTCACATGACGGCGTGATGACCTCGGAGGGGCGCGCGGCCGTGATGCAGATGTACAAGGGCCGCTTCGACGTGCTCGGAATCTCGTGTCACTGGACCCACGACCACATCCTCCGCTTCGACCCGCAGGATCCCGACCATGCCACCGGCGAAGTGTTCGGCCATGCCGAGGCGCATCGCAACGGTCAGACGCTGGTCGCGGCGCTGCGCTACGCGGACGACTACAGGCGCTGCGACGGGACGTGGAAGTTCTCCAGCCGGACCCTGGCCTTTCTCTACTATGTTCCGGTGGAGGACTACGCCGAGGCACTTGGCGGTCGCCTACGGCAGCGCGCCTACGGCGACAAGCGCCCCGCCGATTATCCCGAGACATTCGAGAGCTGGACCGGGTGGGTCCGCCATTTCGGCGGCTGAAACGGACAGCCGCTCCACCCTGTTCAAGACGCGGAAAGGACAGCGCGCCCATGCCGACAATCCACGCGACCGACCGCACCGGTGTCACACGCGAGGTCGAGGCCGAGACCGGCCTGAGCCTGATGGAGAACCTCCGCGACAAGGGTGGGATGGACATCGCCGCGATTTGTGGCGGCATGGCCTCCTGCGCCACCTGCCACGTGCATGTCGATGTCGACTGGATGGATCGCCTGCCTCCCGCCGAACCGGACGAGATCGAGCTGGTGGAATTCACCGAGGCCTACGACGAGGCGCGGTCGCGGCTGAGCTGCCAGATCCGGGTGACCGAAGACCTGGACGGGCTGCGCTTGACCCTGGCGCCGGAAGCCTGAGCGGCGGGTGGGCCGTCAGCCCGCCTCGGCCATCTCGCGCAGGCGGAATTTCTGGATCTTGCTGGCCGACATCGGCCACTCGGTGATGAACCGCACCTCGCGCGGCACCTTGAAGCTGGCGATCTTGCCACGGCAGAAATCGACCAGGTCCTCCGGGCCGATCTCGGCGCCGGGCACCAGTTCCACGAAGGCAACCGGCACCTCGATGAGCCGGGGGTCCGCGCGCCCGACCACCTGGCATAGCTTGACCGCCTCGTGCTGGTTGAGAACGCTTTCGATCTCGTGTGCCGCGACGTTCTCGCCGCCGACCTTGAGCATGTCCTTGAGACGCCCATGGAACATGAGCGTCCCGTCGGCATCCAGCGCCCCGAGGTCACCGGAATGGAACCAACCGTCGCGCAACGCTTCGGCGGTCTTGTCGGGATCCTTGTAGTAGGCCGTGAAGACGCCGAACCCGCGCACGAGGATTTCGCCAACCTCACCGGGCGCCATGTCATTGCCCTCAGGGTCCACGACCCGCAGGTCGACCCCGTCGAGCGGCTTGCCCAGCCGCTGTGTGCGCGCCTCGTAGCTGTCTTGCGGGAAACTGGTGGTCACCGTCCCCGAGGTCTCGGTCATCCCGAACGTGCCGACCTGGATACAGTCGGGCATCTTGCGGCGCAGCGCCTCGCGAAACGCCGGAGGCTGCATCGCCATGTTGCTGTTCATCAACCGGAGCGAGGACAGGTCACGCTGATCGAACTCCGGGTGATAGATCATGTCGGCGATGAAGGTCCCGAAGGCCGGGTAGCCGATCGTGGCCCGCTCGCGCTCGATCAGGCGCAGGGCTTCGCCACCTTCGAAATGGGGCATGGACACGTAGGTGCCCCCGACCGCGAAGGTGGCGCAGAGCGGAAAGAGCGCGCCGATATGGAACATCGGCAAGGGGGACCAGAAGACATCGCGGTCCGTCATCTCATAGCGGATCGCCAGGCCCTGCGCAGTTCGCACCAGCGCCTCGTGCGCGATCAGGCAGCCCTTGGGATGCGAGGTGGTGCCGGAGGTGTAGAGGATCAGGCCGGTGTCGCGCACACGGACCCGGCGCCGCATCCGTTCGATCGCTTCGGGCGGGATGGTTTCGCCGAGTTCGTCCACCGCCGCCGCCGACAGGAAACCCGGCGCGGTGCTCTCGCCGATCAGGGCGATCGCCGCAAGACAGGGGGCCTCGGACAGCGAAAGGGGCATCGCGGCCGGCTGCGTGGCAAGGTCGGGAAAGGCTTCGGTCAGCCGTTCGATGAAATCGACCTTGTCCGTGACCTGGCCGGTGGTGACGATGACCTTCAGATCGGCATTGGCGACGAGATAGCGCAGTTCCAGCGCCCGATAGCGGGCGTTGATCGGGACCGAGACCGCCCCGAGCAGCGCCGTGGCAAAGAACAGCTCGGCATATTCGAGACGGCTCGGCAGCAGGATGCCGACGTGATCGCCGGGCCCAACCCCCAGCGCATGCAACGCGCGCGCGCGACGGATCGCAGCCTCGGCGAGCCCGCGATAGGTCAGCCGTGCATCGGGAAAAACCAGCGCGTCGTGATCGGGCGTGTCCCGCGCCGCGCGAAGCAGCAGATCGCCGATCGTGGTCACGGCCGTGAAGTCGCGAAAGTCCAGCATGCCGTCCCTATGCGGACCGCGCGCGGCGCGATCCCTTCCCTTCAGACCCCCAGGTAGCTGGCGATGATCGACGGATCGTCAGCCAGGTCCCGGCTTTTTCCTTCGCGCACGACGAGACCGCGATCCAGGACATAGGCCCGCGACGTCAGCTCCAGCGCCCGGTGGGCATTCTGTTCCACCAGCATCACGGTCAGACCGTCAGCGTTGAGGCGACCCAGCGCGGCAAAGACCTGGTCCGTCATCAGCGGCGACAGCCCGAGGCTCGGCTCGTCGAGAAGAAGCACCTCGGGCGCGCCCATCATCGCCCGCCCGATCGCCAGCATCTGCTGCTGCCCGCCGGACAGGGTGCCGCCAAGCTGGGCGTGGCGTTCCTCGAGCACCGGGAACAGCGCGTAGACATCGGACAGGCTGTACTTCGCGGGCCGCCCGCCGAGCGCGAGCTGACCGACCTGAAGGTTTTCCAGAACGGTCATCTCGCCCAGGATCTGCCGCCCCTCGGGCACCTGCAGCACACCCAGCCGCGCGACCTTGTGGGCGATCGAGCGGCGCAGGTCGACCCCGTTGAAGACGATCCGACCCTCGCCTGCCGGGACAAGGCGGCTGATCGCATTCAGGAGCGTCGACTTGCCCGCCCCGTTCGACCCGATGATGGCGACCATCTCGCCCCTGTCGACCTGGAGGCTCACGCCCCGGAGCGCCTTGATCCCCTGGTAGGACACGTAGAGGTTCTGGATATCCAGCATCATGCCGCGCTCGCCCCTCCGATATACGCCTCGATGACACGCGGATCGTTGACGATCTGTTCGGGCGGCCCCGAAGCCAGCAGACGACCGGCATCGAGCACGTAGATCTGTCGGCACAGCCGGGTGACAAAGCCCACGTTGTGCTCGATGAGCAGCAGCCCCAGGCCCTGTTCGGCGAGTTGCTTGAAGATTTCGGCCAGTTCGTCGGACTCCACGTCATTCATGCCGGCCACCGGCTCGTCCAGCATCAGGATCGCGGGGTCGCTGGCCATGGCGCGCATGATCTCGACCCGGCGCTGGTGACCATAGGCGAGGTTTCCCGCCGCGAGGAAAGCGTATTCCTGCATGTGGAACCGCTCCAGCAGGTCCCACGCCTTTTCGCGCAACTCGCGCAATTCGCGCGTGGCGCTGGGCAGGCCAAGCAGGGCCGCAAGCGGGCCCGCCTTCTCGTGGCGGTGAAACCCGATGACGATGTTGTCGAGGACGGTGGTTTCCGGCAGCAGACGGATGCTCTGGAATGTGCGCGCGATCCCCGCGCGGGCCACCTGTTCCGTCCGGTCGGTCGAAATCGACCGGTCGCCGAGCTTGATGTCCCCCGAGGTCAGGCTCAGCACCCCGGCGATCATGTTGACCACCGTGCTCTTGCCCGCCCCATTCGGTCCGATCAGGCCGGTGATCTCGCCGGGCGGCACCTCCATTGAGAAGCCGTCGACCGCCTTCAGGCCGCCGAAGTGTTTCGCGATATTCTCAATCCGAAGCGACGGCATCTGCAACCTCCTGCTTCTGAGGCCGTGAAGCCCCCCGGCGCTGGCGCCAGCGGTGGCGAACCGCATCGACGATCGTGTCGCCCACCCCCCGCGGCAGGAAGGTGATGACGAGGATCATGATGATCCCGTTGACCATTGTCCGGTTGTCGGCGAGCGGCCGGGCGACCTCGGGCAGGATCGCCATGATGCCCGCGCCCATGATGGGCCCCAGAAGCGTCGTGCGTCCGCCAAGAACCACGACCGTGAGGATCGTGACGACGAAGGCGAAGCCGAAGGCGTTCGGCTCGATATTGTATACATAAAGGCTCTGGAGCCCGCCGAAGAGCCCGCCGATCGCCCCCGAGACCATGAACCCGATCATGTGGTAGCGGCGGATCGAGACCCCGAGCGAGGCGGCCACGGATTCATCTTGCGCCAGCGCCGCGAAGATCCTGCCCAGCGTGGTCCGGCCGATGGACCAGTTCACGTAGATCACCAGCAACGCCATCAGGGCGAGCGACCAGGTATCCATGATGCGCGGAATGTTGGTGACACCGATGGCGCCGCCCGTGAGGTCTTCGAAATACAGTGCAAGTGCGATGATCACCTTGACGAAGGCGAGCGTCGCGATCGCGACGAAGGCTCCGCGAAGCCGGGCAAGCGGGATCGACAGGACGTATCCGCCGAGCGCGCCGATGGCGGCGCCGGCCGGGATGATCACCCACATCGGCACCTCGGTCCGGGTGGCCAGGATGGCCACGAGGTAGCCGCCGAGCGCGGCGAACCCGGCCGTCCCGATCGAGAAAACGCCGGCCCTCAGCGCGATCTGCTGCGAATAGGCGAAGCCGAGGCTGAGCAGGAAGAAGTCGATGACCGGCTGGTAGGAGTAGTAGAAGTGGATCACTTGCGGTCCCCCCCGGCACTGAGCACCGCCCGACCGAACAATCCGTTGGGAAAGAACAGGAGCGCCACGAACAGCAGGCTGAAGATGATGGCGTCCGAAAGCGTCGACGACAGGTAGGCCTTGGTCAGGGCCTGCGTCACCCCGAGCAGGATGGCGGCCACGACGGCCCCGGGCACCGACCCGATGCCGCCGATGACCACGACGACGAAGGCATAGAGCAGGTAGGGTTCACCCATGAGGAAGTGGATCGAGTTGAACGACAGGCCGATCAGCACCCCCGCGACGCCGGCCAGGGCGCCCGCGATGAAGAACGTCTGCCGGTAGACACTGGCCGCGCTCACGCCGAGCAAGGCGGCGGCGCGCTCGTTCTGGGCGACCGCCCGCACCTGGCGGCCGAAGGACGTTTTCTGAAGATAGTAGACCAGAGCGCCCACGAGGGCCGCGACCAGCACGAGGATCACGATCTGCAGCAGCGAGATCCGCAACCCGAAGATGTTGTAGAACTCGATTGGAAAGGTCCCGAACGGCATGCTCAGGACCCGCGTGTTCGAAAGGTTCTGCGCGATGTTGATGAGGATGAGATCCACCCCGAGCGACGACACGATGGCCGGGAACTCCGGATCGACCTGTTTTCGGATCTGCCTGAACGCCACCAGTTCGACGATGATCGAGATCACGCCCGAGGCGATCATCGCGAAGACCAGCCCGACCCAGAAAGGAAGGCCGATGATCACGCAGTAATACGCGATGAAGGCACCCGCCATGAACACCGCGCCATGGGCCAGGTTCAACAGCTTCTGGACGCCGAAGAGCAGGGTGAAGCCGAGCGCGAACAGGGCATAGATCGACCCTGACACCACACCGTTGAGTATCTGTTGTGCCAGCATTCCGCGCGCTCCCTCGCACGATCCCCGGCCGCCGGACCTCCGAGTGTCCGGATCTTGCGCCGCGGATATCCTCCCTGTCGCCCCGGCCCACCTTGCGATCACCGCCCGAAAACGGAGACCGCGCGCGCCTGGACCAGGCCGCTACACCGTCATCAAACACCAGCTTTGCATACCAAGCAATGAGTATTTGTATTTTTGATTATGAACAAAAAAATATCTTGCGCGCCGGGGCGTCGCCCGGATCGGCCCGCCCCAAAATGAACGCCCGCCCCGAAGCCATGGCCGGGGCGGGCGCGAGTTGAGGGACGCGGCGACCGGGATCGCAGCGTCGAATTATGTCATTCGGCTGCGACGAACGCCCCGTCCTGGACCTGGAGGATGTTCACGCCGATCCGCGGGATCCGCTCTTCGTCCAGTTCCCAGACCCCCTGCCCGACGACGACCGGCACATCACGGATCGTCATGATGGCATCACGGATGGTCTCGCGCGTGACGTTGGGCTGTGCTTCGCGGATCGCGGCAGCGATGACCTGCATCCCGCCGTAGCCCACAGCCGCCCAGTTGTCCGGCGGATTGCCGAACCGTTCGGCGAAGCGGGCGTCGAAGCCGGCGCTGTACTCGTTGAAGCCGCCCGGAACGTAGTCGCCGAAGAGGTACACCCCTTCCACCGCCGCGCCGCCGCGCTCAATGAACTGGGGCGATGCGAAGGCGCTGTGGCCGATCACGGCCGTGTCGGGGTCGAGGCCGGCCTGCCGCAGCTGGATGATGATGTTTGCGCCCTGCGCCGCGGGCGCCGAGATGAAGACGCAATCCTGGTTGCCGGTGGCGATCCGCGTTGCGATCGCCGAGAAGTCGGACGCGGTGGCCGCGATGCCGTCTTCCGAGACGATCTCGATCCCTGCTTCGCGGATCAGGTCCTTGTAGGTGTTTTCCACCGTCACATAGGATTCCACGTCGTTGATGCCGATGACGGCGCAGCGTTCGACATCCAGCGAATTCGCCGTGAAGTCCGCGAGGTAGGGCATGGTCACGAAGGCGGGCTGCGTCAGGATATAGGACCAGGGGCCGTTTTCGAGAACCTGAAGGCTGTTGGTGATCGTGATCGCCACGACGCCGACCTCGTTGGCCACGCTGGTGCCCGAAAGGGCCGTCGCGGAACTGGTGGGGCCAAGCACGGCCAGCACCTCGGGGTCGTTGGCATAGCGCGTCATCAGTGACAGCGTCTGCGTCCGGTCGGTGGCGTCGTCGCCAACGATCAGGTTCAGCGAGTTGCCCTCGCCCAGAACGCCGCTGGCATTGATTTCTTCCGCGGCCATGATCATGCCGTCGCGGATGGGTGCGCCGATGAAGGCCGCCCCCCCGGTGGATGATTGCAGGACGGCGACGGTATATTCCTCCGCCATGGCCGACGACACCGCCATCATCGGCAGGATCGCGGCCACTGTCGCGAGATACTTAGAGATCATGTCTTTCCTCCCCAATTCATTGACCCGCGCCTCATCGAAGCCCTGGGCTGCCGGGTGCCGCCTCGCGGTCACCCTCCGGACCCGGTATGCGCTTCGTCCCGTCCGGCAACCGGCCTCCTTTCCGGTCCCGTCCGATGTCACGCATCCCGCTCATCCCGCGAACGTCGAAGCTCGTGAAGGATCTGCACCGTCAGATCGTGCATATCTAGAATCAAGAACCGTGTTCGCATTCGCACGATCAACATACTAAAAGGTGGCCTTTTGTATACAAAGAAGTTAGGAAGGCCGTGCAATGCGTGCCGCGACGGGGTGGGCAAGATGGCGACACAAGAGGAAGCGCTGGCCTTCCGGGTTCCGCAGGGCCGCTATGACGTCACCGCGGCGCTCGATGAACGGCTGCGCAGCGCCGCAAGGGCGCCCGGGCGGCACGATGCCGAGCCGGCCCATCCCATCATGGCCTTCGTCGCGGCTCTTGGCGGCATGGGAATGTCGATCCGGGAACTGTCCGAGGCATTGGGCCTTGCATTCGCGCAAGGCCCGGTCCTCGGCGGATGCCACATCCGCCTGCACCGCCCCGTCGCCGTGGACAGAAGCTACGTGATCGATACGCGTGTGAGCGCGTTGCAGCGCAAGCCCAGCCGCCGTTTCGGGCTGGCCGATCACCTTACGCTGGCCTTCGAGGTCACCGACGGGTCCGACCGGGTCTGCGAGGTCGAACTGGCGATGGTCTTTCCGGGCGGAGAAGCGGCATGACCGACGACATCCTCTGGTCTCTCGACGACGTGCCGGCGGACGCGATGGCCGAATGGTGCGCCGCCCTCAACGACGACAATGCCATCCACCTCGACCGCGCTGCCGCCGAGGCCAACGGCTTCGGCCCGCGGCGTGTCAATCCCGGCCCCGCCAACCTCGCCTATCTTCTCAATGCGCTCATGGCCGCGGGCCGCGGCAACGAGATCGTCGAGATCGAGGCGCGGTTTCTCGGCAACGTCCTGGAGGGGGACCGTGTGCTGGTTGCCGGCACCCCCGCGACGCCAGGCATGGAGGACACCAGGCTCACACTGGCGCGCGTCACCGGGCCCGGAGCCGAAGACATCGAGCCGGTGTTGCAGGCCCGGATCGGGTTCAACGGACGGAGGCCGGAGGAATGACCATGGCCATCGGCAACCAGGGATCGGTCTACGACCTCGTCGCCGCGCGGACGCGGGCCGCCCCCGATGCGCCGGCCCTGATCTCGGGCGACCGGCGGCTCAGCTACGCCGAGGCCCTCGCCCTGGTCGATGCCATCGCGGCCGATTTCGCCGCACGCGGCGTCGCGCATGGCGACAGGGTCGCGATCCTGTCGGAAAACCGGATCGAGTATATCCTCGTGCAACTTGCCTGCGCAAAACTTGGCGCTATGGCCGCATGCCAGAACTGGCGCCTCGCGGAGCCCGAACTGCGCTATTGCGTTGAACTGGTCGACGCCGGCCTGATCGTGGCCTCCGAACGCTACCATGACACCGCGCAGCGCATCGCGGGCGCCGTCCCGGTGGCCGACATCGCCCGGCTTGGCCGCGACGGCGCGACCGACAGTGTTGCCCGGCCCGAGGACGGGCTTCTCATCATCTATACCAGCGGGACCACCGGCCTGCCGAAGGCCGCGGTGATCAGCCACCGGGCCGAGATCGCGCGGATGTGCGCGCTTCGACTGGATCTCGGGATCTCGCAACAAGATGGCTACATCGCATGGCCGCCGATGTTCCACATGGGGGGCACGGAACACACGCTGGCGACGTTGATGTCGGGCGGCGTGGGCGTCGTGATCGACGGGTTCGACCCCGATGCCATTGTCGATGCCCTCTCCGCGCACCGCATCGGCTGGCTGCTGCTGGTTCCCGCGACGATCGGCCCGCTCCTCGACCGGCTGAGGGCACGGCGGATCGGGATCAAGGGTGTGCGGGCGGTCGGCTGCATGGCCGACCTTGTGCCTGCCGCCGAGATCGTTGCGATCACCGAGGCGCTCGACGCGCCGTTCCTCAACACCTTCGGCGCGACCGAAACCGGGATGCCGCCCCTCTCTGCAGGGCTGATCCCCGTGGGCACAGCCCCCGACAGCTTTGCCAAGACCCTGAGTATCCTCGCGGACCTGAGGCTGGTGGACGAGGCCGGGCAGGATGTCCCGGACGGCGCCACGGGTGAGGCCTGGATGCGTGGCCCGACCCTGTTCAGCGGCTACTGGAATGCACCAGAGGCCAACGCCTCGTCCTTCCGGGATGGATGGTTCCGCATGGGAGACCTGTTCCGCAAGGAAGCGGACGGCTACCATTTTGCCGGGCGTTCGAAATACCTGATCAAGTCGGGAGGCGAGAACATCTACCCGGCCGAGATCGAGCGCATATTGCTGTCCGACCCCCGCGTTCTGGAGGCGGTCGTGGTACGACGACCAGATGCCAAGTGGGGCGAGATTCCAGTCGCGGTCGTGGCCCGCAACGATGACAGCTTCGACGCCGAAACCGTCGACCAACTCTGTCGCGCTTCGCTGGCGGGCTACAAACGACCGAGGGAGACGATCTTCCTCGCCTTCGAGGACTTCCCTCGCAACGCCACCGGAAAAGTCCTGCGAGAGGCGATCGAGCAGATGATATGAGCCCGTGGCGCGCTCATCCTGAACCGCGCTGCAACTGGCAGGCTATTCGACCTTGTCTCCGGATGAGCGGTGAAGCTGTTCCTTGTGCCGCGAAGAGAAGGCGAGGGTTTTCCGTGCCGCCGTGAAGGCCGTTGAACCGGTCTGGTCACGGTCCGACGCCACGCGGCCGCCCTGCCCGTCTCGGCCGGAGATACAACTGGTGGCGTGGACACCTCGAGATCGCCCGCTTCGCGGTCAGGAGGGTCTACTCGCCATGCCCTTCAAAACGCCTTCAGAAGCCGCGTGGTTTCCGGGTCGAGGAAGCCCGCGACGGTCGCCTCGGTCTCGAGCTCGATGGCCGTTTCGAGGGCGCTGGCGGAGACCTGGTTGAGGACCCGTTTCATGGCGCGGACGGACAGGGGCGGCAGCGCCGCGAGGCGTTCGGCCGTCGCTTCCGCCTCGGCCCGCAATTCCGCATCTGGAACGACCTTCCAGGCCACGCCGAGCTCCGCCAGGTCCCGGGCCGCATAGCGTTCGCCGAGAAACAGCATCTCGCGGGCCTTCACCGGACCGACGATCGCCGGCAGGAGGCTCGTCACGGCCCCGGTGACGAACAGGTTCAGCGACACTTCCGGAAAGAACCCCTTCGCGCTCTCGCCCCAGATCGGGAAGTCGCAGTTGATCGCCCATTCGAACCCGCCGCCGACAGCCCAGCCGTTGATGGCCCCGACGACGGGCTTCGCGCCGAAGACGATGGCTTGCGTCGCGCGCTGGATGGCGTCGACCAGGTCGCGCGCCTGTTCCTCGGTCTCGGGATGGACGTGTTCGTGCCGGTCGTCCCCCGCGCAGAAGGCACGCCCCTCTCCGGTGAACACGATCGCACGCGTCCCGGGGTCCCGGTTCGCGTCGTCGAAGGCGGCCGCCACCTCGTCGATCAGGCGCCGGTTCATGGCGTTGAGCGCCTGCGGACGATTGAGCGCGATCGTGCGGACGCCCTCTCGGGTCATGGTGGACAGGATCGTGTCGTAGGTGAAATCGGTCATGCGTAGGTCCTGAGGACGCGGCGTGTCTTGCCTTCGGTGGCGGGGAAGGTGCCGGCGGGCACGATGGTCACGCGCGCGGTGGCCCCGAGCTTCGCCTTCAGCGCCGCCTCGAGACGTTGCGCGAGGGTGCCGTCGTCGATGCGCCCCTTCGCGAGTTCGGCGTGCACCGGCATCACGTGATGCGGCGGCGGCGCGTCCAGCACGATCCGGTAGTCGCCCGAAAGCTCGGGGAACCCGTTGACGACGGCGGCGACCATCGTCGGGAACATGTTCAGCCCGCGCACCACGATCATGTCGTCGGACCGCCCCACCACGCGAAAGCGGAAGCCCGCACAGCCGCAGGCGCAAGGCTCCGTCGCCTGCACCGCGATGATGTCGCCGGTCCGGAACCGGACGAGCGGCTGGCATTCCCGGTCGAGATGGGTGAGCACCAGTTCGCCCTCGGCCCCGGCCTCAAGCGGCTTGGGCGTCCCGTTCTCCGGGTCGATCAGTTCCACGTGCAGCACATCATGCGCGACGAAGTGGAGGTCGGTCTCGTGCTCGCACTGGGACGCGAAATTGCAGAACACGTCCGAGACGCCGTAGTTGGAATTGCGGGGCTCCATCCCCCATGTCTCGCGGATCCGCTGCCGATAGGCCGGGTCATCGAGCCCCGGCTCGCCGCCGAAAAGCCCCAGCCGGAGGCCGAGATCGGCGGGGCTCAGGTCCGGAAACTTCTCGGCGATGACCCGTTCGAGCACCGTGGGATAGGACGGCGTGCAGGAAATCGCGCTGATCCCGGTCTCGAGGATGGTGCGGACCAGCAATTCCGTCGAGCCGACGCCGAAAGGCACGACGGTCGCCCCGGTACGTTCCAGCGTCATGTGGTCCGTCAGCCCGCCCATCCACATCTGGTAGTTCAGGCAATGCACCACCATCATGCCCGGCCCGAGCCCGGCGAGCGCCTGGGCGCGCGCGCCCACGATCTCGGTGATCTCGCAATCGCGCCTGCTGAGCGCGAGGTTCATCGCCTGCCCGGTCGTGCCCGAGGTGCGGTGCAGGCGCGAGACCCGCTCCGGCGGCGCCGCGAGATAATCGCCGAACGGGGGATGGGCCGGTTGCGACAGGCGCAGCCCCGCCTTGTCCGAAAACGGAAGCTCCGGCAGGTCCTCCAGTCGACGAGGGGGCGCCGTCCCGTCCCACAGGGTCCGGTAGAACGCCGAGTTTGCCGCGACATGGGCGCTCTGACGCTCCCAGGCGGCCTGCCTGTGGCCGGCGAGGTCCGCCACAGGCACGCGGTGGCCCTGATCGATCAGCGTCATGCCTGCCTCCCCTGTTTCCGGCGGTCGGTGAGAAGCCCGAGAACCCCGGCCGAGATCGCGTTGAGGTTCTCGAAGCGGACACGGAATGTCCCATGTGCCATGCCGGCCGACTTGCCGAGTGCTGCAAAGGTCAGCCGGTCGAAGGGTTCGGCGACGAGAAGCCGGGCGCAGGTGGCCACCCATGCCTGTCGCGTGCGACCGCCCTTTGCCCGGGGTCGGTCGTGCGCGACCGGCCATAGGTGGAAATCGCGCTGCGCCTCGACAGGGTCGGCCGGTTTCCGTTCGGGACTGCTCATCTGGTCTTCCATTCGCCGGGAAGGTCCGAATTCTCCATGGCCAATCCTAAAGCGGAGGCACGGACGCTGGCAGACTATTTCGTCGCAGTCTCCACCAGGACAGCGACGCTGTCCATTCTGCCGCGCGCGACCGCCCTGCCCCGGCCCACCCGGAAACCTTCCGACATCAACCGCGGTCCTCCTGGTCCCGCGGCGTGTGGGCCGATGTCATGGATGGGTCGATGGCTGATCCGGGCCTGTGCCCGCCCGTCTTGCCCGCGTCCAGCCACCACAGCGTCAGCTGCAGGCAGAGCGCAAGGACGACCGGCCCCACGAAGATGCCGACGATGCCCCAGGCCAGAAGCCCACCGATGGCGCCGAGAAACACGAGGATGGCGGGCAGATGGGCCCCCCGGGACACCACGAGCGCCTTGACGAGGTTGTCCGACAGCCCGACGGCGAAAAGGCCCCAGAGCACTAGGAAGATCGCCAGTCCGGTCTGGTCGTCGATCCACAGCCAGGCCGCGAGCGGCGCCCAGATCAGGACCGGACCCACCTGCAGCAAGCCGAGCAGAAAGGTCACGAAGGCGAGGATCGGCCAGTGCGGTGCACCGACGATCCAGTAGGCGAAGGCCGCCACGGCCGTCTGGACCGCCGCCGATCCGAGAATGCCGAGCACCGTGTATCGGATCGTCAGCACCGACTGTGCGCCAAGCTCATGCCCGCGGTCGCCGCCCAGCTTCATGGCGGCCCTTGCCGCGAGACGCGCGAGGCGCTCGTGATTGTGCAGGATGATGGCGGCGAGGATGAGGCCCAGCAGGAACTCGAGGATGAAATGCCCCATCAGGCGGCCCTCGAACATGACGGAGGACAGCAGGAGCCGCAGGTCGCCGCCGATGACGTTCCTCAGGGCCTGGAGATCGTTCCCGAGATTGTCCCAGACATCGCGCCACGTCGATGGCAACTGAGCGGGAAGGTCCAGCCCGATCCGATCGAGTGCGTCGCCTTCGGCGATCGCCGTTGCGAGATCGGGGACGACCGCGATGATCGACCGAAGCAGAAGCAGCATCGGCACGAGAACGAGCCCGACCAGCGCCGCGAAGGTCAGCACCGTGGCGACGCCCCGCCGACCGCGCAGCCCGGCGGCGAGCTGCTGGTGGAAGGGAAGGACGGCGACCGAAATGAAGACCGACCACAGGAGCGCAGGCACGAACGGGGCAAGTGTCAGCGCGCCGAGCAGGAAAGTCGCCACGAGCGCGGCGATCGGCAGCGTCTTCTCGATGATGTCTCGTGTCCCTGCGCGCATATCAATCCCCGCCCATGATGACCAAACGCCGGTCTCACCCGAACACGGCGAAACCCTCGCCGATGCGCGACAGGATCCCGGTCAGAACGAGCGCGAGACCGAGAAGAAGCCCGGCACCGCCCACGATCAGGAACAGGAAGAGCCGGGACAAACGATGGAGGAACCCGCCATCGGCCGCCTCGGCAACCGCGGGCAGGACATGTGATACTCCTGTCGCGTGGTAGGCTGTCCCGCCGAACAGAAAGCCTATGACGAGAAAGAGGGCGGCCACGACAAGATGCACTCCCAGATAGCCGCTGGAGACCGGGTGCGCGGCGAGGAAGAAGCTCGCGACGACCAATATCGCCGCCATGAGCGCGAGGGCCGCCGCGACCCATGAAATGGCCGCGAAAAGGAACATCAGGCGTCTCATCGGGAACGGCCAATTCCTTGAGAAAGGCAGCCCGGGGCTTAACCGGCCCGCTGCGGTCAAGACTTCCCCTCGACGGTGTGCGGCGCCGGAGACCGCCGAGGGGACATGGCGTTGCCTACTCGATCTCGAAGTAGATCTGGAAGGTGACCGTCGATCCGCTGCGATTGATCACTTCGACCACATGGTCGCCCGACTGCCAGAGTTGCCCGCGATACGGGATGCCGACCGAAATGGCGTCCAGAAGCGCCGAGCCGTCGGGGTTCACGATGCGATACTGGAGCGGCCCGCCCACGCCCGCGAAATTCACGTCGAGGAACTGGCCGTTGCGCGCGCCAAGCTGGTAGCGCACCGTCATGCCCGGTGGAAGCTGCGCGGGAAACTGGGTCCAGGTGGTTCCTGCCGGAAACCGCACGCGCTCCGTCGAGACGCTGCTCGCTGGCAACTGCGTCGCGCTGCCGCTGCCGACCTGGTAGGGGCTGCCGCCGCCGCGCACGAAGCTGGGCCAGGATTGCTGTTCGGCGAAGAACTCGACGAGCGTATCGCCGGTCCGGTTGTAGGAGCAGCTGTAGTAGGCGCTGCGGTTTTCCAGGTAGATCGTGCCGTTCACGGCGTGGGTGCCGTCGACCCGCTGGCCCTCGTAGGTGGCCTGGCTCGTGGCCCCGAATTCCTGGTAGAATTGCTGCGAGGCGAGTTGGCAATCTTCGATCATGTAGGCCGGGGACTGGGCCAGGGCCCCGGTACCCATGACGCTGGCGACGAGCGCCACTGCTGCGAAGTTTTTCATCTGTAGGGTCCTTGCTGGACAGCCGGCCCGGTCGCGGCGCGAGACGTCCGGCGAAGGCGTGTGGGAGTGCCGGGACAACCCGGCGGATCACGAAGCCGAAAATACGGAAACGGGGCCAGCGCGTCGTTGGACGGGACTCGCAATTTCGGTTGTCCGACTGTCTCAGCGATACAGTGCGGCCATGCCGCGCGGTTCAATTGAACCGGTCGTAGGACCATCGCAAGGCCGCGATGCTCCCCGTGGGGAGCACCATATCCGTCGGTTGATCGCCCACGTCCGACCGCTCGATATGCGGCGTCCAGGTCTGCCACTGGCCCAGCACATCGCTCGGCCGCTCGCCGAAATGTGCCCGGAAGCTGCGGCTGAAATGGGCGAGTGTCTCGAACCCGCAGGCCTCCGCCACGGCGAGCACGGCGCCGCGCGTCGGCATCGCCTCCGAAAGGGCGCGGTAGGCGCGGTGCAGACGCCGCGACAGGATGAAATTCTTCAACCCGCCGTCGTCGGCGAAGTCACGATAGACCGTGGCCCGCGACGCTCCGAACTTCTCGAGGAGCATGTCTATGCCGAGATCCGGTTCCGCGAGGTTCTGGTCGATGAAGGCCTTCATCGCGGCGGTGCGGGCATGCCGGTTGTGATCGCTGGCCTCGGGGCCGATGCCGCCCGCGATCACGCCCCTGACAAGCCCCTTGATCGCCATCGCGACGCCGGCCGCCTCACCCCGATCGAGTGTCCGCACCTCGTCGAACAGGCTGGCCAGCCCCACATGCAGGAGCCGCCCGCGCGGGCTATCGAGCGGAATGTTGAAATAGGCGGGGTGCAGCATCGGATCGTAGCCCACCGCATGATACGGCAGGCCCAGCGTGGAGTGCTCCATCTCGGTGCCGATCTGCCGGTGCGGCCGGTTGTGGTCGATGAAATGGATGGCGCCCACGCCCATCCGCGTCTGCGCCTCGCCCTGCACGAGCAGGCACTCGCCACGGTGGTAGATGCGCACCTTGAGTACCGGCGTCGGATGCGCCGCGATCAGGTCGGCGCTGCGGTTGATCGCATGCGCCTCGCCCTGAAATGTCGCGACCAAGAGGTCCTCGAGGAAGGTGACAGCCGTGCGCGCCCGCGCCCCGCCACCGGGCGAGTCCGCCTTTTCGAACCTGAACGTCCCCTCGTAGACCGCCCGCCGGGTCCGCCACGCCTCGTCGAGCGGCATCGAATAGGTGTCGATGCCATAGCTGGGGAGCGGCGAGGCCGGCGCTCGCCTCGGACCTGAGGCCTTTTCGCTCCCGGTATTCATGGTCTTCAGAACATATACCCAACAAACTTGTTTCATTTGATATCATGACCATTGGACATCGATAACAGTTTTCTTTGCCCGCTCCGGGCACACGGAGGCGGGATCGGGGTTCATGCCGGGAAAGGTCTTTGCGGGCGTCGCATCAGGTAGCGATGCGCGGGCGATCGTCTCGTTCGCTTCGTGGCTCAGTCTCCTTCGGGCATGGTGAAATCCGGACGCATGAACGGCAGCGGCTCGGCCTCGGTGACGCAGGCCGTGTCGGGCGACGCGCCGGGGTCGAGGACGAAGTCCCGCATGATGGCAATGGCGCAGCGGTTCAGGTTCATGACCTGCACGTGGAACCCGGCGGGAAAGATGACATGCGTGGCATTTGGCAAGGCGTCCACCACCTCCTGGCTGACATACCACGGTGTCTGAACGTCCAGCCCGCCGCTGAGGACAAGGGTCGGGACATCCGCGCTCGCCAACTCGTCGGCGCGATCGGGCAGTTGCGGCAAGTCCAGCACGTCGCACAGCTCGACATAGAGGGTGGCGCTGTTTCGGGCGAACAGGCGTCCGTAGAGGCCGACATCCTCCGTGACCACGTCGTCGGCCGACACCGGCGGATCGTCGCTGCAGACCATCGCGGCATGCATCAGGATCGCCATGGCGGCGTCCATCGCGGCGGGATCGGCCAGAAGTTCCGCTCCGCGCTGCGCCGCCATGTCCGCCGCGATACGCTCCCGCCCCTCCGTGACGTAGGCGTTCAGAAGCGCGGGGAACGCCATGACGGCGAATATCTCGGTCTGCAAACCGTGCAGATAGGACGCGAATTGATCCTGCGTAACCGTCAGGGCAAAGGTGGCGTCCGGTTGATCCGGCACGGTGTAGGTCATCTCGATCGGCCCGTCGTCGAAGACAGCGAGGGCCGCATCGAGCAGTGCGGGGATGTCATAGCTTGCCGCGCAGTCGGCATCCTCGGCGCAGAGCCCGGTCAGGTTGTCGATCCCCCACTGCGCGAAACTGGAGCGCTGCGCGCTCCAATCCGTCGAGGCGAGGGAGGCCGCGCCATCGAGCACCACGGCCTCGAGGATGCCGGGAAACTCCCGCATGACGTTCTGGCCGAGTTCCGAGCCGTAGGATTCGCCGTAGAAGACGATCCGTTCGTAGCCGAGCGCCCGCCGCATGTCGTTCACGTCGGCGGCATTCTCGAGGTTGTTGTAGGCGGCAAGATCGACGCCCTCCGCGCTGTGGCGAGCCACGCATTCGCTGAAGCGGGCGCGCAGGACCAGGCGGCCTTCCTCGTCGTCCAGACCACGCTCCACGGCCTCGCGTTGCGCCGTCCAGAGCTCCGGACAATCCAGGTAGGGCCGGGATCGCAGCGTGCCGCGCTGCTCCATCAGCACGACATCGCGGGTCTCGAGGATCGGGCCGAGCAGTTCGGGCTGGAAAAGCGCCACGATCGCCGGATCGCCGGTGATCGCTTGCCCCGGCCCGCCCGCCAGCATGAAGAGCGGTGCGGCATCCGACGGGGACTGTGCGTTGAGCCGCATGAAAGCCAGACGCACCTCGCCCGCACCGCCCGTCCGGTCTTGCGCGACCACGACATGACCGCAGTCGGCGCCGCGCGTCTGCGTGACTTCGGGGGGCAGGTCGAGGAAGCAGGTTTCGAGGGGCTCGACGCGAGGCAGGTCCTGCGCCTGGACGGGCAAGGCGGCGAGGAGCATGGTCATCGCCCCTAGGGCGAGGGCGGCGTGCCGTCTTCCCCGCATGTCGGTCCGTCTTTCCGTCATGGTCCTCACCGCACCTCCGCAACCTTGTTTCCCGCGCGTCTCAGAACCTCATGGCGATGCCCACCCGGATCTCGTGGGTGCTGAGATTGCCAAGCAAGTTGTTGACGGCCAGGGCGCCTCCGAACGGCCGATAGAAGAGATCGCCGAAATCCGTGTAGCGATAGTCGATCCGGCCGACCCAGCGGTCGTTCAGGACGTGTTCCAGGCCGATGCCCGCCGTCCAGCCGCGCGCCGTGTCCGACCACGGAAGTGGGTTGCCGACGATCGGGGGGCCGGCGGCGGGGTTCGTTGTCCCGAGATAGACCCCTTCATGCCTGATCCATGCCAGCCCGGCGGTCGCATAGAAAAGCGTGTCGCCCGCAGCGTAGCCGACCCGCCCCCGCAAGGCCGCGGTCCCTCGGACATTCGTATCGACGGCCTCCACAACGTTTCCGCCGGCAAGGAGGGGTGTTGTCACAACCGAGCGTCCCTCGGCGCCGCTCCAGTTCACGTCGGCCTCCACGCCGTAGACCAGCGAAGCGCCGCGCTGCCAGTTGTAGCCGAGGAAGACCCCGCCGCTCGCACCATCGGGGTCAGGGGACCAGGTCCGCACGACGCCCGCGGCCGTGCTGACGTTGTCGACATCCTGCATCGCCGACAGCGCGCCGAACTGCAGACCGGCATAGGCGCCGGTCCAGCCGGTCGGTCCGAGCGCCCGTGATTCCTGCGCCGAGGCGGCCATCGGCAGCAGCGAGGCGATTGCGATCGCCGCGATATGTCTGACCTTCATCATTGCACTGCACCTCTTTCTCGTTTCGCGCACGATCACGCGTGTCACTCTCTCGGGTTCCGGAGCGGTCTTGGTGACGTAAGGTTCTCACCGGTCATGATGACGAAGTCGGTGCCCGACTGGCGGTCCGGCGTTGCGGCGAGGTCCGAGACGATGAGGACGAGACCTGGATGCAGCCTCGTGCTCATCGCGCGGGCGAAGTCCGACGGGATGCTGAGCCGGTTCAGCACCTGCTCTTCCGGCCAGAGAGGATGGCCGGGGTCGGGATGGTGCGTGATCCCGGTCCAGTGCAGCCCGCCCTCGCGCGCGGCCTGCACGACGAGGACGTGCTCACCCAGCGGGCGGTCGTCTCCGAGTTCGATTGGCGCCTCCGTGACCTTCCGCCCGTTCTCCATCAGCACGATCTTGCGGTCGGCGGCGGTGGCGAGAACCGACGTGACCGGGTAGCTCTGCCCCTCGGTCCAGTCGGCCGGATGCTGGCGCGCCTCGAGGCCCGACACGGCCTCCTCCATCTCGGTCTCGGCGAAGCCCGACAGGACGAAACCCGGGTGGACCAGTTCCCACGGATCGTTGCGCGCGCCCGAGATGATGACGGGCGTGCCGATATGGGTGACCTCGAACAGGAGCGCCGAGAATTCCAGCGGCAGGCGCACGCAGCCATGGCTCGCCGGGTAGCCGGGCAGGTTCCCGGCATGGAGCGCGATCCCGTCCCAGGTGAGCCGGTTCATGTTCGGCATCGCCGCGTTGTTGTAGGTGGACGACCGGTGATCGGCGTCCTTCTGCAGCACGGTGAAGACGCCAGTGGGCGTGGCGTGCCCCTCGCGGCCCGTCGAGCAGGTGGACACCGCGATGCGGATGCCGTTGCGGTAGACATGCACCCTCTGCTCGGGGATCGAGACGACGACGGCGACGGCGCCCTCCGGCTCGCGCTCGGGGTGCCAGGTGAAGTCGCCGGGCAGCATGTTGGCCTCGTCGAAAACGACCTCCTCCTGCTCGGCGCGCAGGCGCGTGGGCACGAACTTCAGCCCGCCTAAGGCGGCGAGGCTCATCAGGATCTGGCGTCGGTCAGGTGTCAAAGTGTGGCCTCCGGAACTGGGGGGTCAGTTGGAGGCAGCCGCCGTCAGCTCCTGCATGACGCGCTCGCAATCGGCGGTCGAACCGACAAGCTCCCCGGCCTCGGCCATGCCGCCGAGGTCGGTGGCGGCGCGGGCGAGGACCTGTGCGACCTGTTCCTCGGTCAGCAGACCTTCCTCCATCGCGGCCGTGACCGTCGAGCAGATGCCCGCGCTGAGCCCTGTGGCGACGCCGACGCCCGTCGCGGCCCCGCCCAGAAGCGACCCTCCGATCACCGCGCCGCCGATGAAGCCCACGACGAGGCCGAGAAGTCCGAAAAGCGTTTTTCCCATGGGTTCGGTTTCCTTTTCAGGTAAGCTTGGAAGGCCGCAGCCAGGTGCAGAGCGCGGCGAGGATTGCGATGTTCAGGAGCGGTGTCAGGGCCGCCAGCCAGGGGCGGACGGTCTCGGCAAGACCATCGAGCCAGAGGTTCCACGGCAGGCCCAGAGGCACGAGGAAGACACCGGCAAGCGGCGTCCGTTCCTGCCCGAACCAGCCGAAAGCCCCCACGAAAAAGAGGAACAGCGCCGCAAGATAGAGCAGCGCGACGAGGATCACCGCGATCCGGCAGAGCCTGTGTCCCATGCGCGCGCTCCCAGGGTTGGTCTTCCCCGCCGCCGATGGGGTACCCGCGGCGGGGAAGGATCCATGCGCGCGGGTCCGGCCACGAGGTCAGCGCCGGACCACGCCCATGGTGTGGCTTCAGAGGTTTCAGCCGTTGAATTCCATGGCGGTGATGTTGCCGGCGCCGTCAGCCCGGCAGGTCCAGTTGCGGCCGTCGGCGTTGATCAGGAAGACGGCGCTGCCTTCGGAGGATCCGGTGGAGCCGGCCACGCTGACCTGGTTCGTGCCCAACATGGAGTCACGCGCCAGCTGGTTCACACAGGATTGCTCGACCTCGGCCATCGTGGCGCGGCCGGGCGTGACCGGACCCGCGACATCGACGCAGCCGGCGAGCGTGGCGACAGCAGCGGCGCCGCACGCGAGAAGAAGTGTCTTTTGCATTGCTTTGTCCCTTTCGATGGGGTGAACCGCGGCCTTCGGGCGCGCGGGATGACAGGCGACCGGACCACCCGGCCCGGCCGCCCGATGGATGTGTCAGTCGCCGACGATCAGGGCCTCGGGGATGACGAACCGGGCGTCGCCGACAAACACCGTGAAGGTGCCGTTGGCGTCCTGCGTGGCCGAGAATGCCGCGCCGCCATCGGCCTCGGATTCGTCGTAGCGGACCGGCGTGTTGCCTTCGAAGAAGATCACGCGGCCGCCGCCATCGGGCCAGAACACCGTGACGAACCCGCTGCCATTGCCCTCGCGGACGACGCCGGCCTGGCACATGGCCGTGGCGGCATCGCGATCACGGGTGCACTCGATCTCTGCCGTGGCGTTGAAGTCGGTACCGGCCACCAGAGCATCGCCCTGATCCTGCATCGGGGCGGGGGCCAGTGGCAGGGTGGTGCGCGACACGACATCCGGGTGGGCCTCGAAGAGCGCGGCGGGGATCTCGAAGCGGCGCGGCCCGATCTGGATGCTCCAGATGTCACCGAGCCGCACAACGTCCATCGTCACGTCGCCATCGGCCTGGGACTGATCGAAGTAGACCGGCACGCCGTTCTCGAAGGAGATGGTCCGCCCGCCGAAGCCCGCTTCGGTGATCTGCACGTAGCCGTTGCCGCTGCCCTCGTGGACGGCGCCGTAGCTGCAGGTCGCGGCCGGGGCGTCGATGCCGTCGACGCAGGTCAGGCCGCCGGTCGTGTCATAGGCCGGGCCGAGAACCTGCGGCTCGGTCGCCGTTTCCGCCGGCGGCACGGGCATCGCGCCCACGGGCAACGGCAGGTGGGTGGCCACGCCGGGGGCCGAGCCCTCGCGAAGGTAGTCGCCCGCGACCCAGCCCGTGACATCGCCAGCGATCGAGGTGACGTAGCACCAGCGGCGCCCGTCGCTCATCCGGCAGCCATCGGCGTTCCGGAGCGTCGCGCCGTCATGGAACCGCGCGATGACCGGGGCCTGCGTGGAGGGACGGGCGTGAACGCGCAGCGCGCTGCCCGAATTGCCCATATCGACGCGCCAGAAGTCCGGGCCGCCCGCCATGCCGTCGGCGAAGTCATCGGTGACGGGACGCGGTGCGCCCGTGGCCGTCGTGACCTGCGAGGCCGGAACCTGGCCGTTGCGGAGGTATTCCGCCGCGACCCAGCCCGAAACGCCGCCGCCGGCCTGCATGATGTCGCACCAGGTGTGCCCGCCCGACTCGACGCAGCCACCGACGTTCCGCACATCCGCGCCGTCGGGCAGCCGGCCCACGCGGATCGAGCCCCCGGACGGTTCCGCGTGCACGTTAAGATGCCCGCGGGGATCGCCGAGATGGACGTGGAAGAATTCCGACGTGGTGGAGAAGTTCGCCGACAGCGTGGGCCGGGGGGCCGTCGACGCCGCCACCTGACGCGGGGGCGCCACCGGCGCGGCGGCGCGGCGGGGCGAGACGGGCGCGAGGAATTCGCGCGCGGCCCAACCGGCCAGCCCGCCTTCATAGGCCATCACCTCGCACCAGTCGCGTCCGCCATGTTCCGTGCATCCACCGATATCGCGCAGTACGGCGCCGTTATTGAACCGCCCGAGCCGCTGGGCATTGATGTCGGGGTCGGCGTGGACGTTCAGGTGACCGCCGGCCGTGCGCGTGCGCACCTGGAAAAAGCGTTCTGCGGCGTTAGGGTCGTTGGCGTCGTCCGGCTGAAGCAGGTCGATCTCGATCGCGTAGGGCGCCACCTCGTCCCGTCGGGCTGCGGCACGCACCATGTAGACGACGACCTCGTAGACCCCGGTTTCGGGCAGGACGCCGGAGAACTCGTTGATCTCGCGAACCGGCCCGCCAACGATTTCACTGTTGGCGAGCGCCTCATCGCCCGGCCCACGGCCCGGAGCGTAGACGTTGAAGTAGGTGGCCGTGTTCGGCGAGTGCAGAAGCACCGTCAGCGTGTCGCCCGCCACCGCGTTCAGCTCGTAGCGGTCGAACTCACGCCCGACGATCTCGCCATCGATCGCGGTCCCGGTCCAGCCCGAGAAATCGACATGCGTGCGGCTCATCTCGGCCTCGGCCACGGTCAGACTGCCGAGCAGGACAGACAGCGAGAGGGTCAATACTTTGGTTCGTGCAGCCCAGGTCATCGAGCGGATCTCCTTGGTTTGCGGCAAAGGCTCGCCGCCGCCGAAGTTGCGACCGGCTGGGCCTTGCCAAGCTGGGGAGATACTAATCGGACGGGACCTGGGCGTCGTTGCACCGGGATCGCAAAGAACTTTGTCCCGGCGTCTCAGCCCCGGCCTCGGCAGCATGGCCGGACGCTGGAGTGGACTGGGCTATTTGTCCCCTTGCCCATTGAGTCAGATGTCGAATTGAAAACCACCGATGGGAAGAATGCGGGTTGCCACAAAAGGTCAGCCTTTTCCGCCGGGCGGTCGTTCTTGACTTTCGGAGCGAAAGGCTGCTCCGAGGCCAGAGCGGTTGTTCTTGGCGCCGCATGCGGCGCCCCGGCAGCGCGATATCGGACGCTTGTCTCGTTCGTGAAGATCATCGCGTGCGAGAAACGGGAGACGCGACGCCCCACGCTCACGGATCCGCAGGACTGACGGCAAACGCGAAGTTGATTTCCGGAAAAAAGCGTCCAAACCTTCATAATCGTGCGGCTTGTTTTTTTACGATCAAGGAGAGTGGAAATGACGGGCAAGATCGCGCCGGAACGAAAATGCACCCCCTTGGCATCGGCCCGAACGACCCGCAGGGCCTTGATCGCTTCCGCTCCGCTCGGTGCCGCGGCGCTGGCCGCGCCCTTCATCGGAAACGCGCAGGTGGCGGCGGGCAGGAGACTGACGCTGCAATCGCTCTGGACCGAAGACACGATCGGCTACAACACGTTTCGGGACTGGTGCGGACGGGTTGTCGAACTGACGTCCGGAGAGGTCGATTTCGTCCCCTTTGCCGGTGGATCCGTCGCCGAAATCTTCGACATGATGGCAGCCACTTCGGCGGGCGTTCTCGACGGGATGCACTGGGTCCCGCACTACGCCGCGATCAACGGTGTCATGCCCGCAGGCGCATTCCTGACCTCCTTCCCCATGGGCCTGCCTCATCCCCACCAGTGGGACATGCTCTTCGATAGCTACGGCGGCACCGAGCTTGCGCGGGAACTCTATGCCCGGCACGGGCTGCATTTCGTCGGGCATGTGCATCACGACATGAACCTGATCCATTCGAACGTGCCGATCCGGTCGCTGGAGGATTTCGAGGGGCTCATTGTGAGGATGCCCGGCGGCATCGTCGCGGACTGCTTCGAGGCGATCGGGGCCCGCACCGTGACGCTGGCGGGTTCCGAGGTCCGCCCGGCACTGGCGTCCGGAGCCATCGACGCCGCCGATTTCACGGGCCCGGCGATGAATTTCGACCTCGGTTTCGCGGAGGTGAGCGATTACATCGTCATGGGTCCGGCCTCGACGCCGTGCCTGCATCAGCCCGTCGATCTGACTATTGTCGTGTTCAACCAGGACGTCTGGAACAGCCTCGGTTCGCCGATGCAGAACCTGATAACCGAACTCGTCCAGGCCTTTTCGATGGAGCATTTCACGGCCCACCAGCAGGCCAACATCGCCGCATGGCAGCAGTTCGCCGATGCCGGCGTCGAGGTCACGCGCCTGTCGGAGGAGGATGTCGAACGTTTTCGCCGGGTCGCCATTCCGCTCTGGTTCGACTGGGCCAACCGGGACCGCGATGCCGCGCGCGTCTTCTCACTCCACCTGCAGGTGATGCTCAATCCCGCCGTGGCATATCTCACGCCGGACGATCTCGAGGGGCTGGAGCTGCGTCTCTGAAGCGCGGCGGACCAGCGGGACGGCGTAACGTGGGAAGCATGGAAAGCTGAACGGCACCGACACATACGGCATCCGGCGCCAACGGATTGCGGGCCTGCTCCCATCCACGATCCGGGGCAAGCTTCTGCTTGTGATCGCGATCATCCTGACATCGGCGGCCGTGGCAGCGCTGATTGCGCATCGCACGAACATCGTCGTTCAGTCGCAACTCACCTCGATCACGAGCGAAGGCATCCCTGCCCTGATCACTGCACACGAAGTGTCCCAGATCACCACGAATATCCGCAGTGCCGCCGCATCGGTCGCGACATCCGCCAACCCGGACCAGCTGGCGGCCCGGCACACCCAGCTTCAGCGCGATCTGGACAGCGCGCGCGCGGTGATCGACCGGTTCGATCCAGGCACCGGAACCGCAGAGCTGGTGGCGCAGATGGAGGCCTCGGTCGCCGCCGTCGAAAGGGTCTCGCAGCGACTGGCGGAAACGATCGCGGCACGTATCGACGTGCGGATCGCGCTCAACGACATGATCCAGGACCTTGCCCGGACGCACAGTGCCTTCACCACATCGATCACACCCGTGATCGCCGACCAGCTTGCCGTTCTGAGTGCCGAAAGCGAACGGGTGGGCAGCGGGACCGACACCACGGTCACCTATCTCAACGAGTTGAGCGTTCTGGGGCTGATCCCGCTCCTGAGCATGCAGGTTCAGCTCGGCGTGATGGAGCGATCGCTGGACACCGCGCTGTCGGCGTCCTCCGAGGACGTCTTGCAGGCGGCCTGGAGCGCGTTCGTGCCGGCCAGTTCCATCGCGTTGCGCAACCTCGGGGAACTGCGCGAGAACGCGTCGGTCCGCCAGGTCGTCGACGTCGATGCGCTCTCTGAAAGCCTCGATCAGATCGTGGCGCTCGGTGCAGGCGACACCAGCGTCTTCGAGCGGCAGAGGGCGGTGTTCCGCGACCCCCAGGCGCCGCCCCTCGACGCCGCGGCCGTGCGGAGCGATCTGCGGCGCGCCCTCTCGCAGCTCGAGTTCAATCTGCGCAACTCGATCATCCAGATACGTGGCCGGACCGTGACGGTCTCGTCCGACCTTCGCCGGCAGGTCGGCGAAAGCCTCGACGCCATCAACGCCGCCGGCGTCGAAGGCTACGGCGCACTTCTCATGCTGGATGCCCTGGGCAATCAGGCCGTGGGCATCTTGTCCCTTGCCCCCTTCGCCGAGGATTCCGGCGAACTTCAGGAATTCCGCAATGATCTCCGGGTGGTCGGCACGGAGACGATGCGCCTCCTCGACAGCCTGAGTGCGCGGGCCGAAGTGTCGGAGACCGCCGATCTGGCCGCACGGCTCATCGGCTTCGGAACAGACAGCGGAAACCTCTTCGAGTTGCGGGCACGCGAACTCACGGCGCTCGAGCGGACCAACCAGCTTCTCCAGAGCACGGACGATCTCACTGGCGGGATGAGTGACCTGGCCGCCACCATCGTGGCCGAGACGCGCGGTGCGGCCGACGCTTCGGCGGCGCGCGTCCTCGACACGCTGGAGCGGAGCCGGATCAATCTCGCGCTTGTGCTGTCGGCGTCGCTGATGGTCATCCTCGGGGCCATCGTCTACGTGAATCGCAGCCTCGGCTCGCGCCTGAGCGCGTTCTCAAATGCCGCGCTTTCGCTCGCGGGTGGCGATCTTCACGTCGCCCTGCCCCAGCCGTCCGGGAAGGACGAGGTCTCGCGCCTGATGCGCGCCCTGGCGGTGTTCCGGGACACCGCCGTCGAGATGGAGCGCAGCAATCTTCGGGAAATCGCCGAGACCCGCCAGCGCCTCATCGACGCCATCGAAAGCATATCGGACGGGTTCGCCTTCTTCGACGCCAGCGACCACCTCGTGCTGTGCAACACGCGGTACAAGGACTTCCTCGGAGATCGTGCCGGACGGATCGTGACACCCGGCGTGTCCCTGGGCGAACTCGCGGCCCGGCTCCCGGCTGGATACGGACTGCGTGTCGGCGTGAGTCCCGTCGGGGAGAGTCTGGCACGCGCTGCCAGCGGAGCGGACATGTCCAATGTCCGCCGGCTGCCGGACGGACGTTGGGTCAATATCGACAAGCGCCGCACCACCGATGGCGGAACCGTTGTCGTGTATTCGGACATCAGCGAGCTGAAGACGCGGGAAGAGCAGCTGACCGACGCGAAGGAGCAGGCGGAGACGGCCAACGAGGCGAAGAGCACCTTCCTTGCAACGATGAGCCATGAGATCAGGACGCCGCTCAACGGCATCATCGGCATGAGCAACCTGCTGTCCACCACCAGGCTCGATACCGAGCAACGTGACTTCGCGGCCACGATCAAGACTGCCGCCGACACCCTGCTTTCCATCATCAACGACATTCTCGATTTCTCGAAGGTGGAAGCGGGCGCCCTCGAGCTCGAGGAAATCCCGATCGACCTCGCCGAGACGGTGGAGACGGCGGTGGAACTGGTGATGCCGCGCGCCGAGGAAAAGGGTATCGAGCTTGCGTGCAGGATCAGCCCCGACCTTCCGCACGGGGTGATCGGCGACCCCACGCGGCTCAAGCAGGTGCTGCTCAACCTCCTGAACAACGCGGTGAAGTTCACGGACGAGGGCGAAGTCCTGGTGACCGTGACGCCCGCTGACGGGGACAGTGCGCCCGAGAAGGGTACGGCCATCCGCTTCGCCGTCCGCGATACCGGGATCGGCATCCCCGCGGACCGCATGGATCGCCTGTTCCGGTCCTTCAGCCAGGTCGATGCATCCACGACCCGGCGGTTCGGCGGGACGGGCCTCGGCCTCGCGATCAGCCAGAGGCTCGTTGAACGCATGGGCGGAAGGATCGAGGTGACGAGCGAGGTGGGCGCCGGCTCGACCTTCTTCTTCGAGATCCCCCTGCGCCCCTGCGAACCACCGGGTTCGGAGGCGCGGCGCAGGCAGATCGAGGCGCTCGCGGGTGCGCGGGTTCTCGTGGTCGAGCGGCACGACACCAGTTCGAGGATCATGGAGGAGCGTCTTAGGAACTGGGGCGTCGAGCCAGAGGTCACGCGCACCGGAAGTGAGGCGCTTGACCGCCTGGCAAGATGCGGGTCCTTCGACGCGATCGTCATCGACGACAGGCTGGAGGACATGACCGGCCTCGCCCTTGCCGGGCGTATCCGCGAGATCGTCGGCGCCCGGACGCCACCGATGATCGTTCTGACGTCTCTGACGTCGACCGCGGCAGGCTCCTGGTCGGACATGCGGGCCGGCGGGTTCTCCTCCATCATCGCGAAGCCTGCCCGGACGGCGCAACTGCTCGAGGGTCTGGCCAAGGCCGTCGCTCCCGGGGTGCTGCCGGAGGCCGAGACAAAGGCAGGCGGCGCGGATGCAACGCAAGCCGGGGGCCTTTCGATCCTTCTGGTGGATGACAACCGGATCAACCGCAAGGTCGGGACGAAAGTGCTGGAAAAAAATGGCTTTTCCCCGGAGGTTGCGACGGGCGGCCCGGAGGCCGTCTCGATGGCGCTGGCCGGTTCTTTCGACGTGATCCTGATGGATATCGAAATGCCGGACATGGATGGCGTGACAGCCGCGGCGAAGATCCGCGAGGCCATGGGAGACGGCCCAAGGCCGTTCATCGTGGCACTTACCGCGAATGCGCAGGTGTCCGACCGCGAAACGTATCTCAGGG
Organism: Roseicyclus sediminis; assembly: GCF_025515305.1. Lineage (GTDB taxonomy): Bacteria > Pseudomonadota > Alphaproteobacteria > Rhodobacterales > Rhodobacteraceae > Roseibacterium > Roseibacterium sediminis. Next base: position 479,768 of record NZ_JAOPHT010000002.1, read on the forward strand.
CCGGTATGGACGATTACCTCAGCAAACCGGTGAACGAGGCCGAACTGCTCGGCAGTCTGAAGCGGGGCGCGGCCTTCCGCGCGGCGCAGCTCGGCCAGCCGGCCACCGAAGAGCGTAGCGACTGACCTATACGGGCGCCTCGGACCCCGGACGGTTCGACCCAGCGGCCCTGCCCCACGCGGCGTCACCGGTCCAGCGACCGGCGGCAAAGGAACGGGAATGCGGGGCGGACTTCGCGTCTTTTTCGGAGCATTGACAATAGACTGAATGGATCGTGGAGAAGACGTGACCGGGATCGGCCGCACCCCACCCCGCAAGCCAATTTTTTCAGCCGATGGTTCGCATGTCCACTTGGTCCATCCGCCAATGGCGGCGAGGCGCGATCCTGATCGAGGCCATGCTTTTCCTTCTGGCCGCACCGGACCCGCCCGTTGCCTGAAGGCCGCCGCGGGATGCAACCCTTCCCCGTGCGAGAGATGCGCCGACCTCAGGCCGGCGCATCCAACTGGTCTGGATACGCGTCTGCTCTCAGATCAGGCGCCGACGCCGCGCCAGCAGGCCCAGACCGCCAAGTCCGGCCAACAGCAGCGGCAAGCTTGCGGGCAGCGGCACCACAGCCGGACCGTTTGCGGCGATGATGGCTGCCGAGACCTGTTGTGACGCCAACAGATGCACGGGTGCGGTGGGGTGCACGGGATCTGCAAACAGGAAGGTGTTCGGGTCTCGTCCAGCGTCCAGACAGCTTGTCGGGTCGCCATCGGTGAAGCCGGCCGCGCAGGGCGCAAGCAGTTCCGTAATGCCGTAGAGCGGCGATCCATTGAAGAAATCTGCCGTGATGGCATCGAAGGTCATCGATGGGTCGAAGCGCAGAATGTTGAAACCGTCGGCGCGAAGTGCAGCAGCATTCGCATCGAGTTGAGTGTTGAATGCATCGATCGCATCCGCCGCAACGCCCGGGATGGACGGCAGGTCGAACAGAAGGAATGTATTGAAACTCGTGCCGGCGCCCGGGCCAAGCGTGCCGATCGTGCGGACACCCGCTTCTATCAAGTTGGCAGCTTCGACCGAGCTTTGACCGGTAAAGATATCGTTCGCGCCGAACCAGAGAGAGACCAGCGGGTTGCTGCCGGGATCACGCAAAAAGGGAAGTTCCGCCTGGAAGGCCGCGATCTGTTTTTCCAGCGTGCCAAGCGGTCCGACGGGATTGCGCGGGTTCACTGGACTGGCCGTGGCGCCGCCGAGGGCATAATTGCGGGTGTCATCACCGGCCGCTTGAAATTCATCTTCGATGTACTCCGACCATGTAAGGCCGGTGGTAAATCTTCCGCCGAAACTCGGTGCCTCCAGCAACCCTCCGGCGCTGGCCAGCCCGAATTTCCCATCATCGGTCAGGCTGTCTCCGAAGCTGTAGAAGCTGGTGAAGATGTCGGATACCGTCGTGGCCGACAACGGCCCGGACATGCAAACCAGGCAAAGCGCAATCGCTGAAAATCTCTTCATGTGTATTTTCCCCCTGTTACTTCCTTTTTTTTGCAGAACGGCGCTGCGTGTCCACTCGTTTTCGTGCGGAGCGGATACTTTCCACAGGTTATGCAAAGCAGGTGGCCGGATCGGGAGAACGCTATCGCGGGGGGAAATGGCGGAGGGGACGGGACCAGGATCCAACGTTCTCCATCAGATAAGCTCTTGTTATTACATGCATGGCCTTGGGTTTGGATTGCCGCGCGCACCTGATGCGACCGGAAACCAACAGGTCCGATCCATTGCCTCAGTCATTTGTGAGCGTGCGCTCCAACAGGTGCCGCTCGCCGTTGATCTTCATGAACATCTCGTCCAGGAGCCATCGCCAGTCGCTGGACTCCATGCCCTCGATGCGGCGTTTCCGGAACTCGGATGCGAACAGCGGGCCGAAGCGATGCCACCAGAACCGCACCGTCTCGTGGCTGATCTCGACGCCACGCTCGTGAAGCAAGTCTTCGACGTTGCGCAGCGACAACGGAAACCGGACGTAGATCATCATCACCGCCAGGCGGATGATCTCTGGGCTAGTTTTGAAGTATCGGAAGGGGCTGCGCCTCGTCATCCGGGGACGCTTGCCAGCACCCTGCCCCGCCTCAAGCCTGTTCTTCTGACAGAGCCCAAACGGGCCGTACGGCCAAGATCGTCGGCGACCAACTTCGGATTTGAGATAGCGCAGGCATCATCGAGCACCCGGGGCCTTGTTGGATCGCCGATCTCCAAGCTAACGTCTTGCTTGAACTTTCCCATCACGGCAGCAGACCGGGTGCGCACATGAATGATGAGGAATTTCAAGCAAGCCTCGGGAGGTTCCAAAGCATTCTGCGTACTAGACTCGATGCCGTGGTGCCTAAAGCTGTACTGCCTGACACGTCTGATCCGATCTTCAAGCTTCCTGATCCAGTGAACATCGAAAAGATTTGGACGGAGGAATGCGAGAAAGTAGGCATCGCAGAAGAAGATCGTCTAGCCGTAGATGCGGCCTGGCCTTGGCAACAAAATGGCTCCGGTTGGCCGGGCGGCGAATGGGGCAGCAGAGTAGATTTTCAACTTTGGTTTGGGTTTGCCCCCTTTCCAACCTCAGGCTTCGGGATTTCGGGTTTGAATTGGGGCGGCGAGTGGTCTTTCATCGCCTTGGAAAATGACGATCAGGGCATCTCGATTATTGGTGCTGTTCCATCGGTGGCACCAAGGGCTAAATATATCGCTCTTCAGGAGCTGATCCGCACTGATGGGCAGTGCCTCGGCGGGATAGAAGTCGTCATGCCTGCGGTTCCATCGGAGGTTACCGTGCGCGGCCTCTACCCTCTGGAATACGTAGTTGACCTCCTGGTAGCCTACTTTAATATTGCGAGCACGAAATAAAATAGCAAGGAAATCTGGCCCGAGCTGTTCGAATATATTCCAGATATCTCGGCGATCTATCTTCAACATGAGCGACTGGTAGAGGGAATACATACCTCGGCCGAGAAGGTTTGGTTCGAATTTCCGGAGCCTGAAACAATATCAGATGCTGTTGCGGCGTATGTCGAGAAAAACCCCTCACCTGTACCCCGACCTCCACATTCAATGATCTCCGCCATGGGGTATTCGTTCGAGGCGGGGAGGCTCGAAGAGAAATTTGCCCGCGATTTGCGCGAAATCAGGAACCGCTTCATGCCAGACGAACGGCTAACCAATCCAGAGCCGACCAGGGAATACCTCGAGAGCAAGCTCAAGGATGCCCTGAAGCCGCTCGCCATCAGGGGCTTCCTTTGGGACAAACTCTTCATTGACCAGAAGATGCCATGGTGGAAGCCTGACCGGCCATGAACGTCGACAGAATGAAGTTCATAGCTGCGGTTTCCATGCCGCAGAGGGCCCCATCACGAAGCGTTCTCGCATTTTCGGCCAATTCGCTGTAACAGGTTCCTGACGTTCGAAACGTACCACCGTCCGCCGCGCCGGGTCATCATACCCCGAGCGTTTAGCGCATCTGCCATGGCACGCAGCGTCGTGTGGCCTTCCGTCCTCAGCGCCTCGACCACCGGCGCCAGCGCAGCCGCATGCTCGTCGGCGTTCTGTCGAATAGTGTCACGAAGCGCCGCCCCACCCTTCCCCGCCCGCCTCAGCGCCGCTGCGCCGTTCGGGTTGCCGAGCTTCACCCCTCGCACCTTCGCCGCCGCCAGCGCCTCCCTCGTCCACCGCGAGATCGCATCGCGCTCCTGCTGGGCCACCAGCGCCATGATCCCCACCGCTAGGTCTGTCGCCTCCGGCATGTCGTAGGCGACGAAGCTGCCGTTCGGATTGGCTAGCATCAGCGGCCGCAGTGCGGACGGAGCTGACCTTCGCCAAATCTGCTCCAAAGCCAGTCTTGGAAACGAAGCAGCTTCCTAATCTCGTTTCTTGTGCTGAAGCAGACGCGCACGAGGGGCTACATTCCACGGTGCTTCGATGAGTCCTTTTTCCTTAAGCTGAGACAGGCCAGATGCGGCACTGAAACGGAAACTCGACTAGGTCTAAGGAAGTGACAGAGCCTGAAGACTCCACGCCAACCAGCCGCAAGCACCCCAGACAGACCATGAGGACGCTCGGCTTGTTCGTTGCCGCTACTGCAGAAATCGAATGTGGGGCCGTAGCACAATAATTCATCGGACGGGTCAAAATGAGGGACACTGGCAGCGTCGTGCTCGCACACACACCCGCCCGCCTCAACTGCTTGGACGCCCGAGGCGCCGTTTCCGGACGAGAATGCTTTCGGGATCGGACATCCCGATCCGCACGGCGTTCTCCTCTGGTACCGAGAGGTCGGTGGAGGCCATGTGTTCCTTGGCGGCACGCAGTTGGGCCTTGGTGGTCTCGAGCACGAAGCGGGACAACTGGCAAAGTTGCCTCGCTACGCCGTCCGCATGCTCAAACAGTGCCTGTGGCTCGACCACGTCGTTCAGGATGCCAAAATCCTTCAGCGCAGCAGCGGCCGACCGCTTACCCAGTAGGACGATTTCGGCGGCACGGACTGATCCGACCTCCCGCACCAGCCGCGGCACCCCCCCCCAAGGAAGCGGTATGCCAAGGTGCGTCTCGGGCAGTAGGCAGGATAGATCGTGTGATGCATACCGGAAATCGCCGGCCAGCAGGAGGATCAATCCACCGCCGATACAGTGCCCGTTCGCCGCGCAGACAGTGAGGGGGCGCATGCGTTCGAGCGTGTCGATCATGCGCCGCCCAGTGTCGATATTGCGCGCCACAGCCTCGGCGTCGGCATTGCGGAACTGGTCGAGATGGAAGCCGGAGGAAAAGGCCCGCCCGGTCGAGTAGACCAACACCACCTTGACGTCGCGCCGGGCGTCGAACCATTCGGCCGCCGCCGTGATGTCTTCGATCATGGCCATGTCGAAGGCGTTCAGCGTGTCCGGCCGGTTGAGTCCAAGGTAGCCGATCTCGCCCTCGACGCGGAGGGATAGCGACGGCAATTGCGGAATGTCGCCTGACGTTGTTTCAACGGGACCTTGCGGCATGTCGCGTTCCTTTCGTTTCCGCCGCCATCAGGCCACGATCCGGTCGATCGCGGCGCGGGTCTGAGGCCGCCCGACCATGCGCAGCACCGCGGCGCGTTCGAGTACATGCATCTGGGATGGCGCCGCCGACCATGGCGCCTCGCCGCCCGGCTGTCCGGTCAGTACCGCCGCCATATCGCGGCCGACCGTCTCATGCCAATCCGCGTCCGTGTCGGACAGCGGCGGCACTCCGGCCATGAGCATCGCCGCCGCCGCGCCCCCGGCAAGCGAGATCGCGGCCGGTTCGGGCGCTCGATAGCCCTCGGCCATGCGGTTCGCCATCTCGATCGCGACGCGCTCCACGTCATCGAGATGCATCGCGATCGCCGCCGTGCGGTCGAGATACCCGATGCTTTGCGCCTCGCGTGCATTCGCGGCGACGGTTCCAGCCCGAAGGATTGTGAAGGCCCGCGCTGCAGCCGCAGTTGGGTCCGCAGCCCCGAGTGAAAGGCAGCGGTCCAGCATCCTCGTGCATCCGCCCCAGCCGGGGAGGATGCCGAGCGTGGCCTCCGGCAAGCCGATCCTCGTTTCGACATGGGCCACCACGGCATCGCAATGCAGCATCAGTTCACAACCTCCCCCGAGTGCCAGACCACGCACGGCCGCAACTACGGGTACAGGCGCCAGCCGGAGGCGCTCATAGGCTCGCTGCCCGCGTTCGAGAAAGGCGTCGAGCGCGTCGGCACGGTCCATTAGGCTCAGAAAATGCCGGAGGTTCACACCGGCAGAAAAGGCCCGGCGTGTTTCTCCGGCGATGACCAGAGCGCGCAAGTCGCCACCAGCCTTGTCGAGCGCTGCCTCGAGAACATCGAAGGTTTCTGGCCCGATGACACCCATTTTGGAGGTCAGCCGGAAGATCCCGATACCGTCGCCAGCATCTTCGAGGCGTGCCACCGGCGTTTCCTGTATGATGCGAGGCGCCCTACGTCCCTCTGCTGTGAGTTGGCCATTTATGAGGAAGGTGCCCCGCAGGGCCGCGCGCTGCAATTCAACGGGCACGCGTCTGCCCTCGGCAGCAAGACGCGCCGCGATATCCGAGAGACCGACCCGTTCGGCGAGCGCAAACGGCCCCTGACGCCAGCCATACCCAAGGGACACTGCGGTATCGAGCGCATCGGCGCTTTGTGCGATCTCCTCCACCGTCTCGGCCGCGTACACCACCAGATGGCTGAAGACGGACCACGCGTAGTCCCCGTAACGGCCAGCGGCGTCAATCAAGGCCTTGGGATCGCGGCCCGCCGCTGGCAGGTCTGCGGCCGCGACAAGCGCCAATGGCCGGTATTCTCCTATCTCGAGGTCCAGCGCCTCGCGCGTCCCGGTCTTGTCGTTGCGAAAGAAGCCGTCGCCCGACTTCCGGCCGAGCCGCCCGGCCTCGAGTTGTCGCAACACGATCGGGTGGGTGGACAGGTCATGCCGATGGATGGCGTCATGCGCGGGGAGACTGTGCGCCAGGCTGCCCCAGACCGGTGGGACGAGGTCGAGACCTACCAGATCGAGAAGGCCGAAAATGCCGGTTCTCGGCACGCCGAACACCGCCAGCACGGCGTCAGCCTCCTCTACGCGCAGGGCATGGCGCTCAGCCTCGATCGCGGCGACGGCCATCCAGTAGCAGCCAATGCGATTGGCGATGAAACCGGGCGTATCGAAGCAGGCAACGGTCGTCTTGCCCAGCACCGCGCGACCGGCCCGGTGGACACGCTCCACGATCTCGTCTGGCACATCCGGGTCCGCGACGACCTCGAGCAGTTCCATGTGCCTTGGTGGGTTGAAGAAATGGGTGATTAGGAAGTGCGACGCGACATCGTCCGACATTTCCGAAGTGAGCGTGCCGCGAAGGAGCGTCGAGGTATTCGACGAGACGATGGCGTCCGGTTTTCTATGAAGGGCAATCCGCGCGTAGAGGTCCTTCTTCAGCGCCGCGTTCTCGACGACCGCCTCGATGATCCAGTCGGCCGCTGACAGCCGCCCGAGGTGATCCTCGACATTGCCGGGACGAACCAGCGCCGCTGCCTCCGGCACCGTAAAGCCGCCGATGCCAAGCTGCCGGGTGACACCGGCCTCTGCCGGGGCGTTGCGGTTCTGCGGCCCGATGCCGGGAAGGTCCAGAAGATCGACGGGAATGCCGGCATTGGCGAATTGCGCGGCGATCCCCGCTCCCATTGACCCCGCGCCGATAACGGCGGCGCGACGGATGCCGGTTTCTTCTGTGCCGCGCGCGGCATTGGGCCATGTGTCAGACATCCGACTTTCCTCCTTTTTCGGACGGCCTGCTGCCACCGAAGAACGCGGCGACTGCATCATCGAAATCATCGGTCCGGGCGCAGGCTTCGAAGGCCTCGGCTTCGGCGTCCAGTTGCGCAGCGAACGGCGTTTCGAGCGCCTGCCGGTAAAGCCGCTTGGTCGCGGCCTGTGCCACCGCGGCGCCGTCGCGCAGCCGTTCGGCAAGCCTGCGTGTCTCCACCGTAAGGCTATCGTCGGCAATGACCCGCGAGATGAGGCCAAGTTCCAGCGCGCGGTCCGCTGGGATGCCGCCATCTTCGATAAGCGCGATCTGCAGAGCGCGGCGATGGCCCACCAGCCGTGGCAGCGCCCATGTGCCACCGCAATCCGGCGAAGCGGCCACGCTGGAGTAGGCGAAATGGAACACGGAGCTCTCGGCCGCGATGGCGAGGTCGAGCCCCATGGCGATCGACAGGCCGGCCCCGGCCACCGGCCCATGCACCGAAGCGATGGTGATCTGACCCGATCCGGAAAGCCGAAGGAGCGCGGCATGGATCGGATCGATCAACTCACGCGCGGCGCGGCCGCGGTCGGACGCCCCGGCCATGTGCCTCAGGTCTCCGCCGGCCATGAAGGACCGCCCCTCACCAGACAGGACGATCACGCGCACTGAGGCGTCGGATACCGCGCTATCGACCGCATCGCGTAGGCCTTCGGACACCTCAACGCTCAGAACATTGAGCCTGTCGGGACGGTTTAGGCGGATCGACGCAATCCCGTCCTCCACATCCAGCAAAACCGCATCAGCCATGCCTATGATCTTCCCCCGCGTCGAGTATCGTCGTCCCGGCAAGGCCGAGACCTCCGTCCATTTGCAATAACTGCCCCGTCATCAGCGCCGCCGCCGGGCTGGCCAGGAACGCAACCAGTTCGGCCACCTCCTCGGGCGTTGTGTCACGGCCGATCGGACGGCGCGCAGACAGCCGGTCGCGCGCTTCGACGGGATAGTTTGCTATGTAAGCATCGGTCGCCACGATCCCCGGCGCGACGCAGTTCAGACGAATGTTCCGATCTGCCCATTCCAACGCCAGCGTGCGCGTAAGCCCCAGCACGCCGGCACGGGCGGCAACCGAATGCGCAAGCCCGGGCGCGCCGGTCTCGACAGGCGTGATCGACATGTTGATCACGCTCCCGCCGTGTCGGGACAGGAAAGGGAATGCGGCCTGGGTCAGCGAAAACAGCGCCGTCAGGTTTAGGTCGATCACCGCGTCCCAGCCTCTTGCGGAGATCTCCTCAGCCCGTGACGGAAACTGCCCGCCCGCGTTGTTCACAAGGACATCGATACCGGCCATCTCGCCGATGTCCGCGATAAGGCTGGCGGCGGCCTCGCGGTCGCGGATATCGCAGGGGAAGGCCGTGAACGCGGCCCCGGCCTCGATGGCGACGGAATGCAGGGGCTCCGCGCGGCGCCCGATACCCGAAACCTTCGCACCCAGTGCGCAGAAGCGCAGCGAGATGGCCCGGCCGATCCCGGTTCCGGCCCCGGTCACGATGCAGGAGAGCCCGGCCAGCACACCAGGGCGCAGCACTTTGCTGGCACCGGCCGGTGCCCCGGTCGATACGGGGGATGGCATCAGGTTACCTCAAAAGACGGACGTGTCCGATGTCACCCCGTCATCCCGAAGCTGGGTCTTGCGGATCTTGTTAGTGGGTGTCTTAGGCATCTCCGGAATGATGCGGAGATATTTAGGGACCATGAACCTCGGCAGCCGTTCCTTGAGGTAGGCGTTGAGTGCAATCGCATCGACGCTATGCCCAGGCTTGCAGACAAGGGCGACCATGATCTCCTCCTCGCCGAATTCAGAGGGCACGCCATAGGCCGCGCATTCTAACACGCCCTCAAAGGTGACGACCTCGGCCTCGACCTCGACGGACGAAACATTCTCGCCCCGGCGGCGGATCATGTCCTTCTTGCGGTCGACATAGTAGAAATTGCCTTCCGCATCCCGGGTGAAGATGTCGCCGGTGTGGAGCCACTGGTTGCGCCACGCCTCGACCGTCTTTTCGGGTTTGCCAAGATAGCCCGACATAAGCGTCCATGGTTGCTCGCTGCGGATCACCAGTTCGCCTGGCTCCCCGACGGGCACCTCGTAATCCTCATCATCGACGAGACGACAGATCATGCCGGGACGCGGACGGCCACAAGAGGCGGAGTCCACGAGGTCGAACCCCGGCGAAACGATCGGGCTCGAAGTCTCGGTCATGTTCCAGCATGTGCAGACCTCGAGATCGAACCGCTTCTTGAACTTTTCCACATCGGCGATCAGCGGCACCATCAGGACCTTCTTCATCGCGTTTTGCGCGTCGTCGGGCGTCTCCGGCTGGCGGTATAGGAAGTTGGCGACCGCGCCGAGGAGGATCGCGACGGTGCATTGGAATTCGTTCACGTCCTTCCAGAACTCTGTGGTGCTGAACCTGTCACGCAGGACGGCACGCCCGCCGACCAGCGCCATCGTGTAGATCGAAAGCTTCCCCGCAATATGAAACAGCGGGTAAGGATTGTAGTAGCTGTCCGTCTCGTCGAGGTTGTCGAGCGGGATGGTCCACGTGCAGCATTCCGACACCTGCCCCCACGACACCATGACCCCCTTTGACGGCCCGGTGGTGCCGGATGTGTACATGATCGTGGCCAAGTCCGAGAGGCGTGGTCTTACCGGTGCCTCGGGCTCCGGGCCGGCCTGCAAGAAGTCGTTCAGCGCGATCACCTTGGCGCCACCGAGGCCTGACGTGTCCGTCGCACCGTCGCCCCCCACCATCACGATGGTATCGAGCATGTCGAGCCCGTCGGAGGCAGTACGGATCAAGTCGAGATACTTCGCATGCACCACGAGGAGCCGGGCTCCGGAATCCTTGATGATGTAGTCGAGCATCGCGCCCTTGTACTCGTAGTTTATCGGCGTCTCTACGGCCCCGATCCAACCGAGCCCAAGCCATGCGAAGACCGCCTCGACGGAGACGGGCATCATGACGAGGACGCGGTCCTCCTGTCCGATGCCCTGTGCCTCGAAGGCACGCGCCCAGCGGCGGCCAATCGCGTGGCTCTCAGCGTAGGTATAACAGCCTTCGGCGTCTTGCAGATAGACGGCGTCCCCGTGTATCGCCGCCCGGGTCTCGATGACCATTGGAAGGACGGATTTGTTCGCCGCCTCTTCCCGAAGTCCTGCATCGCGAATATCGCCGTCCATCTTCTCCTCCCAGATTGGATGTTGTCAGATCGCGGACACGCCGAGTGCTTTTCGCCCAACGATCAGCTTCATGATCTGGCTAGTGCCTTCGGCAATTGTGAGAAACCGGGCGTCGCGGTAGTGCCGTTCCGTCAGAAACCCCTCTTCGGTCGTCAGGCCGCGCCCGCCCAGGATCTGGATCGCGTTGGCCGTGACGCGCTGTACCGCTTCGGTAGAGTGCAGCTTGGCGAGACACTGTTCGTAGTCGCAGCGCTCGCCACGGTCCATGAGCGAGGCCGCCTTGTAGGTCAGCAATCTGCTTGTCTCGAGGTCGACATGCATTTGCACGATCAGGTCCTGGATCATTTGGTGCTCGGCGATGCTCTTGCCGAAGGTGATGCGTTCCTTCGCGAAGGCGGTAGCATCCTCGATCGCCGCCTCCATCAGGCCCACCGACCACGCGGCAAGCAGAAGACGCGCCCATCCGCGCACGATCAGGTTCTCGCGGTAGCCTTGGCCCGCGTCGTGAAACAGGAATTCCTCGGGTACGCGGGCATCAAGGAAATTGATCTTTCCTGTGGTGCCAGCCTTGAGCCCGATGATCGGCAGGTCGCTGACCTCCCAGTCGACCCTTGACTTGTCCATGAGCAGGTGGACGACCCCCTCCGATGGCTTGCGGCGATACGCCTCCTCGTCGACTACGGCCGTCAGAATCGCGACATGGGCCCATACGCCATTCGTAGTCCACATCTTGGTGCCGTTGACGACATAGTGCCCATCCCGCAGCTCGGCCCTTGTCTTGAGGTTGCGGGTGTCCGACCCGGCCTCTGGTTCGCTCATCATGTCCCCCATGATGAGTTCACCTGAGATCCCGCCCGGCACATAGCGCTCGATCATCCATGGCGCTCCTTGGCGCGCAATGATCTCGACCACGATGTTGTGGCTGTCTACCGTCACCGCGAGCGAAGGCCAGGCTCGGACGAATTCCTGGGCGAGGATCACTCGCTCGAGGAAAGACCGGTTGGTGCCGCCCACTTCCTCGGGCAGGCTGGCCTGCATGATGTCGGTCTGTTGGAGGATGCCGTAGAAATGCTGAAGCTCTTCGAGGCTCAGCGGGCCCTTCGGATCGCGCTCTATTCCCGGACCCCGGATTTCCGCATCCAGCACCTCGCGGAATTCATGCCGCCGTTGCACGATCTCGGCGGGAATGTCGAAATTGAGCGTCGGCGCGCCGGAAATACCACCCTTGGCCTGTGTGTTCATCGTCGTCTTCCTCAACTTGCAGATTTGCGGCCGGCGCTTTCGCAACGAAGGCGGTCAGGTGTCACCCCCGATTCCGACCCGCGAGTCTTTGTGTTACTCATGAGTATATTTTGTTGTCGCCCTCCTGTCAGCCCAACAGTTGCGGCAGAAACAGCACGAGGCCCGGAACGGCGATCATCAGCGCGAGAATTAGCAGGTCCACGAACACGAACCACATCACGCCCCGGAAGATTGCCGTCGTCGTCGTGAGCTTTCCCACCACGCTCTTGATCACATAGACGTTCATCCCCACCGGGGGCGTGATCATCCCTACCTCGAGGACCTTCGCCAGCAGGATCCCAAACCACAGCAGACTATAGCCCGTTTCCTCCACTATCGGCAGGACGATCGGCAGGGTCAGCAGCATCGCCCCGATGGGCTCGAGGATCATGCCAAGCAGAAGATAAACGCACACGATCCCGACCATGATTGCTGCAGCCGGCAGGCCCAGCGCCAGCACAGCCTCCAGCAGGACATCGCCAAGTCCCGACAGCGCGAGAAAACGGGTCAAAAGACTCGCACCAATGGCGATGACAAGAAGCGAACTCGTCGTGACCAGCGTCTCGCGCGCGGACGTGCGCAGCGCCTGCCATGTCAGGGTGCCCTTGAAAAAGCTGACCACGCAGGAGAGGAACGCACCCACTGCGCCCGCTTCCGTCGGCGTGAATACACCCGAGAAGAGGCCGCCGAACACGCCGCAGATGATCAGGAGAACCGGCCAGGTATTGGCGAGCGCTCTCAGACGTTCCCTTCCCGTGACCTCCTCGTGAAAGGACGGCGCGAGGTCGGGGTTGAGCTTCACCCGTACGATTATGACCAGCACATAGGCCATCGCAGTCAGAAGTCCGGCGACGATGCCGCCAAGAAAGAGCTGGTTGATCGAGACTTGCGCGATGATCCCGTAAAGGATCAGAATAATGGAGGGTGGGATGAGCGCGCCGATCGTGCCCGAGGCCGCCACGGTACCCGTAGCCAGCCCCACGTTGTAGCCGCGTGCGCTCATCTCTGGCACCGCAACCTTGCCCATCGCCGCCGAACAAGCCACCGAAGAACCCGTAACAGCAGCGAAACCCGCGCAACCGAAAACTGAAGCCACAGCGAGCCCGCCCGGCAGCGCCGAAAGCCACACTCGAGCGGCCTCGAAGAGCCCCTGTGTCAGTTTTGCATGGTAACAGATGAAGCCCATGAACAGGAAGGTGGGCACCGAGCTAAGCACCCAGTTGGAGGCGAACTGGAACGGGACCGTTCCGAGGCTGGCCCAGGCGATGCGCCAGTTGAGGGACTCGCCGATGCCGACGACGGCTACCGCGATCAGCGTCACGCCGATCGGCATGCGCAGGAGGATCAGCAGGAAGAGCAATCCGAAAAGGATCAGGACGGTGTTTTGGTCCGCCACGCTACTCACCTCCCCGGCGCAACTTCTGTGCGATATCCAACTCTCGCGAAGTACCTTCCGGGCGCGAGCCCAGCGCCATCGGCTTGCCTGTCACCTCGCAGATCAACTTGTAGAAAAGGACGAGCAGCATCAGGCCGAACCCGACCGGTAGGGCGAAGTATGCGGGCCATGTCGGGATGCGCAGGCCGGCTTCCATGGCGAAGGTGCCTGTGTCGTATTTCAGCATCGCTTCGTTGAACGTGCGTAGTGCAAGCGCACCGAAAACCGCGATCGACAACAGGTGGGATAGGACGCGCAGCACTCTTTTGATCCACGCAGCGAGCAAGTCGTAGATGAGCTCGACCGTGATGTGGCCGTCTTCCTCCTCGACCGCCGCGAGCGGGAGGAAGACGATGGGCACCATGTAAAAAACCGATACGACCATGATCGTGGCCGGCAAGGGGGAATTGAACAGGTAGCGCAGCCCGACATCGGCCGTGACGTGAACGATCAGGAGGAACACGACGATGGTCCCGAACCAGATCGCCAGCCCATTCAGACGGGACAAAAGGCGGCCTATTATCTGCACGACGACACCTAAGGATGGATCAGGAGAGACCGAGCCTCCGCGCGGCATGCGCGGGGGCTCTCCGAACTCATGAGCGTTTCCGAAGCTGGTCGGCTCAGTTCACGCCATAGGTCTCTGGATCGACCTTCGAAAAGATCTCGTTCCAGTAGATTTCGGCGAGGTCATCGACCGACTCGACCCCGGCTACTAGACCGTTCCAGCGGTCAAGGACTTCCACGAACTCATTGGCGATCTCATCCGTCCGGGTGATGCCGTAGTTGTCGGCATAGATCTGACCGACCAGCTGGACATCCTCGCGGACGTAGTCCTGCACCGCGCTCATCATGTCCGCATCGGGTTCAATGACCTCGATACCCTGCTCGCGGGCCATGTTGAGGTTCTCTTCCTGAAGCTCGTAATAGGACCACGTCATGTGGGCGTTGATGTAGGCGGCCCCGCGCAGCAGAAGCTCGCGTTGCTCGGGTGACAATCCAGCCCAAACGTCGCGGTTCACGTTGCTGGCCTGGGAGCCGCCGTAGACGGTGCCGGGGAACCGTACTGTCACCGAATCCACGATCTCGATCAGGCGCAGGCTCGTCAGGTCGCTCGCCGCCAGCCACGCGCAGTCAAGTATGCCCTGGTTCATCGCCTCATAGGCTTCGCTGGCGGCGAGTTGAACCGCGACACCGCCGAAATGCTCGGCCATGCGCTGGTAGCTGGAACTGCCGCTGCGGAAGCGCACACCTTGCACATCGTCGAGGCTGTCGATGGTCACATCATTGCAAAGCGACAAATAGGGCGAGGTCGACATGTGCCCCATGTAGACGTGGTTTTGCGCGGCATATTCATCGAGGCATTCTGGGCAACCGTTCATGATGTAGTCGGTCATCGCCCCGGCATAGGCAGCGCCTTCCCGTCCCGTAGGCTCGGCCAGGAGCTGCCGCAGGCTGTTCTCGGCAAGATAGTTCGAATGGGCGAACTCGGCGGGGTAGTACGGGCCGGCCATGAAGCCGAGATCCGTCAGGCCATCGCGGATGCCTGGCCCCATCTCGGCAAGGCTTACGAGCGACAGCGGAAACACGCGGATGGTCAGCTCGCCATCCGAGATCTCGTTCATGTACTCAGCATATGCGTCCGCCGACAGAGCGAACAGCGAGTTGGGCCCAAACCCTACAGAGTAGTTCAACTCCTCGGCCGCTGCGGGGCTGGCGGCGAGGGCAAGGCCGGCACAGGCAGCCGCAAGTGCCTGCATGCGCTGGGTTTTCCAGATCATCTTCATGGTATTCCTCCCTGTTTTGCTGACGGCCCCTCCAAAGCCGCCAGAGTGGGCAGTCAGGGATCAACCTGCCGCGATTACACGTCGCAACGAAGAATCCTACTGACCCGAAACCACTCTACTCGCGAGTATTCTGACTCGCGTTCGCGTTGTCAAAAGGATTGTTCAGGTTAAGTGTTGGAGCGCGATTGGGAGACATCACGGTCTACCGACGGGGGGCAAGCCCGTTGATGAGAATCTCCACATAGGTTTCCGCGATTTCCTCCGGCGACAGGCTGCCATCCTGTTCGTACCAACGTGAAATCCAGTTCAGCGCCCCGCTGACGCAGAACGTAACAAGACGTGGATCACCCGGCGTGATTGACCCGTCCTGCATGCCCGACACCACGACCTTCCGTATGACTGAGTCGGTTTCCCGCTTGAGCCCCCTGAATTTCTTCCGGCTCGCCTCCGACAGGTCGTGATCGGCGGTGCGGGTCACGCATTTTCCGAACGGTTCCGTGGCGATCACTGCGTAATCATGGATGAGGGACTTCAGCCGCTCCAGACCGTTGCCGCCCTGCTTCTCCACCTTCTGCGCCGCGTCCAGCGTGACCTGCAGCCCCTTCCTAACGCATTCGAACAGGATCTCGTCCTTGTTGGAGAAATAGTGATAGATCGTAGGCTTCGTCACGTTCAGGGCGATGGCGACCTGGTCGATTGAGGTGGCGCGAAAGCCTTTTTCGTTGAACATGCGAACCGCGGTGTCGAGGACCGCATCCCGCTTGACGATCCTGTCGCGTTCGCGCTCCTCCTGCTTTGGCCAGGGGGAGTCCGGATTGGGTTCTGGTCGTCTATTCATGGCGATGCTCGTGGGCTGCTGCACGGCTGCGGGACATGTTTGTGTTTACTACTCATTAGTATGCAAAGGATGGAGCAGTAAAGTGATACCCGAGTGAACAGGAGCGACATGCACATCAGGCGACGACCGCTCAGGGCTCGAAGCAGGCGTTCGCTGCGGTCATCACCAAGGTCCGGTATGGGCCGAGAACGACGGCAAGGGCGCACAGGGCGGGAAGCCGTCATTCGCTACGGCCTGCGCCAATGTCTCCATTGCGGACAATGCTGCCTTATGCAGGTGCTGCGACACACTCCTTGGCTGCTCGACCGATGAAGGAAATGGCTCGCGGCGGTGCAGCACGGTTTCCCCGAAGCGGTCATTCAAGACGGTGAAATCGGCTAAAAGCCAAACCGGACATTCGCCGCGCTGGTGTCCGATGTCTCACGTGCCGACAGAGTGGCTAAACGACAGTAGAGATAAGCACTCCCCCTCGCAATCCTCAGCAAGGATGCTATCCCTAGTCTTCCACAACGCTTTGGTCCGCGCGCATTGCGTTGTTGATGTATGTCGTATCCCCTTATCGTCATTGACGCCCCAACAGACTTGCTTTCAGCCAACGAGAACGGCCTGCCAGGTCGCGGTCGGAGTTGGCGCCCGGAAAGACGAGAACAGCAGCACGCCTGAAGCAGGCCACCGTCAGGAAGTGGTCGTGGCCCCGCCCCTTTGCCAGCGGCGCAGCCTGACATGGCCCAAAAGCGCCAGAAGCGCGGTGCCAAGAGCGATCCCGCCGATGGCAAGCGGCAGCATCCGCTGCTGTCCCACCTCGGCCAGCCGCAATTGCCCCCGCTCGGAAGGGTCGTAGAGCACCGCATGACGCGAGCCGACCTCGAAATTCCAGTCGCGGTGACGTTGTCCGGGGGTGGCGCAGGTCTCGGCCCCGTCGGTCCAGACGTAGCACAGGACAGGCGAATACTGCACCACGCCGCGGTCGAAGGGCGTCTCGCCCTCCCAAGCGTAGACTTGCCGCACATAGGCCTCGCCGCGTTCCCAGCCAAGGGTCTGCACCAGCGCGACACCGCCCAATAGCAGAGTCGCCACCGCGAACAGCGCCGGAAAGACCCAGAGCAGCAGCCATACCCGCCAGCCGACATGGCGCTGGCCTTGCGCATCGGTCCAGAGATATTGCCGCCGCAAGGTCTCTCGAAACGCCTCGCCCGGCATCGGAGGCCGCCCCTCCGCCTCGGTCATCTCGGCGATAGTGGTCTCGTTCTGCTGACCTTCGCGCATCATGAGGCGAACGGTCAGCCAGGCGATAATGCCGCTGCGTGCCATGGGTGCGTCCTCAGTAGCATTCTTCAAATCCGATCCACCAAATGCCGGGACTGAACAGCACCTCTAGGATCGAAAAAATCCTACCAAGGTAGCGGAAGAGATCAATCGCGGCGCGAGCACCCGCTTGTCGGCTAGTCAGCCGTGCAGTTGACGAAGCGGTCTTCCAAGCCGTTGGAGCGCAGCACAAGCGCGCCCTCGGCATCGCGGAAAAAGACAACCGTTTGCGGCTGCGGGCCGGAGCCGTGGTCACAGGCCATGGTGTATTGGATCGCGCCCGCGGGCTGGGCTTGCGGAGCGGCGTCTGACAGCGTGCAGGGTGTGTCGTAATAGGACACCTCGGCGCCCGCGATCGTCAGCGCGACGAACGGCGGGTTGTCGCAGAAAGCGTATTCGTAGACGCCGTCGAACTCCTGCGCCATGGCCGCGACGGGCAACGCGTAGAGAGCGAGGGCTGCGAAGGCGCGGACGGGAAATGCCGACATGAGGAATCCCCCAAATCAATTTAACGATAAGCAAACCCGACATCGCCCCGGTGGCCTCGGGCCTCGCCATAATATCGTCAGAATGTGCCCGCCGGACAAGCTTTTTGCGCCCCAAGCGGCGTCCGCGGTCGCGCAGACGGGTGGAACTGGGCGGATGAGACCGCAAAGCGGTCGCGTCGTGGCCTGACGGCGGCGTTTCCCAGTGCGGCGGACATACCTGTTCCGCTGCTTTCGTTAGGCCTAGACCGGGATTGCGGTCATGCGCATGACGGAGGTGCTCAAAGACTGCGGGTGACCGCGACGGCCTGCGCCTTGACCTCGGCCTCTATGATCCACTCCGCAGCGAAGCCCAGCATCTCACGAACAAGATCGCCGTCCGCCTGCTTCTCAACCATCTCAATCAGCGCCATTCTCTATTCGGTCATCGTCGTCTCCGTCCTCGGTTCCAGGTCTCGCACCCCGTACCTTCTCCCAAGATCGGCGGTGACCGCCAGCGTCACCCACAGCCGCGCGCTGCGCGATGCCAAGGGCTCCACGCGAGGCCTCTTACACTACCCGGTGGGACATACCCGACTGCTCCGGGCTAGAAGGACTCGTTCGCTACGCTTGTCGTGAACGGCCGCTGCGTCAGAGACCGGACGTTCGCCGCGGGAAGGCCGGGCGACGGCACAGCGGACCAAGCTGCCTGATGCTGGTGCAGCGATACGTCCCTGGGTTGCTGGTTGGCTTGCCTTGGCACAGTTGCTCATGTGGCACCCTTGGATAGAGTCCTTCGCCGACGGCGATCGCGAAGCCGCCCAAGCTGGCCCAAAGCAGTCAATAGAAATTTGATGGTATTTGACAACGATCAAATATGTCATCCTTTTTATATGTAAAAATATGGCATGGTGAGTATGGAAGCTAGGAGGGTAAGCTCATGACAAACCGTGCAATTCTGATTGCGGCGGCTTTGGCCACAGGACTGTTTGCCGGACCGGTATCGGCGGATGTCGTCGGCGTCAGCAGATGCGACGAGGCGGTGAACGGCGTCTTTCGACCGGGCCTTTTGACCGTGGAGTCGGACGGGACGCGTACTTTTCACCCTGTCGGCGAGAACGGGTTGACCGAGACAATCACCTTCAACCAGTCACGTGCCTTCGAGTGGGTCGCGGCCCAAGGTTTCTATCCGGAAGACACAACATTCGCGGACTACGATGACTTCATCTGCGGCTTGCCTTGCGAGGAATGCCCCGCGGAAGACGCACCGGAACCCGACCTGCCGGACAATGACGAAGATCCGACACACGGTACGGGCGGCTAGCGCCAGGATAACACGTTTTTGACGTGGGCTTGCGAGGCCTGCTGCCCGGGCTTGGACGGCGCCAGAACAGCGGCCTCGGATGCTCCTCATCGCAATACCGTTGAACATGAAAATTTCCGGGCTATTCAGGTCTCCGGCTCGACATGTGTGCCCTTCCAGAATGCCAACGGAGCAAGCGGTGCGCGCCCAATCCGAACTGCCGGAGGTGCGGAAGATAGATTTAGGATTTGAGGGCAGCGGAGAGCCTATACTTGCGAAGGCTGTGGCCGCGAGATCCATCTAGAGCCTCGGCTGAAATGGGCTCACAGCCGTCGATCGTTACGGTCGCGCTGAACGTCTGCTGATCCCGATAGCGGCCGCACACCGTGGGGCCGCCGGCGGACTGCTTCGCGGACAAAACCGCCGACTGGCCAGACGGCCCCTTGTCCGCGCTTGTTTGGATAACCGTTACGAAGCGGTCGGCTTGGAGCGGTTGCCATATTGGAGCCATGCACGCGCCTTTGCATCCGGTATATGGTCGGCCAACCGCGTTTCGTAAAGATCAAGCGCGTCCTGGGTCATCTGGCCGAGCCATTTCCGAGACTGCGCAGAGTCGAAAAAACCCTCGTCGGCTCTGAAGAACCCCGTCCCGCCAGCCGGTGCAAAATCCGCCGCTTTCGCTTTCATGGCTCCGAAGGAAGACGCCTCCACAACGACGTCTATCAGCGTTTCGTCGATCTCGACATCGGCAATCTCTGCGAGCAGCCCGACCGTCCGACGACGATCCGCCATCATGTCTGCGTAGTGCAGCATTGCCGGCCTTCGCCTTCTGTCGGTCTGTAGCGTCTCGAGATAGTGCCCGGCCACAGACTCGAGTGTCCTGCTGCTGTAGTCCTCAAGGTCGAGTGCGCCGCACAGGAAGTGGTGGATGGAATCCGGCAAGGGCTGACGCATTGGGTCGTCCTGACGCCCGACCGTCATGTTGGCGTAGTGTTTTCGAAGCGAGAAAAAGACATCCAACGGGTGGCGATAAACCGTAATCACAGTGACACCGTCCCAAACTGGAAAGCCATCCAGCGGCGTGTGGGTTTTTACGACGCGACGCCCGGTTTGTGCCGCAAGCGCCGCAAAAACATCATCGGCCGGAATTCCGAGATCGGCATCGATCCAAGGGGAAAGCGCAGGCAACTTCATCGGCAGATCAGCGCCGCGATGAAGCAGCATGGCAAGCATCGTCTGCGTCCAAGTCGTACCGCTTTTCGAAGGTGTACAAACAATGATGTCACCCCGCCTTGGTTCATAGGCTTCCCATCGTTCGGGTCGCGGGATCAGGCCGCTGTAGCGACGTAGTGCTGGTCTGATCATCGGGGCCGTGTCGGTCATCGCAGTACATCCTCGTCGCCTCACTGGCACGCCCTAGTATGCTCAGCTTTCTCGCTTCTTGTCCTCTTGCTCGGACATTCCACGCCCAAGTGCTTGCTCTCCGATAGCAGCTGCAAGAATAATCTCTCATCACCCTCCGGCCGCAGGCGTCCGACTGGGAACTATCATCGCTCGGACTGGCGTGCCTTTCTTGAGGGCAGTCATTCGCCGCGCTACCTCACCTGGGCTGGCTGGGCTCGCAGCAGTCGATCGCTGCGATGCTGCCCAAGGTCCACTGCCTCCGGTACCGGCCGTAGCTGTCAGGCTTCAGAATCGTCCGGATCGCGGACAAAGCCGTCGCGCAGGGCAACCGAGGTCTTCAAGCACTCGGGAGGGCGCCCATTGCGCATAAGTTCGAAAAAAAGCCAGGCGGAAAAATGCATCCAGTTTTCCACTGCTTCTGTCCGGCAATGGGAGGTGACAGTCTTAGTCGAAACCTGTACACTAAATGAAACGAGAATCTTGCATAGGAGGTAAATGTGGGACCTTACACTGTGATCATTGGTGCAAAAATCGTTGGGGCATCAACTGAATCAAAAACAAAAATCATCACGCCCCAAGGCGATGAGATTGAGTTCGACAACGACGACCTAGTGTCTAGCCAAACGGTTGACACCTCTGAGCTGGCACGGTTCATTTTGAAAAAAGATGCCGCCGTGTCAGTGAATTTTTCCTCTGAGGCGCTTAGAGGTTTCGATTTTGCTAGCCATACCATTCTCAAATATCACGACGACGGGAGCACTATAAGCAAGTCGCGCGATGACATCTGATTATGGGAATGGGCGTAGTGAAGTTCATCACCCTGAGATTGTTGTATTAAGTCATACTGGTGACGAACACGCATTAGCGTTTCTAACAGCATTGAACCCCGACTATGGCGTTATTCTCTTGGATGTTTCTAAGTTAGGAATCGATTATGTTGCGAAATACGATCTAGCATCAGGCCTTCAAATCCGTACGCGCGATGGGCGGATTTATTGTTTCGATCGTGTAAGATTTTGGTGGAATAGACGCCCACGAATCGAAACCACTAATAGTATTGACCAGAGATATATCCGCTTCAGAGAAGTCGAGCTCGAAGCATTCTGGAGAGGGTTTTTTTATACTTGTCAGACGGGATTTTGGTGTAACGACTTTTGGTCCCAGGAACGGTGCAACAACAAAATCTATCAATTGCAACTTGCTGGCGAAGTTGGTTTGAATACTCCCGAAACAACTTGGACAAACTCACCATTTGAAGCAACGGTTCTAGCCGAGAAGTTCGAGCGTGGCGCTGTCGTGAAGATGCACGCAGGAACAGAGGCATTGTGGCAGCCCTGCCGGGAGCTTGACAAAGTGCTCATGTCGAAATCTGGTAACTTTCGTTTCGCTCCAGCGATATTTCAAGAGTTTTTGCAAGGCTCTAAGGAGTATCGAGTAACAATGTTTGGCAATGAGTGTTTTGTTGCGATGGCTGACATGCGAGGTTCTCGATATCCCCATGATGTGAGAATTGATCTCTCGGTTTCGAGGGTCGAAGATTCTTTGGATGCTACGATAGTTTCAAAACTCTCGGATTTTATGAAGGCCGCGGGCTTATCATTCGCGGCCTTTGACCTTAGGGAAGACAGTGACGGAAAGGTGACCTTCCTTGAGGTGAATCCGGCAGGTCAATTCCTGTATCTTGAGAAGGTGCATTTGCAATCCATCCTGGGGAAGTTTTGTGAATTTGCAGTCAGCCATTGTGTGCCCGACGGTGAAAAGGTTGAAAGCGATTTTCACAATAGGAGTTCGGAAGTTGACTTCCAAGACATTGACGAGGTTCCCATCTACGTCGCCGCCGACAGTTGGGTGAAGCACTTCTGAAAGTGCTATAAATCCAGAAACAAAACGGCGGCTAGTAGGCGGCTAGAAAGCGGTTAGTCTGTATGAGGCGATGCTCTCCGACGATCGCTTTGGGCTCCGAGCGGTCGCCCGCGGCGCCAAGGACGAACGTCCGTTCAGGAGCTGGTCCTTACGAGATGGAAAGTCTCGCCAGCAGGTTCCTGACGTTCGACACGTGCCACCGTCCTCCCCGACGGGTCATCATACCCCGAGCGTTTAGCGCATCTGCCATGGCAC
>NZ_JAOPHT010000030.1 GCF_025515305.1 Roseicyclus sediminis
AGGCCCGCCGCGTCATGATCAGCCGATGATCGCGTTCAGCGTCGCGGAGGGGCGCATGACCGCCGCCGTCTTGACCGGATCGGGGTGGAAATAACCGCCCTGGTCCACGGGTTTGCCGCGGTCGGCGCGCAGCTCCGCGATGATCTGCTCTTCCTTCTCGGCCAGTGCGGCCGCGATCGGCGCGAAGTGAGCGGCAAGCTCGGCATCCTGGGTCTGCGCGGCCAGCGCCTCGGCCCAGTAGCGCGCGAACCAGTAGTGGCTGTCGCGGTTGTCCGGCTGGCCGGGCTTGCGCTGAGGCGAGTTGTCGTTGTCGAGATAGCCCTGCGTCGCGGCCTCCACCGCATCGCCGAGGATGCGGGCCTTGGCGTTCCCCTTGGCATCTGCGAGGAACTTGAAGCTCTCGCCGAGGGCGCAGAACTCGCCCAGGGAGTCCCAGCGCAGGTGGTTCTCGGCCTGGAACTGCTGAACGTGCTTGGGCGCGGAGCCGCCGGCGCCCGTCTCGAACAGGCCGCCGCCGTTCATCAGCTTCACGACCGAGAGCATCTTGGCCGAGGTGGCGAGCTCGAGGATCGGGAACAGGTCGGTGAGGTAATCCCGAAGCACGTTGCCGGTGATCGCGATGGTGTTCTCGCCCTTCGTGATCGTCTCCAGCGAGGCGCGCGTGGCTTCGCGCGGGGCCATGATCTCGAACTTGTCCGCGACGCCCTTCGCCTCGAGGATCGGCTTCACGTAAGCGATCAGCTGGGCATCGTGGGCGCGGTTCTTGTCGAGCCAGAAGATCGAGCGATAGCCCGTGGCCTTCTGCCGCTCGATGGCGAGGTTCACCCAGTCCTCGATGGGCGCCTTGCGCGCCGAGGCCGCGCGCCAGATGTCGCCCTTCTGGACGGCGTGCTCGTGCAGGACCGTGCCGTCGTCGAGGATCATCCGCACCTTGCCGGCTGCGGGCATTTCGAAGGTCGTCGGATGCGAGCCGTATTCCTGCGCCTTCTGCGCCATGAGGCCCAGGTTCTGCACCGTCCCGGCCGTGGCCGGGTTCAGTTTTCCGTGTTCCTTGAAGAACTTGATCGTCTCGTCATAGACCGGCGCGTAGGAGTTGTCCGGGATCACGCAGACCGCGTCATGCTCCTTGCCGTCTGGGCCCCAGCCCTTGCCACCGCCACGGATCAGCGCGGGCATCGAGGCGTCGATGATGACGTCCGACGGGACATGCAGGTTGGTGATGCCGCGGTCGCTATCGACCATGTACATCGGCGGACGCTCTGCCGTGACGGCCTCGATCGCGGCCATGATCTCGGCATTGTCCTTCACGCGCGCCAGGAGATCGCCAAGCCCCTGGTTGGGGTTCACGCCGAGCGCTTCCATCTCGGCGCCGTATTTCTCGAAGACCGGCGCGAGCCAGGCGCGCACGGCATGGCCGAAGACGATGGGGTCTGAGACCTTCATCATCGTCGCCTTGAGGTGAAGCGAGAAAAGGACACCCTCGGCCTTGGTCTTCTCGATCTCCTCCGCGAGGAATTCGTCGAGGGACGCCGCGCTCATGTACGTCGCGTCGACGACGGTGCCGGCGGGATAGCTCAGCCCCTCCTTCAGGACGATCTCCTCACCGCTGTCGGTCGTCAGAACGATCCTGGCGGTCGCCGCCCTGGGCAGCGTCGCGGACACCTCGTTCGAGAAGAAGTCGCCGCCCGACATCGACGCCACGCGCGTCTTGCTGTCGGCCGACCAGTCGCCCATGCGGTGCGGATTGGCCTGAGCGTATTTCTTCACGGCGGAGGCCGCGCGGCGGTCCGAGTTGCCCTCGCGCAGCACTGGGTTCACGGCCGAGCCCTTGATCGAGTCGAACCGCGCGCGGATCTCCTTCTCCGCGTCGGTCGTGGGGACCTCGGGATAGTCGGGGACGGCATAGCCCTGCGCCTGCAGTTCCTTCACCGCCGCGACGAGCTGCGGTACCGAGGCCGAGATGTTCGGCAGCTTGATGACGTTCGCCTCGGGCGTCTTGACCAGGTCGCCCAGGATCGCGAGGTCGTCGGGGATGCGCTGATCCTCGGCCAGATGCTCGGGGAATGTCGCCAGGATCCGGCCCGCGAGCGAGATGTCCTTGGTGCCCACCGTGACGCCCGCAGCCGAAGCGAAGCTCTGGATGATCGGCAGAAGCGAGGCCGAAGCCAGTTCCGGTGCCTCGTCCACCTTGGTGTAGATGATGTCGGGAGTGTCGTTCGTGCTCATGGTCATCTGGCCCTTGGGTTGCGTTTGGTATGCCATAGTACACAAAGAGCGAGCCGTCCACCGGCGAAGCCGTCGCAGGGGCGGCCGGGGCGCGGCATTTGGACCCAAGACGGGGCTGTTCACGCGATCCCATGGGCGAGAACCCGCCAACCGGCCGGCGGCGCGGCGCCGAACGGCCCGAGCGACGCCGGATCTGCCCTGTTTTCTTGCCGCTGGCGCCGCAATTCGGCCCCTTGTGGCTGCCATGTTTCCCGACGATGCGAAGTACGGGAACACCATGGCCATCCGCCGCGACAGCAGTGCCATCCGCAAAGACACCGCCCCGGGCGGGGTCGAATCGCGCGTGGCCGGTCCCGCTTCCGTCCGGACCGTCGTCCCCATGTTCCGTGACGACGACATGGCCGCGCCCGTTTGCGGGCGTGCCGGCGAGGATCGTATGATCGACACCGCGCAGGCGCCCGAACATGCCGCACCGGTCGTGGGCGAGGGCGGCGCAGGTCAGCCCCACCCGGAGACAGACTGGCTCGATGCGCTCTACACCCCGGTCGATGGGGCGCGGGGCGATATCTACCATGCCGATACCTCGGGCGACGGAACCTCGCGGTTTTCGGGGATCGAGACCGTCGTCCCCTGCTTCACCCCCGGTGCGCGTGTCGCCACCGCGCGGGGCTTCGTTCCGGTCGAACGGCTGAGGGTCGGCGATCGGGTCCAGACCGCGGACAACGGGCTTCAGCCGGTGATCTGGGTCGGCCTTCGCCGCATCGCCCCGACACAGCTCGCCCTGCGGCCCGGTCTGCGGCCGGTGCGCATCGGCCCGGGCGCGATCGGCAATTCCGAAGCGCTCCTCGTCTCGCCGCAACACCGGTTTCTCGCCCCGACCGGCCCGCAGCTTCGGAACGCGCCGGATGGCGAACACTTCGTGTCGGCCGGGCTTCTGGCCGCCCTCCCCGGCTTCGACGCAACGGTGTGCCGCGGCGCGCGCAGCGTGACCTATGCCCACTTCATGACCGAGCGGCACGAGGTCGTCTTCGTCGACGGCGTGGCGACCGAAACGCTTTATCCCGGCCGCAGGACACTCGACGCGATGCCCCCGGCCGCGCTGGCGGAGATCGCGGCGCTTTTCCCCGCGCTTTCCCGCAATGGCCCCGGCGTTCCGGACCCGTCCCGGGTCTACGGCCCGCTGGCCCGGCCGGAACTGACGCTGGTCGATCTCGGCGGGCGAATGGCATCCGCGTGAGCGCCGGGCACGAGCGGGCGGAAACCGTTCCTTAGCATCTTGGCGCCATAGCTCTCCCCACGGAACCGGATCGAGTCGTGGGGTCACATGAAACTTCGCCTTCTGATGGCATTCATCCTCGGGCCCGTCGTGGCCCTTACGGGTTTCCTGCTCCTTCTCGACATTCGCACGCTCACGGCCGTCATCGACGAGGCTCGCCAATCCCGGATCGCCGCGGTCGAACTCGACCGCGTGGCCGGGTTCATCCACGAATTGCAGAAGGAACGCGGCTATTCGGCCGGATTCGCCGCCTCCGGCGGGGCAAATTTCGGCGATGCCCTGACAGCGCAGCGGCAGGCGACCGATACCTCCTGGCGCCGCATCGGACAGGACCTCCCCCTGCTCGAAAGCCTCTATCCCGAACGGATCGGCGCGATCCGCAGCGGAATGGCCACGCTCCCCGACTGGCGCGCAAGGCTCGACACGGGCCGCACCGGCGCGCCCGATATCGCCGCGACCTATACCGCGATCGTCGACCAGGCCCTGGCCGCGCAATCCGCCGTGGTCGAGAGGATGGAGGTCGGCGACCTGGAGGCCACAGCGCGCGCCGCGCTCTACATCTCCCGCGCCAAGGAGGCGGCGGGACTGGAGCGTGCGGCGGGCGCAACCGGTCTGGGAAACGCCGAATTCCCGCATGCCGCCTTCAACCGGCTGATCGAACTGGGCGCGATCCAGTTCACCACGCTGGAACGTGCCGCCGAGGAACTGGGCGACGACGCTTTCGCGCAGGGGCTTCTCGGCCACGAAAGCCATGGCCGCCTCGCGGGAATGCGCCAGACGATCCGCGATGCGATGACCGGCCTGCGTCAGCCGATCCTGACGGCGGATGGCTGGTTTTCCGCCTCGACCGACTGGATCGACCATCTCCGGGACGTCGAGGCCAGCCTGATCGCCGAGGTGGGCAGCGACGCGTTGGCGACCTACGATGCGTCCCGCGCGGAGCGCACCCGCGTGGCCGTGGCCTCCGGCGTGGTCATCCTGCTCGTCCTTGGTTTCGCGCTGGCCAGTTTCGAGCACCTCATCTTCCGCGTGCGGCGCCTGACCACAGCCATGCGCCGTTTCACCGAGGGGGAGTTCGACGTCTGGATCCCGGGGATAAGGGGTCGCGACGAGGTCGGAGAAATGGCCGCCGCGGTCTACGCCTTCAAGCAGGAGACCCTCGCCATGCGAAAGGCGGCGGCAGAGCAGAAGGCCGATGACGAGGCGGTGATCCTGAGCAAGGCGCAGCGCGTCGTCGACCTCCTGACCGAGGGCCTGGCGGCCCTTGCAAGGGCCGATCTCACCCAGCGCTTCGACCAGCCGCTGGATGCCGAGTACGATTCCATCCGGCTCGACTTCAACACCGCCACCCAGCGGCTGCGCGAGGTGACGGAGGCAATCGTCGAGACCGCCGATGCGCTGCGCACGCGCGCGGGCGGCCTGATGCAATCGGCGTCCGAGCTTGGCGACCGAACCGCCCGCCAGGTCGAGACGATCACCGCCACCAATGCCCGTGTGGGCGAGTTGTCCTCCGAGATCGAGGCCTATGCCGGCAACGTCCGCGGCGCCTCGCAACTGGCCAGTTCGGCCAAGCAGAATGCCGACCGCTCCGGAGACGTGGTGCGCTCGGCCGTCGAGGCGATGGACCGCATCTCGTCGTCCTCCCTCGAAATAGGCCGCATCATCTCGCTGATCGAGGACATCTCGTTCCAGACCAACCTTCTGGCGCTGAATGCGGGCGTGGAGGCCGCGCGCGCCGGCGACAGCGGCCGCGGTTTCGCCGTCGTGGCCTCGGAGGTGCGGGATCTCGCACGCCGCTCAACCGAGGCCGCGCAGGAGATCCGCTCGCTCATCGACGACAGCCGCCGACACGTGGAAAACGGCGTCGGCCTCGTCGGCGAGGCAGGCGACGCGCTGGAACGCATCTTCGGCGAGATCGTGCAGGTCGACGACACGCTCGGCCATGTGGCCGAGGGCGCGGTGCGGCAGGCCGAAAGCCTGCGCACACTGGCCGGAGACATCGACCGGCTGAGCGGCCTTGCCGGTGAAAACACCGAAATGGTGCATGCAACCCGGACCGCGGCGGGAGACACGGCCGAGATCTCGCGCCGCCTGACCGAGCTGGTCGGCGATTTCCGCCTGCGCCGCGACAGCGCACACTCCGGCCCGAAGGCAAGCGGTCACACCCTGCCCCGCGCGCAGCCTGCCCAAGCCGGCTGAGCGAGGATGGCCTCAGGGAATGATCTCGAAGCGCGTGACGTCGACCATTCCCCGGTCGGTGATCTTCAGCGCCGGGATGACCGGAAGCGCGAGGAAGGCCAGCTGCAGGAATGGCTCCTTCAGCGTCACACCGAGCGAGGCCGCGGCGGCGCGGAGATCGACAAGGCGGTCATGCACCTCCTCGAAACTGCCAAGGCTCATCAGGCCCGCGACCGGCAAGGCCAGCTCGGCCAGAACTTCACCGCCGCGCGCCACGACGAACCCGCCCTCGATTTCCGAAAGCCGGCTGGCCGCCAGCGCCATGTCGGCGTAGTCGACACCCACGCAGGCGATGTTGTGATGGTCGTGGCACACGGTCGAGGCGATGGCGCCCGCCTTGAGCCCGAAGCCCTTCACGAAACCCGTGGCGATGTTGCCGTTCCGGCCATGCCGTTCGACCACGGCAATGCGCACGAGGTCGCGCGCCGGATCGGGCCGCTTGTCGCCATCCACGATCGGGATCGTCTCGCGCAGGTGCTCGGTCAGGATCTTGCCTTCGAGAATGCCGATGACATCGGTCTCCTCGCGGTTCGCCGGGGCGCGGAAACTCGACGCCGAGAGCTTCGGCGCCCGAACCGAATGGCGGCCAACCGGCGGGATCGTGGCGCGCGCGGCGAAGGCCTCGTCCGTCACCGCAACGCCCCCCGCCCAGACGGCCTGTGCCCGGCAGGTCGCGAAGTCGTCGACGGCCACGATATCGGCACGCTTGCCCGGCGCGATCAGGCCCCGGTCCTTCAGCCCGAAGGCCTCCGCCCCCGACAGCGACGCCGCGCGGTAAACCGCCAGCGGCGGGCAACCCCGCGCGATGAGCGTGCGGATCATGTGATCGAGGTGCCCCTCCTCCGCGATGTCGAGCGGGTTGCGGTCGTCCGTGCACAGGCACATGTAGGGCGCGGTCAGGTCGGTCAGAACCGGGGCCAGCGCCTCGAGGTCCTTCGAGACAGACCCTTCCCGGATCAGGATACGCATCCCCTTGCGCAGCTTCTCCAGCGCCTCGGCGGCGCCCGTGGCTTCATGCTCGGTCGAGATGCCGGCGGCGATGTACGCGTTGAGGTCCCGCCCCGACAGAAGCGGGGCGTGGCCGTCGACATGTCCCCCCTGGAAAAGCGCGAGCTTCGCCATGGCGCGCGGATCGCGGTGGATGACGCCGGGATAGTTCATGAATTCCGCCAGGCCTATCCCCGAGGGATGCCCCATCAGCGCGGCCAGGTCCCCCGCATCGATCTCGGCACCCGCCGTTTCCATGTCGGTCGAGGGCACGCAGGACGAGAGCTGCACCCGGATGTCCATGAGCGTCCGGCGCGAGGCGTCCTGGAAATACCGGATACCGTCGGGCCCGATGACATTGGCGATCTCGTGGGGGTCGCAGATCGCGGTTGTGACGCCGCGCGGCGCGACGCATCGGTCGAACTCGAAGGGCGTGACCAGCGAGCTTTCGATGTGAAGATGCGTGTCGATGAAGCCCGGAACCAGCGTCAGCCCCGTGACATCGGCGACCTCCCGCCCCTCGTAGGCCTCGCCGACGCCGACGATCGTATCGCCACAGATCGCGACATCGCCCTCGATCATCGTCCCCGTCACGAGGTCGAAGACCTTGCCGCCGCGCAGGACGATATCGGCGGGGTCATCCCCCCGCCCCTGCGCGATGCGTTGTTCCAGGTCCGCCATGCCGACACCTCCAGCCCGCTTTCACCGGGCGATGATGCCGCAGCCTGGCCCCGGGGGAAAGCGCCCTACTCGATCGCCTCGACCAGCACGAGATCCCGCTCGGAGGCTCCCTTGGCGTGGCTCAGCGCCTCCTTGTAGGTCGCGCTTTCGTAGCAGGCATTTGCGGCCTCGAGGCTCGGGAAATGGGCCACGACGTTGCGGGGATGGGCGCGGCCTTCCTTCTGGATGGCGGCGCCGCCGCGCGCGAGGAAACGGCCGCCGTGCTCGGCGATCGCCTTCCCCGCGAGAACCGCGTATTTCGCGTAGGCCTCTTCGTCGGTGACGGTCACATGGGCGATCCAGTAGGCTCCGGGCATCTCTCAGGCTCCTTTCAGCACGGCTTCGGCCGCGGCGATTGCGGCAGGGGCTCCGGCGACATCCTTGCCGCCGCCTTGCGCGAAATCCGGACGGCCGCCGCCGCCCTTGCCGCCGAGTTGCTCGACCGCGGCGCGCACGAGGTCGACGGCCGAGACCCGCGCCGTCAGGTCGTCGGTCACGCCGGCCGCGACGGCCGCCTTGCCGCCCGCGTCGGCAATGAGCAGCACGGCACCCGACCCGATCCGGTCCTTGTGCGCGTCGATCAGCCCGGCGAGGTCCTTGCCGCTCACGCCTTCCAGCGTCTGGGCGAGGAAGGGCACGCCGTTCACCTCGGCCACTTCGGGCGCGGCCTGCTTGCCACCGCCCGACAGCGCCAGTTGCTGACGCAGTTGCGCGACCTCGTTCTCGAGCTTCTTGCGTTCGTCCTTGAGGGCGCGGACCCGCTCCAGCACCTCGCCGGCCTGCGCGTTCAACTCCTGCGCCAGTTCCGCCATGCGGTGATCCTGCTGGCTGAGATAGTCGAAGGCCGCCTGCCCCGTCAGCGCCTCGATCCGGCGGACGCCGGCCGAGGACGCACTGTCCCCGAGGGCGACAAAGACGCCGATATCGCCCGTCTGACGCACATGAGTGCCGCCGCAAAGCTCGATCGAATAGGTCGACCCGTTGCGGCCCTTGCCCGTCCCGGGAAGATCGCCCATCGACACGACCCGCACCTCGTCGCCGTATTTCTCGCCGAAGAGCGCCTGCGCGCCGATCCCGCGGGCGTCGTCGGGTGTCATGATCCGCGTCTCGACGGGCGTGTTCTGACGTATGAAGTCGTTCACCTCGCGCTCCACCCGGTCGATCTCCTCGGGCGAAAGCGCCTTGCCGTGGCTGAAGTCGAAGCGCAGCCGGTCGGGCGCGTTCAGCGAGCCGCGCTGCGCGACGTGATCGCCGAGCGCGCGGCGCAGCGCCTCGTGCAGAAGGTGCGTCGCCGAATGGTTCGCGCGGATCGTGCCGCGGCGGGCATGGTCCACCTCAAGCACGGCGGGCTGGCCCGGCGCGATCTCGCCCTCGGTGATCTCGGCGATGTGCAGGAAGACGCCCGCCACCTTCTTGGCATCGGTGATCCGCGCCATCCCCGTCTCGGTCCGGAGGGTGCCGGTATCGCCCACCTGGCCGCCGGATTCGGCATAGAACGGCGTCTGGTTCACGACGATGGTCAGGCTGTCGCCCTTGCTCGCCCCATTGGCCTTCTCGCCACCCTTGACCAGCGCGAGGACGACGCCCTCCGCGGTCTCGGTGTCGTAGCCGAGGAACTCGGTCGGCCCGTGCTGTTCCGCTAGGTCGTACCAGATCGCCGCATCGGCCTGTTCGCCCGAACCCGACCAGGCGGCGCGCGCCTTGGCCTTCTGCTCGGCCATGGCCGCGTCGAACCCCTCGGTATCGACCCCGCGCCCCTGCTCGCGCAGCGCATCTTGGGTGAGGTCGAGGGGGAAGCCGTAGGTGTCATAGAGCTTGAACGCCGCATCGCCGGGAAGGGCCGCGCCCTCGGGCAGTTTCGCCACCTCGTCGTCCAGCAGCCGGAGGCCTCGGTCGAGCGTGGTGCGGAACCGCTCCTCCTCCAGCTTCAGCGTCTCGGTGATGAGCGCCTGCGCGCGGCCGAGCTCGGGGTAGGCCTGCCCCATCTGGGCCACGAGCGCGGGCACGAGACGGTACATCATCGGATCCTGCGTGCCGAGAAGATGCGCATGACGCATCGCGCGGCGCATGATCCGGCGCAGCACGTAGCCCCGCCCCTCGTTCGACGGCATCACACCATCGGCGATCAGGAAGGACACCGAGCGCAGGTGATCCGCGATGACCCGGTGATGCACGTTCTTCGGCCCGTCGGGATCGACGGACGACGCATGCGCCGAGGCCTCGATCAGGCTGCGCATCAGGTCGGTGTCGTAGTTGTCGTGCTTGCCCTGCAGGAGCGCGCCGATGCGCTCGAGGCCCATGCCCGTGTCGATCGACTGCGCCGCGAGATCCCGACGCGAGCCGTCCTCGAACTGCTCGAACTGCATGAAGACGAGGTTCCAGATCTCGATGAACCGGTCGCCGTCCTCCTCGGGGGAGCCGGGCGGACCGCCCCAGATCGAGGGGCCGTGGTCATAGAAGATCTCGGTGCAGGGGCCGCAGGGGCCGGTGGGGCCCATCATCCAAAAGTTGTCGTTCGTCGGGATGCGGATGATCCGCTCGTCGGGAAGGCCCGCGACCTTCTTCCAGATCGCCGCCGCCTCGTCATCGGTGTGATAGACGGTGACCAGCAGCTTCGACTTGTCGATGCCGAAATCCCTGGTCAGCAATTCCCACGCGAAGGGGATCGCGTTCTCCTTGAAGTAGTCCCCGAAGGAGAAATTGCCGAGCATCTCGAAGAAGGTGTGATGTCGCGCGGTGTAGCCCACGTTGTCGAGGTCGTTGTGCTTGCCGCCCGCGCGCACGCATTTCTGCGAGGTCGCCGCGCGCACGTAGTCGCGATGCTCGACGCCGGTGAAGAGGTTCTTGAACTGGACCATGCCCGAGTTCGTGAACATCAGCGTCGGGTCGTTGCGCGGGACGAGCGGCGAGCTGTCGACGATCTCGTGCCCGTTACGGCGGAAATAGTCGAGGAAGGTGGAGCGGATCTCGTTAAGGCTGGCCATGGGATCGGGCGTCTCGGCGTCGGAAATGGGTCAGGGAGGCGATGTATCCCTGCCCGGGACCCGTGTCCATAAGCCAGCCTCCGCCGGAACGAGAAAAGGCGGCCCGAAGGCCACCCTTTCGCTGTTCGTGCCACCGGCCCGGTGAGGGCATCGGATGGCCGCGCGCGGCGCGACCCGAGCGCCGGGGCGCGATCAATCCTCGACCATCTCCGCGTCGTCTTCGTCGGAAGCGCCCATTTCGAATTCGAGGCCGTGTGCCGCGCGGATCTTGTCCTCGATCGCCATGGCGATGTCGGGGTTGTCCTTGAGGAACTGCTTGGCGTTCTCGCGTCCCTGGCCGATCCGTTCATCCCCGTAGGAGAACCAGGCGCCGGACTTCTCCACCACGCCGGCCTTCACGCCCAGGTCGAGAAGCTCGCCCGTCTTGGAGATGCCTTCGCCATACATGATGTCGAACTCGACCTGCTTGAACGGCGGCGCGACCTTGTTCTTCACGACTTTGACGCGGGTCGCGTTGCCCACGACCTCGTCGCGGTCCTTGATCGCGCCGATGCGGCGGATGTCGAGGCGAACGGAGGAGTAGAACTTCAGCGCGTTGCCGCCCGTGGTCGTCTCGGGGCTACCGAACATGACGCCGATCTTCATCCGGATCTGGTTGATGAAGATGACCATGCAGTTCGAGCGGCTGATCGAGCCGGTGAGCTTGCGCATCGCCTGGCTCATCAGGCGGGCATGGACGCCCACCGAGCTGTCGCCCATGTCGCCCTCGAGCTCGGATTTCGGGGTCAGCGCGGCGACCGAATCGACCACCACGAGGCTGACCGCGCCCGAGCGCACCAGGGTGTCCGTGATCTCAAGCGCCTGTTCGCCGGTGTCGGGCTGCGAGATAAGCAACTCCTCGAGATCGACGCCGAGTTTCTTGGCGTATTGCGGGTCGAGCGCGTGCTCGGCATCGACGAAGGCGCAGACCCCGCCCTTCTTCTGTTCCTCGGCGACGACGTGCAGCGTGAGCGTCGTCTTGCCCGAGCTCTCCGGTCCGTAGATCTCGATGATGCGCCCCTTGGGCAGGCCGCCGATCCCGAGCGCGATGTCGAGGCCGAGCGAGCCGGTCGAGGTCGCCTCGATGTCCCGCATGGCATTGTCGCCGCCAAGCTTCATGATCGAGCCCTTGCCGAACTGCCGTTCGATCTGGGCCAGCGCGCTGTCCAGCGCCTTCTGCTTGTCGGCAGATTTGCGGTCGGTCATGTCGAGAAGGTTCGCCGTTGCCATGGAGTTTGACCCCTTATGTCATGCAGCCGCCGGGGCGGCAATGCGGTGCTCGTGTTCGCCTCTTGTTCTCATCTTCCGTAGCAAACAAAACGCGAACACTTCAAGTAGAATCTTGTCGATCCCCAATCTGCGCTCCAGAGGTTAAGAAAGGGTTGCGATGAGCGTGGCAGCGGAGGCGGACGGGGCATGCTGGTATTCTGGAAGGCGCGGCTGGTCTTGCTGGCGGTGCCGAAGACCGGGACCACGGCGCTGGAGGCGGCGTTCCTGCCCCATGCCGATGCGGCGATCCTGAACCCGCCGGGGCTCAAGCACATGAACGTGCGGCGCTACCGGACGCATCTGGCGCGGCTCTTCGAACAGAACGGAGCGCGGCCGATGGAACTGATGGCCGTGATGCGCGAGCCGGTGGACTGGCTGTCGAGCTGGTACAGGTTCCGCCGGCGCGGCGCCCTCTCCGGTCAGCCGCAATCGACCGAGGGGGTCAGTTTCGGCGACTTCGTCGAGGCCTGGCTGCGGGACGATCCGCCGGAATACGCGCGGGTCGGCCGCCAGGCGCGGTTCCTCGAGGCGGAGACGGGCGGGACCGGCATCGACCGGCTCTTCCGCCACGACGCGCTCGGGGAGGCGGTGTCGTTCCTGGAGGACCGGCTTTCGGTCGAGGTCGCGCTCGATCGGCACAACGTGTCGCCCACGGGCATCGACACCGCGCTCGACCCGAAGACCGAGGCGCGGCTGCGGGCCGGGGCGACGGAGGATTTCGCGCTTTGGGACGCGCTCTGCGAGGGTCGGGTCGGGCGCGCCTGAGGCACCCGGTCAGTGAAGCTGGCGCGCGACGGTCGCCGTCAGGTCGTAGAGCGTGAAGGGCTTGGGCAGGAAGACGGAGTTCGGAATGTCGGCGGACAGCTCCGCGATATCCTCCTCGGAATAGCCGGACACGAAGACCACCTTGACGCCGGGCCGGTCACGCAGCGCCTCCCGCACCCAACTCGGTCCGTCCATGCCGGGCATCACCACGTCGGTCACGAAGAGATCGATCTCCGCGCCGCGCTTGCGCAGCGTCTCGAGCGCGGCCTCGGCATTGTCCGCCTCGTAGACGGTGTAGCCGCGAAGCCTGAGCGCGCGGGACGCGAAGGCACGCACCGGCGCCTCGTCCTCCACCAGCAAAACGGTGCCGAGCCCCTCGGTTTTCGTCGTGTCCGGCCCGGGCGCGCCGCCGGTTGCCGCCTCGGGACCGCCCCCGGTCACGTCCCGCACGAGCGCCGCCGCGTCGGGGGCCGCGGCCGGCAGGGCCTTGAGCGGCACCGGTGCGCCGGCGTCGGGCAGGTCATGGGCGGGAATGTAGATCGTGAAGGTCGTCCCCGCGCCGACGACGCTGTCCACGAAGATATAGCCGCCGGTCTGCTTGACGATCCCGTAGGCCATGGACAGGCCGAGGCCGGTGCCCTTCCCCACCTCCTTGGTGGTGAAGAAGGGCTCGAAGATGCGTCCGAGCTTGTCGGGGGGAATGCCGAGGCCGCGGTCGCGCACCCGGATCGTGACGTAGCGCCCCGGCGGCACGACCGCACTGTCGCGCTGCAGGGGTTCTGTGAGGCAGACCATGCGCGTCTCGACCCGGATCTCGCCCCCGTCCGGCATGGCGTCGCGGGCGTTCACGACGAGGTTCATGATCACCTGGTCGAGCTGCCTACGGTCGACGCGCACCGGCAGAAGCGCGGGATCATGGCCGAGCGTCAGGGTCACCTTCTCGCCCACCAGTCGATTCAGCAGGTGCGTCAGATCCCCCATCGTATCGCGCAGATCGACGATGTCGGGCTCCAGCGTCTGCTTCCTCGAGAAGGCCAGGAGCTGGCCGACGAGCGCGGCCGCGCGGTTGGCGTTCTGGTTGATCTGGACGAGGTCGCCGTAATCCTCGTCGCCCTGGTCGTGGCGCAGCAGAAGCAGATCGCAATGGCCCGTGATCGCCGTCAGCAGGTTGTTGAAATCGTGCGCGACGCCGCCCGCAAGCTCACCTATCGCCTGCATCTTCTGGCTCTGGACGAATTGCTGTTCCAGCGTCTTGAGCTCGGTCGCGTCATGCAGCACGGCGAGAAGCGAGGGGCCCGTGGCATCGGAAATCCGGCTCAGCGCGATCTGCAGAAAGCATTCGTCGGCCCGCCGCCTGGCGCGCACGACTTCCGACCGGGGCGGAATGCGCTCGGCGAGGCTGTCGGCGACCCAGTCGCGGACAGGCCGGCCGAGACCTTCCACCAGGTTGGAAAGCGGGCCGAGTTCGTCCGGGCCGATGCCGAGCAGCACCTGCGCCTGGCGGTTCGAGGCCAGGACCTGCCCGTCCGCCCCGATATGGAGGAGGGCCACCGGCAGCGCCTCGAAGGCGCGCGCGGCAACGGATGCCGCCGGCGGTTCGGCCAAGCCCGGAACGACGTAGACCTCGCGCCGCCCGTCGCGCGCGGCGACGATGATCGGCACGACCTCGATCGGCGCCTCGGCCGCCATGAGGCGCGTGCGGCGCCCGGGAACGAGGGGCATCTGCGGAAAGATGTCCTGCAAGCTGCCGGCGCGGCCGCCCAGCAGCTCGCCCATGGCGTCGTTCATGGACAGGATCGTGTCCGTGTGCCCAACCACCATCATCGGCAGGCCGATGCCGCCGCCGGCGCGATGCGCCTCCGCCAGGTCCTCGAGCCGCCACAGGATGCCGCCGCGCAGGCGTTGCGCGACGAGGCGGACCGCCCCGCGCGGGGTCACGACCGTCTCGTGCGCCGCCTCGCGCCGGGTCATCGCGGTCTCGTGGCGGAAGACGACCGCGGCCGCGTTGGGCAGGACGGCCCCCACGGCGCGCGCCATCGGCTGGGTTCGTCTTTCGCCGAACCGCCGTTCGGCGGCGGCATTCTGGTCCCGGATCGCGCCCGACGCGTCGGTCACGAAACAGGGCGCCGGATCGTGCCGCAGAAGCGCGATCGCGCGGTGCAACTCCCTCAGGCGGAGCCGTTCGCCCACCATGCCCCGCCCGACGAGCAGAACGGCGGCCCCGAGGCAACCGCCCGAGACGGCCGCCAGAAGAAAGGACAGCGTCGCCCCGGCCGCAAGCCACGAGGCGAACCCGGCCGCGAGCCCCAATGCGCAAAGGAGCGCAGGCTGCAGACTGCGGCCGGCGAACAGCGCCGCGGCGCCACGTAGCATTTCCGCATGGCCGCTCATGACAAACCAATGCTCCCGTCGCTGCGGGGGCGGTCCGGAGAGCCGGCCGCCCGCGTGATCCAGGACATTCTGCCGCGAAATCCTTAAACGACGCTTAAAATGCCGGAAAAATCCCCTGAGGGAACAAGAAATGCGGCTCAGGGCTTTCCGGAGCGGACGAAAACGGCGGTGAAGAACCCGTCCGAGGCGGTCAGGGGCGTGTCCAGCCGCGTCATGTCCAGCGTCCAGTCCGGATGCCGGTCCAGAAACGCCGACACCTGTTCCTCGTTCTCCTGGGGCAGGAGCGAGCAGGTCATGTAGACAAGCCGCCCGTCCTCGGCGATGCGCGGGGCGGCGGCATCGAGGATCCCGGCCTGCGCCGCGAGGAGCGTCTGAAGCCTGTCGGGCGTGAGGCGCCACTTCGCCTCGGGATCGCGGCGCCAGGTGCCGGACCCGCTGCAGGGCACGTCGCACAGGACCGCCTCGAAAGGTGCCGCGCACGCCACCTCGTCCGGCCCGATCCGGTCGATCCGGACGCCCGCACGGGCGGCACGCACCGGCAGGTCGGCCATGCGCGCGGGATTGGCGTCATGGGCGAAGACGCGCGCGTCACTTCCGTCCGCGATGGCGAGGGACTTTCCGCCCCCGCCCGCGCAAAGGTCGAGGATGCGTCCCGTCCGGGGCCAGGGCACGCCGGCGACGGCGCGCTGCGCCGAGAGGTCCTGCAGCTCGACCAACCCGTCGCGATAGGCAGCCGAGGCGCGGACGCGCCGCGCGCCCGCGGTCACTTCCAGCGCCGTGGCGCAGCGCGCATCGGCCCGCGTCTCGATCCCCTCCGCGGCCAGGCTGGCCTGCGCATCGTCGCGCCCGCCACGACGCAACGCGACGCGCAGCCAGACGGGCGCCCGCGCCGTCATCGCCTCGAACAGCGCGGCCCGCCCCCCGGCGTCCGCGGCGCGTGCGCCGATGGGCTCGCGAAGCCAGCCGGGCACGTCGACGACGGGGTCGGACGGCCCGGCGACCGCCGATGCCCGCTCCGCCTCGGACAAGGGCGCCGGCGCATGCCCCTCGCCCGTGAAGAGCGTGTCGGGATCAGTCCCCTCGAGCCGCAACAGGCCGAGAACAAGGGCGCGCGCCTCCTCGCCACCGCCGAGCCGCGAGGCGCTCGCCCGACGCCGGAGCACGGCATAGACGAGGTCGCGCACCGCCGCGCGGTCCCCCGAGCCGGCATAGCGGGCGCCTCTTGCCCAGCGCGTGAGCGCCTGCTCCACCGCGAGGCCTTCCCGCCAGTCGTCGAGCACGCCGATGGCGGCGGACAGGCGGGCGCCGGGGGTCAAGCCATCACCTCAAGAACACCCCGCAACATGCTCAGCTTGAGTGATAATTCGGGCTTTCGCGCGTGATCTGCACGTCGTGCACATGGGATTCCTTCAGCCCCGCACCGGTGATCCGGACGAAGCGGCACTTGCCGCGCATGTCGTCGATGGTGGCGCAGCCCGTGTAGCCCATCGCGGCCCGGAGCCCGCCGATCATCTGGTGGATCACGGTGCCGGCGGGGCCCTTGTAGGGCACCTGCCCCTCGATCCCCTCTGGGACGAGCTTGTCCGAGGCCGCGTCCTTCTGGAAGTAGCGGTCGGCCGAGCCCCGCGCCATGGCGCCGAGGCTGCCCATGCCGCGGTAGGTCTTGAAGCTCCGGCCCTGGTAAAGAATCACCTCGCCCGGGCTTTCGTCGGTGCCCGCGATCATCGAGCCGACCATGGCGCAATGGGCGCCGGCCGCGATCGCCTTGGCGAAGTCGCCGGAATACTTGATCCCGCCATCGGCGATGACAGGCGTTCCGCTGTCCTCGGCGGCACGCGCGCAATCCATGATCGCCGTCAGCTGCGGCACGCCGACGCCTGCGACGACGCGGGTCGTGCAGATCGAGCCCGGCCCGATCCCGACCTTCACCGCGTCCGCGCCCGCATCGATCAGCGCGCGCGTGGCCTCGGCGGTGGCGACGTTGCCGGCCACGACCTGGACGGAATTCGACAGGCTCTTGACCCGCCGCACCGCCTGCGCGACCGAGGCCGAATGCCCGTGCGCGGTGTCGATCACGATGAGGTCGCAGCCCGCATCGACCAGCGCCTCGGACCGCTCGTAGCCCGCGTCGCCCACCGTCGTCGCGGCAGCCACGCGCAGGCGGCCGAGTTCGTCCTTGCACGCTGCGGGATTGAGGACCGCCCGCTCCGTATCCTTGAGCGTCAAGAGGCCGGTCAGCTTGCCGTCGGCGTCGGTCACCAGGAGCTTCTCGATCCGCCGCGCCTTCATCAGGCTGATCGCCTCGCCCCGGTCGGCGGGCTCGCGCAGGATGGCGAGGTTCTGGGAACTCATCATCACCCGGACGGGCGTGTTGTCGGCCTCGGCGAACCGCATGTCGCGGTTGGTGACGATGCCGAGAACGCGGCGGTTCTCGTCGATCACGGGAAACCCGGTGAAGCCGTAGCGCTCGGTCAGCGCCTTGGCATCGGCGAGCGTCTGGTCGGCGGTGAGCGTCACGGGGTTGTAGACGATCCCGCTTTCGAACCGCTTCACGCGACGCACCTCTCGGGCCTGCGCCTCGATGTCGAGATTGCGATGGATCACGCCCATGCCGCCGGCCTGAGCCATGGCAATCGCCATCCGCGCCTCGGTCACGGTGTCCATGGCGGAGCTGAGGAGCGGGATGTTGAGCGTGATGGCCTTCGTCACCCGCGTGCGGGTATCCACGTCGGAGGGAAGCACAGCGCTCGCATCGGGCACCAGCAGAACGTCATCGAAGGTAAGCGCCTCGCGAATCTCCATCGGAGTCTCCTCATGGGTTTCAGCGTTGGCATGTCCCTATCTCATGGGGCGGACCGGAGGGAAAGGGCGAAATGTTGCGGTTGCGCCGGCCTTGGCCAGCGCCTGGGAAAGCGCCGGCGGGGGCCGAAAGCCCCCCGCCGG
>NZ_JAOPHT010000031.1 GCF_025515305.1 Roseicyclus sediminis
GCCCGGCCGCGACGACACAGGCTCAGGCGCCCCTGCCACCGGCATCACAACGGCTCGGTCTCGCCCTCGACGCGCTTGACGTGGAACTCCGCCTCAAGCGCCGCGAAGCGTCCCTCGGCAAGCGGGATGCGGTCGCAGCTTCTCAAGCGATCGATGAAAGGCAGCTATGGGCCGTTCGCGTCGGTTCAGTGGATCTGGTGGAAGGTCCGTTTTGTCCGCAACCCAGACCTTGGCGTCGTCCGCGGCGAACGGCTCCTATCTGGCGGTTAGCCGCCATTGGCAATGAGAGCACCTAACGACCGCATCGCGGACATTGCGGACCTCAGATAATCCCGTGCTGCTTCAGCAGTTCCTGTTCATCGCCAGACACCCAGCCAAAGACTTTCGCGGTGCCGTTCAAGACTTGAACGAGATAGTGGACATCGAAGTCGATGTCTGTCTCGGGCAAATCGTCTCGTGAATAGGTTGCGGTCCAGGAGACGTGGGCCACGCAATGAAGATCGTCTATTGGAGACAGCCGAATATCGCGTTTTCGCATCTGCCGAGTGCCGATTTCTCTATAGTTCTGATAACCTTGAACCATCGCCTGAATGAGTGTTTCGTCATTTTTCCCTGCCATAACACCGGCAGGAGTAGCCGCGATAAATTCAGAAGCGTAGAGTTCTGAGACCTCTTCCTTGTCGAAGTCGTCAGCCAGAGAACGCTTGAAGAATTCCTCGTATCGTTCGAACAGCTTATGCACTTCTTGTTCCACAGACTTGGTCCTCAACGGCAGAATGGTCCGGTGAACATCGCACCGATCGCGCCATCGAACAACGACTTCAAAGGGCTCGAAGCAGTAGTTCGCTGCGGTTTGCCTCAACGTCTTCTTCGCGGTTCTCTCCGGACCGTGCTGGGCGGATTATTCTACCTTCGTATTGTAAGCGGAACTTGGAAAGCCATCGTTCCAAAAACGGTCGTTTTAGGTGCTGCGTGCAGGTCTCTAGCACTTTCAGCGTGATAGCTGTCCCAAAAACCTGCCACAAAACTGCTTGAGTATTGGGACGTTTTTGGGACAGCTGGCTTATGATTATCGGTTACGCACGTGTTTCCACCTCAGAGCAGTCACTAGATGGCCAGCTCGACGCCCTGCGCGAAGCAGGGGCTGAGCGCATCTTCGAAGAGAAGGTGACAGGGAAGTTACGGACGCGGCCTGAGCTTCAGAAGCTCTTCGACCAGCTGCGGGATGGTGATGTCGTCGTAGTGACCAAGTACGACCGCCTGGCGCGCTCACTGCGCGATCTCATCGACATCGTGGAGCAGATCCGCGAACGGGGGGCTGGGTTCCGATCACTGGCCGAGGACATCGACACCACGACATCGGCGGGACGCCTCATCTTCCACGTGTTCGGTAGCATTGCCGAGTTCGAGCGGGAGCGCATCGCGGAGCGCACGATAGAAGGGCTGGCCGCCGCGAGGAAGAGAGGCCGCATCGGTGGTCGGCCACCAGCGTTGTCGCCCGAGGCGAAGGAGCAGGTGCGCAAGCTACGGGATGTTGAGCGTCGACCCGTTGGTGAGATTGCGCGGACGTTCCAAGTCAGTCGGAACACCGTCTACCGCGCTTGAGGGGCCGCTCCGGGCGCAGGGGAGGCAGGCGGACGTCGCGGCGTGCGCGAAGGCGGTTTGCGTCGCCTTGGGCGGCGCGCCTCGTCAGCCTGCTCCATTGCGGTTCTCACCTTCTGCTTCCAGTCTCTGGCCGTCGGTGCGTCCTCTCTCCATGCACATGGCTTCTCGCCCTCGCGGAAGTATAGCTTGCGCAACGCGGCATATTCGTCGGCCAGCTCGTGCCAGCGCTTCACGGACATACCTTTCGGCGGCGGGTTCAGAGGGTGGCCAATGACAAGATCAGGTCCGATCAGCTTCCGGATCTTGATGAGACGTCGCCGCATGCGCTCCCGTGGGCTCTCGTACTGGCTGGCGTAGCGCAGCTTGGAGCAGCGCCGGCAGCCGAACTGCTTGGTGAGATAGAGGATGCCGCAGCGGCGGTCGCAGAGCGGGCACAGGAACCAAGCCCGGCTACCGCCGAAGTGACACGGCGTCTGGGTCAGGTAGATGGTCTGGCGCACATCACCCCAGCCGGCATGGCAGGTAAGGGTGATCTTGGAGCTGTTCCTCCTCACGATGACTGGCAGGCTTTCTTCGCCATCACCGGTCTTCAGGTGGAGCGTGGTCGCGGACCCTTCCAGATCTGCATCTGCGATGGTTCCGATTTCCAGCCGCGGGAGGCGATCTTCGAACTTGTATCTGATCATTTCAAAATGTGTGCAGTCTCGAATTCAACTGTTACTCTATAACAGTACTCTGAAAGAGCTGTGAAATCCAGAACCACAGATCAGTCCAAAGAGGTGTCCCCACTTGCCCCAAGCCCGTGTCGGCCGCCCGGCCATCTCCGGGATTGTCGGGATTGAAACCGGTGCTCCTACGCGTTGAAGGAAAAAATTATGATCCCAAAGAAATTTTTGCTGCGAGTTCTTGGGCGGCAGAAACAATCCCGAGAATCCCGACGATCCTGAAGCGCCAGCTGCCATGGACGGCATGGATGATCCTGCTGTTACCCTAGATCACCACGCGGAAAGGGATGGGACCGACTTTCGCAAAGGCCGCTCGGCAGTCCAGAGCTGTCATCTGACAGAAACGCTCAGATGTCCCCAAGGAGCCCAAAGCGGACTTCGGCGAAGTGGAGAGAACGAACCGAGCGGACTCGAGGAAAATGGCTCAGCGACGTCCAACGCAGAAGTGCGATTTGTATTCCTCTTGCCTGAGCCGCGTCCTTGATCGAGTCCACATATCCAGCCACTTCCCCGAAGTGATCTAGGGGCAGTCGGAGAGAACTCGGCTCTACTCCTACGAGCTTGCCCACAGTCAATCACACAATTCGGCGTATGCCGCTCGCGTGTCCGCCCAAATCCGCGTGAGTTCCTTTCGATCCGCCGTTGAGACCGGCTTGCCGTCCCGCTGGAACCTGGTTTCCGCAGCGACCAGGACCTCCCAAAGTGCCTTCGCGCCGAGCATTCCCGAAACACCGGACAGCGCATGCAGTACCGCAATGAACGCCGCGGGGTCGGACGTTAGCACCTCTCCGTCGGCCGCTTCCGCAACGGCGTCGCCCTGCGCGATGAACCTCTCGATCAGATCAAGGAAACGCCGATCGTCCATGATCTCCGACAGTTCGGCCAATCGTTCGTCGTCCATCAAGATCGGCGCTTCGTGGCCCGCACCGGTCGGCGCCGTTGACGCAAGCGGCGTGTCCGGCTCCGCGATCTCTGCCAGCAACTGGCGCAGAGCCGCACGGTCGATCGGCTTGGTCAGCGTACGCAACATCCCCGCGCGGCGAAACCTGTCGACCTCCTCAGGCATCGCATGGGCGGTAACCGCAACGATGGGCGTCAGCGCATTCGGGCCCTCTCCCGCGATGATCATGGTGGCGGCCTCGACGCCGTCTAGGCCGGGCATCGAGATATCCATCAGAACAAGGTCGAAACGCCGCGCGCCCGCCTGCTCCACGCCGTCGAGGCCGTCGAAGGCCATGGTCACGGCATGCCCGTCCGCGCGCAGCATCTCCCCCAGGATATCCCTGTTGATGGCATTGTCCTCAACAAGCAGAACATCGAGGCTCGGGCCTTTGGCGGCCGTGGGGCCGTCGATTTTCCGGGCGGGGGCGCCTGCCGCGTCAGGCGGAACATCGACATCGAGAAGGACACGAAAATCGGCCCCGCCGCCGGGGGCATCCAGAACGTCGATTTCGCCGCCCATAGCCCGGACAAGACGGCGCGAGATCGCCAGCCCGAGACCTGTTCCCGTGGCGCCCCGTTCATATGAACTGTCGAGCATCACGAACTCCTCAAAGATCCGATCCCGATCCGCGGACGGAATCCCTATGCCTGTGTCGATTACATGGATCTCGAGGCTTACCCAGCCGTCGATGCTCGGATTGCTGCGGATCGACAGG
This sequence comes from Roseicyclus sediminis, assembly GCF_025515305.1. Lineage (GTDB taxonomy): Bacteria > Pseudomonadota > Alphaproteobacteria > Rhodobacterales > Rhodobacteraceae > Roseibacterium > Roseibacterium sediminis. Next base: position 3,989 of record NZ_JAOPHT010000031.1, read on the forward strand.
TTCACCGCGCCGTTACGTGTGAACTTGTTGGCGTTTCCGACAAGGTTCAGCAGGACCTGCAAGAGCCGGCGCCAGTCAATCAGCACGATATCGGGAACATCAGGGTCGATGTCACAGGTCACGCGATTGCCAGCGGCGCTTGCGGCACTGAGTTGGCTTTCCAAAACGGTGTCGCAGACCGCGCGGAGGTCAGTCTTCTGAAAGGTCAGACCGGCCTCACCGGACTCTAGCCGAGATAGGTCGAGCACATCGTTTACATGGCGCAGCAGCAACTCGCCGGACTCGCGGAGCGTATCGAGCCAGCGTCTTTGCTGCGCATCGAGCGCGCCATCTGCCATGAGTTCGACCGCACCGAGCATTCCGTTCAGCGGTGTCCGGATCTCATGGCTCATCACCGCGAGAAACTCGGCCTTCTTGCGCGCGGCGGCCAGCGCGTCGTCCCGAGCGGACAACAGCGCGTCCTCCGCCTCTCGGCGGTGAGTGATGTCGCGAAGGAAAGCCACGAAGATTCGCCCTGTCTCGTCCCGTTCGGTGCTGAGCGACAGTTCCACGGGGAAGATCCGGCCGTTTTTGTGGCGTGCGTCGAGCTGGACGCGCCCCGCACCGATCACGTGCGCCTCCCCGGTTTCGACGAAGCGCTTCATTCCGGCCTCATGCGCGGCGTGGTGATGCTCGGGGATCATAAGTTCGGTCATCGATCGGCCGATGGCTTCGTCCCGGCTCCAGCCGAAAGCCGTTTGGGCGGCAGGGTTGAAGGTACGCACGAGACCATTTTCGTCGGCCACGACGATGGCGTCGAGCGAAGTGTTCACGATCATCGCAAGATTGCGGTTCGCCTCTGCCGAAAGCTTCGCTGCCACATCCGCCCGCCGTCCGGCCTGAAGCATCATGAGCAGGACAACCGCGAGAATTGCCAGCAGGAACACCGTGATGAGGCCAGTGCGCAGGATCAGTTCGACCACCTCGGCCCTTTGACGGTCGGACTGCTCGGCGAAGACGTGGAGCCCCCTGAGGGCCATTTCCCGAACCGCCGAATGCGCCGCACTCGTCTCGGCGGCCATGTCGGAGAGCGCGGCGCGCAGGTCCTCGTCGGATCCGTCGATAATCGGAACCTGGCGATCAAGGAACGCGTCTATCTCGAAATAGGCTCTTACATAGGCGGCATCGTCGAAGAGCAGGCGGTAGACGCTTGCCCGTCCAAGGGTCTGGAACCGGCTGTAGAAGATGTCGAAGCGTTGTCGTAGCGCCCGCATCGCCTCCGCCTCGCCGGTACCGGCAGCGTCGATGGCCAGCGCAAGGCGCAGGGTGTCGACCTCAAGCTGGCTGATCGTCCATTGCGTATTGTCCGACCGCGTCACCGTCAGTTCGTCGACGCGCCGCAGCACGTCAAACCAAAGAACCCCTGTCAGAATGATCGACAGAGCAAGTCCGAGACCGAAGACGGCGAGGCTTCGACGGGACCAGCCTACCTTCGGCACGCTGTCCGAGGCGATGGATCGGAACGGTCGTCTCAGGGCAAGACCTCGATGGATACGAGTTGCCAGATGCTTCGCGAGTAGATCTGCTCGGTCTGGTAGGCGGTGTTTGCGTCATATGGGTAGACAACCCACAGCGGACCCTTCTCGCGCACCGACATCGGCGCGCCGTTCTGAAGGTAGGCCACGATGGGGCCGCCTTCTTCGGCGTCCGAAACGGGGATTTCCACGGCATAGTCGTTCAGCGCGATGGCGCGCAGGGTTTCTCCCTCGGCGCCAAGTGCGTCAAGGACGGTATTCAGGGGCACGCCGGTGAAGGACTGCACGCCCTCGGTCCAGATCGTCGTCGTCTCGAAGCTTTCGGCGCCCAGGGCTTCCAGCATCTCACGGTCGAAGACGGCGGCGTCGCCGTCATTGGTGCTTGCGATCGCGCCGCGCACGGTCAGAAGCACCTCGCCCGTCGCCGCAGGCAGCATGTCGGCCAAAGCGGTCAGGGGGGCCAGTGCTGTGAAAACGGCGACGGAGGCGGCGCTGGCATGTCTGTGGAATGAATAAGCCATTGTACTGGTCTTCCTGCGTGATTTCGACGGATCAGCGCTTTTTGGTGGTGCGGCCCCATAGCTGCCACAAACCTTTCGGACTGTCGCGGACGCAGGAGGGTAGTGGACTATCCTTTCGTATAATGACCATGATCCGATTGCTTGCGAAGCTATGCCCAAGCAGGCATCGCCAAGTCCGGGTGCGCACATGCATAGGTCTCCTCGACCACCAACGGGGAAGTTCGAGATGATGATGCGCCCGACATACATAGCAACTGGCGGAGAGTTCGGCCCAGTTGGAAGAACAGAGAGCGGCGGCATGAAAATCCTTCTCGCAGATGACCACGATCTCGTGCGTGAGACGATTGCCGCGTTTCTCGCATCCGAGGGTTTCGAAGCCGTGTATGGCACGGGCTCTCTCGACGAAGCGGTCACGGCCTACCGCAGCTGGGGACCGTTCGACCTTGTTCTGCTGGACTTGAACATGCCCGGCATGGGCGGTCTCGATGGGCTGCGTCGCATGTTCGCGGTGGCAGGCGACACTCCGGTTGCGATCATCTCCGGCGTGGCGCAACCCGACAAAGTGCAGGCCGCAATCGAGGCCGGGGCGCGCGGCTTCCTGCCCAAAACCATGTCGGCGAAGTCGATATCCGCCGCCATCCGCTTCATGGCGGCGGGCGAGATCTACATGCCCTACGCGCTCATGCAGCAGGGCGCGGCAACCGATGGCTTCGATCTCAAACCGCGTGAGCGTGACGTGCTGCGCGGGCTGTCCGAGGGCCTTTCGAACAAGGAAATCGCCATCAAGCTCGCCCTTCAGGAGGTCACGGTAAAGCTTCACGTCAAGACGCTGAGCCGCAAACTGAACGCCCGAAACCGCACCCACGCCGCGATGATAGCCCGAGATAACGGGTTGATCTGAAAACTATTTTTTGAACGCTTTCCCCAAGCCCGCCGGTTCCGCCGCGCGGGTCGGAGCCTCGTCATGTCCACTGTCCAGACAACCCAGCGCCCGGAGGCCGCCGCGCAGGATCCGCGCGACGGCGTTGGCCTGCTTGTCGTGGCGCTGGCGGGATGCGTCCTGTTTCACGGGGGACTTCTGCCGTTCACGCACGGCAACACCTACGACGCCTTCATCCACATGTTCTTTGGCGACAGCTACGCGCGCAGCTGGTTCGACGTGTGGGATCCGCGCTGGTATACCGGCTTTCTCACGATCTCCTACCCGCCGGGCACACACATGGCGATCGGCGCGCTAAGCCACGTGATGCCGCTACGTGCGGCCTTCGTGCTGGTGCAGCTGGGCGCGCTCCTGCTGCTTACAGTGGGGGTCTACCGGTTCTCGCTGCTTTGGGTGCCGCCGCGCGCGGCGGGCTATGCCGCGATCTTCCTCATGCTTTCCTCTGCGATCTCGGAGACGGTGCACCTCTTCGGGCAATTGCCGACGACCTTCTCGCTGGCGATCTTCCTAAATGGGCTTCCCTACGTCTATCGCTGGATCGCGGGCGGCGGCTGGGTGAATTTCTTCGCCGCGGTGATCTTCGGGGCGGCGACCACGGCGGGCCATCACGTCACCACCATCTTCGGCGCGGTTCTGTTCGTCTTTCCCATCGGGCTGCATGCGCTGACCGCAACGGCCGAGCTTCACCCGATCGCCGGACCACGCGGGCCGGGTCTTCGGCCGTGGCTGGGTTGGTTGGGCCGCGCTGTCGGGCGCTTCGGCAAACCGCTGGGGCGGGGCCTCTTTCTCGGTGTCTGCCTGATCGCGGCCATCGTGCTTACGATCTTGCCCTACTGGCTCTGGTCAGTGAGCGATCCGATCACGCAGGTGCCGATCCCCCATGGCTCGCGCGAGAACTTCCTTGAGCGTACCGACCTTGGCTTCGTTTTCTTCCTGCTGCCATGGGGCATGGCGATCCTTTTCCTTCCCTACGCCCTTCTGAAAACCGTCACCACTCGGCTCTGGCCGCTCGGGGGGGCGCTTTTCCTGTGCTTCGTTCTGGGCACGGGCGGCACCACACCGATCAGCCGCGCCATTCTCGGCGGGGCCTTCGACATCCTGACGCTGGACCGCTTCACTTTCTGGGCGACGATCCTGATCCTTCCATTCCTGGGCCTTGTCTTCGACGGACTGATAAACGGCCGCTCCGGGCGCTTGATATCCGAGGCGTTCGGGCGCACCGCGCGGGGCGTGCTCGTGGGGGTGCTCTTCCTTGGCTTCGTCGCGACCGCCGTGCTTGCGGCGATCCTGCCGCTGATGCGCCCGACGCAGCCCGATTTCATCGACCCCGCGCCCATCGTCGATTTCATGACGTCCGACCAGCACGACCGCTGGCGCTACCTGACGCTCGGCTTCGGTGACCAATTCGCCTATCTCTCCGCGCAGATGGAGGCGCAGTCGGTTGACGGAAACTACCACTCCGTCCGCCGCCTTCCCGACATGACGCGGTTCTCGGTGGAGCGGCTGGAGAACGCGAAGTACATGGGCGTTCCGGGCCTTGGTTCGCTGCGCCAGTTCCTGACCAATGCCGAGGATTACCACCTCAAATATGTCTTCTCGAACGACGAATTCTACGACCCGCTCCTCCATTTCACAGGCTGGCGGCGGCTGATCCGGTTGCAGAACGGCGTCGTCGTCTGGGAACGGCCCGACGTCTCGCCGCTGCCGCGCATCCAGCCGCGACGCGATATCGGCCGGGTCCAGAGCCTTATGTGGGGGCTTGTGCCGCCCACGATGCTGGGGCTGGCGGCGCTCATCTTTGCCGGTGCGGTCCTACGCCGTGGCGTGGCGATGCCTGCGGCCACCTACCGGCCGGTGCCGATCCCGCAGCGCGCGTTCCGCCACCCGGCCCGCGTCCGCCTTGTCGTGGTCGGGCTGTTCCTCGTGGTTCTGGCCGGAGGCGGATGGACCGCCCACCGGCTCTGGGAGGAGGCGACGCGCCCGCTCTCGCCCGAGGAAGTGATCACCGCTTACTACACCGATCTCGACTTTCGCCGTTTCGCCGAGGCGCATGCGATGCTCGACCCCGAAACCCGGCCCGCTTTCGAGGATCAGCTCTTCGCATGGCGTTGGAGGGGTGGACTGATCGCCTCCTACGGCAAGTTGACGGACATCGCCATCGAACCGCTGGACACAGCCGAAGGCATCGCCGACTGGCAGGTCACGCTCGACTGGCTGACCGCGCTCGACGTCCGGCAGGAAGTGCTGACGATCCGCACCGTTGCGCGCGATGGCCGCTGGCATGTCGCGCCACTTGGTCTCAGGCCAGTGCAATCGCCGGCGCGCCTCGACCGCCAGGCCGTGATCGGCTGGTCGACACCTGGCCGCAGGCAGCCGCGCCCAGAGGCCGACCTGCAGCGCGACCGCCTCGACCGGCCGGAGATCGCTGTCGGCGGAGCGCGCCTAGTCCGGCGGGACGGTCGCTTGACGCTGGTCGGTGCGGTCACGAACCTCGACATGGACCCCGCAGCGATCACGCTAATCGGCGATCTGCGCGACGTGACCGGCCGGTCGCTCCTGCGGCAGGGGGCGGGATTCGTCGGTGGCCAGCGCCTTCTGCCGGGTGAGACCACGGGCTTCCGCATCGGGTTTGAGAGCGTCCTATCGCTTGAGGACGCCGTGCCCGGGCAGAGCTACGACCCGACGCAATTCCTGCCCCCCATACTCGCGGCCCCGGCCGAGGGCGCAACGCTTGATGCCCGCGCGCTGGTGGCGACCGACGGTCATTATCGAGGCGTCTCGCTCAACGGCATTCGACTGGAACAAGAAGACGGCGCTCTGCGCCTCGACGCTCTCGCCGTGAACGCGGGGACCGAGACCGCCTCGGTCGCGCGGATCACCGCGCTTCTCTACGACGCGGCGGGCCGCCCTGTCTGGGTCGAGGCGGCTTTCGTTGCAACGAACATCTACCCCGGCCAGAGCGCGCCCGTTTCCCTCATCCTGCCGCTGGCTGCCGATATCGAGATCGTCGCCGAAATCGGTACCGACAACATGACCTTCAACGCCGCCACCCCCGACATCTCGCCGGGCGATCTGCCGTTGCCGCTTGTTGGCACGATCCCGCTGGAGGGACTTGGCGGATACGCCGCCTTACGCCTCACGGTGTCGAGCATGATCCACGATCCGGGGTTCTGAGAATGAATCGTCTTGTCCTTCTTATCCTTGTGCTTCTTGCCGGTCCCGCCCGGGCCGACACGATGATCGCCGATGCCTTCGGCCTGTACCCGTCAAGCAGCGATGGCGCGCGCGCGGGCTGGTCGGGGCTGCAATCCGACCTCTTCTTTCCCGAAGAGACGCGCGTCATGGAGCCCGGCCCGGCTGACACGGTTCTGATCGTCTTCGGAGAAAAGAGCCTTGTTGCGGGTGACGGCACCGGACTGGCTGCCGCACTGCTCTTCGATGCGGCGGGCAACCTCGTGACGGATGGCACGGCGGTGCGCCTCTCGGCCGCCGATGGAACCCGGACGCAGCGGACGCGCGGCGGTATCGCGTCGCGCCAGGTCCAAGCAGGCTCAGTGACCGGACGGTTCCACGCCTCCGCCGAAACCGGCAGCGGCGCGACCCTTCGACAATCGTCGCGGGTCAGCTATCGCGTGATCCCCGCACTGTCTGGTCTCGCCGCGGAACTGACGCCACCGGCCGCCGCGCTGCCGGCCGAGGAAATCCTTCAACTGGAGGCTGCCCCCTTGACCGGCGCGTCCGGCGCACTGCCCCCCGACGGCGTGGCGGGTGCGCTCTTCCTGTCCCATGCCGATGGCAGCCACACCTTCGTGCCGGCGACATGGATCGGCGGCGCGCTGCAGGCGCCAATGCTGAGCCGAGACATCGCTGGCGCCGCCGCCGCGCGGCTCTTTCTGCCTTTTTCGGAAAGCGCCCCGGTGCCCGTCGAGATCGCGCGACTTGCGCCGGGCGCCGCGCTGAATCTCTCGGCCACCGCGCTGCCCACGATTGGCGCGACGCGCCTGTCGCTGGGGCCCTTCACAACGTCGCAGGGCCATCATCTGCATGACGGCAGCCCGGTTCAGCTACGTGTGCGCGACGCCGCCGGACGCGTCTTTCAAAGCGAGAACTGGCTGCTCGACGGTGTCGCCGAGGAAACCGTCCCCAGCCGTGACTTGCCGTTCGACATCGTCGTGACCTCACCCCTCGGGACGTCGCGCCTGACCCTGATGGAGGCCACCCAGTGAACCTCGAAAAAAAGATTTCGACAGGGCAAGTCCTGCGTTTGCTGGCCCTGCTTCTAGCCATGTTGGTCGCGCTGTCCGGCGTCATTGCACAGGTTTCCTCGGCGCTGGCCGAAGCCACAGCCCGCGACGTGACCTACCGCTATTTCGACGAAGCATTGCCCCGGCTGGCAACCGGACCCTCCGCGGTGACATGGCAGAGCGCGCCCGCCCCCCTCGACCGGCCTTTCGGCCCAGCGGAAGAGGCCATCGTCGGCACTGCGCTAACCCATGCGTGGGCCGCCCATGCCGCCGCCATGGAAACCGGAACGGCGATGGGTCTTGCGGATCATTTCGGCAGCATCGCGCTTGAGCGGGCCTCCCGTGCAGCCACCGTTTCGGGCGCACGCATGGTCGTCCTGCAGCAGGTAGCGCGTCCGGTGTTCTTTCACGCCGATGGCTCGCTCCTGCAAATCGAGGCCGAGGCCCTGATCGCGCGGTTCCACATAGATGAAACGGGCGCGCTGACGGCCCACACGGTGACCCGCGACACCACGCTGACCACGCTCGCAAACGAGGCGACCGGCTGGGTCCTTATCAGCCACGAACGCCTTGCGTCCGAGGGGCTTGCCGTCACCTATGCGCGTCTGGCGAGCGGGCCGCTGGCAGGGATCAACTACTACCCCGCCGAGACTCCCTGGACAAAGTTCTGGCAGGGTTTCGACGCCGCGACGATCGCGGAGGATTTCGATCGGATCGCGGGCCTTGGTGGCAACGCCGTGCGCGTCTTCCTGCAGCGTGATACCTTTCTCGACGACCGCACCGCGCCGCAAGCGCTAGATGATCTCGCAGAGCTTCTGTCCCTGGCAGAGCGGGCGGGCCTTTCGGTCGTCCCGACGCTCTTCGACCTGCGGGGCGGCTACGAGGGGGCGACATGGGCCAATGACGCGGCGTGGCTTGCGCGGGTGCTGCCGGTTCTAGAAGCTTCGGTGGCGGTCGCCTACGTGGATCTGAAGAACGAGCCCGACCTGGACATGGACCTCCAAGGCCCCGGCCAGGTCGAGGCTTGGGCGCGCGCGATGCTCGCCACGGCGCGCAGCATCGCGCCGGATCTGGCCTACACGATCGGCTGGGCCCACCCCGACGCCGCGCCGCTTCTAGCCGACACGCTCGACCTGATCACCTACCACGATTACGGCCCCGTCGCTGAAAGTGCCGCCGCGCTGGATCACGTCCGCGCCGTTGCTGGGGACCGGCCCGTGCACGTGACGGAGATCGGTGAGACGGCCTTTTCCCTTGTCGTGGGCCGGTTCCCTGCTTCGCCCCGGGCGCAGTCGGAAAGGCTGGCAGCCCGCATGATGGCGCTCGCCGGAGCCGACGGCATCTTTGTCTGGACGCTGCACGATTTCCCCGAGCCCGACCCGGCGGCCATCGGCCGGTCGCCCTGGGTCATCGGCCTGCAGGGTCACTACGGTCTGATCGACGCCACGGGCACCGAACGTCCGGCCGCCGAGGTCACGCGCCGTACCTTCGCCAACCTTCTGAACCGAATCTCACCCGGAGATGCCCAATGACCACCCACACCCGCCGCATCGCTCTTGTCTCGGCCTTTCCGCCCGGGCAGCGGAGCCTGAATGAATACGGCCTGCATTTCGCCCGGGCCCTCGCCGCCCAGCCGGACGTGTCCGAGGTCGTGGTGCTGGCCGATCGACTGGATCGGACGATGCCCGAACTGGACCTCGGCCCGAAGATCCGCGTTCGCAGGGTCTGGAGCTTCAATTCCATCGCAACGCCCATGCGTCTGCTCCGCGCGCTCTGGTCGGAACGGCCCGACGCGGTGATCTGGAACCTGCAGACCGCCAGTTTCGGCGACCGTGAACTGTCCGCAGCTCTGGGTCTTCTGGCGCCCGCACTGGCCCGGCTGGCGGGATGGCGCAGTGGCATCATCGCGCACAACATCGTTGCGGGCATCGACCTTGAGGCTACGACGCTGAAGGGTCAGCGCGCGCGGCAGGCCGTCGTGCGTCTAGGCGGGGCCGCGATCACGCGCGCAATGTGCGCGGCGAGCTACATGACCGTGACGCTCCGCAGCTACGCCGACATTCTCACCCGGCAGGTGCCGCGCGCCGATATCACCTTGGTGCCGCATGGCACCTTCGACACCGGAAGGCGTGCGTGGGTCCCGCTGGCCGCACGGCCCATGCGGATCGTCACGATGGGCAAATTCGGCACCTACAAGCGGCTGGAAACGCTGCTCGCCGCCTTCGATCGCCTGCGCGCCATGCCGGGCGTCCCACCGCTGCAGCTCGTGATCGGGGGCACCGATCACCCCAACACGCCCGGCTACGTGGGCGAGCTTGCGCGCGGCCGCAAGGATGATCAGGGGGTGTCCTTCGCTGGATATGTCGCCGAAGAAGACGTGCCGGCCTTTTTCGAGGGCGGACGGCTTGCCGTTTTCGACTACGAAGCGACGACCGGCTCTTCGGGTGTGCTGCATCAGGCGGCGAGCCTTGGGGCGGTGCCGGTCTTTCCGCGGATCGGCGATTTTGTAGATCTGTGCGATGACGAGGGACTGACGGGCGGTCATTTCACGCCTGGCGACGCGGATGCCCTCGCCAGAGCGATGCGCGATCTTCTGGCCGACACCGCCGAGGCCGAACGTATCGCCCGGGCGAATCGGCGCGCCGTGGAAGCGATCCCGATGGCCGATATCGCGGCCTGGCACGTGGCGAAACTCTTCGAAGCGCCTGCCGACGTGCCGAGCTTCGTCTGACCTTTCGGATAGCGGCGGTTCCGTTCGGGGATCGCCGCTGTTCCATGTTTGTCGGGACGTCCGATTGCACCCCACGCGTATGCAGACGCGAGCAGGACGGCGCGAGACCCCCACCGCAGATTGCGACCGACACCAGCTCGGAGATCTGCGATGACCGTTTCCCGCCCCTACGCCACCTTGACCCTCGTGGTGCCCTGCTACAACGAGGCCCTGCGTCTCCAGCCGCAACGCTTCCTGTCTTTCGTCGATGCGAACCCGCGCGTGCGCCTGCTGATGGTCAACGACGGAAGCACTGACGAGACGCTGATCCGCCTGCGCGCGCTGGCGGCCCGTCGGCCGGGCCGCATCGCGGTGCTTGATCTTGCGCAGAACGCAGGCAAGGCCGAGGCCGTGCGCACGGGCCTGCAGCGCGCCATCGCCGAAGGCGCCGAGCTGACCGGCTACTGGGACGCCGACCTCGCCACGCCGCTGGAACTGGTCGGGGACTTCCTTCGGATTGCCGACCGCCACGCCGAAACCGAGGTCATCTTCGGCTCGCGCCGCACGATGCTGGGCCACAGGGTTAACCGGACAGCCGGTCGGCGGGCCGTGTCTCGGCTCTGCGCCGGGCTTGCACGGATGGCCATCGGCCTGCCCGTGGCCGACACGCAATGCGGCGCCAAGATCCTGCGCGCCACGCCCGGGCTCGCCGCCGCGGTGGCACAGCCATTCACTGCCGCCTGGCTTTTCGATGTGGAACTCTTCGCGCGGATCGCGCGGGCGGGTTCCCGCTCCGAGGCGCCCCACCGCTTCTACGAGCTGCCCCTGTCGGAATGGACCGAGGTGCCCGGCTCGAAGGTGACCGCGCGCGTAATCCTGCGCAGCGGCCTGCGCATGCTCCGCCTGATCGCCGAGTTGCGCATGGGTCCGCGTCCCGCCCAAGCGGCAATGTCTGGCGCATTGCGCAAGGCGGCCTGACCCATGGCGAGCCCCGCATTCCCGGCGCGACGCGCCGCCGGCGGCTTGGCGCTCGGCGCGCTGCTGGCAAGCCCCGCGCTGGCGATCTTCCTCGCCACCAACATTGCGAATGCGGGCAACCTTGCCTTCAACATGGTCTTCAGCCGGCTGCTGACGCCGTCCGAATTCCATGACCTCGCGGTGATCCTGACCCTGATGCTCGGGGCCATGTCCGTGCTTGGCGCGGCTCAGATGGCGGTTTCGCAACTAGCGGCCCGCGGCATCGCGCGGGAGCCGACCCTTGCCGCCTTGCCGAGGCTGAGCCTCCTGTCCGGGGCCGCTGCGGCGCTGCTGTTGCCGCTGGGCGTCGCAGCCGCACTGATGTCGCCGCTGGCCTCCGCCCTTGGCCTAGCCGCACCCGGCCACCTTGCGATCCTGTTCCTGGCGCTCCCGATTGCGGCGCCGCTCTGCCTCGCGCGCGGGGCTGCGCTGGGCCGGATGTCGGTGCGGGGTATCGTGCTGTCGCTCAACCTCGAAATGGGCGTGCGGCTTGGCGGCGCAATCCTTGCACACGCGACGGGACTCGGCATGTCCGGGATCGTCGCGGCGCTGGCGCTTTCGCTCGTCGCCGGATGGTGGCCCGTCCGGGCCGAGACGTCGGGTGCTGCGCTCCGCCAACCGGCACCACTGCCCGCCGCGCCGCTCCTCGGCAGGATCGTGCGTATCGCATGGCCCTTTGCACTGCTGCAACTGGCGCAGGTGATCCATCTCGACGGTGACCTCCTGATGTCCGCGCGCGTCCTGCCCGAGGCCGAAGTCGGCCTGCTGGCAGGCCTCTCGCTTGTCCAGCGGGTTCAGGTCTATGCCTGCCTCGGTCTTGCGGGGGTGCTACTCCCGACGGTCACGGCAGCGGCGGCGTCCGGGCGCGCCACCCTGCGCCCGGCGATGCCAGTGGTTGCGCTGGTGTTGGGCACCGGCGCGGCACTGACCGTCCTTGCGATGGCGGCGCCGGCGCTAGTTCTCCTGACGGTGGCCGGGCCTGCCTATGCCGCCGGCCTCGCCCATCTCCTTCCCGCTGTGCTTGCCGCCTTCGCCTTCACGGTCAGCTACCTTGCCGCGACCTTTCTCGCAGCACTCGGCGACCGCTCCGGCATCGCGCTAGTCACCATCGGCGCGCCGGTCTCGCTTGGCGTGCTGGCGCTCGCGGCAGGCGCCGGCGGTCTCGACGCGATGGTGGCCGCCAAGGCGGCGGTGCAGGGCGCGCTGTGTCTTGCGTCCCTAGCGTTCGTGGGCCGCGCTTGCCTGCGCGCCCGTACTTCCCGAGCCAACTCGTAATCACAAGACCACGGAAAGCACTTCACCAAATGACCCTCGATCTGATCACCCCAGTTATCCTCGCCGGCGGTTCCGGCACGCGGCTCTGGCCGGTCTCGCGCGCCTCGCGTCCGAAACAGTTCTGCCGCCTGACGGGCGAGTATACCCCGTTCCAGGCCACTGTCCGGCGGCTTGAGGATGCGGGCTGCGCCGCACCGCTGGTAATCACCCATGCCGATTACCGCTTCACCGTCGCCGACCAGCTGTCCGAAAGCGGCAGCCGCGGCCATGCGATCCTTCTGGAGCCGGAGGCGCGCAATACCGCCGCCTCGGTCGCAGTGGCGGTTGTTGCGACCATGGCCGAGGACCCCGAGCGCCTCCTGCTGGTCGCGCCTGCCGACCATCACATCGAGGACGCCCTCGACTTCGCCGCTGCCATCGGCGCCGGCGCGGGCGCTGCACGGGTGGGCGAAATCGTGCTTTTCGGCGTCACACCCGACCGCGCCGAAACGGGCTATGGGTATATCGAGATCGCCGAGACGGACGACACGAATGCAGGACACTCGTTTGCGCGTTTCATTGAAAAGCCCGACGCCGATACCGCAGCGGCATATCTCGCGAGCGGTCGGCACCTGTGGAACGCGGGGCTCTTCCTCTTCACCGCTCGCCGCATGCACGCCGCGCTGGCCGAACACGCGCCCGAAGTTCTGGCGGCCGCCGAGGCCGCTTTCGCCGCGATTCAGGGTGACCTCGATTTCCTTCGTCTCGGCGAGGCGTTCCGCAATGCGCCCGCGCTGTCCATCGACCATGCGGTGATGGAACACACGACCGGCCGCGTGATCCCGCTTGCGGCTGGCTGGACGGACCTCGGCGGATGGCAGGCCATGTGGCAGGTGACTGAGCGCGATGCCGACGGCGTGGCACAGCGTGGCGCGACCCGCGCCATCGATTGCCGGGACAGCCTGCTGTTGTCGGAAGATCCCGAGATCGCGCTTGTGGGCGTGGGGCTGCGGAACATCGCGGCGATCGTCACCCGCGACGCGGTGCTGGTGGCCGATCTTGGCACCGCAGAGGGCCTGCGTGCGGCGGTAGCGACCGCGAAGGACGCGGGCTGGCGGCAGGCGGGCGAGCATCGCCGCGAGGAACGCCCGTGGGGGCACTATGAAACGTTGGCGCTCGCGCCGCGGTTCCAGGTGAAATCGATCGTGGTCAAGCCCGGCGGCCGCTTGTCGCTGCAAAGCCATGTGCATCGCTCCGAGCACTGGGTGGTCGTCGAGGGCTCGGCCCGGGTCACCGTTGGCCGTACCGAGAAACTCCTGAGCGAGAACCAGTCGGTCTACATCCCGCTTGGCGAAGTTCACCGGCTCGAAAACCCCGGCAAGGTGCCGCTCCGCCTGATCGAAGTGCAGACCGGCAGCTATCTCGGAGAAGACGACATCCGCCGCTACGAGGACATTTACGCCCGCGCGTGAAGGCAGCCGCCCGTGGAGATCCTAGGGCGCTTCGCGCGTCCTAGTGGTCTCGCTCATGTCGAAATCGCTCGAAAACGTCCGGTTTCTTGCTTGGCGGCGTAGGTTGGGCGCGACTTG
>NZ_JAOPHT010000032.1 GCF_025515305.1 Roseicyclus sediminis
GCCGGGGCATCGAGCCCCGGCGCGTGCCGGCGCGTGCCGCGCCCGCGTATTTGGGGAAAGATGAAGGCGGGGCGCTTGCGGCGGGGAATCGCAGGTGCGTGGCGACGCTTTCGGCGCTGTGGGCGCCGCATCCCGGCTGGTCAGCTTGGCCTCGCCCGTGCAGGGTGATGGCGGTGGAGGGCCAGGGGACGCATGGTTTCGAGAATCGAGAACTTCCCGACGCGGGAATACGAGGCAAGGGTCGAGGGCGTGCGCGCCGAGATGGCGGCGCGCGGGTTCGACTGGCTGATCGTGACGGACCCCTCCAACATGGCCTGGCTCTCGGGCTATGACGGCTGGTCCTTCTACACGCATCAGGCGGTGGTGATCGGCCATGAGGGCGAGCCCCTGTGGTGGGGTCGAGGGATCGACGCGCGCGGCGCGCTCCGCACCGTCTGGATGAGCGACGACGCCGTCATCGGCTACGACGACAGCTACGTGCAGAACCCCGAGAAACATCCGCACGAGACGCTCGCCGACCTGATCCGGCAACGCGGCGGGCAGAAAGCGCGGATCGGGGTGGAGCTCGACAACTACTACTACTCCGCTGCTGCGCACCGGGCGCTTCAGGCGGGGCTGCCCGAGGCGCAGTTTCCCGATGCGACCGGTCTCGTGAACTGGCAGCGCGCGGTGAAGTCGCCGGCCGAGATCGAGTACATGCGCCGCGCGGCCCGCATCGTGGAGCACATGCACCGGACGATTCTCGATGTCGCGGAGCCCGGTCTGCCGAAGAACCGGCTGGTGGCGGAGATCTACCGCGCCGGCGTCGAGGGGGCCGAGGGGCACTGGGGCGACTACCCCGCCATCGTGCCGATGACGCCTTCGGGCATCGACGCGACCGCGCCGCATCTGACCTGGGACGACAAGCCGATGCGGGCGGGCGAGGCGACGTTCTTCGAGATCGCCGGGTGCTACCGGCGCTACCATTGCCCGCAGTCACGGACACTGTTCCTGGGCCACGTGCCGAACAAGTTCCGCGAGGCGGAGAAAGCCGTGCTGGAGGCCACGGACGCGGCGCTGGAGATGGCCACGCCGGGGCGGACCTGCGAGGATATCGCAAACGCCTTCAACGGCACGCTGAACCGGCTGGGCTACGAGAAGGACAACCGCTGCGGCTATGCCATCGGGCTCAGCTACCCGCCCGACTGGGGTGAGCGGACGATGAGCTTTCGCCGGGGGGACAAGACGGTTCTGCAGCCCGGAATGACCTTTCACCTGATGCCCGCGCTGTGGCTCGACGATGGAGGGATCGAGATCACCGAGCCGATCCTGATCACCGAGCAGGGGCACGAGTGTTTCTCGACCTTGCCGAGGGAGTTGAACGTGAAGGCTTAAGGGACCTAGCGCGAGACGTCCGGTGTGCGGACGGAGCGGGCGTTCGGTTCGGGCCATGAAGACGCCTGCGCATGGGGCCTCGGCCTCTACGGATGCCCAATTTTCGCGTTTTCCGGGAGCCGACGGTCGATCGGCCTTGATCACAATCAATGTGACGGAAGCAGCGGCCTGTCAGCCTGAGCACCTGCGATTTCGATGGCGTCGGTGAGGGGGGCGCAAATGGGACAAGGGTTTCGGCACCGGGCGGTCCACCTGGCAATTGTTGTCTCTTGCGCCCTGTGGGGATCATCCGCACCTGCGCAGGTTGGCGTGCAGGATCGCCTCGGTCCCGGCCGGCCGCCTGTTGTTGCGCCGTTCCGAGGTGTGGCGGGGGGCTATCCCGAGAGCTCGCTGGCGGGAATGGCCGAGGCGCTTTCGATCGGTGCCGGCATGATCGACATACAGGTTCAGGTCACCGCCGATGGGCACCACGTGGTCTTCCATGACCAGTTCCTCAATCGCATGACCGATGTCGAAACGATCCACGAGCAGGGGCCCCCGGGCGGTCCGACGCGGACTGAACGGGCCGGGCGCGACTACCTGAGCGACTATGCGCTGGATGAGGTGCACAGACTTCATCTGCTGGTCGACGGAGTGCCAAGCGAGCACGGCATACCGACATTGGGCGAAGCGCTGGATCTTGTCGCCGGGCAAAGCCTGGTGCTTCTCACTCTGAATGACTTCGATCTCGACAAACTGGTCGAGGAACTGGCCGATCGTCCGACCGGTCACATTCTGGTCTACAGCATCGATCCCGAGATCCTTCGGGAAGTCGTGGCGGCAACCGGGTTGCCGGCCTTCGTCTCGATCCGACGGTCGCGGGTCTTCGACACATCGGACAACGTCGGCATCCTCGACGCACACCACGAGTTGCTCGGCGAAGCGATCGCGGTGGCCCACGTCAACGCGACGAGCCTGTTGACCCCGGAACTCCTGTCACGTGCCGAGGAATTCGACATCCGTCTTTCCGTTTCGGCAGGCCGCGAGGATTTCGCCCTCGAGGAGGGTGATGTCGGACCTTGGCAAGAGGCGCTCGGCTCGGGCGCGACGGTGTTCTGGACAACGCATCCCGAACAGGTTCTGGAAATCCTGGCTCAATAGCGCCCTGGGCCCTGGGCCGTGAAGCCGCGCGCCGTTTTCGCGCAATCCGGTCTTCGGCCCCGGCGCGCTCAAGGGCCGCCTTGCGGACGAAGCCACCGCAGTCGTGGCGAGACCAATGGCGCAGACAAGATGGGTCGAGGCGGCAGCGGCGCAGGGATCCGACTTGCTCGCCTCGATGAGCGGCGTTTGTTATCTAGAGGGATGAACCTCCTGCGTCCTGCCTTGATGACCGCCTTGCTGGTGCCTCTTCCTCTTCCTCTTCCGGCTTTGGCGAATGGGCAGGTGCCGCGATGTGGCCCGATGCAACTGGAGGTGTCGAGAATCGGCCCCCCTCCGTCGCAGTACGCGGCGTTCTGTGAAATCGAACCGACAGCTTGCGAGCTCGATGGGCCATCCGTCGTGGAATGGACCGCTGTGCGCCATGGGCAGCTGCAGGACGTGAACCGTCGCGTGAACGAGGAAATCGAGTTCGTCAGCGACATGGATCATCTCGGCCTCGAGGAAGACTGGAGCTTTCCTGTCGATTGCAGAGGGGATTGCGAAGACTTCGTCCTCGAGAAACGCGAGCGCCTTGTCGCGATTGGCTGGCCTCGCAGCACCTTGACCATCGCGTTTGCTTTCCACGAGGCTCAGTTTTTTCCTCACGCCGTTCTGCTTGCCGAGACAACCGCCGGGACCTGGGTCTTGGACAACCTCTACGACGAGGTGCTTTGCTGGGATGAGGTCCCGTACCGATACTCCCGCCGCGAGCGGCCCGACGGTCTCTGGACCCGGTTCCGGAGATGACGTCGCGCCCTCGGTTGGTCCGGAGGTCACCACCCGATCCGCGATCTTCCAAAGACCGAAACCGGCCTCCGTGCCGTGGCGTGATCCGCTTTGTCGGAAACTTCCCGCACACGGCCACCTCCCCCCTCGCACACCGTCCCCACCCCCGTTAGTCTCTCCGCATGACAGCGCTTCCCGTCGCCTTCTCCGACGAACAGGCCGAGGCCCATGACCGCATCGCCGAGGCGCTGCGCGGACATGGCGTGGATATCGATGAGGGGACGACGACCCCCATGGCGGACGGGCGCACCAGTGTGCTGGCCGTCATCGGCAAGGCCGGGTCGGGCAAGACGCTGCTGCTGGCGGAACTTGTCCACGCGCTGGGCGAGGCAGGTGTCGAGATCGTCTCGGGCGACTGGGAAGGACGTCGGCGGAAGGACAAGCGCACGGTCGCGGTGCTCGCGCCGACGAACAAGGCGGCGAGCGTCCTGCGCCTGCGCGGCGTGCCCGCAACCACGATCCACCGTATTCTCTACACGCCGGTCTACGACCCCGAATACGAGAAGGTGGCCGAGTGGCTCGCGGGGCAGGGGGAGCGCCCCGAGATCGAGGCGCTGACGGACGCCGCGCTCGACCGAGCGAAATCGGTCTACGAACAACACAAGTCGGTGCCCGCCGCGCTTGCCGCCGCTGGCCTGCGAGGCTCGGACTTCATCACCGGGTGGAAGCGCCGCGACGCGCCGCTCGACATCGGGCTCGTGGACGAAAGTTCCATGCTCGACGAGAAGCAGTTCGAGGACCTGGCCGAGATCTTCCCCGCCCTCGTCCTCTTCGGAGACCCCGCGCAGCTGGCCCCCGTGGGCCAGTCGGGCGAGATGGTCTTCGACCGGTTCAAGCCCGAACAGCGGCTGGAGCTGAACCGCATCCACCGGCAGGAGGCCGACAACCCGATCCTAGACCTCGCCCATGCGCTGGGAGACCCGGACCTGACCTTCGAGCGGTTCGAGCGGATGGTGGAGGAAGCGGCCGCGCGCGACCCCCGCGTCGAGATCGCGCCGCGCGTCGACAGCGACATGATGGCCCGAAGCCCGGTCCTCGTCTGGCGGAACGCCACCCGCATCCGGCTGATCCAGGCATTCCGCGCCGCCCATGGCGCGCCCGAGGACGCGCTTCTGCCCGGCGAGCCGCTGATCTGCGATGGGATCGAACTCCCGCTCAAGCACCGCAAGCGCCGCATCGACCTGGAGGCTCGGGGCCTCATCAAGGGGGCGCCGGTGATCTATCTCGGCCCGGGCAAGAAGGAGGGGTTCTCGATCCTCCATGTCCTCGGCGCCGAAAGCCCGCGCCTGTCGGCGGCCTCCATCGTCAAGATCGAGAAGCCGGGCGAGGAGGAGCCCTTCATTCCCTATGCCGCGAAGATGGGCGCGGCCTTCCTTCATGGCGCGGCCGTGACGATCCACAAGGCACAGGGGTCCCAGTGGCAGGCGGTGCAGGTCTTTGCCCCCGATCTCTACGCCGCCGCGCGCTCGGGGAGGATCGAGGCGGGTCAGGCGCTGTGGAAGCGGCTCGCCTATGTCGCCATCACCCGGGCCGAGGACCGCCTGATCTGGGTCACGCGCTACATGTTGTCCAAGCCGCGCGCGGACCTTGGAACCGGGGACCTCGTCGCGCCCGCGGCGCCGCTTACGCTCGAACAGGAGGAGACCGGTCCATGAGAACCGCCATCGTGACCGGCGCAAGCGCCGGGATCGGCCGCGCCGTCGCCGAGAGGATGCTGGAGGCCGGCTGGACGGTGGGCCTTGTCGCCCGCCGGGCGGAACTGCTCGATGCGACCGCGCAGGCCTACGGTGACCGTGCCGTGCCCCTGCCGCTCGACGTGACCGACGCCGATGCGGTGCAGACGGCCTTCCACGATTTCGCGGAAGCCTCGGGACGGCTCGATCTCCTCTTCAACAACGCCGGCATCTTCACGCCCGCCGCTCCGATCGACGAGATCGCCGTCGAGGATTGGCGCCGCGCTGTCGACGTGAACCTTACGGGGATGTTCCTCTGCGCGCGCATGGCCTTCCGCCTCATGCGGCGGCAGAGCCCGCAGGGCGGGCGGATCGTAAACAACGGGTCGATCTCGGCCCATGTGCCCCGTGAAGGTGCGGCGCCCTACACCGCGACGAAGCACGCCATCACAGGGCTCACGCGGCAGATCGCGCTCGACGGGCGTGCCTTCGACATCGCTTGCGGACAGATCGACATCGGGAATGCCGAAACCGATATTCTGCGGGGCATCGCCGAGGCTGCGCGCGCCGCCGGCAAGGAGCCTCCGCCGACGATGGACGTCGCCCACGTCGCCGACGCGGTGCTGGCCATGGCATCGCTTCCCTTGTCTGCCAACGTCCTGTTCCAGACGATCATGGCGACCAAGATGCCCTACGTGGGCCGGGGCTGAGCCACCTCGACCCAGTGCGCGCGCCAGGGCGGCGGGTCGAAGGGGTCGGGCCAGAACTCCCTCTGCCGGGCGATGAGGTTTCCCCGGACCTCGTGGAAGGTGATCGCGGTCGCCTCGATCGTGCCGTCGGTCACCCCGACCTCGGTCACGACATCTGCACCCTCGACCAGAAGGCGCCGCAGGTCGAACCGCCACGCCCCGCTTGCCGGGTAGGCGGTGTTGATCGCCGCGAAATTCGCACGCCCGCGGATCACTTCGCCCGATTGCGGCCAGTCGAGGCGGAAGTCCTCGGTCAGCCACAGGCTGGCGGCGGCGAAGTCGTTCCCGCGCATCGCCTCCCAGAACGCGAGGACGACCTCTCGCGGCGTCACGAGCGGATGTACCGGAACATCGCAGATGCGCCCCAGCCCGCGGCAATGGCGATGGCGAGGGACAGGATGCCGTAGGCCAAGGGCCGGTCATGGGCGAGATTGAAGATCCAGCGTTCCAGCCCGACCTTGCGCACCGCGATATCCTGGCTGAAGGCGTCCACCACCTCGCCGTTCCGGGTCAGGAAGATGCGCGTCCGGTAATCGCCCTCGACGAGGTTCGCGGGCAGTCGCACCGCGGTGTCGAACAGCGTCTGGTCGCGCAGCGTCACCGCGCCCTCGTTGAGCTGGTACAGCCCCTCATCGGTCCGGATGCGGATCAGCGCCTCGATGAACGTGTCCTGGTCGCCGACGCCGGTCCCGACCGCCCTTATCGCCATCGGGATCGAGACCCTGTGGCGCAGATCCTCGGTTGCGGTCATCACCTCGTCGAGCCGGCCCGTCGCCGCCACGGCGTAGAAGGTCGGCGCAGCGTCCACTTCGATGGCGTCGGTATTCATCCATATCCCGAAGCGCCGCGCCTTCCGCCGGACGGTCACCGGGCGGGCAGGTGCCTCGACCGTCACGATAACCTCGAGGTCCGAACCCTCGGGCGGCGGCCTGTCCCGGCGCACGGCGCCGAAGATCAGGATCTCCGAGCCCTCGAAATTGGTGGTGATCGAGATCGCGTCGTGGCTCAGTCCCGCGACGACCGTCTCGGCGCCGGCCTTTACGGTGAGGCCGAGACACGCGGCGAGGATCACGATGAGCCGGATCAATGCGCGGCCCCCGGCGTTCCGAGCGTGTAGAACTCGGCGGGCGTCGCGAGGAGGTCCCAGGCGATCTTGCCGCAGACGATCAGCACCATGAGCGACAGGAGCACCCGGAGTTGCTCGGCCTTGAGGTAGACCCCGATGCGGGTTCCGATCTGCGCCCCCACGACCCCGCCGACGATGAGCAGAAGCGCGAGGATCATGTCGACGGAGTAGTTCGTCGTCGCGTGCATGACCGTCGCGAAGGCCGTCACGAAAATGATCTGGAAAAGCGACGTGCCGACGACGACCTTCGTCGGCATGCCGAGGAGATAGATCATCGCGGGCACCATGATGAAGCCGCCACCGACCCCCATGATGGCGGCGAGCACGCCCACGAGAAGGCCCACCAGAAGCGGCGGGATCACCGAGATGTACAGGCCCGATGTGCGGAAGCGCATCTTGAAGGGCAGGGCGTGGATCCAGCCGCGATGCTTGCGGGGGGGCGGCGCGGCCCCGCCGGCACTGGAGCGTCTCAGCGCGCGGACGCTTTCCACGAACATCAGGAAGCCGATCACGCCGAGGAACAGGACGTAGCAGAGCTGGACCATCAGATCGACCTGGCCGATCCGGCTGAGCGCGGCGAATATCTGCACGCCGATCGCCGCGCCCGCGACGCCGCCCACCAGCAGGACCGTGCCCATCTTCAGGTCCACCGTCTTGCGTTTGAGGTGCGCAAGGACGCCCGAGACCGACGAGGCCACGATCTGGTTGGCCTGCGTTGCCACGGCCACGGCGGGCGGAATGCCGATGAAGAACAGAAGCGGCGTCATCAGGAAGCCGCCGCCCACCCCGAACATCCCCGAAAGGATACCCACGATTCCGCCCAGCCCGAGCAGCAGGAACGCGTTCACGCTGACCTCGGCTATGGGGAGATAGATCTGCATGGGCGGTCCCGGCGCGTTCTCTCGGGTGAGGTGTACAGAAGACACCCCGCGCCGCACATAGTCCAGCGCTGCGGCAAATCGGAACGGGTCAGGCGGCGAGATACCGGCGAATGATCCGTTCGAGCTTGGCCGCGCCGAGCGGCGCCATCGCCTTGGTGTGCTCGTGGCTGATGTTCTCGTCCGAGAGGCCGGCGGCCTTGTTCGTGATCGTCGAGATCGCCGCGACCCTCAGTCCGAGGAAACGGGCGAGGATCACCTCCGGCACGGTAGACATGCCGACCGCGTCGGCGCCGAGCAACCGGATCGCGCGGATCTCGGCCGGGGTCTCGAAGGACGGGCCGGAATACCAGGCATAAACGCCCTCGGGCAACGGCACGCTCTCGGCGTCGGCTGCGGATTTGAGGGCCGCGCGCATGTCGGGATCGTAGGCCTCCGTCATCGGAACGAAGCGGGCATCCGTCTTCTCGCCGATCAGCGGGTTCAGCCCGGAGAAGTTGATGTGATCGGACAGCAGCATGAGGTCGCCGGGGTCGATCTCGGGATGCATGGAGCCAGCGGCATTCGTCAGGATGAGACGGTCGGCCCCGAGCGCTTTCAGCACCTCGAGCGGCAGGCGCATCGCGTCGCCCCGACCGCTTTCGTAGTAATGCGCGCGGCCGCCGAAGACCGCGACGCGCGTGCCTTCGAGATCACCGATCACGAGCTTGGGGTTGTGGCCCGATACGCCCGCGTGCGGAAAGCCCGGAAGATCGGCGTAGTCGATCGCAACGCCGTCCACCGCTTCGGCGAGGTGGCCAAGGCCCGAACCCAGGACAAGGCCGATGGCTGGCGCTTCGGCGCCCGCGCGGCCGCGGATCAGATCGGCGAGGTCCTCAGCGTTCCTTGACATAGGGCTCCCCTCCTGCGCGCGGCGGGATCGCCTTGCCGACAAGGCCCGCCAGCACGATGACGACCAGGATGTAGGGCAGGGCCTGCATGAACTGCACCGGCACGATTATCTCGCCCAGCTGGATGTTCTGGAACCGGTTGCCCACAGCGTCGAAGAGCCCGAAGAGAAGGCAGGCCGACAGCGCGTACCAGGGACGCCATTTGGCGAAGATGAGCGCGGCCAGCGCGATGAAGCCGCGGCCCGCGCTCATGTCCTTGACGAAGCCCGCGTTGAGCGCCGTGGCGAGGTAGGCGCCGGCAAGACCGCATAGCACTCCGCAGATCACGACCGCGGCAAAGCGCAGGCCGACGACCGAGATGCCAGCGGTGTCCACGGCGGCCGGGTTCTCGCCCACGGCCCGCAGGCGCAGGCCGAAACGTGTGCGATAGAGCGCCCACCAGCTGAGCGGCACGATCAGGAGCGCGAGGTATACGAGAATGGAGTGGCCCGAGATGAGCTCGGAATAGACCTGTCCGAGCGGCCCTTGCTGGGCGATGCCCCGAATGGTGGATTCCGCGCCGGGCAGCACGATGTTCCCGAAGCGCGAGTCGGAGGCGAGCTGTGGCGTGCGCCCGCCCTGCTGGAACCAAGTCTGCGCGATCACGACCGTCAGGCCCGCAGCGAGGAAGTTGATTGCCACGCCCGAAATGAGCTGGTTGCCCCGAAAGGTGATCGACGCCACGCCATGCAGGAGTGCCAGCAGGACGGAGGCGAGGATCCCCGCCGCCAGCCCGATCCAGACCGATCCGGCGGTGAAGGCGATGGCCGCCGAGAAGAAGGCGGCAGCCAGCATCTTGCCCTCGAGGCCGATGTCGAAGATGCCCGCGCGTTCCGACCAGAGACCGGCGAGACAGGCCAGAAGAAGCGGCGTCGCCAGTCGGACGGTCGAGTCGAGGATCTGCAGGATCGTCAGGAACTCCATCTCTCTCACTCCGCCGGGTTCTGGGACTGCGCCGCGGCCTCGCGGCTGCGCCGGATCGACAGGAAGACCTTCTCCATCGGCATCCGCACCATGTTGTCGAGCGCTCCGGTGAACAGGATCACGAGCGCCTGGATCACCACGACCATTTCGCGGCTGATCGCGGGCATCTCGAACTGCAACTCGGCTCCGCCCTGGTAGAGGGCCCCGAAAAGGAGTGCGGCCAGCACCACGCCGACCGGGTGCGACCGGCCCATCAGCGCCACCGCGATGCCGACGAAACCCGCGCCCTCCACGAAGTCGAGCACCAGACGCTCGGCCTCGCCCATGACCACGTTGATCGCCATCATGCCGGCAAGGCCACCCGAGATCAGCATGGTGATCATGATGATCTTGGTCGGGTTAATGCCCGCGTAGACAGCCGCCGTCTGAGAATGGCCGAAGGCCCTGATCTCGTAGCCGAGCCGCGTGCGCCAGATCAGGAGCCAGACACCGACGCAGGCGATGAGCGCGAGGAAGAAGGCGAAGTTGAGAGGCGTCGATCCCCGGAACCCGAGGAAGCCCGCGAAGCTGGCGGCATTCGGCAGATGCACGGCTTCGGCGAACCGCGCGCTTTCGGGCGCCATGGAGCCTTCGACGCGGAAGACGTTGACCAGCAGGTACACCAGGAGCGCGGAGGCGATGTAGTTGAACATGATCGTCGTGATGACGATGTGGCTGCCGCGTTTCGCCTGCAGGTAGGCCGGGACCGCCGCCCAGGCCGCGCCGAAGGCGGCCGAGAACAGGACTGCGGCCAGAAGCGCGACCGTCCAGTGCGGCCATGCCACGTTGAGCAGGATGATCGCGACACCGAGGCCGCCGATGGCCGCCTGACCTTCACCGCCGATGTTGAAGAGGCGCGCGTGGAAGGCCACCGCGACCGCGAGGCCGGTGAAGATGAAGTTGGTGGCATAATAGAGCGTATAGCCCCAGCCATAGGCGGACCCGAAGGCGCCCCGCACCATCACCTCCATGGCGCGCACCGGGCTTTCGCCGATCAGCGCCACGACGAGGCCGGAGACGATGAGGGCAAGGACGACGCTGATCAGGGGGATCAGGACGACATCGGCCCATTTCGGCATCTTGTCCATGGTTACGCGGCCCCCTCGGTCACGCCGGCCATGAGGAGGCCGAGCTCGTTTTCGTTCGTCTCGGACGGCAGACGCTCGCCCATGATCTTGCCATCGAACATCACCGCGATGCGGTCGCTGAGGCCCATGATCTCGTCCAGTTCCACGCTGACCAGCAAGATCGCCTTGCCCTCGTCGCGCAGCCGCAGGATTTCCGTGTGGATGAATTCGATCGCACCGATGTCGACGCCGCGCGTCGGCTGGCCCACGAGCAGAAGGTCGGGGGCGCGGTCCATTTCGCGGGCGACGACGATCTTCTGCTGGTTCCCGCCCGAAAAGTTGCGCGCCGGAAGCCGCGGGTTCGGCGGGCGAACGTCATAGCGCTCCATCTTGTCGGCGCAGTCGGCCTTGATCGCGGCATTGTCCATGAGGAAGCCGCGATTGTACTTGGGGTCCTTGTGGTAGCCGAAGGCGGTGTTTTCCCAGGCCTCGAACGCCATGATCAGGCCCTCGTCCTGCCGGTCCTCGGGGACGTGGCCGATGCTGCGCGCCCGGCGCGTCTGGCCGTTGGAGTGCTTGCCCGAGATGTCGATCGTCTCGTTCTTGAGCGTGACCGTTCCACCGCTGGCCGGGATCATGCCGCCCAGCACTTCCAGAAGCTCGGTCTGGCCGTTGCCGGCCACCCCCGCGATGCCGAGGATCTCGCCGGCGCGGATATGGAAGGAGACGCCCTTCAGCCGCTCGACCCCGCCCCGCACGACGCGCAGGTTCTCGACCTTCAGGACCACGTCACCGGGATTGGCCGGCTTCTTGTCGACGCGCAGCAGGACCTTTCGGCCCACCATCATTTCGGCCAGTTCCGCGGGCGAGGTCTCGGCGGTCTTCACCGTGTTCGTCATCTCGCCACGGCGCATCACGCTGACCGTGTCGGTGATCTCCATGATCTCGCGCAGCTTGTGGGTGATGAGGATGATCGTCTTGCCCTCTTCCCTCAGCCTTTCGAGGATGCGGAAGAGCTGATCCGCCTCGGCCGGGGTCAGCACGCCGGTGGGCTCGTCGAGGATCAGGATGTCGGCGTGGCGGTAGAGCTGCTTGAGGATCTCCACGCGCTGCTGGTGGCCGACCGAGAGGTCCTCGATGATCGCGTCGGGGTCGACCTTCAGACCGTATTCCTCGGACAGTTCCGTCAGGACCTTGCGCGCCTTGGCGATCGATGGGCGCAGCATCGCCCCGTCCTCGGCGCCGAGAATGACATTTTCGACCACCGTGAAATTCTCCACCAGCTTGAAGTGCTGGTGCACCATCCCGATGCCGGCGCGGATCGCCGCCTGGCTGTCGGGGATTTCGGTTTTCTTGCCGTCGATGAAGATCTCGCCCCGGTCGGCCTTGTAGAAGCCGTAGAGGATCGACATCAGCGTCGACTTGCCCGCGCCGTTCTCGCCGACGATGCCGTGGATCGCGCCCTTGGCCACCGACATCGAAATGTCCTTGTTCGCCTGCACCGGGCCGAAGGCCTTCGAGATACCCTTCAGCTCGATGGCGGGCACTTGGGATGTCATGGCTGTTTTCCCCCGGGGCTGGTCTTATGCGGAACGGGCCGCGGCAGCTTTCGCGCCGCGGCCC
>NZ_JAOPHT010000033.1 GCF_025515305.1 Roseicyclus sediminis
CGCGGCGGGCCTTCGGGCCCGCCGCCTTCTGGTCAGAGGTCGAGGAAGACCGTCTCTCCCTCGCCCTGCAGGCGGATGTCGAACCGGAATTCGCCCGCGCCCGTCCGCTTCGCGATCAGGGTCTGGACGCGCGGCCGCTGTTCGATCCGCGACAGAAGCGGGTCCGCCGTGTTGTCCTCATCCTCGAAGTAGATACGGGTCTGAAGGCCCGTGTTTATGCCCCGCGCCACGATCCAGAGCGAGATGTGAGGCGCCTGCATCCGCCCGTCGCGCAGCGCAACGCGGCCGGGCCGCACGGTCTTCAGCGTGAATTCGCCCGTCTCCCTGTCCGCCGCGAAGCGGCAGAAGCCGCCGACGCCGGGATCCGCGCCCTCCTGTCCCGGAAAGAGCCCCGCGGCATCGGCCTGCCAGCTTTCCAGCATCGCGTCGCGCAGGGGCCAGCCCGTCCCGTCGAAGATGGCACCCCGGATCGTGAGCCGCTCACCCTTCGCGTCGTCGCGGATCGGGCTGAGGCCGAGGTCCTCGGGAAAGACGCCCTCGACGCCGGCGAAGGTCGGGATGCAGCCGATGTGAACGAAGGGGCCGGCCGTCTGGCTGGCCGTTTCTTCTAGAAGATCGCGTGCGGTCGTCATCACATCCCCTCCGGGCGGTTCTCGAACATGGTCTGGCGGCGTCCGCGCAGCACGATGTCGAAGCGGTAGGCGAGGAAATCCATCGCGCGGGAATTCTGCAGGTCGAGCGACGCCACCAACCGGTCGATCTGTCCCCGGTCGCGCACAGTATGGACGATGGGGCAGCGTTCGATCAGGGGGTCGCCCTCGAAATACATCTGGGTGATGAGCCTTTGCCCGAAGGCATGTCCGAAGACGGAGAAATGGACATGCATCGGCCGCCAGTCGTTCGCGCGGTTCGGCCAGGGATAGGCGCCGGGGCGGATGGTGAGGAACTCGTAGCGCCCCTCGGCATCGGTCAGGGTGCGTCCGCAGCCGCCGAAATTCGGGTCGAGCGGTGCGAAATAGGTGTCCTTCACATGGCGGTACCGCCCGCCCGCGTTGGCCTGCCAGATCTCGACGAGGGTTTCGGGCACCGGCCGTCCCGTCTCGTCCAGAACGCGGCCGAAGATGCGGATACGCTCGCCGATCGCGGGCGCGGTGCCCCGGCTGAAGTTCAGGATCAGGTTGTTGTCGAGTGCTCCGATCAGCGAATGGCCGAAGCGCGGACCGGTCTCCTCCGACGGTGTGCTTTCCATCGACAACAGCGGCAGGTTCGGAGACCGCGTGACGGAGGTCTTGTAGTCGGGGTCATGCGCGACGGGATGCAGTTCCCGTCGGCGCGGCATCAGCGGGGCATCAGTCATCGCCACCATCCTCCATCTCGGCAAATGCCTGTTTCGCAAGCTTTATCGCGTGGTTGGCGCGTGGCACGCCGGCATAGACGGCGACATGGAGAAAGGCCTGCATGACATCGTCGCGTGATGCTCCCGTTCGCGCCGTGGCGCGAACATGCATCGGGATTTCCTCGAAATTCCCGGTCGCGGCCAGGATCGCGAGGGTCAGCATCGAACGCTCGCGCCGGTCGATCGTGTCGTCCGACCACAGCCGCCCCCAGGCGCCCTCGGCGATCATCTCCTGGAACGGGGCGTCGAAGTCGGTCTTGCCGGCCTCCGCCCGGTCCACATGCGCGTCGCCCAGCACCTCGCGGCGCGTCTTCATGCCTTGCTCGTAACGGTTCATCACCCCTCCCGCCTGCCTCAGTAGGGCAGGCCCACGTAATTCTCGGCCATCGCCGCCTGCGCGGCGGCGTTGGTCCGGAGAAGGTCGATCTCGGCCTCCTGCATGCGGCGGTCGAAGCCCGTCTGACCCGGAAACCGGTGCGTGAGCGTGGTGAACCACCACGAGAACCGCTCGGCCTTCCAGACCCGCGACAGGGCGCGCGCCGAATAGGCGTCGAGGCCGTCCATGCCCCGGCCGGCATAATGATCCGCAAGCCCCTCGTGCAGGTAGTGCACGTCCGAGGCCGCGAGGTTCAGGCCCTTGGCCCCGGTCGGCGGCACGATATGCGCCGCGTCCCCGCACAGGAACAGCCTCCCCCAGCGCATCGGCTCGCTCACGAAGGAGCGCAGCGGCGCGATGGATTTCTCGACCGACGGGCCGGTGACGAGGCGTTTGGCCTGATCGGCGGGCATGCGGCGCTTCAGTTCCTCCCAGAAGGCCTCGTCGCTCCAGTCCTCGACGCGTTCCTCGAGGCTGCACTGGAGATAGTAGCGGCTGAGATTGGCATTCCGCATCGAACACAGCGCAAAGCCCCGTTCCGAACTGGCGTAGATCAGCTCGTCGTTCACCGGGGGCGTTTCCGACAGGATGCCGAGCCAGCCGAAGGGATAAACCTTCTCGAATTCGCGGCGCCGGTCGGCCGGGATCGTCGTGCGGCTGACGCCGTGGAACCCGTCGCATCCCGCGATGAAATCGCACTCGATCCGCAGCGTCTCGCCGCCCCGGGTGCAGGTCACGAAGGGAGTGTCGCTGTCGGCGTCATGGATCGCCACGTCCTCCGCCTCGAAGAGGGTCGGCGCGCCGTCGGCCTCGCGCGCGTCGTAAAGGTCGCGCGTCACCTCGGTCTGGCCGTAGACCGTGACGGCGTGGCCGGTCGCGCCGACGAAATCGACGCGGAACATCGTGTCGTCGAAGGACAGGAGGGTCCCGTCGTGCCGCAGCCCCTCACGCATGAGCCTTTCGCTCACGCCCGCCTCGGTCAGGAGCGCGACGAGACCGCGTTCGAGCACGCCCGCGCGGATCCGTCCGAGAACATGGGCCTTGCTGCGCCGTTCGAGGATCACGGTGTTGATCCCGCGCCGGTGCAGCAGCCGCCCCAGCAGGAGCCCCGAGGGGCCGCCGCCGATGATGGCGACCTGCGTTCTCATCGCCGGGGCGCGCCGTTGGCCGCGCGCCGTCCGATTGCCGTCCCCATGGCCGTCCTCTTCCCTCAGGCGTCCCCACCACCCGCACGGACTATACCCTGACCGCGCCCGGACGCGATGGCAAATCCTGCAGGCCGTTCAGAGCGACACGGCGAGACGGCCAAGCCGGTGCCAGACCGCCGCGGCCTCGGGTCCCGGAACCCAGAGCCGCCAGCCCGCCCCGTCCGCCTCGCCGGCCACGAGCGCCACAGTCCCGACGCAAAGCGCAGCCGCCGACGGCGAGCCCGCCTCCGCCGACAGGCAGGCCGAGCGCAAGACGCCCGCGCGCGGCCCCGCAACGGACAGGGCGAGGTATAGGTCATCGGCCGCGCTGGCCGCGAACCCCTCCCGCCAGCCCTCCACCCCCAGCGGCGACGCCGTGCAAAGAAGCGCCCGGTCCCGCGCGATCCGCAACGCGAAGCCGCCCTGTTCGGGCAGGGGGCCGAGCAGCCCCAGCATCGGCCTACCCGGCGCGAGATGGGCAATCGCCGCATCCAGGTCGCCCGAGACGAGCGTCGCCCCCTCGGGCGCAAGGCAGGTGATGCAGAGCCCTTCGGCCTCGATCCGGTCGCCGGGTGCGGGTGTCATGCCGGTCCAGTCGCGTTTATCCACGAAGCCGCCCTCCCTCGGGGTCGAAGGCGCAGGGCGCGGTCACGTCCGCCTCCAGCATGCGCCCGAGATGGAACAGCGGCACGCGCTCGCCGATCCGGTCGCGTCCCCCCTCGATCATCGCCAGCGCGATGGGCCGTCCGAGGGCGGGGCTGAAATAGCTGGACGTCACGAAGCCGAGCGAGCGCCGCGTCTCGCCAGCGGTCACGACATGGGCGCCGGTCGGCAAGGGCTCGGCCCCGGCGACGGCGAGGCCCACGAGCTGCCGCCGGTCCGGCCGCATGGCCTCTGGCGTGAAGAGCGACCGGCGACCGAAATACTCGTCCTGCCGCCTCTCGCGCGGCCCGCCCCAGCCAAGGTCGTGCGGCATCGTGATCCCGTCGGTGTCCTTGCCGATGACGATGAAACCCTTCTCGGCACGCAGGATCATCACCGCCTCGAGCCCGATCCAGGACGCGCCGATGCCGGCCCGCGCCGCCTCCAACGCGGCATGGAGGGCGGGCCCGTGACGCGCCGGGACCGACAACTCGCAGGACCAGTCGCCGGTGAAGCTGACCCGCGCGGCGCGCAGCGGCACCTCGCCCCAGCGGGTCTCGATCACCGACATGTGGGGCAGGGCCGTGGCGTCGGTCAGCGCGCCGGGAAGCCCGGCGGCGCGGATCAGCTCCGGGGCGGCGGGCCCCGTGACGGTGAGCGTGACCCATTGCGCGGTGACGTCATGCAGGAAGACGGCTGAGGGATCGAACCGGTCCTGCCGCGCCTCCTCCAGGATCATGCGGACGGAACCGACATGGGACGAGGAGGCCGAGACGATGAAGCGGTCCTCGGCCATCCGCAGGACGACGCCATCATCATGGACGACGCCCGTCTCCGACAGCACGAAGCCATAGCGCGCGCGCCCGGGTGCCAGCGTCGACATGCGCACGTAGCCGCAGAAATCGACCAGTTCGGCCGCGCCGGGCCCCAGAACCTCGATCTTGCCGAGCGGCGAGGCGTCGTAGAGGCCCGCGACCTCTCGGGCCATGCGCGCTTCTTCCTGCGCCGCCCGCGCCTCGTCGGGGCCGTGGCAGGCGGGCCGCAGCCAGCCGCCGTATTCCCGGAACCGCGCGCCCGCCGCGCGGTGCTGCGGCTCCAGCGGCAGGCGCTTGAGCGGGTTGAACGCCTCGCCCCGCCGCATCCCGCCGATCACCGACAGCGGGACGGGCGCGAAAGGCGGGCGATAGGTGGTTGTCCCGGTCTCGGGGATCGTGCGGCCGGTCAGCGCCGCCATCGCCGCGAGGCCCGCGAAGTTCGAGGTCCGGCCCTGGTCGGTGGCCATGCCGAGCGTGGTGTATCGCTTCAGGTGCTCGACCGAGCGGAACCCCTCGCGCGCGGCGATTGCCACGTCCTTCAGCGTCACGTCGTTCTGTGGATCGATCCATTGGCGGCCCTTCAGGCCGGGATCGGGCCGCATGGGCAGGATCTGCCAGTC
>NZ_JAOPHT010000034.1 GCF_025515305.1 Roseicyclus sediminis
ATGCATGTAGAACAGACCGGGATACCCGGCCTTCTTGTCCTGACGCCCGCCCGTTTCGGTGATGCCCGCGGGTTCTTCTCGGAAACCTGGAACCGCGCGCGGCTGGCCGAGCACGGGATCGACGTGGATTTCGTTCAGGACAACCATTCCCTGTCCGCCCGTCCCGGGACGGTGCGCGGATTGCATTTTCAGGGTCCGCCGCATGCGCAGGCCAAGCTCGTGCGCTGCGGGCGCGGGGCGCTCTTCGACGTGGCCGTGGACATCCGGCGCGGCTCGCCGACCTACGGGCGCTGGTACGGGGCGGAGCTGAGCTTCGAGAACGGCAAGCAGTTGATGATCCCCGCAGGCTTCGCCCACGGCTTCGCCACCAGGCTGCCGGATACCGAGATCGTCTACAAATGCTCGGACAACTACGCCCCCGAAACCGAGGGCGCGCTGCGCTATGACGACCCCGACCTCGGGATCGACTGGAACCTCGGCGATCTCGACCCGATCCTGTCGGACAAGGACGCCGCCGCGTCCGCCTTTGCCGGGTTCGCAAGCCCGTTCGTCTACGAGGAGGACACGCCATGAAGCTTCTCGTGACCGGGGGGGCGGGGTTCATCGGCTCCGCCGTGGTGCGCCTCGCGGTGGCGCGCGGGCACTCGGTGGTGAATGTCGATGCCCTGACCTACGCCGCCTGCCTCGACAACGTGGCGGAGGTGGCCGGCAGCGCGTCTTACGCCTTTGAGAAGGCCGACATCCGCGACCGTGCCGCGATGGACCGCGTCCTCGCAACGCACCGGCCCGACGCGATCATGCATCTCGCCGCCGAAAGTCATGTCGACCGGTCCATCGATGGGCCCGGGACCTTCATCGACACGAACGTGACAGGGACCTACACGCTGCTGGAGGCCGCGCGCGGCTACTGGACGGAACAGGGAAAGCCTGAGGGGTTCCGCTTCCATCACATCTCGACCGATGAGGTTTACGGGACGCTCGGCGAGACGGGGCTCTTCACCGAGGAGACGCCCTATGCGCCCAACAGCCCCTATTCGGCGTCGAAGGCGGCCTCGGACCACCTGGTGCGTGCCTGGCACGAGACCTATGGCCTGCCGGTCGTCCTGACCAACTGTTCGAACAATTACGGGCCCTATCACTTCCCCGAGAAGCTGATCCCCGTGGTGATCCTGAACGCGCTCGCCGGCAAGCCGATCCCGGTTTACGGCAAGGGCGAGAACGTCCGCGACTGGCTCTACGTCGAGGATCATGCCGACGCGCTCCTGCTCGTGGTGCAAAAGGGCGAGGTCGGCCGCAGCTACAATATCGGCGGCAACAACGAACGGCGGAACATCGACCTTGTCCGCACGATCTGCGCCCTGCTGGACGAGCGCCGCCCCGGGGCCGCGCCGCATGACCGGCTGATCACCTTCGTCGAGGACCGGCCCGGGCACGACCTGCGCTATGCGATCGACGCAAGCCGCATCCGCGACGAACTGGGCTGGAGCCCGTCGGTCACGGTCGAGGAAGGCCTCGCGCGGACCGTGGACTGGTATCTCGGCCACGAGGGCTGGTGGCGCGCTCTGCAGGACCGTACGGGCGTCGGCGAACGCCTCGGGAAAGCGGGATAGGTCGATGCGCATCCTCGTCTTCGGCAGGACCGGGCAGGTCGCCACCGAGCTATGCCGCCAGGCCGACGTGACCGCGCTCGGCCGCGCGGAGGCCGATCTCGCGGACCCCGTGGCCTGCGCCGCCGCGATCCGTGCCCGGACGCCCGATGCCGTCATAAACGCCGCCGCCTACACCGCCGTCGACCGCGCCGAGGAGGAAGAGGCGCTCGCCACCACCATCA
This sequence comes from Roseicyclus sediminis, assembly GCF_025515305.1. GTDB lineage: Bacteria > Pseudomonadota > Alphaproteobacteria > Rhodobacterales > Rhodobacteraceae > Roseibacterium > Roseibacterium sediminis. The sequence continues at coordinate 1,832 of NZ_JAOPHT010000034.1, forward strand.
ACGGCGCGGCGCCCGCCGCCATGGCACAGGCCTGCGCCGAGCTCGGCATTCCCTTCGTGCATGTCTCGACCGACTACGTCTTCGATGGCTCGGGCGAAGCGCCCCGGCGGCCGGACGGCGCGATGGCACCGCTCGGGGCCTATGGCCGTTCGAAACTCGAAGGCGAACTGGGCGTGCGCGCGGCTGGCGGAACGCATGTCATCCTGCGCACCTCCTGGGTGGTCTCGGCGCACGGTTCCAACTTCGTGAAGACGATGCTGCGCGTCGGTCCCGCGCGGGGCAGCCTGCGGGTGGTCGACGACCAGGTGGGCGGGCCGACCCCGGCCGCCGACATCGCCGCCGCCTGCCTGCGTATCGCCGAGCAGCTCGCCATCGATCCCGGCAAGTCCGGGACCTATCATTTCGCGGGGGCGCCGGACACATCCTGGGCCGGCTTCGCCCGCGCGATCTTCGATATGGCGGGGCTGTCGGTGACGGTGGAGGACATACCCTCCTCGGAGTATCCCACCCCTGCGCGCAGGCCGCTGAACTCGCGGCTCGACTGTTCTTCCACCGAGGCGGCCTTCGGCCTGCCGCGTCCCGACTGGCGCGCCGGGCTTGCCGACATTCTTTCAGACCTTTCCATCCAAGAGGGCGCGACATGACCAATCGCAAGGGCATCATCCTGGCCGGCGGTTCCGGCACCCGGCTCTATCCCATCACCATCGGCGTGTCGAAACAGCTTCTGCCGATCTACGACAAGCCGATGATCTACTACCCGCTGAGCGTCCTGATGCTGGCCGGTATCCGCGAGATCGCCATCATCACCACCCCCGAGGACCAGGCGCAGTTCATCCGCACGCTCGGCGACGGGCGGCAATGGGGCCTGTCCTTCACCTACATCGTGCAGCCCTCGCCCGATGGGCTGGCACAGGCCTACATCCTCGCGCGCGACTTCCTTGACGGCGCGCCGTCCGCGATGGTGCTTGGCGACAACATCTTCTTTGGCCACGGCCTGCCCGAGGTGCTTGCCGCCGCCGACCGCTCGACGGCCGGGGGAACGGTCTTCGGCTACCGCGTCGCCGATCCCGAACGCTATGGCGTCGTCGATTTCGGACCCGGCGGCGAGGTGCGCGCCATCATCGAGAAGCCGAAGAAGCCGCCGTCGCACTACGCCGTGACCGGGCTCTATTTTCTCGACGGCACCGCGCCCGAGCGTGCGGCTCAGGTCACGCCATCGGCACGCGGAGAGCTGGAGATCACGTCGCTTCTGGAAAGCTACCTCGCGGACGGGTCGCTCGACGTGCAGAAGATGGGCCGTGGCTTTGCCTGGCTCGACACCGGCACGCATGGAAGCCTGCTCGACGCCGGCAACTTCGTGCGGACGCTGACCGAGCGGCAGGGCCTGCAGAGCGGCTCGCCCGAGGAAATCGCCTATGGCCAGGGCTGGATTTCCGCCGAAGACCTCGCCGATCGTATCGGTTTGTTCACCAAGAACGCCTATGGCGACTACCTGAA
>NZ_JAOPHT010000035.1 GCF_025515305.1 Roseicyclus sediminis
GTGCCATGGCAGATGCGCTAAACGCTCGGGGTATGATGACCCGTCGGGGAGGACGGTGGCACGTGTCGAACGTCAGGAACCTGCTGGCGAGACTTGCCATCTCGTAAGAACGAGCCCCGGAGCGGACGTTCGTCCTTGGGGCAGCGGACGACCGCTAGGAGCCCGTTGCGGAAACGGCCCATGAGAAGCCCTCGCAAATGCAGCGTGAACGCCACTGGCCCCGACGGCTGCGGGTTCCTTCCGACACGCCCAGATCTTCTCTGCGGTCATCCCGGGACTGACGGTTCAGGGCATTCGGTCCCTTGCGGAGAGTTCGGATCGCAGCCGAGCCAAATTGGGGCGACTGACAGGCAGGAGACGACCGTCATCGAGGCGGACGGCAACCCGGCTGTCATCGCGCACCACCTCGCGGACGGCATCGAGGGCGACCCAATGCGAGCGATGGATCTGCATTCCCCGGTAGCCGTCGAGTTCGGCGACCGCATCAGACATGCGTTTCAGGATAAGCGCAGCCCCGCGGCGGGTGACGACCTCGAGATAGTGGCCCTGCTTGGACAGCGATACGAGACCATGCCGCAGGGCGGGGTCGATGGAACGAAGAAAAGAGGCGCTAGGGGGTAGCTGTCCGCTTGCGCGAGACCCATCCTCATTCCATGCCCTGACCGGAGTGGGCGGCTCGGCTCCGACCGCTACGCTGCGCAATGCCTTGCGGTATTCCACGAAACTGACGAGCACGGCGACGCCACCGACCAGCAACCAGACCCGCAGGGCGAACATTGGCCCGGGTGAATAGCCCCTCATGAAATACTCAAGGGCGAGCACCACGACCGTCGCAGGAAACGACCCGAGGAAGACCGCTGCCCCGAAGCGCACCCAGGCCGGAAGGTCCAGGATCGGATAGGTCAGCGCCACGATCAGCAGAACTTCCATTATGAGGCCGCAACCAAGGATGGCCGTCCCCCAATACACCAGGCGCTCGAAAATCGTGAGATCCTCATAGGTGCCGAAGGGACCTGCCAATGTCGCGCCGACCATGAGGATGGCGACGGTCACGGCCTTCTTTCGCAGATTGATCGGGAGCGTCGACATGGCCCGCCCGTCAAATTTTTTGCAGCGCATGCAATTCACGCTTCGCGAATGGTAGGTCCGGTCGATTGGTGAATTCAAGTTGCCAGTTCGCGAAAAAGGCTTCGTCCGCTGAGGGCGCCATCGCGTTAGCTTGCGACTGCAGCCTGGCGTTCGGCCCATTTCCCATATGCCGTTCGCCCGGGGGCACCGACGGATGCGGAATCCGGCGCGTCGGTCCAAGCGATGCCAAGGCAGTCGGGTTGCCCGGCTATGGTTGGCCGAGTGGATCGATGACGAGTTCCGACGGCGGTTTTTCACGAGGAAGGATCACGACATGACAACACGCATCGCATGGATCATCGCCGCCGCCCTGGCGCTCGGGCTCGGCGGGCCGGTGGCGGCTCAGCAACGA
>NZ_JAOPHT010000036.1 GCF_025515305.1 Roseicyclus sediminis
ATGGCAAAGGCAAAGTTTGAACGTAACAAGCCGCACGTGAACATCGGCACGATTGGTCACGTTGACCACGGCAAGACGACGCTGACGGCTGCGATCACGAAGTACTTCGGCGAGTTCCGTGCGTATGACCAGATCGACGGGGCACCGGAGGAGAAGGCGCGCGGGATCACGATCTCGACGGCGCACGTTGAGTACGAGACGGAAGCGCGTCACTACGCGCACGTCGACTGCCCCGGCCACGCGGACTACGTGAAGAACATGATCACGGGCGCGGCGCAGATGGACGGCGCGATCCTGGTGGTGAACGCGGCCGACGGCCCGATGCCGCAGACGCGCGAGCACATTCTTCTGGCGCGCCAGGTTGGCGTTCCGGCGCTTGTGGTGTTCCTGAACAAGGTCGACCAGGTCGACGACGAGGAGCTTCTGGAGCTTGTGGAGATGGAAGTGCGCGAGCTTCTGTCGTCCTACGAGTTCCCGGGCGACGACATCCCGATCGTGAAGGGCTCGGCGCTTGCGGCGATGGAAGGGCGTGACCCGGAGATCGGCGAGAACGCGATCCGCGCGCTGATGGAGGCGGTCGACGCCTACATCCCGACGCCGGAGCGTGCCGTGGACAAGCCGTTCCTGATGCCGATCGAGGACGTGTTCTCGATCTCGGGCCGCGGCACCGTGGTGACGGGCCGTGTCGAGCGCGGTGTCGTGAACGTCGGCGACGAACTTGAGATCGTGGGCATCAAGACGACGCAGAAGACGACCTGCACGGGCGTCGAGATGTTCCGCAAGCTCCTGGATCGCGGCGAGGCCGGCGACAACATCGGCGCGCTTCTGCGGGGCATCGACCGCGACGCGGTTGAGCGTGGCCAGGTTCTGTGCAAGCCGGGTTCGGTGAAGCCGCACACGAAGTTCGAGGCGGAGGCCTACATCCTGACGAAGGAAGAGGGTGGCCGTCACACGCCGTTCTTCGCGAACTACCGTCCGCAGTTCTACTTCCGCACGACGGACGTGACGGGCACGGTTCAGCTTCCCGAGGGCACCGAGATGGTGATGCCGGGCGACAACCTGAAGTTCACGGTCGAGCTGATCGCGCCGATCGC
>NZ_JAOPHT010000037.1 GCF_025515305.1 Roseicyclus sediminis
CCTGCAGTCGAACTGATCTCGCAGCGGACGCCCAGGCGTCCAGCACAGAGAACCGACTTTCGGAAAGCCGCATCCCCCGGGGATGCGGCTTTTCCTTTTCCGGCGGCGACCAGTTACCGGCTCCCCAGGGCCCGCGCCCCGAAAAGACAAAAAACAAATCGAATTCATATCGATTCAACGCCAAATTCCCGCCGCACTCGTCGGCGATTCCTACAGCATCACGGAACACGGAGCCGCTCGCAGGCCAAGCCGGGGACCGGGAGATGAATTGTCGGAAGACATGTATTGGAGTCTGAAAGATGGAAATGATCAAAAACTTCGCCAAATCCGAATCCGGTGCCGTGACGGTTGACTGGGTTGTCCTCACCGCAGCCATCGTGGGCCTCGGCCTCGCAGTCATGGCCGTCGTCTCGGGCGGCGT
>NZ_JAOPHT010000003.1 GCF_025515305.1 Roseicyclus sediminis
GCCCCGGGGCCGGGGACCCGCATCGCACCCCCCGGCGCCACGCGGCAGGCGATCGGCCCCCTGCCCATCGCCGCGCTCCGGGTCGATCCGGACGTGGCGCAGGGCCTCGCCCGCCTCGGCCTGCGTCGGATCGGCGACCTCCTCGGCATGCCGAGGGCGGGTCTCGCGCGGCGCTTCGGCACCGGCCTCGTCCGCCGCCTCGACCAGGCGCTGGGGGTGGAGCCCGAGCCGATCACCCCGGCCGCAGCCCCCCTGCACTTCGCCGTCCGCCTCAGCCTGCCCGAGCCCGTCGGGCTCGAGGCCGATATCCTCGCGGGCCTCGACCGTCTCCTGCCCGTCCTCTGCGACAAGCTGCGCGCCCAGGGCCGGGGTGCCCGTCGCGTGCGGCTGGAACTCTCCCGCGTGGATGGCGAGACGGAAATGCTGGAGGTCGGCCTCGCCCGTCCCGCCGACCGGCCCGACGGCATCCGGCCGCTCTTCGCGCTCAGGACCGGGGATATCGACGCGGGCTTCGGCATCGACCGCCTGCGCCTCTCCGCGCCCCTGACGGAACCGCTTCACGCCACCACGCACAAGGGCGGATGGGCCGTCAGCGACGAGGCCGGCGCCCCCCGCGGCGAGACGCAGGACCTGGCCGATCTCATCGCCCGGATCGGCGCGCGCGTCGGCCTCGAGGCCATCACCCGCGCCCGCCCCGCCGACAGCCACATCCCCGAGAAGACCGCCGCCATTCTCGCCGCGGCCTGGTCCGAACCGGCGCAGGACTGGCCGAGACCGCCGCGCCCCCGCCCACTCGCGCTTTTCCGGCCCGAGCCCCTGCGCGCGCCCGACGCCCCCGACATGCCGGGGGACTTCACCTGGCGCGGCCGCCACCTCAGAACGCTCTCGGCCACCGGACCCGAACGCATCGCGCCGGAATGGTGGCTCGACGATCCCGACTGGCGCTCGGGCGTGCGCGACTATTGGTCCGTAGTCACGGAAGACGGCGCGGCGCTCTGGCTCTACTATGCCCATGGCGGGACAGGCGCGGGCGGCACGGGCGGCGGCTGGTTCGCCCACGGGGATTTCGGATGAGGACGACATGACCGACAGGGGATTCAAGGTCCGCGGCCTGGGCGAGGTGGCGATCCGCTGCAACGATCTCGCGGCGATGACCGCCTTCTACGAGGACATCATCGGCCTCGGGCGCCTGCCCGGAAACGCCAGCGACGACATCGTCTTCTTCCGCATCGCCGAGGGCTTCGGCGGTCACACGGCCGTTCTCGCCCTCTTCGACAGGACGCTCGGTACCGGCCCGGACGCCCCAACGCCCGAAACCGGCGCCCGCTCCTCCCTGCACCATATCGCGCTCAGCCTTCCCTTCGCCGAACAGGAGGCGGCGATGCGCTGGTACGAGGCCAACGGCATTCCCTACCGCGTCGAGCATTTCGGCTGGATCGGCTGGCGCGGGGTCTTCACGCAGGACCCGGAGGGCAACACGGTCGAACTCGTGGCCCATCACCCGGACCTGGAGACGCCCTGATCCCTTCATCTTTCCAAAAATACGCAAGGGGGAGCGCGAGGGGGTGAAACCCCCTCGCCCCGGTCGATGCCGAAGGCATCGAAAAACCAGAGGCAGGTCGATGCCGAAGGCATCGAAAAACCAGAGGCAGGTCGATGCCGAAGGCATCGAAAGACCAGAAGCGGCTCGATGCCCAAGGCGTCGGAAACCGGAAGCCGGTCGCCGCAAAAGGCGGCGATACTCCTCAAATCGCGGCCTTGCGCATCTCGTCGAGATAGACCTCGCGCAGCCGCGCCGCGACCGGCCCGGGGGTCCCGCTGCCCACGGCCTCCCCGTCGATCTCGACCACGGGCATCACGAAACTGGAGGCGGAGGTGATGAAGGCCTCGTCAGCCGCTTTCGCCTCCTCGATGGTGAAGGGCCGCTCCTCCACCTTCATCTGCGCCTCGCGGGCGACACGCAGGACGGCGGCACGCGTGATTCCGTGCAGGATCTCGGTGCCGAGGTGCCGCGTCACGATCGTTCCGTCCTTCACGATATAGGCGTTGTTCGAGGTGCCCTCGGTCACGTGGCCGTCCTCGACCATCCACGCATCGTCGCAGCCCGCGGCCTTGGCGATCATCTTGCCCATCGACGGGTAGAGGAGCTGCACCGTCTTGATGTCCCGCCGGCCCCAGCGCTGGTCCTCGATCGAGATCACCTTGATCCCTGTCTTCGCCGCCGGGCTCTCGGCAAGTCCGGGCTTCGACTGGGTGAAGAGGACGATGGTCGGCGGCGTGTCCTCCGGCGGATAGGCAAAGTCGCGGTCGGCCGCCGCGCCGCGGGTGATCTGCAGGTAGATCAGGCCCTCCTCGATCCCGTTCCGCGCCACCAGTTCCCGGTGGATCTCCAGGAGTTCGTCCATCGTCACCGGCGTTGCCATGTCGAGTTCCCCCAGCGAACGCTGGAGCCGCGCGGCGTGTCCCTCGAAGTCGATCAGCTTGCCGTCCAGCACGCTCGTCACCTCGTAGACGCCGTCGGCGAACAGGAACCCGCGGTCGAAAATCGAGACCTTGGCTTCACTCTCGGGAAGATACTCGCCGTTGACATAGACGGTGCGGGACATGGGGACCTCTCCTTCGCGATTTCCTTCTCGTGCGTCCGCAAGACGCCGAGGTCAAGCGGTCTCCGCGCCGCCGAAGGCCGCACGCGGCAGCCGCCCCTCGCGCATCAGGTGCGACAGGACCCGCGCGACCGACCGTGCGTCGTCAAGGCCGTCATGCGCCCGCGCCTCGGGCGGAAGGCCGAAATGGGCCGCGATCGTGTGGCTGCGGAGGGTGTGGACCACCTCCATCGGCTCCCCCGCCGCGTGGACCAGGGCCGCGGCATTCGCGAACCGCGCCGGCGGGATCGGGCAGAGGATGCCGGCCGCGAAGCAACTCGGCGCGAGCGAGGTGATCTCGTCCTTGCCCCAGCTAAGGACAGGCGCGTCGCCGGCGAAGGCGGCGAAACGGTCGAGCGCCTCGGCAAGGTCCACGCCCTCTGCCGCAACTCGGGCCTCCGATATGCCGGTGAGCTTCGTGAAGAACTCGGGGATCGCGACCGGTCCGTGCCGCCCGACCGGACGAACGATGCAGTCGAAGGTCGCACCGATACCGTAAGGCGGCTCCAGCGACAGGCGCACCGCGCCGATCTGCACCAGCAGCGGGTCGGGATCGTCCGGGCCGCACCAGAACCGCTGGGGCGAGCCCGCCTGTACCAGATGCTCGCAATCGAAGATGACGGCTTCGGCCATGCCCTACCCCCAAAGCTCCGGCGCCGGCGGGTGCAGGACCGATCCCTCGAAGCGAAGCGGAACCTCCCGATCCTCGGCCAGAAGGAGCGGGCCGTCGAGGTCCACGATCCCCGCGCCCTGCGCCACCAGCACCGCGGGCGCCATGGCGAGCGAAGACCCGACCATGCAGCCGACCATGATGCCGTAGCCCAGCGCCTCCGCATCGGCCTTCAGCGCCAGTGCTTCGGTCAGGCCGCCCGTCTTGTCGAGCTTCACGTTGACCACGTCGTACTTGCCCGCCAACCCCGGAAGCGAAGCGCGGTCATGGCACGACTCATCGGCGCAAACCGGAAGGGGGCGCTCGATTTCCGATAGAAGATCATCGGCACCGGCCGGCAGGGGCTGCTCGACCATCTCGACACCGAGGCGCAGGAGATGCGGGGCGAGGTCGCCGTAGACCTCGGCCGTCCAGCCCTCGTTGGCATCCACGATGATGCGGGCCTTCGGCGCACCTTCGCGCACCGCTTCCAGCCTGGCCATGTCGTCGGGTGTGCCGAGCTTGATCTTCAGAAGCGGACGGTCGGCGTTCCGCGCCGCCGAGGCGCGCATGTTTTCGGGAGTATCCAGCGACAGCGTGTAGGCCGTCATGACCGGCTTCGGCGCGGGCAGGCCCGCGAGAAGATGGACCGGAACACCGTCCCGCTTCGCCTTCCAGTCCCACAGCGCGCAGTCGACGGCGTTCCGCGCGGCACCGGGCGGCAAGGCGTCCTGCAGGTCCTGCCGCGAGATGTCCTCGGGCAGGCCCTCGATCTCGGCCATTACGCTGTCCAGCGTCTCGCCATAGCGCGCATAGGGCACGCACTCGCCCCATCCGGTCACCCCGTCGCGCATCACGCGAACCGTCAGCACCTGCGCCTCGGTCCGCGACCCGCGCGAGATGGTGAAGGCCTGCGCCAGCCGGAAGGTATCCCTGGTGACCGAGATCATAGGCCATCCAGCGCGTCGCAGAGACGCCCGGCACCCTGCCGGAACGGATCGACCGTGGGCAGGCCCATGCGCTTCTCGACGGCTTCCAGGTAGGACAGCGCCTCGTCCTCGCCCCAGGCGGCGGTGTTGACCGAGATGCCCACGACCTGCGCCTTCGGGTTGGCGATGCGCGCAACCGGCAGGGCGAGGTCGCGCAGCGCCTCGAGCGAGGGCATGGCATAGCCGGGCAGGCCCCGCATGTGGGGCCGTGTCGGCTCATGGCTGAGGATCAGGGCATCGGGCGCGCCGCCGTGGATCAGGGCCATGGTGACACCGGAATAGGACACGTGAAACAGGCTTCCCTGCCCCTCGATGTGGTCCCAGTGGTCGGCGTCGTTGTCGGGCGTCAGCCACTCGATCGACCCCGCCATGAAATCGGCGACAACGGCATCCAGCGGCACACCCTCGCCCGTGATGAGGATACCGGTCTGCCCCGTGGCGCGGAACGACGACTTCTGCCCGCGCTTCTTCATCTCGAGGTCCATCGCCAGCGAGGTATACATCTTGCCGACCGAGCAATCGGTGCCGACCGCGAGGCAGCGCTTGCCGGTGCGTGGCACGCCATTGGCGATCGGGTACTTCACGCTGGGCACCCGGACGTCATGGAGTTTCCGCCCCGTGGCGCGGGCGACGGCGGCAAGGTCCTCCTCGTCGCGCAACAGGTTGTGCAGCCCGGAGGCCAGGTCGAACCCTTCCTCAAGCGCCTGCACAAGCACCTTCTTCCAAGCCTGCGAGATCACGCCGCCGCGGTTGGCCACCCCAATGACAAGGGTCTTCGCACCGGCCGCCTTCGCCGCGGCGAGGTCCATGTCGGGCAGGCGCACATCGGCCTTGCAACCGTCCATACGAAACTGGCCCACGGCGTTGTCGGGCCGCCAGTCCCGGATGCCTTGCGCCACCTTGGCGGCAAGCTGGTCCGGCGCATCGCCGAGAAACAGAAGATAGGGGGTCTCGATCATCGCGTCCTCCGCGGTGTGGGTCCGGGAGAGATTACCGCGAGGCGAGGGCGGATTTCTGGAAAAGATGCGTGCCGGAGGGATGCGCCGTCGAAGATTTCCGCGCGCGGCGCCCGTTCTGCACAGGATCCGTGCGCGGCAGAAAGCTCAGTCGCGTGTCAGCAGACCGGCCGGCTGCTCCGGCGAACGTTCGAAATCGACAGGCGCGGTGGTGACGGCGGGAGTGTTGCGCTTGTACTCGTAGCGCATCAGGTCGCCGTCCCGGGCGGAGGCGACGATCAGTGCCCGCGTCAGGTGGCGCGATCCGTCGAAGATGTCGATCAGCCCGCGAAGGCGCGGCACGTCCTCGGCATCGACGGCAAAGCCGCTGTCGGAATAGTCGAGGATCGGAAACGCCTCGTCCCCGACATGCACGACGCGGGTCGCGCGCTTGCGCCGGTTCTGGCGGCGTGCCGCGGCCAACTGCTCCTGCAGATCCCTGGGAAGGAATTCCGTCATGGCGCGCGCCCCCCGGCGTTGTCCTGTGCAATTAAAGGAGATGCGATGCCATGGGCTTTCGTCAACACAAAGCGTCCGGGACGCCGGATCTCGCGCCGTTCCCTCGCGCGGCAGATGCCCGCCTGCAACAGCGCCGTCGACAGCTTCGCCTTGCACTTGTCACCGTTAAGGGTCATTTTCCGGTTTCTCCCGGGAAATTGCCCCGGCAAGGAACCACGGAAATTTGCGGCGAACATGACCGAATCGGGATCGGGCAAGGGAATATTGATGTCCTCGGAGCCGGAAACGGCACCGTCGACCGACGCGGGACACCCTTTTCTCCACTTCGTGAACACCGTCTCGGATCGCGGCAGGACGCGGGACACCAACAGCTTCGCGTCGGGTGAAGACCTGCTGGCGCAGCTGCGTCGCGCCGGCCTCGACGTTTCGGTCGAGGTGTCGGGCGCCGCACAGTTGCGTGGGCTGCTGGTTCTCAGGGAGGCGGCCTATTCGGTGCTTTCCGCCATCGCCGGCGGGCGTCGTCCGGCCCATGAGGACCAGCTTTACATCGAGAACGCCATCAAGGCGGCGCTGTCGGACGCAGCGCTTCGGATCAACAATGCAAGGCCTTGCTGGACAGCCGGTCCCATGGGCGGTCTGAACGATCATCTCGCACTCGCGCTCGACGATCTGCTCCGCACGCAGGACCTTTCGCGCCTGCGGGAGTGCCGCGGTTGCACCCACCTGTTCCTCGATCATGGCCGCGGCACGGGGCGTCGGTGGTGCTCGATGACGCGCTGCGGCAACAGGGCGAAGGCGCGGGGTTTCCGGGACCGAAAGCGCCCGCAGCCTGTGCGCTGATGCGGGGGGCGCCCTGCGCCCCTGCCGGTTTTTCGGTGCGCTCCAACGGCCTAGATCGTTGACCGACACGAAACGAAAGGAGGACTCCATGGGCCTTTTGGTCGACGGTGCGTGGCGCGATCAGTGGTACGACACGAAATCGAGCGGCGGCGCCTTCCAGCGTCAGGCGGCGTCTTTCCGCAACTGGGTGACGCCCGATGGCGCGCCTGGCCCATCGGGTGAGGGGGGCTTCGCCGCCGATAGCGGCCGCTATCACCTCTTTGTCAGCCATGCCTGCCCCTGGGCGAACCGCACGATGATCTTCCGCACGCTCAAGGGCCTTGAGAATCATATCGATGTCTCGGTCGTCCATCCCGACATGCTGGGCGAGGGATGGAGTTTCGCCACCGACTTTCCCGGAGCGACGGGAGACACGCTCTTCGGATCGGACTACGTGCGCGACATCTACCTCCGTGCCGATCCGAAGATCACGACGCGGGTCACGGTGCCGGTCCTCTGGGACAAGGCGACCGGCCAGATCGTGTCGAACGAAAGCTCCGAGATCATCCGCATGTTCAACTCGGCCTTCGACGGCCTCACCGGCAACACGCAGGATTTCTACCCCGAGGGCCTGCGCGAGCGCATCGATGCGGTCAACGAATGGGTCTATTCGTCGATCAACAACGGCGTCTACAAGTCCGGTTTCGCCACCACGCAAGCGGCTTACGACAAGGCGGTGACGGAGCTGTTCGACGGTCTCGACCGCGCCGAGGAGATCCTGTCGCGCAACCGCTATCTCACAGGGAACCGGATCACCGAGGCCGACTGGCGCCTCTTCACGACGCTGGTGCGCTTCGATCTCGTCTACCATCTGCATTTCAAGTGCAACCGGAGGCGGCTGATCGACTATCCCAACATCTGGGCGTTCACCCGCGAGCTCTATCAGTGGCCGGGCGTCGCCGGGACCGTGCACTTCGATCACATCGTGCGGCACTACCACTACAGCCACGAAAGCATCAATCCGAACAGGATCGTGCCGATCAATCCCGAGATCGACTGGTGGGCGCCCCATGGCCGGGAGGCCTTGAAGGCGGCCTGAGAAACGGTGAGACATCGGGCCAGGGAAATGCGTTCCGAGGCCCGATGACCGACCCCCTTCCCCCGCGCGACCACGGTGGCGGCATCGACGCCGCCGCCGCCCGCCATGGCGGCGCGCGGGAGGATTGGCTGGATCTTTCGACCGGCATCAATCCGATCCCCTATCCCGTGGGGCATCTGCCCGCCGCCGCATGGACGGACCTGCCGGACCGCGCGGCGGAGGCCCGCCTTCTGTTCGCGGCCCGGTCGTTCTGGGGCGTGCCGGAGGGTGCCGGCATCGTCGCGGCTCCCGGTGCCAGCGCGCTGATCGCCCGGATGCCGTGGATGGCACAGGGGACACGTGCCCACATCACCGGCCCCACCTACAACGAGCACGCCGCCGCCTTTCGGGCCGCCGGCTGGACGGTGGTGGAGGATGGCGAGGCGGAGGTGCGCGTCGCCGTTCATCCCAACAACCCCGACGGGCGCCGCATGCCGGAGCGCGACATCGGCGACCATGCCCTGACCGTGATCGACGAAAGCTTCTGCGACACCTGCCCCGAGGCCTCCCATGTCGCCCATGCGGGCCGGCCCGGCGTCGTCGTCCTGAAAAGCTTCGGCAAGTTCTGGGGGCTTGCCGGGCTGCGGCTCGGGCTGATGATCGGGCCGGGAGACCTGTGCGACCGCATGGCCGAGGCGCTTGGCCCATGGGCCGTCTCGGGCCCCGCGCTGGAGATCGGCGCGCGCGCTCTGGAGGATCGCGCCTGGGCCGAGACGACGCGGCAACGGCTCGCCCGCGATGCCGCACGGCTCGATGCGATGCTGGCGGCCCGGGGCGCGGAACTGGTGGGCGGCACGACGCTGTTCCGGACCTACGCCGTTCCCGATGCGGCGGCGCTTCGGAAAAGGCTGGCGCAGGCGCAAATCTGGGTGCGGATCTTTCCCTTCTCGGCGACATGGGTCCGCCTCGGCCTTCCGGGGGGCGAGGATGAATGGCGCCGCCTCTGGGATGCGCTGGGGTGAGCGATCACGCCGTCCTCCTGCTTGTCGCGCTCCTGCTCGACGCGGTTTTCGGCGAACCCGAGTTCCTTTGGAACCGGTTGCCGCATCCCGCGGTCCTGATGGGCCGGGCCGTCGGCTGGTGCGACACGCAGTTCAACCGGGACGGCGGGCGCCGCGCGAAGGGCGTCGCGGTGATGCTCGGCCTCTGTCTCGGTGCCGTCGCGCTTGGGGCGGGCCTGGCGGCGCTGCCCGGTGGCGCGGCGATCGAGGTGATCGGCGCCGCGATCCTTCTGGCGCAGAAAAGCCTCGCAGAGCATGTCGGCGCGGTCGCCGATGGCCTGCGCGCGTCGCTGGACGAAGGGCGCCGCGCCGTGTCCATGATCGTGGGGCGGGATACCGCGGCGCTGGACGAGGGCGCAGTTGCCCGCGCGGCGGTGGAAAGCGCGGCCGAGAACCTTTCGGACGGTGTCGTGGCCCCGGCATTCTGGTTTCTCGTCGGTGGCCTGCCGGGCATTATCTTGTACAAGATCGTCAACACCGCCGACAGCATGATCGGCCATCGCACCGAAAGGCACGAGGCATTCGGCTGGGCCGCCGCGCGGCTCGACGACGTGCTGAACTGGATCCCGGCGCGGATCACGGCGCTCCTGATCGCCCTGACCCATGGCAGCCTGTCCGCCCTGCGCCGTGCGGCTGCCGAAGGGCCGCTGCATCGATCCGTCAACGCGGGCTGGCCCGAGGCGGCGATGGCCAGCGTCCTCGGTCTCGCGCTTTCGGGACCTCGCAGCTATGGCGGTGCGGTGACGTCGGACCCTGTCCTCAACCCGGAGGGCCGGCGCGAGGCCACGCCGGGCGACATAGACGCCGCGGTCTCGGCCCTGTGGCGGGTGTGGGGTGGGGTATTCCTGACCACGGTCATCTTTGCACTGTCCTGAGGCTTGCGAGGTGGCGCAGCCTTGCTAGTGTGCGCTCCGACGGCCAGACAAAGGGCATCTTGCTATGAAACGACAGTTTTTCGCCGGCCTTCTCGCGCTGGGGATCGTCGCGGGGCCAGCTTCCGCCCAGCAATGCGGCGGCGATTTCGGCCAGTTCGTGCAAGGCCTGAGGGCCGAGGCGCAGACGCGGGGGCATCCCCAGGACGCGATCGACGCCTTCTTCCGGCACGCCAATTACGACCAGCGCGCCATCGACGCCGACCGCCGGCAGGGCATCTTCACCGTGCCGTTCACGGAATTCGCCCGACGCCTAATTTCCCAGAACCGGTTCGACAACGGACGCGCCAACGCCGAGCGCTATCGACCCGTCTTCGACGAGATCGAGCGGCGCTTTGGCGTTTCGCGCGGCATCCTACTGTCGTTCTGGGCCTTCGAGACCGATTTCGGCGCCTTCCAGGGCGACTACAACACGCTCGACGCGCTGGTGACGCTGGCCCATGACTGCCGCCGCCCGCATATCTTCCGGCCGCAGATCTTCGCGGCCCTGACCCTGTTCGAGCATGGCGACTTCGATCCGGTGAACACGCAAGGCGCCTGGGCCGGCGAGATCGGGATGGTCCAGATGCTACCCGAGGACATCGTCGAGCATGGGATCGACGGGGACGGCGATGGGCATGTCTACCTCCAGACGTCCGCCCCCGACGCGCTGATGAGCGGGGCGAACATCCTGTCGTCGCTGGGCTGGCGCCCGCGGGAGCCGTGGCTTGTCGAGGTGACCGTCCCCGACAATCTCGACTGGTACCATACCGGCATCCACACCTCGCGCCGCGTCTCGGACTGGGAAGGTGCGGGCGTGCGGGCAAGGGCCGGCGGCAGCCTGCCGATGTCCTCGGCACAGGCATCGTTGATCCTGCCACAGGGACGCAACGGCCCGGCCTTCTTGGCCTACCCGAACTTCAACGTGCTCTTCGAGTGGAACCAGAGCTTTACCTACGTCCTGACCGCGGCCTATTTCGCCACCCGTCTGGAAGGCGCGCCTGTCTTCGACGCGGGCAACCCCGATCCCGGCCTCGACGGCAACGCGATGCGGGAGTTGCAGCGCCGGCTGGCCGCGCGGGGCTACGACGTTGGCGCGATCGACGGCATCCTCGGCGCGGGCACCCGCATGGCCGTGCGCGAGGAACAGCGACGTCTCGGTCTGCCGGCGGATGCCTGGCCGACGGCGCAGCTTCTGAACGCACTCTGACGGCGGCGGGGCCTATTCCATCGCGGGATCGGGCCCCGCATCCCGTTCCTCGCGGATGGGAAAGCGCAGGCCGTCGCCGGTGACCATCACGAGGCGCCCGGCATTCTCCACATAGCCGTCGCAGCGGGAGAAACCGTTGAGATAGGCAACACATACGGTGCTGTCGTCCGTCACCTCGAAGTATCCGTAGGCATAGCCGCCGCGCCCGAGGTCATAGGCGAAGGTGTAGCGGCCATCGTTGTAGAAATGGGACACGCCGTCGTCGAAGAAGACGATTTCCCGTCCCCTCAGCCGGTCATCCAGATCCCTTGCGGCGATCGTGGCGTCCCCCGGCCTGGTGTCGAAGCCCTGGGACTGCACCGGCAGAGCGACAAGGGCGGGAAGGATGGCGGCGAGGATGCGCATCCTCGAAGCCTATCATGGTCAGGGACGGGACCCGGTCACGTTCCGGTCATGCCGCGTGAGCCCAGGCTCAGGCAACCATCTGCTCGGCCTTCTTGAGGTCCACGGAGACAAGCTGCGACACGCCCTGTTCGGCCATGGTCACCCCGAACAGGCGGTCCATCCGAGCCATCGTCACCGCGTGGTGCGTGATGATGAGGAACCGCGTGTCCGTCTGCCGGGTCATCTCGTCGAGGAGATCGCAGAAACGGCCGACATTCGCATCGTCGAGAGGCGCGTCGACCTCGTCCAGCACGCAGATCGGCGCCGGGTTGGCAAGGAAGACCGCGAAGATCAGGGCAAGCGCGGTAAGCGTCTGCTCGCCTCCGGACAGAAGCGACAGCGTCGACAGTTTCTTGCCCGGCGGCTGGCACAGGATCTCCAGCCCGGCCTCGAGCGGATCGTCGGACTCGACCAGCACGAGGCGCGCCTCGCCCCCGCCGAAAAGATGCGTGAAGAGCTTGGCGAAATTGGTGTTCACCTGCTCGAACGCCGTCAGAAGGCGCGCGCGACCCTCGCGGTTCAGCGACGCGATCCCCGAGCGGAGCTTGGCGATAGCGGCCTCGAGGTCCTCCTTCTCACGGGCAAGGTTGGAATGCTCGGCCTCGACTTCCTTCGCGTCCTCCTCGGCGCGCAGGTTCACCGCGCCCAGCGCGTCGCGCTGCCTGCGGAGACGATGGACCTCGGCCTCGACCGCCTCGGCCCGGGGCAGCGGGTCGGCCAGGTCCCCGAGGCTCTCGCGGAGCGTTTCCGGCTCCTGTTCCAGTTCCTCGACGATACGGGCGGCCGCGGCCTCCACGGCCTCGCCGGCGGCGTCGCGGCGGGCTTCGGCGGCGGCGCGGGCCTCGCGCGCCTCGGAGGCGGCGCGCTCCGCGGCGCGTTCCGCGGCGACGGCCTCGGAATTCGTGCGCTCTCCACCGGCCAGCGCATCGGCGGCGGCGGCGCGGCGCTTCTCGGCATCGGCGACCTTCTCGCCCAGCGTCTCGCGGCGCGTCGCGATCTCTCCGGGTTTCGCGCGGGCCTCGCCCAGCTCAGCCTCCGCTTCAGCCTTGCGGCGCGAAAGATCGCCAAGCTGCGTCTCGGCCGAGGCCAGCCGCGCACGCCATGTCGCGATCTCCTCGACGATGCGCGACAGGCGGCGCGACCGCATCTCGCCCTCGCGCTTCAGCTCGTCATGGGCAGCGCGGCGGGCGAGCATCGTCATCCGCGCGGCCTCGACCGTGGTGCGGGTGTCGGCGAGACGCGCCCGCACCGCGTCGAGATCCTCGAGCATCGCCTTCGCGGCCTCGGCTTCGGTCACTTCCGCCCGGGCGGCCTCGGCCTGTTCCTCGTGGCGGCGTGCGGCCTCGCGCAGCGCGTCGAGCCGCGAATCGAGGCTGGCGCGTTCCGTCTCGGCCCGGGTGCGGGCTCGGCTCGTCTCGGCCAGGTTCGTCTCGGCGTCGCGGCGGGCCTTGCGGGCGGCGCGGTCGGCCTCGGTCAGGTCGGCAAGCCGCTTGACCCATGTCTGATGTGCGTCGCGGGCTTCGGCAGCCTCGGCCTCCACGGCGGCCGCCTCCGCCGACAGCTCGGCGAGGCGGTTCTGCTGTTCGAGACGTCGGGCGGCACCGGACACGGCATCAGCGGCCGCCACGGCATACCCGTCCCAGCGCCAGAGATCACCCGCCCGGCTGACGAGGCGCTGCCCCGGCCGCAGAAGGGGCTGCAGGCGCGGGCCGTCTGCAGGTTCCACAAGACCGATCTGGGACAGGCGGCGCGCCAGGGCAGCGGGGGCCGTCACGTGATCCCCGAGCGCCGATACCCCGGCCGGCAACGGCGCGGTGTCGTCATAAGGCGGAAGCGCCGACCAGCCGGTGCCGCCTGCGGCTCCCGCCATAGGTGCGTTCAGGTCATCCGACAGCGCCGCGCCCAGCGCGGCCTCGAAGCCGCGATCGACCTTCAGCGCGTCGAGGATCGCATCCTTGGCCCCCTTTTCGCGCTCCAGCAGGCGTGCGAGCGCCGTGACCTCGGAGGCCAGCGTACCGGCGCGGCCCTCGGCCTCAGCGCGGGTCGCACGGGTCGCCGCTTCGCGGGCCTCCGCCTCGGCACGGGCAGCCTCGGTTTCGGCCAGCGTCTCCTCGGCGCGCGCGGCGAGGTCGGTCGCGGCAGCAAGCCGGTCGGAGGCCGCGTCCACGTCCCGGGTCAGCGCGGACAGCCGGTCCACCCCCTCGCGCGCGGCGGCAGCGGCCTTCGCGGCTTCCTCGTCGTGCCTTGCGCGGGTCCTGGTCGCTTCGGCGATGCGGCGGTCGGCGGCCTGATGGCGCGCGGAAAGGTCGGCCTGCGCCTCGGTCTCGGCGGCCAGAGCCCCCTCCCGTTCGCCCAGGACGTCATTGGCCGCCGTCGCCTGCGCCTCGGCTTCCGCCACGGCATCGTCATGGCCTTGTCCGGCCTCGGTCAGCTCCGCTTCCTCCGCCGCAAGCGCGGCGATCGTGTCGCCCGCATCCGCGTTCAGCGCCGTCTCGCGCTCGATGTCGCGGGAGAGCTGCGCGATCCGCGCCTCGAGGCCGGCGACAGCCTCCGCCGCGCGGGCCGCTTCGGCATCCAGCGTGTCGCGTTCCACCAGCAGGCGCTGCAACAGGGCGGCGGCGATGGCCTCCTCCTCGCGCAGGGGCGGCAGCGCGGCCTCGGCGCTTTCGCGGGCGGCGGTCGCCTCGCGGGCGGCGGCCTCGGCGCGGGCGGCATTCGACAGGGCGCCGCGCAGCACCTCTTCGGCAGTCAGTCGCCCGGCATCGGCATCGCGCCAGCGCAACCACAGAAGCAGCCCCTCGGCCTGGCGCAGTTCCTCGCCGATGGCGCGATAACGCTGGGCCTGCTTGGCCTGGCGGGCAAGGGTGGCAAGCTGCCCCGCCAGGCTTTCGAGAACGTCATCGACGCGGGCGAGGTTCTGCTCGGCCGCGCGCAGCTTCAGCTCCGCCTCGTGGCGGCGCTGATAGAGGCCGGCGATTCCCGCGGCATCCTCCAGCACGCGGCGGCGGTTCTTCGGCTTGGCGTTGATCAGCTCCGAGATCTGGCCCTGCCGCACCAGCGCCGGGGAATGCGCGCCGGTCGCGGCATCCGCGAACAGCATCTGCACGTCGCGGGCGCGCACGTCCTTGCCGTTCAGCTTGTAGGCCGATCCCGCATCCCGCGTGATGCGGCGCACGATGTCGATCTGGTCGGTATCGTTGAAACCGGCGGGCGCCAGCCGATCGGTGTTGTCGATCTGGACGTGCACCTCGGCGAAGTTGCGCGCGGGCCGGGTGGCGGCGCCGGCGAAGATCACGTCCTCCATCCCGTCGCCGCGCATGGCGGTCGGGCGATTCTCGCCCATCACCCAGCGCAGCGCCTCGAGAAGGTTGGACTTGCCGCAGCCGTTCGGCCCCACGACACCGGTCAGCCCCTCGGCGATCACGAGGTCCGTCGGATCGACGAATGACTTGAAGCCGTTGAGCCTGAGCCTGTTGAAACGCACGCGCCTGCCCTTGGTGTTTTTCGATTCCGTTGACCCCGGAGTGTCCCCGCAGGTCAGGCTTGGAGTCAATCGCACGCATCCCGCATATAGGCGGTCAGCCGCCATTATCCCCAAGATATCGGCAAAACCGCGAAATCTGGGGGGTAAGTTATCCCATATCTCCGCACAATTTCCGCCGAAGGTGCGACGAACTGTGCATTGCCTTTCGGAATGACCCATGGCATTTAGTTTGCGATGTTAAATATATGAGGTGTCACATGCCCCACGCCGCTCGCAATTATTCGCCGCTGTACTTCCTGGCCTCGCTGGGGGCAGGCGGCCTCGCCGTGACCTTTTTCATGTACCTGATGTTCTGGGTCCCCCACCCCGATCAGCCGGTGCCGATCTTCGAGAACAACTGGGCCCTGCTTACCGGCGGCAACCTTCTGCAGCAGGCGATGGTGCTGGCCGCGATGGCCGGGATCGCCGTGTTCTCGTTCCTCAACATCAAGCTCCTGGTCTTCAACCTCCGCAAGTTCGCGGCCTTCCGCCGCTCAGAAGGCTACGAGGCCTTCGCCGGTTCCAATGCCGGTTCGCAGGTTCTTGCCATGCCGCTGGCCCTGGCCATGAGTGTGAACGTCGGCTTCATCCTCGGGCTGACCTTCGTGCCCGGGCTGTGGAACATCGTCGAGTACATGTTCCCTGCCGCCATCGCCGCCTTTCTCGCCATCGGCTACATCGCCTTCCGCGAGCTTGGCCATTTCATCGGCGCGCGCCTCCAGTCGGGCGGTTTCAACTGCTCGGCCAACAACAGCTTCGCCCAGATGCTGCCTGCCTTCGCGCTGTCGATGATCGGCGTGGGCCTCGCAGCCCCGGCGGCCATGTCGGGAAGTGCCGTGACGGCGGGCGCAAGCCTTGTCCTCTCGACCTTCTTCATCGTCGTGGCCATCGTCCTCGCGCTGATCGTCCTCGTCATGTCGGTGCGCCCGATGCTGGAGAACGGCGTGAACGTCGAGGCCGCGCCGACGCTCATGGTCGTCATCCCGATCATGACCGTCGTGGGAATCGCGCTGCTGCGGCAGAACCACGGGCTGCACGTCCATTTCGACGTCCATGGCGGTGCCGGCGAAACGCTGATGCTGCTGACGAAGCTTCTGTCGGTGCAGGTCGCCTTCGGCCTCTTCGGCCTCGCCGTCCTGTCCCGCGTGGGCTATGTCGCCCGCTTCGTGACCGGGTCGGAAACCTCTGCCGGCTCCTACGCGCTGGTCTGCCCCGGTGTCGCGCTCTCGGTGATGACTCACTTCTGGCTGAACAAGGGTCTGGTGGCCGCCGGCCTCGTCGCCAAGTTCGGCGTCGCCTACTGGGCCATCTCGGGCATCGCCATCGCCTTCCAGCTCGGCATGATCGTCCTGGTCTGGATGCTGGCGCACAAGCACTTCCGTGCCCAGCCGCCGCAGGCCCTCGCGACCGCCTGAACCACGACCTTCGGCACATCGGAAAGGGCGTCTTCCGGCCGTCCCCGCACCCGGGGGCGGCCGTTTCCTTGCCCCGGACAAGGATTTGACCCCGAATATTGAGAATGGACGGGTGCGATGCTACATTGGGCATGACCTGGCGCCGGGGTCCGATGCGGCGCGCAACCAAGGAGGACAGAGTCCTGACCGGACCGACCCAGGCGGTGGCCAGCGTGGCCACCAAGGCGCGGATGGCGCCGCACCCCGACACACTCAACAGCGATCAGTTGATCGAGCGTGTGATCGCTTCCCTCGAAGACGACAAGGCAGAGGACATCGTGCGGATCGACCTGCGCGGCAAATCCTCGATCGCCGACTGGATGGTAGTGGCCTCCGGCCGCTCTTCCCGCCAGGTCGCGGCGATCTCCGAAAAGCTCGTCGAGCGGCTGAAGCAGGAGCATGGGATCGGCTGCAAGGTCGAGGGCAAGGATGCGGGCGACTGGGTGCTGATCGACGCGGGCGACGTGATCGTCCACGTGTTCCGCCCCGAGGTGCGCGACTTCTACCAGCTCGAGAAGATGTGGATGCCGGCAGGCTCGGCAGGCGCAGCGGCGCAGTAAGGCCGCGCGATGCGCCTTCACATTGCCGCCGTGGGCCGGCTCAGGGCCGGGCCAGAGCGGAGTCTGGTCGACGACTACCTCGCAAGACTGGAAAAGACGGGGCGGGGCATTGGCCTGACCGTCGAAAGAATCACCGAGATCGAGGATCGCAAGGGCGGCGGGCCCGAGGCCGAGGCGCGGCTGCTGCGCGCCGCCGTGCCGGAGGGCGCGGCGCTGTGGGTGCTGGACGAGCGCGGACGCGTGATGACAAGCCCCGATTTCGCCGGCGCCATCGCGGGCCTTCGCGACGCCGGGCGCAAGGACCTCGTCCTGATGATCGGTGGCGCGGACGGTCTCGACCCGTCGCTCAGGGCCGAGGCCGACATGGCCATCTCCCTCGGCGCGATGGTCTGGCCTCATATGCTGGTGCGGGTGATGCTGAGCGAACAGCTCTACCGCGCCGCGACGATCCTGGCAGGCAGCCCGTATCACCGGGCCTGATCCTCACGACACCTGAAGGATGTCGTGGTTGTAGCGGGCAAGCCCGGCGAGGCCGAGCGCCAGCGGCACCAGTCCCCAGGCCAGCAGAAGCGGAACCGACACGTAGACGGCGTCGTACCCGGGATAGAGCCCGGTCCTGAACAGGCCCGTGATGTGAATCCACGGCGTGAGCCACAGGATGTCCTGCAACCGTGGCGGCAGGTCCTCCATCACGAAGATCACCCCGGCGACAAGGAACAGCGGCCGCGAGAGAATGGCCCAGACCTGCCCCCAGACCGGGAAAAGCCCGGTGGCGAGGCAGTTCAGCACGCCGATCCCCAGGCCGAGGAGTGCGGCGAATCCCAGCGCGAGGACCATCGCGCCGGGCCGCAAGACCGCAACCTCGCCCGTGACCGCCGCGAGACCGCCCAGAACGATGCCCGTGACGGTGAGACCCACCACGAGGTTCAGCAGGAACCGCGCGAGGATCGCGTCGATCCACGAGACGACGGGAAACAGGAGAAGCGGTCGGGAAAAGCGAAGCGCCTGCTGCACATGCCCCTGCAACGTCGCATAGAGCAGGAAGGGCAGGTACCCCGCCGCGTAGAACACAACGAAGCTCGACCCCAGCGGCGGCGCGTGCATCACCAGCGACAGCGCGAAGGTCAGGACGAGGACGGCGGCGACGGGTTCCAGCACGGCCCAGAGAAAACCTCCGGGCGTGCGGACATAGCGCGTCGCCATCTCGCGCAGCATCAGGGCACCGACCGAGCGCAGGCACGAAAGGCCGGGCGCGGCCCGGGCGGGGTGGAGTGGCGGTGCAAGTCGGTCGGGCGCGGGTGTGACGGTCAGTTTCCGGACCTCCAGGGGAAGCAGGGTTAATCGGCCAGCAACCTTATCGGGGCATGTGGTGGAGGAATCGTGAACGGAGGCCCCGATGCGCACAGATGCCCGCCCCATCGCCACGGCCACGCATCGCGCGGCGAAGGGACCGGCGCAGGGGGGCGATGACCTGTCGGGCTACCTCCGCCCGGCGCCGGCCCGCCCCGATCCGCCGGATGCCGCACCGGCGCGCCCCGGCGCCTTTGCCCGGCTGGTCCGTGGCAAGCGTGAAGGATCGCATGCCGAACCCGAGGATAAGGACGGCAGCCGAAAAACCGGGCCAGGCCCTCAGGGTCCGCGCCCAGGGGCCAGGCCGGTCGGGCCGAAACCGCGTACCCGCCGCCTCAGGGCGCGGCGGCGGGGCGCCGCCCTCGCCTTGTCCTTCCTGTTGATAGTCGCAGTGCCGCTGGGTCTTGCCGCCGTCTATCTCGGCGAGTTCGCCAAGCCGCAATTCGCCTCCACCGTCGCCTTCACGGTCCGCACCGGCGACAGCGGCGGCATGAGCGACGCGCTCACCGGCATCGCGCAGTTCGCCGGGGGCGCGCGAAGCGCCGATACCGCGATCCTCGCGGAGTTTCTCCTGAGCCAGACACTCGTCGAACGGCTCGACATGCGCCTCGATCTCAGGCGTCACTACGCCGAACCGCATGAACAGGACCCGCTCTTCGCACTCCGGCCCGAGGCGACGGTGGAGGATCTGCGCGACCATTGGCGTCGCGTCGCGCGCGTCTCGCACGATGGCGCGACCGGGCTCATCGAGGTTCGTGTGCAGGCCTTTTCCCCCGAGATGGCGCAGCTTCTCTCGCGGGAACTCCTGGTGGAGGGCCGGTCGATGGTGAACGGGCTCAACGACGAGGCGATGGCCGATGCCATGCGGCTTGCGGAGGCCGAGTTGCGGGTCGCGGAAACCCGCCTGGCCGAGGCGCGCGCGGCGCTGACCCGGTTCCGTGGCGAAAGCCGGATCACCGATCCCGCCGGCGAAGCGGAAGGCAGGCTGGGCGTCGTGCGTCACCTACAGGCGGAACTTGCGCGCGCCCTCGTGGCCGAAGACCTCGCGGAAGGCGGATCGACCCCCGAAGACACCCGCCGGATCGCCTCGCTCCGCGCCACCATCGAGGCCGAGCGCGCCATTCTGATGCGCCCCGGTGCACCGGGGGAGGCAACTGATTACCCCGCGCTCCTCGCCCGGCATGAGCGGTTGACGGCGGATCGCGACTTCGCCGAGGCGGCATACCGCGCCGCGCTTGCGGCAAGGGACCTTACCGGGGCCGCCGCCGCCCGCCAGAGCCGGTATCTCGCCGTCTACGAGCAGCCGACCCTGCCGCAACGGGCGGACCATCCTCGAACGGGCGCCATCCTCGCGCTCGGCGCGCTGTTTCTCGTGCTGGTCTGGTCGATCCTGACGCTCGGGATCGCGGCGATGCGCGACCGGCGCTGAGGTCCGGCTGCGCATGATCCGCTTCGACGGCGTGACCAAAAGCTTCCCGACCGCATCCGGACGAAAGGCCGTGGTGCGCGACCTGACGCTCGACCTGCCGCGGGGACGGGCCGTCGCGCTTCTGGGCCGGAACGGCGCGGGGAAATCCACGCTCCTGCAACTCGTGGCGGGGACCCTTGCGCCCGATAGAGGCCGCGTCACCTGCGGCGGCACCGTCTCCTGGCTGGTCGGGCTGGGCGGGGCCTTCCACCCCGAACTGACGGGCGCGCAGAACGCCCGTTTCGTAGCCCGAATCCACGGGATCGACGCCGACGCGCTGTCGGCCTTCGTGCAGGACTTCGCGCAGCTTGGCGATCATTTCCGGATGCCGGTGCGGACCTACTCGCAGGGCATGAAGGCGCGGCTGACCTTCGGCCTGTCCATGGGGATCGCCTTCGACATCTACCTTGTCGACGAGATCACCGCCGCAGGCGACGCCGCCTTTCGCGCCAGGAGCTACAGGATCTTCCGCGACCGGATCGAGGGCGCAAGCGCCATCATGGTCAGCCACAACATGGCCGAGTTGCGCGAGGTCTGCGACGCCGGCCTCGTACTGGAGAATGGGCGCGCGCATTTCTTCGACGACCTTGAGGAGGCGATCGCCATGCACCTCGTCAACATCGACATGACCTGAGCACACCACGCGCCCGTCAGCCGGGGTCGCGCGAAATCTCGCGATTCGCCGCGCCGATTTCACAATCCCGTCCAGACCGGGCGGACGTGTTTCTCGATATCTCCGAACCACCGCACAAACACCGAGAAGACAGACCGGATGCAGAGTTTGAGCCTTTCAGGGCGCTTTCAGTCGGGCCATGCGTCCCTCGACAATGGGATCGCCGGCCTGTTCGTGCTGCCGACGGCTACGGGGGCGACGCTCTATTCGGTCAGCGGCCCGTTCGGCGGGATCGCTGCCTACGCCATCGCCGCCGGGCCGGTGACCCTGTCGGACACCGCATGGTTCGAGGCGTCCTGGTCCGGCCTGGCCATGGCGGAGCCGCGCCTGCTCGGGACCGGAGGGGTCGAGCGTCTGGCCGTCGCAGGCTCGGGCGAGGACGGCCTGGCGTCCTACACGTTCGACGCTTCAGGCGGCATCGGCGCCTTGACGCCGCTTGGCGGTCTCGCCTCCGGCCTCGGCCGCCTGCGCGACATCGCCGAAGGCGCTGACGGATGGACCTACGCGGCGGGCATCGGCCGGGACGGCTTCACGGCACATTCGTGGACAGGGGCGGGCTACACGCCCGGCTTCACCGTGGCGGATACCGGGGCCACCTACGCCGCCGACATCTTCCGGATCGAGACGCTCCAGATCGGAACGTCCAACTTCGTGCTGACCGCCAGCCAAGCCGAAGCCGGTGTCAGCGCCTTCCGCGAAACGGGCGGCGGCGTGCTTGCAACCGGCAGCCTCGGCGTCTCGGAGGGGCTGGGCGTCATGATCCCGACCGCCATGGAGGTGGCGAGCCTCGGGGGAAGGCACTTCGTCCTTCTCGCCTCGGCGCCGGCGCAAGGGGCCTCGGGCGCCCTCAGCGTCATGGAACTGACGGGGTCCGGCGCGCTTCTGACGACGGACCACGTGGTCGACACACTCGCCACCCGCTTCGGCAGGGTCCAGGACATCGAGGTGATCGAGGCGCTCGGCCGTGTCATCGTGCTTGCCGGAGGCGGCGATGACGGGTTGAGCGTCTTCACGCTCCTGCCCAACGGCCGGCTGCACCTGACCCAGGTGGTCGGGAACGAGGGCGCGACAGGTCTCGCGAATGTCACGGCACTGGCGGCATGGTCGGACGGCGCGGTCCTCCACGTCTTCGCCGCCTCGGAGCTGGAGGGCGGCCTGAGCCACTTCACGCTTTCGCTCGACGGTCAGGGCCTAACGCTCGCCGCCGGGCCGACAGGCGGCGCCCTCGCGGGCACCGGTGCGGACGACATCCTGATGGGTTCGCTGGCGGCCGACCTCCTGCGCGGGCTTGGCGGCGACGACATCCTCGAGGATGGGGACGGGGCCGACACCCTCGAAGGGGGGGCGGGCGCCGACCGTTTCATCCTGCGCGGAGACGGGACAACCGACCGGATCTCCGATTTCGAGCCCGGCATCGACCGGCTCGACCTTTCGGGATGGCCCATGCTCTACGACGCCGCGCAGCTGACGATCACGCCGACGGCCAGCGGCGCGTCGGTGTCCTTCGGACCCGAAACGCTGATCCTCGACCGCGCCGGCGGCGGCAGCATCGGCGCCGAGGAGATCGCCGCCGCCCTGATCGAAGCGCCGCACCGGCAGCCGTTCCTGGACCTCCTGACCGCCGGTCAGGTGCTCGTCGGCGGCGCGGGCGCCGACACGTTCCAGGGCGGGGCAGGATCGGACACGATCTCCGGAATGGCAGGCGACGATCTTCTCATCGGAGGCGGCGGCGTCGATATCCTGTCTGGCGGGCCGGGCGACGACACGCTTGCCGGAGGCGATGCCGCCGACATCCTCGAAGGTGGCCCCGGACGCGACCGCGCGGACTACGCGGGCTCCCCCGCCGGCGTCACCGTGCGCCTCTGGGCCGGCGACGGCGCGGGCGGCGATGCCCAGGGCGACACGCTCACCGGGATCGAGGATATCTTCGGGACGCTCCATGCCGACACGCTGGTGGGCGACGCCGGTGCCAACCTCCTGTCCGGGGGGGATGGCGCGGACGCGCTCTGGGGCAACGCGGGCGACGATACGCTGTCGGGCGGCGCGGGCGCGGACCTGCTCAACGGACAGGCCGGGCAGGATCTCGCCAGTTACGAGACCTCACCCTCGGGCGTGACCGTGCGCCTCTGGGCAGGCGACGGCGCGGGCGGCGACGCGGAGGACGACACGCTCTCGGGGATCGAGCATCTGCTCGGGTCGCCGCACGCCGACACGCTGGTGGGCGACGCCGGTGCCAACCTCCTGTCCGGTGGCGACGGCGCGGACGCCCTCTGGGGCAACGCGGGCGACGATACGCTGTCGGGCGGTCCGGGCGCGGACCTGCTCAACGGACAGGCCGGGCAGGATCTCGCCAGCTACGAGACTTCACCCTCGGGCGTGACCGTGCGCCTCTGGGCAGGCGACGGCGCGGGCGGTGACGCCCAGGGCGACACGCTCTCGGGGATCGAGCATCTGCTCGGGTCGCCGCAGGCCGACACGCTCGTGGGCGATGCGACCGGCAACCGCCTGATGGGCGGAACCGGTGCAGACGCGCTTTGGGGCAATGCGGGTGACGATACGCTGGAGGGAGGCGCGGGCGCCGACCTCCTGCAGGGGCAGGCCGGGCAGGACTGGGCAAGCTACGCGACTTCGCCCTCGGGCGTGACCGTGCGCCTCTGGGCGGGCGACGGCGCGGGCGGCGACGCGGAGGGCGACACGCTCGCCGGGATCGAGCACCTCATGGGGTCGATCCACGCCGACAGGCTTGTCGGGGACGCGGGCGCGAACCGCTTGCACGGCGGGGCGGGCAACGACGAGATCTGGGCCGATGCGGGCGATGACACGCTCGACGGCGGCGCAGGCGCCGACATCCTGCGCGGACAGGCGGGCCAGGACATGGTCAGCTATGCGACCTCCGCCACGGGGATCACGGTCCGTCTCTGGGCCGGGGACGGATGGGGCGGGGATGCACAGGGCGACACGCTCTTCGATATCGAGCATGCCGAGGGATCGGCCCACGGCGATGTCCTCTCGGGCAGCGGCGGGTCGAATCTCCTCTCCGGGCTCGACGGGAACGACGCGATCTGGGCCGGCGGCGGCGACGACACGCTGATGGGCGGGGCGGGCGCGGACCTGCTGCGCGGCCAGGCCGGAAACGACCTTCTGACCGGCGGGGACGGCAACGACATCTTCGCCTTTTCCGACGGCGAGGGCCTTGACACGATTACCGATTTCACGGCCGGCGACGTGATCGACCTTGGCGGCGTCAGCTCGTTGGGCTCCTTCGCGGACGTGCGGGGCGCGGCCACGGACGAGGCCGAAGGGGTCCGGATCGACACAGGCTCGGGCGCCGTTTTCATCGAAAACCTGAGCCTCGCTAACCTGGGATTAAGCGATTTCCTGTTCTGATCGCCCCCGAGAATGCCGGGTCCGGGGGTGATGCGGCCGGGCCTTCGCTCGTTCGGCGAAGCGGCGGCGCCCCCGTCCCGCCCGTCCAGAAGGAGCGACGCCCGATGCCGACACCGCCCCTCGCCGTTGACGAGACGCTGCTTGCGCCCGGGCGCCGACTGATCCGGTTCGACGGGATCGCGGCAACGCTCACGGACGCGCCCGACCGCGAGGCCCTCTTGCGCGACCGTGCCTTCCGCCGCCGGCTCTTTACCGCCCTCGACGCCCGGTTGACACGGCGCGATGGCGGGCCGGCGGGCCTTCTGAGCCTCGATGTGTTCGATACACTCCTGCTCCGCGACGGGTCGAGCGAACTCAGGCGCTTCGTCGAGGTGGGCGAAGCCATGGCGACCCATGCCGGTCGCGCGATCACCGCCATCGACGCCTTTCTCGCGCGCCACCTCGGCACGAAGGCGAGCTACCGCGCAGGGCCTCGGGTCGACGGCTGCGGCGAGGGCTCCCTGACGGAGATCCACCTGACCGCGGCGCGGCTTCTCGGCATGCCGGACGCCATGGCCGACGACTTCGTCGGGATCGAGCTGGTGAACGAGGCGGCCAGGGTCTCGGTCAACCGGCTCCTGTTGTCCTACATCGACCGGCACCGCGCCCGCGGCGGCAAGGTCGTGCTGGTCAGCGACATGTACATGCATGCCGGCCAGATCGCCGCACTCCTCGCCCGGTGCGGCGTCCCTGCGTCGAGCTACGACGCGCTCTATTCCTCGGCCGACACGAAGGTCTCGAAGGCATCCGGCGGCATCTTCGCCCGCATCGCCGAGGCGCGGGAGGCGCCCTTCGTGGTCCATCTCGGCGACAGCCCCTTGGGCGATTGCCGCCGCCCGCGGGAGGCCGGTTGGGACGCCATGCTTCTTCCCGTGCCCGAGACGCTCCTGGCCGAACGGAGGCGTGACCGCGTCCGCTGCCTGGAAGAGTTGCGGCGCGACCACGACCTCCACTTCGAGGCAGAGGCCGCGGCATGAAGCTCTGGTCGCCGGAAGGGCGGAACGAGACGCGCGGCGATCCCGCCGCCCGCATCGGCTACGATGTGCTCGGCCCGGTGGTGCAGCGCTGGCTCCTCGCACTGCACCAGTACCTCCTTTACCACGATGACGGCAGAACCCTGGCGCTCCAATGCGCACGCGCCGGCCTTCGGATTGCGGAACTGCACGGGACGTTCGCGCGCGGCCGCGGTCGAAAAGGCCCCGAGGCGCGCATGTTCTGGATCTCGCGCGTGGCCGTCGCCAAGGGTGTCTTCGCGCGGCCCGGCGGACGCGAACCCAGCATCGGGCTGCTGACACGCGAGTACAGCAGCCAGCCGCTGCGCGACCTCGTCACCGGGCTGATGCGCAACCGGCCGGACCTTCTGAAGCGCATCGACCTCGCGGACCGAAGCCTGGACGCACATGGCCACAACCTGCCCGGCTGGCTGACGGTGGACGGCCCCGTGCAACGGCGGCTGATCGCCTTCCTCGAGGAAAGTTCCGCGGCCTTCGACGCCGAGCTCGCGTCGCTTCTCGCGGGTCGGGACCGCGCGCTTCTGATCGACAGCGGCTGGCAGGGCACGGCGCAAAGCCTCCTGGCATCCGCCTATCCCGGCACCGACTGGCGCGGCCTCTATTTCGGACGCATCCTGACGCCCGCACATGATCCGGCGATCGTGGGCGATTGCATCGGCCTGATGTTCGAGGCCGAGACCTGGGACCCCTTGAGGCCGGAGACGGCCTTCGTCCGGCACCGCCACCTGGTCGAATCCCTCCTCGAACCCGCCGCCCCTTCCGTCGAGGACGTGCGCGGCGGCCCCGCCGGGCAGGCGGCCGAAAGGATGATCGCCACCTGCCAGGCCGCGCGTCCCGATCCCGTGGCCGACGCGCTGTATCTGCAGGTGCGCCGCTACGTCGCCGACCATGCCGGGCAGCCGATCGCGGAGATTCTCGCCGCGCACGCCCGGGCCATGCCCGAGCTTGCGCGCATGATCCTCCGGCCGCGGCCCGACGAGGTGCCACACCTCGCGGCCAAGCCGCGCTCGGCCGATTTCGGAAAGGCGCTCGACGTGCCGGTCGTCACACCGCCAAGCCCGGACAGGACAGGAACACGCGCAGACACCCGCGAGGCACGGATCGTGCGCGCCCTCTGGACCGAGGGGCAGATCGCCCTCGAACTACCCCCGGCCGCTGCACGGGAGATGCAGGACAGGGTCCGCGGCGCATCCGCGACGGCCGATTATTTCGACCCCGCCGCGTCCCGGACCGCGCCCCTCGCCGCAAGGCCGCTCGCGGACACCGCCCGTCCCCGCGTCGCCGTCGTCACGCGCACGAAAAACCGGCCTCTCCTTCTGGCGCGCGCCGCGCGGAGCGTGGCCGGGCAGGACTTCGGCGATCTGGTCTGGACCGTCGTGAACGATGGCGGCGATGCCGACGAGGTCGCGCGCATCATGGCCGGAACAGGGATGGATCCGAGGCGGATGCGCCTCGTCTCCCTCGACGAAAGCCAGGGGATGGAAGCCGCCTCGAATGCCGGGATCGGCGCCTGCGACAGCGACCTCGTCGTGATCCACGACGACGACGACAGCTGGCTTCCCGGTTTCCTGACCCGCACCGTCTCCTTTCTCGACAGCGCGGCGGGCACCCGTTACGGCGGCGTGGCGACCCACTCCCTCTATATCTCCGAGGAGATCCGAGGCGACGCCGTGATCGAGCATGGGACCCGTCCCTACAACGACTGGGTCCGCAACGTGCAGCTTGCCGAGATGGCCTGCGGCAACTTCTTTCCCCCGATCGCCTTCGTCTTCCGGCGCGCCGTCTGGGACCGTGTCGGCGGCTTCAACGAGGCGTTGCCGGTTCTCGGCGACTGGTTCTTCAACATGGAAGTGCTGCTGGAGGACGACATCGCCGTCCTGCCGGAACCGCTGGCCCGCTACCACCACAGGGACCGCGGCGACGACATGGCCGGGGTCTACGCGAACTCGGTCATCGGAGGGGTCTCCAAACACGAGGAATTCGCCGCCGTGGCGCGCAATGCCTTCCTGCGGCGGCACGGAGAGCGCGCGGGCGTGGCAGCCAGTTTCGCGCTCGGCTACGCGGTGAGCGATCTGCGCGGGCGCATCGACAGGACGTCCGCACCCCAGGCCGCGCCACCCGCGGCCGCAAAGCGCGCAACGGATGACCGCCTGTGGTGCGCGGCGGAACTGAACGGCGCGCTTGCCGGAATTCCGTGGTGGCGTCGGCCGCTGGCCTTCGCCCCGGTCGCCGCCGATTGCGGCTGGACCGAGCTTGCCCCGCTGCTGCGCAAGGCGGGCCGGGCGCTGCGCCCGCCGCCGGATTTCGACGAGGCCGGGTATCTTCGCGTCAACCCGGACGTCGCCGATGCGGTGCGGTCGGGGGCGATGGCGTCTGGATACCTGCACTACGTCCTGCATGGCCGGGGCGAGGGCCGGCCGCGGCGCGCCACGGGCTGAGCGATGGCGCCCGACCTTATTCCCGGCCCGGGAGGCGCCGATACCGTCGCGACCCCGGGCTGTCGGGCGGCGGGCACGCCTTTCACCCGCGGCCCCGGCGCAAGTGGACCTGCGCGGCCGGACACTCCGGGCAAGGGCGCGGGCCTTGCCGACACATGCAACGGCCGGTTCCGGCGCACCCATGCGGGGCGTGGCCCGTGATCAGCGTCGCAGCTCGCCACTTCGGGCAGCCCGACGGGTTGACCAACTACATCTGCCATTGGTCGCGGACGCGGAACTATGTCTACGTCGAGACGCCCAAGGTGGCCTGCACGACCGTCAAACGCGTGCTTCAGGCCGCCGAGCTTGGCCGAGCCGACCATCCCCTCATGCCGGCCGACGTGCATGACCGCGGCGCGTCCCCCCTTTTGTCGCCGCATGACGATCCCGGCGCTTTCCTCACCGCTCTGCACGATCCGTCCTGTTTCCGCTTCGCCTTCGTGCGCAACCCCTATGCGCGCGCCTTGTCCTGTTGGCTCGACAAGTTCGTCGGCAACGAGTTCGAGAACGCGCGGCTCGCCCCGCTTCTCGGTTTCGCATCCGGCGAGGTTCCCGACTTCGCCGATTTCCTGCGCGCCGTCGCCGCCCAGCCGGAGGCCGGGCGCGACCCCCATTGGGCGACGCAGAGCTATCTCCTGAGGCCCGACCGCATCCGCTATGGGTTTCTGGGTCGGTTCGAGACTTTCCGCACGGATTTCCTGCGGGTCTGCGGCCACCTCGGGATCGGGGAGCATGCGGGCGAGCTGTCGGACACATGGCACGCCACCCGCGCCGCCGGGAAGGTCGCATCGCGTGTCGGCGCGCTGGAGGGCGCGCTGATCCGCCAGATCTACGACGCGGATTTCCGCACCTTCGGCTACGGCTGGGACCCGGCGCTGGTCTGAGGCAGGGTGGCGCCATTGCCGACCGGCGCTTGCTTGCGGCGGGGCGGTGGGGTGTCTAGAACGGGCCCAGATCCTGGCCCCCGAGGAGCGCGTCCAATGCCCGCAAAGTCGTCCGCGCCGCCCAAGCCCGTTGTCCTGTGCATTCTCGACGGATGGGGTATCGGCCCGACCGAGGCGGACAACGCGCCTCTTCTTGCCCGCACCCCGAATTTTGACAGGATCTGGTCCGAGGGACCGCACGCCACGCTGGTGACCCATGGCCACGATGTCGGCCTGCCGGACGGGCAGATGGGCAACTCCGAGGTCGGACATACGAATATCGGCGCGGGCCGGGTGGTGGCGATGGACCTCGGGATGATCGACCTCGCCATCGAGGACGGGTCCTTCTTCGAAAAGCCCGCGCTTGCCGACTTCGTCGCGGCGGTGAAGTCCACCGGCGGCCGCGCCCATGTCGCGGGTCTCGCCTCGCCCGGGGGTGTGCATTCCCACCAGTCCCACATCGTGGCGGCCGCGAAGGCGCTGACCGGCGCGGGGCTCGAGGTGCTGGTTCACGCGATCACCGACGGGCGCGACGTGGCGCCGACCTCCGCCGCCGGCCAGATCGCCGACCTCGACGCCGCCCTGCCGGAGGGCGCGCGGATCGTCACCGTCTCGGGGCGCTACTTCGCCATGGATCGCGACAACCGCTGGGACCGGGTGGAACGGGCCTGGCGCGCGATCGTGCTGGCCGAGGGCGAGACCGGGGCCGCGACCGCCGAAGCCACCGTGCAGGCGGCCTATGATGCGGGCGCCAGCGACGAGTTCATCCCGCCCGCAATCGTGTCAGGCGCCGGCTATGCCGGGATGCGGGCCGACGATGGCCTCTTCTTCATCAATTTCCGCGCCGATCGCGCCCGCGAGATCCTCGCGGCCATCGGCGATCCGGAGTTCACCGGTTTCGACCGTGGCGACGCGCCGCGCCCCGCGGCGATGCTGGGCATGGTGGACTATTCCACCGCACACAACCGCTACATGACCACGATGTTCCCCAAGCAGGAGATTGTGAACACGCTGGCGGAATGGGTCGCGAAGCACGGTCTGCGGCAGTTCCACATCGCCGAGACCGAGAAATACCCGCACGTCACGTTCTTTCTGAACGGCGGCAAGGAACCGCCCGTCGAGGGCGAGGACCGCTACATGGCGGCGTCGCCCAAGGTCGCAACCTACGACCTGCAACCCGAGATGAGCGCCGCGGAAGTGACGGATCACCTCGTCGGGGCGATCCGGGACGGCTATGACCTGATCGTGGTGAACTACGCCAACCCGGACATGGTGGGCCATACCGGGGACCTGCAGGCCGCGATCCGCGCCTGCGAGGCGGTGGACGAGGGACTCGGCCGGGTTCTGGGCGCGCTGACCGAGGTGGGCGGCGCGATGATCGTCACTGCCGACCACGGCAACTGCGAGACGATGATCGACCCGGTCACCGGCGGGCCGCACACCGCGCACACGCTGAACCCCGTGCCGGTGATCCTGGTCGGGGGCCCTCCGGGCGCGCGGCTGCGCGACGGGCGCCTCGCCGACCTCGCGCCGACGCTCCTGCAGCTCATGGCGCTGGAGAAGCCGCCCGAGATGACCGGGGAAAGCCTGATCGCATGAACCGTCTCGCGGGTTTCGCCCTGTCGGCCTGTCTGGCCTTCGCCGCACAGTCCACGAGGGCCGAGACCGATGCCGCCGCGACCGCGCTCCGCGCCGCCGAGATGCTGGAAGAGGCCGCGCTCGCCCTGTCCGAAGCCGACGGCGCCCGCGACCGGGTCGAAGCGCTGACCGAGACCGTCCGCGCCTACGAGGAGGGGCTGCTGGCGCTGCGCGAGGGCGTGCGGCAGGCCGCTCTCCGGGAACGCGCGATCCTTTTCGTCTTCGAGGCCGAGCGGGAACGGCTGTCCCGGCTTCTCGGCGTGTTGCAATCGATCCAGTCGGCGCCCGGCCCGCTTCTGTTGCTCCATCCCGAAGGACCCGTGGGCACCGCGCGCGCGGGCATGATCGTGGCCGACGTGACCCCCGCCGTGGCGCGCGAGGCGCAGGCGCTCCGGGCGCAGCTTGAGGAACTGGCGCTTCTGCGTGCGTTGCAGGACGACGCGCTGGCGCAACTCACCACGGGACTGTCCGGCGCGCAGGAGGCGCGCGCCGCGCTGTCTCAGGCGATCGCCGACCGCCGCGTCCTGCCCGCGCCCTTCGCCCTCGATACCGAGGCGATGGCGGCGATTCTCGCCAATGCCAATTCGCTCGACAGTTTTGCCGAGCTGCTGCGCGCGTTACCGTCGTCCGCGCCCGACGACATCCCCGATTTCGCCGCGGCGCGTGGAAGTCTGGACAATCCGGTCATCGGCACGGTCCTGCGCCGCTTCGGCGAAACCGATGCCGCGGGCGTTTCTCGGCCGGGCCTCGTGCTTGCCAGCCGCCCCCGCGCGCTGGTCACGGCGCCATGGCCCGCGTCGGTCCGATATGCCGGCCCGCTCCTCGATTACGGAAATGTCATTATCCTGGAGCCCGAGGCTGATTATCTGTTGATCGTGGCCGGTCTGGGCGAAGTGTTCGTCGAGGCCGGACAACTGGTGACGGACGACGCGCCACTGGGACTCATGCCGGGGCCGGAAGGGGTGGGCGAGGACCTGATCCTGCCTGCGACCGGAGGCGGGGGTGCCAACCTCTCCGAAACGCTCTACCTCGAGCTTCGGGAAGGCGGGCGCCCGGTGGACCCGGCAGAGTGGTTCGCATTAGAGTAGCGTGTCGCCGGCACACCGTGGGTGCCGGACCGACGCGGCGGGACAACGCAAGACGCACGAAGGACACATGCAGATGAACAAGCTGATCGTGGCGGCAATTGGGGGCATCGCGGGCGGTGTCCTGCTCAGCACGCAGGTGGCCGGACCGCTCCTTGCCCAGGAAGAGGCGCGCAATGCCTCGGTCTACCAGCAACTCGACCTTTTCGGGGACGTGTTCGAGCGGATCCGCGCCAACTACGTCGAGGAGGTCGATGAAGCCGCACTGATCGAGGCGGCGATCAACGGGATGCTGACCTCGCTCGACCCGCATTCGAGTTACCTGCCCCCGCGCGACTTCGACTCGATGCAGGTTCAGACCCGCGGCGAGTTCGGCGGCCTTGGCATTGAAGTGACGCAGGAAGACGGCTTCGTCCGCGTCATCACGCCGATGGACGACACCCCGGCCATGGAGGCCGGCGTCGAGGCGGGCGACTTCATCACCCATGTGGATGGCGAGGCACTTCTCGGGCTGACGCTGGAGCAGGCGGTGGACCTGATGCGCGGGCCGGTCGGCTCGGAAATCATCATCACCATCGTCCGCGAGGGCGAGGAAGAGCCTTTCGACCTGACGATCGTGCGCGACCGCATCCGCCTGACCGCCGTGCGCTCGCGGCTTGAAGGGAACACCGCGATCCTCCGGATCTCGACCTTCAACGACCAGACCTTCCCGAACCTGCGCGACGGGCTGGAGGAGATGATCGCGGAAGTCGGCGGCCTCGAGAACCTCAACGGCGTTGTCATCGATCTGCGCAACAACGCCGGCGGCCTGCTGAGCGAGGCGATCCGCGTCTCCGATGCGTTCCTCGAGCAAGGCGAGATCGTCTCGACCCGCGGCCGGGAGCCGCAGGACGGCGAGCGCTACAACGCGACGCCGGGCGACATGATCGAGGGGCTGCCGATGGTCGTCCTCGTGAACGGCGGTTCGGCATCGGCATCGGAGATCGTCGCGGGCGCGCTTCAGGATCATCGCCGCGCCGTCGTTGTCGGCACCAATACCTTCGGCAAGGGCTCGGTCCAGTCCGTCATGCCCCTGCCCGGCAACGGCGCGATGCGGCTGACGACCTCGCTCTACTACACGCCGTCGGGCCGCTCGATCCAGGCGCTGGGCGTCGCGCCCGACATCCTGGTCGAGCAGCGCGATCCCGTGGAGATGACCGAGGAGGAGCAAGGCAGCGTCTTCCGCCGGAACGAGGCATCGCTGCGCGGCGCGCTGCAGAACTCGACCCTGACCGAGGACGAAATGCGTCAGCTCGAGGAAGAGCAGGCCATCGCCGAGGCCACTGCACGGCTCAGGAACGAGGATTATCAGCTGGCCTACGCCATCGACATCCTGACCGGCCTGAACGCGCTGGGCCCGAACGCCCAGTAACGGCAGGCGGCCATGACGCCGGAAGAGATCGCGGCCCTGCCCTATCGCCCCTGTGTGGGCGTGGTCCTGACGGACGGGCAGGGCCGTATCTTTGCCGGTCAGCGCGCGGACATGGAGACACCGGCCTGGCAGATGCCGCAGGGCGGAATCGACAAGGGCGAGACCCCGGTCGAGGCCGCGCTGCGGGAACTGCGCGAGGAAACCGGCGTGAAGAAGCGCCACGTCACGGTGCTGGCCGAGACGGCCGACTGGCTGCCCTACGACCTGCCGGCCGAGGTGCTGCCCTATCGCGGCAAGTACAGGGGCCAGACGCAGAAATGGGTTCTGGTGCGGCTCGACGCGGGGGACGAGGTGATCGACCTCGCGCACGAGGACGTGGAATTCTCGGACTGGCGCTGGATGACCGGCGCGGAACTCCTGTCGGAGATCGTGGGCTTCAAGCGGCCGATCTACGCGGCGGTGCTGTCCGAATTCGGCCTCGCCTGAAGGTCGCCGATCCCGGCTGCCGGTCAGCCGGGCCATCGGCCTTCGGGTGTGGTCCCGACCGGGTTATCGCGTGCGGCGCGGGGCGAATTGCGTTCGGATCCGCTCGGCGCTCTGCTGGAAGGGGCGGAACATCAGCGCGCTCACGCTGTGCCACGCGCCGCCATCCTCCTCGGTGCCAAGGCCAAAGGTGATCTCCTCCTTGCCCTTCGGCGTGTAGAGCGTGCCGGCCGCCCAATCCCAGACAGCGAAGATGAAGCCCATGTTCTTGTCCCAGTGCTCGCGCGCGACCGAATGGTGGATCTGGTGCTGCGCCGGACAGACGAAGATGTGCTGCAGCCAGACCGGGTAGCGGACCCAGACATGGCTG
Source organism: Roseicyclus sediminis (assembly GCF_025515305.1). GTDB lineage: Bacteria > Pseudomonadota > Alphaproteobacteria > Rhodobacterales > Rhodobacteraceae > Roseibacterium > Roseibacterium sediminis. The sequence continues at coordinate 33,112 of NZ_JAOPHT010000003.1, forward strand.
TGCCGGAGGTTGAACGCGGCGAGGAAGAAGACCGCAAGCACGACGTTGACCTCGAAGATCGTCAGCTGCACCGCCGCCGGCCCGAGGAAATAGGCGAAAAGCCCGTAGACCGTGCCGATGACGACACCGGCCACGGACATGTCCATGATCTCCTCGACCGGGTGCATCCGCGCCGCGGTGATCGGGGTCATGACTTCGGCCGAGTGGTGGACCTTGTGGTAGTCCCAGAGGAACGGGATCACGTGGTAGACGTAGTGCATGAACCAAAGCGTGAAATCGATGACCACCACGATCACGAGCGTGACGCCGACCGCGATCCAGAAGCTCGGCTCGACCGTGGGCGCCGAAGGACCGAGGAGCGAGGTCAAACCCGCAACGGTCAGCGCGGAAACGGCGGAGGACGAGATCACCACGGAACCGTAGATCGCGGCGCGGAGCAGACGAACCACGAAGAAGTAGGCGAAGTCGGTCTGGCAGGAAGGGTGAAGCAGCACCTCTTTCGGCAACAGCCATTTCACGAGGCCAGCGGCGGCAAGCGTGCCTTCGCGGGCCTTTGTCACGACGTAGACGATGATCGCCACAAGCAGCGCCGAGCCCAGGTAGACATAGCTCAACCTGTCGCGGGTGTTGGTGAAGTGTCCGAATGGAGCCCGGGCGAGCTCGAGGAGTTCGTGCAGGATTTCCGACATCGTCCGCTTTCTTTTTCGATTTTGTTGCCTCGTTTTTTTCGTCGATTACGAATCGAATGAGGCGAAAGGCGGGCTTCACTGGTTTCTTTTTCGTCCCCGGCTTCGCCTGTTGCGCAAGGACATTCCGACGTTCCAGGGGAAGGTGCCTGACCGTACGTCCACGCCGTTCAGGCCCTCCCATTGAGAACAAAACGTGAATATACTGCCGGATCATGGGATTCGCGGAACTCTCCATCACCTCGAACTTCACCTTCCTCACCGGTGGCTCGCACCCGGAGGAATACGCCCGCCGTGCGGCCCTTCTGGGGATCGGGGCCATCGCGATCGCCGACGTGAACTCGGTGACGGGGGTCGTGCGCGCCTGGTCGGAGCTGAAGAAGATCGCCGAGGAGATCGCGGACATGGCCGAGGCGATGCGCGACCCGATCGGCCCGCCGAAGCCCGCGCATCTGCCGGATCCGCCGCGCGCGCCGATCGACCATGTGCCCCGCCTCCTGCCCGCCGCCTGCCTGCATCTGACGGAGGGACTGCAGATCACCGCCCTGCCGCGGGACCGCACCGGCTGGGCCAGCCTCTGCCGGGTTCTCTCCGTGGGGCGGCTCCGGGCCGAGAAGGGGGAGTGCATCCTGCATCTCGATGACCTGCTTGCGCACGCGAAGGGGCTGGAGCTTCTGCTGCACGCGCCCGACGCGGTCACGGCCGAGTGGCGCCGCGCCGCGGGGCGGCTGACGCGGGCGCTCGGGCCGCAACTCGGCCTCCTGATGGCGCCGTCCTACGACGGCCAGGACAAGGCGCGCTTCGCCGCCGCGGACCGGCTGGCGCGGGACCTCGGCCTGCCCACCGTCGCCTCGGCCAGGCCGCTGATGCATCACGGCGCCCGGCGGCGGCTGACGGATATCCTGACCTGCATCCGCGAGGGGCTGCGCGTCGAGAACCTCGGCACTGCGGCGCAGGCCAATGCCGAACAACGGCTTCGCGGCGAGGCGGAGATGCGGCGCATCTTTGCGGGTCACGAGGAGGCCGTGGACCGCACCGTGGAGATCGCCGCGCGGCTGCAGTTCGACATCCGCTCGCTGCGCTACGAGTACCCCTCCGAGATCGCGGACGGCGAAAGCGCGTCGGACCGGCTGACCCGGCTGGCCCACGCGGGCCTCGAATGGCGCTATCCGCAGGGCATCCCCGAACGCGCCCGGAAACAGCTCGACCACGAACTCAGGCTGATCGCGAAGCTGGGCTACGAACCCTACTTCCTTACCGTGCACGACATCGTCGCCTTCGCGCGCTCCCGCGGGATCCTGTGCCAGGGGCGCGGCTCGGCGGCGAACTCGATCACCTGCTATGCGCTGGGCGTGACCAGCGTAAGCCCCGAGATCGGGACCATGGTCTTCGAGCGCTTCGTCTCCGAGGCGCGCAACGAACCGCCCGACATCGACGTGGATTTCGAGCACGAGCGGCGGGAGGAAGTGATCCAGCACATCTACGAACGCTATGGCCGCCACCGCGCGGGCCTGTGCGCCACGGTCATCCATTATCGAGGCAAGCGCGCCGTGCGCGAGGTGGGCCGCGCCATGGGCCTCAGCGAGGACGTGCTGTCCGCGCTGTCGTCGCAGATCTGGGGATCGTGGTCGTCGAAAGGGCTGGAGGAGGAACGGATGCGCGAGATGGGCCTCGACCCAGAAAGCCGGCGCCTGAGACAGACCATCGCCCTCATTCGCGAGATCATCGGCTTTCCCCGCCACCTCTCGCAGCATGTCGGCGGTTTCGTCATCACCGAGGGGCGGCTGGACGAACTTGTCCCGATCGAGAACGCGACGATGGAGGACCGAACCGTCATCTGCTGGGACAAGGACGATATCGACGCGCTGGGCATCCTGAAGGTCGACGTGCTGGCGCTGGGCATGCTGACCTGCATCCGAAAGGCCTTCACGCTTCTCCAGATGCACCACCAGGCGGATTACACGCTGGCCACGCTCCCGCCCGAGGACCCGGCGGTCTACGACATGCTGTGCAAGTCCGACAGTCTCGGCGTCTTCCAGGTCGAAAGCCGGGCGCAGATGAACTTCCTGCCACGGATGCGCCCGCGCTGTTTCTACGACCTCGTGATCCAGGTGGCGATCATCCGGCCCGGACCCATCCAGGGCGACATGGTGCATCCCTTCATCCGCCGCCGGAACGGGGAGGAGGCGGTAAGCTTCCCCTCAGACGCGCTCGGCCGGGTTCTGGCCAAGACGCTGGGCGTGCCGCTGTTCCAGGAACAGGCGATGCAGATCGCGATCACCGGCGCGGGCTTCACCCCCGAGGAGGCCGACCGCCTGCGCCGTTCGCTCGCCACCTTCAAGAAGCACGGGAGCGTAACCGAGTTCCGCACCCGGTTCCTGAAGGGGATGCGCGACAACGGCTATGACGAGGATTTCGCCGAACGGTGCTTTTCCCAGATCGAAGGCTTCGGCTCCTACGGGTTCCCCGAAAGCCATGCGGCGTCCTTCGCGCTGCTGGTCTACGCCTCCGCCTGGCTGAAGCGGCACCATCCCGGCATCTTCGCCTGCGCGCTCCTGAACTCGCAGCCCATGGGCTTCTACGCGCCGGCGCAAATCGTCCGGGACGCCCGCGAACACGGGGTGGAGGTGCGGCCGATCTGCGTGAACCGCTCGCACTGGAACAACATCATGGAGCGGACCGAGACCGGCGCGCTCGCCCTGCGTCTGGGGTTCCGGCAGATCAAGTCGATCCGGGAGGAGGACGCCGACTGGCTGACCGCCGCACGCGGCAACGGCTATGTCACGGTGGAAGACGTGTGGCGGCGCGCGGGCCTCGATGCCCGGACGCTGACGATCCTGGCCGAGGCGGACGCCTTCGCGGGGCTGGGCCTGACGCGGCGCGAGGCGCTCTGGGCCGCCCGCGCGCTGGTGCCGAAGCGGGAGTTGCCGCTGTTCGCGGGCGACCTCGACGGCGAGGGGATCGTGGAGGGGCAGGTCGGGCTGCCGGTCATGACCGAGGGCGAGGAGGTGGTGGAGGATTACGTCTCGATGCGGCTCACGCTCAGGTCGCATCCCGTGGCGCTGATCCGGCACCGCCTGAGCCCGGGGATCGATCGACGGCTGCTGGAGGCCCCGAGGCCCGAGGCCCGCGCGGGCTGAAGCGTCAAAGCCCGAACTTCTCGCGCCGCTGGCCCACGATCTTCATCACCCGAACCAGCTCCTCGCTGATCCCCGCCTCCGAAAGGGCGTGACCCGCCTGGCGGATCATGTGGAGCCGCCCCGAAGACCAGCCCGAAGCCAGGCTATGGGCCGATTTCGGCGGGCAGATCATGTCGTAGCGGCCCTGCACGATGGTGCCGGGGATATGCGCGATGCGGTGCACGTCGCGCAGGATCTGGCCGTCCTCCTCGAGGAAGCCCTTGTTCAGGAAATAGTGATTCTCCAGCCGGGCGAAGGCGCGGGCGTAATCCGCCGGGCTGTCACCGCCGCCGCCGTCGCTCTCCATCGAGGCGAGCGCGTTTTCCCACGATGCCCAGGCGCGGGCATAGCGGGTCTCGACCATGAGGTCGCCACAGAACAGGCGCTTGTTGTAGGCCTTGATCAGGTCGCCGCGCTCCTCCTCGGGGATCATGGCGACGAAACGCGCCCATTGATCGGGCCAGAACTGCCCCGCACCGCCGCCGTAGAACCAGTCGAGCTCCCGCTGCATGGACAGGAACACGCCGCGCAGCGCGAGATAGGCCACGCGGTCGGGATGCGTCTCGGAATAGACCAGGCCCAGCGTCGCGCCCCAGGAGCCGCCGAAAACCGCCCAGCGCTCGATCCCGAGCGTGTTGCGGATGCGCTCGATGTCGGCCACCAGGTGCCACGTCGTGTTGCCCCGCACGCTCGCATGCGGCCGCGACCGTCCGCAGCCGCGCTGATCGAACAGGATGATCCGCCAGTCCGCCGGGTCGAAATAGCGCCGCATCGCCGGGGAACACCCGCCGCCCGGGCCACCGTGAAGCACGATGACAGGCGCGCCCTCCGGGTTGCCGCACTGCTCCACGTAAAGGTGATGTCCGTCGCCCACGTCCAGCATACGCTGGTCGAACGGGTCGATCGGCGGGAACAGGTGCACGGCTGCGCGCTTTTGGCCGGAGAACTTGTCCATGCGCTTCCTATATAGACCCGGGAACCGATTATGCCGCAACAACACTCGCAGGAAGCCGGGAAGATGTCCATGAACACCGCCGAGAACCGGGCCAACACCGTCGACGCCGCCGAGGTCGCGAAGTTCGAGGCGATGGCCGCGGAATGGTGGGACCCCAACGGCAAGTTCAAGCCGCTGCACATGCTGAACCCCTGCCGGCTGGACTACATCACGCAGCAGATCGCCGCCGAGTTCGGCCGGGACCTGAAGCGCGACGCACCCTTCGCCGGTCTGCGCATCCTCGACATCGGCTGCGGCGGCGGACTTCTGTCGGAGCCGATGGCCCGGCTGGGCGCGGACGTGGTTGGCGCGGATGCGGCGGAGCGGAACATCCCCGTGGCGCAGGTCCATGCCGAGCAGTCGGGGCTGGAGATCGACTATCGGCACACCACGGCCGAGGCGCTGGCTGCCGCAGGCGAGCGTTTCGACGTGGTCCTCAACATGGAAGTGGTCGAGCACGTGGCCGACCCGCTGGCTTATCTCGCGGCCTGCCAGGAGCTACTGAAACCGGGCGGGCTGATGATCTGCTCCACCATCAACCGCAATCCCAAGAGCTTCGCCATGGCGATCGTGGGCGCCGAGTACGTCATGCGGTGGCTACCCAAGGGCACGCATGAATGGTCGAAGTTCATCACGCCGGACGAATTGTTCGAGCTGATCCGGCAGGCGGGACTGACCCCGGTGGACCGCAAGGGCTTCGTCTTCAACCCGATCTCGTGGAACTGGTCGCTCTCGGATCGGGACCTCAGCGTGAACTACGTCACGGCCTCGACCAAGCCGGCCTAGCCGTCTTCTTCCAGCCGCAGGCGCATCTCGCGGATCACCGGCAGGGCCTGGCGCACCCGCTCGGTGCCGATCTCGCGCACCGTCTCGGACAGGATCGGGGCGATGGCCGCGATCGCGGCTTCGCGGGCGCGCCGACCCGAGGGGCTGATGGCGATGAGCTTGCGGCGGGCATCGTCCCAATCGGGCCTGACATGGATATGTCCTGCCCATTCCAGACGGTTCAGCGTATTGGTCATCGCCCCGCGCGTGACGTGGAAGGCGCGGGCCAGTTGTGCCGGCGTCTTCTCCTCGTTGGTACGGGCCAGGTGGTTGAGCACGGAGAAATGGCTCAGCTCCATTCCCTTGGGCAAAGCGCGGCTCAGGCGGTTGCGCGCCAGCTGGTCCGCCATGAACATTTCGCTGAACAGGGCGACGGAGAGGGGATCGTCGGATCCGGGGTCTCCGGAGTGTGGTCCGTCGGAATGCGCCATGGGCCGATTACAGCGCCACAGGAGCGCCGCCCACAAGAGACAGCGCGTCGCGGTCCGTGCCTCCGGCCCTCATGCCTCCTTCAGAAGGCGGTCGAGCTTCCCCTCGCGCTCGAGCGCGGCCATGTCGTCGTATCCGCCCACATGGGTCGTCCCGATGAAGATCTGCGGCACGGTATGGCGACCATTCGCCCGGCCGAGCATCTCCTGCCGCTTGTCCGGCGTGCGCATCACGTCGTACTCGGTGAAACTCACGCCCTTGTCGGAAAGCAGCCGCTTGGCGGCATGGCAATACCCACACAGGGGCGAGGTATAGATTTCGACGTTCGGCATGGTGCGGGGTCCCGTTACTGCAACGCGGCATAACTTAGGCATCGTCGCCCACGCGCGCCAGTGCGAGAACACGCACTTGTGTCGCGCCGGCCATCCGGCATGCCTCGGACGCGGCGGCCAGCGTCGCGCCGGAGGTCATCACGTCGTCGACGAGGACAACCACGCGGTCCCTCAGGACGCGGCCGTGGCGCGGATGGGGCCGGATGGCCTCGGCGACGTTCACGAACCGCGCGTTCCGGTCGCGGCCGTCCTGGCTCGGCGTCGCCCGCGTGCGGACAAGCGCCTGAACCGCCGTCTGGGTGCCCGCGACACGCGCCAGCGCCTGGACGAGCAGGGCCGACTGGTTGAACCGACGTCTGGCAAGGCGCCACCGGTGCAGCGGCACGGGGACCAGAACCGGGTCATCCGACAGAAGGTCGGCCCCCGCCCGCGCAAGCCAGGGACCCGCCGCGCGCGCCACCTCGGCCCGGTCGCCGTGCTTGAGCCCGAGAACGAGGCTACGGCCGACACCGGAATACCCCATGACGGCGCGACCCTTCTCCCACGGGCGGGCGATGTGGTGGCATTCGTCGCAGACCAGCCGCTCGCCATCGGGCGTCTGCCCCGGCAGGGCCTTGCCGCAAAGATCGCAGGCGGACCCGAAGATGAAGGGCGTGTCGGCCCAGCAGGTGCCGCAAAGCGCGAATTCGCCCTCGACCTGCGCCCCGCAGTTGAGGCATTCGGGCGGAAAGACCGCGCGCAGCAGCGTTTGCAATCTCATGTCGCGCCCCTAAGTTGCCGTGGGCCAGCGCACAGGACGACGCGAAACCCATGACCCTGACGATGCCGCAGCCACGCCTGGTGGATGCCGTGGCCCTGTCCCGGCACCGCGCCCGCGCGCGCCTCGCTGCGGGGTCGATGGCGGGGTCGTCCGGTGCCGGGTTCCTCCACGACACGGCCCTGACCGAGATCAAGGAAAGGCTCAGGGACGTTAACAGAACGTTTACGTCGCCGGCGATCGTGACCGCGCATCCCTCGATCTGGGCCGATGCGGTGCCCGGTGCCCGCTGTGTCGCGCCTTCCGAGACGCTCGACCTTGCGCCCGGAACCCATGACCTCGTGATCCACGCAATGGCCCTTCACTGGGCCGACGACCCGGTGGGGCAGATCGTGCAATGCCGCCGCGCGCTGAAATCCGACGGCCTGTTCCTCGGCGTGGCGTTCGGAGGCGAGACCCTGACCGAGCTTCGCAGCGTGCTGGCCGAGGCCGAGATCGCCGAGACCGGCGGGCTCAGCCCCCGCGTGGCCCCGATGGCGGAGGTGCGGCAGATGGGCGCCCTCCTGCAGCGCGCGGGACTTGCGCTGCCCGTGGCCGACGTGTTGCGACAGGTGGCCAGTTATTCCGACCTGTTCGCCCTGATGCGCGACCTGCGCGACATGGGCGAAACCAATGCACTGGCCGAGCGCCACCGCAGGCCCGCGCGGCGTGGCCTTTTCACCCGCGCAGCAACGCTTTATGCCGACAGCTTTCCCGAGAGCGAAGGCCGAATCCGCGCCACCTTCGAGCTTGTCTTCCTCACCGGCTGGGCGCCCCACGACAGCCAGCAGAAGCCACTCCGTCCCGGGAGTGCCTCTGCACGGCTCGCGGATGCGCTCAACGCCACACATGTCCACGACGCGAACACGGAATCCCTTGACCGTGCCGACGATTGAGGCCAGCCACCCATGAACATGTTGAAACACACGCCCGAACCCTCCCAGTCCGCCCAGAGCGGATCAAGCCTCGCCCATGCACCGGCGGATCACCCCAAGGTGACCTTCGGCAAGGTGGGGATTCTCCTCGCCAATCTCGGCACGCCGGATCACTACAGCTACTGGCCGATGCGCCGGTACCTGAACGAGTTCCTGTCCGACCGGCGGGTGATCGACTACTCGCCCTGGATCTGGCAGCCGCTCCTGCAGCTCATCATCCTGACCAAGCGGCCCTTCTCCTCGGGCGAGGCCTACAAATCGATCTGGAACGAGGAGCGGAACGAAAGCCCGCTCATGACGATCACCAAGGACCAGACCGCGAAGATCAAGGCGCGGCTGGAAGAGGCCTATGGCGACCGCGTCGTGGTGGATTTCTGCATGCGCTACGGCAATCCCTCGACCAAGTCGAAGGTGGATGCGCTGGTGGCGCAGGGTTGCACCAAGATCCTGTTCTTCCCGCTTTATCCGCAATACGCCGGCGCCACCTCGGCCACGGCCTGCGACGAGTTCTTCCGCGCGTTGCAGAACATCAAGTGGCAGCCCATCGCCCGCACGGTCGAGCCCTACTACGAGCATCCTCTCTATATCGAGGCGCTCGCGCAGTCGGTGGAGCGCGCCTATGCCGGGATCGAGAACCGCCCCGATGTCCTTGTCGCCAGCTATCACGGCGTGCCGAAGCGCTACCTGATGGAAGGCGACCCCTACCATTGCCAGTGCCAGAAGACCTCGCGCCTGCTGCGTGAACGGCTGGGCTGGGACAAGTCCGAGATCGTGACCACCTTCCAGAGCCGGTTCGGCCCCGAGGAATGGCTGAAGCCCTACACGGTGGAAGAGGTCGCCCGCCTCGCGGAGCAGGGCAAGAAGCGCATCGCCGTGGTCGCGCCCGCCTTCAGCGCCGACTGCATCGAGACGCTGGAAGAGATCAACGAGGAAATCCGCGAAAGCTTCGAGGAGGCCGGGGGCGAGGAGTTCACCTACATTCCATGCCTCAACGATGACGACGCGCATATCGACGCGCTGACACGTGTGGCGATGGAAAACCTCGGCGGCTGGCTCGACTAAGCAGCCCTCAGGCGGCGCGGACGAGTGCCGCCGGTCGGCCCGTGTAGAGACGGTCGCCGACACGCACGGTCACGAACCCGTTCGCGAGCCTCTCGACGAAGTTGCCCTGAACGGCAACGCAAGTGCCTAGGAATATCGTTGTCAGCACAGTCTGTCCCCCGGTTCGACTGCTCGTACCAAGGATAATACTTCGATTTTTTCACAAATCACTTACAAAAGAGTCTCATTAGTCGCACAAACGACTATCTTTCGTGCAGTTCGCGAATTTCCGCCCATCGAAAACGGACCGGCCAACCTCGGTTCGGCGCAGCCCGAGGGCGCGCTACAGCCAGTCGCGGAGGATCGGGATAAGCGGCACGTCGGCCGGCGGCATGGGATAGTCCGCGAGATCGCGGGCCCTGACCCAGGCCAGTGCCTGGCCCTCCTTCGATTGCGGGATCCCCTCCCACTTCCGGCAGGCGAACACCGGCATCAGCAGGTGGAAATCGTCATAGCTGTGGCTGGCGAAGGTCAGCGGCGCAAGGCAGCTGTCCCATGTCTCGATCCCCAGTTCCTCGTGCAACTCGCGCACCAGCGCCACCTCGGGCGTTTCACCGGGCTCGACCTTGCCACCGGGGAATTCCCAAAGCCCGGCCATGGACTTGCCCTCCGGCCGCTGCGCCAGCAGGACACGTCCGTCGCGGTCGATCAGGGCCACGGCCGAAACGAGAACGACCTTCACGGGCGAATCTCCGACCGAGGCATCAAGAGCGGTAATCCGCGTTGATCTCGATGTAGCGATTGGTCAGGTCGCAGGTCCAGACGGTGGCCGCGCCCGAACCGAGGCCAAGGTCGACACTGATCACCAGTTCCTCGCCCTTCATGTAGGACGCCCCATCCTCTTCGCGGTAGCTCTCCGCGACCCAGCCCTTTTCGGCCACGAGGATGTCGCCAAGCCGAATCGTCAACGTATCGCGGTCCGCGGCGGCGCCGGACTTGCCCACCGCCATCACGATCCGGCCCCAGTTGGGGTCCTCGCCGGCGATCGCGGTCTTCACCAGCGGAGAATTGGCGATGGAGCGCGCCACCTTGTCGGCATCACGGGCCGATTTGGCGCCCGTGACGCGCACTTCGACCAGCTTCGTCGCCCCCTCGCCGTCACGAACGATCTGAAGGGCGAGGTCCCGCATCACGCGGCCCAGCGCCTCGGCGAAGACCTTGCCCTCCGCGCTGCGCCCCGAGGCGATCGGCGTGGCATGCGCCCGGCCGGTGGCGACCAGAAGGACCGTATCCGAGGTCGAGGTATCGCTGTCCACCGTGATGGCGTTGAAGCTCGACTTCGTGGCCGCGCTCAGCATCGCCTGCAGCCCGTCCTTCGTCACATTCGCATCGGTGAAGACATAGCCCAGCATCGTCGCCATGTCGGGCGCGATCATGCCCGAACCCTTGGCGATGCCCGCGATGGTGACGGTCGCGCCACCGATCTCGACCTGCTCGAACGCGCCCTTGGGGAAGGTGTCGGTCGTCATGATGGCGCGGGCGGCGGTCTCGAACCCGTCAGGCGTCAGCCCATTCACGAGATCGGGCAGGATCGCCGTGATCCGCTCGGCCGGGAGAGGCTCACCGATGACGCCCGTGGACGAGGTGAAGACATGCTCGGGCGGGACGCCGACGGCCTGCCCCGCCGCACGGGCGATGATGCCGACATCGGTCGCGCCGCGCGCGCCGGTGAAGGTGTTGGCATTGCCCGAGTTGACCACGATGGCAAAGCCGTGGCGCGGTGCCTCGGGCAGTTTGCCGAGCTTTTCCTGACAGTCGAGCACGGCGGCCGACCGGGTGGCCGAGCGCGTGAAGACGCCGGCCACGGTGCTGCCCGGCGCGATGTCGACCAGCAGGACATCGGTGCGGCCGGCGTAACGCACGCCCGCCGCCCCGGCCGAGAAAAGGACGCCGTCGACCGGCGGGATCGCGGGAAAGGCGGCGGGAGCCAGCGGCGAGACGGGGTTGGCCGCCTTGACGGCGACCTTGTCCTTGCCGGACGCCTTCTTGCCGCCCTTCTTCTTCGACTTCTTGTCCGTCTTTCCGGACTTGTCGGATTTGGCCATCCCGCCCTCGCGTGTGCCTACTCTGTCAGCAGAGCATCATTCGCGATCACGGCAGGGTCGATGTCAAGCTCGGGCCGATCGATCTCGGCGCTCGCCACCAGTTCCTCGATCCGGGCCTCGACGCGGGCACGGCGCAGGCCCTCGATCAGGTCTGCGCGCACTTCGTCCAGCGCCGGCGGCTCCTGCGCGCGGGTCTCGTTCAGCAAGATGACGTGCCAGCCGAACTGCGTCTCGACGGGGACCGAGATCTCGCCGGGCTCCAGCTCGAACACGGCGCTTTCGAAGGTGGGGACCATCATGCCGGCGGTGAACCAGCCAAGCTGCCCGCCGTTGGGACCGGACGGACCGATCGAACGCTCGGCGGCAAGCTCGGCGAAATCGGCGCCGGCGGCCAGTTCGTCGATGATGGCCTGCGCCTCCTCCTGGGTTTCTACCAGGATGTGGCTCGCGTTGAACTCCTCGACCGCGTCGGCAGAGGCGAACTGCGCGTCATACTCGGCCTGAAGCTCCTCGTCGCTGATCTCTTCCATGGCGACGGCGTCGATGAAGCTTGCCGCGAGGAAGGCGCGCCGCTCGTTCTCCAGGCCAAGCTCGGTGGCCAGGCTGATATCGGCGGCGGCGACGTCGGCGATGGCCTGCTGCTGCACCAGCTGTTCCAGCATCCCGTCGAACAGAACCTCGGCCGGAAGCTGCTGATATTGCTCGGGCAGCATCTGGCGCATGGCGATCAGGTGGCCGACGGTGATCTCGTTGCCGTTCACGGTGGCGACCACGGTATCGGCGCCGACCTCATCCTGGGCGGCGAGCGGCATTGCGGCGAACGCGATCACTGCAGCGCTGGCGAGAAGTCTCTTCATGGCGTCTTCCTTCATGACTTGGCCCCCCGGGTGCGTCCGAGGGGCCGCGTTGACACTTTTCCGGCCCACCCTTATGTCCCATTCGGGTTTCGCATCGGGGCTTCATCTGGCCGGTCCGTCTTGCCGCGTTGATAGACTGCCGCGATGGGCCGAACAACCCGGATGCCCCACACGAAGACTTGAGGTAGTCTGGGCCATCGCCACGGCGGGCCCTGCAGGAAGGCGTTGCGCATGCTCGGACTGGGAACGATTGCGAAGAAGGTGTTCGGCTCGCCGAACGACCGCAAGGTCAAGGCTGTCCGACCCATCGTCGAGCGCATCAACGCGCTCGAGCCCGAGTTCGAGAAGCTGAGCGATGCGGGCATCATCGAGAAGACCGACGAGCTTCGCCGCCGCGCCATGGAAGGCGAAAGACTTGATGACCTCCTGCCCGAAGCCTTCGCTAATTGCCGCGAGGCGGCCAAGCGCGCCCTGGGCCTCCGGGCCTTCGACGTGCAGCTGATCGGCGGCATCTTCCTGCACCGGGGCAACATCGCCGAGATGAAGACGGGCGAGGGCAAGACCCTGGTCGCCACGTTCCCCGCCTATCTCAACGCCCTGTCCGGCAAGGGCGTGCACATCGTCACCGTCAACGACTATCTCGCCAAGCGGGACGCGGAATGGATGGGCAAGGTCTATGGCGCCCTCGGTCTGACGACCGGCGTCGTCTATCCGCGCCAGCCCGACGGCGAGAAGCGCGAGGCCTACGCCGCCGACATCACGTACGCCACGAACAACGAGCTCGGCTTCGACTATCTGCGCGACAACATGCGCTCCAGCCTCGCCGAGATGGCACAACGCGGACACAACTTCGCGATCGTGGACGAGGTCGACTCGATCCTCATCGACGAGGCGCGGACGCCGCTGATCATCTCGGGTCCGAGCCAGGACCGCTCGGACCTCTATGTCGCGATCGACAAGGTGATCCCCGAGATCACCGAGGAGCATTACACCCTCGACGAGAAGCAGCGCAGCGCGACCTTTTCGGAGGAGGGCAACGATTTCCTCGAGGACCGGCTGCACCAACTCGGGCTCCTGCCCGAGGGTCAGAGCCTCTACGACCCCGAGTCGACGACCATCGTCCACCACGTCACGAACGCGCTCCGCGCGCACAAGCTGTTCCATCGCGACCAGCAGTACATCGTGCGCGGCGGCGAGGTGGTCCTCGTCGACGAGTTCACCGGCCGCATGATGCCGGGCCGCCGCCTGTCCGACGGCCTCCACCAGGCGATCGAAGCCAAGGAAGGCTGCAAGATCCAGCCCGAGAACGTGACGATGGCCAGCGTCACCTTCCAGAACTACTTCCGCCTCTACGACAAGCTTGCCGGGATGACGGGCACCGCAGCCACCGAAGCCGAGGAATTCATGTCGATCTACGGCCTCGGCGTCGTGGAGATCCCGACGAACCGTCCCATCGCGCGCGTCGACGAGGACGACCAGGTCTACCGCACCGGAGCCGAGAAATACGCCGCCATCGTCGAGGCGATCCGCGAGGCGCACGAGAAGGGCCAGCCGGTTCTCGTCGGCACCACCTCGATCGAGAAGTCCGAGATGCTCGGCCAGATGCTTCAGAAGGCGGGGCTGCCTCACAACATCCTGAACGCGCGCCAGCACGAGCAGGAGGCGCAGATCGTCGCCGATGCCGGCAAGCTCGGCGCGATCACCATCGCCACGAACATGGCCGGGCGCGGCACCGACATCAAGCTGGGCGGCAACGTCGAGTTCAAGGTGATGGAGGCGATCGCCGCCAACCCCGAAGGCGACCATCAGGCCATCCGGGAACGGATCGAGGCCGAACACGCCGCGGACGAGCAGAAGGTCAAGGACGCGGGCGGCCTGTACGTCCTGGCGACCGAACGCCACGAAAGCCGCCGCATCGACAACCAGCTCCGCGGCCGGTCCGGCCGGCAGGGCGACCCGGGACGGTCCTCTTTCTTCCTCAGCCTCGAAGACGACCTGATGCGCATCTTCGGGTCCGACCGGCTGGACAAGATGCTGTCCACGCTGGGCATGAAGGAAGGCGAGGCGATCGTTCACCCCTGGGTGAACAAGTCGCTCGAACGGGCGCAGGCAAAGGTCGAGGGGCGCAACTTCGACATCCGAAAGCAGCTCCTGAAGTTCGACGACGTGATGAACGATCAGCGGAAGGTCATCTTCGCCCAGCGCCACGAGATCATGGGCGCCGAGGAGATCGCCGAGGTCGCGCGCGACATGCGCCACCAGGTCATCGAGGACCTCGTCGACACGCACATGCCGCCGCGCTCCTACGCCGACCAGTGGGACACCGAGGGCCTGAGGGACGCGGTCCGCGAGAAACTCGGCCTCGACCTGCCGATCGCCGACTGGGCCGACGAGGACGGCGTGGACCAGGAAATCGTGCGCGAGCGGCTGGAGACCAAGGCCGACGAGTACATGGCCTCCAAGGCCGCGCAGTTCGGCCCCGAGCAGATGCGCAACATCGAAAAGCAGATCCTGCTTCAGACCATCGACCAGAAGTGGCGCGAGCACCTTCTGACGCTGGAGCATCTTCGGTCGGTCGTGGGTTTCCGCGGCTATGCGCAGCGCGACCCGCTGAACGAGTACAAGACCGAGTCCTTCCAGCTGTTCGAGGGGATGCTCGACAGCCTGCGTGCCGACGTGAGTTCCAAGCTTGCGCGGATCCAGCCTCTGACACCCGAGCAGCAGGCGGAAATCATCCGCCAGCTTCAGGCGCAGCAGGCGGCCGCGCAGAAAGAACTGGAAACCGTGTCCGCGGGCCCGGAAGCCGGCGGCGGCGGCGAAGAACAGGTCCCGCTGGTCACGGGCTTCGACGAGACGAACCCCGACACCTGGGGGAATCCGGGCCGGAACGATGCCTGCCCCTGCGGTTCGGGCAAGAAGTTCAAGCATTGCCACGGGCGCCTCTCCTGAGGTCCTGAGAGACCGGAACCGGGGACAATCTCCCCGGTTTCACACGATTGCCTCCGCAATCCCGCCGCAATCCGGGCGCAGCCTGCCGGCTCATTGCGTAGCGGGGAACTGGCATCATGGCGAACAGACGTCTGGGAATGCGCGTGGTCTCGCTGGCCATCGCCGGCGGCGGCATTGCGTTGTTTGCGGCACAGGCAGGGGTGATACCGAGCGTCGATTTCGGCTCGGGCCCGGATCGCGCCACGACTGCCGCACTGTCGGTCCCGACCTCCTCGCAGCCTCCGGCCGCACTCGCCGTTCTCATGGCCGGTGCGCCTTCGACCGAGGAAGCGCCCCCGCCCGCGCTGATCGTGAATGACACCTATGTCAGGGCGCAGGCCCTTGACCTGCCCGATGGCTCCGGCTTCGCCGCGCCGCCCGCACTCGTCGAGGTCGCAATGGGCGCCTGGGAGGACGGCCTGATGCCGCAGATCCGCCCCGCCGCCTTCGCACCGGCCATGGCGCCGGCCTATCCCGATACGGTCGAGGCGCCCGCGACCACGGTTGCCGAACAGGCGCTCAGCCCCTTCGGCCTGCCCTGCGGCCTCGAGATCACCGCCGAGGCGGGACCTGCCGCCACCATCGCGCTCGGGATCGCCGCCCCCTGCCATCCGGGCGAGCGCGTGACCATCGCCCATTCCGGCCTGACCTTTTCGGCCACGACCGATGCGGTCGGTCTCCTGAACCTCGATCTGCCCGCGCTTGAAAGCCCGGCGCATGTCACCGTGCGCCTCGACGACGCAAGCGAGGCCGCGGCGCTGGTGTCGCTGCCCGACATTGCCGCCTACGACCGGGTCGCCCTGGCCTGGGACGGCGATCTGGGGATGGAGCTGCACGCGCTCGAGGCCGGCGCCGACTGGTTTTCCGACGGACATGTCCATCCCGCGGCCCCCCGTGACGCGGCGGTGGCCGCGGAGGGCCGGGGATACCTCGTGCTCCTCGGCGAGGCCGCGACCGGGATGGCGGCGCAGGTCTACACGCTTCCCCACGGCGAGACGTCGGCGGAATTCTCGGTCGATGCCCCGATTACCCGTGCCAATTGCGCCAGCCGTGCCGAAGCACGCGTGCTGCGCATGGAGGGCGGCGGCCGCGTGGAGGTGACGCCGCTGGGCTTCACCTATCCGGGCTGCGAGGCCGTCGGCGACACTCTGGTGTTGCAAAATGCACTGCGGGACCTGAGACTCGCGGCCAATTGAGGCAAGCATAACCCCGCTCACATGTCCGGACACATCCGGGCGGTCGCACTTGCCGCCGCCCTCCTCCCTGCCGCCCTTGGCCAGACCGCATCCGCGCAGGACGTGGAACTGCGGTCTTTCGACGGGACGGTCGAGCTTGAGGGAAACCTGATCGCCTATGACGGCGCGTATTACCAGATCGATACCGTCTACGGCACGCTGACCGTTTCGGCCGAAGGCGTGTCCTGCGCCGGCCCCGGGTGTCCCGATCTCACGAGTTTCGTCGCCGAGGCCCGCATCGCGGGCGCCGCCACGGTGGCGGAGGGACTTCTGCCCGACCTGCTGGCCGCCTTCGCCGCACAACAGGGGATGACGGCGACGGCGGATGTCACATCGAGGGGCACCGTTGTCCATTCGCTCCTGCGCGAGGACGGGCAGGCGGCCGCGCGGTTCATCGTGACGCCCGGTTCCACCGATGACGGGTTCCTGGCGCTTTTGAACGGCGAGGTCGACATTGCGCTGGCGCTGCGCGAGCCGGACGAGGCCGAACGCATCGCGGCCCGCGACCAGGCCCCCGACGATCCGCCGCTGACGCGGCGCGTGAGGGTCCTCGCCCTGGACGCGCTGGTGCCCGTGGTCTCGGCGGGCAATCCCGCCTCGGCCCTGCCGATGGCCGACCTCGCGCGCCTGTTCTCGGGCGAGGTGGTGAACTGGGCCGACCTTGGCGGACCGGATGCCCCGGTCGCGCTGCATCTGCTGTCGACGGGCCTCGGGCCGGCCCAGGACTTCGCCGATCGCGTGCTGATGGCGACCGATCGGCCCCTGTCCGCCACGATCGTCCGGCATGACAGCGCCGCGGACCTCGCCCGCGCCGTGGCCCGGGACGCCTTCGCGGTCGGCATCACCTCGCGCTCGGCGGCGGGCGCGGCCCGGGTCCTGCCGCTCACGGGCGCCTGCGGCTTTTCCCAGACGGCCACGGCCGACGCGGTGAAATCCGAGGATTATCCGCTGACCGCACCCGTCTACCTCTACCTCGCGCCCTATCGGCTGCCGCAACTGGTGCGGCAGTTTCTCGCCTTCACCGAAACCGAGGAGGCGGGCCGCATCCTGCAGAACGCGGGCTACGTGAACCAGGACCTGACCCGGACGCCCCTGTCGCTCCAGGGTGAGCGCATCCGCAACGCCGTGCTCGCCGCAGGCGACGAGGTGACGCTCGAGGACGTGCAGGCGATGCTGCGCCGGTTGGGCTCGGCCGAACGGCTGTCGCCCACCTTCCGTTTCGGTGACGGCGCGGCCGAACTCGACACCCAGTCGCGGGCCGCCGTGGGGCGGCTCGCCACCGCCATCGAAACCGGACTCTTCGATGGCCGCACGCTTCTGTTCGTCGGGTTTTCCGACAGCGCGGGCACGGCGCAGATCAACACCCGACTGGCCGCGCGCCGGGCCGAGACCGTGCTGGAGGCCGTGCGCGCCGCCGCCGACGGGGCGGGGACCGATCGCGTCACGCTTCGCTCGGTCGCGTTTGGCGAGGCGATGCCCATGGCCTGCGAGGACACCGACTGGGGCCGCGCCGTGAACCGGCGCGTCGAGGTCTGGGTCGAATAGCCCCCCAGACCTCAGAGATACCCCTCGGAGCGGAAACTCAGCTCTCGCGCCTTGCCGATCACGAGATGGTCGTGGAGCACAAGCCCAAGCACCTCGGCCGCGTCACGGATCGCGTAAGTCATCTCGATGTCGGACCGGCTGGGCGTGGGATCGCCCGAGGGGTGGTTGTGGACCAGGATCATCGCCGAGGCGTTCAGTTCCAGCGCGCGTTTCACCACCTCGCGCGGGTAGACCGGCACATGGTCCACGGTCCCTTCCGCCTGCGCCTCGTCGGCGATGAGGATGTTCTTACGGTCGAGGTAGAGGACGCGGAACATCTCGATATCGCGGTGTGCCATCGCGCTCTGGCAATAGTCGAGAAGCGCGTCCCACGACGACAGCACCGGTTTCTTCAGGACCCGCGCACGCGCCATGCGGTGACCGACCGCCTCCATCAGCTTCAGCTCGAAGATCACCGCCTCGCCGACACCCTCCACCTCGCGCAGGCGCGCGGGCGGGGCGGCGAGGACATGGTTCAGGTCGCCAAACCGTTTCAGCAGCGCCTTGGCCAGCGGCTTGGTGTCGCCGCGCCGGATCGCGCGGTAGAGGATCATCTCCAGCAGCTCGTAGTCCGGAACCGCCTCCGCCCCGCCCTCGGTAAAGCGGGCGCGCAGCCTTTGCCGATGGGCGTGGCGGTGCATCTCCGCGCCCTTCGAGGGCCCGGAGGCCGCACGCGGCACCGCCACCGGCCGCCCGGTGAATGCGGCACCCATGTCGTCGAAAGTGAAGGATGGCTGATCCGGCATTGCGCCAGACTGAAGCGAATTGGTTAACGGAGTGTTAGCCGGAGACGCGTGGCGCGGCTAAGCCCCAGGTCGGGTGGAACCGGCCCGCGGGCGACAGCGTGAAGATCTCGCAGCCGGTCGCAGTCACGCCGATGGAATGCTCGAACTGCGCCGAGAGGCTCTTGTCGCGGGTCACGGCGGTCCAGTCGTCGGCCAGCACCTTCGTCTCGGGCCGGCCGAGGTTCACCATCGGCTCGATGGTGAAGAACATGCCTTCCTCCAGCACCGGGCCGGTGCCCGGGCGCCCGTAATGCAGCACGTTCGGCGGGGCGTGGAACACCTGTCCCAGCCCATGGCCGCAGAAGTCGCGCACGACCGACATGCGCTGCGCCTCGACATAGGTCTGGATCGCGTACCCGATGTCGCCGAAGGTCGCGCCGGGGCGCACCGCCTC
The DNA here is from genome assembly GCF_025515305.1 of Roseicyclus sediminis. Classification (GTDB taxonomy): domain Bacteria; phylum Pseudomonadota; class Alphaproteobacteria; order Rhodobacterales; family Rhodobacteraceae; genus Roseibacterium; species Roseibacterium sediminis. Next base: position 52,277 of record NZ_JAOPHT010000003.1, read on the forward strand.
GATCCCCATCATCAGGGCGTCATGGGTCACCTGGACCAGCCGCTCGGCCTTCCGGCCGATCGTGCCGGCGACATACATCCGGCTCGTGTCGCCGAACCAGCCATCGACGATCACGGTCACGTCGATGTTCAGGATATCGCCGTCCTTGAGCACCTTCGTCCCCGGAATCCCGTGGCAGACGACGTGATTGACCGAGATGCAACTGGCGTGCTCGTAGCCGCGATACCCGATCGTGGCCGAGGTCGCCCCGGCCTCTTCCACCATCGCCTCCACGGCGGCATCGAGCTCGCCCGTCGTCACGCCCGGAACCACCCGCGGCGCGATACGGTCGAGAATGTCGGCCGCGATCCGCCCCGCACGGTGCATGCCGGCGAAGTCCTCGGCCTGGTGGATGCGAATGCCGTCCTTTGTCAGACGGCCCTTGAAGTCGTCCAAGACGTGCCTCCGGGAAACCTGATGACGCATAAGCTAAGGGCTTTCCGCTACAATTTCCAGTCAACCCCGAGTGACAGGGTGGTGTGAAGCCTGTGGGCCCGGATCGATCGGAAGCGGTGCAGCCATCGTGACGCCCGCTGTCGTGATCTCCGTTCCGTAGCACAGCATCTCGACCCCTGCGGCCCGCGCCATGTCGAAGGCGGCGGCATAGGCCGGATCGATGTCCCCGGCAAGGCGGAAGCGGGTGCAATCGCTGCGCTGAACGAGGTAGAGCATCGCCGCGCGCGCACCCTCCGAAGCGACGCGTGCAAGCTCTCGCAGATGCTTAGCACCGCGGGCGGTGACGCAGTCGGGGAACTCCGCCCAGTCGCCCGCACGGCGCAGGTGCACGTTCTTGACCTCCACATAGGCTTCGGCCCGCCCCGGCCCGGACAGGAGAAAGTCGATGCGGCTGTTGGTGCCATAGCGCTGCTCGGGCCGGATGCTGCCATATCCGTCCAACTCGGGAATACGGCCTGCCTGCAGCGCCTCGGCCACGAGCCGGTTGGGCAACGTCGCGTCGATGCCCGCCATGTGCCCGCCATCCAGTTCCACCAACCGCCAGCCGAAACGAAGCTTCTTGCGCGGATCGTCGTTCGGCTCCAGCCAGATGTGCGAACCGGGCGCGCTCAGGCCCATCATGCTCCCCGGATTCGGGCAATGGGCCGTGATCGCCGCGCCATCCATCAGCTCGGCATCGGCCAGGAACCGTTTGTAGCGGCGGATCAGTCTCGCGGGGACAAGCGGCGTTTGAAAGCGCATGGCACCGCCCCTATACCGGGACGGACGACAATGCCAAGGGACGGGACCCCGACATGGAAAATCCGACGGCTGCCATGCTGGTGATCGGTGACGAGATCCTCTCGGGCCGCACCCGCGACGCGAACATGCACCATCTTGCGCGCGCGCTGACCGATCATGGCATCCGGCTTTGCGAGGTGCGGATCGTGGCGGACGTCCACGCGCACATCGTCGAGGCGGTGCGGGCGCTCTCGGACGGGTACGACCACCTTTTCACCTCGGGCGGCATCGGGCCGACGCATGACGACATCACCGCCGAGGCCGTGGCGGAGGCAATGGGCGCGGAGATCGGCATCCGCGACGACGCCCGCGCCTTGCTTCAGGCCCACTACGACCGCCAGGGGCAAGTCCTGAACGAGGCGCGCCTCCGCATGGCCCGGATCCCGGCGGGCGCATCCCTGATCGACAATCCGGTTTCCGCCGCTCCGGGCTTCAGCCTGCGCAACGTCCACGTCATGGCGGGCGTGCCCACGATCTTCGAGGCGATGCTCGCGGGTCTCCTGCCGACGCTGACGGGCGGCGCACCCGTGCTGTCGCAATCGCTGCGGATCGAACGCGGGGAAGGCGACATCGCCGCGTCCCTCGGCGCGCTCGCCGCCGCGCATCCCGAGGTGTCGATCGGCTCCTACCCGTTCCAGCGCGACGGCGTGCACGGGTCCAACGTCGTTGTGCGCAGCCAGGACGGCGCGGCGGTCGACCGGGTGATCGGCGAACTCTCCAGCCTCTTCCCGGAGGCAGGGCGGTGACGGAGGAAGCGCTCGCCGTGGCGCACGCAATCGCGGCGACATGGCCGCCGGAGACGGTGTTGCGGGACGGCGCATTCGACCTCGCCCTCGGCGCGGGTGGCGGCAACCGCGTTTCGGCGGCAAGGCTTGCCGATCCGGCCTCGGACGGAGCGGCCATAGCCCCCGGGGACATCGCGAAAGTCGCCGCACGACAGCGCGACGCCGGTCAGGAGGCGCTCTTCATGGTCATGGGCTGGCAAGGTCCGCTCGACCGGACCCTGGCCGAGGCCGGCTACGGCACGCGTGACGCCACCGACATGCTGGCCGCGCCCGTGGAGACCATCGCCGCGCCGCCGCCCCGGCTCAGCTGTTTCGACATCTGGCCGCCCCTCGCCGTACAGGAGGAGATCTGGGCCGACGGCGGCATAGGACCCGCCCGTCTGGCGGTCATGCATCGGGTTCAGGTCCCAAGGACATCCATCTTCGGCCGCATAGCCGACCGACCGGCCGGCACCGCCTTCGTCGCCGTGCATGGCGAGACGGCGATGCTCCACGCGCTGGAGATCGCGGCACGCGCCCGGCGGCAGGGTCTTGCCCGCACCATGATGCAGGCGGCTGCCCATTGGGCGCAGGGACAGGGCGCGCGGCGCTTTTCCGTTCTCGTGACGCAGGCCAATGCCGGCGCGCAGGGGCTTTACGCTTCCCTGGGCATGAAGGCTGTGGGACAGTATCATTATCGCGTGGCATGAGGGCCTCCGGCAAAAAATGACGGGACCCCGACGTTCTCCCCTATCGGTCGCGGCCGTGGCCGCCGCGTTTCTCGTGGCGCTTCCGGGTGCGGCTCTGTCCCTGGACATCGAGCTGCCGCCCGGCGCCGTGATCGTGCAGTCCGGCCCCCAGGTCGATGGGCGATTCGAGATTGCCGAAGGCCCCTGGCAGGACGGCTCGGTCCCGACGCGGGAGGTGTCGGGCCTCGTGCAGCGCATGACCTGGCAGATGCCGGCGACGGACACCGCGACGGTCGATCTCGTCAGCGCCAGGTTCGAGTCCGAGCTTGCCGCGCAAGGCTTCGAGATTCTGCTTTCCTGCCGCGACCGCGCCTGCGGGGGCTTCGATTTCCGCCACCGTCTCGACATGGGGCAAGGCCCCGAGATGCACGTCGATATCGGCGATTTCCGATACGTGTCGGCGGTCCGCGACGATGGCAGCGGCGCGGCCGCGGTCACCGTGTCCCGCGGCGGCGACACGCTTTACGTCAACGCGGTGCATGTGGGCGAAGGTCCAGCGCGCGGCGCATGGGTCATCCCGTCGAACCGCGCCCCGGAACTGGCCGGCGCCGACGGAACCGCCACTGCCGACGAAACACCACTGACCTCGCCGCCGGAGGTCGAGACGGGCCTTGTCGCCACGCTGCTCGCCGGCGGCGCCGCCCCTCTCGACGATCTCGGTTTCCGCACGGGCGCCTCCGAGCTTTCGGGACAGGACTACGCCTCGCTCACCGCGCTCGCCGGTTTCCTCGCCGCCGATGCGGACCGGCGCGTGATCCTCGTCGGACATACCGATTCCGAGGGTGGCCGCGAGGCCAATATCGCACTCAGCGAGGCGCGCGCCCGGTCTGTTCGCCGGTACCTGATCGAGACGCTCGGCGTCGCACCGGAGCAGGTCGAAGCCGCGGGGATCGGCTTTCTCGCTCCGAGGGCCACGAACGTGACGCCGGAGGGACGCGAAGCCAACCGGCGCGTCGAGGTCGTCCTTCTTGACGCAGGCTGAGCGGCGCGGGGCGAACCCGGCCGCTCAGACAAGAATTTCTTGATTGGATACCCTGGCGGCGCCTACCAGTCGGCCGGCCCCTTTTCGCGGAACACGTCCACGAGGAAATCGATGAAGGCGCGCACCTTGGGCTGGATGAATCGGCCCGGCGGATAGACCGCATAGATGCCCAGAACCTCGACCGGAAGATCGGGGATCGCGTCCTGCAGGAGTCCTTCGCGCATGGCTTCCGCATACAGGAAGCTTGGCAGGTAGGCGATGCCGAGGCCGCCGACCGCGGCGTTGAGAAGGGACTGGCCGTCGTTCACGGTCAGCCAGCCGCCGGTCCGGACCTGCCGCTGCTCGCCCGAAGGCGCGGTGATCTTCCAGACGTTGCTGGACGAGCTGTTCGAATAATGCAGGAGCTTGTGGTCGTTCAGATCGTCGATCCGCTTGGGCCGGCCATAGGTCTGGAAATAGGCGGGCGAGGCGATCATGCGCTTCTGCGTCTCGCAGATCTTGCGGGCGCGAAGGCTGGAATCCTCCAGTTCGCCGACCCGGATCGCCATGTCGAAGCCTTCCGAGATCAGCTCCACGTAGCGGTTGTTCAGCTCCATGTTCACCGTGATGTCGGGATATTCGTGCAGGAACTTTCCCAGGATCGGCGAGACGTGGTTCACGCCGAAATCGGTGGCGATGGACACGCGCAGCGTGCCGGACGGGGCGGATTGCATGGCGGTCACCAGGGCATCGGCCTCGCCGGCGTCATTCAGGACACGGCGGGCGCGGTCGTAGTAGGCCAGCCCGATCTCGGTCGGGCTGACGCGGCGCGTTGTGCGATTCAGCAGGCGGGCGCCCAGCCGCGCCTCGAGACTGGACACGTGCTTGGAGACGGCCGATTTGGAAATCCCGAGTTTCTTCGCCGCATCGGTGAAACCGCCCTGGTCGACGACCGTCGCGAAGGCTTCCATTTCAGTCAAACGATCCATCGATGGTCCTGCATCATCAAAATTATTTCGATCTCGAAGGTCGCTGCCAATTGCGGCGCCATTGGGGTCGGCCCTTGTTCAAAGCCGGGAAATTGCGCGGATCGTTCGTGGCGCAGCAACAGACCCGGACGAACCCATTTCGCTTGTCCGGAGGGTGCAGATGACTAGGCTCCCGGGCAAGGCGATCCACGAAAGGAACGACAAATGACACATGCCGAGGCCCGGGCAGAGCTTGCCGCCGCCTTCCGCTGGACGGCACGCGAAGGCATGCACGAAGGTGTCGCCAACCACTTCTCGCTGGCCGTCAATGATGACGGGACGGAATTCCTCATCAACCCGAAGAAGCACTTCAGCCGCATCCGCGCCTCGGACCTCTGGGTGATCGACGCCAACGATCCCGACAGCGCGACCGGCGATGACGCGCCGGATCCCACCGCCTGGGGCCTTCACGCCAGCCTGCACCGGCACGTGCCCCACGCGCGCTGCGCGATGCACGTGCATTCGACCTACGCCACCGTGCTCGCCTGCCTCGCCGACTCGCGCCTGCCCCCGATCGATCAGTCCTCGGCGATGTTCTACAACCGCCAGGTCGTGGACGAGGAGTATGGCGGCCTCGCGCTGGAGGAAGAAGGCACGCGCTGCGCGCGGCTGTTCCAGGACCCGTCCGTGCGCACGATGATCATGGGCAACCACGGCGTCCTCGTCATCGGCGAGACCGTGGCCGAGACCTTCATGCGCCTCTACTATTTCGAGCGCGCGGCCCGGACCTACATCCTCGGCCTGCAGACCGGGCGCGCCTTGCGGGAATTGTCGCCCGAGATCGCCGAGCGAACCGCCGCCCAGCAGGAAGGCGATGCCGCGGCCGAAGCCGATTTCCTGCGCGGCCTGCGCGACGTTCTCGATGCCGAGGACCCCGACTACGCCACCTGAGCCCGCTTCATCCTGGCCCAAAACTCCGGGGGAGTCCGAAGGACGGGGGCAGAGCCCCCTGCCCGAGCGAAGCGAGACCAGGGCAATGCGCGGAACGCGCGCGATCGGGCCGGCTAACCGGCCACGCGCCGCAGGACGATCAGGCGGTACTCGTGTTCCTTCGCGAACTTTTCGGAGCGTCCCGTGCGCCGCCCGAGCTTGTTCAGCGATCGGCCGAGCATCTTCTCCAGTGCCCAGGCGCGCCACGGGTAGTCCGTGGCGAGCGCCTGGCGGAACCGCGCCACGAAGGGCGCGATCTTCTCGTTCTTGAGAAACTCGTGGATCACGAAGGTCGGCGTGATCGCGTCGGTCATGTCTTCGTCGGATTGCACCTCGAAGTGACCCTGCCGCGCGACCTCGGCCAGGAAATCGCCATGCGTTCCGCGCGTGCCGTCGCGATGGGCGTGACCGGGCCTCCGGAAATAGTCGAAGATGACGACACCCTTTTCCGCGTAGCGCGCCGCCTGGGCCAGCGCCGCGACCAGGTCGATGTAGTGGAAGCTTTCGGCGAAGAGGCACAGCTCGTAGCGGGCCTCGCTCTCGAAATCCTCGAACAGGGCGTCGGTCACCTTGGTGCCTTCGGGCAGCTTCGCCCGCGCCATCTCGTTCATCTGGACCGACGGCGACACGCAGGCGACCTCGAAGCCGCGTTCGATCAGGGCGCGCGCGTTCGCGCCCGTCCCCGACCCCACGTCGAGTATTCGGGACACGCCGCCAGGGACGGTGCCGATCGCCTCGACGAGCTTTTCGAGATAGGCCTCCTGCGCGGCACCCAGCGCCTGTGCGGACAGGACCGAGGGCACGCCGTCGGGGAAATAGCCGTAGTGGGCATAGCCATGCCCGAACATGACCTCCGACATCAGAGCGGTCAGTTCCAGTTCGACGGATTTCAGTTTCATGCATCGCCCTTAGCCAAGCCGCGCCGCCGCGCCAAGTCCCGTCTGCGCGCCACGCAAACAGACTTGACCGTGCGGTCGGCTATACAACAAGCTTGCCTCCGGGGAGATCGGGAAGGGAGACCCATGACACCTGAGGAACGCGCGCGCCGCTCGGCCGAGGCGATGTGGGCCGATGACCGCGCCTCGAAATGGACCGGGCTCCGGCTGGAGACCGTGGGACCGGGCCACGCGCGGCTGTCGCTCGTGGTCCGCGACGATCACCTGAACGGCCACGGTATATGCCATGGCGGGGTGATCTTCACTCTGGCCGATTCGGCCTTCGCCTTCGCGTGCAACTCGCACAACCGGGTTGCCGTCGCCCAGCACAACACGATCAGCTACCTCAGCCCCGGCAAGGGCGGCGAGACGCTGACCGCCGACGCGCGCGAGGTGTCCCTGACGGGACGCTCCGGCATCACCGACGTGACCGTGACGGGCGGCGACGGCCGGATCGTGGCGCTGTTCCGGGGCGCCTCGCGCCAGATTGGCGGAACCCACTTCGACGAGGAGGAAGAGACCTGATGCGCGACCTCACGCCCCCCCGTTCCTCTCTCGACCCCATCGAGATCGCCAGCCGCGACGAGATCGCGGCCCTCCAACTCGACCGCCTGCGCTGGTCGCTGCGGCACGCCTACGACAATGTCCCGCATTACCGCCGCGCCTTCGAGGCCCATGGCGTCCATCCCGACGACCTGCGCGACCTCGCCGACCTCGCGAAGTTCCCCTTCACCGTGAAGCAGGACCTGCGCGACAACTATCCTTTCGGCATGTTCGCCGTTCCGCGCGATAAGGTGGCGCGCGTGCACGCGTCCTCCGGCACGACAGGCAAGCCGACCGTCGTCGGCTACACCGCGCGCGACATCGACACATGGGCCAGTGTGGTCGCCCGCTCCATGCGTGCCGCGGGCACGCGGCCCGGCGATGTGGTCCATGTCGCCTATGGCTACGGGCTCTTCACCGGAGGCCTCGGCGCGCATTACGGCGCGGAAAAGCTCGGCTGCACCGTGGTTCCCGTCTCTGGCGGCATGACGCCGAGGCAGGTCCAGCTGATCGAGGATTTCGGCGCCTCGACGATCATGGTCACGCCCTCCTACGCGCTGTCGATCCTGGACGAATACAGGGAGCAGGGCCGCGACCCCCGCGAAAGCCCGCTGAACGTCGGCATCTTCGGCGCCGAACCCTGGACCAACGCCATGCGGTCCGAGATCGAGCAGGCCTTCGACATGCACGCGGTCGACATCTACGGCCTCAGCGAGGTCATGGGCCCCGGCGTCGCCAACGAATGCGTCGAGACGAAGGACGGCCTGCACATCTGGGAGGATCATTTCTACCCCGAGGTCATCGACCCCGCGACCGGCGAGGTCCTGCCCGACGGCGAGATGGGCGAACTCGTCTTCACCTCACTCACCAAGGAGGCCTTCCCGATCATTCGCTACCGCACCCGCGACCTCACCCGCCTCTTGCCCGGCACGGCGCGGTCCATGCGGCGGATGGAGAAGGTGACGGGCCGCTCCGACGACATGATCATCCTGCGCGGCGTCAACGTCTTCCCGACCCAGATCGAGGAGCAATTGATGGCGACCCCCGGCCTCGGGCCGCATTTCCAGATCGAACTGACGCGGGAAGGGCGGATGGACGCGATGATTGTCCACGTCGAGGCCGCCGAGGGGCCGATGGGCTCCGATGCGCTGCAAGACGCGGGCGACGCGCTGAAACGGCGGATCAAGGAACGCGTGGGCGTCACGGTCGAAATTGCCGCCCATGGCTCGGGCGGGGTGCCGCGCAGCCAGGGCAAGGCCGTGCGCATCGTCGACAACCGGCCGAAGGGCTGAGGCGAATGCCGCGCGGGCTGGCCCGGGATCACGAACAGAAGCGCGACGCGCTCCGCCGGGGTGCGGCGGCACATTTCGCGGCCCATGGCTACGACCGCGCGTCGATGGCCTCGGTCGCGGCGGCCTGCGGCGTGTCGAAGGCGCTGATCTATCACTACTACGACAGCAAGGAGGCGCTGCTGTTCGACCTCCTGCACGAACATCTCTCAAGCCTCGCCACCGCCATCGAGAAAGCCGGCCAGACCGGAACCGCCAGGGAGCGCCTCCGCGACACGATCCGCGCGATCCTGCTGGAATACGAGGACGCCGACGACGCCCACAAGGTGCAGCTCGAGACGCTCGACACGCTGCCCTCCGACCGACGTGATCCGTTGCTGAAGCTCATGCGCGGAATGGTCGAACGGTTGGGCGAGCGGCTGGAGGCAGCAGCACCCAGTGGCCTAGGGGACCGCCGCCGCGCGGTGACGATGAGCGTCTTCGGCATGCTGAACTGGTACTACACCTGGAACAGGCCGGGGCGCGGCATGGACCGGGGGACTTATGCAGACCTCGTGACCGACCTTGTGCTGGGCGGCATGGAGCGGCTCTGAACCTGTGCCCGGCCCCTAGGGCGCCAAGAAAAGCGCGAGAACCTCGTCGCCATGCCCCGCCGCTTCACCCGTCGGCTGCCATCCCAGGTGCCGGTAGAAACCGTGCGACCTTGACACGGGATCGGCGGACGCCTCGAGAAACAGGCGCCTGAATCCAAGGCCGTGCAGGTGTTCGGCCACTCGTGAGAGGAGCGCCTTTCCAAGACCTTTGCCCTCGTGCCCGGGCAGGAGCGCAAGGACCACGACCTCGCCTGTCTCGCGGTCGCCGAAGCAGTACCCAACGATCCCGCCAGCATCGCAGCAGACATACCCCGGCAGCCGACCCGACCCGATATCGGCGCGCCAGCTTTCCTCCGTAATCCCCCGGGCGGCCAGGTCCGCCCGTGAAATCGCGTTCTCGCGCGTCAGGCCGCGCAGCGCGAGGCAGGCGGCGGCGTCATCGGGGCGCGCGGGTCTCATCGTGTATGGTTCGGGAAGAAAGGCCGTCATCCGTTCCGATCCTGGTGCGCGGGGCCAGCGGCAGCGACCGAAAGACCCTCCGGCATGGCCGCATTGTTTGCGCGCCGCATCTTGGTATGCTGGCCGAAAGGGCCGAAGACCCGCATGAAGCCAGAGGCAGAATGGCGAGAAAACCGCGCAAGACCAAGCGGGCCGGGCAGACGCCCGGTCTGGGACGGGCCGTCCGGACGCTGCGGCGTCAGGTTTTGCGTGCCGTCCTGATCGCTGCCGTCGTCGTCACGGCATGGGTCGCCGCCTATGCCGTCGTGCCCGTACCCACCACGGCCTACATGATCTCCGAGCGGTTCCGTCTCGGCGGGATCGAGCGCGACTGGGTGCCGATGGAGGACATCTCGGTTCACCTGCGGCGCGCGGCCGTCGCGGCGGAGGATGCCAATTTCTGCCTGCACTGGGGTTTCGACATGGAGGCGATCCGCGACGCGATCGACGCGGGCGCGGCGCGCGGTGGCTCCACGATCAGCCAGCAGACGGTGAAGAACGCCTTTCTCTGGCACGGGCGCTCGTGGCTCAGAAAGGCGCTCGAGGCCGCGATCACGCCCCTGATGGAAGGGATCTGGTCCAAGCGGCGCATTCTCGAGGTCTACCTGAACGTGGCCGAGTTCGATGAAGGCGTCTTCGGGGCCGAGGCCGCTGCCCGGCACCATTTCGGCGTTTCCGCCGCCGATCTCACGCCAGAACAGGCCGCGCGCCTCGCCGCCGTCCTGCCCGCACCTCAGGATCGCTCGGCCAGCCGGCCCTCCGATTTCGTCACGCGCAGGGCCGCCGCGATCGCGGACGGTGCAGCCACGATTCGCGCCGATGGACGGGACGATTGCTTTGCGAATTGAGTTTTCCGCCGCCAGCGGGCATCAAGGTTGTCAAAACCGGTAATTTCACCGAGCAGACATGATCCGTCTCTACCATTTCGCGCTGTCCCCCTTCTGCCGCAAGGTCCGCCTGGTCCTCGCGGAGAAGAAGATCGACGTGGAGCTGGTCGACGAGAAATATTGGGAGCCCTCGACCGAGTTCCTGCGCCGCAACCCCGCCGGCAAGGTGCCGATCCTCAAGATCGACGGCCTGACCCTCTCGGATTCGAACGCCATCTGCGAATACATCGAGGAAACGCGACCCGAACCGCCCCTGATGCCCGCCGACCCCAAGGCGCGGGCCGAGGTGCGTCGTCTCGTGGCGTGGTTCGACGACAAGTTCCACCAGGAGGTGACGCGCAACCTCGTCTACGAGCGCGTCAACAAGAAGGTCATGCGCGCGGGCTATCCCGACGGCAAGGCGGTCAAGACCGGCGCCACGGCGATCAAGTTCCACCTGCGCTACATGGAATGGCTTCTGGATCATCGCCGCTGGCTGGCGGGCGACCGGATGACGATGGCCGATTTCGCTGCCGCCGCGCATATCAGCTGTCTCGACTACATCTCGGATGTCGACTGGACGTCCAGCGCGGCGGTCAAGGACTGGTACGCCACGATGAAGTCGCGGCCGGCCTTCCGCTCGGTCCTGTCGGACCACATCCCTGGCTTTGCGCAGCCGCCGCACTACGCGAACCTGGACTTTTGACCGACCTGAAGGAGAGGCTGCGCGCCGAGGCCCTCGCGTCGGGCTTCGCCGGGATGGGCGTCTGCCGGCCCGATGCGATCCCCGAGGCTGCCGCGCGGCTGGCCGGCTTCGTGGCCGAGGGGCGGCACGGTCAGATGCGCTGGATGGCCGAGCGCATGAACTGGCGGGGCAACCCCGCGGCCCTCTGGCCCGAGGCGAAGTCGGTCGTCATGCTGGCCGAGCCCTACACGCCCGACGAGGACCCGCTGGCCAATCTGGAACGTCCCGAGGTCGGGACGATCTCGGTCTATGCGCGCAACAGGGACTACCACGACCTCGTCAAGAAACGGCTGAAGCGGGTCGGGCGCTGGTTTCTGGAGGAGGCGCGGCGGGACGATCCCTCCGCCGCACACGCGATCAAGGTTTTCGTGGACACCGCTCCGGTGATGGAAAAGCCGCTGGCCGCCGCCGCGGGGCTCGGATGGCAGGGCAAGCACACGAACCTGCTGTCACGCGACCTCGGAAACTGGGTTTTCCTCGGCGCGATCTTCACGACCGTCGCACTGCCGCCCGACGCGCCCGGGGCAGACCATTGCGGCAGTTGCCGCGCCTGCCTCGATATCTGTCCGACCGATGCCTTCCCCGCGCCCTATCAACTCGATGCGCGACGCTGCATCTCCCACCTGACGATCGAACACGATGGGCCCGTCGACACGGCGCTCCGCCCGATGCTCGGCAACCGCATCTACGGTTGCGACGACTGTCTCGCCGTCTGTCCGTGGAACAAGTTCGCCGTGGCGGCCTCGGAGGCGCGCTATGCCGCGCGCGACGACCTTGTCGCGCCCGATCTCGCGGAGCTTGCAACGCTCGACGACACGGCATTCCGCGCCCGGTTCTCCGGTAGCCCGATCAAGCGCATAGGACGCGACCGATTCGTGCGTAACGTGCTATATGCCATAGGGAATTCCGGGTCCGCGCGCCTGCGTCCGGTGGCCGACGCACTGGCACGGGACGCTGACCCGACGGTATCGGACGCCGCCCGCTGGGCCTTGGGGAGACTGCCATGAAGCTTCTTGTCTTCGGCATGGGCTATACCGCCCGGACCCTGCTGGACGAATGGCCGGCCGACATGCCCTGCGAGGTCGTCGTGACGACGCGCAACGCCGAGAAGGCCGCCGCGCTGGAACAGGAGGGTCTGACCGCGCGGATCTTCCCGGGCGAAGATCTTTCGGAGGATGTCGCCACGGCAAGCCATGTCCTCGTGACGGCGGGGCCCTCTGACGGACGCGACCCGGTCCTCGCGCGCCTGCGTTCCGCCTTCGCGGGGGCGGCCGGACATCTCGACTGGGTCGGCTACCTCTCGACCACCGGGGTCTACGGAGACCATGGTGGCGGCTGGGTCGACGAGACGACGCCTCTGACGCCCTCGACCTCCCGAGGCCGCGCACGTGTCACCGCCGAGGCGGAATGGCTGGCGCTTCACCACGATCACGGCCTGCCGGTTCACATCTTTCGCCTCGCGGGAATCTATGGCCCCGGCCGGGGACCTTTCGAGAAGGTCCGCAACGGAACCGCGCGGCGCATTGTGAAGCCGGGCCAGGTCTTCAGCCGCTGCCATGTCGAGGATATCGCGCAGGTCCTGCTCGCCTCGATCCGGCAGCCGAACCCCGGCGCCGTCTACAACATCTGCGATGACGACCCCGCGCCGCCGCAGGACGTGATCGCCCATGCCGCCCGTCTTCTCGGCCTTCCGCCGCCGCCCGAGATCCCCTTCGACGCCGCCGATCTCGGGCCGATGGCCGCGAGCTTCTATGCCGAGAGCAAGCGCGTGCGGAACGACCGGATCAAGCGGGAGCTGGGCGTGAAGCTGCGCTATCCCGACTACCGCGCGGGTCTGGCACAGCTTCTTTCCGCCGAGGCGGAGGATTGACGCTGCCAGTCCGGCCGAAAACCGTGTATGGGTCTGCCAAGAAACAAGAACCCTTTTGGGGCTGCAGGTCATGAGAGCACTGGCATTCGCGGCGCTTGCGGCGCTGACGCTTCTGGCGGGCTGCGCCGCGCCGAAGTTCATCGAGTACAACGGCCCCGAGGTCACGCGCATCGAGGTCTTCAAGTCGAGCAGGACGATGATTCTCTGGCACGACGACGAAGTGCTCGAGAGCTACGAGATCGAGCTGGGTTTCGCCCCCGAGGGTCAGAAGACCCAGGAAGGCGACGGACGCACGCCCGAGGGCGAGTTCTTCATCGACCGGCGAAACCCGAACAGCGAGTTCTATCTCTCGCTCGGCATCGACTATCCGCAGGCCCCGCATATCGAGGCCGCGACGGAGGCCGGGGTCGATCCGGGCGGCGACATCTTCATCCACGGCACCCCGCGGGAGTTCCGGCGGACGGATGACTGGACGGCCGGGTGCATCGCCGTCACCAATCGCGAGATGCGGCAGATCTACGCGATGGTACGCGACGGGACCCCGATCACGATCCACCCCTGAGGCGGGGCGGAAACTGTTGCCCGAACCCGCACAGGTTGTTGCACTGCGGGCGACCCGCAGCCGCGGAAAGGGCCCGAATCCCTGCGGACGCGTCCGCCGAGATACGGAGAATTCCGGCGTTTTCCATCCGCCTGGGCCGGTGTTTTCGGGAGGCAAGGCCTTTGGAAAGCAGGCGAAAACCGGGGGCAGGGAAGGGGAACGTCGTCAAGTGTTGCCAATTTGACGACATGCACCTTCCGCCGCAGCGAGGGACCGGGCCACGCCATTGCAATCAATCGGCATTGCTGCTTAAAGATTCTCACGAGGTACAGTCTTGGGTGCCCTAACCTGTGCATGATGCACAAAACGGGGCGTATCTTGGAGGATATTATGAAGAAACTCGCACTCGCCGCCGCTCTGTCGGTCGTTGCCACCGGCGCTTTCGCTGGCGGCATGGTGGAACCGGTTATCGAGCCTGTCGTGATCGTCGAAGACACGTCCAGCTCGGCCGGTGGGATCCTCGTGCCCGTTCTGGCACTGATCCTGATCGCAGCAGCGATCCACCACAACTGATCCCAACGGATCAGTCGGTAAAGGGAAGGCGGTCCTTTAGGGGACCGCCTTTTCCTTTTTTGAATTCCTGAAATCGAGGCGCGCTGGCATCCGGCTAACTTCCGGACTTCATCCGCGCAGCCCGGCCTCCGCAGTGATCTCGGCGCGCGATTTCCGCTCGCGTTCCGTGGCGGACTTCAGCTGACCGCAGGCGGCCATGATGTCCTCGCCCCGCGGCGTGCGGATGGGCGACGCATATCCGGCCTTGTAGATGATGTCGGCAAAGCGTTCGATCCGCGCCCAATCGGACCGTTCATAGGGGGCGCCGGGCCATTCGTTGAACGGGATGAGGTTGATCTTCGCAGGGATCCCCGCAATCAGCTTCACCAGTCTCCGGGCATCCTCGTCGCTGTCGTTCACACCCTTCAGCATCACGTATTCGAAGGTGATGCGCTCGGAGTTCGACGCCTTGGGATAGACCCGCAGCGCATCGAGCAGCGTCGCGATGTTCCATTTCTTGTTGATCGGCACCAGGCGGTCGCGCACCTCATCGGTCGTGCCGTGGAACGAAACCGCGAGCATGCAGCCGATCTCGGTCGCGCAGCGCGCGATCTCCGGCACGACACCGGACGTCGACAGCGTGATGCGCCGGCGCGAAATGGCGATTCCCTCACCGTCCATGGCGATCTTCATCGCGTCGCGCACGTTCTCGAAATTGTAGAGCGGCTCGCCCATCCCCATCAGCACGATGTTGGAGATAAGCCTCGGACGCTCGCCCGACCCCTCGCCGGGGCGCGGCCATTCGTCGAGGTCGTCACGCGCCACCATGACCTGCCCGATGATCTCGCCCGCCGTCAGGTTCCGCACCAGCTTCTGCGTGCCGGTATGGCAGAACGAACAGGTCAGCGTGCATCCCACCTGGCTGGAAATGCACAGCGTGCCGCGATCCTCTTCGGGGATATAGACGACCTCCACCTCGTGGCCGCCCGCGATCCGCATCAGGTACTTGCGGGTGCCGTCGAGGCTTACCTGCTTCGACACGACCTCGGGCACGGCGATCTCGAAGGCTTCGTCCAGCTGGGCGCGATAGGACTTGGCAAGATTCGTCATCGCGCCAAAGTCGCGCTCGCCCTTCTGGTAGATCCACTGCCAGATCTGGCCGGCGCGCATCTTGGCCTGCTTCTCGGGCGTGCCCGCCGCGATCAGGGCCTCGCGCAGGCCGTCCCGCGTCAGCCCGACAAGATTGACCCGGTCCCCCACAGGGGCCTTGCGCGGGATTGTAAGCACGTCCTGCGTGATCGGGGCGGCAATGGGCGTCGGTGCAGCGGTCATGTCGGCGATCCTGGATAGACCGGCGTCACATAAGGCGTCCCGCGCCCCAAGGCAAACGCCGTCAGCCGCCGCAGCGGGCCTGCGCGTCCTCGACCGCAGCCGTGAACCCCAGAAGCGAGATCGTGTCCCGCGTGGTGGTGCCACGCGCCGAGACACCCGTCACGACCGCATCGGTGCCGCGCTTCATCGCCTCGATCAGCCGCGCGTCCTCTTCGGCGGATGCCGACCAGGCGAAGCCCACGCGCTCGCCGTCGACGTCGCGGTTCTCGGTGTAGAACTCGAACGTGTCGCTGCCGATCTCGACCGTGACCACGTGACCGTCGGGATAGGGATAGCCGCCAGTGAACGATACCTCGCCCATCCGGCTCTGGCCCGGCCAGAAGCTGACGAACATCAGGATATCCCCGCGGTTCACCTGGACCTCGTTGCCGTCGCGCGTGTTGACCGAACCGGTCGGCTGCGACACGACCCAGCATTGCGTCGGGTCGTCCTCGACAAACACGCTCCAATCGGTGTCCGCGGCCACGCGGTTGGTGCTTTCGTCCTGCGCCAGGACCGCGCCTGCGGACGCGGTCAGGCAGGCAGCGGCAAGAATGCCGATGATGGAAGTCTTGTAGAACACGTGAGCCTCCAGCCCTTCTCTGCCTCTGGTGCCCGGCGCGCAGATGGGTCAGGAGTATGAGCGCGCTGGCGTTTATCGCCGGGAGAATAGGGGATCATGACTCGCAGCGAAAGTCCCGATGGCGGAAAATCGCCGGATCGGGATCTGCGGGTCTGATAGGACGCGCAGAAGGAGATTTCCATGCCGATGCAGCACGACGCGGTAGAGCTGTTGCACGTGATCCGGGGGCCTTTGGTCGAATGCGTTCACCGCGGCCATGTCGCGGTCTGGCACCACGAAGAGGGCCTCGTGGCGCAACTGGGTGACCCGGCGAAACGCATCCTGCCGCGCAGCGCGTGCAAGATGATCCAGGCGCTGCCGCTGGTGGAAAGCGGCGCCGCGGATGCCGCCGGCCTGACCCCGGCGCAGCTTGCGCTGTCCTGCGCCTCGCACGCGGGCCAGGCGCTCCACACCGACATGGTGACGTCGTGGCTATCCGATCTCGGTCTGTCCGAGGCCGACCTGCGTTGTGGCGCGCATTGGCCAAATGACCAGGAGGCGACCCATGACCTCGTGCGCGAGGGACGAAAGCCCGACCAGCGCCACAACAACTGCTCGGGAAAGCATTCGGGCTTTCTCACCTTGTCGCGCCACCTCGGCGGCGGGCCGGAATATCTCGAGCTCGACCATCCCGTGCAGCGCGCGGTCAAGGCCGCGCTTGCCGATCTGACCGGAGAGGAGATCTCCGACTACGCGATCGACGGATGTTCGGCGCCGAACTTCGCCATGTCGCTTCAGGGCCTGGCTCGCGCCTTGTCCCAATACGCCGTGGCGGGCGAGATGGGCGGGGTTCGCGGGCGGTCCATGGCCCGGCTCGTCGAAGCCATGGTTGCGCATCCCGAATACGTGTCGGGCGAACGCCGGCCCTGCACCCGCCTGATGCGGGCGGCGGGCGGGCGCGCCGCGATCAAGGGCGGCGCCGAGGGCGTCTATGCCGCGATCGTCCCGGAAAAGCGGCTCGGCATCGCGCTCAAGGTGGACGACGGCGCCTCGCGCGGGTCGGAGGCGGCGGTCGCGCAACTGCTCGTTGCGGCCGGCGTGCTGGACCCGGACCATCCCGAGGCTCGCGCCGTCATGTTCGGCCCGATCCGCAATTGCCGCGAGACGGTTACGGGACACTACGACATCGCCACGCCCCTCGCCGCGCTGCGCCTCTGAGCTTCGGTCAGGAGACCGGGTTCCGTCCCTCCGGCGCAAGATCCGCGATCCGCGCCAGGAGGGCGGGCTTCTTCAGGGGTTTGGTCATGTAGTCGTCCATGCCGGCGGCCAGGATCCGCTCCCGGTCGCCCTCAAGGGCGTGGGCGGTCATGGCGACGATGGGCACGCGCGCGAGACCCTCTTCCGCCTCGTGGGCGCGGATCAGGGCAACGGCCTCCATCCCGTCCATGACGGGCATGGAAATGTCGGTGAAGACCATGTCGGGACGCAGGCTCCTGTAGGCCTCGACCAGTTCGGCGCCGTTCTCGACGAGGGTCAGGTCGAGATCGAGCGTCTTGAGCATCGTGCGAAAGACGAGGCGATTGGTGCGGTTGTCCTCGGCCGCGAGCACCGACAGGCGTCCACCCTCGCGGCACCACGGCCCCTCCGTTGACCCGGCGGGCCCCGCGGCCTTCACCGCGTCGGCCAGCCGCAAGGCAAGCTCTGGCGCGCCGGAGGGCAGGATCAGCGGCTCGAGGCCCGGGACGCCTTCCTCGGGTCTCTCGCAGAGATGCAGGACGGGACCCGCGAAACCCGCGTCACGCAGCGCGCTGGCCCAGGCGGCGGCCTGCGCGGCCTCCGCGATGAGGATCACGGTCTCACCGGCCCCGATCGTTCCCGGTGCCGGTTCCGCCCGCACAGAGGCCCCGAGGACGGCCAGCATCCGCATCAGCCCGCTGGCCCGGTCCGAGAAGGTCGGCCCGATCAGCCGCACGCGGCGGGCATCGCCGGCAAGACGGATCGGATCGTCAGCCCCGACAGGCACCGTGGCCCGGCGCAGGGCGAGACGGCAGGTGAAGGTCGACCCCTTCCCGGGCTCAGAGACGAGGTCGATCTCGCCGGCCATCATCGCGACGAGCCTCCGCGTGATCGCGAGGCCGAGGCCGGTTCCGTCGTGGCTTCGGTTTGCCTGGTCCTCGACCTGGTTGAATTCGCCGAAGATGTGGGCCTGCATCTCGGGAGCGATGCCGATGCCGGTATCCTCGACCGCGATGGTCAGCTGCAACTCCGGCCCGCCATCCGGCGGCGAGGTGCCGCGAACGATGACGCGCACGTGGCCCGTCTCGGTGAACTTCACGGCATTTCCGACCAGGTTGAAGAGAACCTGCCGCACCCGCCCGCAATCCCCGATCAGCCGGTCGGGGCCTTGCAGGTCGAGATCCAGAAGCAGCGCGATATCGCGCCCCTCGACCCCGGGGCGAAGAAGGCCGAAAACCTCCAGGATGACCTCCAGAAGGTCGAATTCCCCCATGTGAAGCGCGAGCTTCCCCGCCTCGATCTTCGAGTAGTCGAGAATGTCGTTGATGATGACCAGCAGCGCCTCGCCCGAATGGCGGATCGTTTCGGCGTAGAGCTTCTGGTCGGCGTCGAGCTCCGTCTCGCCCAGCATCTCGGCCATGGACACGACACCGTTCATCGGCGTGCGGATTTCGTGGCTCATGTTGGCAAGGAAGGCAGATTTCGCGCGGCTGGCGGCCAGCGCGGCATCACGCGCGGTCTTCAGGTCGCGCTCCCTCCGGATCGTGGTGGTGATGTCGAGCCCGAGGCAGACCGTATCGCCCTGCGGTGTGCGTTTGTCGATCAGGCGCACGAAAGCCCCGTTCCAGAGGCGGATGTCCACGCGCGGGATGTTGGCGCGCTCCCACCTCGTCAACATCCGTTCGATCCAGTCGTCGGGATGGGCGCCTTCGAGGTCGATGATCCCCTCGTCGACCGAGATGCGCAGGATCGCATCGTAGCTGGCACCCGGCGCGACGTCGGCGATGCCGTCGAAAGGTCCAAGGAAGGCGGGATTCGCGGCAACGAGGCGACAGTCGCGGTCGAAGATGGCAAAGCCGTCCTCCACGGCGGTCAGCGCGTCCCACAGCCGCCGTTCGGCGAGATCGGCGCGGCCCGTCGCAACCTCCAGCTCCGCGGCGACCTGTGTCGTCCGCCCCTTGAGCGCGGCGTTTTCCTCGCGCTGTTCGATCACCTGGTACGACAGCGCATGCGCATGTTCGGCCAGCTTGCGGTTGGCGGAATACAGCTCCTCCGAGCGCAGCGCGAGCAAACGCTCGGCCTGCAGGCGGGCGCGGCGTTCCCGCGCCAGCCGCTCGTCCAAACCGCTCAATGTCATAACCCGCGCCGCGTGCTTCCGACCTCAGTCGCCGGGAAACTACGCCGCGCGGGATGAAGGCCCGGTTAAGAGGCCACGCGTTCGATGGCGAGGGCGATACCCTGGCCGCCGCCGATGCACATGGTGATGAGCGCGCGCTTGCCGCCGATCCGTTCCAGTTCGTAGAGCGCCTTGACCGTGATGAGCGCACCCGTCGCGCCCACCGGATGGCCCAGTGCGATCGCGCCGCCGTTGGGGTTCACCTTTGCCGGATCGAGGCCGAGGCCCTTGTTCACCGCCAGCGCCTGCGCCGCGAAGGCCTCGTTCGATTCGATCACGTCGAAATCGCCGATCTGGAGTCCGGTGCGCGCCAGAAGGTTCTGCACCGCCGGAACCGGGCCGATTCCCATGACCTCGGGCCGCACGCCCGCATGGGCATAGCCGATGACCCGCGCGCGCGGCGTCAGGCCCGCCTTCTCCGCCGCGTCCGCCCTCGCAAGGACCAGAGCCGCCGCGCCGTCGTTGATGCCGCTCGCGTTCCCGGCGGTCACGGTGCCGTCCTTCTTGAACACCGTCTTCAACGCGCCCAGAGCCTCGGCGCTCGTGGCCTTGGGATGTTCGTCGGTGTCGAAGGCGACCATGTCGCGCTTCACCTTCACTTCGACCGGCACGATCTGTTCCTTGAAGCGCCCTTCCGCGATCGCCCGCGCCGCGCGCTCCTGGCTTTCCAGCGCGAAAGCGTCCTGGTCGGCGCGCGAGACCTGATGCTCGTCCGCGACGTTCTCGGCCGTGACGCCCATGTGGCCCGTGCCGAAGGGACAGTGCAGCGCACCGATCATCATGTCGAGCGCACGCACATCGCCCATCTTCTGGCCCCAGCGGGCCTCGGTCAGGATATGGGGCCCGCGGCTCATGCTCTCGGCGCCGCCGGCGAGGGCGAAGTCCGCGTCCCCCATGGCGAGCGACTGGATCATCGATACGATGGCCTGCGCGCCGGACCCGCAAAGGCGGTTCACGTTCATCGCGGGCGTCGTGTCGGGGATGCCTGCCTCCATCGCCGAAATGCGCGACAGGTACATGTCGCGCGGCTCGGTGTTGATGACATGGCCATAGGCGACGTGGCCGATCTGCCCGCCCTCGACACCCGCCCTTTCCAGGGCCGCCTTCGCAGCCGTTGCGCCGAGCGTGGTCGGCGGGACGCCCGCAAGCGACCCGCCGAAGGTTCCGATGGCCGTGCGTGCGCCGGACAGGATAACGATGTCTTCCATGGGCTCTCCCTTCCCGAGTCTGTGGGGTCAGTAGAGCCTTGTCGGCAGCGACGCGTCCAGTGCGACCTAGCGTAGCCGCGCCTGTGTCAGGCCGCCTCGAACTGCAGCGTGCGCACCTGCTGGAAGAGGCCCGTGGCCTTCAGCTTGTCCAGCACATGCACCGGCGGCGGTTCGTCGAGATAGAGAAGCGCGATGGCCTCCCCGTCCCGCGCCGACCGGCCGAGGGTGAAGTTGGCGATGTTCACGCCATTCTCGCCCATCGTCTGGCCCAGCGTCCCGATGATGCCCGGCACGTCCTTGTTGGTGGTATAAAGCATGTGCTCCCCGATCTCGGCATCGATGTTGATGCCCTTGATCTGGATGAAGCGCGGCTTGCCGTCCGAGAACACCGTCCCCGCGATCGAGCGCGTCCGCGCCTCCGTCTTCACCACAAGCCGGATGTAGCCGTCGAAGACGCCGGTCTTGTCCTGCGTCGTGGTCGACAATTCGATCCCTCGCTCCCGCGCGATGACCGGGGCCGAGACCATGTTCACGTCGGGGTTCGATGCCTTCATCACGCCCGCGATGGCGGCGCAGTTCAGCGCGTTCAGGTTCATTCCCGCCACGACGCCGTTGTAGACGACCTCGATCTCCTCGATCGCCTCCTCGGTCAGCTGGCCAACGAAGGCGCCGAGGTGCCCCGCAAGCTTCAGCCAGGGGCCCATGATCCGCGCCTCTTCGGCCGTCACGGAAGGCATGTTGAGCGCGTTCGAGACCGCACCGGTCAGAAGGTAGTCGGCCATCTGCTCGGCCACCTGCAGGGCGACGTTCTCCTGCGCCTCGGTGGTGGAGGCGCCGAGATGCGGGGTCACCACGACGTTGGGCAGATTGAACAGCGGGTTTTCCGTGGCCGGCTCCTCCTGGAACACGTCGAAGGCCGCCCCCGCCACATGACCCGATTTGATCAGCTCGGCCAGCGCCGCCTCGTCCACCAGACCGCCACGCGCGCAGTTGATGATCCGCACACCCTTCTTGGTCTTCGCAAGGTTCTCGGCCGAGAGGATGTTCGCGGTCTTCTCGGTGAAGGGCACGTGCAGCGTGATGAAGTCGGCCTTCGCCAGCAACTCATCGAGCTCCACCTTCGTCGCGCCGATCTCGCGCGCGCGCTCCTCGCTCAGGAACGGGTCATAGGCGAGCACCTTCATCCGCAGGCCCAGCGCGCGGGACACGACGATGGAGCCGATGTTGCCCGCGCCGATCACGCCCAGCGTCTTGCCGGTCAGTTCCACGCCCATGAAGCGGGACTTCTCCCACTTGCCGGCATGGGTCGAGGCATTGGCCTCGGGGATCTGGCGGGCGACGGCGAACATCATGGCAATGGCATGCTCGGCCGTCGTGATGGAGTTCCCGAAGGGCGTGTTCATCACGATGATGCCCTTCTTCGACGCCTGCGGGATATCGACATTGTCGACCCCGATGCCGGCGCGGCCGATCACCTTGAGATTGGTGGCCGCGGCGATGACCTTCTCGGTCACCTTGGTCGCGGAACGGATGGCGAGGCCGTCATATTCGCCGATCACCGACAGGAGCTTGTCCTTGTCCTTGCCGATGGAGGGGTCGAAGGTCACGTCGATACCGCGATCCTTGAAGATCTGCACGGCGGCGTCGCTGAGCTTGTCAGAAATCAGAACCTTGGGGGCCATGGGGCTTGTCCTTTGCGGGTGGCGGGGGCCTGCGCGGGATATGCGCGGGCCACTTGTTGGGTGTCGGGGGGCGGGCGACATCGCCCATCTTGCCGGGTCGCGTGCGTGGGGTGGGCAATGCTGCCCACCCGTCGTTCACGCGGCCTCGGCCTGAGCCTCGATCTCGGTCTGGAACGCCCAGTCGAGCCACGGCAACATCGCCTCGATGTCCGAGGTCTCGACCGTTGCGCCGCACCAGATCCGGAGGCCCGGAGGCGCATCGCGGTAGGCCCCGATGTCGAGCGCGACGCCCTCGGCCTCCAGCCGCTTGGCCACCGCCTTGGCGAAGGCCACGCCGTCCGCGATCCGGGGATCGGTGAACTTCAGGCAGACGGAGGTGTTCGACCGCGTCGCAGGGTCCACCGCGAGGTTGTCGATCCAGTCCCGCGCATCGCAGAAATCGAAGATCGCCTGCGCGTTGCGGTTCGCCCGCTCCATCAGCGCGGGCAACCCGCCGATCGCCTGCCCCCAATCGAGCGCCAGGAGGTAATCCTCGACCGCCAGCATGGAGGGGGTGTTGATCGTCTCGCCGACGAAGATGCCCTCGATCAGCTTGCCGCCCTTGGTCATGCGGAAGATCTTCGGCATCGGCCAGGGTGGCGTGTAGCTTTCCAGCCGTTCCACGGCGCGCGGGGACAGGATCAGCATGCCATGCGCGGCCTCGCCGCCCATCACCTTCTGCCAGGAGAAGGTGGTGACATCGAGCTTGTCCCAAGGCAGGTCCTGCGCGAAGGCGGCCGAGGTCGCGTCACAGATCGTCAGGCCCGCGCGATCGGAGGGGATGGCGTCGCCGTTGGGCACCCGCACGCCGCTCGTCGTGCCGTTCCAGGTAAAGACGACGTCGGTGTCGAAATCGACAGTGGAGAGATCGACGATCTCACCGTACTCGGCCGTCGTCACCGTCGCGTCGAGCTTCAGCTGCTTGACCGCGTCCGTGACCCAGCCCGCCCCGAAGCTTTCCCAGGCGAGCATCGTGACGGGCCGCGCGCCCAGCATCGACCACATCGCCATCTCGACCGCGCCCGTGTCGGAGGCGGGAACGATGCCGATCCGGTAGTCGGCGGGAACGCCGAGGATCTCGCGCGTCGTCTCGATCGCAGCCTTGAGCTTGGCCTTGCCGACCGCAGCCCTGTGCGACCGGCCGAGCGCTGCACCGGACAGCTTGTCGAGCGAGAAAATGGGGGGTTTGGCGCAGGGGCCGGAAGAAAAACGCGGGTTTTCCGGCCGCGTTGCCGGTTGGTTGAGTGCCATCTCTGGATACCCTCTCAGATATGCGCCCCTCGTTGGGGAGGGGTGTCCCACCGCCGCAGATACAGCCGCCCGATGACCCCGGCAAGCCGCAAAAGACGCACAAAGCGTCGCAATCGGTCCGGTGCGCCGAACCTTCGTTCATCATCGGAAACAGGCGGGCGTCTGCGGCACGCCCGGCAGAAGGAAAAAGCCCCTGAGTTACCCTGCGAAAGTGGGAGCTTACCTCTAATTCATTGTTTCTATTGACTTGTGGTTTCCTTGAATCCCCCCGGTGCCGCACAGGAAGCGCCCTCATCTACAATACACTTGCGCGAGCCGGAGGCGTGGCGCTAAACTCAAAGGCGAATTGCCTCTCTTGAAAGGATTGTGGCGCGTGAAAGACCAGGCCCAATCCCTCGAATTCGACCTCTCCGAATTCCTCCCCTTCCAGATGTCGGTCATCGCCAACCGGGTGTTCCATCGGGTGATGGAGGACGCCGGTCTGCAGGTGCCCGAATGGCGCATCATGATGGCCCTGCCGTCCCACCAGCCCTGCTCGTCACATGACCTTTGCATCCTGACGGCGATGGACGCCGCCCGCGTCAGCCGGGCACAGCGGCGGCTTGAGGATCTCGAACTGATCTCCGTGATCCGCGACAAGACCGATCGCCGCCGCCTCGTGGTCCGGCTATCGGCCAAGGGTATCCAGGAGGTCCTGCGCCTCAAGAGCGCGGCGCGGGACGCCGAGAGCGACCTTCTCGGCGCCCTCGGGCCCGAGGATCGCGCGCAACTTCGGACCGCCATCGGCGCGATCTACGCCCAGGTCTGATCTCGGCCATCCCGCTTTGCGGTCCTGTCCCGGCTTGCTAGCAAGGGCGCGGCACAGCCGGAGGCGGGCATGGACAAGTGGCAGTTCTGGGTCGATCGCGGCGGCACCTTCACCGATGTGGTCGGCCGG
The DNA here is from genome assembly GCF_025515305.1 of Roseicyclus sediminis. Taxonomy (GTDB): domain Bacteria; phylum Pseudomonadota; class Alphaproteobacteria; order Rhodobacterales; family Rhodobacteraceae; genus Roseibacterium; species Roseibacterium sediminis. The sequence continues at coordinate 76,878 of NZ_JAOPHT010000003.1, forward strand.
AAGCCCGATGGCCGACTGGTGACGGCAAAGCTGCTGTCGGAAGACCCCGCGCAGTACCCCGACGCCGCGGTGGAGGGTATCCGCCGGCTTCTCGGCCCGGCCTGCGGTACGATCGAAAGCGTCAAGATGGGCACGACAGTGGCCACGAACGCGCTGCTGGAACGCAAGGGCGCGCGGGTCCTTCTGCTCATGACCGAGGGCTTCGGCGATCTCCTGCGGATCGGCACGCAGGCACGGCCACGCCTGTTCGACCTGCACATCCGCTTGCCGGAACTCCTGTATGAACGCGTGGCCGAGATCCCCGGACGGCTCGACGCGGCCGGGAGGGAGCTGACGCCACTCGACGAAGGCGCATTGCGCGCAGCCCTCGGCGACGCGCGCGAGGCGGGCATCGGCTCGGTCGCGATCGCCTTCATGCATGCCTACCTCAACCCAGCGCACGAGGTGCGCGCGGCGGAGATCGCCCGCGACATGGGCTTTGCGCAGGTGTCCCCCAGCCACGAGGCGAGCCCGCTGATCAAGCTGGTGGGCCGCGGCGACACGGCGGTGGTGGACGCCTACCTTTCCCCGATCCTGCGCCGCTATGTCGGCCAGGTGGCGGATGCGCTGGCCCTGGGCAAGGGCGGCTGCGAAAGCCTGTGGTTCATGCAGTCGAACGGCGGCCTGACCGATGCGCGCCTGTTCCAGGGCCGCGACGCGATCCTCTCTGGACCGGCGGGCGGGGTCGTCGGCATGGTGCGCACCGGCCAGGCGGCGGGGTTCGACAGGCTCATCGGCTTCGACATGGGCGGCACCTCGACAGATGTCTGCCATTTCGCGGGCACCTACGAGCGCAGCTTCGAGACCGAGGTGGCGGGCGTAAGGATGCGCGCGCCGATGATGCATATTCACACGGTCGCGGCCGGCGGCGGCTCGATCCTGTCCTTCCGCGAGGGGCGTTTCCAGGCCGGTCCCGAAAGCGCGGGCGCCGATCCGGGGCCCGCCTGCTACCGCAAGGGCGGGCCCCTGACCGTCACCGACTGTAACGTCATGCTGGGCAAGCTCCATCCCGCGCACTTCCCCTCCGTCTTCGGGCCCCGCGCCGATCAGCCGCTCGATACCGGGGTCGTCCGATCGAAGTTCGACGCGCTCGCCCGCGAGATCGGCGATGGCCGCAGTCCGGAGGAGGTGGCCGAGGGTTTCCTGCGCATCGCAGTCGAGAACATGGCCAACGCGATCAAGAAGATCAGCGTGCAGCGCGGCCATGACGTGACGCGCTACGCCTTGGCGAGTTTCGGCGGCGCGGGCGGGCAACATGCCTGCCTCGTCGCCGATGCGCTGGGGATCGAGACGGTCGTCCTGCACCCGTTCGCCGGGGTTCTCTCGGCCTACGGGATGGGCCTCGCCGACATCCGCGCCATCCGCGAGGGGCAGTTCGCGGGGGATCTGAACAGTCTCGAACATGCAGAGCAGAGACTGTTTCAGCTCGAGGCCGAGGCAGTCGCCGAGGTCACCGGGCAAGGGATCGACCCTGCGCGCATCCGGGTCGAGCGGCGCGCGCATCTGCGCTATGCCGGCTCCCACCAGACGCTTGCGGTGGACTTCGGAAGCGCCGGGGACCTGCGCGCGCGCTTCGAGGCGGAGCACCGGTCGCGCTTCGGGTTCGTGGCACGCGGGCGCGACCTGGTCTTCGACATGCTGGAAGTCGAGGCCATCGGCGAGACCGGGGCGGGCGCCACGCCCGCGCCGGGGCATGGGCCGATGCCCGGACCCATCGACAAGATCCCGGTGCGCGCGGGTGGCGAGACGCGGGAGACCCCTGTCTATCGGCGCGACGACCTGCCCGTGGGCGCGCGTCTCGAAGGTCCGTCCATCGTCGCCGAGGCCACGGCGACGACGATGATCGAACCCGGCTGGTCGGGGCGGATCGACGACCTCGGCAACCTCATCCTCGAACGGGAGGCGGCGAAGGCGCGGGAAACGGCCCTCGGAACCGAGGCCGACCCCGTGATGCTGGAGATCTTCAACAACCTCTTCATGAACATCGCCGAGCAGATGGGCGCGACCCTGCAGAACACGGCCTATTCCGTGAACATCAAGGAACGGCTCGATTTTTCCTGCGCGCTGTTCGATGCCGAGGGCAATCTCGTCGCCAACGCGCCCCATGTTCCGGTGCACCTCGGCTCCATGTCGGACGCGGTACGCACCGTGGCACGGCTGAATGCGGGACGGATCGAGCCCGGCGACGCCTTCATGCTGAACGCGCCGTTCAACGGCGGCACGCATCTGCCGGATGTCACCGTCATAGCCCCGGTCTTCGACGACGCCGGTCAGCATATCCTCTTCTGGGTCGGCTCGCGCGGGCATCATGCCGATATCGGTGGGCGAACCCCCGGCTCCGCCCCACCCGATTCGACACATATCGACGAGGAAGGTGTCCTGATCGACAATTTCCGGATCGTCGAGCGCGGCACCTTCCGGGCGGCCGAGACGCGCGCTCTCCTGACCTCGGGGCGCTATCCCTGCCGCAATCCGGATCAGAACATGGCCGACCTCGAGGCGCAGATCGCCGCCAACGCCACCGGCATCCGCGAGGTCCGGGCGATGATCGGAAATTTCGGACTCGAGACCGTCCTCGCCTACATGCGCCACGTGCAGGACAACGCCGAGGCCAGCGTGCGCCGCGTGATCGGGTCGCTCACCGACGGGTCCTGCACCTATCCGCTCGACGACGGAAGCGTCATTCGCGTGGCCATCGCCGTGGACCGCAAGCGCGGCGAGGCGGTCATCGACTTCACAGGCACCAGTCCGCAACATCCGCGCAACTACAACGCCCCCCGTGCGATCGCGACGGCGGCCGTCCTCTACGTTTTCCGGACGCTGGTCGGCCGCGACATCCCGCTGAACGAAGGCTGCCTGAAGCCGCTGCGCATCGTCCTGCCGGACCGCTCGATGATCTCGCCGGAGTACCCCGCCGCCGTCATCGCCGGGAACACCGAGGTCAGCCAGGCGATCACCGAGGCCCTGTACGGCGCGCTCGGCGTGATCGCCGGAAGCCAGGGCACGATGAACAACTTCATCTGGGGCAATGAGAGCTTCCAGAATTACGAGACCATCGCGGGCGGTTCCGGCGCCGGGCCCGGCTTCGACGGGGCGCCATGCGTGCAGGTTCACATGACCAACACCCGCGCGACGGATCCCGAGGTGCTGGAAACCCGGTTCCCCGTCAGGGTGGAACGTATGGCGCATCGCAAGGGCTCGGGTGGCGTCGGGCGCTGGACCGGCGGAGAGGGGATGCACCGCATCCTCCGCTTCCTCGAACCGGTGACCGTCACCACGCTGTGTTCGCACCGGTCCGTGCCGGTGCCGGGGCGGAACGGCGGCGGCGACGGCGCGATCGGCGTCAACCGGGTCCTGCGGGCGGACGGCACGGTCGAGGACCTCATGGGCAACGACCGGTCCGACCTTTCGCCCGGCGATGCCATCGAGATGCTGACCCCCGGCGGCGGCGGATGGGGCCACCCGCGATAGGCGAGCGACTGCGGCATTTCGCAACCCGACCACGATGCGTCGCCCCCGGCCCTTGTCCGACTCGGGGGCAGGGCGTACCAAGATCCTGCTTCGGTCCGGGCGCCTCATGCGTCCGGTGAAAAGGGAACGCGGTGAGAATCCGCGACTGCCCCCGCAACTGTAAGCGGCGAGCGCATCCGGCACATGCCACTGGGGATATCCCCGGGAAGGCCCGGTCCGCGCGACGACCCGCGAAGTCAGGAGACCTGCCGAGGTGATCACCCTGTCCGGGCGCGGAGGGCGCAGCGGGCAACGGAGACTTCCGTAGTGGTGGCGAAAATCACCGTCTGCGGGGGGGATTCCCCTTCAAGGACTATTCGACGTCGCGGGCCTCGCCCGCACTCCTGGGGGAACCACATGAAACGCCTTCTCGCGGCAACCGCCATCACAGCGCTGTCCGCTGCGCCGGTGGTGGCGCAGTCCGTCTTCGTCCTCGATGACATCATCTTCTCCGCCTATGCCGACGGCACCGAAAGTGCGCGGGTCGGTCCCTCCGTCGAGGTGATCGAGGGCGAGGAACTGGAAGCGCTCGGCGACACGCAGCTGTCCGAGGCCCTGCGCAGTCTCGCCGGCGTCAGCTTCGCCCAGGGCGGCCCGCCCGGCGCGCGGTCGCAGGTGACGCTGCGCGGCGGCGGTCCGGAATACGTGAGCGTCTATGTCGACGGCATCCTCGTCACCGACCCCAGCGCCACCGAGATGAGCTTCGACAATTTCGGCGGGCTTACCACCGGGTCGATCCGGCGGATCGAGCTTCTGCGCGGGTCGCAATCGGCGCTTTATGGCGGCACGGCCGTCGCCGGCGTCATCAGCATCACGACGATCGCAGGCGACGAGGCGCCCGAGGGGACGGCGCAATCCGTCACGGTGCAGGGCGGCAGCTATGGCACCGCCGCGCTCGACTACACGCTGACGCAGCGCACGGGCGACCTTCTGCTGTCGCTGGGCGCCTCCCATGTGGAAGGCGAAGGCTTCTCCGCCGGCGACGAGAACAACGGCAACACCGAGGCCGATCCCTTCCGCCACACGCGCCTGAGCTTCGGGGCGGAATACGCGGCCTCGGAGAGCCTTACGATCGGCCTCAACGGGTTCCTGGAGGAAGGGCGCAACGAGATCGACGAATTCCCCTTCGTGGGCGTCCCGAACGACGGCACCCCCGGCGACGACTTCGCCGAACGCGCGGCGCGCGGCCTTCGGGCATGGGCCGAGGGCGAGGCCGGCGCGTGGTCCTGGTCCGGTTCGGTGGCCTACTACACCATCGACCGGAAGACCGGGTCGGTCACAGTCGCGCCGGGCAATTCGGCGAGCCCGGTCGCGTCCTACTCGGCCGAGCGCACGACCTTCGACGCCTCCGCAACGCGGGAGTTCGGCGAGACCTGGCGCCTGTCCTTCGGGGCGGACGCGCGGCTGGAAAGCGCGACCTATTCCAACCTCGCCAGCGGCACGCAGGACACCGAGACGATAGGCGGCTTCGTGGAGGCGACGTGGTCGCCGACGGCCGACCTCGACATCACGGGAACCCTGCGGTTCGACGAGCATTCGAGCTTCGGCTCCTACCCGACCGGGCGGCTGGCCTTCGTCTGGCGCCCGACCGAGGCGCTTCGCATCCGGGGCGCTGCCGCCACCGGTTACCGCGCGCCGTCCCTCGACGAGCTTTACGGCGCCTACCCGGCCTTTCCCTTCTTCGGGAACCCGGACCTGACGCCCGAGGAAAGCGAAAGCTTCGAGATCGGCTTCGATTACACCTTCGCGGGTGGGGCCGAGATCGGCGTGACCGCCTTCCACCTCAACGTGAGCGACCTCATCACGTACGTGGATTGCCCGCGTAGCCCGCCCCTGTTCGGCTGCGACCCCCTGACCTTCGGCACGCTCGCCAATGCCCCCGGCACGTCGGAACGCAGCGGCGTGGAATTGACCGGAATGCTGCCCGTTTCGGACGCGATGACGCTGACGGGGGCCTACACCTACACCGAGGCGCGCAACGCCGCGGGCGCGCGGCTGAACAACGTTCCCCGGCACGACCTCGCCTTCGGTCTCGACGCCGACCTGAGCGACCGTCTGAACCTTGCCGCCTCGGCACAATACGTGGCGGACCGGGCGAACGGCTCCTTCGATCCGCAACCCTACACGGACTACACCGTGGTCGACACGACCTTCACCTATGACCTCGGCAACGAAGTCGAAGTGTTCCTGCGCATCGAGAACCTCTTCGACGAGGAATACCAGACGGTCTCGGGCTTCGGGACGAGCGACCGGGCCTTCTACCTGGGGCTCCGTGCGGCTTTCTAGGATCATATCGCTCGCGGCGGCCCTCCTTGTGACGGCGGCCGCGCAGGCCGATGCGCCCGAACGGGTCGTGTCGATGAACCTCTGCACCGATCAGCTGGCGATGATGCTGGCCGCCGAGGGCCAGCTCGTGTCGGTCAGCGCCATCGCCGCCGATCCCCTGTCCTCGCCGATGCACGCGGAGGCGGCGGCCTATCCCCAGAACCGCGGCGGGGCGGAGGAGATCTATCTCCTGCAACCCGATCTCGTGCTGGCGGGTGTCTGGTCCGACCCGGCCACCGTCTCGATGCTGCGGCGTCTCGGGATCGAGGTGGCGCAGCTCGACACCGCCGACAGCCTCGCAGAGGTGTCCGAAAGGGTCGCCGAGATGGGGCGCATCCTTGGGCGGGAGGCACAGGCACAGACCCTGATCCGCCGGTTCGAGACGGATCTGGAGGCACTCGCGGGTCCGCACGAAGGGCCCCGCGCGGCCTTCTACTACCCCAACGGCTATACGCTCGGTCGCGGGACATTGGGCCATGACCTCCTGACACACGCGGGCTTTACCCATGTGGTGGAGGAACTCGGCCGCGATGCTTCGGGGCGCGTCGCATTGGAACTGCTCGCCGTGGCGGCACCGGACATGATCATCGGGACCGAGCCCTATCCAGGTGCCTCCCGGTCGGAAGAGATCCTCCGCCACCCCGCGCTCCGGGCGCTGGTCGAGACAGCCCACGGAACGGTCAGCGGCCCGGACTGGGTCTGCGGCACGCCCCATGTCGTCCGCGCATTGGCCGGCCTTGCGCAGGACCGCGCGGCGATCCAGGCCGGGCAATGAGGCAGGGCGTCCTCCTTTCGACGCTCGGCGCCCTCGTGGCGGCACTGTTCCTGCTGTCGCTCCTGACGGGGCCCGCGGGTTTCGGCCCCGGCGAAAGTCTTCATGCACTCCTGACCGGACAGGGCGAGGCGGTCGCGCTGGTGATGCGCGAAATACGCCTGCCCCGTGCCATCCTCGCCGTGATGGTCGGCGCCTCCCTCGGCCTTTCCGGCGCGGCGCTGCAGGGCTACCTGCGCAACCCGCTGGCCGAACCGGGACTGATCGGCGTGTCCGGCTCCGCCGCGCTGGGCGCCGTCATCGCGCTTCAGACCGGTGTCGCGGCGTCCTTCGCGCTCGCCCTGCCGCTTGCCGCTCTCACGGGATCGCTCGTTGCAGTCCTCCTGATCCTCGCGCTTGCCGGACCGCGCGGCGAGTCGCTCACGCTGATTCTCGCGGGCATCGCCATATCGGCGCTCGCCGGCGCGCTCACCTCTCTGGTGCTGAACCTCTCGCCCAACCCCTTCGCGGTGTCGGAAACGGTGTTCTGGATGCTCGGCTCGCTCGCCGACCGGTCGTTCCGGCATGTCTGGATCGCGCTGCCCTTCGTGGCGCTGGGCTGGTTCCTCCTGTCGCGCACGGCGCGGGGGCTCGACGCGCTCACGCTGGGCGAGGATGCGGCGGCATCGCTGGGTATCGGGCTGACACGGCTCAGGCTGATGCTGGTGATCGGCACGGCGGCGGCGGTCGGCGCCTCGACGGCGGTGGCAGGCGCCATCGGTTTCGTCGGCCTTGTCGTGCCGCACCTCCTGCGCCCGCTGGTCGGCGGGCAGCCCGGGCGCCTCCTTCCGGCTTCGGCGCTCGGGGGCGCGGCGATGGTGCTGGCCGCGGATGTCGCGGTGCGCTTCATCCTGCCGGACCGTGACCTGAAGCTCGGTGTCCTGATGGCGCTGGTCGGCGCGCCGCTGTTCCTTCACCTCATCTACAAGACGCGGAGGCAGCTAACGTGACGCTTCTCGCGCTGAACGACCTGACCGTGCGCCGGGGCGAATGCCCCGTGGTGGATCACGCGACGTTCCGCATCGAAGGCGGCGAGGTCGTGGGCCTCATCGGCCCGAACGGCGCCGGAAAGACGACCCTGATGCGTGCGGCGCTGGGCCTCCTGCCCTCGACGGGCCAAAGCTCCCTCCTCGCGATGGGACCAGCGGAACGGGCGCGCCATGCCGCATGGCTGCCGCAGTCGCGGGAGATCGCCTGGCCCGTCGCGGTGCGCACGCTGGTCCTGCTGGGGCGGGTGCCACACCTTGCGGGCGGGCAACGACCGGGCGCCGCGGACGAGGCGGCGGTCGACGAGGCGCTGGCCGCGATGGACCTCAGCGCCTTCGCCGACCGTCCGGCGACCGAGCTTTCGGGCGGCGAACAGGCGCGGGTCCTGATCGCGCGGGCGCTGGCGCAGGAGACGCCGCTGATCCTCGCGGACGAACCGACCGCGGGCCTCGACCCCGGTCACCAGATCGCGGCCCTGGAACGCTTCACCGATCTCGCGCGCAGGGGGCAATCGGTGCTGGTCTCGCTTCACGACCTCGGGCTGGCCGCGCGGCACTGCACCCGCCTGATCCTGATGCATCGCGGGCGCATAGAGGCCGATGGACGACCCCGGGAGGTTCTGTCGCCCGACCTTCTGCGGGATGTCTTCGGCATCAGGGCGCACCTGTCGGAGGGGCCGGACGGCGTGGTCTTCCAGCCGCTGGAGGTGATCGGATGATCAGGGTCACGCTCGACACGCCCTGGATGGCTGCCGATCTTCCGGTTCCTTTCCGCCTTCTCAGCTTCGCGCTGTGGAACCCGGGCTTCGTGACCGCCAAGCGCGTCGTGTGGCGCGAGGTCCGCGACGCCGACCTGACCGAGGACCTCGACGCCCTCGAATGGTTCGCCGCGCAGATGACGGCACGCGGCGAGGAGGAGGCCATTGGCCTGATCACTTCACGGGATCTGGGCAAATACCGTCTCGAATCCGCTGAATCGGGTCTGTCGCGGGCCACGTGCCTCGCCACCGTCGGCCTCACCAACGCCGAGAGGATCGGCCACAGGCAGATGCAGGCCGGCGCGGGGTTCGGAACGATCAACCTTCTGGCGGTAACCGACACCGCCCTTTCCAACACCGCGTTGATCGAGCTTCTGTCGATCGCGGCCGAGGCGCGGACGGCCGCGGTCATGGAGCATGGGCCCATCCTGCCCGCCGGGCGGGCGACGGGGACCGGGACCGACTGCATCGTGGTCGGCGCCCCGCCCGGCGACAAGCGCTTCACCGGGCTTCATACCGACGTGGGCGAGGCCCTGGGGGCCGCCGTTTACCGCGCCGTCGCCAACGGCGTCGAGGACTGGATGGCCGAGCAGACCCCTTAGGTCGCAGGGGCTGTGCAATGCCTCCCCGGCTGCTACATGCCCAGCATGACCGCCCCGGTGCTCGACCTTTCCGGCGTGACTAAACGCTATCCCGGCGCGGAGGGGCCGCTGCCGGTCCTTTCGTCCGTGTCGCTGTGTCTTGCAGCCGGCGAGACGCTGGCCCTGACCGGCGAGAGCGGCTCGGGCAAAAGCACGCTCCTCCACCTGGCCGGTGGCCTCGACGCGCCAGACGAGGGCCGCGTGACGCTGATGGGGCACGATCTTGCCGCGCTGAACGATGCCGGGCGGGCGAAGGTGCGCGGGCGTCACGCCGGGCTGATCTTCCAGCAGTTCAACCTCGTCCCGTCGCTGACCGTGGCCGCGAATGTCGCGATACAGGCGCGGCTTGCGGGGCGGCACGATCCCGCGCTGGACTCACGCCTGATCGACCGTCTCGGCCTGTCGGACCTGACCGCGCGATACCCCGAGCAGCTGTCCGGGGGACAGCAGCAGCGCGTTGCGATCGCCCGGGCGCTGGCCGCGCGACCCGATGTGATCCTCGCAGACGAGCCGACCGGCAACCTCGACGAGGCGACGGGGGACGCGGTGCTCGACCTCCTGCTCGATCTCGTGACGGAAACCGGCGCCGGCCTCCTGATGGTCACCCATTCCGAACGGCTTGCGGCGCGCCTGTCCCGGCGCCTTTCGCTGTCACGCGGGCGATTGGAGGCAAGCTGAACATGGTCGGAACCGCCGTTTCGAGCCTGTTTTCGCATTGGCGCCGCAATCCGCTCCAGCTTGCCATGCTGTGGCTCGGCCTTGCGCTGGCGACCGCGCTCTGGTCCGGCGTGCAGGCGATCAACGCGGAGGCACGGACAAGCTATGCCGAGGCCGCCGCCGCCCTCGGGCAGGACAGCCTGTCGCGTCTCGTGGCGCAGGATGGCGGGGCCGTTCCGATCAGGGACTACTTGGCGCTCCGGCGCGCGGGCTATCTCGTCTCGCCGGTCATCACGGGGGAAATCAGGGACGAGGCGGGGCGGCTCAGGATCATCGGGATCGACCCTCTTACCGCGCCCCAGGAGGCTGGGGCCCCGGGGCTTGGCGGCAATACCGACCTCGCTGCGTTCTTCACCGCGCCCGGCCTTCTCCTCATGACGGAGGCGACGGCGGAAGGCGCCTTGCCTGCCGTTCTCCCGCGAATCGTCATTGCCGAAGGCGTGCCGCCCGCCGCCGCGCTGACCGACATCGGCACCGCCTCCCGGCTTCTCGGTCAGGAGGAGCCGAGCTACCTGATCGTGGCGCCGGCGCAGCCCGCGGGCCTGCCGCCGCTGGCCGAGGCCACGTCCCTTCTCCTCGTCGCGCCGGAAACCTCCGGCGACGTCGCGCGACTGACCGACAGTTTCCACCTGAACCTCACGGCGTTCGGCCTGCTGTCCTTCGGCGTCGGTCTCTTCATCGTTCACGCCGCCATCGGTCTCGCGTTCGAGCAGCGCCGCGCGACGTTCCGGACGCTGCGCGCCCTCGGCCTGCCGCTTCGCAGCCTGATGATCGCGTTGGCGCTGGAGATGACCCTGATGGCGCTGATCGCGGGCGGGATCGGCATCGTCCTCGGCTATCTCGTCGCTGCGGCCCTCATGCCCGGCGTCGCGGCCACGCTGCGCGGCCTCTACGGCGCAGAGGTGGCGGGGGGTCTGTCCTTCGACCCGCAATGGGCCCTGTCGGCCATGGGCATCACGCTGCTCGGTGCCGGCGCGGCCGCCGCGCAGGCGATGATCCGGACCGGGCGCATGCCGCTTCTCGCACCAGCACAGCCCCGCGCCTGGGCGCAGGCGTCGGACAGGGCGATGCGGCGGCAGGGGTTGGCGGCGCTTGCGTTCTTCGGGGTGGCGGTGGTGATCGGCGGTCTCGGCGGCGGGCTTCTGGCGGGCTTCGCGCTTCTGGGCGCGCTTCTGCTCGGGGCCGCGCTGGCGCTTCCGGTCGTTCTGGCCTTCGCGCTCGGCATCTTCGCACGGGGCGCGCGCGGGCCCTTCGCCGAATGGCTCTTCGCCGATTCGCGCCAACAGTTGCCCGCGCTTTCGCTTGCGCTGATGGCGCTGCTGCTCGCGCTTGCCGCGAATGTCGGTGTCTCGACGATGGTGGGGTCCTTCCGGACGACCTTCACCGGCTGGCTGGATCAGCGCCTCGCCGCCGAGCTCTACGTTTCCACTGCCGATGAAGCCGAGGGATTGCGCCTGCAGCGTTTCCTCGACGACCGGGCCGATGCGGTCCTGCCCATCATCTCGGCGGAGACCCGGCTTTTCGATCTGCCGGCAGAGATCTTCGGCATCGTCGATCACGCGACCTACCGCGAGGCCTGGCCGCTACTGACATCCGCACCGGGCGCCTGGGATGCCGTCTTCGCGGGCGAGGCAGTGCTCGTGAACGAACAACTGGCGCGGCGTCAGGGCCTGTCGGCCGGCGATACCGTGCCGCTCGCCCCCGGTCTGAACCTGCCTGTCGCCGGGGTCTATTCCGACTACGGCAATCCCTCGGGGCAGGCGATCGTGGGGATGGACCTGTTCCGGACGACCTTCCCCGAAGCGCGCGCTGACGACTTCGCGATCCGCGTCGCACCCGAGGACGCGCCCGCGCTCGCCACGGCGCTGCGGGAGGAGTTCGGCCTGCCCGACACCGCCGTCCGCAACCAGGCGCAGATCAAGCGCTTCTCGCTGGAGGTCTTCGAGAACACGTTCCGCGTGACCGGCGCCCTGAACGTCCTGACGCTGGGCGTCGCGGCGCTGGCGCTTCTGACCAGCCTCCTGACGCTTTCGTCGCTGCGTCTGCCACAGGTGGCCCCGGTCTGGGCGCTTGGCGTGGCACGCGGACGGCTCGCCCGCGCGGAAGTGTGGCGGCTGCTTCTGCTATCCGCGCTGACCTTCCTGCTTGCGCTGCCGGTGGGTCTTGTCCTGGCCTGGGTCCTTCTGGCCGTCGTCAACGTCGAGGCGTTCGGCTGGCGGCTGCCGATGCAGGTCTTTCCGGCGGACTGGCTTCGCCTCCTGCTCCTTGCACTCCTGGCCGCCGGGCTGGCCGCCGCGCTGCCGGCCCTGAGACTGTCGCACATGGCTCCTGCACGGCTTCTGCAGGTCTTTTCCCAGGAACGCTGATGCGGATACTCGCCCTTCTCCTCGCCTTTCTCGCCGGACCCGCGCTGTCGCAGGGTTTCGCCGGGCTCGGCACGCAGGCGGAGGGCTTTGCGGTGCCCGCCCGCGATCCGGTCTTCGACTTTCCGGCCGATCACGGCGCGCATCCCGCCTACCGGATCGAGTGGTGGTATCTCACCGCGACGCTGACGGGCGAGGACGGGCAGGATTACGGCGTGCAGTGGACGTTGTTCCGCAGCGCCCTCGCCCCCCGCACCGCACCGGGATGGGAGGCGCCGCAGCTCTGGATGGGTCACGCCGGTCTGACCACCGCGACCCAGCATTTCAGCGCCGAGCGGCTGGGCCGTGGCGGCATCGGGCAGGCCGGCGTCACGGCCATGCCTTTCGAAGCCTGGATCGACGACTGGTCCATGCGGTCGACCGCGCGAACGGGCGAGGACGCGCTTTCGGCGCTGAGCCTGACCGCGCGGGGCGGCGAGTTTTCCTATGCGCTCGACCTGAACGCGACGGGGCCGCTCGTGTTTCATGGCGACGAGGGCTATTCCGTCAAGTCGGCGGAGGGGCAGGCAAGCTACTACTACTCGCAGCCCTTCTACGAGGTGACCGGCACCCTTTCGCTGCCCGGGGGCGAGGTGGCCGTCACCGGAAATGCCTGGCTCGACCGCGAATGGTCATCGCAACCCCTGTCCGAGTCGCAGGACGGCTGGGACTGGTTCTCGCTGCAATTCGCCGACGGCGCGCGAATGATGGGGTTCGGCCTGAGGGACCGCGCCGGCGGGGTCTTCACTTCGGCGACGTGGATCGCACCCGATGGAACCGAGACGGCCTATGGCGATGGCGCCTTGCGGCTGACACCGCTTGCCTTGACCGAGGTCGCGGGGCGGGACGTGCCGACGGAGTGGCAGGTCGAACTCCCCGCACGAGGCGTCGATATCGTGACGCGCCCCCTGAACCCCCGAAGCTGGATGAACACCTCCTTCGCCTACTGGGAGGGGCCGATCCGGTTCGAGGGGAGCCACGCCGGACGTGGCTACCTGGAGATGACGGGCTACGAGTAACCCGTCAGAGACCCGGATCGAACAGCGGGAACGTCACGCCCAGCGCCCAGCCCAGGATGATGCCGAGGCCGATCCCCATGGCGGCGACGGACCCCGTCCGCCGCCCGGTCCAGCCGCCCATCAGCCCGAAGCTGAGGTAGAACAGCAGGATCACCGGCAGAATGATCAGTAGAAAGAACAGCCGCTCGAAATCGAGCGCGACGGCAATGCCGAGCGAGGCGAGGAACAGGATCCGTGCCGCCCAGCGCCGCCAGAGCCGCGCCTGCCCCGCCTCCAGCAGCGTCGCGTCTGCCAGCATGGCGAGGATCGCGCCGGGCAGGATCGCGGCCATGAGCGGAACGCGGCCCGCGACCGGCACGAAACTGGCAACGTAGCGGTCCATCACGCCCCCGAAGGCGATGAGCCCGTATGCCGCGAGGCCCAGCCCCCAGGCCCAGCCCCGAGCCTTCGGCAACACACCGGCCCATGCCGCGACGGCCAGGACCAGCGCGCCATAGACCGCGAGGTGAAGCGCCAGGTAATCGGCGACGAGGACCGGAAGGAACCGTGTATCGAAGGGCGCGAGCACGAGCGGCGTCGCAAGCGCGGGCACCGCCGCCATGAGCCAGAAGCGTCTAGCCGACGCCGACGCGGGCGATGGCCCCTCGGGCAGGCGTGCGGCAAGCGCGCGCGCCAGCAGGACAACCCCGAATAGCGTGAGCAGGATCGCCGGACCGATTGCGGCGACGGGCCCCCCGGATGCCGGCCGCCCGAAACTCGCGTCGAGCCATGCGCGCGCCTCCCGCAGGCCGGTCGGTGAGTAGAGGACGCCGACATGCTCCACGAAGGGCGCGGCGACGGCACGGCGGGCAAAACCTTCGCCGGGCGTGCCGACCGTCTCGCCCTCAGCCACGCCGAAAGGCTCCATCACGCGGCGCGCCTCTTGCCGGAGCATGCCTTCGAGTGCGCCGTTCACGATCAGGAGATTCTGGGGCTGATCTTCGACAATGGCCTGGGAGAAAACGGAAATCGCGACAATCGCTTCGACACGGCTGTCGCGGAGGGCCTGCCGCACGATGATGTCTGACGCCATCGAATGACCCAGCAGCGCAACGCGCGGCGCGACCCCGGTGGCGGCCAGCGCGGCATCGGTCACGCGCCCTGTTTCCTCCATAAGAAGCCGGGTGGTCCCGTCGATCGAGGTCACGTCGCCCGACATCGGCACCGGATTGCGCCCATGCCCCTCGAAATCGAAGCTGGCCGTGACATAGCCCGCCTGCGCGAGCGTCAGCTGCCAGGCCGCCATCAGTTGGCGCGAACCTGCGAAACCATGGGCGATGACGACGAGCGGGCCGTCCGCATCCGGCCGCTGCATCAGCGTCACTGGCGTCTCGCCGGCACGGATCGTGGAGATCTCCAGCCCCGCACGCGGGCGTTCCAGCAGGAAGAGCCCCGCAAGGATGGCCACGAGCGCCGCGATTGCCACGATGACCGGTCTTTTCACCTTTGCCGTCCCTGCCCTTGCTTCCGCGACATCAGCTAGCCTGCCCCATGCGCCTGCCAAGTTCGACGGCGCTGGCCCTCGCCAAGCGCCCGTGCTTTATGCGCCGCAAACCGGCCGAGGCGCTCCGATGTTCACGATCACGCTCATTACCAATCCCGCGATGTATCTCGACCCCACGCTGGTCGGCAACCTCAGGAACGCGATGGGAGGCGGCGACGCGGCCTGGCTCGACCCCAGCCATGCCGCCGAGTTCGACGTCTCGAAGCTGCCGCGCAACCTGCCGCAGATCTGGGAAAGCCTGCAGGCCGAAGGCGTCGACATGGTGGCCCAGCCGGCCGGCAACCGGCGCCGCCGGATGCTGCTCGCCGACATGGACAGCACCATGATCGGGCAGGAATGCATCGACGAGCTGGCCGCCGAAGCCGGCGTTGGCAAGGCCGTCTCGGCGATCACGGCGCGAGCGATGAATGGCGAACTGGACTTCGAGGGTGCCCTGACCGAGCGCGTGGGCCTTTTGAAGGGCCTGCCCGAGGGCGTGATTGGCGAGGTCCTCGACCGCCGCATCACGGCGATGCCCGGGGGCGCGACACTGGTGGCGACGATGAAGAAGGCCGGGGCGCATACCGTCCTCGTTTCTGGCGGCTTCACGGCCTTCGCGGAAACTGTCGCCGAACGCCTCGGCTTCGACGAGTTCCGCGCCAATGTCCTCTTGGCCGAGAACGGCATCCTCACCGGTGATGTCGCAAGGCCGATCCTCGGGCGTGAGGCAAAGGTCGAGGCGCTGGAGGAGATCACGGCGCGGCTGGGCATCACGCCCGCCGACGTGCTGGCGATCGGCGACGGGGCGAACGACCTGGGCATGATCGGACGGGCGGGCACGGGCGTCGCCGTCCATGCCAAGCCGGTTGTGCAGGAAGCTGCGCCGCACCGGATCAACCACGGCGACCTGACCGCGCTTCTGTTCCTGCAGGGCTTTGCCCGCGACGAGTTCGTGAGCGCCTAGGCGGCGAGGACCCGCGCCTCGCGTCCCGTCACCTGCGGCCGCGCCAGCGGCGCCGAACGCATACCCTCCGCGAGCCGTGCAAAGCGCCGGGGAAGCGCCTTGCGGATCTCCTCCTCGTGGCGCTCGATGCTGGCAGCCGGGTGATAGCTCTCGGACCACAGACCGGCGGTCCGGATCAGCTCATGCGTTTCGAGCAGCACGTGCAGGTAGGTCACGCGGCCGGCCATCATGCGCGTCACGCCGGGAAGACCGACCAGATGCACGGCGGATACGAGGACCTCGGTTTGACCGAAGTGAAGTTCGGCCTGCCACCCGTCCACGAACATCCGATGCTGGGGCGAGACGCAGAAGGCCTCGCTGTTGCCCAGCGCGCCGACCTCGAAACGGACCGGCGCGTGGCAGGCATCGGCGCGCAACTCGGTCCGTCCGACCCAAAGCACCGGCTGCGGGCCGCGATCCAGCGTCTCCAGCCTGTCGCCCGGCTGCAGACATTCCACGGGCAGCCGGCCCCTTGCCGCATCGACCAGGACGCCGGGCGTAAGGCAGGGCGGGCCGAGGTTGCCAACAAGGAGCGGGCCCTGCGTCGAGACGAAGGTCGAGGACACGAAGGTCCCCGTCTGAAGCACCTGCCCGTCGGTCGGCGTGAACACCGAGCGACCGTCTGCAAGGTAGAAGGTGATGCCGGTATAGGTGACCGTCCCGCTTTTCAGGGTCACGGTGATCGTGTCGCCGGGATAGGACGATGTGATGTCCGATCCGTCGATCCGGTCGGTGTTGAAGCGGTCGAAGTCGCCGTCGTCGTTGTTGTCGCGGAGATCGAAGCGCTGGTGCACAAGCGTCGTGCCCACCGGCGGCGGGGAGAAGGCATCGATTACCCAGAACTGATCATTGTAGGTCGTCGGCATGAAACGCCCCGAACTCACGCAATTGCGCGCCCCTCCTGCGCGCAGAATTGGTCCTCATGCGGGAGCAATTGCGGAATTCCTGTGAAGAACGTCTAAGATCTTGCCTTTCGACCGGCCGCCTCAGGCGAGGCGCGGCTGAACCTCGACCAGGTCGGTGTGGCCGAAGACCTGGGTGTAGTCGAGGACCGAAAAGACGACGGGATCCACGCGCACGAGGATCGTCTCCACCGGTTCCGGCGGCTCGATCTCGCGGATCTGGGGGAAGCGGTCGAGCATCAGTTCCCCGACCCGCGCGATCTCGGCGGCGTCGGTCACGACGCGCGCGTGGCCTGCGAAGGACAGGCCCTCGATCTCGTCCCAGCTGTCGTAGGTGCGCGTCACGGTGCCGGAGACCCTTTCGTCGTGCAGGAGGTTCAGGGCCTTCTGCGAGCCCGCGACCGTCATGAAGTAAAGCCTCAGGTCGTCATGAACGAAGCTGACGACATTGGCCTGCGGAAAACCGTCCGGCCGCAGCGTGGCAATGGTCATGTCCTGCACTTCGTCGAGGATCGCGACGATCTGTGCGTGTGTATCCGCGTCCATGTTCCGACTCCCTCAGACCTCGGCCAGGCCGACGACATAGTTCCTGCCCATGGCTTTCGCGCAGGCCGGGCAGGTCGTGTAGTAGAAGTAGATGCGCCCCGGCACCTTGCCCCGGTCGCGGACGAGGGCCTCCATCTCGGTGCGCCACGACCCGACCTGACGGTAGGGGCCTTCGAAAACCTTGGTGATGAAGTCGCCTGTCATCGTCGTCATCTCCTCACCCTCGACGTCCCCCTTCACGGCAAAGAAATGCTCGGCTCTCCAGGGCGAGAGGTCATGGCTGAGGACCAGCGTATCGTCAGGATCGAAGCCGCAACTAGCCTCGATGCGCCCCAGCACACGGGCGAAAACCCGCGCCATGTCGAGCGGCATGTACATCGCCGAGCGCGTCTCGGCGCGCAGGAACGGTTTTTCCCGGAACCTGAGCACCAGCCCGTTCCAGCCTTCTGGATCGAACCGCGCACAGCAGCCCGTCGGCCGGTCGGAAAGATCCTGATGCGGCAATACGTTGATCTGCATGGGCGCCCTCCCCGTCGCCTGTGCGGAACAGAGTGAGTCTGCCACGCATCGGAGCGGCGCGCCTTGAGCAAGGTCAATGCGGGGCGGCGGACGAACCACCGCCCCGCAAGTGGCGTCACTCCGCCGGGATGGCCTTCCGGTCGTCCGAAATCGGATGCGCGAGCTTGTCGAGCATCTCCTTCGGACAGACCTGGACGAAGTTGCCGAGTTCCAGGTCCCAGTGCTGCAGGATCTCGGCGGCCTTCCGGCTGCCCGTTTCCCGCACATGGGCCTCGATCAGGCCGCGAAGCTGGCCTTCCCAATGGGCCACGGTCACCGGAACCGTCACCAGGGTCTCGAGGTTCATGTTGATCCGGGCCGTGCCGTCCGGGTCATGCAGATAGGCCATGCCGCCCGTCATGCCCGCGCCGAAGTTCGCGCCGATCCGGCCGAGGATCACCGCGACCCCGCCCGTCATGTACTCGCACCCGTTCGAGCCGCAGCCCTCGACCACGACCTTCGCGCCCGAGTTTCGCACGGCAAAGCGCTCGCCCGCCCGTCCCGCGGCGAAGAGATAGCCGTCGGTCGCACCGTAAAGCACGGTGTTGCCGATGATGACGTTCTCGTCCGCCTTCAGCGGGCTGACCTGCGGCGGCTTCACCACGATGATGCCGCCCGACAGACCCTTGCCGACATAGTCGTTGGCGTCGCCCGAGACCTCCAGCTTCAGCCCCGGCGCGGCGAAGGCGCCGAGCGACTGGCCGGCGGAGCCTTCCAGCTTCACCGTCAGGTGATCGGGCTGCAGCTGGTTGCGCATGCCAAAGGCCTGCACGATGTGGCTGGAGGTGCGCGTCCCGATGGTCCTGAGCGTGTTCTGCACCGCGTACGACAGCTGCATCTTCTCGCCGTCCTCGAGGAAGCGGTGCGCGTCCTTGACGATCTGGGCGTCGAGCGTATCGGGCACGACGTTCCGCGGCTTGTAGCGGTCGTAGACGATCCGGTCCGCGCCATCGACGGTGATGAGCATCGGGTTGAGGTCGAGATCGTCGAGATGCGCCGCACCCCGGCTGACCTGGGTCAGAAGATCGGCGCGGCCGATCACCTCGTCGAGCGACCGCGCCCCGATGGAGGCCAGAAGCTCCCGCACTTCCTGCGCGTAGAAGGTGATGAGGTTCACCACCTTGTCGGCCGTGCCCGTGAACTTCTGGCGCAGGCTCTCGTCCTGAGTGCAGACGCCGACGGGGCAGGTGTTGGACTGGCACTGGCGCACCATGATGCAGCCCATCGCGATCAGGGCGGCGGTGCCGATGCCGTATTCCTCGGCGCCCATCATCGCCGCCATGACGATGTCGCGGCCCGTGCGCAGCCCGCCATCGGTGCGCAGCGTCACGCGGTCACGCAGGTTGTTCATGGCGAGAACCTGGTGCGCCTCGGTCAGGCCCATCTCCCACGGCAGACCCGCATACTTGATCGACGTCGCGGGGCTGGCCCCGGTGCCGCCGTTGTGGCCCGAGATCAGGATGACGTCGGCCTTGGCCTTGGCCACGCCCGCCGCGATCGTGCCGACACCGGACGAGGCCACCAGCTTGACCGTCACCTTGGCACGCGGGTTGATCTGCTTGAGGTCGTAGATCAGCTGCGCGAGGTCCTCGATCGAGTAGATGTCGTGGTGCGGCGGCGGGCTGATGAGGGTCACGCCCTTGGTGGAGTGGCGCAGCCGCGCGATCAGGTCCGTCACCTTCATGCCGGGCAACTGGCCGCCCTCGCCGGGCTTGGCACCCTGCGCAACCTTGATCTCCAGTTCCTCGCAGTGGTTGAGGTATTCCGCCGTCACGCCGAAACGACCGCTCGCGACCTGCTTGATCTTGGCCGAGGGGTTGTCGCCGTTGGGCTCGGGCACGAAATGCGCCGGATCCTCGCCGCCTTCGCCCGAGTCGGACTTCGCGCCGATCCGGTTCATGGCGACGTTCAGCGTCTTGTGCGCCTCGGGCGACAGCGCGCCAAGCGACATGCCGGGCGTCACGAAACGCTTGCGGATCGACGTGATGCTTTCGACCTCTTCGATCGGCACCGGCTTGCCCAGCGGCTTGATGTCCAGAAGGTCGCGCAAGTGGATCGGTGGGTTCGACCGCATCTTGGCCGAATACTGCTTCCACAGCTCGTAGGAGGCCTTGTTGCAGGCCATCTGCAGCATGTGCATGGTCTGCGCTTCCCAGGCGTGCTTCTCGCCCGAGCGGCGCGCCTTGTAGAAACCGCCGATCGGCAGCACGTCCTGGCCGCGGATCCAGCCCTTGGCGTGGACCTCCTCGACCTTCTTCTGCAGGCCCGACACACCGATCCCGGAGATGCGGGAGATCATGCCGGGGAAGAACTCCGCCACCATGGCGCGGGACAGGCCCACCGCCTCGAAGTTGAGGCCGCCACGGTACGAGGAGATCACGGAAATCCCCATCTTGGACATGATCTTCAGCAGGCCCGCGTCGATGGCCGCGCGATAACGGGACATGACCTCGGTCAGGCTGCCCTCGATCAGGCCGCGTCCGATGCGGTCGGCGATGCTGTCCTGCGCGAGGTAGGCGTTGACGGTCGTCGCACCGCAGCCCACGAGTACCGCGAAGTAATGCGGGTCGATGCACTCGGCCGAGCGCACGTTGAGCGAGCAGAAGGTCCGCAGACCCTGGCGCGTCAGCCAGGAGTGGACCGCGCTGGTGGCGAGGATCATGGGCATCGGCACGCGATCTGCATTCTGCCCCTGGTCGGTCAGGATGAGGTGACCCGCGCCCGAACGCACGGCATCCTCGGCCTCACGGCGGATACGTTCCAGCCCGGCACGCAGCGCGCCCGCGGACCCGCCGGCGGGGAAGGTGCAGTCGATGATCACATGCTCGGCGTTGAAGTGCTTCACCATCTCTTCGAACTGCGCGTTGCCGACGAAGGGACTGTCGAGCACGAGGATCTCGGTCTGGCTCGAATCCTCGTCCAGCACGTTCTTGAGGTTGCCGAAGCGGGTCTTGAGGCTCATCACGCGGTATTCGCGCAGGCTGTCGATGGGCGGGTTCGTGACCTGGCTGAAGTTCTGCCGGAAATAGTGGCTGAGCGGGCGATACTGCGAGGACAGGACCGCGGCGGGCGTGTCGTCGCCCATGCTGACCACGACTTCCTTCCCGTCCTCGGCCATCGGCGCCAGGATCTGCTCCAACTCCTCGATGGAATAGCCCGCTGCAACCTGGCGGCGGCGCAGTTCGGACCCTTCGTAGAGCGCCTTCTCGGGCACCGTCTCGGTCTCGACGGCGAGATCGGTGATCTTGCCGACCCAGTCGCCGAACGGGCGCGAGGCGGCCAGCGCGTCCTTGATCTCGGTGTCGTGGAACAGCTGCTGCTCGGCCATGTCGACGGCGATCATCTGGCCGGGGCCCAGCGCGCCCTTCTCGACGACGTTCGCCTCGTCCACCGGCACCATGCCGGTTTCCGACCCCGCGATCATCAGGCCGTCGCCGGTGACGACGTAGCGCATGGGACGCAAACCGTTGCGGTCGAGCCCGGCACAGACCCAGCGGCCGTCCGTCATGGCAAGCGCTGCGGGACCGTCCCAGGGCTCCATCACCGAGTTGCAGTAGGAATACATGTCCTGCCACGCCTGCGGCAGCTCGGTCGCCGTCTGGCTCCAGGCCTCGGGGACAAGCATCGTCTTGGCCATCGGCGCGTTGCGTCCGGCGCGCACGAGAACCTCGAACACGGCATCGAGCGCGGCCGAGTCCGACGCGCCCTGTGCGATGATCGGCTTGATGTCCTCGGCCATGTCGCCGAAGTAGTTGGACGACAGCCGGATCTCGTGGCTCTTCATCCAGTTCACATTGCCCTTCAGCGTGTTGATCTCGCCGTTATGGGCGAGCATGCGGAAGGGCTGCGCCAGCCACCACTGCGGGAAGGTGTTGGTCGAATAGCGCTGATGATAGATCGCGAAGGCGCTCTCGAAACGCTCGTCCTTCAGGTCGGGATAGAACTCCGCCACCTGCTCGGCCAGCATCATGCCCTTGTAGATGATCGACCGGCAGGACAGCGAGCAGAGGTAAAGCTCCTTGATACCGGCGGCCTGCGCCGCCTTCTCGATCCGGCGACGGATGACGTAAAGTTCGCGCTCGAAAGTCTCCTCGTCGACGCCCTTGGAATTCGAGATGATGATCTGCTCGATCTCGGGCCGGGTCGCATTGGCCTTCTCGCCCAGGACGACGATGTTCACCGGAACGTGGCGCCAGCCGTAGATGTAGTAGCCCATCCGCAGGACTTCGCTCTCGACGATGGTCCTGCAGGTCTCCTGCGCGCCGAAGTCGGTGCGGGGCAGAAAGACCTGGCCCACCGCCATCCGCTCGTCCCTGCGCGGCTCGTGGCCGGTGCGGACGACCTGGTCGTAGAAGAAGGCCGGCGGGATCTGCACGTGGATGCCCGCACCGTCGCCCGTCTTGCCGTCGGCATCGACCGCGCCCCGGTGCCACACGGCCTTGAGCGCGTTGATACCCTTCTCCACGACCTTGCGCGACGGCTGGCCGTCGATCGACACGACAAGGCCCACCCCGCAGGAGGAATGCTCCTCCGCTTCGGAATACATGCCGTTTTCGGCCAGCCACTTGCGCTTGGCTTCTTCGGCGGCGGCCCAGGCTGCATCATACTTGGTCATGGCATGTCTCCCTCGAGATGGGGGTTTTTCGCTTCGTATTCCGCGCGGGTGGCCCGGCGGTGTCCGCCCGCCAGCGCGGCATAGGCCGGTGCGCGGTCGACGTAGATTTCCGAGATCAGCGGGAAGTCCCGCGCGGCCGGGAACAGACCCGGCGGAAACTCGTAATTCGCGGCGTCCCCGTCGGTGTTGCGCATCCACAGGTGGCTGCCGCAGCCGGCGCAGAACGCGCGCTCGGAGAACGGGGTCGCGGGATAGCGGGCGACCTCGCCCTCGACGGTCACGGCATCCGCCTCGGCGTCGAAGGTCCCGTAGATCATGCCGTTCCAGCGCTGGCACATGCTGCAATGGCAGACACCCACCGCCGCGACATAGCCGCCATCGACGCGGATGCGCACGACACCGCAAAGGCAGGCACCGTCGAGGCGCCCGGTCCGGCGATAGGCCTCGATCACTGGCTGACCCTCCAGACGGGCGCGGTTTCGACCGCACTCATCGTGTCGCCGCAATCGTAGAGAGGCTGCATCGTGAGAAAGCCCTGCTCACCCGGTTCGGCGAACTCCATCGGGCTGTAGTTGCCCTCGAAGGTCCCACCGTCGGGAAGCGTCACGGTCTCCAGCCCGCCGAAGAACAGCCGCCAGCCTTCGTGGACGAACTGGTTGCCCTGCGTGCGGCGAACGCCGTCGGCGGTGTCGTACTGATAGGAGAATTCGGTGACCTGGAGTTCCCGGCCATCGACCGCGACCGTCTCGCCGGTGAGGCGGTCGAACCCAGTGTAGTCGCGCCGGAACGTGCCGAGACCGCTCTCCTCCTGGATCGAGAAGACCATCGAATCGCTGCCCGTGGACAGAAGCTCGGACAGGCTGGCGGGGTCCTCTTCGGGTTCGATCAGCGTATCGGTCCCGCCGCTGCGCAGGTTCCAGGACCTGAGCCAGCGGAATTCGGCGTCGGTGAAGCTGAGATAGAAGGCGCCGTCCTGGTCCACCGAGGCACGCCAGTGCGTCCCCTCGGGATCGACCGAGCAGGTCCAGTGATGCGACACCATGCAAGAGCGCGACTGCACCGTGAGAAAGGCCTCGCACCCCTCGGGCACCTGGAACAGGCGGGGACCGTCCTGCGCCGATGCGGGCAGGGCGAGGCATGTCGCCGCGAAGCCGAGAGCGATGATACGGCACATGGTCATTCCGCCGCCACGCTCGTGCCCTGCGCCATGACCTTCTCGAGGATCGCCTCGGCCGCCTCGCGGCCATCGCGGATCGCCCAGACCACCAGGCTTGCGCCGCGCACGATATCGCCCACCGCGTAGACGCCCGGAAGCTGCGTCTCGTGGGTGCGGAAATCGGCCTTGATCGTGCCCCAGCGGGTCACCTCCAGCTCGGGGCAGTTCCAGAGCGCCGGCAGATCCTCGGGCTCGAAGCCCAGCGCCTTGATGACGAGGTCGGCCTCTTCGACATAATCGGCGCCCTCGATGATCTCCGGGCTCTGCCGCCCGGTCGCGTCCGGCGCGCCAAGCCGCATCTTCTGCACCATCACTCCGTCGACGGTATCGCCGGTGAAGCCCTTGGGCGCCGATAGCCAGACGAACTCGACGCCCTCTTCCTCGGCATTGGCGACCTCGCGCTGCGAGCCGGGCATGTTCGCGCGGTCGCGGCGATAGAGGCACTTCACGCTGACGGCACCCTGACGGACGGCGGTGCGGACGCAGTCCATCGCCGTGTCGCCGCCGCCGATGACGACGACGCGCTTGCCCTCGGCGTTCAGCTCGCCCGACGCGTATTCCGGCACCGCATCGCCGAAGCCGACGCGGTTCGAAGCCGTGAGGTAGTCGATCGCCCGGACGATCCCGCCCGCGCCCACGCCCGGGGCCTGCAGGTCGCGCGACTTGTAGACGCCGGTGGCGATCACGACGAAATCGTGCTTCTTGCGGATCTCGTCGAAGGTGATGTCCTCACCGACGTTGCAGTTCATCACGAAGGTGACGCCGCCCTCTTCCAGCTGCGCGTTGCGGCGCATGACCACGTCCTTCTCCAGCTTGAAGCCGGGAATGCCGTAGACCATCAGCCCGCCCGAGCGGTCATAACGGTCGTAGACGGTCACCTGCAGACCGGCGCGGCGCAGCATGTCTGCGGCGGCCAGTCCACCGGGACCGGCGCCGATGATGCCCACGGACTCGGTGCGTTCCGCGGCGGGGCGGATCGGCTGGACCCAGCCCTCCTCCCACGCGGTGTCGGTGATGTACTTCTCGACCGAGCCGATGGTGACCGTGCCGTGCCCCGACTGCTCAATCACGCAGTTGCCCTCGCAAAGGCGATCCTGCGGACAGATCCGGCCGCAGATCTCGGGGAAGGTGTTGGTCGCCTGGCTGAGTTCATAGGCCTCCTGCAGGCGGCCCTCCGCGGTCAGCTTCAGCCAGTCGGGGATGTTGTTATGGAGCGGGCAGTGACTCTGGCAGTAGGGAACGCCGCACTGGCTGCAGCGAGCGGCCTGCTCGGCCGCCTTCTCGCGCGCGTATTCGCCATAGATCTCGTCGAAATCGTCCGTCCGGTCCTCGGCCGAGCGCTTCTGGGGCATCTCCTTGCCGATCGTCACGAATTTCAACATGGGTTGCTTGGCCACGGATCTTCTCCCATTCTGTGGCGGCCCGTATACATAGGCGGCAGAAAGATAAAAAGACAGTAATGCTGACCTATATATCGAATCCTCACCCTTGCGCCCGACCCTCACCCCAACTTGGGTGCATAATTGGGTAACATATGGTACCTATTTCCAACAAAACCATTTGAAAGCTTGGGCTTGCAAGCTAGACGAGTTACCCAACCATGACGCTGTTCCACCTGCTTCTCGTCGCCCTGATCCAGGGCATCACCGAATTTCTGCCGGTCTCGTCCTCCGGCCACCTGATTCTCCTGCCGAATCTCACCGGCATGGAGGACCAAGGGCAGGTCATCGACGTGGCGGTCCATGTCGGCACTCTGGGCGCCGTGATCCTGTATTTCTGGCGCGACGTGAAACTGGGCCTCTCGGGCATTCCCCGGATGCTGACCGGCCGCATCGACACGCCGGGGTCGAAGCTCGCCTTCCTGCTTGCCATCGCGACGGTGCCGGTGATGGCCGTGGGGCTGATCCTCAACATGACCGGCCTCGACGACGCGATGCGGAGCGTCACGGTGATCGGCTGGACCATGCTGATCTTCGGCCTCGTCCTTTACTGGGCGGACCAGCGCGGGCCGCAGACCAAGCGCGACGGCGACTGGACCCTGCGGGACGCCATCGTGATGGGTCTCTGGCAGGCGGTGGCGCTGATCCCCGGCACCTCGCGCTCGGGCATCACGATCACGGCGGGTCGTATCCTGGGCTACGACCGTGAAGCCGCCGCGCGGCTTGCGATGCTCATGTCGATCCCGACGATCCTGGCGTCCGGCGTGCTTCTCGGCGCGGAGGTCGTTGCGACCGCCGATACCCAGGCCGCCCGCGACGGGGCGATCGCAGCCGCCATGGCCTTCGTGGCGGCGCTGGCGGCGCTCGCGCTCATGATGCGGCTGCTCAGGAGCGTGAGTTTCACGCCCTACGTGATCTACCGGGTGATCCTCGGCGTGATCCTGTTGTGGCTGGGCTACAGCGGCGCGCTCACGATTTCCTGAGTTGCTCGGCGCTTTGCTTGATCTCGGAATACTGGCCCGAGGGCCGGTATGGCCAGAGGTAGTCCTCCAGCACTGCTTCCATCGCGACGGGCTCGATCCCGATATCCGCGAACGTGCGGCATCCCTCGCCCACGACATTGTCGCGGCGCAGGTTGCGCACCTGGTCGCGCGTGAGAAGACCGTTGTGGAACAGGCCCAGCGTCACCGCCTGCACCGCGTCGAAGACGGCGCCCATGATCCCCGCGATCCAGAACGGGACGTTGAGGATCAGGCGGCGGCGGCGGATGACCCGCAACATCGTCTCCATCAGGTGACGGAACGTCCGTATCTCCGGGCCGCCAAGCTCGTAGACACCCGGTCCTGCCTCGCCCAGCACGCCCTTCACGGCCGCGCGCGCGACATCGTCGACATAGACCGGCTGAAACCGCGTGTTCGCGCCAACGACGGGAAGAAACGGACTCATCCGCGTCATCTGCGCGAAACGGTTGAAGAACTCGTCCTCGGGGCCGAACACGACAGAGGGGCGCAGGATGGTGGCGCGCGGGAAGGCCTCCAGCACGGCGGCCTCGCCAAGGCCCTTGGTCCGGGAATAGTCGCTGTCGCTGGTCTCGTCGGCATCGATTGCCGAGATGTGGACCAGCCGGCCCACCCCTTCCTCGGCGGAGATGCGCGCGATGCGTGCCGCACCTTCCGTCTGGACGGTCTCGAAGCGGTTCTTGCCGCGCTCCGACAGGATGCCGACGCAGTTCACGACGGCATCCGCGCCATGGATCGCGGCGCGCACCGAGGCGTCGTCACGGACGTTTGAAAAGACCGGCTCGACCTGGCCCACGACGCCGTAGGGCCGCACGAACAGCGCCTCGTTCGGGCGCCGCACCGCGACGCGGACACGCCAGCCCGCCTTGGCCATGCGGCGCGCGATGTAGCGTCCGACAAAGCCGGAGCCGCCAAAGATCGTGACGAGTTTCGCCATGCCCGATAACCTCCGGAGGATGCCTTGGCCGGGTGATAGGCGGCATGGACACCTGTCACAAGGTACAAATCGTCCTAGGGTTGAGGACGCGCGGAAAGGCCGCTGGCCCTCGCGTCCATGGGACCTTATCCATTGGGTATGGAATTGAGACGAATCCTGAGCCTTCTGACGCTTCTGTGCGCGGTTTCGCTTCCGGCCGCGGCGCAGGAGGTGTCGTTCGAGGTGCCGGGCGCCGACGAGGATCTGACCGATCGCCTTCGGTCGAATTCGCTCGTCGTGCAGGAACTCGGCGGCGCCGATCCCGAGGAGGAGCCCAGCACACCGCAGGACGTCGTGGCCGCCGCCCGCGCCGACTACGCCAGGCTTGTCGCCGCGCTTTACGACGCAGGGTATTTCTCGCCGGTCGTCCGCATCACGATCGACGGGCGCGAGGCCGCCCGGCTATCGCCGTTCGACGTGCCGTCCCGGATCGGCCGGGTGGCGATCCTGGTGCAGACCGGGCCGCGCTACAGCTTCGGCGCCGCGGAGATCGGGCCATTGGCCAGCGGGACCGAACTCCCCGAGGAATTCCGACCGGGCGGCGATGCATCGACCCCCGTGCTTCGCGACACGGCCCGCGCCGCCATCGAAGGCTGGCGCGAGCGTGGGCATGCCACGGCGGAGATCGCGGACCAGAGCATCACCGCGCGTCATCCCGGCGCCACGCTCGATGCGTCGATACAGGTGGCGCCCGGTCCGGTCGTCACCTTCGGCCAACTCGTCCCCCAGGGTCAGGAGCGGATGCGGACCGAGCGCATCCTGGAAATCGCGGGCCTGCCCCAGGGCGTGGTCTATTCGCCCGCCATCATGGACCGTGTCACCGAGCGGCTGCGCGATACCGGCGTCTTCTCGGCCGTCGCGCTCCAGGAACAGCCGCTCGGCCCGGATGACAGCATGAACATCGTCGCCACGCTGTCCGAATCCGCGCCACGGCGTTTCGGCTTCGGTGCCGAGATTTCGAGCGATTCCGGCGCACAGGTCAGCGCCTTCTGGCTTCATCGCAACCTTTTCGGCGGGGCGGAACGGCTGCGAATCGAGGGCGAGATCGGCGGCATCGGCCAGGGCGAGATCTCGACCGACGAGATCGACGGGATCGACGCCGGGCTGCACCTCCGCTTCTCGCGGCCGGCCACGTTCACGCCCGACACCACCGCCTATTTCGAGGCAGCCGTCGTCGGCCTCGACGAGCCGTCGTTCCGGCTGGTCGGCATCGGTTTCGAGGCAGGCGTCGATCACTGGTTCTCGCCGCGCCTCGAAGGGTCCCTCGGCATCGGCCTGAGAGCCAACCGGTTCGAGAACGCACTCGGCACGCGCAACACCACGCTTCTCTATCTTCCCGGCGAGCTGACCTGGGACAATCGCGACGATCCTCTCCAGCCGACGTCCGGCGTCTACATGATCGGCACCGCCGCGCCCTTCGCCGTCGCGGGCGACGGGATCGGCGCGAGGCTGACCGCCGACGCGCGCGGCTACCTCGGTCTCGGCGAGGCGGACAGCACCGTCCTCGCGGCGAGGGCCCAGTTCGGCACGCTCCCCGGTGGAGAAATCCAGTCGATCCCGCCGGACTACCTGTTCTTCTCCGGCGGCTCGGACACGGTGCGCGGTCAATCCTACCAGTCGCTCGGCGCGATCCAGCAAGGCGCCCCGTCCGGCGGTCGCAGCTTTGCGACGCTTTCGGGCGAGGTGCGCCAGATGATCGGCGACAGCAACTTCGGCCTCGTGGCTTTCGCGGATGCCGGCTATGTCGGCCGGAACGCGGATTTCTCCGATGGCGACTGGCACGCGGGCGCGGGCATCGGTCTGCGCTACGATACGCCGTTCGGCCCGATCCGGGTCGACATCGCGACGCCGGTGCGGGGCGGCGGCGTGGGTGACGACCTGTTTCTCTACATCGGCATCGGACAGGCGTTTTGACCCGTTTTCTCATCATCATCTCGGTCGTCCTCGCGGCCCTTCCAGCCGCCGCGCAGGACGACGACCGCGGGCGTCTCATCCGGTTCATCGAGAGCCAGCTATCGGATGGCGAGAACCGGCAGGTCCGGATCGACGGGTTTCGCGGTGCGCTGTCCTCCGAGGCGACGCTCGAACGGCTGGCGATCTCGGATGCCGACGGCGAGTGGCTGGTCCTGGAGAATGCGCAGCTGAACTGGCGTCGCGCCGCGCTCCTGTCGGGCGCGCTCGTGGTCGAAGCCCTGACGGCCGAGCGCCTGACGCTGCTGCGCCCTCCGCTGCCGCCGGAAGGACCGGACCTTCCCGCCGCCGAGGCGACGCCCTTCGCGCTGCCCGAGCTGCCCCTGAGGGTCCGGATTGGCGAGTTTTCGATCGGCACCGTCGCGCTGGGCGAGCCGATCATGGGCGTGGCGGCCGAACTGTCGGTGACCGGCGAAGGCCAGCTCGAGGACGGGTCCGGCACGGTGCGCCTTGAGATGGCGCGGCTCGACGGGCCCGAGGGCCGCTTCAACCTCGATGCAGGCTTCGACAATGCCACGCGCATCCTCGGCCTCGATCTGCTTCTGGAGGAAGAGGCGGGTGGCCTTGCCGCCGAGCTTCTGAGCCTCCCCGACGAGCCGCCTCTGCGCCTTCACGTGGCCGGCGAGGGGCCGCTGGACGATATCGTGGTCGACCTCGGCCTCGCCACGAGCGGGGTGGAACGTGTCGACGGTACGATTCGCAGCGCCCGCACGGGCGAGGATGGCGGCCAGAGGATCGACATCGACATCGCGGGCGACCTCACGCCGCTGATGGCGACGGAGTATCGTCCGTTTTTCGGAACCAGTTCCGAGATCAGTGCCCAGATCGACAGGCTGGCCGACGGTTCGACCCTCCTTCGGGACATGCGGCTGGCGACGGCGGCGGTCCTGCTGCAGGGCGACATCGCGCTGGATGCCGAGAGCAGGCCGGTGTCGATCGACATCGCGGGTCGTGTCGAGGATCCCGACGGATCGGGGCCGGTTCGCCTGCCGGCACCCGGCGTTCCGGCCTTTCTGTCCTCGGCCGACCTCGCCTTTGTCTTCGATGCAGCGCAAGGCGACGGCTATCGCATGACCGCGCGGCTTGATGATCTCGATGTCGGGGATTTCTCCGTCGCAGACGCCGAGATCGCGGCAACCGGGCGGATCACGCCATCCGCCACCGGCATCGGCGCGGTGACCGCGGACCTGACGGCCGCCCTCAGCGGTCTCGATCACACCGACGCGGCGCTGGCCGAAGCGATGGGCCGTGACGCCACGTTCGGCGCGAACGCGGCCTGGGCCGAGGGGGAAAGCCTGTCGTTGGAAGACCTCGACGTGCGCGCCGGGGGCATGGAGATTGACGGCACCCTCACCGCCTCCTTCGTCGACGGAACCCTTCCCGTCGTTTTCCGGCTCGCGGCAGGCATCGACGAGCTTGGCCGGTTCTCGGCCCTCGCCGGGCAGGACCTGTCCGGCGGCCTGAACGCGAACCTCGAGGGAACCGCCGAGGCGCTATCCGGCGCCTTCGACATCGTCCTGGCCGGCACCGGCACATCGATCGGGGCAAGCCCGGCCCTGCCACCTGCCCTGCTGTCCGGCCAAACCCGTTTGCGCCTCGTGGCCGTGCGCGACATCACGGGCACGCGGATCGATGAACTGACCGTCGACGGAACCCAGATCGCGCTCGACGCCACGGGCGAGATCTCGTCGGGCGGCGGGACATTCTCGGCGGATGCGCGGCTTTCGGACCTCGGTCTCTTCACGTCGGCGGTCCGCGGCCCAGCCACCGTTTCGGCAGATCTCGCGCGGGCCGGGGCGGAGGACAACTGGCAGATCGACGCGCGGCTGCAGGGTCCGGCGGGCCTTGGCGCGAACGTGACCGGCAGTGCCGACCCCGACAATGGCAACCTGGATCTGCAGACCACGGGCACCGTCCCGCTCGCGCTTGCCAACCAGTTCATCGCGCCGCGGTCGATTACCGGCGCGCTTCGTTTCGATCTCGCGGTTCGCGGGGCGCCATCGCTCGGCGCCGTATCCGGCACCCTCTCCACGGCCGGCGCGCGCCTTTCGGCGCCGACGTTCCTGCTGGCGGTCGAGGACATCGGGCTGAATGCCCGCCTGAACGGTGGCCGCGTAACGCTCGATGGCGGTGGAAACATCTCGACGGGCGGACGGCTTGGCCTGAACGGCTCGCTCGACCTCGGCCAGAGGGGTCTTCCCGGCAATATCGCCGTGACGCTCGACGGCGCGCGCCTGATCGATCCGACGCTCTACCAGGTCAACGTGGCCCGCGGCGACCTCGCCGTTTCCGGACCGCTCGCCTCGGCGCCCTTCGTCGCCGGCCTGATCACGCTGGGCGAGTCGGAGCTGCGCGTGCCGGAAACGGGCCTCGGTGCCGCGGCACCGATCCCGGATATCCGGCATATTGGCGAGACCGCGGCCGAGCGCCAGACACGCGCGGCCGCGGGTCTTCTGGCCGGACAGGGTGGCAATGGCGGCTCCTCGGCGGTCGGGCTCGACCTGACGATCAACGCGCCGGGGCGTATCTTCCTGCGCGGTCGCGGGATCGATGCCGAGTTCGGCGGCTCCATCCGGATCGGCGGCACGTCGGCCAACGTCATCCCCGCCGGCCGTTTCGAGCTGGTCCGGGGGCGTATCTCGATCCTTGGCACGCGGCTCGACATCACGGAAGGCGCGGCGACCCTGCAGGGCGATTTCGACCCGTTCCTGCAATTGCGCGCCGAAAGCAGGGCCAATGGGTATCGCATCACCATCAACGTCGACGGCCCGGCCTCGTCGCCCGATATCTCGCTCAGTTCCGATCCGTTCCTGCCGGAGGACGAGATCCTCGCGCAGCTCCTCTTCGGGCGTTCGGTCTCGGCGCTTTCGCCGGTGCAGCTGATCCAGCTTGCCGACGCGGCGAGTTCACTGGTGGGCGGCAGCACGGATGGCGGCCTTCTGGCGAACCTGCGCGAAGGCCTCGGCCTCGACGACCTGGACCTTCAGACCGATGCCGAAGGCAACGCGGCGGTGCGGGCAGGTCGCTACCTTTCGGAGAACATCTACACCGATGTCACCGTCGGCGCGCAGGGCGAAAGCGAGATCTCCCTCAACATCGACCTGACGCCGGACATCACCGCGCGGGGCAGTTTCTCATCGGACGGGGGCAGCGCGCTGGGCGTGTATTTCGAACGCGATTACTGAGCTTTGCGGCAAGCTCCACAATCGCTCTCGCAGCTTGTTGACACGCCCCTGACCCCGCGATATCAGCCGTCGTCACGACACCTGCCCAGGTGGCGGAATTGGTAGACGCGCTGGTTTCAGGTACCAGTGGCTTAACGGCCGTGGAGGTTCGAGTCCTCTCCTGGGCACCAAAACTCCGATAGAAATCAATGATTTCCGGGGGTTGTGCTTGAAATCACTACACAAACGCCACACAAGAGCGGAGTGCAGTGATCGTGCAACTCGTCGTCAACATGGAATATCTGGCGCAAGACTCGAAATCGGGACGCTACCGCTACAGGCGACGTGTGCCCGGCGAACTCATCAAGCTGATCGGAAAGCGGGAGTTCTCGATCTCGCTGAAGACCACGGACCAGCGGCTGGCCTTGGAGCGGTACGACCGTGTGCATCGCGAAGTCGAGTTGGAGATCGAGGCAGCTCGTGCCATGGATCCAGCGGATGCCGATCACAGGGCAACCCTGCAGACGCTCAGAAAGCACAATCTGGTCGCACCGACATTGAAGTCGCTCGCGCCAGTTACATTCCAGGCTGATCCCGAGACGTTCACGAAGTTCACCGATGCAGCCCTTCGCGCACCCGATCACGAGTTCGACCGGATCGTCGAAGCCAAGTTCTTCGGAGTTCAGGAGCCGCCTCTGCGCCTCTCCAAGGCCACACAAGCCTATCTCGACGAACACCGCGATGGGGACAACGAGAACGACCTGCGCAAACAGACGAAGCTCGTTGTCGATCTTGTCAGGGAAGTGACCAAGGAGTCGGACCCGCTCGTCGAAGCCATCGACATCGATGTGGCCTATGCTTTCCGCGACGCCATGCGGGCGAAGGGATCAGCTCGCGGCA
Organism: Roseicyclus sediminis; assembly: GCF_025515305.1. Taxonomy (GTDB): domain Bacteria; phylum Pseudomonadota; class Alphaproteobacteria; order Rhodobacterales; family Rhodobacteraceae; genus Roseibacterium; species Roseibacterium sediminis. The sequence goes on from NZ_JAOPHT010000003.1 coordinate 109,917, forward strand.
CCATCAAGCGCCGGATCAACACCATCCGTGCGCTCCTGAACTTCGCCAAGCAGCGGTTTCAGCTAACGGCCTATGTGAACCCGTTCAGCGGCCTCGACGTTCCCAAGACCGCATCTGATCGCCGCGCGAAGGACAGTCGTCTGCCCCTGACGGTGGAAGAGATCAAACGGTGCAATCCGTTCGTGATGGCGAAGAATGCAGACATCGCCGACCTCTGGACCATGATGATGTTCACCGGGGCGAGACCTCGGGAGCTTCTCGGTCTGGAATGGCAGGACGTCGATCTCGACCACGATGTTCCACATGTCATCATCCGTCCGAACGGGATCAGGGGGGTCAAGACGGACACCTCTGTTCGCAAGGTCCCCTTGGTCGGAAGGGCGCTTGAAGTCTCGCGCTCACGCGCCAAGCAAGCCGCGAAACAGGCTCATGGAGCGGTGCCAGTCTTTCCCCGGTATGCGTCCGCCAGCGGATACAACACTGCCTCTAACCTCATGACGAAGGCGATGAAGCAAGCAGGCGTGTGGGAACGGATCACGAAGGTGCCCTATTCCCTGCGGCACTCGCACAAGGATTGGATGCGAAGGGTTGCGCCCGAGTACTGGGTGAATCTGATCCACGGACATGCACAAGGCGGGATCGCCGCCAACTACGGTGGTGATGACATGCTTGATCAGCTCTCAAGGTACCTCGAACAGGCTTGTCGAACCGCAGGTGTTTGGGACCTGAACTAGCGACTTGATCCGCGTTCATGCCACGCTCGAAAAGTCGCCCACTTGGAAATGGGGACGACATGTTGGCGCACAACTTGATCGAACCTCGACATGTGGTACAGCTGTTGCGCGGGCGTTTCTGTAGTTCCGCCATGTCTTCCCAGCGTTTTGGGGTGCGCTCATGACTGCAGAGATCGCGATTATCAACAATACAGGGATTGCTCTGGCTGCCGATAGTGCTGTGACCATTGGCCATGATCGTGTTTGGAAGAACTCAAACAAGCTATTCCACCTGGCGCCCAACGCGGACGTCGGTATCATGGTTTACGGCAACGGAAACCACTGTGGGCTTCCATGGGAAGTCGTGATCAAGCAGTATCGAAGGCACCTCGGGCAGCGCACTTTCGGTAGGTTGGAGGACTACTCCTCGGACTTCCTTCAGTTCCTAGACAGCCTGAGGGTGCCGCACCCGATCCAGAGCGAGCTGAACACTTACAAGATGATGCTCGATATCATCGATGATGTCGTCCCCGTGCTGGCAGCGACGAAGGGAAAGACGACAAAGCGGAAGAAGTTCATCCAAGTGATGGGCGAGGTGGTGAAGTCTGTCGAAGATCAACCGATCCTGTTCGACGATTTCTCAAGAGAGCGGTTTAGCCATCAACACAGTACTGAAATCAGGGGCTTTCTAGAGGAACAACTGGACATTCTGATAACGAAGCCCGTGCTAACCTCCATGATCACCGCGTGTTATGAGGTATCCCGACGGGCGATACCTTCGGGCGCTGAAACCGGTGTGGTGTTGGCTGGCTTTGGTGACGATGAACTACTACCGGTCGTCCAGGAACTCTGTGTAGACGGGACCCTGGATGGCAAGGTCCGCGCTTGGACAAGAAGAGTGCGCAACGCCAACAATGCCGAAACCTCGGGCGGAGCTGTGATGCCTTTCGCCCAATCGGACATCGCTCACCTCTTCATCGAAGGCCTGCTTCCAGAGTTCATCGAGTACATGTCGAGGACCTTACATGGGGCGCTCGACCGGATGAGTGAGGAACTCATCAACGCCTATGTGCCAAGCGTTGACCAAACCGTGGAGATAGCGAAACAGCGAATAGCAGCTGAGGCCATGACGAAGAGCTTCCTCGACCATTTCAGGAAGTTCCGGAACGAGGCTTTCGTGCAGCCCATGATGACGGTCATCAACTCTCTACCCAAGGAGGAGATGGCAGCGGTTGCGGAGGCACTCGTGGAGACTACTTCGCTTCGTCGGAAAATGGATTCCCCGCTCGAGACGGTCGGTGGACCTGTCGACGTTGCAATAATATCAAAGTCAGATGGCTTTGTTTGGATCAAACGGAAACACTATTTTGATATTGAGTTGAACCGTGACTTCGTGCAGAGGCGGCAAGCTAGATACGAAGGGGAGGGAAGTGATGAGCAGTAGAAAGCACGTGACTCTGTCCGTCTCCGAGACTGACGGCACCCGGGCAGCGCCGAAGATCAACGAGCACTCTTCTAGGGACGCTCTTTCTGTTGATGCGTGGAGCAAAGACGCCATCGATCAGATGTTCAAAGCAGCCAGACAAGCGCTGAGCGAGCAAGCGGCCGCAAGCTAGAAGCGTGATCAAGGAAGGCCACTTACGGCTCTCCTTCCAACAGATGACAGTCTGTTGAACGTGCAACCGCTTACCCGCGTCAGACGTCTAGATCCATGAACTGAAAAATCTGATCGCGATCTTCGTGCACATTCCTGACTTCGACCTGTGTGAGGCGCCCCCCGTACCCCCCCTATCATCTCAGCGCTCGAGCCAAATGTGCTTGAATACAAGAACGTGTGCTGGCCGAAGCCAGCACTACCCGTCGACTAAGCTAGAGCTGGACATTTTCCCTTGCGATCAACGGCCTGACTACCGACTGCCTGACAAGATGCGGTAGACCGAGGCACGACCGATACCCACTCGCCGTGCGATCTCGGACGCACCGACGCCATCTGCTGCCAAAGCATGAACTACGTCAGCTTTCGCGCGCGCAGTTGGCATACGCCCCTTATACTTCCCCGCCGCCTTCGCCTTCGCGATCCCCTCACGCTGCCTCTCCAGCATGATCTCACGCTCGAACTCCGCGACGCTGCCGAGGAGGTTCAGCATCAGCTTGCCGGTCGGCGTTGTCGTGTCGAGGTTCAGATCGATGATCCTGAGGTGCGTCCCGCGTTCGTCCAAGCGTTGCCTGATCTCCATCAGGTGGGCCATAGAGCGCGCCAGACGGTCGAGCTTGGTCACGACGAGCGTGTCGCCCTCTCGGACATAGGAAAGGGCCTCTTCGAGCTTCTCACGCGCTCTGACGTCCACCGAGGAGACCTGCTCCTCGAAGATCCGCTCGCAGCCCTCGGCCTTCAACAGGCGGAGCTGCGCCTCCAGTCCGGCGGTCTGATCGAGCGTCGATGTTCTCGCATATCCAACCAGCATTGGCTTCCCCCTTTTGTCTCACACGGGTCTTAGATGTCGGTAACCCGTGTGTCTCAGAAGTCGGAAACCATTCATATGAGTCACTCTGACTCACCCCGTGAGACGCCCCGGTGCGGCAAGGTCTGTGAGACACTACCTGCCCGATCTGACGCGCCCGGCTTGCACAACAGGGCGCTCAGCACCTGAAAAATGGAAGACAGCGGGCACTTCGGCCGACAGACGACACCCAGCATGGATTTGTTTATTATCAGTGGGTTGGTGCTTCAGCCGAATAGTTTCCCGTATCTCCGCAAACCTATGAACGGAGATACAACATGCTGACTACCTACGACTTCAACCAGAACAGCATCCGCGTCATTGAGATCGATGGACAGCCTTGGTTCTTCGCCCGAGACTGCGCTGACCTCCTTGGGTTCAAGACCACGGCAGGAGCTGGCTGGTACACACGTCACCTCGATGACGATGAGGTGAATACTATCACCGTAAATGAAGGTAGGCGTGGCAACCCGCGCCGAACTGTCATTTCTGAGTCGGGCCTCTACAAACTGATCATGAGGTCCGATAGGCCTACGGCCAAGCCCTTCCAGGACTGGGTGACCCGTGTGGTCCTCCCCGCGATCCGCAAGGACGGGGCCTATGTCTCCGGTGAGGAGAAGGTCACCACAGGCGAGATGTCCGATGACGAGCTGGTCCGCAAGGCCATGTCGATCCTCGATGCAAAGATCGAACGTCTCCGTAAGGAACGCGCTGTCATCCAGAAAGAGCGCCAACAGGTCGCGATCATGGAGCGACGGCTGTAACCCACGCCCCTGTTTCTCGGTTTGATGTGCGCAATCGAGAACACACATCACCGTGTTCCGCGTCGACCATCATGCCACATCAATACGACCTGCAGTTCCTCAAGGAGACCTTCGCGCTTCTTGAGGACGCAACCCTCGTCTGGGCGACCAGACCCCGCCATCACTTCGTAAACGACGCCGGAATGAACCGCTTCAATGCGCGATGCGCTGGAAAGCCTGTCGGGATGTCCCACGGTCCCAAGGGACACTTGTCAGTCCCGGTCTCCTACCAGGGCAAGCTCAAGGCCTTCCGGCCCTACGTCTCCCGCGTCGTCTACTCCCTCGCCAACGACATCCAGCTCACCAGTGATCTCGTCATCGACCACGAGGACGGTGACGTCTCGAACAACCATCCCGACAACCTCCGCGCCGTCCCCATTGCGCTGAACAATCGGAACGCCGTCCACCGCCCTGGCCGCTCCGGGTTCGTTGGCGTCCGCGAACGCCCGGATGGCTGGTACGAGGCGCGGATCGGATCGCACAAGGACGGCCAGTTCTACTACCTGGGCCGCTACAGGACCGCCGAGGAAGCCTATGCCGCGTATGTCGGAGCAGGTGTCGCTCTGGACTACACGCCGCGTCATCTGCGGGCAGGATGCCCTGACCATCACACACCGCCTGTGTAGGACAGACCAACAGAGCCGCTCCGGGGCGCATTCGCGCTCCGGGGTTGGTCTTCAATAAAATCAACGACTTGGATTTTTTGTGCGGATCTCCCGGGGGCCCCCCTCCGCCCCCGATCAGACATACCTATAAGTTAACATGAGGTATGACGGCAGGTAGACAGGAGGAGGACCTTGGGTCAGACCCATCGTCTGACCTCAGGTTCCCCTTCAAGTACCACTGAAACAACGAGGAATATGAAATATTCCCCTTTCTGTAAGTCTTCAGGAAGTCGAACAGAAAGAGGGCTGTCTGTTCCCCTCCTGTCTCCTCAGGGTCACGACTTTCGCACGTCCAGAGTTATCCCCGTCGAGCTTGCTGTCCTCGCCTCAGCCACACCGACCGCCCCCCACCTTTCGGCCAAGCGACTTGGCTGTGTAGATCCGGCTGATCTCCGCCTTGGGGGTTTTTCCGCTCCGCTTCGCCTTCAACGCAGCCTTTTGCCGTTTCACCAACTCCTCGCGGATGCGGCGCTTTTCCTCATTTGTCGTCTCCGGGAGGGAATACCTAGCGCGAAGCTGAGGGACGGAGGCGCGTCGAAGGTTGAACTTGGTCTCGGTCATCGATTTTGTCCGTGTGTCAGCGTGGTATCGCATCGGCCATATGCTCACCTTGATCGGTGGGTTGGCGGCCATGAACTCCAAGAAGCTTGTCGAGCAGAGACCGGGACAGGTCGGCGGCGAGTCTGCTTGCCGTCTCCGACAACCGCGACCGAGCTGCCGCAGCTTCGACGAGCTTGGCGAATGCCCGTTGCGTCTCCAACGGAGGGACAGGGACGATGATCGCCTGAAGCTCCTTGGCGTTGATGTTCGCCTGTCCGATGGCACCGCGCGCCATGTCGAAGAGCTGCCCCTTCATCGATGCGGTATTCATGAAAGCCCAGATGTATGTCGGATCAGCCAGCGCGGCATCGACGCGAAGCCGGATGAAGTACGATGCCGCAATCGCGGTGAACCGCCCGTCCCACATGCCGGTCTTGCCAACCAGCTCCTTGCTGTTCGTCCGGTTGAACAGGAGGTCACCCTTGGCCAGCAGGTACTTGTCCAGTTCGGCATCCGGAAGCTCGACGTATTTCAAGTCGCTGCAGTCCAGGTATCCGTCGTAGCTCACATTCCCCATGCGCAGCACCGGGATCGCATCGTCGGTTGCGTCGGCCTTCTTGCTGCTTCCGTACTGCGCCATCTGCAGGAGGTCGCCCAGCGCGCTCGTCGGCCAGCCCATCGGGTTCTCGATGGGGTCGCCGAACATCTTGAGGAAGAGGGCGGGGATGAAGTCGCGGAGGTGGGCGGAGGCGCGGGCCTTCAGCCGCTCGATGCTCGCCGCCCGGTTCAGGATGTCCACGATCCGCCGCTGCTCCTCGATGGGCGGGAGGGGAATCGGCAAACTGGAAATATCTTGCAGAGTGACCCCCTTGACGGTCGCACCCGCACCGCGTCGCTCGATCTCCGGCGCGAGGGCCTTGAGACACCAAAGTAAAAACTCGATGTCGTGGTCGCCGTTCGGGATGAAGGCTTTGATATCTTGGTTGATTGCAACATCAACCTCGGCGATTGCCGCTTTCCCAAGCCCCATCCGTGATACGATCAGGAGCGATCCTTTTGGCACCAACCTCGAACTGGAGTTCTTCAATCCGGCTTCGCTGAGGTGTTCGAGAGTTGAAGAAATCCTATCCGACTTGAAGTCCTTGACGGTCGCCCAAGGGATCTGCCCCGAGAAGTATTCTGGCACCTTGCGGGAAGGTGTTCCGCCTCCGACAAAACGACCAAGGTCGCCAAGAGCAACGCGTCGGACGGTCATTCTGCCACACCATCAACAACCGCCAACCGCAGCTCCTCCAGCTCCTCCATGATCTCCCGCTCGACGGCCATCAGTTCGTCGAGGATTTCCAGCGGATCGCGATGCTCGACCTGGGCGCGGCTCTGCGGGCGATACCGCCCCGCGCTGAGGTTGAAGTCCGCCGCACGGATGGCGTCGGTATCGGCGAACCACCACTTGGCGGTCCATTCAGCCCCCGGATCGCGCCCCTGCCACTCCCGCAGCCGATCCTCCCGCTGCCCGAACGCCGCGACCAGATCGGGCAGGTCGTCGGCCTCGATGGGCGTGTCGTGGTTGGCGTCGAGCTTGAAGCCATCCGCGTCGGCATGAAGAAACATCACGTTCCCAGTCGTGCCGCCCTTGCGGAATATCAGGACAGATGTCTTGACCCCGGAATAGGGGTTGAAGACGCCACCGGGCAGGGACAGCACGGCCTCGACCCGGTTGTTCTCGACCAGTTGCCGCCGCAGCTCCTTGTGTGCGCCGGTCGAACCGAAGAGGACGCCCTCGGGGATGACAACGCCGCAGCGACCGCCGTCCTTCAGGAGGTTCAGCATGTACTTGAGGAACAGGAGTTCGGTCTGCGTCGTGGTGCCGACGCGGACGTCATCGACGATGCGGTCCTTGTCGAGACGGCCCGAGAACGGCGGGTTGGCGAGGACGACATCGAAGCCCTCGATGGGGATGCCAAGCTCCTGCTTCTGGGCGATCTCCAGCGTTCGGGTCAGGGCATCGCGGCGCAGGATGCGGACCTTGTCGAGGCCGCGCAGGAAGAGGTTCATGGTGGCGAGGCGCACCATTTGCGGATCGACGTCGTTTCCGAAAAATGTCGCCTCGGTCAGTTGGCGCTGGGCATCGCGGCTGAGCCGGTCGCCAAGGCCGCGCCTGATCTTCTTGCCGTCCACCTCGGCGCTCTCGATGGCGGCGTCGGTCGAGTTGGCGAGGCGGATGTGTTCGTACGCCGCCACAAGAAACCCGGCGGTCCCGGCGGCGGGGTCGTAGATCGTTTCGCCGAGACGGGGATCGAGCATCTCGACGATGGTGCGGATGACGTGGCGTGGTGTGCGGAACTGGCCCAACTCACCGGCCTGTTTGATCTGGCGAAGGACATGCTCGAATAGGTCACCCTTGGTGTCGCTATCCATGCGGTCGAGCTGAAGATCCTCGATCCGCGTGAGGACCTGGGCGAGGACGGTCGGCTCGTCGATGACGAGGCGCGCGCCGTCCATGAAGTTGGTAACGCCGTCCTTGGCGATATCGCCGTAGAAGGCGAACACCTCGTCCCGGACCCATGAAACCAGCCGCTCCCCGTTCAGCGCCTTGGCCCAGCTCGACCAGCGAAGGCGGTCTTTCGGCACCTCCTCAACACCCCGCTCGGGCGCGTTCAGCGGGTTGCGCAGTTTCCATGTCCCTTCGAAGGCGCTGGTGTAGGGATCTGATCCCGGACGTTTCGCGGCACGAACGCGGGCGGCATCAGTGGCCTCGAACATGAAGAAGAACATCAGGAAGCTGAGTTGTTCCGCATTTTGCGCGGGATTGGGATACCCGCCGCCGAACAGGTAGTCCCGTATTTGGTCGATACCGCGTCTGAGGTCGGGCGTGAGGGTCATGGCTGCTCTTTTCTTCTGTCAGGCCGAAGGCCGCACGGAGTCGTCACCGCTGGTACCGGCACGGGGCGGGACGGGGAAGACATCGACGTTGAGAGAGGCCAGCATCTCCTCCAGCGCGGCCTCTCCCCCGAAGACGCGGACGGCTTCATCGTAGCCGCCCCACTTGTCGAAGGGATGCTCGTCGAGGTCGTATTCCCAGAAGCCTTCGGCGTTCATCGCTTCGGTCTTCAAGGAGCTTTCGATCAGGCCCAGCCACCGCTCTTGCCGGACATCCCAAGGCCGCTTGGACATCCAAGCCTGAAAGCGCATCCCGAGGGCGTTGGCGGCGGCTTCATGCTCGTCGGTGCGAACGATCCGCCCGTTCTCGTCAAGCGTGACCCAATCGCGAGACGCAGGGTCGATGTGGTCGTGAACGTCGAGTTCCAGCAAGCGGCGCGGCTCACCGGGACTGGTGCGGGGCTTGCCTTGGATGACAATGCCGCCAGGGATGTTCTCCTCGTCGTCCCCGTGAAAGTCGGTCACACCCACGAAGTCGAACATGGTGAACGCGGACTTGTGGATGTGCGGCGCTTGCCGCGTCCCCCGTCCACGCATTTGCTGGTAGAGAATCGCGCTCTGAGTGAAGCGGGCCATGACGAGGTTGACCACCTCGGGACAGTCGAACCCGGTGTCGAGCATATTCACACTGACGAGGATCTTGGGGAACTCTTCCTTCTTGAACCGCTTGATCTTGTCGCTGGCACCTTCGGTCGGGCCGGACCCGACGTCGCTGACCACGAAGTCGGCATAGCGCGTCGTCGAATGCGGCTTGAGGTCGGCGAAATGGGTGTCGAACATCGTCGCCAGCGTCTCGGCGTGTTTCTTCGTGACTGCGAAGACGATGGTCTTGCCGTAGCGCGGCGTCCGCGTGATGCCGTCCGACCCCTTGAAACCGTTCTCCAGGACCTCGCGGAACTCCCGCACGATGGCGCGGTTTCGTTCGGGGATCGTGAACTTGCGTTCGAGCGCGCGGGGATCCACCGTGATCGTCTCCGATCCGTCGAAGAGTTCCTCGAACTCGGCCTTGGCGTCCGCGTCCATGGCCGTCCAGTCCAGCTCGTCCCTCTTCACCGGGAACCCGCCGTCAGCCGCCGTCTTCACGGTCATTGCCTTGTAGATTCGGTATGGGACGAGGTGGCCGTCCTCGATGGCCTCAGGGAGCGTGTAGCGGAAGGTCGGCTCGGTGACCTCGAAGAAGCGCAGCGTGTCGCGGACGAACTGGGCGTCTTCCTCATCGGGCATGTCGTCGGGGTTCACGGTGCAGGGCGTGGCCGTCAGGCCGACCTTGATCCCGTCGAAGTGGCGCAGGACCCCGCTATACTTTCCGTAGATCGACCGATGGCACTCATCGACGATGATCAGGTCGAAGTACCCTGAGGACAGCTGATCGTACTCGTTGACCATGGTCTGCAGGGTTGCGACCGTGATCCGCTTGGCGTGATCGATCCCCCGCGCCCCCTTGAGGATGTAGGAGGGGTAGGACGACAGGTGATCAACAAGAGCCTCCTCGGCCTGTCGCGCCAACTCGATCCGGTCGACGAGGAAGAGAACCCGCGTGATCTGACTTGCCTCGAAGAGCCGCTTGATGAAGGCGGCGGCGGTCCGTGTTTTGCCGGTTCCGGTCGCCATCTCGACGAGGAGCTTTCGGCGTCCTCGGTCGATCTCGGTGCAAAGGGTCTCGATGCATTCTAGCTGATAGGTACGTCCTGCGATGGCCTTGTCAGTGTCCACCTCGCTGAGCTTGCGCCGAACCGATCTGACAGCAATGCGGCGTTCGAGGTCGCTCTGGGAGAAAACCGTCGCCACCTTGCGAGCGTGGGCATCAACATGACGGTCGAGGTGCCAGACCTCTTCACCGTTGGCTAGGAAGACGAACGGCACGTCCAAAAGCTCGGCGTAGTGTCTGCCTTGGTCCTGCGCCGCGATGGGATCGACGGAGGTTCGCTTGGCTTCCAGCACGGCCATAGGACGCCCAGCGCGATCACAAAGGACGTAGTCGGCGCGGGTGCCATCGGGCAGCGTATACTCGTAGAGAACGCTCGTCCCGTCATCGAGCGTCCATCCGGCATCTCGAAGCAGGGCGTCGATCTTGACGCGTGAGAATGCCTCGCTCTTCGACACAGCGTACCAGCTACCTGTTCAGATCTCTTGAGTTCTCTGCATCACACTATATTGCTCTGCCGCCATCAATGTGCGATTTGAGATTGTCGTGCGAGTGGAATGCTACACGTTCACTACACGGTCCGTCCGTTGACTTACTTGTAAGTCATTGATAAAGCTCAGGTTGTGTAGTGGAGGAATGCCTCTCCTGGGCACCATCCCTCCCGACCGCAGGGTCTCGCGGACACGGGAAAGGGGCATATCTTGAGCATCCATCTCCATTCACGGGATCTTCCCGACGATCTGGACCTCGGGCCGGTGGTCGCCATCGACTGCGAGACGATGGGCCTCAACCCCCATCGCGACCGGCTCTGCCTCGTGCAGCTGTCCTCGGGCGACGGGAACGCGCATCTCGTCCAGGTCGAGAAGGGCCAGACCGAGGCACCGAACCTGGCGCGGATGCTGACCGATCCCGATGTGCTGAAGCTGTTCCACTTCGGGCGGTTCGACATTGCCGCGCTGGACCACACCTTCGGCGCGCTCGCCGCGCCGGTCTACTGCACCAAGATCGCGTCGAAGCTGGTGCGCACCTTCACCGACCGCCACGGGCTGAAGTATCTCCTGCAGGAGCTTGTCGATGTCGACATCTCCAAGCAGCAGCAGACCTCCGACTGGGGCGCGGCCCGGCTGACCGAAGCGCAGATGAACTATGCCGCCTCGGACGTGCTCTACCTCCACCGGTTGCGCGACGCGCTCGACGTGATGCTGGCCCGCGAGGGACGGACCGAGCTGGCGCAGGCCTGCTTCGACTTCCTGCCGACGCGCGCGCGTCTCGACATCGCCGGCTGGCCCGAGATCGACATCTTCGCCCACTGACGAGGCGCCATGGCCGGGCACAATCCATATTCCACGCTGGTCAGCGCATTGAAGGTCGCGCTGCCGCTGGTGGCGCTCGGCCTTCTGTCGACCCTGTTCCTCTTGTCTGATCCGCCCGATCCCGACCGGGCGCTGCCCTATGCCGAGGTCGACGTGGCACAGCTCGCGCGGGAATTGCGCCTGACCCAGCCGCGCTTTGCGGGCGTCATGCCGGACGGTCGCGAGATCACCTTGGTGGCCGAGACCGCGGCGCCCGATTTCGACGCGACGAACGTGATCATCACCGACGCCGTAGAAGGCCGCATCGCGCTCACCGGGCAGGATTTCCTTTTTCTCGACGCGGGTGCGGGCCGAATCGACATCGAGGCGAGGATCGCCGACCTCTCCGGTGGGGTGGAGGCCGAGACGAGCCAGGGATATCGCCTGCTGTCCGAGACGGTTCAGGTGCGGCTGGCCGAGATCGGGCTGAGCGCGCCCGCCGCCGTCCGGATCGAGGGGCCCGGCCTGACGCTTACGGCCGGGGCCATGGAACTCGGCGGCCCATCGGGCGAGGCGGTTCTGAGTTTCACCGGCGGCGTCCGGCTGCTATATGAGCCCGAAGGGTAAGGAGCCTCGATGCGCGCACGTCTGTCATCCGGTCTGGCCGGGTTGTTGCTCGGCATGAGTGTCGCGGTCGCGGCATCGGCCCAGGTCGATATCGGTTTCGGCGGTGTCGCCTACGATGCGCGCCAGCCCGTCGAGGTCACCGCCGACAACCTGACGATCGACCAGAGCACCGGACAGGCGGTGTTTTCCGGTAACGTCATCGTCCATCAGGGCGATCTGCGCATGGCCGCCGGGCAGGTGCGCGTGATCTACAGCGAACGCGACGGCCGCCGCGCCGTCGACGAGGTCGTGGCGACCGGCGGCGTTCTGGTCACGCGCGGCGCGGACGCGGCGGAAGGCAGCGAGGCGCGCTTCGACGTGGCCTCGGCGCTTCTGACGATGGCGGGCTCCGTCCTTGTCACGCAGGGCCCGACCGCCGTGGCGGGCGACCGCATGGTGGTGAACATGCGCACGGGCAGCGGCTCGGTCGAGGGACGCGTCAGGACGGTCCTCGATACGGGCGGAGATCAATGAACGCGCCCGAGCCCTTCTCCGTCACCGAAGGTTCGAGCGGCCTGCGGGTGAGAAAGCTCCGCAAGAGTTATCGCCGTCGTCCGGTGATCCGTGACGTGACGATGGAACTGAACCGGGGCGAGGTCGTCGCGCTTCTGGGGCCCAACGGCTCGGGCAAGACGACGTCGTTCTACTGCATCGCGGGTCTCATCACGCCGGATGGCGGAACCGTCACCATCGATGGCGAGGACGTCACGCTCTACCCGATGTATCGCCGCGCGCGGTCCGGTATCGGCTATCTGCCGCAGGAGATGTCGATTTTCCGGGGCCTGTCGGTCGAGGACAACATCATGGCGATCCTCGAGGTCGTCGAGCGCAGTCGCCAGCGCCGCAAGGAACGGCTGGAGGAACTGCTGGCCGAATTCTCGATCGAACATCTGCGCCGCGCGCCCGCCTTGTCGCTGTCCGGGGGGGAACGGCGGCGCGCCGAAATCGCGCGCTGCCTGGCCTCGAACCCGCGTTACGTGCTGCTGGACGAGCCCTTCGCCGGCGTCGATCCCATCGCGGTGGGCGACATCCGGCACCTCGTGTCGGACCTCAAGACCCGGGGAATCGGGGTCCTCATCACCGACCACAACGTGCGGGAAACGCTGGAAATCGTGGACAGGGCCTACATCCTGCACGACGGCACCATCATCATGTCGGGATCGGCGGACGAAGTGGTGCGCGATGAGACGGTGCGCCGCGTCTATCTCGGTCAGAGCTTCCGTATCACCTGAGGCGATCCGGCCTGCGCCTTTGCGTTGACAGCGGGGGATAACTTGTCGCCAAATGGATGTGATGTTCGCGTTTGCTTCATCTGCGACCCGATGCCGACAGACCCGCACCCGGACGTGCTCCGGGGCGCGGACCGGGTTCCATCAAGACAACACGGACTTGCCCAGCGCCGCCCGCGCCTGACCGGCGCGCGCGGCACGCATACATGTCGGGAGGACACATGCGCTACCAGATCAGTGGAAAGCAGATCGATATCGGCGAGGCTTTGCAGACCCACGTCAAGGACAGCCTCGGCACGATGGTCGAGAAATACGCCCAGCGCCCGACCGACGCGACGGTGATCTTCTCCAAGTCCGGGGCCGAGTTCGTTTGCGAGGCCACCGTGCACCTGTCGACGGGCCTGACCGCCTCGGCCAAGGCCGGGGCCCACGAGATCTACGCGGCCTTCGAAAAGACCGCCGACAAGATGGAAAAGCAGCTTCGCCGCTACAAGCGGCGGCTCAAGGACCATCACCGGGACAGGCAGCAGCCTGTTGATGTCTTCGGCGCCGCCACGTATATCCTCGCCTCGTCCGAAGCGGAAAGCGAAGACGCGGAACCGGAATCCCTCCAACCCATCATCGTGGCCGAGATGGAGACGAAGATACCTTCGCTCTCCGTAGGGGAAGCCGTGATGCAGATGGAGATCGCCGGGGCGCCGCTGCTCGTATTCCGCAACGAGGGGCATGACGGGGTGAACGTGGTCTACCGGCGCGAGGACGGCAACGTCGGCTGGATAGATCCGCGGCTGGAGTGACGGCCGCGACGGACGGAACTGACGGTACGGGGACAAGCCGCGCGGGCCCGTGCACCCGCGTAAACGGGACTGAAACAGGGGAACAGACATGGATCTGTCGTCGCTGCTCAAACCGCGCGCGGTTCGCGTCGTCACGGACATCAGCAGCAAGAAAAGGCTGCTGCAGTCCATAGCGGACATGGCGGAAGACCTCATCGGTCTTCCGTCTTCGCAGATTTTCGACGCACTCCAGGAACGCGAGAGCCTCGGGCCGACCGGCGTGGGCCACGGCGTGGCGCTTCCGCATGCGCGGCTTCCGGCGCTGACGCAGGTGCAGGGCGCCTTCCTGCGGCTGGAGAAACCCATCGATTTCGATTCGGCGGACCGGCAGCCTGTCGACCTTGTGTTCGCGTTGTTCGCGCCGGCCGATACCGGGGTCGATCACCTCAAGGCGCTGGCGCTGGTGTCGCGCACGCTGCGCGATCAGGCCCTTTGCGCCAAGCTCAGGGCGAACACCGATCCCGCGACACTCTACACGATTCTCACTGCGGGCGCCGAGACGCAGGCCGCCTAGGCCCAGTCTCCGAAGCCGAAATGCACGTAGTCGCGCCGGTAGGCGTCGAAGACCGCGCGGGCCAGCGGCTTGTCCAGCATCGCACGCAGGACCGCTTCGCCGGGAACCGGTTCCGGGGCGAGGTCGGGCGCGTCGATGCCACGGGATAGCGCAAGGTGGCCAAGGACATCGGCGGCCTCGTCCTCCAGGACAATACGCTGCGGCAGCACGACATGGGCAGCGCCCTGCAGGATCGCCATCTGCGTGGCCCACTCGGGCGCGATCCGGAGGCTGGTCTGGCCGGAGAGGTTGCCCTTGAGAAACGAGACGAAGGCCGCGAAGTCATCTCGTGACGCCGAGGGACCATCGGAAAACGGCACGTTGTAGCGGTCCTTCAGGATGGCCCGCGTCTCGCCGGACGACGAATCCCGAGACAGGCGCAAAAGCTCGTAGGCCCGAAAGGCGCGGGGCAAGGGGTGGCGCAGCACGCTGAAGGTGGCAAAGCCCGGATGCGACCGCATCCAGATGCGCAGGTCCTTCTGGCTCATGCCGGTCAGGAGGGCGCTGCGTCCGACACCGCCGATCGCACCCATCCAGTCGAGCACGCTGTCCTCCGGCGCGCCTGCAACAGGCAGGAACAGAAGCCCGACCTCTGGGTGGGCCACGAAACCGGGCACGCCGGGCGCGCGCGGCGTCTCGCCATCGACCAGACGGTCGGCCCCGAAGCGATCCATCCCCGCAAGCGCGACCTCCATCTCGGGATAGTTCGCCACCTTGTCGCGCAGGCTGCCCGGGTTCTGCCGCTTCAGCCGCTTCGACGCCGCCGGAAGGCGGTGATCCGAGCCGAGGAAGGCGGCAAGGCCGTTCAGAACCTCCACGTCGTTGATGTCGACATAGCGTATGTGGAACGCCGACTGGCCCGTCACCTGCAGGCCCCGCCGCACGAGGTCGCGGAAATCGGCCCAGTCCTGCAGCATGGCGTCGAACTCGGCGGGGTCGAACTCCACCTTGCTGGTGCGCGCGTGCTTCATGTCGGTCAGGCGCCACTGGCCTGTCGCGGTGGCGATCTTGCGGCTGACATAGGCATCGAGCGGGCTGCGCGTGAGGATCACCTTGGCAATGCGCGGGTCCGACAGGACGGCATCCACGACGCGGGGGTCGTGATCGTGGAAGAAGCGGAACCCCGGCAACCCCTCCGTCCCGTCGATCAGGGCACGCAGGAGGCCGAGGGGGTCCCGCTCGCGCCGGGCCATGTCGAAGCCGAACAGTTCGTGCCGGTTGTGGTGGCCGACGAAGGTCGGGTTGAAGACCTCGCCGTGGCAGGTCACGTCCGGCAGCGCGTTCAGGCTCTCTTCAAGGTGGTTCGAGCCGGTCCGCATCTCCGCGAACATGACGAAGGCATCGAAGCGCCGCGCCATCGCTCAGCGCACCAGGTAGGGACGGCTGGCGTCGCCCGAACGGGGTTCGCCGCTGTAGCCCTCCTGCGGGAAGTCCCCGACCATGAAGGGATTCATGCCCTGGTTCTTCAGGCTCTGCAGGAACTGCGGGAAGCCTTGCAGGTCGACCATGCGCGGCGCCTCCGTCAGGCGTTGCACCGGCGCGCCCTCCATGGCGTCGAGGATGCCCTGCAGGTTCTCCATCGGCTCTTCCACGAAATCCGCCAGCGTCCAGATGCGGATATCCGCGCGGCGGCTGCGGTCGCGCAGCGTCTCGACGAAATCGGCCTCGCGCCTCTGCAGGGCCGCGGCCTCCGTCCGGATGTCCGAGAAATTCCGGTTCGACGTGAAGAGCCGCACGGCCCAGGCCCCGGTTATCACCGAGATCTGCGCATTGTCGTCATTCGCCATGAAGGCGCCCGGACGCTGATTGTCCTGTGGCCCGAACATGAAGACCTGCCGTTCGCCGCGGGTGTTCCAGATGAGGTTCGTCAGGAACGCCTCGGGGTTGTAGTCGCGCAGGCTCGCCGACGCGCTGAGCGCCCCGGCATGAACGTCCGCGCCGCCCGAGAACCGAACCCGGCGCGGCGCGAAAAGGTTGCCGTGCACGGTGCTGCCAAGCCGACGCGACAGCCAGGCCTCGAAATTCTCGAACAGGTCGTTGAAGCCGTGGAACACCGAATAGGGCGCGGCGGTGATGCCGTTCTCCCAGCCGGGGTTCGGATACCGGCTATGCATGTAAAGGCCCGAGCGCCCGCGCGTCCGCCGCTCCAGCGCCTTCGAGAAGACGCGGTCGATCTTGCCCGGCGCGGGTTCGGCCATGCGGTCGCCGGTATGCTCGGCCGACAGGAACGTGCGGTAGAGCCGGTTGGCCCGCGGCCAGATCTTGCGCGCCACGAAACAGTCCGAGCGGCGCAGGAGGTGCAGGTGATCGTCGTAGAAGACGTGCGGCTTGCCCTGGAAATCGAACTTCGACAGCGTGAGCGACCGGCTTTCGATGCGGCGGCCGTAGTTTCGCACGAGCGTCTGGTAGTAGCTTTCGTCTGGGATCCAGACGAGGCGGAAGAAATCCTCCAGCTCCTTGCGGCGCGGGTCCTCGAGGATCGCCGAAAGGGTCTGCCGGGTCAGGCACCACCACTGGCTGCCGAGGTGCGGGGTGATCCCCTCGGGCAGCTTTCGGCGATAGCCGACGGCGCGCTGCAACTCAACGTAACGGTCGAACAGGAACCGCCGCGTCTTCCACGGCCAGGGAAAGCGGTACTCGAAACGCTCCTCGTTGAGGCCGCCGACGGTCCAGTCGACATCGCGGATCGTGACGCTTTCGATGAAGTCGGTCATCGGCCGGGCCGCGAGATAGGCTCGAAGGTCATCGACCGGGCGGAGCGGAAGGCAGGACCCCGAGGCGAGGTAGACGTGCCGGACGGCCGGAAACTCGGCCAGCATCATCTCGCT
This sequence comes from Roseicyclus sediminis, assembly GCF_025515305.1. GTDB lineage: Bacteria > Pseudomonadota > Alphaproteobacteria > Rhodobacterales > Rhodobacteraceae > Roseibacterium > Roseibacterium sediminis. The sequence goes on from NZ_JAOPHT010000003.1 coordinate 127,128, forward strand.
CGCCGTCTGGCTGGCCTTTACCAGCGACCATGTTCCCCAGTCGCAGCGATGACGCTTGCAGAAGCGCACGTTGTCGAGGTCGGACAGGGACTTGCGGAAGTCGTTGAACCGCTCGCGCGGGACGGAGCGGTCCACGTGGATCACCATGGGACAGTCCCGCTCGGCCCAATGCCTCGCCACCTGCGCCGCCCGGTGGAGCGCGGTGTGGCACAGCATCACGAAGCCCAGCGTACTCATGCCCAGTTCCCCTTGGACATGAGGCCCAGGATCTCCAGCTGGCGCCAGTTGATGTACCGCTCGGACCAGCGGGTCCAGAGATCGGGGTCCTTCGTCAGGCCGTCATGGTAGGCCTTGTACTCGGCGCTGGCGGCGTAGTGCTGCCGGCGCACCATCTCCTCGGCGGCCTTCTCGACGAAGGTGGACAGGAATTTCGCGTGAAGCAGGACGCCCGAAGTCTTCTCGCCGCCCCATTCGTCGAACACGAGGTTCAGACCCCGCGGCAGCAGCATGTGGGTGGAACTTGCGTAGGCGAAACCCTTCTGCCACCGCACCAGCGGGATCTTGTTCAGCGCCGGCGCGCGCTCGGGCTTCTCGGCGAAGAAGGTGCGCGCCCTCGGGCCGCCCTGGATCCAGAGGTTTCCGTAAGTCCAGTTGCGCTGGATCATGTAGTTTCCGGCGTCGAACCAGCAGGCGATCTCGAAGGGGTTCTGGCCGTCGGAACAAGGCTGCGCCGTGATCGGCCCCTTGGGGTACATGTCGAGGACCATGGCCCCGAAACTCTTGATGGAAGACGATTCCAGCCAGTCGCAGAGCGCGGGGATCGGCCGCGTATCCGAGAAGGGATAGACGAGGAACTCGTCGGGATCGACCGTCAGGCACCAGTGGCCGGTCCCGTAGAGCCGCAGGAGACGGTTCATCCAGTCGGCCCCGAACCGCGCGCGCTTGTAGCTGTCGGGCGTGGTCCAGACGGAACAGTCTCGTTGCTCCGCGAGATACTCGCGCGAGCCGTCATCGCTGTCGTTGTCGACGAACAGGAAATGCGAGACGCCCCGGTCGCGGTAGTAGGACAGGAAATACTTCAGGCGCGGGCGCTCGTTGCGCAGCGTGCAGAAGCACAGAACATCGCCGGTGCGAATGGCATCGGTCCGGTCGGCGACAGACAGCAAGGAGCGGCTCTTCCGCCAGGCGCGGACGAGATACTTCTTGCGCTCCAGGCGCAGGGCGTAGCGCTGCACCGCCTTCATTCACGGCCTTTCCGCCCGATCCCGCAACGCCGACAGCGCCGCGGAAACCCGTTCAAAATGCTCCTGCCAGCCGGGCGCCTCGGGCGGGGTTCCGGACGGCCCCGCGATACTGCCCGACATGTATTGTCTTATCGTTGCCGCCCAAGAATAGACGTCGGTCGGGTCCACGTAAACGGCATGTGGCCCCAGATATGCCCTTAGTACGGGCAAATCTGCGCATATAGGGCGTGCTCCGAGGGCCAGCGCCTCCCACGGGGGAAGGCCGAACCCCTCTGCAAGCGTCGGGTAGAGCAACGCCCCCGCCCGCGCCAACTGATCGGCAAGCGCGGCATCCGGGGTCCCCGTGTGCAGGAAGATGGACCTGCCGAACAGGGGATGGCCCTCGATCTCACGGCGGATCGCGTCGCCCTTCCAGCCCGGGTTGCCGACGATGTGGAGCTGCGGAACCTCGCCCGCGTCTTCGGCGAGCAGCGACCAGGCCCGGAGGATCGTGCCGTGGTTCTTCCTCGGCTCGAGCGTGCCGACCATGACGAAACGCCCCGTCTCGCGCGGGGGTGGACTGGGCAGGTCGGGCAACTCCGGCACGCCGATCGGCGCGGCAATGACGACGGGCTTCCGCGAAAGCGGCCCCCAGTGGTCCGAAAGGCGACGGCGCGTGTCCTCGGACACCGCCACGACAAGCGCGGCATGCGCGGCGACCGTGCCGAGTTTGCGGGCGAAAGCCTCGGGTTGGTCCGTCGGCACGAGGTCGGGATGGGTCAGCGGGATCAGGTCATGCAGAACGGTGACGATCCGGCAGCCATCCGTATCGAGCGCCGAGTACACCCGCGCGGCAAGATTGGCGTGGCCCACGTTGCAGTAGGTCCGCGGGGCATGGCGCCGGACCATGGCCGAAAGGCCCCAGGGCGAACAGCGGTCGATCGCGTGCCTGCGGATCAGGGCCTCGGCACGATGGCGGGCGCGCCCTCCCCGCCCCGTGATCCGCGACCAAAGGTCGGCCTCCCCCGGCTCCGAAATGCCGAGAAGAACCTCCGAGAGAGCCTTCCCTCCCTCCGGTGGCAGAAGGAGAAAACCGCGCGTGGTCCGGCAGAGGCATTGCAGCCCGCCGCCCGTGGACGCGAGCCGATCCAGCCAGGCCAGTTCGACCCGGTCGATACCCGTGGGAACGCCCCGACCCGCCCGCGACAGCGTGCGGGTCAGATCGAGCCAGACGGGACCCTGCGCCAGCGCGTCGTCCGGCAGGCCCGTCACCCCGATGCCGTCACTGGGCCGCGTTGGGCACCGACATCAGGTCGGCCAGGAAATCGGTGAACTCCTCGCGGAGGTCGTCGCGTGCCATGCCGAAGGCCACCGTGGCCTGAAGGAAACCGGCCTTGGACCCGCAGTCGAACCGCTGCCCGCGGAAGCGGAAGCCGTAGACATTGTCGTGCGCCGCGATCTCCTGCGCGATGGCGTCGGTCAGCTGCAGTTCACCGCCGGCGCCGGTCTTGATCCGGTTGAGGTTCACCATGACCTGCGGGCTGAGGATGTAGCGGCCGATCACGGCGAGGTTCGACGGCGCGGTGCCGGCGGCGGGCTTCTCCACCATGCCCTTTACCGACACCACGGAGCCCATGTCCTCTTTCACGTCGAGGATACCGTAGGCATGGGTCTTGTTGTCGGGCACCTCCATCGCGGCGACCATGTTGCCACCGATCTCGGAATACGCCTCGACCATCTGCTGCAGGCAGGGCGTCTCGGCGGCGATCACATCGTCGGGCAGGATGACGGCGAAGGGCTCGTTCGACAGAAGCCGGCGGGCGCACCACACGGCATGGCCGAGGCCCAGCGCCTTGTGCTGCCGGATGTAGGCGATGGCGCCAGAATCCATGTTGGTGGATTTCAGCGTTTCAAGAAGGTCCTTCTTGCCCTTCTTGCGCAGCTGGCTCTCCAGCTCGGGCGAATGGTCGAAGTAGTCTTCCAGCGCGGACTTTCCGCGGCTGGTGACGAAAATGAATTCCTTGATCCCCGCGGCGCGCGCCTCGTCGATGGCGTACTGGATGAGCGGGCGGTCGACCAGCGTCATGATCTCCTTCGGGATGGACTTGGTCGCCGGCAGGAACCGCGTCCCAAGACCCGCTACAGGAAAGATCGCCTTCGTGACCCGTTTCTTCATAAGTTCCTCGCGCTTGCACGTAACCGGTGGCAGTCATGGCGCCCACCCAGCACTGCAGAAGCCATACTAACGAATCGTCAAGCGCCGTGAAACCGCACAATTGGGGGTGTGGCGAACCTTTGCGGGGCCACGCGCTCGACTTCCGCGTAAAGCCGCGAGCGCGGGCGCCATGCCTGAAATCTCGGCATATCCCTGTCGGAGCGGCCATAGAGACCGCCGGTCTGTTCCCACCATCCCCCGTCGGTGAAGGCCACCCGATGCGCCCGCGGCGTGGGTTCGAGAAGAAACAGGCTCACCCGGGCACCGTCGCGGACACGTCGCTCGGCCTCCGCGCGGAGGGTTGCGGCCCGGAACCGCCAACCCGCCAGAACCTCGTCCGGACCGCCGGGCACGTCCCGAACGGCCATGAACTCCGCGCCCTGCGGGATCGGCGCATGTTCGCCAACCGGGCGTCTGCGCCCCTCCTCGATGCCCGCGCGCAGCGAATCGAGCAGCCGTTCGATGTCGCGGGCGCCGATCTTGCGGCGTCGCGCCAACCTGAAGAGGCGAAGGCGCTGATCCCCGGCAAGCGCCGAAAGCGCCTCATCCAGCTCGTTTGGTGAATGCTTGCGCAGGAAGGCGGCGGTGGAGGCGCCGATATCGTGCAGGCTGAGCGGAACGCGGTCCGCGGCGCGGCGCGGGCTCGCGGCAAAGGCATGGTGAACCTGCGCCCGCGGGAGCCAGGCCGCCGAGTGCCCGGCAAAGGCCAGGCGAAGGGACAGGTCCGTGTCATCAAGATAGTAGCGGAAGGCGGTGTCGAAGCCGCCGAGATGGTCGAGAACATCGCGCCGGATCGCCATGTTCGTGCCGTGCAGCTTCCGGACCGCTCCCGTCGGCAAGGGTGTATCCCCGGAGCCTAGGCGCGCGTCCCGTCCCTGCCGGTCCACGGCCATCGGCCCCCATTGCAGCGAAATCCCGTTCCGCCCGATCACGGGGCCCGTCGCCGCGCCGAGGCCGGGATCGCCGGCAAAGGCGGCAAGGACCTCGGCGGCCCATGTCGGCTCGGGCGCGGCATCGTCGTCGAGAAAGGCCACCACGTCGCCCGCGGCCCGGGCGATCCCGTCGTTTCGGGCCTGTGCAAGGTTCGCCTCGCCCTGAAGCGCTGTCTTGAGACGACCGGCGAAGGGAAGCCCCGCCGCCACGTCGAGACCGGCGGCATCGGCAACGACGATGACTTCGAGGTCCGCGAGCGTCGATTGCGACAGTGCCAGAAGACAGCGCCTGAGTGCGATCGGCCGGCCATGGCTGGCGACGACGACGCTCAGGCGCGGTCGGCCGCTCAAGGCATCCCCATCCCGGTCAGCATCGCTTCGATCCTCGGGATGTCCTCGGGGTTGTTCAACTCCCAGAACTTGCGCCCGCGCGCCTCGACCTCGACGCAGAGAACCCGGTGCCCCGCCTCGAGGAACCGCAACTGCTCAAGTCCCTCCAGCTGCTCCAGCGGGCCCACGGGCCAGTCGGGATAGGCATGGAGCGCCCAGGGCCTGTAGGCGTAGACGCCGACATGGTGGAAGACGGGCGTCGGGGCCTCGGCGGCATAGGTCTCGGACGTGTAGGGGATGACTTCCTTTGAGAAGTAGAGGGCACGCATCTCGCTGTCGCAGACCGCCGTGGTGCCGCCGACGCGGCCCGCCGCCCGGTCGGCCTTGAGCGCGGCCAGTGTCTCGCCGTCGCAACGCAGGATCGGCGTGGCGAGCGCCGCCTGGCTGTCGGCCTCCAGCCCGTCGACCAGCGCGGTCAGGAACCAAGGCGGGGTCAGCGGCGCGTCGCCCTGAAGGTTCACGACCATCTCCACTCCGGGGCCGAGCAAGGCCAGCGCCTCGGCACAGCGCTCGGTCCCGTTCCGGCATAGATCGGACGTCATCAGGACCTCCGCCCCGAACCCCTGCGCCGCCTCGGCGATGCGGGTGTCGTCGGTCGCGACGAAGATGGCGTCGAAGCGATCGACCTCGCGGGCCGCGCGCCAACTGCGCTCGATCAGGCTTCGGGCCTCTCCGGTGGCGCCACGCAACAAGGCCAGCGGCTTGCCGGGAAACCGGACCGAGGGATAGCGCGCGGGGATGATGCAGACTGTCTTCATCGGCCGCTCACGGCGCCTTCAATTCGACGCCGGGCGCATGGGCGATGAAGAAGCCGTTCGCGAAACCCGGTTTGCCGTAGTCGAACGGGGCGTGATCCTCGAAACGGACGACCTGTCCGCCGGCCCCGCGCAGGACCGCGTCGCCGGCGGCGGTGTCCCATTCCATCGTGCGGCCCAGGCGTGGATAGAGATCCGCCTCGCCGGTCGCCACGAGGCAGAACTTGAGCGAACTGCCCGCGCTCTTGAGATCCGCCACGGCGTATTTCGCGATGTAGTCGTCCGTCGCCGCGTCGCGGTGGGACTTCGACGCCACGACGTAGAGCGCGGCGTTGTCGGGGCTGCGCACCGAAATGGGCGTCACCTCGCCCTGGGTCTCGGGGTCGAAGGGCCCCATCTCCTCGAGGCTCTGTCCGTCGGCGTCGGTGTAGAACAGGCGCCCCTTCGCAGGCGCGTAGACGACGCCGCGCACGGGAACGCCGTTCTCGACAAGCGCGATGTTGACGGTGAAATCGCCCCGGCGCTTCACGAATTCCTTTGTCCCGTCGAGAGGATCGACGATCAGGAAGGTCGATGCCGTCTGGTCGTGACTGTCGGCCTGTTCCTCGGTCACGAGCGCGAGATCCGGAAAGGCGGACCTCAGTCGAGCGGAAATCAGCGCATCCGCCGCCTCGTCGGCCTCGGTCACGGGACTGCTGTCCGATTTCGCGCGAACCTCGAAATCCTCTACGGCGTAGATTTCCATGATCTTCTCGCCGGCCAGGATCGCCGCGCGCCTCAATTCCACCATCAGGGCGGTGTAATCCATATCTTAACCATCCTTCGCTTTGCTGCGATTGAAGCGGCGATCCCTCTGGGTTATCGTTTCATGACGTCGCGGCGGCAAGGGCAACGAACCCCGGCAGTCCCGGTAAAGGGGCAGTCATCGCGCGAAACGGCCGGAAAGGCGGGCAGGCGACACATGTTCCAGGCGGCAAGACCGACATCGACGGGCGCGCTCCTGTTCGGCCTCGCGGAAGTGACCTATCACGCCACGGTGCGGAAGGTCCGCAAGACCCACGGCAACGCCGTTCTCGCCATCGGCATGAGCCTGATGCAGAGCGTTCTGTTCGTGGCCGCCTTCTACCTGATGTTCAATGTGCTGGGGACACGAAGCGCGGCGATCCGCGGCGACTTCATGCTCTACCTGTTGTCGGGGATCTTCCTCTACCTCGTGCATATCCAGGCACTTCAGGGGGTCATGGGTTCGGAGACGTCGACCTCGGTGATGATGCAGCACGCGCCGATGAACACGCTCGTCGCGATCCTGTCGTCGGCGCTGTCGGTGCTTTACGTGAAGACCATCAGCATTCTCGTGATCCTCTTCGTGCTCCACACGCTGATCGAGCCGGTGGAGTTCCACGACTGGTCGGGCGCGATGATGATGTACCTGCTGGCCTGGGGCTCGGGATGCGCGCTGGGCCTCATCCTGATGGCGGCCAAGCCCTGGGCGCCGGATGTCGTGAAGATCATCCAGATGGTCTACGTCCGGGCCAACATGATCGCTTCGGGAAAGATGTTCGTGGCGAACATGATGCCGGGCTTCATGATCAACATGTTCGACTGGAACCCCCTGTTCCACATCATCGACCAGGCGCGCGGCTTCACCTTCGTGAACTATTTCCCGCACCACACCAACTGGCAGTACCCGCTTTATGCAACGCTGGTTCTTCTGCTGCTGGGGATGATGGGGGAGTTCTACACACGCAAGCGCGCCTCGGCGAGCTGGGATGCCCGTCGCTGACCGCGACTAGTCCACGACACGCAGCGTCAGGTTGATACGTCCGCCCTTCGTCAGAAGGGCCGAACTTCCGGGACGGACCCTGTCGATGCCGTGATAGGCCAGACGCGCGGGCCCGGCGAGGACCGCGACATCGCCCGACCTCAGCCAGACCGATTTCGTCGGACCGCCGCGTTCGGCGCCGCCGACCCGGAACAGCGCATCGTCCCCCAGCGAGATGGAAACGACCGGCATGGCGAAATCCGCCTCGTCCCTGTCCTGGTGCAGCCCCATCCGAGCGGCTTCGTCGTAGAAGTTCACGAGACAGCACTGCGGGTCGCGGTCCACGCCCGAGACCCCGCGCCACACATCCAGCGCGCGCGACGGGATCGGCGGCCAGTCCATGCCGCCCGGATGCCGCGCCTCGTAACGATATCCGCGCCGGTCCGAGACCCAGCCCCTTTGCCCGGCCGATGTCATCCTGACCGACATCTCCTTGCCCCGCGCGGTGACCGGCCGGAACAGCGGGGCGGCGCGGACGACGGCGCGAACTTCGTCCAGAAGCGCGCGCTGCGCCTCGAGGTCGAGGAGACCCGAATACACCTGCACTCCGTTGACCTCGATCGCCGTCATTGTGCATTCCCCGTCATCGTGTCGGCTTCGGGCGCTTGCAGGCCCATATCGCCCTTCTTATATACGCCCGGAAGCGGTCGGGCGTGCATTCCGGCCGGTCATCACCATAGGCAAGACAGGGCGGCACGGGGGCCGCAACCGGACCCGCCCCGCCTGTTCGCTTGAAGAAAGGGACCTGACGCAATGGCCAAAGTGATCGGTATCGACCTTGGAACCACCAACTCCTGCGTGGCTATCATGGATGGCAGCCAACCGCGGGTAATCGAAAACTCCGAAGGCGCGCGCACCACGCCGTCGATCGTCGCCTACACGGATGACGAGCGCCTCGTGGGTCAGCCCGCGAAACGGCAGGCTGTCACTAACCCGGAAAACACCGTCTTCGCGGTGAAGCGCCTGATCGGGCGCCGCCTCGGCGATGCCGAGGTCGAGAAGGACAAGAAACTCGTTCCCTACAAGATCGTGGACGGCGGCAACGGCGACGCCTGGGTCGAGGTGAAGGGCGAGAAGTTCAGCCCCTCGCAGATCTCCGCCCAGATTCTCGGCAAGATGAAGGAGACCGCCGAAAGCTACCTCGGCGAAGAGGTGACGCAGGCCGTCATCACCGTGCCCGCCTACTTCAACGACGCCCAGCGCCAGGCGACCAAGGACGCCGGCAAGATCGCGGGCCTCGAAGTGCTGCGCATCATCAACGAGCCGACGGCCGCCGCGCTGGCCTATGGTCTCGACAAGAAGGAATCGAAGACGATCGCGGTCTATGACCTCGGCGGCGGCACGTTCGATATCACCATTCTCGAAATCGACGACGGCCTCTTCGAGGTGAAGTCCACCAACGGGGACACGTTCCTCGGCGGCGAGGACTTCGACATGCGGATCGTCAATTACCTGGCCGACGAGTTCAAGAAGGAGAACGGCGTCGACCTGACGAACGACAAGATGGCGCTTCAGCGTCTCAAGGAAGCGGCCGAAAAGGCGAAGATCGAGCTGTCGAGCTCGAGCCAGACCGAGATCAACCAGCCCTTCATCTCGATGGGTTCGAATGGCCAGCCGCTCCACCTCGTGATGAAGCTGACGCGCGCCAAGCTCGAAAGCCTCGTGGGCGACCTGATCTCCAAGTCGATGAAGCCCTGCGCCGCGGCCCTCAAGGACGCGGGCCTCAGCAAGGGCGAGATCGACGAGGTCGTCCTCGTCGGCGGCATGACCCGGATGCCCAAGGTCATCGAGGAAGTGACGAAGTTCTTCGGCAAGGAGCCCCACAAGGGCGTCAACCCGGACGAAGTCGTGGCCATGGGCGCCGCGATCCAGGCCGGCGTCCTTCAGGGCGACGTGAAGGACGTGGTCCTTCTCGACGTGACGCCCCTGTCGCTCGGCATCGAGACGCTGGGCGGTGTCTTCACGCGCCTGATCGACCGGAACACGACGATCCCGACCAAGAAGTCGCAGATCTTCTCTACGGCCGAGGACAACCAGAACGCCGTGACGATCCGTGTCTTCCAGGGTGAGCGCGAGATGGCAGCCGACAACAAGATGCTCGGCCAGTTCAACCTCGAGCAGATCCCGCCCGCGCCGCGTGGCGTGCCCCAGATCGAGGTGACCTTCGACATCGACGCCAACGGCATCGTGTCCGTCTCCGCGAAGGACAAGGGCACCGGCAAGGAGCAGAAGATCACGATCCAGGCCTCCGGCGGCCTCTCGGACGAGGATATCGAGCGCATGGTGCGCGAGGCGGAGGAGAATGCCGACGCCGACAAGCAGCGCAAGGAACTGGTCGAGACGAAGAACCAGGCCGAAAGCCTCATCCACGCCACCGAGAAGTCGATCCAGGAGCATGGCGACAAGGTCGATCCCTCGACCGTCGAGGCGATCGAACTGGCGCTCAAGGCCCTCAAGGAGCAGGTGGAGACCGAGGATACCGGCAAGATCAAGTCCGGCATCCAGAACGTCACCGAGGCGTCGATGCGACTTGGCGAGGCGATCTACAAGGCGCAGCAGGACGATGCCGACGGCCCGGACGATGACGGCGACGCCGCACGCCCGGTCGATGACGACATCGTCGACGCCGACTTCGAAGACCTCGACGACGACCGCAAGCGCGGCTGATCGCGTGACATGACCCACATGTGACCGGCCCGGGGCGACCCAGGCCGGTCCGTGCGTTCAAGGAAGGAACGACATGGCAAAGCGCGATTACTACGAGGTGCTCGGGATCTCGAAGGGCGCCTCTGCCGAAGAGATCAAGAAGGCCTATCGCACGAAGGCGAAGGAGCTTCACCCGGATCGCAATTCCGACAATCCCGACGCCGAAGCCCAGTTCAAGGAAGCCAACGAGGCCTATGACGTCCTGAAGGACCCCGACAAGAAGGCGGCCTACGACCGTTTCGGCCACGCGGCCTTCGATGGCGGCATGGCCGGCGGCCCGCGCGCGGGCGGCTTCGGTGGCGGCCCGGGACAGGGCGATTTCGCCTCCGCCTTCTCGGACGTGTTCGAGGACCTGTTCGGCGACTTCATGGGCGGCCAGCGGGGCGGCACGCGTCGCAGCCGGGCAACCCGCGGCTCGGACCTCCGATACAATCTGAAAATCGGTCTCGAAGACGCCTATTCGGGTCTGCAAAAGCAGATCACCGTGCCCACCGCCGTGGCCTGCGGGTCCTGCAGCGGCACCGGCTCGGAAGGCGGATCGGAACCCGTGACCTGCCCCACCTGCTCGGGCATGGGAAAGGTGCGCGCGCAACAGGGCTTCTTCACCGTCGAACGGACCTGCCCGACCTGTTCGGGCGCAGGCCAGATCGTGAAGAACCCGTGCCGGTCCTGCGGCGGCGCAGGCCGCGTGCAGAAGGACCGCGCGCTGAACGTCAACATTCCGGCAGGTGTCGAGACCGGCACGCGAATCCGTCTTTCGGGTGAGGGCGAAGCGGGTCTGCGCGGCGGGCCTTCGGGGGATCTCTATATCTTCATCGAGGTGGCCGACCATGCGCTGTTCCAGCGTGACGGCATGGACCTCTATTGCCGGGTTCCGGTGCCGATGACGCGCGCCGCCCTCGGCGGCGAGGTCGAGGTGCCCACGATCGATGGCGGCCGGTCCCGCGTGAAGGTGCCCGAGGGCTCTCAATCGGGGCGGCAGATGCGGCTTCGGGGCAAGGGGATGCCGGCGCTTCGCGGCACCGGCATGGGTGACATGTACATCGAACTTGCCGTCGAGACCCCCGTCAGCCTCAACGCCGAGCAGAAGGCCCTTCTCCGCCAGTTCGAGGAAAGCTGCGCCAAGTCGAACAATCCCGACGCCAGCGGCTTCTTCGACAAGGTGCGGAAATTCTGGGACGACCTCGCCAACTGATCCCGACCCGATCCCGGACCCCGGTGGATTGACCCTTCAATCCGCCGGGTGCCCCTTGTAGCCTTGGACGCGCGATGAGGGGCCCGCGCGGGGGGAATGCCATGAACGCGCATGTGACGCCGATGATGGCGCAGTACCTGGAGATCAAGGCGCAGTATGCCGACGCTCTCCTGTTCTACCGCATGGGCGATTTCTACGAGATGTTCTTCGACGACGCCGTGGCGGCGGCGGAGGCGCTCGACATCGCGCTGACCAAGCGCGGCAAGCATCTGGACGAGGACATCCCGATGTGCGGCGTGCCTGTCCACGCCGCCGAGAACTACCTTCTGACTCTGATCCGCAAGGGGTTTCGCGTGGCCGTCTGCGAGCAGATGGAGGACCCCGCCGAGGCGAAGAAGCGCGGGTCGAAGTCAGTCGTCCGGCGCGACGTTGTGCGGCTCGTCACCCCCGGCACGCTGACCGAGGACACGCTGCTGGACGCGCGCACCCACAACTACCTCGCCGCATTCGCCGAGGTGCGCGGCGAGGGTGCGCTGGCCTGGACCGATATCTCGACCGGCGATCTCCACGTCATGCCCTGTCCGCCTGTCCGTCTGGGGCCTGAACTCGTGCGGCTTTCGGTGCGCGAGGTCCTGGTACAGGCCGATATGGAGATCGGAAGGCAGGACGCCGTCGCCGAAACCGGCGCCGCCGTCACTCCGCTCGGACCGGGAAGCTTCGATTCAACCTCCGCCGACAAGCGGCTGGCGCGGGTCTTCGAGGTCGCCTCGCTCGACGCGTTCGGCGCCTTCTCGCGGGCGGAGGTTTCGGCGCTGGGCGCGTTGGTAGATTACCTCGAGCTCACCCAGAAGGGCACTCTGCCGCTTCTTCGTCCTCCGAGGCAGCAGGCCGCGTCGCGTCTTCTGCAGATCGACGTGGCGACACGGCGGAACCTCGAACTGACGCGGAGCCTGACCGGCACACGGAATGGCAGCCTTCTGGCGGTGCTGGACCGGACCGTGACGGCCGGTGGCGCGCGGCTGCTTGAACGGCGGCTGTCGGGCCCGGCCACGGACCTCTCCGAGATCCGCGGCCGCCACGACGCGGTGGGCTTTTTCGTCTCTGACACGCCGGTCAGGGACGATCTGAGACAGCGCCTTCGCCAATGTCCGGACATCGAACGCGCCCTGTCGCGTCTCGCGCTCGACCGGGGTGGGCCGCGCGACCTCGCGGCGCTGCGCGATGGGCTGGCCCAGGCCGGCGGGATCGGCGAACGGCTCTCGCAACTGGATCTGCCGCCGACGCTGGCAGAGGCGCGGGAGGGTCTCGAAGGGCATGACGACCTTGCCGACATGCTGGACGCCGCGCTGGTCGCCGAACCGCCCTTGCAGGTGCGCGACGGCGGTTTCATCGCGCCCGGACATGACGCCGACCTGGATGCGGCGCGCAAGCTGCGCGACGAGGGCCGCGGCGTGATCGCCGGGATGCAGGCGGATTACATCGCCGAAACCGGTGTCCAGTCGCTCAAGATCAAGCACAACAACGTGCTCGGCTACTTCATCGAGACCACGGCGACCCATGCGCAGAAGATGCTGTCGCCGCCGCTGTCGGAGCGCTTCATCCATCGTCAGACCACCGCGAACGCCGTGCGTTTCACCACGCTGGACCTGTCGGAGCTGGAAACCCGCATCCTGAACGCAGGCAACCGCGCGCTCGAGATCGAGACGGCGCTGTTCCGGTCCCTGCGCGATGCCGTTCTGGCCGAGCACGATCGCATCGGGCGCGCCGCCGCCGCGCTGGCGGAACTCGACCTCCATGCGTCGCTCGCGGCACGGGCGCGCGAAGGCGACTGGTGCCGCCCCGAGATGCATGACGACCGGCGTTTTACCATCGAGGCCGGGCGCCACCCCGTCGTGGAGGCGGCGCTTCGGAAGTCCGGCGCGCCTTTCGTCGCCAACGACTGCGCCCTGTCGCCGGAAGACCCCGCCGCCGCCATCACGCTCCTGACCGGACCGAACATGGCGGGCAAGTCCACATGGCTCCGGCAGAACGCGCTGATCGCCATTCTCGCACAGATGGGAAGCTTCGTTCCCGCCGAGCGGGCGGAGATCGGCCTCGTTTCGCAGGTCTTTTCACGCGTGGGTGCCTCGGACGATCTTGCGCGCGGACGGTCGACCTTCATGGTCGAGATGGTCGAGACCGCCGCGATCCTGAACCAGGCGGACGAACGCGCGCTTGTGATCCTCGACGAGATCGGACGCGGCACCGCCACATATGACGGACTGTCCATTGCCTGGGCAACGGTCGAGCACCTGCACGAGGTCAACCGCTGCCGCGCGCTTTTCGCCACGCATTACCACGAGCTGACGGCCCTGTCGGAGAAGCTTCCGGGGCTGACGAACGCGACGATGGCCGTCAAGGAATGGGAGGGAGAGGTGATCTTCCTCCACGAGGTCCGGCCCGGTGCCGCCGACAGGTCCTATGGCGTTCAGGTGGCGAAACTCGCCGGTTTGCCTGCCTCGGTGGTCGAACGCGCGCAGACCGTTCTCGAAGCGCTGGAAAAGGGAGAGCGCGAAGGCCCCGAGCGAACGATGCTGATCGACGACCTGCCCCTGTTTTCCGTGAAACCACAGGCCGCGCCCGGCGCCCCGAAGGGCCCTTCGCCGGTTGAAGAGCGCCTGAAAGACATCCACCCCGACGCGCTCAGCCCGCGCGAGGCGTTGGACCTCGTCTATACCCTGAAGGGCCTTCTGGGCGAGTGATCAGCTGCCGGGCGTGGAGGACACGCCCACCTGCGCCGGCCGCAAGAGCCTGTCGTGCAGAAGGAAGCCCTCGGCCATCACCTGGATGATATCGCCGGCCTTGGTGCCGGGCACGGGGGCCTCGAACATCGCCTGGTGCAGCTGCGGGTCGAACGCCTCGCCGACCTCGGGCGCGACGGGCGTCATCCCGTGCTTTCCGAAGACCGACAGAAGCTCCCGAAGGGTCAGCTCCACGCCCTCGATCACGGGGCCGGCGGCGGCACGGCTTTCCTCGCCGGCGGCGTCGAGCGCGCGGCGCAGGTTGTCGTAGACCGGCAGAAGATCACGGGCGAGCCGCGAGCCGCCGTAATGCTCGGCCTCGCGGCGGTCACGTTCGGCGCGCTTGCGGCTGTTCTCGGCATCGGCGAGCGCGCGCAGCATCCGGTCGCGCAGTTCGTCCCGCTCGGCCCGCAGGAGATCGAGCTCGATCAGCGGATCGGGCGCGCCGTCATCCGCTGCGTCCATCATCTCCTGCTCTTCTGCGATCTCGTCTTTCTTCGGCTCTGCCATCTTACCCTCTTACGATCGGTCGGAGATCATGCGCCCGACCAACTGTGCCGTGTAGTCCACGATCGGAACGATGCGACCGTAGTTCAGCCGCGTGGGTCCGATCACGCCCACTGCGCCCACGATCTTCCGGTCAGCGTTCATATATGGAGAGACCACGAGACTGGAACCCGAAAGTGAGAACAACTTGTTCTCCGAGCCTATGAAAATGCGCACGCCGTCGCCGGCCTCGGTCAGTTCGAGGAATTCGGCGATGTCGCGCTTGCGCTCGAGGTCGTCAAAGAGCTGCCTGATGCGGTCGATCTCTCCCTCGTCCGCGCCCGTTCCCAGAAGGTTCGAGCGTCCGCGCACGATGAGCCGCTCCGTCGGCTGACCGGCATTGTCCCAGACGGCAAGCCCGCTATCGATGAGCGAGCTGGCCAGTTGGTCGATCTCGCGGCGGCGGGTCTCGATCTCTTTCGCCATGACCCCGCGAAGCGAGGACACCGTCTGCCCCGCAAGCCGGGCGTTGAGGAAATTCGCGGCCTCCCGCATCGCGCTGGGCGTCGTGCCTTCGGGCGGGACGAACAGGCGGTTCTCAACGTGGCCATCGGCGAAGACCAGCACGACAAGCGCCTGTTGCGGCGAAAGCGAGACGAAGTCGATGTGCTGGATCGGAGCCTCGTGCTTGGGGGCAAGGACCAGGCTTGCGCCCCGCGTCGCCGCCGACAGCGCGGCGCCGACGCGATCGAGCACGCCCTGGATATCGGCGGAGTTCGAATCGAGGGTGTCGTCGAGGGCGTGCCGGTCTTCCTCGGCGAGGTCGCCCATCTCGAGGAAACCGTCGACGAACAGGCGCAGACCGAGTTGCGTCGGCACCCGTCCCGCCGAGACATGAGGACTTCCGAGGAGACCGAGGAATTCGAGGTCCTGCATCACGTTGCGGACCGTCGCCGCCGAGACGCTTTCCGACAGGGTGCGAGTCAGGGTCCGCGACCCCACGGGAGACCCGGTCTCGAGATAGCCTTCGACCACCCGCCGGAACACTTCCCGGGACCGGTCGTTCAGCTCATCCAGTATGCGGCCCTGTTCTGTCATCTCCGATGAACATGTGTGCGCTGCGCGCGGGCTTGCAAGGCCTTTCGGGCTTGCGGGTCCAAGCCCATGCGGACTATGCGTGCCCCGGGGCCTCCCCCGGACAACCAGGAGAGTTTTATGCGTCCTTCCGGCCGAAACCTAGACGAAATCCGCGAGATTTCCATCGAGACCGGCGCCACGAAACACGCCGAGGGTTCCTGCATCATAAGCTGCGGCGACACGCGGGTGCTGTGCACGGCGAGCCTGGAGGAAAGGGTGCCGCCGTTTCTGAAGAACACCGGGCTCGGCTGGGTGACGGCGGAATACGGGATGCTGCCCCGCGCGACCCACACGCGGATGCGGCGCGAGGCGGCGTCGGGCAAGCAATCGGGCCGGACGCAGGAGATCCAGCGCCTGATCGGCCGGTCGCTGCGCGCGGGCATAGATCGCTCGGCACTGGGCGAGCGGCAGATCACCGTCGACTGCGACGTGATCCAGGCCGATGGCGGCACGCGCTGTGCCGCGATCACCGGAGGTTGGGTCGCACTTCGGCTGGCGGTCAACAAGCTTCTGAAGGCAGGCGATATTTCCTCGGACCCGATCCTCGACCATGTCGCGGCCGTGTCCTGCGGGATCTATGCCGGTCAACCCGTCCTCGACCTCGACTATGCCGAAGACAGCGAGGCGGGCACGGACAGCAATTTCGTCATGACGGGCAAGGGCGCGCTGATCGAGGTTCAGGCCAGCGCCGAGGGCGCCGCCTTCAGCCGGGAGCAGTTCGACGAGATGTATGCGCTCGCCCTTCAGGGGGTAGACGCCCTGGTCGCCGCGCAGGCGAAGGCCGTCGCCTGACATGCGGCGTTTCACCGGCGATACCCTTCTGGTCGCGACGCACAACCAGGGCAAGCTGGAGGAAATCGCGCACCTGCTGGAGCCTTTCGGCATCTCCGTGACCTCCGCGAAGGAGCATGGCCTGCCCGAGCCGGAGGAAACCGGCACCACCTTCGTCGAAAACGCGCGGATCAAGGCACATGCCGCCGCAAAGGCCACGGGCCTGCCCGCGCTCGCCGACGATTCCGGGCTTGAGATCGATGCGCTTGGTGGCGCGCCAGGCGTCTACACCGCCGACTGGGCCGAGACGCCGACCGGCCGGGACTTCGTGATGGCGATGCAGCGCGCGCATGATGAACTCGAAGCCTTGAACGCGCCCGAGCCGCGGACCGCGCGGTTCTGCTGCACGCTGGTCCTCGCCTGGCCGGACGGGCATGACGAGGTCTTCCCCGGCATGATGGACGGCCGCATCGTCTGGCCGATGCGCGGCGACCAGGGGCATGGCTACGACCCGATCTTCCAGCCCGACGGCTCGGGTCTGACCTTCGGCGAGATGGATCGCTGGGAGAAGAACCGCATCAGTCATCGCGCCGACGCCTTCGCCAAGCTGGTGAAGATCTTTGGCGATGGCTGAGACGCCGGGGGACTTCGGTCTCTACATCCACTGGCCCTTCTGCCAGGCGAAATGTCCCTACTGCGACTTCAACAGCCACGTCGCGGCCAGCATCGACCATGATCGCTGGCTTCGTGCCTATCTGTCTGAAATAGATAGACTTTCTTCCGAAACAGGTCCTCGGACGCTGCGCAGCATCTTCTTCGGTGGAGGCACGCCCTCGCTGATGTCGCCCGATACAGTCGCCGCGGTGCTGGACGCTGCGCGCGCGGCGTGGCCCTGGGCCAACGACGTGGAGATCACGCTCGAGGCGAACCCGACCTCCACCGAGGCGGGACGCTTCCGCGGCTTTCGCGAAGCCGGGGTGAACCGCGTGTCGGTGGGGGTTCAGGCGTTGAACGACACCGACCTGAAACGCCTTGGCCGCCTTCATTCGGCGACGGAGGCCCGAGCCGCCTTCGACCTGGCGCGCGAGACGTTTCCGCGTGTCAGTTTCGACCTGATCTACGCCCGCCAGGACCAGACGCCCGAGGACTGGCGCCGCGAACTGGCCCAAGCGCTGTCCATGGCCGCAGATCACCTGTCGCTGTACCAGCTGACGATCGAACCCGGCACGGCCTTTGGCGACCGTTTCGACCGGGGCCTGTTGCGCGGCCTGCCGGACGAGGACGCCGGCGCCGACATGTACGAGATCACGCAGGACCTGTGCGGTGCCGCCGGGCTGCCTGCCTACGAAGTCTCGAACCACGCCCACGACGGGGCGCAATCGCGGCACAACCTGATCTACTGGCAGAGCGGCGACTGGGGCGGCATCGGCCCGGGCGCGCATGGGCGGCTGACGCTGGACGGCACGCGCTGGGCCACGGCGACGGCCCTGTCGCCGGCGGGTTGGCTGACACGGGTGGAAACGGACGGAACGGGCGAGACCGAACGGACGGCGATGAGCCCGAGAGAACGTGGCGAGGAATACCTGATGATGGGTCTGCGCCTCGCGGAAGGCGTCGATCTTTCGCCTCTCGCCACGCTGCTCGGCGACGAGTTTCCGCTTGCCGGGATTAAGGGCCTCGAGGACCTCGGCCTTGTCGAGCGGGACGGGACGTATCTCAGAACCACGCGCGCGGGACGGCCCGTCCTCAACGCGATCCTGCGGGAGCTTCTGGCCTGATCAGGCGCGGTTCAGCAGCCGGATCAGGTCGTCAAGAGCACCCAAGTCCTTGTATTTTATTATCAATTTGCCGTTTCCGTGCGACTGGTCATGTTCGATTGAAACCGACATCCCCAGCGCCGCCGACAGATCGCCCTCAAGGGCACGGGTGTCCGCATCCTTCTCGCCACCCGTCTTCGTGCCGCCGCCCTTCCGGCCGCCGCCGCCCGATTTTGCGAGCTTCTCGACCTCCCGCACCGAGAGACCGCGTGCCACTGCCTGACGCGCCAGACCCGAGGGATCATCCGTCGTGATCAGAGCCCGCGCATGTCCGGCGGACAGGCGGCCATCGCGCAGCATTTCCAGCACATCCTCGGGCAGGCCGAGAAGCCGCATGAGGTTGGCGATGTGGCTCCGGCTCTTGCCCATGGCGGTTGCCAGCTGCTCCTGCGTATGGCCGAAGCGGTCCATGAGCTGGCGATAACCCTGCGCTTCTTCCACCGGGTTCAGGTCGGCGCGCTGAATGTTCTCGATGATCGCGACTTCGAGAACCTCTGTATCGTCGAAGTTCCGCACGATCACGGGCACCTCGTGCACCTGCGCCCGCTGTGCCGCGCGCCAGCGGCGTTCCCCGGCGACGATCTGCAATGTCTCGGACCCGCCTGGATCGGGCCGCACGATGAGGGGCTGGATCACGCCCTTTTCGCGAATCGACGCCGCGAGCTCATCCAGGGCGTCTTCGGCG
The DNA here is from genome assembly GCF_025515305.1 of Roseicyclus sediminis. Taxonomy (GTDB): domain Bacteria; phylum Pseudomonadota; class Alphaproteobacteria; order Rhodobacterales; family Rhodobacteraceae; genus Roseibacterium; species Roseibacterium sediminis. The sequence goes on from NZ_JAOPHT010000003.1 coordinate 146,042, forward strand.
AAGGTGCGGCGCGGCTGGTTCGGATTGGGGACGATGCGCTCCACCGGAACCATGCGTTCACCGCGCTGGGGAGCGGCCTCGCGTACAGGCGCCTCCGCAGGCTGCATGTCGGCCATCAGCGCCGAGAGACCCCGGCCCAGTCCCTTGCGATTCTGCGCCATTACACCCGCTCCTTCACCTTGTTGCGTTCAAGGAATTCCTGCGCGAGGTCGAGGTAGGCCTCGCTCCCCTTGGAACCGGGGTCGTAGTCGATCACCGGAAGCGCATAGGACGGCGCCTCGCTCACGCGGACGTTTCGCGGAATGCGCGTCTGGTAGACGAGATCACCCAGGGTCTCGCGCGCATCCTCCTCCACCTGGCGGCACAGGTTGTTGCGCTGATCGTACATGGTCAGGACGACGCCCTCGATCCGCAGGTCGGGGTTCGCGGAATCGCGGACCTCCCGCACCGTCAGCAGGAGTTGCGACAGGCCTTCCAGCGCGAAGAACTCGGTCTGCAAGGGCACAAGCGCCGAGTCGGCCGCGACAAGCGCGTTGACCGTCAGCAGGCTGAGCGACGGCGGACAGTCGATCAGGATGATGTCGTAAGGGCTTTCGCCCGTTCCGCGAAGCGCGGCGCGCAGCAGTCCGGTGCGATTGCCATGGTTGACGAGATCGACGTCGGTGGAGCTCAGGTCCGTGGTGGCGGGGGCGATGAACAGGCCGTCGACCTGCGTCGGAAGCACCACCTTGCGCAGCGGAACTTCGTCCACGAGCAGGTCGTAGGTCGTGAACATCCGATCCGACGGAACGATCCCGAGGCCCGTGGACGCGTTACCCTGCGGATCGAGATCCACGATCAGGACGCGCTTCTTCATCCGAGCCAGCGCCGCGCCGAGGTTGATGGCGGTCGTCGTCTTGCCAACGCCCCCCTTCTGGTTCGTCACGGCGAGGATTCGGGGGCTGCTATGCGGCATGGGCGAGGTTCCGGATGCGGAGAATGACGGAGTCGCGGGCCGTCACGGACGGCAGGATCTCCACCTCCATCTGCCAGTGGGCGGCGGCGGATTCAAGCTCCTCGCCGTGGTTCGCGCCCTTTTGGAACAGGCAGGTGCCCCCTGGACCCAGATGCGGCGCGGCCCAGTCCAGCAGCTGCGGCAAAGGGGCAAGCGCACGGGCGGAGATGATGGCGGCATTCTGGGGCGGCAAGACCTCCACACGGGCCGTCGTAACAGTGACGGAAACACCGGTCTGGCGCGCCACCTCCCTGAGGAAGCTGCATTTTCTGACGTCGCTATCGACCAGCGAGAAGGTCAGATCGGGCGCCTTCTCATGCGCGACGATGGCGCAGACAAGGCCGGGGAAACCTCCGCCGCTTCCGATGTCCAGCCAGGGACCGCTGTGCACGGGTGCTGCGGCGAACACCTGAACGGAATCGAGAAAGTGGCGGCTCCAGGCCTCCGAGACCGTGGTGCGCGCGACCAGGTTCACCGTTTTCTGCCACTTCAGAAGGAGCGCATGGTAGAGGTCCAGCCGCTCCAGTGTTTCACGTGAAACATCGGCGCCGATACGCGCTCGCGCTTCCGCCTCCGTCACGCGGAACGCCGCCTGTCCTGCTTGATCCGCGTCAGGATCAACGCCAGCGCTGCCGGCGTCATCCCGTCGATGCGACCGGCCTGCCCCAGAGTTCGAGGACGGATTCGCGACAGCTTCCCGCGCAGCTCCGTCGAAAGACCCGTTAACGTGTCATAGTCCAGGCCGCTCGGGATCTCCTGCCCCTCATCGCGGCGCATGGCCTCGGCATCGCGGGACTGACGTTCCACATAGGTCGCATAGAGCGCCTCGATCTCCAGCTGCTCAAGGATGGGCTCAGGCAGATCTCCCAGTCCGGGTGCGAGCGGCGCAAGATCTGCAATGCCGATATCCGGAAATGCCAGGAGCATCATGCCATCGCGCCGCTGACCGTCGTGGTTTACCGGCAACCCATGCTTTCGCGCCTCCGTCGGCGTGAGGGAAAGCCCGGCCAGTGCGACACGCCCCTGTTCCAGCAATTCCATCCTGCGATCAAAGCCGGAGGCGCGGGCATCATCGAGGATACCCCAGGCGCGAGCCTTCGGCATCAGCCGTTGGTCGGCGTTGTCAGAGCGCAGCGACAGTCGATACTCCGCGCGCGAGGTGAACATTCTGTAGGGTTCCGACACGCCCCTGGTCACAAGGTCGTCCACGAGCACGCCGATATAGGCTTCGTCCCGCGCAAAACGCGCCTGGTCCAGCCCCATGACCTGACGCGCCGCGTTCAGGCCCGCAACCAGACCCTGGGCGGCCGCCTCCTCGTAGCCGGTCGTGCCGTTGATCTGGCCGGCGAGGAAAAGGCCCGGCAACGCCTTGAGTTGCAGGGTGTCGTCGAGGCTCCGCGGGTCGACGTAGTCGTATTCGATGGCATAGCCCGGTTGCAGGATCTCCGCCCGTTCCAGCCCCTTGATGGAACGGACATAAGCCTCCTGCACCTCGGCGGGCAGCGACGTCGAAATCCCGTTGGGATAGACGACCTCGCTATCGAGGCCTTCGGGTTCGAGAAAGACCTGGTGCGAAGATTTGTCGGCAAACCGGACGACCTTGTCCTCGATCGACGGGCAATACCTGGGCCCGACCCCCTGGATATGGCCGCCATACATCGCGGACCGTGACAGGTTGCGGGCGATGATGTCGTGCGTTTCCTCGTTGGTGTGAACGATCCCGCAGGCGATCTGGCGCACATGGGGGCCGCTCGAGAGAAACGAGAACATCGCCGGCTCGTCATCGGCCGGCTGCATCTCGAGACCGTCCCAATCGATGCTTCCACGATCAAGGCGCGGAGGCGTGCCTGTTTTCAGGCGCCCCATCGGCAGGCCCAGATCCTCCAGCCGCTCTGCCAGACGTATCGAAGGCTTGTCTCCCATGCGCCCGCCGGGACGGGACACATCGCCGATATGAATGACACCGCGCAGAAAGGTCCCCGTCGTCAACACGACGGCCCGCGCCGGAATGGTGGACCCATCGGCTAACGCCACACCCGTGATCTGCCCTCCGTCGGTCAACAGATCGGCGACTTCACCCTCGATGACGGTGAGACCTTGCTGCCCGCGGACGGCCTCGTGGATCGCGGCCTTGTAGAGCTTGCGGTCCGACTGCGTGCGGGGACCGCGCACTGCCGGCCCCTTTCGCCGGTTCAAAAGGCGGAACTGGATCCCGGAACGGTCGGCCGCAAAACCCATCACCCCGCCCAGCGCATCGATCTCTCGGACAAGGTGGCCCTTCCCGAGGCCTCCGATAGCCGGGTTGCAGGACATGACGCCAATCCCGTCCCAGGACAATGACACGAGCGCGGTAACAGCGCCCGCGCGGGCAGCGGCAGCAGCGGCCTCCACGCCGGCATGGCCGCCACCGATGACGACGACGTCGAACTGGTCATGTTTCACGTGAAACACTCCTACTTCCCGATGCAGAAGGACGCGAAGATCTCTCCGAGGATGGCCTCTACATCGATGCGACCCGTCAACGAGTCAAGCGCGCGCATCGCATCGCGCACATGTTCCGCGGCAAGTTCCGGCGTCTCGGACATCTGCTCCAGCAAGTCCGTGGCGACCGACAGGGACCGCGTCGCCTCGATCATCGCAGCGCGGTGCCGTTGATGCGTGGCAGTCACGATACCCTGCATGCGATCTGAAAGTACATCATGGACCCGGTGCAGAAGCGTGTCGACACCCGCCCCCGTCTTGCCCGACACCCCGTCGCCCGTAAGATCCGATTTGCCCGAAATGACGATGTCACCTTCCTGGAGCAGTTCCTCCGGCGGGCTCTCACCAGCGGAGAGAAGGAAAATGCGGAGGTCGGCATCGGCGGCACGCGTCCGCGTCCGTTCAACACCGATCCGCTCGATCGCGTCCTGCGACACCCTGAGACCCGCAGTATCAAGCATCGTGACGGGGATTCCATGCAGGTCGAGCCGCACCTCGAGGATGTCCCGCGTCGTACCGGCAATCTCCGACGTGATCGCCACATCCCGACCCGCTATGTAGTTGAGAAGAGTGGATTTTCCGGCGTTCGGTGCGCCAAGCAGCGCAACCTCGAACCCGTCACGGACACGCTCCGCCACGCGGCTGCCTTCGATCTCTCGGGACAGGCTATCCGCCACTTCCACCAGGAGTGACGCCACTTCGGGCGACACATCGACGGGCACTTCCTCATCCGCGAAGTCGATCGTTGCCTCGATCAGGGCCGCGGCGCGCAGGAGACGTCCGCGCCATTCCGTTGCCCTCGCGCCGAGCTGACCCTGCAGCAGGCGCATGGCCTGCTTTCGCTGCGCTTCCGTCTCTGCCGACAGGAGATCGCCAAGCCCCTCCACCTGAGCGAGGTCGAGCTTGTCGTTCATCAGGGCGCGCCGGGTGAATTCCCCGGCTTCGGCCGGCCGTGCCTTGCCGGTTTCGCCGAGCAAACGCTCAACCGCGGAAATCACAGCGGGGCTGCCATGCAAGTGGAGCTCGACGATATCCTCGCCGGTGAAGCTGCGCGGGGCCCGGAACGTCAGGACGAGCGCTTCGTCAATGATCCCGGCATCCCGGTCCCGGATCGTGCGCAGGCCGGGACGGCCCACATCCGGCAAGGAACCGGAAAGGGCTTCGGCCACGGCAAAGGCCTCCGGGCCGGAAATCCTGACGATGGCGACGCCGGACCGACCCCTGACCGTCGCCAGGGCAAAGATCGTGTCCATCCCCCGCCCCGTCCGGCTGTCAGGTGTTCATCGAGTCGAAGAACTCGGAATTCGTCTTTGTCTGCTTGAGCTTGGAGATCAGGAACTCGATCGCATCCGTCGTGCCCATCGGGTTCAGGATGCGGCGCAGAACGAAGGTCTTCTGCAGATCGCCCTTGTCGACAAGCAGCTCCTCCTTCCGGGTGCCGGACTTGAGGATGTCCATCGCCGGGAAGACGCGCTTGTCCGCAACCTTGCGGTCCAGCACGAGCTCGGAGTTACCCGTGCCCTTGAATTCCTCGAAGATGACCTCGTCCATCCGGCTGCCGGTGTCGATCAGCGCCGTGGCGATGATGGTCAGCGATCCGCCTTCTTCGATGTTTCGGGCAGCCCCGAAGAAGCGCTTCGGCCGCTGCAGCGCGTTGGCGTCCACACCGCCCGTCAGAACCTTGCCCGAGCTGGGCACCACGGTGTTGAAGGCACGGCCAAGACGCGTGATCGAGTCGAGCAGGATCACGACGTCGCGCTTGTGTTCCACAAGGCGCTTGGCCTTTTCGATCACCATTTCCGAGACGGCGACGTGCCGCGTCGCAGGTTCGTCGAAGGTGGAGGAAATGACCTCTCCCTTCACCGAACGCTGCATGTCCGTGACTTCCTCGGGCCGTTCGTCGATCAGGAGAACGATCAGGTAGCACTCGGGGTGATTGGTCTCGATCGAATGGGCGATGTTCTGAAGAAGAACCGTCTTGCCGGTCCTGGGCGGCGCCACGATCAAGGCACGCTGCCCTTTGCCGATGGGCGCGACGAGGTCGATGATCCGCGCGGAACGATCCTTGATCGTCGGATCCTCGATTTCCATCTTCAGCCGCTCATCGGGATAGAGCGGGGTGAGGTTGTCGAAGGCGACCTTGTGCTTTGCGCGGTTGGGATCCTCGAAGTTGATCTTCGAGACCTTCGTCAGCGCGAAGTAGCGCTCCGTTTCGCGCGGGGCGACGATGACCCCTTCAACCGTATCCCCTGTCCGCAGCGAGTGCTGGCGGATCATCTCCGGGGAGACATAGATGTCATCCGGACCCGGCAGATAGTTGGCCTCGGGGCTGCGCAGGAACCCAAAACCGTCCTGGAGCACCTCGAGCACGCCATCGCCCGAGATTTCCCAGCCTTCGTCCGCGCGTTCGCGCAGGATCTCGAACATCATCTCGCCCTTGCGCATGGTCGAGGCGTTCTCGATCTCGAGATCCTCGGCCATTGCCAGCAGGTCTTTCGGCGACTGGGCCTTGAGATCGGCGAGGCGCAGGGTTTCTTCGGTCATGGAATTCACCATTGGCAGGCGGACCCCTGTTCGGGTCACGTGCATCAGTAATGTTCGCTGGGCTGCTCCACCGGACGGCAGGCATGGGGTCAGCTAAGGCCCTCTCTGCAAAAAGTCAAGAAACCGGCCCAGTGCACAGGCGGTTCATCCTTAAGGAAGAGTTTTCTTTAAGGTTTTTGAGTCTTGTAGGACCGTTGAGAACCGGGAAATCCGGGTTCAGGTCGCCTTTTTCACAGGATTGCCCAAGTGTTGGGTGGGTTCCAGGCTCATCGGCGAATAAACCCGACATCCCTTTTTTATGTAATTGAAACAAAGTTTTAACCGAGAATATCGTGGGGTTAACCTGTGGAGGAACATTGGGGAAAGGAGTGAAACCCGCTTTCCCCCAGGTACAAGGCGACCTGACACTCCCCGGGGACAAGTTCATCGCTGAATCGGGACAACCCGCGAAAGTCGGTGGCCACCAATCCAGCCGCACGAATGCCACACGCCTTTTCACAGCCGCGCCCGCCGCCTATCAACAGGATGACCCAGAACAAAGGTGATCTTGTGCCCGCACTTGTCCTCGCCTCGGCCTCCGTCACGCGGCGGCAGATGCTCGAAAACGCCGGGATTCCGTTTGAAACGCTGCCCGTGCGAATCGACGAGGAGGCGATCCGCGCCTCGATGGAGGCCGAGGGCGCGACGCCGCGCGACGTCGCGGATGCGCTGGGTGAGTTCAAGGCGCGCAAGGGCCAGGAGAAGCGGCCCGATGCGCTGGTGCTGGGCTCCGACCAGGTCCTTGCGCTCAAGGGCCGCGTCCATGGCAAGCCCGCCAGCCGTGAGGACGCGGCGGCGCAGCTCCTCCTGCTTCAGGGCCAGACCCACATGCTTCTGTCTTCGGCCGTCATCTACCATGAGGGTGCGCCGATCTGGCGGGCGATCGGTCAGGTCCGGCTGACGATGCATCCCTTGTCCGAAGCGCAGATCGAGGCCTATCTCGACAGGGTCTGGCCGGATGTATCGGGGTCCGTCGGCGCCTATCATGCCGAGGGATACGGCGCGCGCCTGTTCTCCCGCATCGAAGGGGACTGGTTTTCCGTTCTCGGCCTTCCATTATTGGAGGTCTGTTCCTTCCTGAGATTGCGAGGCTGGCTCGACTGATGGCGACCAAGGAAATTCCGCTGGCCGGCGTGATCGGCGATCCCGTATCTCACAGCCTGTCCCCGAAGCTTCACGGACATTGGCTTCGTCGCTACGGATTGCGCGGGCACTACATCCCCATGCGTGTGGCGCAATCGGACCTGGCCGAGGTTCTGCGCGTCCTGCCGATGATGGGTTTTGTCGGTGTGAACGTCACCATCCCGCACAAGGAACACGTGCTGTCGCTGGCCGATACGGTCACGGACCGTGCCGCCCTTATCGGGGCGGCGAATACGCTGACCTTCACGGCACAAGGTCGCATGCAGGCCGACAATACAGATGGCAGCGGGTTTCTCGCCAATATCCGGCAGGCGATCCCCGGATGGACGGCAAAGATGGGCCCTGCCCTCATCCTGGGCTCGGGCGGCGCCGCCAAGGCCATCGTCTGGGCCCTGCTGAACGACGGCGCGCCGGTCGTCTACGTCGCCAACCGCACCCGTTCCCGCGCCGATGGCCTGAAAGAGCAGTTCGGCGCCCGGGTCTCGCCGCAGGACTGGACGATGATCCCCGATCTCGTGCGCGAGGCGAACCTGATCGTGAACACCACCTCCCTCGGCATGCGGGGCCAGCCACCGCTCTCCGTGGATCTCTCGGGCGCGACGCCGGCGACCATCGTGACCGACATCGTCTATACGCCTCTGCGCACCACGATCCTCGAACAGGCGGAGGCGCAGGGATGCCAGACGGTGGACGGGCTGGGGATGCTGCTCCACCAGGCGGTGCCCGGTTTCGAGCGGTGGTTCAGCTATACGCCCATGGTCGATGACGAATTGCGCGCGGCGGTCCTGTCGTGAAACCGCTGGTTCTCGGCCTTACCGGCTCCATCGGAATGGGAAAGTCGACCACCGCTTCGATGTTCGCGGATCTGGGTATTCCCGTTTGGGACGCCGACGAGGCGGTGCATCGGATCTATGGTGCCGGCGGTCCTGCCGGCGGCCCGATTTCGACCCTGACCGGCGGTGTAGTGACGAAAGACGGCGCAGTGGACCGGGCCGCCCTGCGCGTGGCGATCGCCGAGGATCCAGGCCTTCTCAAGCGGATCGAGACCATCGTTCATCCGCTGGTCGCCGCCGACCGGGCCGCCTTTCTCGAGGCCAACGGGGACGCGGAGATCGTCGTGCTCGACATCCCGCTCCTGTTCGAAACCGGGGGCGCGGCCGCCATGGATCGCGTCGCGGTCGTCTCGACGGATGCAGACACGCAGCGCCGCCGTGTTCTCGAAAGACCGGGAATGGACGAGGCGACGTTCGAGCGTCTCCTGTCGCGCCAGGTGCCTGATGCGGAGAAACGCGCGCGCGCCGATTTCGTGATTCCTACCGATGACCTTGATACCGCCCGCGCGGCCGTGAAAGAACTGGTCGAAAGGCTCCGGGCAGAGAGGATGCGCGATGCGTGAGATCGTACTGGACACCGAGACCACCGGCCTCGACCCGTTCGATGGCCACCGGATCGTCGAGATCGGGGCCGTCGAACTCTGGCATCAGGTGCCGACGGGGCGCACCTATCACCAGTATCTGAACCCCGAGCGCCCGATGCCGCAGGAGGCTTTCGACGTTCACGGGTTGAGCGATGCGTTCCTCGCCGACAAGCCGCTGTTCTCTGCCATCGTGGGCGAGTTCATCGAATTCCTGGAGGATTCCAAGCTTGTGATTCACAACGCAAGCTTCGACATGCGTTTCCTGAACGCGGAGCTTGAATGGGCCGGTCGGCCCACCTTGCCCTCCGACCGGGCCATCGACACGCTGGCCATCGCGCGGCGTCGCTTCCCTGGATCGCCCGCGTCCCTCGATGCGCTGTGCCGGCGCTTCGGCATCGACAATACGATGCGCCAGAAGCACGGCGCCCTGCTCGACTCCGAGATCCTGGCTGACGTTTATCTGGAGTTGATCGGCGGCAAGCAGCCCGATTTCCAGTTGGGCGTGGCCGACCACCGGAACGTTTCGGGGTCCACGGAACCTGCCTGGCGCCCACGTCCCCGGCCCGAGCGCCTTCCGACACGCATTACCGAAGCGGAGAAGGCGGCACACGCCGCCTTCGTCGAAGAGCTTGGGGCCGAAGCCGTCTGGACGCGCTACGACTAGGCGTCGGCGACAGGCTTGGCCGCAACGCGCTGGGCCAGTTGCTGCCGGTAGAGCGCGAGGAAATCGATCTGGTCGAGATTGAGCGGCGGGAAGCCCCCGTCCCGCGTCACGTCGGCCACGATCCGGCGCACCCAGGGGAACAGCATCCGAGGGCACTCGATCAGAAGATAGGGGTGAAGCTGCTGTTCCGGAACGTTTTCCACCCGGAAGACACCGCCGTATTCCAGCTCGAGCAGGAAGACCGTCTCGGGCGCATCGCCCTTCGTCTTGCTCTCGATCTTCAGCTTCATGATGATGTCGTACTGCCCCTCGGCCTCGCGCTTGCGGGCGTCGAGGGCGACCTGGACCTGGATGTCGGGCTGAACGTTGGCCTGCATCGCCTTCTGCGCGGCCACGTTCTCGAAGGACATGTCGCGGATGAACTGGCCCAGGACCTGCATCCGCGGCAACTCGGGCTGCGTGCCCTGCTGAGCGCCCGCCGCTTCGGGTTGGGTGCCACCGTTGGTATCGGACATCTCTCTCTCCGTGTTGTGCATCGGCGGTTCCTCTAGCAGCCCCGGCTCAAGGCCTCAATGGCGTGTCCAGCCCGAAGGCCCGTCCCGGGGCGGCGTTTCCTCTGTCTCGGCCTCGTATTCGCCTTCGATGATGTCGCCCCGCGCGGTCTGTGGCCCGGGCCCGCGCCAGTGCGGGCTGCCGCTCGTCACCGTCTGAACGTTGATCCGTTCCTTCAGCCGCCGCAGCAGGAAGGCCCGCACCGGCGGCACCAGAAGCGCAAAGCCCACGGCGTCGGTGAAAAAGCCGGGCGTCAGAAGCAGGGCGCCCGAAAACAGGATCATCGCGCCGTGTGCGAGGGGGTCGGTCGGGTCGTTCAGTTCCTCGAAACTCCGCCTGAGCCGCATCAGCGTCTGGCTTCCCTGCGAGCGGACAAGGAACGTGCCGGCCACCGCCGTTGCCACGACGATTGCCAGGGTCGGCCAGAGACCGATCAATCCGCCGACCTGGATGAAGAGGGCGATCTCGATCAGCGGAACGAGAAGGAACGCTAGGAATAGCCACATGGGTCGGATGCTCCGGTGTTGCGCGACGATGGGCGCCCCTGCCGCCTCTTGTCGCGTTCGTGGGGTCATGGACTTGATGGGTCCCCTCGCCTACATATGTCCCGTACAACCGACGATGTAAGTCCTTCCCTCCCCGCCCGAGGTTCCGCGCATGAATTCATCCCTTCTGTCGCTCCTTGTCCTCGCAGGCATTGCGATCTTCCTGATCCTTCGCCTGCGCAGCGTGCTGGGCACGCGCGAAGGCTTCGAGAAACCGACCGTGCGGCCGGTTCCCTCGCGCGCCGACGCGCGCCGCGACTTCGAGGTGATCGAAGGCGGGCCGGATGACGACATCACCGACCATGTCGAGAACGACAGCGAGGCTGCCAAGGCGCTTGCCGCCATGAAGATGGCCGAGCGCGGCTTCAACGTGCGTGAGTTCCTGCAAGGTGCGCGCGGCGCATACGAGATGATCCTGATGGCGTTCGAGCGTGGTGACGTCGACACGCTGCGCACGTTCCTAGCCGATGATGTCATGGAGACCTTCGAAGGCGTGATCCGCGACCGCGAGGCGCAGGGTCTGTCCATCGACGCGGAATTCGTCGGTATCCGTGAACTTGCCCTGCAGAACGCGACCTTCGACCGCGCCACGAACGAGGCCGAGGTCACCGTGCGATTCGTCGCTGAACTGACGTCCGTCGTCCGCAATGCGGAGGGACAGATCGTCGAGGGCGACGCCAGCGAGATCAAGCGCCAGCGGGACGTCTGGACCTTCGCCCGCACCATGGGTAGCGACGATCCCAACTGGGTGCTGGTGGCGACCGACGGATGACCGATGCGGGGCGCGCGCAGCTTCGCCATCGCGGCGCTCGCGTCGCTGTCGCTGACCTTCATGCCTCCTGTCCTGACTGAGGCCGTGGCCGAGACCTCCGCACAACTCCTCGATTTCGCCGATCTGGACGGATGGGACGCGGACGACCACGCCGCGGCCCTGTCCGTTTTCCGCAACACCTGCGGCGACCTTGACGAGACGGACTGGCAGGGGCTCTGCGCGATCGCGGCGACCGCGCCCGACGCACGCACCTTCTTCGAGCTGTTCTTTCGTCCGGTCCTGATCGGCGGCGACCAGACCGCGCTGTTCACGGGTTATTTCGAGCCCGAACTCGACGGATCCCGCACCAGGACGTCGCGGTTCCGATATCCCGTCTACCGTGTCCCTCCCGAACTTGGCGAAGGGCAGCAATGGCTCAGTCGCGCCGAGATCGAGACGACAGGCGTTCTGGAGGGTCGAGGCCTCGAAATCGCCTGGGTCGATGACGCAGTGGAGTTGTTCTTCCTCCAGATCCAGGGATCGGGTCGCATACGCCTGACCGACGGAAGCGTGATCCGCGTGGGCTATGGCGGACGGAACGGGCACGCGTACCGGTCTGTCGGGCAGGAGATGGTGCGCCGGGGCATCTACGCCCCGCACCAGGTCTCGGCACAGGTCATCGCAAGCTGGGTGCGCCGGAACCCCATGGCGGGGCGGCAGTTGCTGCACCACAATCCTTCGTACATCTTCTTTCGCGAAGTCGATATCGCGGACCCCGAAACAGGACCGCTTGGGGCGATGAACCGGTCCATCACGCCGCTGCGGACCATAGCCGTCGACCCGACCTACACGCCGCTGGGCGCGCCGGTCTGGATCGAGAAGGCCGGCGACGCACCGATGCACCGCCTGATGATCGCGCAGGATACCGGCGGCGCGATCCGTGGGGCACAGCGCGCCGACATCTTCTTCGGCTTCGGCGATGCGGCGGGCGAGGCCGCGGGGACGGTCCGCGATCCGGGCCGAATGGTCGTTCTTCTGCCGATCGAGCGCGCGCACCAGGCCGTTCCGGACGCCTGAGCGGATGGGACGCCGCAAGAAAGGTCTCAGCCCCGAGGACCGCGACCTCTGGGACCGGGTGAAACGCACCGCCCGCCCGCTCGAGCCGCATCGCGCGGTCAAGCCGGCGAAGCCTTCGGTCACGAAGGCACCGCCCGAGAAAACACCCGAGTCACAAGATCTTCCGCCGATGAAGCCCTTCCGTCTCGGCGAGACGGCGATGCCGGTTCAGCGCAATCAGCCGGAGCGCCCCCACCACGCTCCGCCCCGGATGCAGGCCAACACGCACCGCAAGATGGTCCGTGGCAAACTGAAGCCCGAGGCGCGGATCGACCTGCACGGCATGACACTTTCGGATGCGCATCCGGCGCTGATCGGTTTCGTCTCGGGTGCCTGGGACAGGGGTCTGCGGCTAGTCCTCGTCATCACCGGGAAGGGGCGGGGCGGCTTCGAAGACGATGGCCCCGTTCCCGTCCGGCGCGGCGTGTTGCGGCGGCAGGTGCCCCACTGGCTGACGGCACCTCCCCTCGGCGCGATGGTGCTCGACATCACCGAGGCGCATCAGCGCCATGGCGGCGAGGGGGCGTTCTACGTCTACCTCAGGCGGCGGCGCTAAAGTACATAGCGGCTGAGGTCCGCGCTCCTCGTTAGTTCACCGAGGTTCTTTTCCACGAAATCCGCATCCACCGTGACCGTTTCGCCCGTGCGGTCGGGCGCGGTGAAGCTGAGTTCCTCGAACACGCGCTCCATCACGGTATAGAGCCGCCGCGCGCCGATATTCTCCACCGACTGGTTCACGTCCGCCGCGATCTTGGCCAGCGCGGCGATCCCGTCCTGCGTGAAGCTGACGGTCACCTCCTCGGTCGCCATGAGCGCGGTGTATTGCAGGGTCAGCGCGTTGTCCGTCTCGGTCAGGATGCGCACGAAGTCCTCTTCCGTCAGCGCGCGGAGGTTCACGCGGATCGGCAGGCGACCCTGAAGTTCGGGCAGCAGGTCCGAGGGCTTGGCGATATGGAAGGCGCCCGACGCGATGAACAGGATATGGTCGGTCTTGACCGGCCCGTGCTTCGTCGAAACCGTCGTTCCCTCGATCAGCGGAAGAAGATCGCGCTGCACGCCCTCGCGGCTCACGTCGCCGCCGCGCACGTCCTGCCGGGTCGCGACCTTGTCGATCTCGTCGATGAAGACGATGCCGTTCTGCTCGACCGCGCGCACGGCCTCCTTCGTGACCATCTCGGGGTCGAGAAGGTTGTCGGCTTCTTCCTGCAGCAGAACCTCATAGCTGGCCGCGACGCTCATCCGGCGCTTCACCTTCCGCTGGCCGAAGGCCTTCCCGAAGATGTCGCCGAGATTCATCATGCCGCCGCCCATCCCCGGGGGCTGTCCGGGGATCTCGAACCCCTGCATCGGGTTGGAGTTGTCCGCCACCTCCAGCTCGATGATCGTGTCGTCGAGCTCGCCCGAGCGCAGCTTCTTGCGGAACATCTCGCGCGTCTGTTCGCGCGCGCCTTCGCCCGCCAGCGCCTCGATCACCCGCTCCTCGGCTGCGGAATGGGCCTTGGCCTTCACCTCCTCACGCAGGTTCTCGCGGACCATGACCTGCGCCGCGTCCACGAGGTCACGGATGATCTGCTCGACGTCGCGGCCGACATAGCCGACCTCGGTGTATTTCGTCGCCTCCACCTTGATGAAAGGGGCCTTGGCAAGCTTCGCCAGGCGGCGGCTGATCTCGGTCTTGCCCACGCCGGTCGGCCCGATCATCAGGATGTTCTTCGGATAGACCTCCTCGCGCAGGTCGTCGCCCAGCTGCTTGCGCCGCCAACGGTTCCTGAGCGCCACGGCCACGGCGCGCTTGGCGTCCTTCTGCCCGATGATGAAGCGGTCGAGCTCCGAGACGATTTCGCGGGGGGTGAGGTCGGTCAAGCTGAAGTTTCCCTTGTCAGAAGGTCATAGGGCGGCAGACGGTCCTTGCCCGGAAAAGCGGGCAGGCGGCGCATGACGACGCGGCGCAGCGCCTCCCACTGGGCGCCGAGCAGGACAAGGCCCGCACCGAGCATCAGGATGATGAAGAAGGCCTGCCCCTCCGCGACGGTGACGGCCAGCGCCACCACGTAACCGACGCCCGAGACGAGGAAGGACCTGCGGTCGATCACCACCGCGACGACCGCCATCAACGCGATGAAGGCCGCCAGAAGGGTCAGCGCCGGTATCGTGTTCGCCTCGAAAAGCGTCAGCGCGATCGTGTTCACGATCGCCGGCGCCGCGATGACGTGCAGCCAGAAGCCCGAAGCGGCCCGGCGGGTCACGCGATGCGGGTCCGACATGTCGAAGGCCATCGCGACGACAAGGCAGACGGATCCCAGCACGATGGTCACGATGGCGAAGGGTCCCCCCGCACTGAGGAGGAAGACGTCGCGAATGTCGTCGGGAAACGTGCCGCCCAGCGTGGCGAGGCCAAAAGCCGTGAGGAAAACCGAGACGGCAATGAGCGCAACGGTGAACGGAACGCGGAACATGGCATAGAACACGCACAGGAGCGCGGCGGACATGCCCGCGCCGGCCGTCATCGACTGGGGCGTGTTCAGGTCGAGGGCGGCGGAAACCGAAAGGCCGAACTGAAACGCCAGGAGGCCAAACCCCATCGACAGCGCGATGGACGGCGCGACCATGCGGCGCGTCAGGGTGAAGTAACGGGCCAGCGCGACGACGGCGCCCATGCCGATCACCGCGTAGAGCATTCCAAGGATATAGCCGCTGGTCGTGCCGAACACCGTGATCCCGGTGATCCCGGCATAGCCGAGATAGAGGATCGTCAGGCCGACGACGATGAAGATCTCGTTGAACCCCTTGAACAATTCGAAGGGTTCATCGAGTCCGGACAGGTGCGCACGGACCCCCGCGCGCTTCTCCGACAACACGATGAGCGAGGCCGCCTGTGCCTCGCTCAAGGTGCCCGAGGCGACCGCCGCGCGCACGTCGTCGCGGGTGATCCCCGTCATCCGCCGATCCGCTCCACCGTCAGGTTGCCGTTGGTGTAGACGCAGATGTCCGCCGCGATGCCCATGGCCTTGCGCGCGATGGTCTCGGCATCCTCAGGCCCGTCGATCATCGCCCGCGCCGCGGCCAGCGCGTAGTTGCCGCCCGAGCCGATGGCGGCGATCCCGTGTTCGGGTTCCAGAACGTCGCCGGCGCCGGTGATGACATACAGCTCCTGCCCGTCGGTCACGATCAGCATGGCTTCGAGCTTCTGCAGGTACTTGTCGGTCCGCCAGTCCTTCGCAAGCTCGACGCAGCCGCGCTGAAGCTGGCCCGGCGTCGCCTCCAGCTTCTTCTCCAGCCGCTCAAGCAGGGCGAAGGCGTCGGCGGTGGATCCGGCGAAGCCCGCCACGATGTCATGCCCGCCCGGGGAAAGGCGGCGCACCTTTCGGGCGGTGCCCTTGATCACGGTCTGGCCGAGGCTCACCTGCCCGTCGCCCGCGACGACGACCTCGCCGCCTTTCCTGACGCCGATGATCGTGGTTCCGTGCCAGCCGGGGAAATCGTTGTCTGCCATGGGGCCTCCGTCGTTCGGGCCTATATGGATGCCTCCGGCCTTTCCCGCAAGTTTGGCGGGACGCGGCTTGGAAAGACGCGGCATTGGGCCGATAGTGGGGAAAAGCGGGACCTGACGATGCACGACCACCACGACCACGACCATGACAACGAGTTGGACGAGATGACAGCGCGCGTCCGTGCGCTGGAAACGATCCTCGTCGGAAAGGGCCTGGTGGACCCCGCCGCCGTCGACGCGATCATCGACACCTACGAGCACGATGTCGGCCCCCGGAACGGCGCCGCCGTCGTGGCGCGCGCATGGACCGATCCCGACTTCGCGGACTGGCTGAGGAAGGACGCCACGGCCGCCATTTCCTCGATGGGGTTCGTCGGGCGGCAGGGCGAGCACATGGTCGCCGTGTTCAACTCGGCCGGCGAACACAACCTCGTCGTCTGCACGCTCTGCTCCTGCTACCCGTGGCCGGTGCTGGGCCTGCCGCCGGCCTGGTACAAGTCGCCCGATTACCGCGCGCGGGCCGTCCGCGAACCCCGCGCCGTCCTGTCCGAATTCGGCGTGACGCTGCCCGAGACGACGCGCATCCATGTCTGGGATTCCACGGCCGAGATCCGCTATCTGGTCATCCCCGAACGGCCGCCGGGCACCGACGCCCTCGACGCGGGTGCGCTTGCGGACCTGGTGACGCGGGACAGCATGATCGGCTGCGATCTTCTGCGGGCGCCTGCGTGAACGGCCCGCAGGATATCGGTGGCCGCCACGGCTTCGGTGCGGTGATCCCCGAGGATGAGAGCGTCCGATTCCACGCCGAGTGGGAAAAGAGGGTGCTTGGCGTCACGCTGGCCGCGGGCGCGCTGGGCTACTGGAACATCGACGCCTCGCGCCACGCCCGCGAAAGCCTGTCGCCTGCGATCTACTACAACGCCAGCTACTACGAGATCTGGCTGCGCGCGCTGGAAATCCTGCTCGAGCGGGCAGGGGAGGTCTCGGCGGACGAGCTGCGTGCGGGGCAGGCACAGGCGCCGGGCCAGCGGGTCGACAGGTGCCTGAAGCCGGACGCAGTTGCGGCCGTTCTGGCGAAGGGCGGCCCGACCGCGCGCCCCGGCCCCGCGCCCCGGTTCCGCGTGGGCGACCGCGTCCGCACCCGCAACCACCAGCCGAAGGGTCACACGCGCCTGCCCGGCTACGCCCGCGGCCATGTCGGCGTGGTCACGCTGCTGCACGGAAGCCATGTCTACCCCGACACGAACGCGCATTTCGAAGGCGAGCGGCCATGCCCTCTCTATACCGTCCGGTTCGATGCGGTGGAGCTGTTCGGCGAGGACGCGGACCCGACCCTTTCCGTCAGCATCGACGCATGGGAGCCCTACCTTGAACAAGCCTGAAGCCCCCTTCGAGGAGCCTTGGCAGGCCCAGCTCTTCGCGCTGACCGTCGCGTTGAACGAGGCCGGGCGGTTCTCGTGGCCCGAATGGGCCGAGGTCTTCGGCCCGCGTGTGCAGGGCGCGGGCGCGGATCATTACTGGGAAATCTGGTCCGAGGCGCTGGTGGCCTTGCTCGAGGCGAAGGGCATAGCCGATGCCGTCGAGGTCCTGGCCCTGACGGCGCGCTGGCAGGACGCCGCGCGCGCGACCCCGCACGGCAAACCGATCATCCTGTCGGCGGCGGACTAGCTCAGAGCCACCCCGGCCAGCCCCGGCGTCGCGGCACCCGGACGGCGAGCATCGGCATCAGCCACGGGCCGCGGAAACGGTTGAGGTCCAGCGCCTCGTGGACGCCGACCGTCTCTTCCCCGTTGATCTTCGTCATCACGGCGGAGCGGTTGTAGAACGGCGCGTCCAGCATCGCCTTGACCTGACGGGGGCTGTATCCTGCGTCGGCCCGCGTCTCGCGACGAACCATCCAGCCGGGGCGTTTCAGCCGGGCCTTGGGCGGCTGCTCGATGGGCCGGATGCTGCCATCCTCTGCGAAACCGACCGCGACCGAAAGCTCGGTGCCGTCGCGTCGCGTCGCGTCGTAGAAACAGGCGGCCCCGTCCCGGAGCGGAAAGCGACCCCAGGTCCAGTAGTCGAAATCCGCCTCCAGGGCGCGGATGCCGAAATTCGCGTCGAAATAACCGTGGCCGCGCCAGGTCCAGCCGGGGCGGTTCAGTTCCACCACGATGTCCGCCTTGGGCGCGAAGGGCCGCCAGACATGGCCGCCGTCATCGGTCAGCGGCAGTTCCACCTCGGTCAGCGCGGCCGGGATCACCGTCACCGTGCCTGTCAGGCGCTGGGCGTGGGGCGTCGAAATCTCCTCGATCTCGATCACCAGGCGGTCGCCGTCCCAGACCATCGCCGAAGGGCCGATCTGCAGCCTGTCCCGTGAAAGCCCCAGCGCCTCCTGCCCCCGGTCCGTCATGGTCCAGCGCCCGCCGCGCCCGTAGGTGACGACGTTCAGGCAGCAATGGTTCGCGGGGTTCCTGCGTCCGCTCCAGCGGTACCAGGGCGAGAAGACCGAGCCTATGAAACCGATGATCGAGATGGCGCGCTCGCCATCGTCCGAGATGCCGTCGACATACCACCAGGCGTAGCCGTCCGGGGGGACGTCGATGTCGAAGCAAGGTCGCTCACGATCGCCTCGGCCGCGTGCTTGCCGGAGAGGCAGGCCATGGGAATGCCCGCCCCCGGATGGGTCCCGCCCCCGCAGAGGTAGAGGCCGCCCAGTGTCGTGCGCGCCGTCGGCCGATGGAAGGTCGCCATCATTCCATGCGGGCTCCGCCCGTAGAGGGAACCGTCCGACGCCGGAAAGTCCCTGCCGAAATCCGCGGGTGTCGCCAGATGCGTGAGATCCGGCACCGGTGAAAAACCCAGCCCCATCTTCTCCAAGGTCTCGAAGGTGCGTGTCCGGCATGTCCGTCTGTCCTCGTCCGTGGCGGCATGGCCCGGTGGGCCGTTCATGATGATCTCGAAGCGTTCGGGGCCGTCCGGCGGGGTCGGCCCGCCGCGATCCTGCGCGCAGACATACAGCGTCGCGTCGCGCGGCATGGAACCCTTCGCGATATCCCCGAACTCGATGCGGGGATCGTCGCAGAAGAACACGTTGTGATGGGCGAGCGTCACGCCCCTGGGTTCGGCGGCGAAACCCCAGACGAAAGCCGAGAGGCTGCGGGGCTCCACCCCTCGTGCTGGAACGGCGGCTTGTGGCGCGGGGCCGAGCCGCCCTTCGCGCAGCGCCTTGGGATCGCCGTTGAAGACGACGATATCGCAGGCGATCCGCGTGCCGTCGGCCAGATGCACAGCGCTGCAGACCCCGTCTTGCGTCTCGATGCGCCGTGCCTCGGCCCCGAAGCGGAACCGCGCGCCACGGGTCTCGGCCAGACGGTGCACGGCGCGGGCAAGGGTGTGCATTCCGCCCTCGACGGCCCAGACCCCCGATGCCTCCGAATGCCAGATCAGCCCGAGGATCGCGGGGCTGAGATATGGAGACCCGCCGACATAGGTGGCGTATCGCCCGAAAAGCTGCCTCAGCCGCCGGTCGGTGAACTGGAGCGAGAGGCTGCGCGCAAGGCTGAGGCCCGGCGCCATGGCGGGGATCAAGGAGGGCTGCCGCAGCACCCGTGCGGTCAGGGCACCGAGGTTCGGCTGCGCCTCCCGCATAACGGGGGCGTCGAACGCCTCGAAAAGTCGGCGGGCCTTCGCGGTGAAGGCGCGGAACTCGGCCTCTCCCTTCGGTCCGGCGAAGTCGCGCACGGCCTGCGCGCTGGCCTCGGGGTCGGCATGCAGATCGAGGGTGGAGCCGTCGCGCCAGAAATGCCGGGCAAGAACCCTGTCCTCGTGCAGGGTCACGTGATCGCAAAGCCGCTCGCCCACGTCGCGGAACAGATCTTCGAAGACATGGGCCATCGTCATCACCGTGGGGCCGATATCGGCGGGGCCGGCGACGGTGTTCCGCGTCCGCATCTTGCCGCCCGGGCCGGGGGCCATGTCGACGACCTCGACGGCAAGGCCCGCATGGGCGAGGCGCAGCGCGGCCGACAATCCGCCGATCCCGGCGCCGATCACGACGGCCCGCGAAGGCGCAGGCGCGGGGCGCAGTGCGCCCGAGGTGTCGGGTTTTGTCCGGTCTGGCACGGCAAGCGCCCTTCAAGGTGTCAGTTATAGTTGACAGATCGCCCCGACATGTCCAGTCTAATTTACAACGCCACTGTTGCGGTGGACAGATTCCTTTTTCGACCGGGGGAACCATGCCGTTGAAATCCAGAATAGATTCCGCACTGACCTCCGCCATCGCGACGGCGCAGGGCGGAGCGGCCCCGCCGAAACTCGCCTCCGCGCTCGGGTATGCGGTGACGCCCGGCGGCGCACGGATTCGCCCCACGATCTGTCTTTCGGTCGCCATGGCCTGCGGCGACGACCGCCCGGCACTTTCGGATGCGGCGGCCACCGCGATCGAGCTGATCCATTGCGCGAGCCTCGTTCACGACGACATGCCCTGTTTCGACAACGCCGACATCCGGCGCGGAAAACCCACGGTGCACCGCGCCTATGGCGAGCCGCTGGCGCTGCTGACGGGCGACACGCTGATCGTCGCGGCCTTCGAGGTGCTTGCCCGCGCCGCGGTCCATGACCCGGAGCGCGCCATCGCGCTCATCCGCATCCTCGGCCAGTCCACCGGAATGCCCGGCGGCATCTGCGCCGGCCAGGGCTGGGAAAGCGAGGCGGAGATCGACCTTTCCGCCTATCACCGGGCCAAGACGGGCGCGCTTTTCACCGCCGCGACACGCATGGGCGCCGCCGCCGCGGG
This sequence comes from Roseicyclus sediminis, assembly GCF_025515305.1. GTDB lineage: Bacteria > Pseudomonadota > Alphaproteobacteria > Rhodobacterales > Rhodobacteraceae > Roseibacterium > Roseibacterium sediminis. Next base: position 166,561 of record NZ_JAOPHT010000003.1, read on the forward strand.
GGAAGAGCCTGACGCCTGGACCGAGCTCGGCGCCCGCATCGGCGAGGCCTTCCAGGTCGCCGACGACCTGCGCGACGCGCTTTACGACGAAGCCGCGCTCGGTAAGCCGGCGCAACAGGACGCCATCAACGGACGTCCCAACGCCGTGGCACAACTTGGCGTGAAAGGCGCGATCCGTCGGCTCGAGGATATTCTTTCCGGTGCCATCGCCTCGATTCCGTCCTGCCCCGGCGAAGCCGCGCTCTGCGAGATGGTCCGAAAGACCGCCGAGCGCCTGACCCCTGTCGTTCCCGCGCACCAGACGGCCTGAGCCATGGCGGTGAGCGAGGAAAGCGGCGGGATGCGGCCCTCGCTGGCCGACCGTCTTTATGCCTGGCGCACAGCCCTGATCGGTTCACGCGCGTTCCAGAAAGCCGCTGCGCGCACGCCCTTCGCGGCCCGCATCGCGCGCAAGGATGGCGAGGCGCTGTTCGATCTCGTCGCCGGTTTCGTGCATTCCCAGGTGCTGCGCACCTTCGTGGCGCTCGACCTGCCCGCGCGTCTGGCGAACCGTCCGAAACGGCCCGAGGAATTGTCGCTCGAGACCGGCCTGCCGCCCGCGCGGATGCGCGTCCTGTGCCAGGCCGCCGCCGCGCTGGACCTGCTGAAGCGCAAACGCGATGGCCGCTACGCGCTGGGCCGTCTGGGCGCCGCGCTTCCGGGCATTCCGGGTCTGCCGCAGATGATCGCCCATCATGACGTGCTGTATCGGGACCTTTCCGATGCCGAGGGGTTCTTCGGTGACGGATCGGATACCGAGCTTGCTGGCTTCTGGCCCTATGTCTTCGGTGCGACCGGAGAGGTTTCGGCCGAGACCGCGCAGACCTATTCGGACCTCATGGCCCAGAGCCAGACCCTCGTCGCGGAAGAGGCGCTGCGCGCGCTCGATCTTCGCGGGACGTCGCGCCTTCTCGACGTCGGCGGCGGGACGGGGGCCTTCCTGACGGCCGCCGGCCTCGCTTTCCCGCACCTTCAGCTGCATCTCTTCGACCTGCCCGTGGTGGCCGAGGGGGCTGCGTCGCGCTTCGACGCGCATGGCCTGTCCGACCGCGCAACGATCTCGGGTGGAAGCTTCCGCACCGATGCCCTGCCGACGGGCGCCGACGCGGTCAGCCTCGTGCGCGTCCTCTACGATCATTCCGACGAAACGGTGCGGATGCTTCTGGCCAAGGTGCACGCGTCGCTGAAGGATGGCGGACGCGTGATCGTCGCTGAACCGATGTCGGGCGGCGATGCGCCCAACCGCGCGGGCGACGCCTATTTCGCGGTCTATTGCATGGCCATGCGGACAGGCCGCGTCCGGAGCGCGGAAGAAATCGCTTCCATGCTGAAGGAAGCCGGATTTTCCGACGCGACGCCCGTCAAGACCGCGCGCCCCTTCATCACCAGTCTCGTCACCGCGCGGAAGCCGTGAAGAAAATGAGCGGACGTGTCCATTCACATTGACATATCAAAGTGTCAGGTTAAACTGACACTCAAGCAAGGGCAGTGTACAGATTCTCTGACGACCGTCCCGACGACCGACTGGACCTGAACCGTGAACTGCACATCCGTCATTCTCGAAGCACCAAGGAAAGTGGGTCTGGGTCAGATCGATCTGCCCGATCCTGGGCCCGGAGATCTGGTGGTGGACATCCGGTATTCGGGCATTTCCACCGGTACCGAGAAACTGTTCTGGTCCGGCCAGATGCCGCCCTTCCCCGGCATGGGGTATCCCCTGGTCCCCGGCTACGAGGCCGCCGGCGAAGTGGTGGAGGCCGGAAGCGGCACGCCCTTCCGTGCCGGCGACATGGTCTTCGTGCCCGGCGCCAACTGCTACGGCGAGATCAAGGGCCTGTTCGGCGGCGCGACGAGCCGCCTGGTCACGCCGGCGGAACGCGTCGTGAAGATCGACAAGGCCATGGGTGCAGAAGGCGCGCTTCTCGCGCTGGCCGCCACTGGCCGCCATGCGATCGCCGGCATCAACACCAGTCTTCCTGACCTGATCGTCGGCCATGGCGTCTTCGGGCGGCTTCTTGCGCGGCTGACCATCGCCGCCGGCGGCAAGGCCCCGACCGTGTGGGAGATCAATCCCGACCGGATGGCCGGTGCGGAAGGTTACGAGGTGATCCACCCCGACGCCGATGAACGCCGCGACTACCGTTCGATCTACGACGCGTCCGGCGTGGCGGGCCTTCTCGACACGCTGATCGGCCGTCTCGCCAAGGGTGGTGAGGTCGTGCTGGCCGGGTTCTATCCCGAGCCCCTGTCCTTCGCCTTCCCGCCCGCCTTCATGCGCGAAGCCCGTTTTCGAATCGCGGCCGAATGGACCCGCGATGACCTGGTCGCCACCCGCGACCTCATCGACCACGGGGCGCTCAGCCTCGACAATCTCGTCTCGCACACGGTCGCCGCGACCGATGCCGCGAATGCCTACCAGACGGCGTTCGAAGATCCGGCGTGCCTGAAGATGATCCTGAACTGGGAGAACGCCGCATGAGCCTCGACGAAGTACCGAACCTGCGCGATTACGACGCCAAGCTCCGCGAAGAAGCCAATGAGCCGACGCTCGAGGTTCCGCAGGGTGAGCCGACCAAGAAGACGCAGATCATCGCGATCTACGGCAAGGGCGGCATCGGCAAATCCTTCACGCTCGCCAACCTCAGCCACATGATGGCCGAGCAGGGCAAGCGCGTGCTGCTGATCGGCTGCGATCCCAAGTCGGACACGACGAGCCTCCTGTTCGGCGGCAAGGCCTGCCCGACGATCATCGAAACCTCGACGCAGAAGAAACTCGCGGGCGAGGAAGTGAAGATCGGCGACGTCTGCTTCAAGCGCGGCGGCGTCTTCGCGATGGAGCTTGGCGGCCCCGAGGTCGGGCGCGGCTGTGGCGGGCGCGGCATCATCCACGGCTTCGAGCTGCTGGAGAAGCTGGGCTTCCACGACTGGGACTTCGACTACGTGCTGCTCGACTTCCTCGGCGACGTGGTCTGTGGCGGCTTCGGCCTGCCGATCGCGCGCGACATGGCGCAGAAGGTGATCCTTGTCGGGTCGAACGACCTGCAATCGCTCTACGTCGCCAACAACGTCTGCTCTGCGGTCGAATACTTCCGCAAGCTCGGCGGCAACGTCGGCGTCGCCGGCCTCGTCATCAACAAGGACGATGGCTCGGGCGAGGCGCAGGCCTTCGCCAAAGCGGTCGACATCCCGGTGCTGGCGTCGATCCCCCAGGACGACGACCTGCGCAAGAAATCCGCGAACTACCAGATCGTCGGCACGGCCCAGAGCCAGTGGGGCGCCCTGTTCGCCGCGCTCGGCGAGAACGTCGCCGTGGCGCCGCCGATGCGTCCCACGGCCCTGACACAGGACCAGCTGCTCGAGCTGTTCGACGGTTCGGAGACAGGGGCCGGCATCACGCTCGAACCCGCCACCGACGCCGACATGCGGGGCAAGGACGCAAAGCCGAAGAAATCCCTCGAAGTGATCTACGACGAGGCCTGAGACAATGACCGAAGAGATCAGATACGACGAAGCCGCAGAAGCCGAGGTGATCCAGGGCGAAGCCCGGGCCGAGGGTTCGGACGCCGCCGTGCCCGGTCTTTCGGGCGGGGACGGCATGGGATGCCATGCCGGTGCCGCCGAGATGGAGAAGGCCGCGCGCCTCGCGGGCAAGTCCGAGATCCTCGACCAGTACGCGAAGGATTACCCGCAAGGCCCCCACGACAAGCCGCAGTCGATGTGTCCCGCGTTCGGTTCGCTCCGCGTGGGTCTCCGGATGCGCCGGGTCGCCACGGTTCTGTCCGGGTCGGCCTGCTGCGTCTACGGCCTGACCTTCGTCAGCCACTTCTACGGCGCCCGCCGGTCGGTGGGCTACGTGCCGTTCAATTCAGAGACCCTGGTGACAGGGAAACTCTTCGAAGACATCCGCGACGCCGTTCACGAGATGGCGGACCCCCAGCGTTACGACGCGATCGTGGTCACCAATCTCTGCGTTCCCACGGCGTCGGGTGTGCCTCTCCGGCTTCTGCCGGATGAGATCAATGGAGTCCGGATCGTCGGCATCGACGTCCCGGGCTTCGGAGTGCCGACCCATGCCGAGGCCAAGGATGTCCTCGCCGGGGCGATGCTCAACTATGCCCGACAGGAGGTGGAGGCCGGTCCCGTTCAGGCCCCTGTCTCGGGTAAATCAGACCGTCCGACAGTCACGCTGTTGGGCGAAATGTTCCCTGCGGATCCTCTTGGAATCGGAGGGATGCTCGCGCCACTCGGTCTGGCGGCAGGTCCGGTCGTTCCCTGCCGTGAGTGGCGCGAGCTCTATGCCGCGCTGGATAGCGAGGTGGTGGCCGCGATCCACCCCTTCTACACCGCCGCAATTCGTGAGTTCGAGGCCGCCGGCCGCACGATTGTGGGTTCAGCGCCCGTCGGACACGACGGAACCGCCGCATGGCTCGCCGCCATCGGAGATGCCTATGGCGTCGCCGCCGACAAGGTCGCGGCCGCCCAGAACGCATTCCTTCCCGCCATCAAGGGCGCGCTTTCCGCGACACCGATCAAGGGCACGATCACGCTTTCGGGCTACGAGGGTTCGGAGCTTCTGGTCGCACGCCTGTTGATCGAGAGCGGGGCCGACATCCCCTATGTCGGCACGGCCTGCCCGAAGACGAAATGGTCCGCACCGGACGTCGAGTGGCTCGAGGCGCGCGGCGTGAAGGTCAAGTTCCGGGCATCGCTGGAAGACGACTGCGCGGCGATGGAGGCGATCAAGCCGGACCTCGCCATCGGCACCACGCCCGTGGTGCAGAAGGGCAAGGAGCTGGGCATCCCCAGCCTCTACTTCACCAACCTCATTTCCGCCCGTCCGCTGATGGGCCCGATGGGTGCAGGCAGCCTGCAGCAGGTGGTCAACGCCGCGATGGGCAACAAGGACCGCATGGCCCACATGAAGGCCTTCTTCGAGGGTGTGGGCGAGGGCGACACCGCCGGTATCTGGGAAGGGTCGCCCAACGTGCGCCCGGACTTCCGCGCCGCGCACCAGAAGAAGCTCGACAAGGCCGAAAAAGCCCGCGTCGCAGCGAATGGGGGCGTGACATGCTGATCCAGGATCACGATCGCGCCGGAGGCTACTGGGGCTCGGTCTATGCCTTCACCGCGGTGAAAGGCCTTCAGGTCATCATCGACGGACCCGTGGGCTGCGAGAACCTGCCCGTCACCTCCGTCCTGCACTACACCGACGGCCTTCCGCCGCACGAGTTGCCCATCGTCGTGACGGGCCTCGCCGAGGAAGAGCTTGGTCGTGACGGCACCGAAGGCGCGATGAAGCGCGCCTGGGACGTGCTCGACCCCGCGCTGCCCTCCGTCGTCGTCACCGGCTCCATCGCGGAGATGATCGGCGGCGGTGTCACGCCCATGGGCACGAACATCCAGCGCTTCCTGCCGCGCACCATCGACGAGGACCAGTGGGAGAGCGCGGACCGCGCCATGACCTGGATCTTCACCGAGTTCGGCATGACCAAGGGCCGTATGCCGCCCGAGAAGAAGCGCGAGGAGGGGGCCGCCCCCCGCGTCAACATCCTCGGGCCGATGTACGGCACCTTCAACATGCCCTCGGACCTGCACGAGATCCGCCGCCTCGTCGAAGGCATCGGCTGCGAGGTCAACATGGTGATGCCGCTCGGCTCCCACCTGGCCGAGATGCGGAACCTCGTGAACGCGGACGTGAACATCTGCATGTACCGCGAGTTCGGCCGTGGCCTCTGCGAGGTTCTGGGCAAGCCCTACCTGCAGGCGCCGATCGGCGTGGAGAGCACGACGAAGTTCCTTCGCATGCTGGGCGAGCTGACGGGCCTCGATCCCGAGCCGTTCATCGAGAAGGAAAAGCACTCGACGATCAAGCCGGTCTGGGACCTCTGGCGCTCGGTCACGCAGGACTTCTTTGCGACCGCCTCCTTCGGGATCGTGGCCAATGAGACCTACGCACGTGGCGTGCGCAATTTCCTCGAGACCGACCTCGGCCTTCCCTGCGCCTTCGCGGTGGCCCGCGTCGCCGGCAAGAAGACCGACAACGAACAGGTCCGGGCCATGGTCAGCCAGAAGCGCCCGCTGGTGCTGATGGGGTCGATCAACGAGAAGATGTACCTCGCCGAGATGTCGGCCGGACACGGGCCGAAGCCCACCTTCATCCCGGCAAGCTTTCCCGGCGCCGCCATCCGTCGCGCAACCGGCACGCCCTTCATGGGCTACGCCGGCGCCACCTACATGCTTCAGGAGGTGTGCAACGGCCTGTTCGACGCGCTGTTCCACATCCTGCCGCTGGGCTCCGAAATGGACAGTGTCGAGGCGACGCCCACGACGCTGCGCCGCGACTTCCCATGGGATCCGGACGCCCAGGCGCTTCTCGACCGCATCGTGGCCGAGCACCCGATCCTGACACGCATTTCCGCCGCGAAGACCCTGCGCGACGCCGCCGAGAAGGCTGCGCTCGAAGAGGGTGCCGAGCGCGTGGCCAAGGACACCGTTCGGCGCCTCGCGCCAACGGGTTTCGACATCAACGAGGGAGAGTGAGATGACGGACTACACCTCGAATGCACCCGTCACGCGGCACAAGCCGCCGAAGACGGAATTCATGATCTACTTCGCGATCATCTTCGCCGCGACGCTGCCGCTTGCGACCCTGACCTGGGCTCTCGCGGCGATCCGCACGGGAAGCATGACCGACAAGGGACCGATCAAGCGCGCCTGGAGCCAGGCGCGGATCATCACGCCGATGATCTTCTCGGCCTGACAAATTCGACCCTGACCCGCCGCACAGAGCCGATTCAGACCCGGCTGGCAGGTGAGGGGGACCACGCACACCTCGGCGTGACGACCGGAGCCGAGACTGAATTCATCCGGAACGGAGTGATCCGTGCCGGGTGGAATGCCGGCAGGGCAATGAGGCCTTGTCGGGGCCCGGCCGCGGGGAACGCGGCATCAGTCTAACGTTCCGGAGGAAAGTTAATGGCTGACAATTCTGACCTGTCCTTCACGGGTCTGACCGACGAGCAGGCGCAAGAGCTGCACGCGGTGTATATGAGCGGGCTCTGGCTGTTTTCGGCCGTCGCCCTGGTCGCTCATCTCGCCACGTACATCTGGGCGCCCTGGTTCTGAGGAGGGAGTAAGACATGGCTAAGTTCTACAAGATCTGGCTCATCTTCGACCCCCGCCGCGTGTTCGTGGCCCAGGGTGTCTTCCTGTTCCTTCTCGCGGCGATGATCCACCTGGTGGTTCTGTCGTCCGGTCTGAACTGGTTCGAGTCCGCCGCTGCGACGGCCGGCTTCGGCGGCTGAGCCGCCCGAAGCCGCACCTTTCGTGACGGCAACGACAATCGCTGCGGGCGGGGCGCCCGTTCCGCCCGCGGCAAACCGACGAATAACTGACGGCTGACCGATCTCAGGAAAACGCCGCCATACGCGGAGACAGACGCATGGCTTTGCTAAGCTTCGAGAAAAAGTACCGCGTCCGCGGAGGGACGCTGATCGGCGGCGATCTGTTCGACTTCTGGGTTGGCCCTTTCTACGTGGGCTTCTTCGGGGTCACGACAGCCTTCTTTGCGCTGCTGGGAACAATCCTGATCTTCTGGGGCGCGGCCATGCAGGGCACGTTCAACCCCTGGACGATCAACATCGCGCCGCCCGACCTGAGCTACGGTCTGGGCTTCGCGCCGCTCCTCGAGGGCGGCCTCTGGCAGATCATCACCTTCTGCGCGGTCGGGGCCTTCGTGTCCTGGGCGCTGCGCGAAGTGGAGATCTGCCGCAAGCTGGGGATGGGCTATCACGTGCCCTTCGCCTTCGGTTTCGCCATCTTCGCCTACGTGACGCTGGTGGTGTTCCGCCCGCTTCTGATGGGCGCATGGGGCCACGGCTTCCCGTACGGCATCTTCAGTCACCTCGACTGGGTGTCGAACGTTGGCTACGCCTACCTGCACTTCCACTACAACCCGGCGCACATGATCGCGGTGACGTTCTTCTTCACCACGACCTTCGCGCTGGCGCTCCACGGCGGCCTGATCCTGTCGGCCGCCAACCCCGAGAAGGGCGAGGAGATGCTGACCCCGGATCACGAGGATACGTTCTTCCGGGACTTCATCGGCTACTCGATCGGGACGCTCGGCATCCACCGCCTGGGGCTTCTCCTGGCGCTGAACGCCGGCTTCTGGAGCGCGGTCTGCATCATCATCTCCGGCCCGGTCTGGACCTCCGGCTGGCCCGAGTGGTGGAACTGGTGGCTGCAACTGCCGATTTGGCCCGATCCCGCGCTGGTCTATGACAGCACGGGCCTGGAAACCTACGGCTCCGCGGCGCCCGCCATCGTGGGAGGTAACTGAGCCATGGCCTACTTCGAGTATCAGAACATCTTCACCCAGGTTCAGGTTCAAGGCGAACCGGAAATGGGGATGGAGCTGAGAGAGAACATCCTCGGCGGCGAGCGGACCAAACGCGCGACGTTCTGGAACATCCTCGGCTGGATCGGCAACGCACAGCTGGGGCCGATCTACCTCGGCTGGGCGGGCCTCATCAGCCTCGCCACCGGCACGCTCTGGTTCAACATCGTCGGCTTCAACATGCTGAGCCAGGTCGACTGGTCGATCCCGGAATTCATCCGTCAGCTGTTCTGGCTGGCGCTCGAGCCTCCGGGGCCGGAATACGGACTGAGCATGCCTCCGCTCAATGACGGCGGCTGGTACATCATCTCGAGCTTCTTCCTCCTGATCTCGGTGATGATGTGGTGGGTCCGCACCTACCTGCTCGCGGCGCAGCACAAGATGGGCAAGCACATCGCCTGGGCCTTCCTGGCCGCCATCTGGCTGTTCCTCGTCCTGGGCCTGTTCCGTCCCATCCTCATGGGATCCTGGAGCGAGGCGGTGCCCTACGGCATCTTCCCGCACCTCGACTGGACCACGGCCTTCTCGATCCGCTACGGAAACCTCTACTACAACCCCTTCCACGCGCTTTCGATCGTGTTCCTCTACGGCTCGGTGCTTCTGTTCGCGATGCACGGCGCCACGATCCTCGCGGTCTCCCGCTACGGCGGCGACCGGGAGCTGGAGCAGATCGCCGACCGGGGCACCGCCTCGGAACGTGCGGGCCTGTTCTGGCGCTGGACCATGGGCTTCAACGCCACGATGGAGGGGATTCACCGCTGGGCCTGGTGGTTCGCCGTCCTGACGCCCATCACCGGCGGCATCGGCATCCTCCTTACCGGCACTGTGGTGGACAACTGGTTCATCTGGGCCATCGAACACAACTTCGCCCCCGAATACCTCGGCGCATACGGCTACGAAGCCTACGGCACCTACCAGGACTTCGGTGGCATCGCGCCGATGGGAGGACAGTGAACCATGTTTCCGAAGTGGTTTGACAACTGGAACCGGGACAACCCGACCAACATCTTCGGCCCCGCCATCGCGGTGGGGATCGCGGGATCGGCGGTCTTTGTCGCGGCCATGATCGTGGCCTGGGGCCAGCCCTTCGCCACCGATCAGATGCAGACCGGCCCACGCGGCACGGGCATGCACGTCTCGGAGTTCGTGTCGGACCTGGCGGTCTATCCCGACGTCGACGGGTTCGTCACCTCCGAGCCGGTGGTTCCGACCGGTGGCGAGACACTGGCGGGCGAGGCGATCGAAGGCGTTCCGCCAACGCTCGCCAACGTCACGGTCGAGAACTACGAGCGTCTGCTCACGGCGATGCGGTCCTGGACTGGCATTCCCGATCTCCTGGAGCCGGGTAACGACAGTTACCAGACCCAGGTCGCCTACACGATGATCGAGATGACCCAGAACATAAACCAGAACTGGGGCGCTCACGTTCAGGCCAACGCGACGGTCGGTGTCACTTGCTACACCTGCCACCGCGGGCAGCCGGTGCCCAACAACGTCTGGTTCAATACCCGCGGCATGGACGAGGACGGCTGGATCGGCGTCAACGCCAATGCCCGCGGCTGGCCCGCGATCCAGAACCGAGTGACGATGGTCTCGAACTTCACCTCGCTGCCGTCCGACTACCTGCAGCACTATCTCCTGCTGAACGACGAGGGTTTCTACAACCCGATCGCCGTCCACGACCTGGCCAGCCGGGTGGAGAACCTGCCGGGCGATCCCCTGATCCAGCAGGCGGAACGGACCTACGCGTTCATGAACTACATCGCCAACTCGCTCGGCGTGAACTGCGTGTTCTGTCACAACAGCCGCGCGTTCTACGATCCCGCGCAGGTGACCCCGCAATGGGCCACGGCGAGCCTGGGCATCATCATGGTCCAGGAGCAGCTGGAACAGTACATCCTGCCGTTGCAGGACGTGCTGCCCGCCGAACGCCTCGGCCCGCTCTATGCGGACGTGCCGAAGCTGGCCTGCCGCACCTGCCACCAGGGCGAGCAGCAGCCGCTCAATGGCCTGAACGTGATCACCAACTGGCCCGAACTGGCCGTCCTCGACGGCATGCCGGACTACTCGGACTTCGAGTGAGGGCCATGGCGCAGCGCGCTCATATCGACTTCTGCCGGGGGCGGGTCCACCTGCCCCCGGCTGTCCGGAAACCTTACGTCCCTTCGTAGGTCAACTGGACCCGCGGACAGGTGTCAGACCCTGTCCGCGGTCTTCTTTCAAGACCCCGGTTCGGGAGGACCGCGAGACATGACCGACCAACCCCACACCCCCGTTCTCGACCGCGTGCGCTACCCTTCGGACCTGCGCCGCCTGTCCGATGCCGAGCTTGCGCAATGCGCCGACGAGCTGCGCGCCGAAACGATCAGCGCGGTCTCCGTCACCGGCGGGCATCTCGGATCCTCGCTCGGCGTGGTCGAGCTGACGGTCGCGATCCATGCGGTCTTCAACACGCCCTACGACAAGCTTGTCTGGGACGTCGGGCACCAGTGCTATCCCCACAAGATCGTCACCGGCCGCCGCGACCGGATCCGCACGCTGCGCCAGAAGGACGGCCTGAGCGGTTTCACCAAGCGATCCGAAAGCGATTACGACCCCTTCGGCGCCGCGCATTCCTCGACCTCGATCTCCGCGGCGCTGGGCTTCACCATGGCGCGGGAACTCGGCGAGGCGACGGGGGACGCGATCGCCGTCATCGGCGACGGATCGATCAGCGCGGGCATGGCCTACGAGGCGATGAACAACGCGGGCGACCTCGGACGCCGGCTCTTCGTGATCCTGAACGACAACGAGATGTCCATCGCGCCGCCCGTCGGAGCCATGTCCCGCTATCTCTCGGGGCTTTATTCCGGCTCGCCGCTGCATACGCTGAAGGACATCGCCGACGGGGTCGCCGCCCATCTGCCCCAACCGCTCCGCCAGGGCGCCGAGCGCGCCCGGGAACTGGTGACCGGCCATCCGAAATCCGCGACGCTCTTCGAGCATCTGGGCTTCACCTATATCGGCCCGGTCGACGGGCACGACATGCGGCAGCTTCTCCATGTCCTGCGCGCCGCCAAGGCGCAGGCGACGGGGCCCGTCCTGATCCACGCCGTCACCGTGAAGGGCAAGGGTTACGCGCCCGCCGAAGGGGCGGACGACTGCTACCACGGCGTCGCCAAGTTCGACGTGAAGACCGGCGTGCAGGCGAAGTCCAAGCCCAACGCGCCCAGCTACACCAACGTCTTCGGTCAGACCCTGACACGCCTTGCAGAGACCGATTCCCGTATCGTCGGCGTCACCGCCGCGATGCCCGGGGGAACCGGCCTCAACATCCTGCAAAAGGCGATGCCGGGCCGCGTCTTCGACGTCGGCATCGCCGAGCAGCACGCCGTCACCTTCTGCGGCGGTCTCGCCGCCGGCGGGCTGAAGCCCTTCTGCGCGATCTACTCGAGCTTCCTGCAGCGGGGCTATGACCAGATCGTGCATGACGTGGCGCTGCAGAACCTGCCGGTCCGTTTCATGATCGATCGCGCGGGCCTTGTCGGCGCCGACGGCCCGACCCATGCGGGCGCCTTCGACATCGGCTATCTCGCCGCGCTGCCGAACATGACCGTTATGGCCTGCGCCGACGAGGCGGAGCTTGTTCACATGATGGCGACCTGCGCCGCCCATGACAGCGGGCCCATCGCGCTTCGCTATCCGCGCGGCGAGGGCGTGGGCGTGCCGATGCCCGAGACGGGCGACGTGCTGGAGATCGGCAGGGGCCGCGTCGTGCAGGAAGGCACCGATGTCGCGCTTCTGTCCTTCGGCGCGCATCTGGCCGAGGCACGGGAAGCGGCGCGCGAGCTTGAGGCCAAGGGCCTGAGCGTCACCATCGCCGACGCGCGCTTTGCCAAGCCGCTCGACACCGACCTCGTCGACAGGCTGATGAACGGACACCGCGCGCTGGTGACGGTGGAGCAGGGGGCGATGCTGGGCTTTGGCGGGATCGTGCTGCACCATCTCGCGGCCACCGGTCAGCTCGACGGGCGCTGCGCGGTCAGGACGATGCACCTGCCCGATCGGTTCATCGACCAGGCAAGCCCCGGGGACATGTATGCCGACGCCGGCCTGACCGCCGCCGACATCGCAAGCCAGGCGCTCCAAGCGCTGGGCGTCGCCTCGCTGAGGGAGAAGGCGCGGGCCTAGCCCGCCCCTTCGCTGACCAGGATGTAGCTGGGAACCGTCCCGAAACCGTAGATGCGGACCCAGACGTAGCGCGTCTGGCCCGACAGGACTGCGCCGGGAATGTACTCCGACCCCTGCACGACGCTCCAGATGCCGGGGATGCGCGCCCGCTGACCCGCGTCGCCGAAGACCGGATCCCACTGATCGAGGTCGTCACGGCGCCCGAAGCGGTGGAAATTCGCGCGGTCCTGCTGAAGGATCGCGCCGAAGTCCCGGAGTCTCACGCCGTTGCTGTTGTAGAAATCGACCGGGCTGAGGAGTGCGAAATACTCGCCGATCAGTTGCTGCGCCCGGGCGGGCGGCACCGCGACCAACAGTAAAAAGGCCGCGATCAGGAACACTCCGCGCATTGGTCCAGTCCTCCATGGATCGCGTTTCGGAACACCATCGATCATGCACCGATTCCCTCCGATCGCGCAGACCTCAGGCGGCGATTCCGCCGAAGATCGTCCGCGCGTGCTCGCGGAGGTAGATCTGCAGCCAGGGCGTGAAGCCCGCGGGTTTCCGGGCGACCTCCTCGGCCAGCGTCTCCAGCGGATGCCAGATCGTGTCCATGACTTCCTCGGGATCGGGCGAAGGCTCGAGCCCCGGCGCGAGTTCGCCCACGAAGATGTCCACGACCTCGTGTTCGATCAGCCCGCCGCCGACATCGGCGCGGTATTCCACCGTGTCGCGGTAGTCGAGCGGCACGTCTGTCAGCCCCAGCTCCTCCGCGAGACGCCGCGTCGCACAGTCGAGCGAGGCCTCGCCCCAGAACGGATGCGTGCAGCAGGTGTTCGCCCAGAGACCGGGCGTGTGGTACTTGCCCATCGCCCGCCGCTGCAGCAGGACCTGCCCGTCGCGCAGAAGGAAGACCGAGATCGCCTTGTGCCGCAGGCCGCGTTGATGCGCCTCCAGCTTTTCGACGGGCTGCAGTCGCCCCTCGACCCAGGTGGGAATGTCGATGCTCATGTCCGCGTGGCCGAAACCAGTCCTGTCAGGTGGGCGAGATTCTTCATGCCGATCTTCAGATGCGCAAGCGGGCGGGCCTTCACAAGTTCCTTGTTCATGTAGGCCTCGAAGGTCAGCCGCTGCACGTCGACGTCATGGCAGAGCGAGACGAAGCGCTCCCGGCGCTCGTCGGACTTGTAGTAGGCATCCTGCATGGCGCCGAGGATCTTGAAGACGTTCTTGTGCTCCCGCATGAACAGCTTCCGCGCGAGCTTCAGGTCCTTGATCATGCCGGTCTGCAGCTTGGCGGCGGCGGCGGTCGCGGCGTAGCGGCCGCCGATCATCGCGTAGAAGATGCCTTCGCCGGAAGAGGGCGCCACGACGCCCGCGGCGTCGCCGGCAAGCACCACGTCGCGGCCGTTGTCCCACTCGTCGAGCGGCTTCAGTGGGATCGGCGCACCCTCGCGGCGGATGGTGGGGCAATCGGCAAGGCCGGACGCCTCGCGCAAATCGGCGGTGGCCTTCTTCAGGTCCACCTCGCGCACGAAGCTGCCCATGCCGACACTGGCGGATTTTCCGTGCGGAAAGACCCAGCCGTAGAAATCGGGGCTGATGCGGCCATCGTAGATCACGTCGCAGCGCTCGGGGTGATACTCGCCCCGGGGTCCGGGGCTTTCGATGATCTCGTGGTAGGCGATCACGTAGGGGATCTTGTCGCCGCCCTTCACCTCGGTCCGCGCGACGTTCGACCGCGCGCCATCGGCCCCGATCACGATCCTGGTGGCAAGGGCCCTTTCCTCCCCGCTTTCCTTGTCGCGGTAGTGGACATGGGTGCCGTCCTTGTCGCGGGTGATCCGCGTGTAGGTGCCGGTGAACCGCTCGGCTCCGGCCTCGGCCGCGCGGGTGCGCAGGAACTCGTCGAAATGCTCCCGGTCGACCATGCCGACGAAGCCGTTCTCGATGGGGATGTCGACGCGCCGCCCGGTGGGGGAGATCATGCGCGCGGTCGTGATCTTCGCCACGATCTGCTCGTCGGGGATGTCGAAATCCCGGATCAGGCGCGGCGGGATCGCGCCGCCGCAGGGCTTGATCCGGCCCGCGCGGTCCAGAAGGGCGACCTTGTGACCGGACCGGGCGAGATCCTCGGCGGCGGTGGCACCCGAGGGCCCTCCGCCCACAACGACAACATCGTAACGCATGGTCATTCTCCCGGAACAGCGGCGCCCATCGGCGACATGGGTGGATTGCGGTCCATCACGCGGACCGCCATGACGGCCGAGGCGATGTAGAGGAACGCCTCGAGGATGAAGACGGTGCCGAAGGCGCTCGGGTCGCTGAGGACCGTGCGCATCGCATCCGCGAGGCCGGCGCCCACGAGGCCGCCGAAGCCAGCCGCGATGGCCTGCGCCGCGCCCCAGAGGCCCATGCGCGTGCCTTCGCGGGCCGAGCGGCCCTCGCCCGCCAGCGCCATCATCGAGCCGATGGCGGCGACGGCGAACATGCCGTTGAAGAAGCCCATGAGAACGACGGCGGGGACCAGCGGCGCAGATGGGCCGATCTGGCCCAGGCCCGCGATCAGCCCCAGCGCCAGCGCCGAGCCGACGCATCCCGCGATGACCCAGTGCCGGAGCGACCCGATCCTTAGCGCGGTGCCGGCGACGCCCACGAGGACCATGCCGAGGAAGACGCCACCGTTCTGCGCGCCCGAAAGCGAGGTCGACTGCCCCGGCGTGAAGCCGAAGACGAGGCCGGAATAGGGCTCGAGGATCAGTTCCTGCATGAAATAGGCCGTCATGCTGAGGAACACGAAGAGGGTGAAGAGGCGCGCCTTGGGTTCTGCCCAGACCTCGCGCAGGCCTTCGAGGAACGGCGCACTTTCGGTTTCGGGCCGCGAGACGACGCGCTTTTCGATGCCCCACACGGCAAGACATGTGACCGCGAAGGCAAGCGCCGTGACCACGCCCACGACCTCCATCAGCCGCGGGGGCGTGTAGGGGTCGAGGAACATCCCCGAGACGCCGGCGGTCACCGCGATGCCGACGATCATCATGAGCCACGTGATCGTCGCGGCGGCAGGACGGCGACGCGGGGCCGTGGCAGTCGCCAGAAGTGCCAGAAGCGAGGTGCCCGAGGCGCCCACGCCGATGCCGATGCCGGCATAGGCGAGGATCGAGACGGTCAGGCCGAGCGCGAAGCTCGTCTCCATCAGGATCACCCCGTAGGCCGCCGAAAGCCCGCCGAGCGCGAGCACCGCCATCCCGGCGATGATCCAGCGGGTGCGACGGCCGAGCGTGTCGGACATGTAGCCCCATTGCGGCCGCGACAGCTGAATCCCGTAATGCAGTGCCACGAGGAACCCGGGCAGCACCGCGGGAAGCGCAAGCTCCACCACCATCAGACGATTGAGCGTGGACGTCGTCAGAACGACCACGGCCCCGAGCGCCATCTGCACGAGGCCGAGCCGGACGATCTGCAACCACGAAAGCGTCGCCGCCCCGTTCATGGCCCCGTTCATGGCCAGGCCTCCAGCGTGCGGACGGCGAAGGCCGTGACCATCATTCCCGAGACATAAAGCGTCACGCCCACGCCGTTGTACCAGGGCGCCTTGGCCTTGGGGTCACGCAGCAGGACCTGCATCGCGTAAAGCTGCGCGATGAGCGAGACGGCGATGGCGAGCCCGTGCCACGGGCGGTCCCAGACACCATAGAGCAGGAGGAAGACGACAAGCTGCGGGATCGCCATGACCACGCAGGCGAGCTTGGCCGCCTTTTCGGGGCCGAGGGTGACAGGCAGGGAGTTCACGCCCATCTGGCGATCGCCTTCCAGCGCCTTGAAGTCGTTGAGCGTCATTATCCCGTGCGCGCCGATCCCGTAGAGAAGCGCGACGATGATGACGGGCCAGGACGGCGCCCCGGCGGCCAGAACGGCCGCGCCGGTGAACCACGGCAGGCTTTCGTAGCTGAGGCCGACGAGGCCCGGACCCCAGAGGCCCGACCGCTTCAGCCGCACCGGTTCCGCGGAATAGGCCCAGGCGGCGGCGATGGCCACGAGCGTCGCGCCAAAACCCCAGGGGCCGAGGGCGAGACCGATGAAGGCGGCCAGCACCGACATGGCGATGGCGATCCAGAGGCCCCAGCGCCCGGGAATACGCCCCGAGGGGATCGGGCGGTCGGGTTCGTTGATCGCGTCGACGTGCCGGTCGCACCAGTCGTTGGCCGCCTGGCTCATCCCGCAGACGATCGGGCCGGCGAGGATGACCCCCAGGATCAGCGTGAGCCAGTGGCCCGAAGGCGCGACCCCCGCCGAGACCGCGCCGCAGAGATAGGCCCACATCGGCGGAAACCACGTGATGGGTTTCAGCAGGGTCAGGACGGCGCGCGGTTCGGGAAGGAGCCGCGGGGAAGCGGGGGTGAGGTCGGTCGTTACACTCATGACTGTCAGGATAAGTTGACACTACCCGACTCGGCAAGTGTAAAATCAGCCTGACGCACATGAAAAGGCCCGGCACGCGGCCGGGCCTCGGAAGCCACCGGGGCGACGGGATTATTCGCCCGGATCGTTCTTGTTCAGAAGGCCGTATTTCCGAAGCTTCACGTAAAGCGACTGACGCGACAGCCCCAGCATCTCGGCGGCGGCGACGCGGTTGTTGTTGGTCAGCTCCACCGCCGTTTCGATGCACATCTTCTCGACCACGTCGGTCGTGGCCGACACGATGTCCTTCAGCGGCGCGGAACCGACAAGATCCATCACGTTGCGCATCGCATCGTCGGACATCGGCGCCGGCCCGGCAGCGGGTGGTGCCGTTCCGGGCTCGCGGATCACCTCGAGGCGGGACGTGTCGCGCAGGACGAACGCGAAGCCCGAAGACCCCATCAGCGTCGCCGAAAGCTCGACCGTCAGTTGCGAGCCGAACGCCCCTTCGAGCCGCGTGGAATAGAGCCGCATCTTGCCGTTCCGCCCGGCATTGTCGATCAGCACCTTGAGATCGACGCTGCCGCGCGCAAGGAAATCGCCCAGCGACTTGCCCTTCACGTCCGACAGCTGCCCGGCATCGGTCAGGCTCAGGAACGCGTCGTTTGCCGACCGTATGATGCCATGACTGTCGGTAAAGACGATCGCGTCCGGCCCTTCACGGTAAAGCGCCGACAGCGTGCGGGACAGATCGGCCGCCATCGCCTCGGCGGTTTCGGAGGCCTCGATCCGGCACAGCAGGATCTTGTCGCCGGCGGCGCGGAACACGACAGGGTGGATGACCACATCCTTCTTCGTCCGGCGGCTGCGGACCGAAACGTGGCCGAGCGCTTCGTCGCCGGCGGCGATGACCAGGCCTTCGATGAACTCGCCACGGCGGCGGCCCTCGAATTCCTGCGTGAAGGCGGAACCGGCAAGTGCGTCCGTCTCTCCACCCAGAAGCTGCGCGGCGGACGTGTTCAGGTCGAGCACGCGCCCCGAGGCCACATCGACCAGCACGAAGGCATCGCGAGAGGCCTCCATGATGACGCGATACCGCGTCTCGTAATCGCGGTGGGTCTCGTAGTCCTTCTCCAGCGCCAGCTGCGCCTTGACGAGGCGGTGCTGAAGCTCCGCGATCGGCCGCAGGTCACGACCAAGCATCAGGATGATGTCCGGATTGCCGGTCTTGTGCAGCGTGTAGCGGATCGGGAATTCCCAATTCGCGTTGTCGTAGTGATTGACCTCGATCGCGTCGACCTTGGCCTTGTGGCCTTCGCGGTAGGCCTCGAGCTGGGTTTCCAGCTTGGCGAGGCTGTCCTCGGCCATGAACTCGCGGATGTCGCGGTCCTTCCAGTGATCCAGCCGCCCCAACGTGGGATTGAGGGGGTTGGTGATCACGGATTTCACCGTGCCTTCGGTATCGAGCACGATGGCCAGGTCAGCGGCCGTCGTCACGATCTCGTTGAACTGCTCCGGCCCGATCGGCGGCGCCGAAGGCTGATCCCAGAAATCTGATCCACGCGTATTCATACCGTCGTGTTCCCCAAGGGCGTGCTCGCGCCCCTCCGGCATCCGCTACGGCGCCACATGCGCCCGTTCCTTGTTCAGGATGCCCAACCCACATACCCGAAGCGCGGAGCTTACGTCTGGCACGACGTGATCCACGCCCGTCAGGGTCTTCAGGTTCGATCCACCCGCGACGATGCTGCCGCTCAACACAATCGGTGTGACGCGCGTCGCGGAAGCCCGGATTGTGTCCACCAATTCTCTTGATATTGCAAGCGTTCTGCGGCCTGCGGCGGTGATCCCGACCAGGCAATAGCGACGTTTGCGCACCATCTCGGCAATCTGCCTAGGATGCTTGTCGATCGCGAAATCCACATCGTAGCCGAAGCGGTGGAACTGATCGGCCGCCACGAAGATCCCAAGTGTGTGATGCTCCGGCCGCGGGATGATCAGCAGAACGCGGTTGCCATCCGACCCCGGAACGGCCCCTTCGCGGACCTTCGTCACATCGTGGCTGCCGTCCTGGACGCCAGAAAGCGCGCGGACGGATTCCTGCAGGCGCGCGGTCCCGATCGTCACGTCGGCGAAGCTGATGTCGTCCTCGGCCCAGCGGCGCCCCATCGAGCGCGCGACTTCGGGGATCACCGCATCCACTATGTCCGAAACCGGAATGCCATCCTGGCGCAGCCGGGACAGAACGGCATGCCGCGTCTCGTCCCGCTCGGAGAGGAATGCGTCGCACATCAGCCGGAGACGTGCCTCGAGCGCCGCATCACGTGCGATGCGCCCGGACAGGACAACCGCAATCGCGCGGGCCGCAAGCCGCGCGACCTCGTGATCGACCGCGTGGAGCGCGGCGCCGGTTGTTCCTGTGGCCTCACGGTTCATGATTGGTTTCCGCGGTTTGCCCACGTTGCGCGTCGTTATGCCGTCAAGCGCGCGTTCGTGTGCAGTGCGTTTGCCTCATACTCTGCCAATTGCTTGTGTCTGTCAAATTAAATTGACACTACGGCACATTCGTCCTCGTGCGGTCGCGTTTCCTGGAGGCTTAACTAGGCCGAACCCCCATGTTTTTCAAGGCCGGCGCGCCTCGGGCCACTGTCATTTGACCCGAACACCCGCCATGTGAGGAGTGTAAGTTTTGATTGACACTCTCTCCTTAAGGGACCAGATTTCTTCTACAGACCAAAGGAATCGAACGTTCATGGCGAGCGACACCCTGACAGAAGCGCCGTCACGGCAACTTTACACTCCCGAAGAACGCGCGCGCCGGGATGCCACGATCTGGACCACCGTCCAGGGCGTGCTCGCGCCGCTTCAGTTCCTCGTGTTCGTAGTTTCCGTCGCGCTCGTGCTGCGTTTCATGTGGACCGGCTACGGGTATGACGCGGCCACGGTCTCGATCATCTTCAAGACCTTCATCCTGCTGACGATCATGGTCACCGGCGCCATCTGGGAAAAGGTCGTCTTCGGCCAGTACCTCTTCGCGCCCGCCTTCTTCTGGGAGGACGTGTTCAGCTTCGCGGTCATCGCGCTGCACCTGACATATGTCTGGGCGCTGCTCTCGGGCTGGCCCCATGACACGCAGATGTGGATCGCGCTGGCGGCCTATGCCGCCTACGTCGTCAACGCCGGTCAGTTCCTCTGGAAACTGCGGATGGCCCGCCTCGAAGCGGAGGGTCGGCCATGAACCAGCCCGCCCAGGTCAAGGCCGCCACCTGCCGCGATGCCCCCGTCCTGAAGGAGCGTGGCCAGCGCGAGGTCTTCTGTGGCCTCACCGGCATCATCTGGCTCCACCGCAAGATGCAGGATGCCTTCTTCCTCGTCGTGGGAAGCCGGACCTGCGCGCATCTCCTGCAGTCGGCCGCCGGTGTCATGATCTTCGCCGAGCCCCGCTTCGGCACCGCGATCCTCGAGGAGGGCGATCTCGCCGGAATGGCGGATGCCCATGACGAGCTCGACCGCGAGGTCGGCAAGCTCCTGTCGCGCCGCCCGGACATCCGTCAGCTGTTCCTCGTGGGCTCCTGCCCCTCCGAGGTGATCAAGCTCGACCTCGCGCGCGCGGCCGAACGCCTGACGCAGGTGCACGCGCCGCATGTGCGGGTCCTCAACTATTCCGGCAGTGGCATCGAGACCACGTTCACCCAGGGGGAGGACGCTTGCCTCGCCTCCATGGTCCCGGTCCTCCCCGGAACCGAGGCGCGTGAGCTTCTCCTTGTCGGTGCCCTGCCGGATGTCGTCGAAGACCAGGCCGTGGGGCTCCTGTCGAAGATGGGCATCGGCCCGATCCGCGTCCTGCCCGCACATCGCAGCGCCGAGGCGCCCGGCGTCGGCGAGAACACCGTCTTCGCCTGCCTCCAGCCCTTTCTCGGCGACACCGCGGCCGCGCTCGAACGGCGCGGCGCGCGGATGATCCAGGCGCCCTTCCCCTTCGGCGAGGAGGGCACGACCCTCTGGCTCCGCGCCATCGCGGACGAGTTCGGCGTGGACGACGCCACGTTCGAGGCCGTCACGGCCGCCCCGCGCGCCCGCGCGCGCACTGCCATCGCCAACGCATCCGAACATCTGCGCGGCAAGACGATCTTCTTCATGCCCGACAGCCAGCTGGAAATCCCGCTCGCCCGCTTCCTCGTCCGCGAATGCGGCATGGAGGCGGTCGAGATCGGCCAGCCCTACATCCACAAGGGCCTTGTCGGTCCCGATCTGGACCTAATCCCGGAAGGTCCGACCATCTCGGAGGGCCAGGACGTCGACCTGCAGCTCGACCGCGTCCGCGCCGCGCGCCCCGACCTCACGGTCTGTGGCCTCGGCCTCGCCAACCCCCTGGAGGCCGAGGGGCTGACCACCAAGTGGGCGATCGAACTCGTCTTCACCCCGGTGCATTTCTACGACCAGGCAGGCGATCTCGCGGGGCTCTTCTCGCGCCCGATCCGCCGCCGAGAGATTCTCAGGCTGGAGGTGGCGGAATGACCCCACGCCTTCATCTTTCCCAAAATACGCCGGGGGTCCGGGGGCAGCGCCCCCGGGTTTCGCCATGAAACTCACCGTCTGGACATACGAGGGCCCGCCGCACGTTGGCGCGATGCGCGTCGCGACCGCCATGAAGGGCCTGCACTACGTGCTGCACGCGCCTCAGGGCGACACTTACGCCGACCTCCTCTTCACGATGATCGAGCGGCGCAACCACCGCCCGCCCGTCACCTACACGACCTTCGAGGGCCGCGACCTCGGCGAGGATACCGCCGGCATCTTCAAGAAGACCTGCCAGGAGGCCTACGACCGCTTTCGCCCCCAGGCCCTGATCGTCGGTGCCTCCTGCACGGCGGAGCTGATCCAGGACGACCCCGGCGGGCTGGCCGAAACGATGGACATCCCCGTTCCTGTCGTCGCGCTGGAGCTTCCGTCCTACCAGCGCAAGGAGAACTTCGGGACCGACGAGACCTTCTACCAGCTCGTCAAGGCCCTGGCCGGTCCGGTCGAGAAGACGCCCGAAGTCACCGCCAACCTGATCGGCCCTCTCGCGCTGGGCTTCCGCCACCGCGACGACATCGAGGAGGTGAAGGGCCTGCTCTACGAGATGGGGATCGGCATCAACGTGGTCGCCCCCTTCGATGCGACGCCCCAGGACATGACCCGGCTGGGCGCGGCGCACGTCAACATCCTGATGTATCCCGAACACGCGGAAACCGCCGCGCGCCACATGGAGCGCACGCTCGGCATTCCCTACACGAAGACGGTGCCGATCGGCGTCGGCGCGACGCATGACTTCGTCGCGGAAGTGGCCCGGATCTGCGGTGTGCAACCGAAAAAGGACCTCTCCCGCCTGCGCCAGCCCTGGTGGTCGAAGTCGGTCGACTCGACCTACCTCACCGGCAAGCGCGTGTTCCTCTTCGGCGACGCGACGCATGTGACGACAGCGGCCCGCATCGCGCGGGACGAGATGGGCTTCGAGGTCGTGGGCCTTGGATGCTACAACCGCGAGTTCGCGCGGTCCGTCCGGGCGCTGGGCAAGGAATTCGGCGTCGAGGCGCTGATCACCGACGACTACCTCGAGGTCGAGAAGGCCATCGAGGATGCCGCGCCCGAGATGATCCTCGGCACCCAGATGGAGCGTCATATCGGCAAGCGCCTCGGCATCCCCTGTGCCGTCATCTCCGCGCCCGTTCACGTGCAGGACTTCCCCGCGCGCTACTCGCCCCAGATGGGCTGGGAAGGCGCGAACGTGATCTTCGACACCTGGATCCACCCGCTGGTCATGGGGCTGGAGGAGCATCTCCTCGCCATGTTCCGCGAGGATTTCGAGTTCCACGACGAGGCCGGCCCGAGCCACCACGGCGGCCATGCGCCGAAACCGGTCGGCGCGGAGCAGGCAGGCCTTGCCGCGGATGCCGAGGCCGGCGCCGAAGTGCGTATTTCGGGAAAGATGAAGGACGCAGAGGAAGAGGTTCCCACCGGCACGGGTTCGGACGTCATGGTCTGGCTGGCCGATGCCGAGCGCGAATTGAAGAAGATCCCGTTCTTCGTGCGCGGCAAGGCCAAGCGCAACACCGAGAAATTCGCCGCCGAGCGCGGCGTGACCGAGATCAGCGTCGACACGCTCTACGAAGCGAAGGCCCATTTTGCGCGGTGACGGAGACCATATCCCCGGCTACCGGGTCGTGATCGTCACGCTGGACAGCCACGCGGCGGGTCCGGCGGCGCGGGTCTCGGAGCGTCTCGCGGGAGAGTTCCCGGGGCTGACGGTGTCTGTCCACGCCTCGGCGGAATGGGCCGAAAACCCCGAAGCGCTGGAAGAAGCCCGATTAGCGGTGCGACATGGCAACATCGTCGTCGCCAACCTCCTGTTCATCGAGGAGCACATCACCGCGATCCTGCCCGAACTTCAGGCCCGCCGCGACGACTGCGACGCGATGATCGGCGTGATCTCGGCGCGGGAGGTCGTGCAGCTCACCAAGATGGGCGAGCTCGACATGATGAAGCCCGCCACCGGGCCGATGAAGCTTCTGAAGAAGCTGCGCGGGTCGAAGGAGCCTTCGGCCAATTCCGGCGAGAAGCAGATGAAGCTTCTGCGCCGCCTCCCGAAGATCCTGAAGTTCATTCCGGGCAAGGCGCAGGACCTGCGTGCCTGGTTCCTGACGATGCAGTACTGGCTGGGCGGCTCCGACGACAACGTGGAGCAGATGGTCCGCTTCCTGGTCGGAACCTATGCCAGCGACCGCGCCTTCAAGGGCGCCAAGGCCGCAGCCCCCATCGATTACCCGGAGGTCGGTCTCTATCACCCCGACCTGCCCGGCCACCGCATCGTCACGGATGTCGCCGATCTGCCGAACCCCGAGAACCCGGTGGCGACGGTCGGTCTTCTGATGATGCGGAGCTACGTTCTCGCCTCCGACACCGGGCACTACGATGGCGTGATCCGCAGGATGCAGGCCGCGGGCCTCGCCGTGATCCCCGCCTTCGCAGGCGGGCTCGACGGGCGTCCGGCGATCGCCGAATACTTCACCAACGGCCGCATCGACGCCATGGTGTCGCTGACCGGTTTCAGCCTGATCGGCGGCCCCGCCTACAACGACAGCGCCGCGGCGGTGGAAGTGCTGAAGGGCCTCGACGTGCCCTACATCGCGGCGCATCCGATCGAGTTCCAGACACTTGGTCAGTGGGCATCTTCCGAAGGAGGCCTCGGGCCGGTCGAAACGACGATGCTGGTGGCCCTGCCCGAGATCGACGGCGCGACCAACCCCACGGTCTTCGGCGGGCGGCACGGGCCGGAAGGATGCCAGGGCTGTTCCTACAACTGCCCGCGCGCCTCCGACAGCAAGGCCATGGCGCCCTGTCTCGAGCGGATCGACAGCCTTGTGGAGAAGACGCGCCGCCTCGCCACGCTTCGGCGCAAGGCCAATGCGGAGAAGAAGGTCGGGATCGTCCTCTTCGGGTTCCCGCCCAATGCGGGCGCCATCGGAACGGCGGCGTATCTCAGCGTTTTCGAAAGCCTTTTCAACACGCTGACCTGCATGAAGGCCGAGGGCTACGATGTCGAGGTTCCGGCCTCGGTGGACGCGCTGCGTCAGGCGATCCTGCACGGAAATGCCCGGCAATACGGGCAGGAGGCGAACGTCGCCGCCCATGTGGATGCCGACACCATCGTGCGCTGCACGCCGCCTCTGAAGGTCATCGAGAGCGTCTGGGGCCCCGCGCCGGGCAAGATCCAGTCCGACGGCCGCGGCGTCTTCGTGCTGGGCCAGCATTTCGGCAATGTCTTCGTGGGCGTGCAGCCGACCTTCGGCTACGAGGGCGACCCGATGCGCCTTCTGTTCGAGAAGGGTTTCGCGCCGACGCACGCCTTCACGCAGTTCTACCTGTGGCTCCGCAACACCTACCAGGCCGACGTTCTCCTGCATTTCGGAATGCACGGCGCGCTGGAGTTCATGCCGGGCAAGCAGGCGGGCCTCGGCGCGCGCGACTGGCCCGACCGGCTGATCGGCGAGATGCCGAACGTCTATCTCTACGCCTCCAACAATCCGTCCGAGGCGACGTTGGCCAAGCGGCGCTCGAACGCCGTGACGATCACGCACCTGACGCCGCCGCTGGCCTCCGCGGGTCTCTACAAGGGTCTGTCCGAGCTGAAGGACAGCCTGACACGCTGGCGCGGGCTTGCCCCGGATGCGCCGGAACGCGGGGACCTGGCCGTCCTGATCGGGACGCAGGCCGAGGCCGTGGACCTGGCCGAGCGCGACCCCGACAAACTGTGGCTGACGCTGCTCGAGACGGAAGACGCGCTGATCACCGATGGACTGCATGTGGTCGGCCGCCCGATGGCCGAGGCCGAGCTGCAGGAGCACCTGCGCGTCATGGCCGAGACCGACCCCGAGACGCGGGCGCGGATCGAGCGGCTTCTGCGCGAGAATTGCGAGTTCGACGGCCTGATGCGGGCGCTGTCGGCGCGGTACATCGAGCCGGTACCGGGCGGCGACCTGATCCGCTCGCCCGACGTTCTGCCGACAGGCCGCAACATCCACGCCTTCGACCCGTTCCGCATGCCGACGGCCTTCGCCCTGCAGGACGGCGCCAAGCAGGCGCAGCGGCTGATCGAGGCCGCGGGCGAGATGCCGCGCTCGGTGGCCCTCGTCCTCTGGGGGTCCGACAACATCAAGTCGGACGGCGGCCCGATCTCGCAGGCGCTGGCGCTGATGGGCGCGCGGCCGCGCTTCGACGGCTACGGCCGGCTTTGCGGCGCCGACCTTATCCCGTTGTCCGAACTCGGCCGTCCCCGGATCGACGTGGTGATGACGCTTTCGGGTATCTTCCGCGACCTCCTGCCGTTGCAGACGCGCATGTTGGCCGAGGCCGCATGGAAGGCCGCAACCGCGGATGAACCTGTCGCGATGAACTTCGTTCGCGCCCACGCGCTGGCCTATGCCGAGGACATGGGCGTGCCCATGGAAGTGGCGGCGCTGCGCGTCTTTTCGAACGCGGAAGGCGCCTATGGCTCCAACGTCAACGCGCTGGTCGATTCAGGGGCCTGGGGCGAGGAGGACGAACTGGCCGATGCCTACCAGGCGCGGAAGTCCTTCGCCTACGGCATGGACGGCAAGGCCCGGAAAAACGCGGGCCTGCTGCAATCGGCTCTGAAGGACGTGGACCTCGCCTACCAGAACCTCGAAAGCGTGGAACTTGGCGTGACCACCGTCGACCACTACTTCGACACGCTCGGCGGCATCTCGCGCGCGGTGAAGCGCGCGAAGGGCGGTAAGGAAGCGCCGGTCTTCATCGGCGATCAGACCCGCGGCGAGGGCAAGGTTCGCACCCTGCAGGAGCAGGTCGCGCTGGAAACCCGGTCCCGCAGCCTGAACCCCAAGTGGTTCGAGGGCCTGCTCAAGCACGGCCACGAGGGCGTCCGCCAGATCGAGGCGCAGGTCACCAACACGCTGGGATGGTCGGCCACCACGGGCCAGGTCGAACCCTGGGTCTATCAGCGCCTGTCGGAGACCTTCGTGCTGGACGAGGACATGCGCCGCCGCATGGCCGAACTGAACCCGCAGGCCTCCGCGCGCATGGCCAACCGGCTGCTGGAGGCCTTCGAACGCAACTACTGGCAACCCGACGAGGCAACACTCGCCGCGCTTCAGGCTGGCGCGGATGAACTCGAGGACACGCTGGAGGGCCTTACCCCCGGCATGGCCGCCGGTGTGGCCGCCGAATAGGAGAGGAACGACGATGCTGGACGAGAGAAATCCCCCCGCCGCCCGCGCCGCGATGCGCGAGGCCGCCGGCCTCGAAAAGCGGGGCCTCGGGGCGCCGCCGGTCCTCCGGAAGGGCGAGGATGGCGAAGGATCGCTCCAGGTCCACCAGGACGCCTCGATGAAGATCGAGGGGGCCAAGGTCTTCGCCGTCTACGGCAAGGGCGGGATCGGCAAGTCGACGACCTCGTCGAACCTGTCGGCGGCATTCTCCAAGCTGGGCAAGAAGGTCCTGCAGATCGGCTGCGACCCCAAGCACGACAGCACCTTCACCCTGACCGGCCACCTGCAGCCAACGGTGATCGACATCCTCAAGGAGGTCGATTTCCATGCCGAGGAACTGCGGCCCGAGGATTTCATGGCCGAGGGTTACAACGGCGTCATGTGCATCGAGGCCGGCGGTCCGCCGGCAGGCACCGGCTGCGGCGGCTATGTCGTGGGCCAGACGGTGAAACTGCTGAAGCAGCATCACCTGCTGGAAGACACCGACGTCGTCCTCTTCGACGTTCTCGGTGACGTGGTCTGCGGCGGGTTCGCCGCGCCGCTCCAGCATGCCGACCGTGCGGTGATCGTGACGGCCAACGACTTCGACTCGATCTACGCAATGAACCGCATCATCGCCGCCGTTCAGGCCAAATCGAAGAACTACAACGTTCGGCTGGCCGGCTGTATCGCCAACCGCTCGAAGGACACGGACGAGGTCGACCGCTTCTGCGAGCGGACGAACTTCAAGCGGATTGGCCACATGCCGGACGTCGATGCCATCCGCCGCTCGCGCCTCAAGAAGAAGACGCTGTTCGAGATGCCCGACGACGAGGACATCGTCCAGTGCCGCGCGGAATACATCCGGCTGGCCGAGATGATGTGGCAGGGCACCGACCCGCTTGCGCCGCAACCGCTGGAAGACCGCGATATCTTCGAACTGCTGGGGTTCGATTGATGGTGGGCACCCCCACATACGGCGCCACGCGCGACAGGGTCGAGGAATACTTCGACCGCACCGCCACCCGCACCTGGGAACGGCTGACCTCCGACGCGCCCGTGTCCGGCATCCGCCAGACCGTGCGCGAGGGCCGCGACCGGATGCGCGAGATCATGCTGTCCCGCCTACCCGCGGACCTTGCCGGGCGCCGCGTGCTGGACGCCGGCTGCGGCACAGGGGCGATGACCGAGGAACTGGCGCGCCGCGGGGCGCACGTCACGGCGATCGACATCTCGCCTCAGCTTGTCGAGATCGCGCGCAACCGGATGCCCGAACATCTGCTCGGCCAGATCACCTTCACTTCCGGCGACATGCTGTCGGCCGACCTCGGTGACTTCGACCACGTCATGGCCATGGACTCGATGATCTACTACACCGCCGACGATCTCGGACAGGCCCTTGCCGGCCTGTCGCGCCGCGTATCGCAGTCGATCGTCTTCACCGTCGCGCCGCGCACGCCCTTCCTGATGGCGTTCTTCACAGTCGGAAAACTGTTCCCGCGTTCCGACCGGTCGCCGACGATGATCCCGCACGCGCCCCGCCAGATCGCCGCGAAAGCGGCTCTGCACGGCGGCACAGGCTCTGTTTCGGAGGTCGAGCGCGTCAGCCGCGGCTTCTACATCTCCACCTGCCTGGAGTACCGGGCATGAAAAAACTCCTCAAACGCATCTCCATCTCCTACCTGCCCTTCGCGGACGCCGCCTCGGACGAGCTTCCGCTGGGCCAGCTCCTGCGGCTCAGCCTGTTCCAGGTCTCGGTCGGCATGGCGGCCGTGATGCTTCTCGGCACGCTCAACCGCGTGATGATCGTGGAGCTTCAGGTGCCCGCCTTCCTGGTCGCGGCGATGGTCGCGCTTCCGGTCCTGATCGCACCCTTCCGCGCGCTTCTCGGGTTCAAGTCCGACACCTACAAGTCCGCCATCGGGTGGAAGCGCATCCCCTATCTCTGGTTCGGCACGCTCTGGCAGTTCGGTGGCCTCGCGATCATGCCTGCCGCGCTTCTCGTGCTGGGGGGCGAGGTCACGCAGGTGCGCTACGACATCCCCTATGCCGGGGAGCTTCTGGCCGGGATCGCGTTCCTGATGACCGGCCTCGGAATGCACATGACCCAGACCGCCGGCCTGGCGCTCGCCGCCGACCGCGCGACCGACGAGACCCGGCCACGGGTCGTGGCGCTTCTCTATGTCATGCTGCTTGTCGGCATGGGCGCATCGGCTTTGGTGATCGGCTATCTGCTGCGGCAGTTCACGCCGATCGAGCTTATCCAGGTGATCCAGGGCACCGCTGTCCTGACCGTGGTCCTGAACGTCGTGGCCCTGTGGAAGCAGGAGCGCGTGCGCCCGATGACCCGCGCCGAGCGCGAGGAGGAAACGCCGAGTTTCTCGGACGCCTGGGCCGACTATGCCAGCGGCGGGACCGCGGGGCGGCTGCTGGCGGTCGTCTTCCTCGGCACCATGGCCTTCAACATGCAGGACGTGCTGCTGGAACCCTATGGCGGCGAGATCCTCGGCCTTTCGGTGTCGTCCACGACGCTCCTGACCGCGACCTGGGCCGTTGGTGCGCTGACCGGCTTCGCGCTTGCCGCCCGCTGGCTGAGTGCGGGGATCAACCCCTACCGCATGGGCGCGCGCGGCATCCTCGCGGGACTTGCCGCCTTCTCGGCGGTGATCTTCTCGAACCCCTGGAACTCACCCGAGCTGTTCTTCGCGGGCGCGGCCCTGATCGGCTTCGGCGGCGGGCTCTTCTCGGTGGCGACGCTCACCGCCGCGATGACGATGCCCTCGGCCGGCAAGGCCGGGCGGGGCCTCGCGCTCGGCGCCTGGGGCGCGGCGCAGGCGACCGCGGCGGGGATATCCACCGCCATCGGCGGCGGTCTGCGCGACATCGTCAACGGCATGGCCAACAACGGTCAGCTTGGCGAGGCCCTCGCCAACCCCGCGACCGGATACTCGGTGGTCTACCACATCGAGATCCTTCTTCTCTTCATGACACTCGTGGCCCTCGGACCCCTTGTCAGAACTGCAACGACCAACAGCGAAAGGGCGACGGGCAAGATCGGGCTCGCCGACCTGCCCACCTGAAGCCGAACCCGAAAGGATACGCACATGGAAAACGCATTCTTCGGCAACTTCGATCTGGCCAGCCTGTCTATCTGGCTGTTCTGGATCTTCTTTGCCCTGCTGATCTACTACCTGCAGACCGAGAACATGCGGGAAGGTTACCCGCTTGAGAACGAGGACGGTTCGGCCGCCCCCAACCAGGGCCCCTTCCCGGTGCCGAACGCCAAGACCTTCGTCCTGCCGCACGGCCGCGGCGAAGTCGTCGTGCCCTCCGCCGAGAACGAGGCGGCGCACCGGCGCGAGAACCTGGCCATGGAAAAGGTCGCCTGGTCCGCCGGCAACGGCTATCCCTACGAGCCGACGGGCGATCCGCTGGCCGACGGGATCGGTCCGGGCGCCTGGACGCCCCGTGCCGATGTCCCCGAGCTTGACGGCCACGGCCATCCCAAGATCGTGCCGATGGGCCAGACCGAAGCCTATCGCGTCAGCGCCGGGCGCGACCCCCGCGGCCTGCAGGTCGTGGCGGGCGACAACACCGTGGTGGGCACCGTCACCGACATGTGGATCGACGCACCCGAGCAGCTGGTCCGGTATCTCGAGCTGGAGCTTGACGCCGATCATGGCGGCGGCACCCGCCTGGTGCCAATCCAGTTCTGCAAGATCGGTTTCTCGCGGGTGAAGGTGAATGCCATCTTCGGCAAGCACTTCGCCGGAGTTCCGGCCACCAAGTCGCCGAACCAGGTGACCAAGCTCGAGGAAGAGAAGATCTCGGCCTACTACGGCGGCGGTATCCTCTACGCCTCCCAGGACCGGATGGACCCGCTGCTCTGAGCGGCGGATCACCAGAGACGACCGACCGGAAGGAGACACGACCGATGCCACACGACCACGACGACTTTCAGACCGAGCCCGTCCGTGGACTGCCCGAGAACCTGCCGGAGGGTGAGCACATCCTCTGGCAGGGTCAGCCGGATTGGTGGGCCCTGACCAGGGAAGCCCTGAGCTTCTGGTGGGTGGCCGGCTACTTCGCCTTCCTGTTCGCCTGGCGGACGATCGGTGGCGCCGCGACCGAGACCTGGACCGAGAGCGCCACGGCGGCGTCCTTCTTCCTCGTCCTTGGCGCCATCGTCTGCATCATCCTGCTGGTGGTGGGTGTCGTGCAGGCAAGAACGACCGTCTACACGATCACCAACCGCAGGGTGGCAATGCGCATCGGCGCGGCGCTGACCATGACGCTCAATCTTCCGTTCCGGAAGATTCGCAACGCCAACCTGGAAGTGCGGCGGGGCGGCACCGGCACGATCGCCCTGGAGATGGAGGACGACGCAGGAAGCGTCCGCCTGTCCTACATCATGACCTGGCCCCATGTCCGGCCATGGCGGATGAAGCACACCGAGCCCGCGCTCCGGTGCATCCGCGACGCCGAGGCGGTGGCGAAGATCTTCGCCGACGCGGCCGAGACGGCTGTGGCCCAGCCCGTGATCGAACGCATGGCGGCGCCCCAGCCGCTGGCCGCGGAATAGGGAGGACGGGAAGATGGCACTCAGTCACGCCGAAAGAAAACTCGTCAAGCGCGACAAGGAGATGGTTCCGGCCATCCTTGTCAGGGCGATGTTCGTCCTGTGCCTCTGCGTTCTGATCATCGTCGCCTACGCGCGGCTGACGGACCGTCCGCTGTCGGCGATGCCTCCGTCGGAGGCCGAGGCCCCGGTGGTGATGGAACGGACCATCCGCATCTTCGGGCAGATGGACGGGTCGGCGCGGGTTCTCGACGCCGACGGCAATCTCGTCGCCGACTTCTCGCCCGAGGAGGGCGGGTTCGTCGCCGGCATCTATCGCGTGCTGGAACGCGAACGTGGGGCCGTTGGCCTCGATGCATCCGAGCCGATCCGGCTGGTGCGCTTTTCAGACGGGCGCATCGGGCTTCGTGATGACCACACCGATTTCCGGGCCGAGCTTTTCGGCTTCGGGGCGGACAACGAGGCGGTCTTTGCCCGCCTCCTGGAGGAATGACCGATGGGATGGATCACCCGAGAGACGGAGACCGCGCCTTGCGAGGTCGAGGTCAGCCACTGCTTCGACAGCCTGCATGCGCATGTGAAGTTCCTGAACGGCGCCACCATCAACCCCGGTGACGAGGTGCTGGTGCACGGCGCGCCGGTGATGGCCCCCTACGGCGAGGTCGTCCGCGAGGAGCGTACCGCCACGATCACCCGCGCCTCGAAACTGGAGCAGTTCTGGACCCGCGCCACCGGCGACTTCGAGTTCATGGAGCTTTGCGAATTCAGCTTCTCCGAGGAGGTTTCGGTATGAAGGATCTTCAGCATTCCGCCGACGCATCCACCGTCGAAGAGGCGATGGCCGCGCAGAACTACGAACAGGCCATCGTCGACAGCGAGGGCGCGACCGCGCTCGCCATGCAGAACACGCTGCTGACGCCGCGTTTCTACACCACCGATTTCGACGAGATGGACGCCATCAACGTCGAATCCGTGCGCGAGGACTGGGACAAGCTGATCGCGCAGATGAAGGCCGACCCGAACAAGGGCCACTTCAAGAAGAACGAGGACTGGGATCATATCGACTGGGACGGGATGGAGCCGAAACTCAAGGCCGAGTTCATCGATTTCCTGGTGTCGTCCTGCACCGCCGAGTTCTCGGGCTGCGTCCTCTACAAGGAGATGAAGCGGCGCGGGAACAACGAAGACATCGTGACGCTGTTCCAGCTGATGGCACGCGACGAGGCTCGGCATGCGGGCTTCATCAACGACGCGCTGCGCGAGGCGGGCATCGCGGTGAACCTCGGCTTCCTGACGCAGAAGAAGAAGTACACCTACTTCCGGCCGAAGTTCATATACTACGCCACCTACCTGTCGGAGAAGATCGGCTACGCCCGCTATATCACCATCTTCCGCCATCTCGAGGCACACCCCGAGCATCGGTTCCACCCGATCTTCAAGTGGTTCAAGGAGTGGTGCAACGACGAGTTCAGCCACGGCGAAGCCTTTGCGCTCCTGATGAAGACCGATCCGAAGCTGACGCAGAGCTTCGTCAACAAGCTCTGGATCAAGTTCTTCCTGACGGCGGTCTATTCCACGATGTACGTGCGCGACCACCAGCGCCCGGCCTTCCACGCCGCGCTTGGAGTCGATCCGGACTGGTATGCCCACGAGGTCTTTACCAAGACTTCCGAGATCTCCAGGCAGGTCTTCCCGCTGACGCTCGATATCGACCATCCGCGTTGGCAGAAGGGCCTTGAGGCGCTGCAGCGCGCCAACGTGGACCTCGCGGACGCCAAGAAGACCGGCAACGTGTTCAAGCGTGTCGGTGCAAGCGCTCGGGCAGCGGTCGCCTTCCTGGGGCTCTACACGATCCCGGCAAAGCGGAACCGGGTGCCCGTCAATACCCGGCTGGAGCCCGCATACTGATGCTCCACTCGCCCTGGATCGCGGCGCTTCTGGCGCTTTTCCTCTGGTGGTTCTCCACCGGGGCGATCCTCATGACGGTGCGCAGGGCGGACAAGGAAGGGGCCAAGGCGCGGCTCTGGGCCGTGCTTTGGAACCTGCCCTTCCTCGTCATCGGCGGCGTGGGCTTCGTCGATACGCTGGCCAATGACAGCGTGGCGGGGATCTACGTCGCCTTCCTCTCGGCGCTGGCGCTCTGGGGCTGGATCGAGCTGGCGTTCCTCACGGGCGTCATCACCGGTCCCGTGCGCCAGCCGCTGAAGAACGGTGTCCCCGAATGGGAGCGGTTCATCCGCGCCTGGGGCACCATCGCCTATCACGAGATGCTTCTGGCCTTCACGCTCATCGCCATGGTGCTGCTGAGCTACGGGGCCGAGAACCAGTTCGGAATGTGGACCTTCGCCGTCCTCTTCTGCGCCCGGGTCAGCGCCAAGCTGAACCTCTATCTCGGCGTGCGGAAGATCAACGTGGAGTTCATCCCCGAACACCTCAACCACCTGCCGAGCCATTTCCGCATTGCGCGGATGAACTGGCTCTTTCCGATCTCGATCACCGGTCTCAGTGTCGCCGCCGCCTTCTGGCTCGGTCACGTCTGGGCCGCCGAGGGGCCGGCCGATGCCGTCGGCTACGCCCTTCTGGGCGCGCTCACCGCGCTCGCCCTCCTGGAGCACTGGTTCATGGTGCTCCCACTTCCGGACGAAAGACTGTGGCGCTGGATGCTGCCCGAACGTCCAACGCCAACCCAAGCCATACTGCCAAGCGAGGATGCAAGATGAACTTCGACAAGCTGTTCCAAGCCCAGCTCGATCAACTGAAAGAAGAGGGCAATTACCGCATCTTCGCCGAGCTTCAGCGCAAGTGCGGGGATTTCCCGCGCGTCCGCAACCATTCCGATGGCCAGGACGAGGTCACCGTCTGGTGCTCGAACGACTATCTCGGGATGGGCCAGCACCCCAAGGTGATCGAGGCCATGATCGACACGGTGCGCGAATGCGGCACCGGCGCGGGCGGTACGCGCAACATCTCGGGCAACGCGTGGCACCACAAGCAGCTGGAGGCCGAGCTTGCGGACCTTCACGGCAAGGAAGAGGCGCTTCTCTTCACGAGCGGCTACGTATCGAATTGGGCGGCGCTGTCGACGCTTGGCTCCCGGCTGCCCAACGCGGTGATCCTCTCGGACGAACTGAACCACGCCTCCATGATCGAGGGCATCCGCCACGCCCGCTGCCAGAAGGTCATCTGGAAGCACAATGACCCCGAAGATCTCGACCGCAAGCTCGCCGCGCTCCCGGCCAACGCGACGAAGATCGTCGCGTTCGAATCGGTCTATTCGATGGATGGCGACATCGCCCCCATCAAGGAAATCCTAGACGTCTGCGAGAAGCACGGCGCGATGTCCTACATCGACGAGGTGCACGCGGTCGGCATGTACGGCCCGCGCGGCGGTGGCGTGGCCGAGCGCGAGGGTCTGATGGACCGCATCACGCTCATCGAGGGGACGCTGGGCAAGGCCTATGGCTGCGTCGGCGGCTACATCACCGGGTCGCACGCGCTCGTGGACTTCATCCGCAGCTTTGCCAGCGGCTTCATCTTCACGACCGCGCTGCCGCCTGCCGTGGCCGCGGCCGCGACGGCGTCGATCCGGCACCTGAAGGAATCGTCCTACGAGCGCGACATGCAGAAGCGGCAGGTCGCCCGCCTGCGCGCCCGCCTCGATGCCGAGGGCATCCCGCACGAGCGGAACCCCTCCCACATCATCCCGGTGATGGTGAAGGACCCCAAGAAATGCCGCATGCTGGCGGACATCCTGATGGAGCAGTTCGGCATCTACGTGCAGCCCATCAACTACCCGACCGTGCCCAAGGGAACGGAGCGCCTGCGCTTCACGCCGGGCCCGCTCCACACCGACGAGGACATCGAGTACCTGGTTCTTGCGCTCAAGACGTTGTGGAAGCAGTGCGCCATCGCCCATGCTGTGGCGTGACGCCGCGCGGTTATCGGATAACACTCAAAAAGGGGTAGACCCTGCGGAATTGGAGCTATTTAAGGTAGTCCGTGAGCTAATTTCGAAGGGAGACTACCCATGAAGAGCAAGTTTGTTCTCGCCGCCGCGGCAACGCTCCTGTCCGGGTCGATGGCCTACGCCGACGCCCACGCAGCATCGGGCGACGCCGCTGCTGGCGAGGCCGTGTTCCGCCAGTGCGCCGCCTGCCACAACGTGGTGAACGAGGCTGGCGACGTGCTTGCCGGCCGCCCGAACATGCGCACCGGCCCCAACCTCTACGGCGTCGCAGGCAAACCCTACGGCGACATCGAGGACTTCCGCTGGTCGCCCGGCCTGCAGGCCCTGAACGAGGCAGGCGTCATCATCACCGAAGAGACGTTCGTCGCCTACATCCAGGATCCGACCGGTTTCATCCGCGAGGCGACGGGCGATAACTCGCTTCGTGGCGCGATGGCCGCGCAGCGCATGCGCTCGGAAGAGGACGCGGTGAACCTCTACGCCTACATCGTGTCGCTCGCCGCCGAGTGATCGGCGACTGACGGCAGGAAATCGAAAGGGCGGGCGCCACGGCGTCCGCCCTTTTTCGTTGGGGTCACTCGGCTGCCGCCGCCGATGCGGCCGGGGCCGTGAAGCGGAGGATCTCGTCTGCGACGAGGTCCGGAGCCTCCTCCTGTGCGAGGTGCCCGATCCCCTTCAACGTGACCAGCCGCGCATCGGGCATCGCCGCCGCGGCGCGTTCGGCCACGTCGATGCGGACGGCCTGGTCGCGGTCACCATGCAGGAACAGTGTCGGCACGGAGATGCCGGGCAGGGAAGCGTTCAACTCCCGCAGCGACCATTGCGCCATCATGGCGAGCGTGCCGTCCACGTGCTCCCGCCGGGCGATCAGGCGCGCGTAGTGCGATAGCGCGGCCTCGTCGAGGTCGGTGCCTGTGGCGCCGATCAGGCTCCGCACCTGGGCGGTAGAGCCGCCGCGGCTGAGGAACAGGCCGGTGAAGGGGTTCACGGCGAGCACCCGCGCCATGATCGGGAACAGAACCCCCGCAGGACCCTTGAAATCCTCGAGCGCGCCGTTGATCACCACGATCCGGTCAAGCTCCATGAGCCCCTGCCGAGCGATCTCCAGCGCTATGGCACCGCCCGCCGAATGCCCGACGATCACGCGCGGGGAGGCTCCGATCTCGGTCATGAGCGCGGCGATGTCGCGGGCGACCTGCGGCAGGCCGGAACGGCCCCTCGGGCTTCGCGTCCAGCCATGCCCCGGAAGGTCGGGCGCGATCAGGCGGAAGCGTTCATCGAGGCGCGGCATCAGGCGGTGCCAGCTATGGGCCGACGCACCGGCGCCATGCAGCAGCAGCATGTCGGGCCCCGTCCCCTCGATCTGGACATGCCAGCGATGCGGCGCGGACGCGACGATGCGGCTGGCCGCCCGAAGCGGCCAGTCCTCGGGCGGAAGGCCGGGGGTCATGCCGTCTCCAGCGCGGTTTCGACCGCCGCGGACACGGCGCGCGCATCGGCGCGCGGCAGGGGAAGATATGGCACGCGCATTTCCTTGGCGAGGCCGTCGAGTCCGCGCGTGGGGCGCAGCCCGGTGTCGATGACGAGGCCCGAAAGACCCCGCGCCCGGATCGCGCGCGCCATGCGCGTCGCATCCTCGGCGGCCTGCGCCCGGTCGGCGATGCCGGAAAGGTCCACGTTGGCCCGGCCGTCCGTCAGAAGCGCGATGGAGGGCGTCATCCCCTTGCCCTGAGCCAGCGCGGCAAGCTCCAGCGCGGCCTTTAGACCGGCGGCGAGCGGCGTGCCGCCCCCGCCCGGAAGCTGCCCGAGGCGCCGCTTGGTCTGCACCAGCGACCGTGTCGGCGGCAGGATCACGTCGGCCCCATCGCCCCGGAACGCCACCAGCGCGACATGGTCGCGGCGGGAATAGGCCTCGGCCAGCAGAAGCTCGATCGCGCCTTTCGCCTCGGCCAGCCGCGCCAGCGCGGAGGACCCGGAGGCGTCGACGACGAAGATGATCGCGCGGTCCGAGCGTTCCTCGAACTGGCGCAGGCGGATATCGGACATGCGGATGTGCAGCCGGTCGTCGCGGCCTGTCATCTTGCGACGGATCGTCTGCCACGGGGCCGCGGCGCGCAGCGTGGCGACGAGATCGACACGGGCATCGCCACCCATGCGGCCGGCGCGGGAGGGCAGGGGACGCCCGCGACGGTTCCCCTTCTTGGCGGCGCCCGAGCCAGCGGCAGCGGCGGCATTGCGGGCGGCGCGACCCGCCTCCATCCGCGCGAGCAGGTCGGGCGGAAGAAGGGCGCGCGCAGCCTCCAGCATCATTTCGGCGGGAATGTGCGGGGTATCCTCACTATCCGAGGTATCCTCCGCCTCGGTCGGCGGGGTTTCGTCCTGCGGGGGTTCGGGCTCGGACGGTTCCTCGGCCGGGCTCTCGGGAAGCTGCGTGGCGCGGGGGGCGAGAACCAGTTCGACGGCCGTCAGAAGGTCGGGCTCGTCCACCTCGGTCTCGCCCGAAAGAGCGGCGGAGGCGCGCGCGATGGCCAGCGCCTGAAGCGGTGCGCGCAGCGAGAGGATGCCCAGCCGGACAGCCACCTGCGCGAGGTCGGAAATCGTGCCCTCGCTTACCGTCACCTTCGGAAGGAGGCGACGGGCCTCCACGATGGCATCGGTGTCGATCTGGAGCCCGGGCGCGTCAGACAGCGCGAGATCGGAGAGGTCGATATGGATGGCAAGCCGGTCGGCGAGGCATTCCGGGATGCGTTCCTCCGGTCCGGCACCTTCATCGAGCGCGATGAGCGAGAGGCCCCGATGATCGTCGAGCGCACGTGCAAGCCGCGCGGCCAGCCCGGCCTTGGCACGCTCGGCCATGGGCAGGATCAGCACGCCGGGCGCGTCGAGAAGTCCCTTCGTGCGCGTCAGTATGCCCTGTCCGAGCGTCGTGGCGAGGTCGATACCCCCGAAAAGCGCATCGTCGCCGATGTTCGGGTGAAGCCGGGAAACCTTCTGACCCCGCACGGCGAGGTCCAGACCGGCGAGGAAGCGATCGCGCACGGGGCCGACACGTGCGCGCAGCCAGATTCCGCCAGCCGCCGCGGGGTCGAGCGCGAAACAGGCGAGCGCGAGGTTCGCCCGTTGCCAGCGCTCTTCCCCGTCGATCACGCCAGCACCTCCTCGACGGTGCGGGTGACGCGGGTGGTGGAGCCGGCCTCGTCCAGCGGATCACGGCGCAGGCGGTGGCGAAGCGCCGGGGGCGCGACGCGGCGCAGATGCTCCCGCGTGACGGCGGCGGCATCCTCGAAGGCTGCAAGCGCCCGGGCGGCGCGCAGGAGCGTCAGCTCGCCCCTGAGCCCGTCGGACCCGAGCGCCACGCAGAGCCTGGCGCAATCGCGCAGGATCGCGTCGTCCGCATCGACATGGGCCAGCGCGGCCCGTGCCGACACGATGCGCGCGCGCAGGTCCATGTCCCGCTGGTGCCAGTCGGCGAGAAAGCCGTCGCGGTTACGGTCGAAGGCGTCGCGGCGGCGGATCACCTCGATCCGCACGTCGATGTCCTTGGGGCTTTCGACCTCGACCGACAGGCCGAAGCGGTCGAGAAGTTGGGGCCGGAGTTCCCCCTCCTCGGGGTTGCCGGATCCGACGAGGACGAAGCGGGCCGGATGTCGGATCGACAGCCCCTCGCGCTCGACCACGTTCTGCCCGGACTGGGCCACGTCCAGCAGGAGGTCGACCAGGTGGTCTTCCAGCAGGTTGACCTCGTCGATGTAGAGATAGCCGCGATTGGCGCGCGCCAGCAGCCCCGGCTCGAACGCCTTCTCGCCGTGGGCCAGCGCCTTCTCGATGTCGAGGGCACCCACGACGCGGTCCTCGGTGGCCCCCAGAGGCAGGTCGACCACCGGCGTCGGTTTCTCCACGATGGAATGGTCATGCACCTGTGCCCAGTCCGGCACATCGGCCTCGCGGGCGGAGTTGACGGGGCACCCCGCGACGGCGCGGATCGGCGGCAACAGGGCGGCGAGGCCCCGGACGGCGGTGGACTTGCCCGTTCCGCGATCCCCGAACACCAGAACGCCCCCGATCCCGGGGTCGATCGCGGTCAGGATCATGGCCAGTTTCATGTCGTCCTGGCCGACGATGGCGGAAAACGGGAAGGCCCCGCTGGTCGATAGATCGGTCATTCGGCGGCTACCTCGATCGGGTCTTGCATCGGTATTTCGGGACGATGCGTCAGGTCCGGTGTGACGCCCTCCCATTTTCCTTCCACGGCATCGACGCGGAAGCGTGCGTAAAGCTCCTCGCGGAACCAGCCACCGTCCCGGACGGCGCGGATCGCGCGGGCGTGCGGCCCGTCGGCGCGGGCGAACTCGGCCATGGCCCGGGCATCGGGCCAGATCGAGAAGGTCACTTGCTGAACCCAGGGGATCTCGCCGATGCCGATCTTGAACATCACGTTCCGGTCCTGCCCGATGGCGCGGGAGACGTCCGGCTCCTGTCCCCAGAACTTCAGCGCGACGGAGGGTTTCACGGTGGCGCGCGTCAAGGCCGCGATGGGACCGTCGAGCGCGATGTCCTCGGGCTGGAACGGCTCCACCCCCGACCACAGGCCGCGCGCGCTGGCCGGCGTGAGAAAGATCGTCAACGCCTCGTCGGCATGATCGCGATAACGGCGGAAGACGTCTGTCCCGAACATCGCGCGCCGCGCGGCGTAATGGTCGGGCCACGTCGCCAGAATCGCGTAGACGGAGGTGTTGGGAACGGGCGTGAACCCCTCCCCGGTGCCCGAACCGCAGAGCTTGTAGGTCTGCAGGTCGCGGATGCCCTTCAGGGCGAATCGGGCGGTCGCCATTTGCGAAAACGCCCAGAGGCGCGCACCAAGGGAACCGAACCGGTAAAGGCTCAATGTGACGGATTGCATGGCCGGTCTCTCCATGTGTCAACTTATATTTACACAGTTCCGGGCTCAGGGGAAGAGACACGTTGTCCGTTTTTCTTGGCAAAGCGCCGCGGTATACCATATTGTCAACAAGACTAGACAGTGTTGGACACGCCATGAACGACCATTCTTCTCCGTCCGCGCCGTCACGGGCAATCGTCATCGGGGCGGGCCTTGGCGGCCTGTCGGCGGCGATGCGGCTTGGGGCAAAGGGCTACGAGGTGACGCTTCTCGACCGGCTCGACCGGGCGGGGGGACGCGGCTCGTCGCTTAGCCGGAACGGCCATCGCTTCGATCTCGGGCCGACCATCGTGACGGTGCCTCAGGTGTTCCGCCAGCTCTGGGCCGAATGCGGCCGCGACTTCGATGCCGAGGTCGATCTCAGGCCGGTCGATCCCTACTACGAGATCCGCTGGCGCGACGGTTCCACCTTCCGGGTCCGGCAGGACGACGACGCGATGATCGAGGAGGTGCGCCGCCTCTCGCCCGGCGACGTCGAGGGCTACAAACGGTTCCTCAAGGACAGCGAGGAGCGCTACCAGTTCGGGTTCGAGGGACTGGGCCGCCGCCCGATGAACAAGCTCCGGGACCTCATCCGCGAGATCCCCGGTTTCGTCCGACTGCGTGCCGACCGCTCCGTTTTCGGCCACGCCAAGTCGCGCGTCCGGGACGAACGGCTGCGCATGGCGCTCAGCTTTCATCCGCTCTTCATCGGTGGCGACCCGACGCACGTGACGTCGATGTATATTCTCGTCAGCCACCTCGAGAAGGAATTCGGCGTCCATTACGCCATGGGCGGCGTGCAGGCGATGGCCGACGCGATGGTCCGCGTGATCGAGGACCAGGGCGGCTCCGTGGAGCAAGGCGTCGAGGTCGACGAGATCCTGACGAAGCAGGGCCGCGCAACCGGTATCCGCACGGCCGAGGGCCAGGTGATGGAGGCCGATGTCGTGGTATCGAACGCCGATCCGGGGCATACCTATTCGCATCTCCTGCGCCGCACCGAGCGGAAGCGGTGGACGAACCGGCGGCTCGATCGCTCGCGGTGGTCCATGGGGCTTTTCGTCTGGTATTTCGGCACGCGCGGTACCAGGGGCATGTGGCGCGACGTCGGCCATCACACGATCCTGAATGGACCACGCTACACCGGGCTTCTGCATGACATCTTCATGCGCAAGCACCTCGCGGAGGACATGTCGGTCTATTTGCACCGCCCCTCC
The DNA here is from genome assembly GCF_025515305.1 of Roseicyclus sediminis. Taxonomy (GTDB): domain Bacteria; phylum Pseudomonadota; class Alphaproteobacteria; order Rhodobacterales; family Rhodobacteraceae; genus Roseibacterium; species Roseibacterium sediminis. Next base: position 207,999 of record NZ_JAOPHT010000003.1, read on the forward strand.
GTCACCGACCCGACCGTCGCGCCCGAGGGCGACGACACGTTCTACGCCCTGTCGCCGGTACCGAACCTTCACGGCAAGGACGCCGTCGATTGGCAGGCCATGGGCGAGACCTACCGCCAGAACCTCGCCCGCGTGCTGGAGAAGCACCTGATCCCCGGTTTCGAGGATCACCTCTCGGCCAGCGAATTCTTCACGCCGGACACGTTCCAGTCCCGCTACCTCAGTCCTCACGGCGCGGGCTTCAGCCTTGAGCCCCGCATCTTCCAGAGTGCGTGGTTCCGCCCGCACAACATCTCGGAGGAGGTCGAGAACCTCTATCTCGTCGGCGCGGGCACGCATCCGGGCGCCGGCATCCCCTCGGTCGTCACCTCGTCGGAGGTCCTGACCAAGCTCGTTCCCGACGCGCCGCGCCCCCTGGCGCGAGACCTGAGGCTTGCCGCAGAATGATGGACGATCACGATCTCGAGCATTGCCGCGAGGCGATCCGCGAAGGCTCCTACTCCTTCCACGCGGCGTCGAAACTCCTGCCTGCGCGTGTCCGCGATCCCGCGCTCGCGCTCTATGCCTTCTGCCGGGTCGCCGACGACGAAGTGGATTTCGGCGACAACAAGCCCGCCGCCGTCCTTGCGCTGCGGGACCGTCTCGACCTCGCCTATGCCGGACGGCCGCGCAATGCGCCCGCCGACCGCGCCATGGCCGCGCTGATCCAGGACTACGGCATGCCGCGGGAACTGCCCGAGGCGCTTCTGGAAGGCCTCGCCTGGGACGGAATGGAGCGGCGCTATGCCAGCCTTTCGGACCTGCGCAGCTATTCCGCGCGCGTGGCTTCCGCAGTGGGCGCGATGATGTGCGTGCTGATGGGCGTGCGCGAGCGGCAGACGCTTGCGCGGGCCTGCGACCTCGGCGTCGCCATGCAGCTGACGAACATCGCGCGCGACGTAGGCGAAGACGCGCGCGCGGGGCGGCTCTATCTGCCGACCGACTGGATGGCGGAGGAGGGGATCGACATCGACGCCTTCCTCGAAAATCCCGAACCGACGCCGGCCATCCGCCGGATGGTCAAGCGTCTGCTGGCGGAGGCTGACCGTCTCTACTACCGGTCCGAGCCCGGGATCGCGCGCCTTCCTGTGGCCGTGCGCCCCGGCATCTTCGCCGCGCGGCACTGCTATGACGCGATCGGCCGCAAGCTGAAGCGCGCGGGCTACGACAGCGTGACGACGCGGGTTCACACCACCAAGGGGCACAAGCTGGGGCTGCTGGGCTGGTCGCTCGTGCGGGCGGCCGCGGTGACGGCGCTGCCGCAAAGCGCCGTGATCTACGCCCGCCCGCTCGACGAAGTCGCGTTTCTGGTCGAGGCCGCGTCGCAACCCGACGCGTCGAAAACCGGGTGGGGCGAGAACGTCCTTTCGGTGCTCACGCAACTGGAAGCACGAGATCGTACACGCAGCGGCTTGGCCGAAGTCGCCTGACGCCCTATCTACTCTCCATGGATTGGGGACTTTTCACGATTTTCCTGCTCGCCTGCGCCGCGGCGGCCACCACCGGCTCGATGTTCATGCCGGGGGTATGGTATCGCGGCCTGTCGAAACCGCCGTGGACGCCGCGCGACTGGGTTTTCCCGCTGGCGTGGAGCATCCTCTACCTTTCTTCCGCCTATGCGGCATCCCGCGTCGCACCCCTGGAGGGGAGCGCCTATGCCATGGCGTTCTGGGCGATGCAGATCGCGTTCAACACGCTCTGGACCCCGGTTTTCTTCGGATTGCACCGGATCAAGGCGGCGTTCTTCATCATGATCGGCCTCTGGGTTGCGGTGGCCGGAACGATGGTGACCTTCTGGTCGCTGGACCTGATCGCGGGCGCGCTTTTCGTGCCCTATCTCGTCTGGGTCACGGTCGCCGGTGCGCTGAATGCCAGCGTCTGGATGCGCAACCCGAACGAGGCCGCGCAGCCCACGGGTTGATCCGGCCGCAAATGCGAAAGGGCGCCACCGGGGCGCCCTTTTCCGTTTTCCCTGGTCCGGCGGATCACGCCAGCGAGCGCTCGACCTCTTCGCGTTCGAAGATCTCGATGACGTCGCCCTTGCGGATGTCGTCGTAGTTCTCGAAGGCCATGCCGCATTCCTGGCCGGACTGCACTTCCTTGACCTCGTCCTTGAAGCGCTTGAGCGTCTTCAGCGTGCCTTCGTGCACCACGACGTCGTCGCGCAGCAGGCGGACACCGGCGGAGCGGCGCGCCACACCCTCGGTGACGAGGCAGCCGGCGACGGTGCCGACACCCGAGACGCGGAAGGTTTCCTTGATCTCGGCATAGCCGATGAAGTTCTCGCGGATCTCGGCACCCAGAAGGCCCGAGGCCGCCGCCTTCACGTCGTCGACGAGGTCGTAGATCACCGAGTAGTAGCGGATTTCCACGCCCTTCTGGTTTGCGGCACTGCGCGCCGGTGCGTTCGCACGGACGTTGAAGCCGATGACCGGGGCGCCCGAGGCTTCGGCAAGGCCGATGTCGCTCTCGGTGATGGCGCCGACACCGTAATGGAGCACGCGAACGCGCACCTCGTCGTTGCCGATCTTTTCCATCGCCTGGATGATCGCCTCGGCCGAACCCTGGACGTCGGCCTTCACAACGATGGGCAGCTCCTTGACGCTCTGGTCGGCCTTCGCCTTGGCAAGAAGCTGGTCTAGCGTCGTCGCGGCACCGGCCGCCGCGCGCTTGTCCTTGGCCGCCTGCTCGCGGTACTCCGCGATCTCGCGGGCCTGCGCCTCGGTCTCGACGACGTTGAGAACGTCGCCCGCCTCGGGCGTGCCGTTGAGGCCCAGAACTTCGACGGGCACCGACGGTCCGGCTTCCTTCACGCGGTCGCCCTTGTCGTTCATCAGCGCGCGGACCTTGCCCCACTGTTCGCCGACGACGAAGATGTCGCCCTGCTTCAGCGTGCCTTTCTGCACGAGAACGGTCGCCACCGGTCCACGGCCCACGTCGAGCTGTGCCTCGATCACGGCGCCCTCGGCGGGACGGTCGGGGTTGGCCTTGAGCTCGAGGATCTCGGCCTGAAGCGCGATGGCCTCCAGCAGTTCGGGGAGACCCTGGCCCGTGACGGCCGAAACCTCGACGTCCTGGACTTCGCCCGACATCTTCTCGACCACGACCTCGTGCTGGAGAAGATCCGTGCGCACCTTGTCGGGGTTGGCCGACGGCTTGTCGACTTTGTTGATCGCCACGATCATCGGGACCTTGGCGGCCTTGGCGTGATTGATCGCCTCGATGGTCTGCGGCATCACGGCGTCGTCCGCCGCGACAACGAGAACGACGATATCCGTCACCTGTGCGCCGCGCGCCCGCATCGACGTGAAGGCCGCGTGACCGGGCGTGTCGAGGAAGGTCAGCACCGCACCGCTGTCGGTCGTCACCTGGTAGGCGCCGATATGCTGCGTGATGCCGCCCGCTTCGCCGGAGACGACGTTGGCCTGGCGGATCCTGTCGAGCAGCGACGTCTTGCCGTGGTCGACATGGCCCATGATCGTGATGACCGGAGGACGCGGCAGGAGGTCCTCATCCTTGTCCTCGGTGCTGACGATCACGTCCTCGACGTCGGAATCCGACACCCGCTGCACGCGGTGGCCGAATTCCTCGATGATGAGTTCGGCGGTATCGGCGTCGATGGACTGGTTCTGCGTGACCATCATGCCGTTGTTCATGAGCGCCTTGACCACGTCCGCCACGCGCTCGGCCATGCGGTTGGCCAGTTCGGAGACGACGATCGTCTCGGGCAGCTGCACGTCGCGCACCACCTTCTCGCGGTCATGGGCGCCGCCCATGGCCTTCTGGCGCTGACGCTCCTGCTTGCGCTTCATCGCGGCGAGGCTGCGCTGACGACCGCCCTCGCCCCCGGTGAGTGCCTGGTTCACGGTCAGCTTGCCGGAACGGCGCTCGCCACCACGGTCCGCGCCACGGCCACGGCCCGCGCGGTCGTCTTCTTCCTTGCGCCGGGCCGGAGCGGGCGCGGGCTTGCCCGGTCCGCGCACGGGCTTGTCGGCCGCGGGGGCGCCAGCAACGGCGGCGGCGGCTGCGGTGTCGGCGACGGCAGGCGCGTTGCGACGTGCGTCGTCTTCCTCGCGGCGGCGGCGGTCTTCCTCTTCCTTGGCCTTGAGGGCCTCTTCGCGCTCGCGCTCCTCGCGTTCCTTGGCCTCGGCCTCGGCGCGGCGGCGCGCACGTTCTTCCTCGCGCTCACGCTCTTCGGTGGCGCGGCGTTCCTCGTCTTCCGCTTCGCGGGCCTTCGCGGCCTGCAGTGCCCTCAGGCGACGCTCGAGTTCGGCGTCGGGCAATGCCTTGTCGCGTTTTCCACCCTCGGCATTCTGCGCCGCGGCGCTCTGCTGTCCCGGCTTGGGGACAACCACGCGCTTGCGCTTGGTCTCGACGACGACGCTCTTCGTGCGCCCGCGCGAGAAGCTCTGGTTCACGCGGCCAGACCGCGCGCCACCAGAGAGGCCAAGGGGTTTTTTTCCGTCCTGATCGCTCATGCGACTCCATCGTCTTTCCCGGCGGACACTCCGCCGTCTGCCTTGCGCAGGCCCTGCAGTTTTGCGGCCCCCTCTACAACACGAGGGGCCAGACCGCCAGCGGCAAGCGCGCCATGTATCACACTTTGGCGTCCGAATGCCAAACCCAATTCCCGGGCCGTCAGGACGCTGAAATAGCGGGCGCCCGTCGGCGTCCAGAGCTTCGATTTCCCCCGCTCCGACCCGTCGGTCGCCTGCAGGAGGACGGCGACGTTTCCGGCCGCCAGCCAGTCCTTCACCTTCTCGAACCCGGCCACCGCTTCGCCCGCCTTGCGCTTGAGCGCGATGAGGTCGGTCAGCCGCCGGACAAGCCCCGCCTCGACCCTGTCGGCGAGGTCGGCGGGCACCGTGACGGGCGCCCTTGCCGCACGTGCGAAGAGGTTCTTCGCCACGGCCTTCTCGATCGCCGCACGGTCGGCGCTGACCCAGATGCCTCGTCCCGGAAGCTTCTCCAGGATGTCCGGCGCGATCTCGCCACCGGGTCCGACCACGAAGCGGATCAACCCGCCCTTTGGCTGGGTCTCGCCCGTGACGATGCAGCGCCGTTCGGCACCGTCGTCACGATCTTTGGTCCGGCCGCCCCGCGTCATCCGGGCGCCTTCGGGCAGAGGGCCTCAGCCCTCCGCCTCCTCCGCTTCGGCTGCTGCGGCTTCCGCTTCCGCGGCGGCCTGGGCCTCGAGTTCCTCGATAGTGACCCAGCCGAGTTTGACCCGCGCGGTCATCACCATGTTCTGCGCCTCTTCCAGCGAGACGTCGAAGGGCTCGAGCAGGCCGTCGTCCTTGATGCGCTCGCCGTTGACCGTGGTCCAGCCGCCGGCAAGTTCCCAGTCGGCACAGGTGGCGAAGTCCTCGAGTGTCTTCACTCCGTCCTCGCCGAGCGCCACCAGCATTTGGGGCGTCAGGCCCTCGAATTCAATCAGGCTTTCCTCGACGCCCAGTTCCTTGGCCTTCTCGAGCGCCTTCTTGTTCTGCTCGTCGAGATAGTCGCGGGCGCGGGCCTGCAACTCCTCCGCCGTGCTCTCGTCGACGCCGTCGATCACCAGAAGTTCGTCGATGTCGACATATGCGACCTCTTCCAGCGAGGTGAAGCCTTCGGCAACCAGGAGCTGCGCGAAGAATTCGTCGAGGTCGAGCGTATCCATGAAGAGGCGCGTGCGCTCCTCGAACTCGGCCTGGCGGCGCTTGGATTCCTCTTCCTCGGTGAGGATGTCGATGTCGAGGCCCGTCAGCTGGCTGGCGAGGCGCACGTTCTGGCCGCGCCGGCCGATGGCGAGCGACAGCTGCTCGTCGGGAACGACGACCTCGATGCGCTCGGCATCCTCGTCGATGACGACCTTCGTCACCTCGGCGGGCTGGAGCGCGTTGACAAGGAAGGTCGCGGCATCCTCGTTCCACGGAATGATGTCGATCTTTTCGCCCTGAAGCTCGTTGACCACCGCCTGGACGCGGGAGCCGCGCATGCCGACGCAGGCGCCGACGGGGTCGATGGCGTTGTCGTAGGAGATGACCGCGATCTTCGCGCGGGAGCCCGGATCGCGGGCAACCGCCTTGATCTCGATGATGCCGTCGTAGATTTCCGGCACTTCCATCTTGAAGAGCTCGGCCATGAACTCGGGCGCGGTGCGCGACAGGAACACCTGCGGGCCCCGCGTCTCGCGGCGCACGTCCTTGATGTAGCAGCGGATCCGGTCGCCGTTGCGATAGCTCTCGCGGCCGATCTTGTCGTTACGGCGCAGGACGCCCTCGCCCCGGCCGATGTCGACGATGACGTTGCCGTATTCCTCACGCTTGACGACGCCATTGATGATGGTGCCGACGCGGTCCTTGAATTCCTCGAACTGGCGGTCGCGCTCGGCTTCGCGGACCTTCTGCAGGATCACCTGCTTGGCCGACTGCGCGGCGATCCGGCCCATGTCGACGGGCGGAACCTCGTCCACGATGGTGTCGCCGACCTTGGGATCCTCGAGATACTGCTTCGCCTGTTCGACGGTCAGCTCGGCCTTGTCGTTCTCGACCATGTCGTCCTCGACCACGGTGCGGACGCGGGTGAAGGTCGCGCGGCCCGTCTTGCGGTCGATCGAAACGCGGATGTCGAGGTCCGACCCGTAGCGCGACTTCGCGGCGCGGGCGAGGCTCTCTTCCATCGCCTCTATCACCAGCGCCGGGTCGATCATCTTCTCGCGCGCGACGGCCTCGGCGGTCTGCAGCAGTTCCAGCTGGTTGGCTGACGTGATGGCCATGACTTATTCCTCCGCCTCCGAGGTCTCTTCCTCGATGTCGTCAAACTGGGTTTCGTCGATGAGACCCGCCGCCTTCCGGGCGCGCAGCATCTCACGGATCAGGTCGTCGGTCAGGACGAGTTTCGCGTCCGAGAGCCAGTCGAAATGGAGCCCGATGGTCCCCTCCTCGACGTTGAGCAGGATCTCGTCGCCCTCGACGCCGGCCAGCACGCCCTTGAAGCGGCGGCGGCCGTCGATCATCTCGGTCGTCTCGATCTTGGCCTCGTGGCCCTCGAAGGTCTCGAAGTCCTTCAACCGGGTCAGCGGACGGTCGATGCCGGGGCTCGACACTTCGAGCGTGTAGGCATCCTCCAGCGGGTCCTCGACGTCGAGCACGGCCGAGATCGCGCCCGAGATCGCGGCGCATTCGTCCACCTCGATGCCGCCGTCCGGACGCTCGGCCATGACCTGGAGCGTCTTGTTCCTGCCCCCCATCAACCGGATGCGCACGACCTCGAAACCCATGCCCTCGATGACGGGGGTCAGTATCTCGGCCATGCGCCGGTCGATGGACGTCTTGGCAATCAGCTCGTTCATGTACGGTTCGAGGTCCCCAGAAACGAAAAAGCGGGCCGAGCGGCCCGCGATACTCTCCGGTGGAGCCTCGGGTTTGGACCCCGAGGCGCCGCTGTTGAGGCGCATATAGGGGGAATCGGGGGGACGCGCAAGGGACGAGCGCGACGACCCCCGTTCAGCCTCTTACCCGCAATACACATCGGTGACGAAGCCGGCCTCGTTGTAGGTGACGTTCAGTCGGTTCGGCAGGAAATCCATCGTCACCGGGTCGCCGGGTCCGATCACGCGCATCGGCGCGGGGAAGGTGCTCGCGGCCACCACGTCGACGGGCTCGCCGATCAGCCACATCCAGCCCGAGGCGTTGCAGGCATCGGCCTCCGGCTCGGGTGCCGTCATCTGGCATCCGGCCAGTATCAGGGGGGCGAGGGCGGGCAGTAAGGTAATCCGCATGGTCATCTCCATTGCATCGGAGGACGGATTGAACCACGCTTGGCCAAAACAGCCCAGAGGGAGGGACAGACCCATGCGCACCCGTGCCGCCGTGGCAACGCAAGCCGGCAAGCCGCTCGAGATCATGGACGTCAACCTCGACGGTCCGCGCGCCGGCGAGGTCCTTGTCGAGATCAAGGCCACCGGCATCTGCCACACCGACGACTTCACGCTTTCGGGCGCGGACCCAGAGGGCCTTTTTCCCGCCATCCTGGGCCACGAGGGCGCAGGCGTCGTCGTTGAGGTGGGCGAGGGCGTGACCAGCGTGAAGCCGGGGGATCATGTCATCCCGCTCTACACGCCCGAATGCCGGGAGTGCGAATACTGCCTGCACCCCAAGACGAACCTCTGCCAAGCGATCCGCTCGACCCAGGGGCAGGGGGTCATGCCGGACGGGACGTCGCGTTTCTCGACGCTCGATGGCGACCCGATCCTGCATTACATGGGCTGCTCGACCTTCTCGAACTTCACTGTCCTGCCGGAGATCGCGGTGGCCAGGATCCGGCCCGACGCGCCCTTCGACAAGGTCTGCTACATCGGCTGCGGCGTCACCACCGGGATCGGTGCCGTCATCAACACCGCCAAGGTCGAGATCGGCAGCCGCGCGATCGTGTTCGGCCTCGGCGGCATCGGGCTGAACGTGATCCAGGGCCTGCGGCTCGCGGGGGCCGACCAGATCGTCGGCGTCGACATCAATCCCGACAAGGTGCCGATGGCCCAGCGTTTCGGCATGACCGATTTCGTGAACCCGACCGAGGTCGAGGGCGACCTCGTGCCCTACCTCGTGAACCTCACGAAGGGCGGCGCGGACTATACCTTCGACGCGACCGGAAACGTGCAGGTGATGCGCGCCGCGCTCGAAAGCGCGCACAAGGGCTGGGGCGAGTCGATCATCATCGGCGTGGCGCCCGCCGGCGCCGAGATCTCCACCCGGCCGTTCCAGCTTGTGACTGGCCGGTCCTGGCGCGGCACGGCCTTCGGCGGTGCGCGGGGCCGGACCGACGTCCCGAAGATCGTGGACTGGTACATGGAGGGCAAGATCGAGATCGATCCGATGATCACCCACACGATGCCGCTCGACGACATCAACAAGGGCTTCGAGCTGATGCATTCGGGTGAGTCGATCCGCTCGGTCGTGGTCTATTGAGACGAGGAATCGGGCCGGCCCTGCGCCCGCCCGCATGATTGCAGAAGGAAAGGGATTACCGGCATGAGAAAGGCAATTTTCGGAACCGGCGCGGCACTTGTCCTTGCGGCAGCGGGGCAGGCGGGCGCCGAGGGCTGGACCGTCACGGACTTCAACTCGGTTTCGGACCGGGCAACCTGCATGTCCTACGCGGAGACCACCGTGAACGTGTTCCGGCAGCGGTTCAACTCTCCGGGCTTCACCGGACGGTCGGACTGGACGCTGGGCGCCTATGATCTTCGCGGTGACGTGGTCGACGCGCTCTTCATCTGCGCCGACGAGAGCGGCCTCGTGGCGCCCTTCCTCGTCGTCTACAACACCGATGACGACAGCCCAGCGCGCGAGACCATCGCCGACCGGCTCGGCGACATCTGGGACGAGGTCGTGGCCGGCGGCGGCGCGGTCTCGAGCGGTGGCGTGGTCGGCGGCACGAAGTGAGCGACGCGAACGCGCGGGTCGTCATCCGCCCGGCGCGCCCGGGCGAGGATGACGCCGCGATCTGGGACATCCTGCGCCCCGCGGTCGAGGCGGGCGACGTCTTCTGCGCGCCGCGGGACGGTGGCATGGCCGGTGCGCTCGCCTACTGGCGGCCGCCCGGAGCGACGAACTTCCTCGCCGAGCTCGACGGAGACATCGTCGGCACCTCTTACCTCAGGGCGAACCAGGCCGGCGGCGGCAGCCATGTCGCCAATGCCGGGTATTGCACCCGGCCCGATGTCGCGGGCCGGGGTGTGGCGCAGGCGCTTCTGCGGCACTCGCTGGACGAGGCGCGGGCGCGCGGGTTCCGGGCGATGCAATACAACTTCGTGGTCGCCACGAATCGCCGCGCGATCGAGACCTGGCTGCGGGCCGGGTTCCGCGTGGTGGGCGAGTTGCCCGGTGCCTTCCGCCACCCCGTCGAGGGCCATGTCGACGCCTACGTCATGTGGAAGGACCTCGCCGATGGAGACTGATGGGGCGATCCCGCGCGAGGGAACCCTCGCCGGGCAGGGGGCCCGTGCCGCGATCGGGGCTGGTGATGGGAAATAGGGGCCGGGCATCGCTGTGCTGCCTTCTCGCGGTCGCGCTGGCCGCGCAGGCCTGGGCTGAGGAGGCATTCTTGACCCTGACCGACGGATCGGTGGCCATCGAGGTTTCCGCAGTCGATGTGGCGGAAATCGACATCTCCGAGCTTGGCGGCTTCACCGATGTGTTCGTGACCCTGATGCCGCGCGCCGGTGTCCTGCTGGCGCAGGCGCCTTTCGCCGAGGGTACACGGCTTGCCGTGGGCTTCTGCGGCATCGCGATGGCGACGCCGCCGGTTCGCCCGCCGCTGACGGGCCATGTCTACATCGCCGAAACTTCGCTTGCCCGCGCCGAGGCGCTCCGCGCGGTCTGGCAAGGGCGCGCCCGCTGTGACACGTTGGGGCCGGAGGTATTCGAGCATGGCCAATGACACCCCGCTTCTTGCGGTTCTGATCGACGCGGACAACACGTCCCACAAGCACGCCAAGGCGATCTTCGACGAGATCGCCAGCTACGGCGAGGCGAGCGTCCGCCGCATCTACGGGGATTTTTCGTCGAACCACATGAAGGGCTGGTCCGCGGTGCAGGCCGAGTTCGGCATCGTGCCGCACCACCAGCCGGCGAACACCGTGGGCAAGAACGCCTCGGACATCGCGCTGGTGATCGACGCGATGGACCTGATGCATTCGGGCCGTTTCGACGGGTTCGTGCTCGTGTCCTCGGACAGTGACTTCACCCGGCTCGCCAGCCGCATCCGCGAACAGGGGCTCGATGTCTTCGGCATCGGCCAGCAGAAGACGCCCGAGGCCTTCCGCAAGGCCTGCAAGCGGTTCATCTTCATCGAGAACATCCTGGGGACCGAGGAAGACAAGGGCGGCACGAAACCGGTCGAGGCGCAGGGCGACAAGCGCGCCATCACGGAGGCGCGCGACCTCATCCACCGGGCGATGGACGGGATCGAGCAGGAGGACGACTGGTATTCGCTGGGCCAGATCGGGCAGTACCTGACGACCGCGAACCCCGATTTCGACACCCGGACCTATGGCAAGCGAAAGCTGTCGGACCTCGTGCAGAGCCTGAAGACGCTGGAGGTGAAGCGGGGTCCGGGCAACCAGCTTCTCGTGCGGCGCATCGACTGACGGGGGTTCGCCGCCACCTGGCGGCGACCCGGGCAGGCGCGGTCTCGGGCCCCCGGTTCCCGGGAGCCGCTCCCCCGCGCCTTCGGGGGCGCTGCCCCCGGCGCCGCGGCACGCGGCGCTCCCCCGGAGTTTTTTGCCAGGATGAAGGATGGGTGGACCGCGGGTTTCGTCGACATGGGCCGACGGGAGCCGGCATCGCGCAACATCGGGGGGACGGCGTCGAACCGGGGCTTTGGGCGGTGATGGCCTCTTCCCATGCCCCGAAGTGTGGAGCCGGGAAAATCGGCAGGGGTCGCCTGACAGCGGCGCATGCTGCAGGTTGCGCGCGCTTTCGGGGGCGCAGACGCGGCCGATCCCGTCGTGCTTCGTCCTTCGGGATCAGGCATCGTGCCGGTCACGCCAGCCCAGCCGGGCGACTCCTTGGGCGGTGGAAACGCGGCGACGGGGAGGGCGCGGTCTTCCTTGCCGCCGTCGGTCAGGCAGCCGTCCGGTTTCCGGGCTCCGCGGAAATTGCAGACATCCGCCGGCATCGCGGGCCAGATCCCGGGAGGCCGGATTGGGCCGCCATGGTCGGGGGGGTTCAGGCCCGCCGATAGCGCGCGAGGAAGGTCTTCACCGCCTCGTCCGCGATGCGGTCGATCTCGGCCTCGGGGGGGTCCTTCTCGATCCCGAAGAGGACCTTGAGCATCAGGTCCGCGCGGCAGAGCTGCGCCAGCTGGTCGGCGGCGAGAAGGCTGTCCTCCACCTCCAGCGCGGCGCGGGCCCTGGGGCTGTCGAGATACTGGGCGATCTTGCGGCTCCATTTCTTCGGGCCGCTGTCGTAGAAGGTCCGGCCAAGCTCGGGAAACCGCTGGGCCTCGGCGACGCAGACGCGAAACATGTCCTGGCCGAAACGCGACAGGAAGAAGGTGATCAGCGTCTTGCAGATCATGCGCAGCGTGTCCTCGACGCTGAGATGCGTGGCGTCGAGCAGGATCTCCACCTCGGCCTGCTGGGCGCACTCGGTTTCCAGAACCGCGAGGAAGAGGTGCTGCTTGTCGGGAAAGTAGCTGTAGAGCGTTGCCTTCGAGACCCCGGCGTCACGGGCGATCTCGTCGACGCTGGCGCCTTCGAAGCCCTCGCGGAGAAACACCGCCTTGGCCCCGTCGATCACCTGGTCGTACTTGCGCCCCTTCTTGATCTGAGCTTCGGCGTTCATGGACGTCCCCTTCCACTGGAGACAACGTAAACCAATCGGTTCAGTTTCGGCAAGCGTTTCGCTCACAACGATTGCAAAAGTCAATCGAGTGGACGCGTCTGGACAGCGGCTTCGCCGCGGCGTAGCGAAGGGTCGACATGATCGAGATCTTCCTGAAGACCCTGCCATTCTTCGCGCTGATCGCGCTGGGCTTCCAGGCCTGCCGGTCGGGGTTCTTCACGGCCGAGGCCGCGGCCTATCTCACCAAGTTCGTCTTCTACTTCGCGCTTTCGGCGATGCTGTTCCGGTTCGCGGCGAACCTGAGCCTCGGGGAGATCTTCGACTGGTGGTTCGTGGCTGCGTATCTCTGGGGATGTTTCGTCGTCTACCTGATCGCCACGGGGGTCGCGATCCTGCGCCGCAGGCCGATGGCCGAGGCCGCGGTCGAGGCGCAATGCGCGGTGATCGGGAACACGGGCTTTCTCGGTGTGCCGATGCTGGTGGTTCTGCTGGGCGAGGCGGCGGCGGGGCCTGTCCTGATGGTTCTGGCGCTCGACCTCATCGTGTTCTCGACGCTCATCGTCGTCCTCGTCACCGGCAGCCGCGAGGGCCGGGTGAGCCTCGCCACGCTCCGCAATGTCGGGCTCGGCCTGCTGAAGAACCCGATGATCGTGTCGATGACGCTTGGCCTGGCATGGTCGGGGACGGGCTGGGACGTGCCGGGGCCGGTGAACGAGTTTCTCGCGATCCTCGGCGCGGCCGCGACGCCCGGCGCGCTTTTCGCGATCGGGGCGTCGCTCGCGGGGAAGTCCGCCGAACGGCTGTCGGTGGCGGGGTGGCTCAGCTTCTGCAAGCTGGTGCTGCACCCGGCGGCGGTGGCGCTGGCGGCGCTGTGGCTGTTCCCGGTGCCGACCTTCGACGCGGCGGTGATGATCGCGGCGGCGTCGCTTCCGGTGGCGGGCAACGTGTACATCCTGGCGCAGCATTACGGGGTCGCGCCGCAGCGGGTGTCGGCCTCGATCCTGATATCGACCGCCGTGTCGATCCTGACCGTCTCGGCGGTGATCGCCTGGGTGGCGGGGTATGCGGGGATCGTGGTGGGCGGTTGAGCGCTTGCGGCCCGCGGGTCCGGCGCGTTACCGATAGGGTGCCGGCGAGGGGAGTTAGCCATGGACACGATCTCGGAGAACCGTTGTTTCGGCGGGACGCAGGGCGTCTACCGGCACGTCTCGGACGCGACGGGCACGGAAATGACGTTCGGCCTCTTCGTGCCGGCGGAGGGCGCCTCGGGTCCCGTGCCGGTCCTGTGGTTCCTCTCGGGGCTGACCTGCACGCACGAGAACGCCATGGTGAAGGCCGGGGCGCAGAACTGGGCGGCGGAGCAGGGCATCGCGCTGGTCTTTCCGGACACCTCGCCAAGGGGCCCCGGCGTTCCGGACGATGCGGCCTACGACCTCGGACAGGGGGCCGGTTTCTACGTCAACGCCACGCAGGACCCATGGGCCGAGCATTTCCAGATGTGGGACTACGTGACCGACGAACTGCCCCGGAAACTGTTCGACCGGTTCGCGCTCGACGAGGAGCGGCAGGGCATCACGGGGCATTCCATGGGTGGGCACGGGGCGCTGACGATCGCCATGAGTTTTCCCGACCGTTTCGCCTCGGTCTCGGCCTTCGCACCGATCTGCAACCCGATGGAGAGCGACTGGGGCCGCAAGCAGTTCACCGCCTATCTCGGCGAGAACACAGCGCTCTGGGAGCCGCATGACGCGACGGTCCTGATGCGCGAGAAGGGGTTCCCGGGGCCGGTCCTGATCGATACCGGCACGGTGGACCAGTTCGGCGACCTGCTCGGCACCGAGGCGCTGGCCGAGGCCATGGTCGCGCGGCGGCAGAACGGGACGATCCGGATGCAGCCCGGCTACGACCATTCCTATTTCTTCGTCTCGACCTTCATGGAGGATCACGTGAGTTTTCACGCCGAGGCGCTCTATGGGGTGGACGCATGACCGCCCCTGCCGCGAACCGCGCCGGGACATCCGTCGACGCCGTCATCTTCGACATCGGCAACGTTCTGATCGAGTGGCAGCCCGAGCGCTATTACGACCGAACGATCGGCGAGGACCGCCGCCGCGCCATGTTCGCCGAGGTGGACCTGCACGGCATGAACGACCGCGTGGACCTCGGGCATGGGTTCCGTGACGTGATCTACGAAACCGCCGAGACCTATCCGCACTGGCGCGCCGAGATCCGCGACTGGCACGACAACTGGATCCAGCTGGCGCAACCGGTGATCCCGCATTCGGTGAAACTTTTGCGGACGCTGCGCGCGAAGGGTGTGCCGGTCTTCGCGCTGACGAATTTCGGGATCGAGAGCTTCGCCTACGCCCGGACCCAATTCGATTTCCTCAACGAGTTCGACCGCGAATTCGTCTCGGGGCACATGGGCGTGATCAAGCCCGATCCGCGCATCTACGAAATGGTGGAGGAGGAATGCGGCGTTCCGCCCGGCCGGCTTTTGTTTGCGGACGACCGGGAGAAGAACGTGGATGCCGCCCGCGCGCGGGGCTGGCAGGCGCATCTCTTCGAGGCGCCCGAGGGCTGGGCCGCGGCGCTGGTGGCGGCGGGGCTTCTGACACCCGAGGAGGCCGCGCCGTGAGCGTGGTCATCGTCGCCGCCGAGGCCGAGGCGCGGCTCGACTGGCTGGCCCTCACCGATGCATTGGAGGCGGGGCACCATCTTCCGAAGGCGGAGATCGGCGACACCTTCCTTTATCGCGGGGGCGATACGCTTCTCAGCCGGGCGGCCTGGATCGACGGGATGGGGATGCTGGTGAAGACGGCCACGATCTTCCCCGGCAATGCCACGCGGGGCGCGGCCGCGATCAATGGCGGCGTGACGCTCTATTCCGACGCGGACGGGACGCTCGAGGCGATCCTCGATTTCCATCTCGTGACGAAGTGGAAGACGGCGGGCGACAGCCTTCTGGCCGCCCGCAAGCTGGCGCGACCCGACAGCGGGACCATCCTGATCGTGGGCGCAGGCACCGTGGCGCGGTCGCTCCGCGAGGCCTATGGCGCGGCTTTCCCCCAGGCGCGGTTCCGCATCTGGAACCGGTCGCCGGACCCGGCGATGCGGCTCGCGGCGCAGTTCCCCGACACCGAGGCGGTGCAGGACCTGGAGGGCGCCGTGGGCGCGGCCGATATCGTGACCTGCGCGACGATGTCCACGACGCCCGTGATCCAGGGGGCGTGGCTGCGTCCCGGGACCCATGTGGACCTGATCGGCGCCTACCGTCCCGACATGCGCGAGGCCGATGACGATGTCCTGCGGCGCGGGCGGCTTTTCGTCGATGCGCGCGACACGACGCTCGGCCATATCGGCGAGGTGAAGATCCCGCTGGAGGCCGGCGTGATCGCCGAGCCGGACGTGCTTGGGGATTACTACGACCTGTCCGGCGAGGTCTTCGCACGGACCTCGGACGACGAGATCACCGTCTTCAAGAACGGAGGCGGCGCGCATCTCGACCTGATGTGCGCGCGTTACATCCTCGGCGCCGTCCAAAGCGGTTGATGGGCCATCGCCGGTTCCGGGGTCACGCGGCCATCGGGGTGGGCGCGCGGTCCTTCAGCGGCATCTCGCGGACCGGAAGGTGGACCAGCGCGCTCAGCGCGCCGACCCCGACACCGACCCACCAGACGGCGGTGTAGTCGCCGTAGATGTCGTACATCCAGCCGCCCAGCCAGACGCCGAGGAAACTGCCGAGCTGGTGGCTGAAGAAGACGATGCCATAGAGCGTCCCCATGTAGCGTAGGCCGTAGATGTAGCCCACGAGGCCCGAGGTCAGCGGCACCGTCGCCAGCCAGAGCGACCCCATGACCAGCGAGAACACGATCACAGTCAAGGGCGTGATCGGCAGGAGGATGAAGATCCCCGCCGCCACCGTCCGTCCGGTGTAGATCGACGCGAGCAGGAATTTCCGGGGGAACCGGTTTCCGAGCCATCCCGCCGTGATGGTGCCCGCGATGTTGGCCAGCCCGATGAGCGATATGGCGATCGCCCCCAGCGCCGAGGTCGTGGTGATCCCGATGCCATGCAGCATGCTGCCGGGTTCGATCGGGCCGCAAAGCTCGGTCACGAAGGCCGGGAAGTGCGCGGTGATGAAGCCGAGCTGGTAGCCGCAGGAGAAGAAACCCACGAAGATCAGCGTGAAGGACGGGTCGCGGAACGCGCGGCCCAGAACCTCGCCCATGCTTTCCTGAAGTTCCGCCCGGCTGGCGGGCGCCGGGCTGCGCAGCAGCGGCAGCGCGAAGAGCGACGCGAGGATGACCCCGGCGAAGACGAGAAAGACGCTCTGCCATGGCAGGAACGAGAGGAGCCCCTCGGCCAGCGGCGCGCCGATCACCTGTCCTGCGGATCCTGCCGCCGTGGCGATCCCGAGCGCGAGCGAGCGGTGCTCGTCCGAGGCCGCGCGCCCAACGACGGCGAGGATCACGCCAAAGCCCGTCCCGGCGATGCCGAAGCCGACCATGATTTCCAAAAGCTGATGCTGTTCCGGCGTGACGGCGAAGGCGGACAGGACGAGGCCGGTTGCGTACAGCAGCGCGCCCAGCACGATGGCCCGTCTGTCGCCGAAGCGCTCGGCGATGGCCCCGAAAATCGGCTGACCGATGCCCCATGCGAGGTTCTGGATCGCGATGGCGAGGCTGAACTCGGCCCGGAGCCAGCCGAATTCCTCGGCGATCGGGATCTGGAACACGCCGAAGCTCGCCCGGACGGCGAAGCTGAGGAGAATGATGATCGAGCCCCCGACGAGCACCGGGGTGAGAAGCGATTGCCTGGCCATGTCCGTCCCTTCCAGCACTTCGCTAGCCCCGGCGCGGCCCTTGGGCAATGCAGCTTTTCTGATGCCATACATAAGATAATCTTGTCTGGCGCCCGGGGCGGAATTCCCGGTGGCGATCCTGGCGCGAAAGGCGCTAGGAACGGCGCATGGGTCAGCATCTTCAAGCGATCTACGACACCCGAGTGGCCGAGGGCATGCTGCGTCCGGATCCGGCGCAACGTGCCGCGCTCCTGCGTCTGGAGGAATTGCGCGAGAAGCTCGAAGCGCCCGAGCGCAAGGGTCTGCTTGCGCGCTTCCGTCGCGTCGAGCCCGCCGGCAAGCAGGGGCTCTATCTCTGGGGCGGGGTCGGGCGCGGCAAGTCGATGCTGATGGACCTGTTCTTCGCCCATGTCGGGATCGAGGCCAAGCGGCGCGTCCATTTTCACGCCTTCATGCAGGAGGTGCAGGCCGCGCTGCACGAGGCCCGCAAGACCGGCGTGGACGACGCGATCCGCCCGGTGGCCGAGGCGATCTCGGCCAGGCTGCGCCTGTTGTGCTTCGACGAGATGCAGATCACCGACATCGCCGACGCGATGATCGTCGGGCGGCTTTTCGAGAAGCTGTTCGAGGCCGGGGTCGTCGTTGTCACCACCTCGAACCGCCCGCCGCGCGACCTCTACAAGGACGGTCTGAACCGGGACATCTTCCTGCCCTTCATCCGGCTTCTGGAGGAGCGGCTGGAGGTCGACGAACTGGAGGCTATGACCGACTACCGGCAGGACCGGCTGGCGGGCAACCCGGTGTATTTCGCACCTCTCGACAAGGCGGCCGGCCGCGCGCTGAACGAGATCTGGCGCGACCTCACCCATGGGCGCGAGGAGGAACTGGTGCTCGAGGTGAAGGGCCGGGCGGTGCACCTGCCGCGCTACTGGGCCGGCATGGCGCGCTGCACCTTCTGGGAGCTGTGTGGCCAGCCGCTCGGTCCGGCCGATTACCTCGCGCTGGTCGGGGCGGTGAAACTTCTCGTGGTCGAGGGCATTCCCCGGCTCGATTCGACACGGTTCAACGAGGCGAAACGGTTCGTGACGCTGATCGACTCGCTCTACGAGGGGCATGTGCGGCTGATCTGCTCGGCCGAGGCGGAGCCGGAGAAGCTCTATACCGAGGGCGAGGGCAGCTTCGAATTCGAACGCACCGCGAGCCGGCTGCGGGAAATGCAGGGCGCCGACTGGGGCAAGGGGCGGGATGGCACGGCCTGACCGCGCGGTGGCAGCGGACGACCCGGGGACCGGGCCGTCCTTGCAGTCTCACATGCCGCCGAGCGATGCGGCGAAGCCGGAGATGCCGTCCATCCCGAGATCGGCCAGCATGGTTGCCTCGCCCGTCGAAAGGTCGATGGCATAGAGACCCGCCGTCGTGGCGCCCTCGGCCTGCAGAATTGCATAGGCGCGGTCCGTGCCCTCTTCGGGCGAGACGATGTCGAAGCCGCCCATCGCGGAGACGTCCATCGCCATCCCGTCCACCGTGATCGGTCCGACCGTGGCGAGGGTGCCCTCGTTGTTGGCCAGCGTCACGAGCGCATCCGTCGCCGCGTCGAGCGCGAACTGCGCGGTCCCCGAGGCGGTCATCCCGGAAATGGCATTGGTGTAGGCATTGGCGAAGACCATCGGCGTCGCCGCTTCATTCGCGTCGCCCGCCGCATAGGCGAGGCCGGTGAAGCGGCGCACGGTCCCCGCGCGCTCATCGTTGTCCCCAAAGCCTTCCGGGAAATAGACGAGGTTGTCGCCGGCGGTGGACACGGCCCTGACCGCATCGATCGCGTTGTTGAAGTCGAGGCCGCCCATCGCGCCGTTCGCAAGGGCGGCATCCCCGACGAAGCTCGCGCCGAGGTCGGTCATCGCCCCGGTCGCGGGATCGATGGTGAAGACCGCTCCGTCTCCGATCCCCAGAAGTTCGCCGGTCACGGGACGCCACGCGATAGCCCTGAGTGGCGTTTCCAGCATGTGGACCATCGCGCTGTCGGGTGCGGAGATGTCCGGCATGACGGCGAGCGAGGAACCGCCCTGGGCAAGGACATAGCCCGCCGTCGCGGCATGTCCGTCGGCAAGGCTCGGTCCAGCCGCGAGCACGGCGAGGGTGGTGGCGGTGATCTGGCGCAACGACATGGTGTTCCTTTCTGAGTGCGGTGATCGATGTCGGCGCGTTCCAGCGTTCCGACGCCCATAGCCACGGCGGATCGACACCGGAAGTTTCAGCGCGCGGGAAAAAAATTCGGCCGGATGTTTCGTTGACCTCCGGCCCCGGCCAGCTACCGTGAAGCGCCCCGGAAGAAGGAGAGCCGCGATGCCCCGAACGACCCTGCCGACCCGCGCCCTGGCGCTTGCCGTTCCCCTTCTTCTTCTCGCGGCCCAGGCGGGCGCCCACACGGGTGAGGGGATCAACACAGGCTTCGCCTCGGGCTTCTGGCATCCGATCCTCGGTTGGGACCACGTGGTGGCGATGGTCGCCGTGGGACTCTGGGGCGCCTTCCTCGGCGCGCCGGCGATCTGGATCCTGCCGGTGGTCTTTCCGCTGGTCATGGCCTTCGGCGGGGCGCTGGGCGTGATGGGCGTGCCGCTGCCGGCGGTGGAGACGGGCATCGCATTGTCGGGCGTGATCCTCGGCCTTCTGATCGCCTTCGCGGTCAAGGCGCCGATTTGGGTTGCCGCCGTCATCGTCGGGCTGTTCGCGATCTTCCATGGCCATGCGCATGGCACCGAGCTGCCCGAAGCCTTCAGCCCCTACGGCTATGCGGTCGGCTTCGTGGTCGGCACCGGGCTTCTGCACATGGCGGGCATCGCCTTCGGCCTGCTCACGCGGTCGGAAACCGGCAAGCTGGCGGTGCGCGGCGCGGGCGGGGTCATCGCGCTGGTGGGCGCGGCGTTCCTCTTCGGTCTCGCCTGATCTTGCGGCGGATCGCGGTCGCTACGGGCGCGGCGCTCGCCGCCGGGCCGGCCTGGGGGCATGCCTTCGAGGCGGGGGCCGACGCCTACGGCCAGTTCGTCGAGGGTGTCGCGGTCATCGTGACCTATCCCGGCATCCTGCTTCCGGTGCTGGCGCTGGGCCTTCTCCTCAGCCTCTGGCGCAATGGCGGCCTGCCACGGGCCTGGCCCGTGTTCCTTGGCGGTCAGGCTGTCGGCATCTTCGCCGCATCTGCCGCCGGGCCCGGGGTGGCGACGGCGTTCATCGGCCTCGGGGTCGCGACGGCCGCGATCGCGGCGCTGGCGCCGTCCATCCCCGGCGCGCTGGCACTGGTCCTGGCAGGGATCACGGGCCTCGGCGCGCTCGGCGTCGCGCTCGAGGGGCATGGCCTCTTCGAGCTTCCACTGCTGACCCATGTCGGACTGATCTTCGGCACGAACCTCGCCGCCGCGCTTGCGGCCGGGCTGTCGCAATACGCGCTCGACCGGGTGCAGGCGGACTGGGTGCGGATCGGCTGGCGGGTGGTCGCGTCCTGGATCGGTGCGATCCTCGTCCTCTACTTCGCCTTCGAGGTCACGGGCGGCGTCAACTGAGGGGCAGCACGGACTCGCAGCTCAGCGGCTGGTCCATGGACTGGGTGGGCAGCGGCGTGTCGGGGTCGATGGAGCTTTCGCGGATCCAGGTATTGTCGATGCAGACATCCTGCGCCCAGTTGCCGCCGTTGAAGCCGAAGCCGGGATTGCCGCAATCGTCGACCTGCCCGTTGGCGTTCCACTCCTGGTAGGACTGCTCGAGGAAGAAGCCGCCCATCGGGAAGGCCATGGCGCGGGTATCGAAGAACAGCGTCCAGCTTGTCTCGGTGGTGCGGTCGCGCATGTTCCAGGACCCGACCGGAAGGCCGTTGTGATAGCCCCAGATGGCGAACTCGCTGATGTCGTCCTGGGTGATGATGCCGGTTCCCAGGAGATCGCCCGGAAAGCCGATGATCCCCTCCATCGTGAACCCGCCGGCACCGATCCAGCAGAACTGGAACCGCGCGGTATCGGACGGCGCCGCGGCCGTGGCGCTCATGGCAATCAGGATGGCGGCGAGGGGTGCTGAACGCATGGGCGCAGTCTCGGGGGTTGGGCCGGGCGGGTCAAGGTCGGGAAGGCCGCGCCCCGGCGATCAGCCGTTCTCGGCCAGCACGGTCCCGGCGAGGTAAAGCGACCCGCAGATCAGGATGCGCGCGCTCGGGGTCTGCCGGACGATATCCCGCACTGCGGCCGCAACGCTGTCCGCTTCCGTGGCGACCAGCCCGGCGGCGCGCGCGGCTTCGGCGGTGGCGGTCGCGGGCAGCGTGGCGGTCTGACCCGGGATCGACACCGCCCAGAGCCTTTCGGCGACCGGTGCGAAAGGCGCCATGAAGCCCGCCACGTCCTTGGTGTTCAGCATCCCGCAGACAAGGTGCGTCGGGCGCCGCGGCAGCGTGCCGAGCAGCGCGGCAATGGCGCGACCCGCATGGGGGTTGTGCCCGCCGTCGAGCCAGAACTCGGCCTCTGGCGCGGCTTCGATCAGGGGGCCCTTGCGCAGTCTCTGCATCCGAGCGGGCCAGGTGGCTTGTGTCAGCGCGGCTTCGCAGGCCTCCTCGCCCTGTCCAAGGGCACGGAGCGCGGCGAGCGCGATGCCCGCGTTCTCCACCTGGTGCGCGCCGGGCAGGGCAGGCATCGGCAGGTCCAGAAGTCCGGTTTCGTCCTCGAACACCAGTCGCCCGCGTTCCTCGCGGACGTGCCATTGCTGACCATGGGCGAGGATGGGTGCGCCCAGGCGCGCGGCGCGGTCCTCGATCACCTCGAGCGCTGCCTCGGCCTGCCGCCCGACGACGACGGGAACGCCTCGCTTGATGATCCCGGCCTTTTCGGCCGCGATCTGCTGCAGGGTGTCGCCGAGGTATTGCTGATGGTCCATGTCGACCGGCGTGATGACGGTCAGGCGGGGCGCCTCGATCACGTTCGTCGCATCGAGGCGTCCGCCGAGGCCCACCTCCAGCAGCGTATAGTCCGCCGGCGTTTCCGCGAAGGCCACGAAGGCCGCCGCGGTCGTGATCTCGAAATACGTGATCGGATCGGGGCCGTTGGCCACGAGACAACGGTCGAGAATGTCCGAAAGCGCATCTTCCCCGATAAGCTCCCCGGCGAGCCTTATGCGTTCGTGGAACCGCACGAGATGGGGCGAGGTATAGGCGTGGACCCTGTGGCCCGAACCCTCCAGCCCCGCGCGGATCATCGCGAGCGTGGACCCCTTGCCGTTCGTGCCGGCGATATGGACGACCGGTGGCAGGCGTCTCTCGGGATGATCGAGCGCGCCGAGGATGCGCCACATGCGATCCAGCGTCAGGTCGATGATCTTGGGATGAAGCGACATCATCCTCTCGAGGAGGAGGTCGGAGGACGGACCGCTCAAGATGCTCTCATGCTTTTGGGGGGCTGGACGGTCGGATCAGGGCGTCGTCGCAGGGGCGTCGCCCCCTGCGGCGGGTGCCGGCAGATCGCCCGCGACCGCGGGTGTCAGGCCGAGAAGCATTCGCGTGATGCGGATCAACTCGTCCCGCAACTCGGCGCGCGGCGTCACGCGGTCGAGCATCCCGTGGTCCAGCAGGTACTCGGCGCGCTGGAACCCTTCGGGCAGCTTCTCGCGGATCGTCTGCTCGATCACGCGGGGGCCCGCAAAGCAGATGAGCGCGTTCGGTTCCGCGATCTGGACATCGCCCAGCATCGCATAGGAGGCCGTGACGCCGCCCGTCGTCGGATGCGTCAGCACCACGATATAGGGCAGCCCCGCCTCGCGCAGCATCTGCACCGCGACAGTGGTGCGCGGCATCTGCATAAGCGACAGGATGCCTTCCTGCATCCGTGCGCCGCCGGCCGCCGAAAACAGGATCAGCGGGCGCTTGAGCGCGACGGCACGCTGGGCGGCGGCGATGATGGCGTTGCCGACATACATCCCCATGGACCCGCCCATGAACGAGAAATCCTGCGCGGCGGCCACGATCGGAGTGCGACCCATCTCGCCCTCGGCGACCAGCATCGCCTCGGCCTCGCCGGTCGCCTTCTGCGCCGCGCGCAGCCGGTCGGGGTACTTCTTCTGGTCGCGGAAGCGCAGCGGATCGTCCACCGGCGCGGGAACGTCGACCTCGTTGAAGATGCCGCCGTCGAACAGCGCCTCGAAGCGCTGGCGCGGGCTGATGGCCATGTGGTGGCCGCAGCTCGTGCAGACGTTCAGGGCTTCGGTCAGCTCGCGGTGGAACAGCATCGTCCCGCAGGCGTCGCATTTCGTCCAGAGGTTCTCGGGCATCTCGCGGCGCGAGAAGATCGAGTTGATGCGGGGACGGACGTAGTTGGTGATCCAGTTCATGCGGTGCTTTCGGGCGCTCGATCCGGCAAGGCGATGTCCGGCCCGAGATAGGCCGCGTGGGGGTGAAATGCAATCGCGGGCTCAGATGGCCTTGCGGCGGAGGATCAGCCGGATCAGCGCCCAGAGCGCCACGGTCATCGCGATGTCGAGGTAGAACAGCGGCCTGATGTCCAGCGAGGCGGGCGAAACCGGTGTGACATAGAGCGCAAGTCCCGAGAGCGGCCCGTTCGTCGCGACCAGCAGGATCGCCAGGGCATTGTTCACGAAGTGCAACGCCCAGGCCGCGCCGATATTGCCGGTGACGGCGGTAAGATCGGCGGCGAGGATCGCGAAGACAAAGACCGCGCCCATCATCAGCCAGGTGTTCTGTCCCATGATCTCGGGCTGGTAGTGCAGGGAGGCGAAGACCAGCGAGGGCAGGACCATCCATATCACGGGCGAGGCGAAGCGCGCGGCCAGTTGCTGTTGCAGGTAGCCGCGGAACAGGACCTCCTCGGCGCCGGTCTGGATCAGGACACCCACGAGCGCGAGCGGCAGGAAGCTTGCCCAGAGGCCGATCTCCAGGTTCGCAAGCGGCGTGGCGCCCGGCAACGGCACGATGGCGAAGACTGCGTAGACTGCGACGCTGACCGCGAAGGTGATCCCGAAATGGCGCGCCATCTGCGGAAACGGTCCGAAGAGACTGCCGACCGGGCGGCGATGGAACAGCTTGACCGCGGCCATCGGGCCAAGCGCCATTCCGACGAAGGTGGCCAGGAGAAGCAGCGTCCCGGTCGGCCCCGCGCCGCCCGCCATTTCCTCCATCCAGCGCTGGGCGCCGTCGGCCCCGCTCCAGGCGAGGACCAGCAGGAAGACGGCGGCGACACCGGCCGCGTAGACAACGGCGCACAGCAGCAGACCCGCCATGAGCCGCCACAGCTGGGGACACAAGCGCGCTGGCGCCACGAAGGGCGCGTGTTCGGAATACTGCATCGTGCCTGCCTGCTCGATTTTTTGTTTTGCGGGAGTGTAGCGGGGTTTGCCCCATGCGTCCATCGTGACGCGGGGGTCTCGCCGCTTGTCTCGGACCCGACCGCCGTCTATTCCGGATGGCGACGAGACGGCGCGCCACGCTGGCGTGCGCGCCGGGACCGGAATTGACCCGACAGGAAGGGAGAGACGAGATGCTGAAGGGCAAGGTGGACAAGTCGAAGCTGCCCAGCCGACACGTGACCGAGGGGCCCGCACGCGCGCCGCACCGGTCGTATTTCTACGCCATGGGTCTCTCCGACGAGGAAATCCATCAGCCCTTCGTGGGCGTGGCCACCTGCTGGAACGAGGCGGCGCCCTGCAACATCGCGCTCAGCCGTCAGGCGCAATCGGTGAAGATGGGCGTCAAGCACGCCAACGGCACGCCGCGCGAGTTCACCACCATCACCGTGACCGACGGGATCGCCATGGGCCACGAGGGGATGCGGTCCTCGCTCGCCTCGCGCGACGCCATCGCCGATACGGTCGAGTTGACCATGCGCGGCCATTGCTACGACGCGATCGTCGGCCTTGCAGGCTGTGACAAGTCCCTGCCGGGGATGATGATGGCCATGGTCCGGCTGAACGTCCCGTCGGTCTTCATCTACGGCGGTTCGATCCTCCCCGGCCGGCTCGAGGGGCGCGACATCACCGTGCAGGACGTGTTCGAAGCGGTCGGCCAGCACCAGGCCGGCAACCTGTCGGACGAGGCTCTCGCCGTGATCGAGCGCGTGGCCTGCCCCTCCGCGGGCGCCTGCGGCGGGCAGTTCACCGCCAACACGATGGCCTGCGTCAGCGAGGCGATCGGCCTTGCGCTGCCGAACTCCTCGGGTGCGCCCGCGCCCTACGAGAGCCGCGACCAGTACGGCGTCGCCTCGGGCGAGGCGGTGATGGCCCTTCTGGAAAAAGGCATCCGCGCCCGCGACGTGGTCACGCGCAAGTCGCTTGAAAACGCCGCGCGCGTCGTGGCCTGCACCGGCGGGTCGACGAATGCGGGTCTGCACCTGCCGGCCATCGCGCACGAGGCGGGGATCGAGTTCGACCTCTTCGACGTCTGCGACATCTTCCACGACACGCCCTACTTCGTCGACATGAAGCCGGGCGGCCAGTTCGTCGCCAAGGACCTCTACGAGGCAGGCGGCGTGCCCGTGGTGATGAAGGAGCTGCGCAAGATCGGTCTCGTCCACGAGGACTGCATGACCGCGACGGGCCGCACCATGGGCGAGGAGCTGGACCTGATCGAGCGCGAGGCCGATGGCCGCGTGATCTACCCGGCCGCGAAGCCCATCACCGAAACCGGCGGCGTCGTCGGCCTGAAAGGCAACCTCGCACCCGACGGGGCCATCGTGAAGGTCGCGGGCATCGCGCCCGAGAACCAGGTCTTCACCGGTCCGGCGCGTGTCTTCGAATGCGAGGAGGACGCCTTCGAGGCGGTCAAGAACCGGGCCTACGAGGAAGGCGAAGTCATCGTCATCCGCAACGAGGGGCCGAAGGGCGGCCCGGGAATGCGCGAGATGCTGGCGACGACCTCGGCGCTGTCGGGTCAGGGCATGGGCAAGAAGGTCGCGCTCATCACCGACGGCCGTTTCTCGGGTGCGACGCGCGGCTTCTGCGTGGGCCATGTCGGCCCCGAGGCGGCGGTCGGCGGTCCCATCGGCCTTCTGAAGGATGGCGACATGATCACCATCGACGCCATCAAGGGCGAACTGTCCGTCGCGCTGTCCGATGCTGAGCTCGAAGCCCGCAAGGCCGACTGGAAAGGTCCGCGCGACACGATCTACGCCACTGGTGCGCTCTGGAAATATGCCCAGCTCGTGGGGGATGCGCGTTACGGCGCGGTGACCCATCCGGGCGGGAGTGCCGAGAAGCATGTCTACGCGGATATCTGACGGTCTTCGCATCGGCGCGGCGCTCGCCCTGCTTTCGCTTCTGCCGGGTTGCATCGGCGGAGGCGGGGGCACGGGCGGCGCGCCGGCCGAGGCCGTCGTGACCTCGGACCTCGTCGTCATCGCCGGTCCGCCCGGCTTCTGCGTCGACGAGAGCGCCACGCGCGCGGACGGGGACACGGCCTTCGTCCTTCTGGGCAATTGCGCCGCGATCTCCAATTCGCGGCGCGCCGCGCAACCGGCGGTTCCGGTGGTTCTGACCGCTGCCATCTCGGATGCCTCGGACGAGGGCTCGATCTCGGAAAGCCTCTCGGACCTCGACGCCTACTTCCGCTCGGAGGAGGGGCTTGCCCTGCTGAGCCGGACGCAGGACGCGGGCACGGTCACGGTCCTTGAAACGGCAACCGAGGGCGACGTCTTCCTGCTGCACGCAAGCGATACGAGCGGTGGCGCGGTCGAGGGGGTCGGCGACGATTACTGGCGCGCGTATTTCGACATCGATCGCCGGATCGCGACCCTGTCGGTGCTGGCGCTGGAGGATCGCGGCGTGTCGCGCGAGGACAGCCTCTCGGCACTGCGCCAGTTCGCGCGCACGGTCATGGCGGCCAATGCCGCCACGCCCGAGGCTGTTGCAGGCATGCCCGCCCAGACCGCCGAGGCGCCGCCCCCGCAAGGCGGACTCTTTAACGTCGGACTCTTTCGTCGGATATTCGATTAACGCTCGCCCGTTATCATGGGTGGGCGATTGAAGGACAGCGCAGCCGCCCGGGGAGGTCGGGACGATGGGACAGCACATGCCGGGGCTGATCGAACGGCTCGGCATCGGACAGAGTCTTAGGCGCTGGAAACGCGCGCTGCAGGGGGCGGACGCGTTGCCTGCCACCGAACTGCGCGAAATGGAGCGCGAAATGCGTGCGATGCGGGCGCGGCTCGACACGCTCGGCGCCGAGGCCAGGAAGGCGCTGTTGCGCAGGGCCGGCGTGCCGCATCCTCCCAACGGCGACGCCGATTGCGACTGGATCGAGCGGCCCGCGCCATGGGATTGTGCGATGCATCCGCGCGGCTTCGTGAACCTGGAGTCACCCACACCCCTTCCGGGCGGCATAACGCTATACCACGACGCCACGCGCTCCGATCTGAGCTTGAGGCAGGACAAGGCGCCCGTGGCGATGGGGAACGCGCGCTTCGGTCTCGTGCTGGAGGTCTACCGCTTCGACGGGAGCTTCGTGTCGCTTGTCCACGACCTGCCCGATGCGGCGATCGCGGGACTGACCCTGAACCACTACATCGCGGTCGACATCGCAGCCGAGAGAGAGCATCCCGTGGAGGTCTACGTGCGCCTC
This sequence comes from Roseicyclus sediminis, assembly GCF_025515305.1. Lineage (GTDB taxonomy): Bacteria > Pseudomonadota > Alphaproteobacteria > Rhodobacterales > Rhodobacteraceae > Roseibacterium > Roseibacterium sediminis. The sequence continues at coordinate 235,762 of NZ_JAOPHT010000003.1, forward strand.
AACGTGCAGCACGGGCCGAACGTTGAGCAGATGGTCCGCCAGGTGGATTTCCAGGCCGACCGCGGCAGGGCGGAGTTCGACCTCGCCTACACCAAGATCAACGAACGCCGGATCGAGAAGGCGTGGCTCGACATCATCATCGAGGGCCCCGAGATGACGCGCATCGCGCTCTGGGATGTCGTGGTCATGCGTGCGCCGCGCGCGGATATCTGAGCGGATTGGGGGACGGATGTCGGAGGAAACGCTGGTCAGGCTGACGCTCAGGGAAGGGCGCTACGAGGGGGAACTGACCGCCGCGCACGATACCGGCATCGAGGCGGTGCACGAAGGCCGCGTGGTCGCGGCTGCGCGGCTGGTCCGGGAAAGGGGCGAGGACGCGCCCGTGCGCGTCAGCCTCGATTTGCCGGCCGAGGTCCTGTCGGACGGCGTGCAGGTGGTTGCCCTGCGCTCCACGGTGACGGGATCGGTCCTGGACCGCGTGACCTTCCTCGCCGGCGACGCGCTGGAGGAGGATCTGCGCGCCGAGATCGCGCTGTTGCGCGACGAGCTGGAGATGCTGAAGACCGCGTTCCGGCGTCATGTCAGCGCGCAGGAGCGCTGAGCGAGGCAGAGCAATCGCGAGTTCGAGGTAACCCGCGATCACCGGTTCGCGCTTAGGACAGGCGCCGCTTTCTCGCCGCGAGCAGCTTCAGCCGGAGCGCGTTCAGCTGGATGAACCCCTGCGCGTCCTTCTGGTCGTAGGCGCCCGCATCCTCTTCGAAGGTCACGTGTGCCTCGGAATAGAGGCTGTGATCCGACCAGCGCGCGACGGTGCGGGCGGAACCCTTGTAGAGTTTCACCCGCACGGTGCCCGTCACATGCTCCTGGCTCTTGTCGATAAGGGCCTGCAGCATCTCGCGCTCGGGGGAGAACCAGAAGCCGTTGTAGATCAGCTCGGCGTAGCGCGGCATGATCGAGTCCTTCAGGTGCCCCGCGCCGCTGTCGAGCGTGATCTGCTCGATGCCGCGATGCGCCTCCAGAAGGATGGTGCCGCCGGGCGTCTCGTAGATGCCGCGGGACTTCATTCCGACGAAACGGTTCTCCACCAGGTCGAGACGGCCGACGCCATGCTTGCCGCCCAGTTCGTTCAGCTTCGTGAGGATCGTCGCGGGGCTCATCGCCACGCCGTCGATCGCCACCGCGTCACCCTTCTCGAAGGTGATCTCGACCATCTCGGGGGTGTCTGGCGCATCCTCGGGGTGGACCGTGCGCTGATAGACGTAGTCCGGCGCCTCCTGACCCGGGTCCTCCAGGACCTTGCCCTCGGACGAGGTGTGCAGAAGGTTCGCGTCCACGCTGAACGGCGCCTCGCCACGCTTGTCCTTGGCGATCGGGATCTGGTTCTTCTCGGCGAAATCCAGAAGCTTCGTGCGGCTCGTCAGGTCCCAAAGCCGCCAGGGCGCGATAACCTTGATATCGGGGTTCAGCGCATAGGCCGACAGCTCGAAACGCACCTGGTCGTTGCCCTTGCCGGTCGCGCCGTGGCTGACGGCATCGGCGCCGGTCTGGGCGGCGATCTCCACCAGACGCTTGGAAATCAGCGGCCGCGCGATGGACGTGCCGAGCAGGTAGAGCCCTTCGTAGAGCGCGTTGGCACGGAACATCGGGAAGACGAAGTCGCGCACGAATTCCTCGCGCAGGTCCTCGATGTAGATCTCCTTGACGCCCAGAAGCTCGGCCTTCTGGCGCGCGGGCTCAAGCTCCTCGCCCTGACCGAGGTCGGCGGTGAAGGTCACCACTTCGCAGCCGTACTCCGTCTGCAGCCATTTCAGGATGATCGAGGTGTCGAGGCCCCCGGAATAGGCGAGGACGACTTTCTTGGGCGCGGACATGCGTATTCCCCGGAATTGCGTTGACCGCCGGGGCGATACCGGGTTTTCAGGTGCGGGGCAAGGCACGCGGAGGGTGCGATGGACTACGGATATCAGTTGCTGCGTCATGTCCTGCAGCAGGTTTTCGGCAATCTGAGGGAGGCAGCGCAGTTGACGCTGTTCCTCTTCCTGGCGCCCTTCATCGGGTTCGTTCTTCTTGGCTTCGGGGCGATGACCGGCGGGGCCATGCCGGATGCCGGTGCAGCCGGGGGCGCCGTCCTCGGTGCGCTCGTGCTGCTGGTCTTTGCAATTATCGCCTATTGCTGGGCGGCCGTGGGCTGGCACCGCTACGTCCTTCTGGAGGAAACCGCGAACGGGATCGTGCCGGCATGGCGCCGGGATCGCGTGATCTCCTATCTCGGGCGGGCCTTCGTCGTCGGCATCGTCGTGTTTCTCGCCGCCATGGGTGGCGGTCTCGTGATCGCGCTCGCCGTGATGATCACCGGATCCGCCGGAATCGCGATCCTGCTCGGGATCGGCCTCGTCCTAGGCGCGTCCTGGGTGGCGACCCGGATCGGCCTCGTGCTGCCGGCGGCCGCGCTGGGCGAGCGCATGACGCTATCGGAAAGCTGGGCGGCGACCCGGCCCGTCTCCAGCCAGATCCTTCTGCCGCTCGTGGTGATCGCGCTGGCCGTCGCGATCATCGGCCAGATCCTGGTCCTGATCTTCGGTCAGACCGTGACGGTCGAAGGCTTCGGTGTTCCGCAGGAACAGGTGGTGCTGTCCATTCCTGGCCAGATCCTGAACGGTATCGTCTCGTGGCTGCAGATCCTCGTGAACCTCGCGCTCATGACCACGCTCTACGGCAACCTGATCCAGGGCCGGCAACTCAACTGACGTCTGGACAGGCGCGCGGGCATGGGGCAGGGCGGTGCGATGACCGAGTTTGCTGACGCCGCCCGCGCCGCCGCCCAGGCCCTGCGCGAGTTGTTCCCGCCCACGCCGCTGCAGCGGAACGCCTTCCTGTCCGAGCGCTACGGCGCCGAGATCTGGCTGAAGCGCGAGGACCTGTCGCCGGTCCGCTCCTACAAGATCCGCGGCGCCTTCAACGCAATGCGCAAGCGCTTGTCGTCGGAGGCGGGCGAAGTACGCTTCGTCTGTGCCAGCGCCGGGAACCATGCGCAGGGCATGGCCTTTGCCTGCGCGCATTTCGGGGTCAAGGGCACGGTCTTCATGCCGGTCACGACGCCCGCGCAGAAGATCGACAAGACGCGCGTCTTCGGGGGCGACAACGTCGAGATCCGCCTCGTCGGTGACTTCTTCGATCAGACGCTCGCCGCCGCCAGGGCCTATTGCACCGAGGCGGGCGCGCAGTTCCTGCCACCGTTCGACGACCTCCACGTGATCGAGGGGCAGGCCTCGGTCGCGGTCGAGATGCTGCAGCAACTGGGCGGGCCGCCCGACATCCTCGTGCTGCCAGTGGGCGGCGGCGGCCTTTCGGCCGGGATGACGCGCTACCTCTCGGCGGTCCGCGCGCATTGCGAGGTCGTGCTGGTCGAACCCGTCGGCGGCCCCAGCCTGACCGCCGCGCTGAAGGCAGGGGCGCCCGTGGAGGTGCCGATCACGGACACCTTCGTCGATGGCGCCGCCGTCGCGCGGATCGGGGACCTGACCTTTGCCGCGCTGAAGGGCACGGACCCGGGCCAGGTCTTTCTCGCGCCCGAGAACCGCATCTGCGTCACCATCCAGGAGATGCTGAACCACGAGGGAATAGTGCTGGAACCGGCGGGCGCCCTGTCGCTCGACGTGCTGCCCGAGATCGCGGACCGCATCCGCGGCAAGCGGGTCGTCTGCGTGACATCCGGAGGGAACTTCGATTTCGAGCGGCTTCCCGAGGTCAAGGAACGCGCCATGCGCTACCAGGGTTTGAAGAAATACTTCATCCTCCGCCTGCCACAGCGCCCCGGCGCCCTGCGCGAGTTCCTCGAGCTTCTTGGTCCCGACGACGACATCGCGCGGTTCGAATACCTGAAGAAATCGGCGCGCAACTTCGGCTCGGTCCTGATCGGGATCGAGACCAAGGACGCGGCCACCTTCCCCCGCCTGTTCGAGCGCATCGCCGAGCGTGGCTTCGCCTTTCGCGATATCACCGAGGACGAGTTGCTGGCCGAGTTCCTGATCTAGGCCCCCGAACCTCAGGCCGCGTCGAGTTCCGGCAGGTGGGGCCTCGCTTCGGCCAGGGCGGCCTCGAAGGCCTGTTCCACGGCGTCGAGGTCGGGCTCCTCGCCGGACCGGCAGGCCGCCTCCGCCGCGTTGCAGGCGGAAACCATGGCCGTGAAGCCGAGATTGGCCGCGCTTCCGCGCAGGAAATGGAAATCGTCCGCCCGCGCGGATCCGGGCGTTCGGGAAAGCGCGGCAAGCTTCTCCCCCATTTCGGCGACGAAAACGAAGACAACGTCCGCGAAATCCTCCTCCCCGATATCCGCGCGCAGCGATATCAGCACGTCCCAGTCGATCAACGACACCTGCCACCTCCTTCGCGCCCCCGAGGCGAAGATGACCCGCAGGGGTAAATGAAGTCCTGCGCCAGCCTCGCCGAATAGACCGGATTCGCGGCTTCACCGGCCGTTAAGGTGGCGTGTCTATGACCCGCCGTACGCACAGGACGAGGCATCGCATGTACCGAGAGCGTAAGGCGCCCAGCGGCTCGGGCCGGGCGATCGGGTTCGTGGCGCAGGCGCCGCGGCCACCGGCCGTTCTCGTGCTCGACGACAGCGCGGCGCAGCGCAAGATGCTGGTGGCGCTGCTCCGGCGGTGGGGCTTCGATGCCACCTCCAGCGGCGACGCCGCGGAAGCGCTTCACCTCGCGCAGGATCCGCGGATCGGTCTGATCGTGTCGGACTGGATGATGCCGGGCATGACGGGGCCGGATTTCTGCCGCCGCCTGCGCGCTTCCGGCCGGGAGGGTTATCAATACGTCATCCTCCTGACCTCGCGATCCGACATGAGCGATCTTTCCGAGGGTCTGGATGCCGGGGCCGACGACTTCCTCACGAAACCCGTCCGCCCGCCGGAATTGCGCGCCCGCCTGAATGCCGGCGCGCGGATCGTGGCGATGCAGGGGGAACTGGTCGAAAAGACGCGATCGCTGGGCGATGCGCTCGACGAGATCAGGGCGCTCTACGGTGCGATAGATGCCGACCTCGACGAGGCACGGCGCCTGCAGCAGTCGCTCCTGAAGAACACGCAGCGGACCTATCCCGAGGCGGAGGTGTCCCTCTGGCTGCAGGCCAGCGGCCATGTCGGCGGCGACATGGTCGGTTTCTTCGAGGCCTATCCGGACATGCTGGGTTTCTACGCGCTCGACGTGTCGGGCCACGGGGTCGCGGCAGCGATGGTCGTCGCCCGTGCCGCCGGGATGCTGAGCGACGCGGTGCCCGAGCGCAACATCGCGCTGTCGCCCTACGGCGACGGCCTCTACGCGCCGCTTCCGCCGGATCTCGTGGCCGCACGGCTCAATGCGCAGCTGCTGCGGGAGTTGCGGGGCGAGCGCTACCTGACGATCTGCTTCGGACATCTCGACCGCAGCAGCGGGATCGTTCGCATGGTCCAGGCGGGCCATCCCAACCCGATCATCCTGCGGGCGGGTGGCGAGGTCGAGGTCGTGGGCTCGGGGGGGCTTCCGCTCGGGCTCCTCCCGGAGGCGAGCCATGTGGGGTTTTCCTTCCGCCTGTCGCCTGGGGACCGCCTGCTTCTGCATTCGGACGGGTTCACCGAATGCGCCGGTGGCGACGGCGCGCTCCTCGAGGAGGCGGGCCTCGTCGCGTCCTGTCGCCGCCATGCCGGCCTTGCCGGCGCGGACATGCTCTCCGCCATCGCCGCGGATCTCGCGGAACATGCGGGCGGCAACGATTTTTCCGATGATGTCTCGGCCCTGCTGCTCAGTTATTTCGGCCGCTGACCTCGCGCCGATATGCGCAGCCAGTAGGCCACGAAATGGCGGTCGCCGGATACGGCGAGACGTTCGAGTGCCGTTTCCCACGGAAGGAAAACCGCAGTGTGCCCCGCTTCGGTGGGCTCGGACCGCCGGGGCCCGAGGCGGGCGGCATAGACGTGGCAAAGCTTCTGCGCGAAGAGGTCGTAGTCCGGCATGTAGGTGAAGCGATGGAACATCCCCAGCCGGCGGATGCCGTGGATGCCGTATCCGGTTTCCTCCATGACCTCCCGGACCAGCGCGACCTGCGGGCTTTCGCCCGGGTCGATCCCGCCGCCCGGAAGCTGCAACTCGGGCCGCGGCTCTTCCTGGAATGTGGCGAGCAGACCGTCGCCGGCGTCGATGATCGCGTAGACGCCCGGCCGGGGCACGTAGCGCTGTCCTGGCGTCGGCTGGCGACCGAATCGACGGTTCATGGATTTCTCCCGTGGCTGCGCGGCCGTTCTGCCATTCGGTCGCCCTCTCGCCAAGGGCGGAGCCATCGGCTATGGGACGGCCATGAGCGATACCGCCCCTGAAAACAGGCAGAGTCCTGCAAGCGAGACTGCCGCGCGTGTCCTGCGCATCGAGGGCGAGGCGGTGCTGTCGCTGGCCGACGCACTCCCCGAGGATTTCGACGCCGCGGTCGAGGCGATCCTCGCCACACGCGGCCGGGTGATCCTGAGCGGTATCGGCAAGTCCGGCCACATCGCGCGCAAGATCAGCTCGACCTTCGCCTCCACCGGCACGCCGTCCGCCTTCGTCCACGCCGCCGAGGCGAGCCATGGCGACCTCGGCATGGTGATGCCGGGCGACCTTGCCATCCTGATCTCGAATTCCGGCGAAACCGCGGAACTTCGGGACATCGTGGCCCACGCCGCGCGCTTCTCGATCCCGATCGTGGCGATTTCGGGAAATGCCGGATCGACCCTCATGTCGGCCGCCGACTATCGCCTGACGCTGCCGCCCGCGCCCGAGGCCTGCGCGCTGGGCATGGCGCCGACCACGTCGACGACGCTGACGCTCGCCCTTGGGGACGCGCTCGCCGTTGCGGTGATGGAGCGCCGCGGCTTCCTGCCCGAGCAGTTCCGCACCTTCCATCCCGGTGGCAAGCTGGGCGCGCGCCTGTCGAAGGTCGCGCAGCTGATGCACGGGGTCGAGGCGCTGCCCCTCGTGGACGTCGCGCGGCCCATGCCCGAGACGCTTGTGGTCATGAGCGAGAAGGGCTTCGGCATTGCCGGGGTGACGGAAGGCGGGCGGCTTGTCGGGGTGATCTCCGACGGCGATCTTCGCCGCAACATGGGTCACCTGATGGAGCGGCGCGCGGGCGAGGTGGCGACACGCTCGCCCCGGGTGATCGCGCCGGACCTCCTCGCGGCCGAGGCGCTGGCGGTGATGTCGGAAAACAAGATCACGGCGCTTTTCGTGACCGACGGGGAAGGCACGCCGCTTGGCATCCTGCATCTGCACGATTGCCTTCGCGCGGGCCTCGTCTGACGGCAAACGGCCCCGCCCTGATGGGGCGAGGCCGTCGGCTCGGTCGGAGAGGGAGGGGTCTCCGGCTCAGTTGCTGTCGTCGGCCAGGCGCAGCTGCTCGAAGATGTCGGCTGCGTAGGCCGGGGTGCCCGAGAACACCGTGACGGTGTCGCCGTTGATGCGCTGACCCGCGCTGTCGATCGAGGCGTTGTACTGGCGCACCGAGGCTGCGATCGCGCTGTCGCCGCGCGAGGAGACGGTCGTGCCGAGGACCGGGCCGTTCGGGCCGACCGAGATCAGGTCCGAGCCGCTGTCGGCGCTCATGTTGAGCTGGTCGATGACGAAGCGGGCATTGTCGGCGGCGAGGGCCGGAGCTGCGGTTGCGGCGACGATCGCGGCGGTGATGATGAATCGTTTCATGTAAGTTCCCTTTCGGTTTTCCGTGGTGGGCTTCGATGCCCGGTGAGGTGTTTCGACTTCAGGCTGTGTGCCTTTCGATGAGCTAGAGATGCCCCCACGGACCCTCTCTTTCAATTCACGAAACTCGGAAAAACACGCGAGATCGGTGCGCATGTGCACAAAGGGTCCACACGGGCGCACCGCCTTCACGCCCGCGTCAGAACAGGTCGCGCCGGCGTGACCTGTAGGGACATTTTCTGTAATGATTACAGTATTATCACCCCCGCGTGATCGCGGGCTCAGATGCCGTGATAATCGCGATACCAGGCGACGAAACGGGCCACGCCCTCGGTAACGGGTGTCTTCGGCCGCTCGCCCGTCAACCGCTGCAGCAGCGTGGCGTCGGCCCAGGTGGCGGGCACGTCGCCGGGCTGCATGTCCATGAGGATCTTTTCCGCGTCGCGACCCGTCGCGGCCTCGACCGCCTCGATGAAATCGAGAAGGCGAACCGGTTCGGAATTGCCGATGTTCACGATGCGGAACGGTGCGACGGGTGAGAGGCTGTCGCCCTCCGCGATGTCCTCGGGCCGTTCGGGCCGTTCGGGCGCGACGTCGATCAGCCGGACGATCCCGTCCACCAGATCGTCGACATAGGTGAAGTCGCGGCTCATGTCGCCGTGGTTGTAGACCTCGATCGGGGCGCCCGACAGAATCGCGCGGGTGAACTTGAACAATGCCATGTCGGGCCGTCCCCAGGGTCCGTAGACCGTGAAGAAGCGGAACATCGTGGTCGGCAGGCCGTAGAGATGCGCATAGGAATGCGCCATCGCCTCGTTGGCCTTCTTGGTCGCGGCGTAGAAAGACATCTGCGTGTCGGCCTTGGCCGTCTCGCCATAGGGCATTTCGGTATTCGCGCCGTAGACCGACGATGTGGAGGCGAGCAGGCTGTGCGCCGGGGGAAAGGCGCGCATCGCCTCAAGAAGGCGGAAGGTGCCGATCAGGTTCGCCTCCACATAGCTTTCGGGCGCCTCGATCGAATAGCGGACACCTGCCTGCGCGGCGAGGTGGATGACGGCCTCGGGGCGGTGGGTCTCCATCAGGCCGTGGAGTACACCGGGTGTCTCGATCCGTTCGGTCACGGCGGTGTAGCCCGGGGTTTGCAGCAGCATGGATTGCCGCCGCTCCTTGAGCGCGACGTCGTAGTAGTCGGTCAGCGCGTCGAGGCCGATGACCGTCCATCCCTCGGACAGTAGGCGCGCGGAAAGGTGGTAACCGATGAAGCCGGCCGCGCCGGTGACAAGTGCCGTGCGCGTCATTCCGTTCCCTCCGAGTGCGGCCCCGAGATCCAGGCCCAGGAGCTTGCGCACATCTCGTCCAGCGTCCGCTCGGTCCGGAAACCCAGCACCTCGGCGGCCTTTCCGGCACTTGCCACGTAGATCGGCACATCGCCCGGACGGCGGTCCACGATGTCGAAGGGCAGGTCGCGGTTGCTGGCGCGCTTGTAGGCGGCGATCACCTCCAGCACCGAATATCCGCGCCCTGTGCCGAGGTTCACGAGGTGCCCCTCCCCGCTCTCGAACAGCTTGTCGAGCGACAGGGCATGGCCGCGCGCGAGGTCCTCCACATGAATGTAGTCGCGCACGCCCGTGCCGTCGGGGGTGTCATAGTCGTTGCCGAAGACCCTGATACGCGAAAGCTCTCCGGTGGCGACCTTCGCGATGAAGGGGAACAGGTTGTTGGGGATGTCGCGCGGGTCCTCGCCGATCATCGCGGACCCGTGCGCGCCCGCCGGATTGAAGTAGCGCAGCGCGCCGATGGCCCATCGCGGGTCCGAAGCCGACAGCCAGTTCAGGATCTGCTCGCCCATGATCTTGGTATGGCCATAGGGGTTCATCGCGCGGAAATCGGCGGTCTCGGGCGTCGGCGTCTCGTCGGGCACACCGTAGACCGTGGCCGAGGACGAGAAGACCAGCCTGCGGCAATCATGCGCTTCCATGACGCGCAGGAGAGTCATGAGCCCACCGATATTCACGTCGAAATAGTCGAGCGGTTTCTCGACGCTCTCGGACACGGCCTTGAGCGCGGCGAAGTGGACCACCGCCTCGAACCCGCCTTTGCGGAAGGCTGCTTCGAGGGCTTCGGCATCCCGCACGTCCGCATCGATGGCCTCCACCGGGCGGCCCACGATCTGCGCGAGGCGGTCGACCACGCTGCGCCGGGCGTTCACGAAATTGTCGAGGATGACGACGTCGTGCCCCGCTTCGGCAAGTGCGAGGAACGTGTGGGAGCCGATGTAACCCGCCCCGCCGGTCAGAAGGATGCGCCGTCCCGCCATGGTCTATCGCCTCGACTGCCTGCCGCGTTGTCGCCCCCCGGGACGGCATACGACATCGCGCCATGTCGCGGAAACCCCAAACCCCTGTCGAGACGGGGTTTCTCGGCGGGATCACGCGGACGGGGCGTACTCGGCACCTTCAGGAAAGGGCGACGCGGCGTGCGGCGGGTAGGAGCGAGTTGATCCGGTCGAGGTGCACGGGAAGGGCGCGCGTGTGGAAATCGTGCGTTTCCACGATGAAGTCCCGCGCCGCCCTGCCCAGGCTGGCGAAGTCGCCGGGACGCTCCAGCACCTCGACCACCTGCCGGGCCAGCGCCTCGGGTCGGAAGAAATCCACGAGCAGGCCGGTTCGCCCATGCTCGACCGCCTCGCGCACCGGGGCGACATCCGAGGCGACCACGGTCGCGCCCATCGACATCGACTCGAGCAGTGACCACGACAGCACGAAGGGCACCGTCAGATAGATGTGGCAGCGGCTGATCTGGATGACCTGCCGGTACGCGGCATAGGGCACGCGGCCGAGGAAATGCACCCGGCTCCAGTCGACGCGATCCCCCACCTCGCGCTCCATCTCGGCACGGTAGCCACCGGGCTCGGTGCTCTTGCGTCCATAAGACGTCTCATTGCCGCCGATGATCAGCGCGCGCGCGTTCGGCCGCGCGTCGAGGATGTGCGGCAGCGCCCGCATGAAGACGTGGAAGCCGCGCACCGGCTCCATGTTTCGGGCCATATAGGTGAAGACCTCGTCCCGGGCGGTCAGGGGCCGGTCGAGACGGCCAAGCGCCACGTGCGCCTCGGGGTCCGGCCGCAGCCTGTCGGTGCGGATGCCGTCGTGGCAGACATAAAGCTTGTCGTGGAAGCTCTCCGGGAAGGTGTCGCGCTGCCAGTGGGTCGGGCAATGGCCGAGGTCCACCGTCTGGATATTGGCGAAGTTCACGGCATTGCGCGCATGCAGGGTGAAACGGGCCTGCGTGCCGGACGGAAACTCGGGGTCGAAGCCGACGGACCCGCCTTCCGAAAGGAAGTAGTATTCGAAGAAGCCCAGGATCGGCACATCGGGCCAGACCTGCTTCATGAAGGTCAATTCGCCCCAACCGACGTGTCCGAGAACGATATCCGGCCTGAACCCCTTGCGCTTGAGCGCCTCGCAGGCCTCGGCCGCGCCATAACCGTTGCCGCAGCAATCCTCCCAGTAGGACGACAGCGCGTAGGCATCCGCCCCCGCGCGGTGATGCGGAGCGTAGGTCACGATCTCGGCGCCAGCCATCGCGGGCACGTCCCGCCTCTGGGTCAGGAAGACGACCCGGTGCTCGCCCCGGGCCACGAACCATTGGAACAGCTCCCGGTACTGGCCGGGGAAATTCTGGTGGACGAAAAGAATGTTCATTTCCCGCTCGTGCCTTCCCGGGGGCTCCGTCGCTGCATCCTTTCCATTCTCCATGCCGCAGGCAACCATCGCCGGGCGGCCCACGCTTTGGGATTGCGGCCCGCCCGCCTATATGGGAGCCAAGCGCGCAATCCCGTGCCCGGCTGCGCGCGCGCCGCGAATGGACCTGACATGACACTTACCGCCCGCATCGCCTGGGACGATACCGTCCTTCCCTTCCAGCTCGACCTGTCCGACATCCGCGGGCGGGTGGCACGCCTCGACGGCACGCTCGAGCGCATCCTCGATCAGCACGCCTATCCGCCCGAGGTTGAGGCGCTGGTGGCCGAGATGGCGCTTCTGACCGCGCTGATCGGGCAGACCATCAAGCTGCGCTGGAAACTGTCGCTGCAGGTGCGTGGCGACGGACCGATCCGCCTGATCGCGACCGACTTCTTCGCGCCGAAGGAGGAGGGGGCCCCGGCCTCCATCCGCGCCTTTGCCAGCTATGACGCCGAGCGGCTGCAACGCTCCGCCGCGCCCTTCGGTCAGATCGGAAACGGCTATTTCGCCATCCTCATCGACCAGGGCAAGGGCACCGCCCCCTACCAGGGGATCACGCCGCTTTCCGGCGGCACGCTCGCCGCCTGCGCCGAGACCTATTTCGCCCAATCCGAGCAGTTGCCGACCCGCTTCGCGCTGAGCTACGGCGAAAGCCGCGAACCCGGCGGCCCGGCCCATTGGCGTGCGGGCGGCGTGATGCTGCAGCATATGCCGAAGGCGCCGCCGCGCGTGGGCGGCGAGGGCGGCTCGGGCGAGGGCGGTCTGCTGGCCGCGAGCGACCTCGTGGACGATGATGCGCGCGAGAACTGGCGCCGCGCCAACCTGCTTCTCGACACCGTCGAGGAGATCGAACTCGTCGGTCCACGGGTCTCGCCCACGGATCTGCTCGTGCGATTGTTCCACGAGGAGGCGCCGCGCGTCTTCGACGCTCTGCCGGTCGCCTTCGGCTGCACCTGTTCCGCCGATCGCGTGCGGCAGAGCCTGTCGATCTACTCGGCCAAGGACATCCGTTACATGACCACCGACGAGGGCATCGTCACTGCCGACTGCCAGTTCTGCGGCGCCCATTACGAGTTCGACCCCAGGACCCTGGGTTTCGAGGCCGAGCGTCCGCCCGGCGAAGCCGGAGAAGACGATGGGCCGGCCGATTGACCTCGAGGCGATCCGGGCCGCGGTGGAGAGGAACTCCGCGCGACCCTCGTCGGACTATGACTTGAACCCAGGTATCGTGCTGCCGGAAGGGCGGAGCCTGCGTCCGGCCGCCGTGCTGATCCCGGTGCTCGGCGACAGGGTCATCCTGACCAAGCGCGCCTCGCACCTGAAGCATCATCCCGGGCAGATCGCGCTGCCCGGCGGCAAGATCGACGCAACCGACGCGGGACCCGCCGACGCCGCCCTGCGGGAAGCGCGCGAGGAGGTCGGCCTCGACCCCGCGAACGTCGCGCTGATCGCCGAGCTTCCCGCGCATGAGACGGTGACCGGCTACACCGTGACCCCGGTCCTCGCCCAGGTCCGTGCCGACTTCACCGCCGTGCCCGAGCAGGGTGAAGTGGCCGAGGTCTTCCGCGTTCCGCTCGCCTTCCTGATGGATCCGACCCGCTACCGGGTCGAAGCCCGTCGCTGGAGGGGCACGCTGCGGCATTACTACGTGGCGCCCTACGGCCCCTACTACATCTGGGGCGCGACCGCGCGGATCCTCAAGTCGCTGGCCGACCGGGTGTCGCGATGAAGCTCCGCGCCCACTGGCTCGACGACCCGGCCACCGTGGCCGTGATGGAGGCGCTTGAACGGGGCGGCGCGCGGGCGTGGTTCGTCGGCGGCTGCGTGCGCGACGGCCTCCTGGGCCGCGAGGCGGGCGATATCGACATCGCGACCGACGTCGTGCCCGGCCGGGTCGCCGAAATCGCCGAGGGCGCCGGCCTCCGGTCGGTCCCCACCGGCGAGGACCATGGGACTGTCACTCTGGTCGCCGACCACCGACCCTTCGAGGTGACGACGCTGCGGCGGGATGTCTCGACCGACGGCCGCCGCGCCACCGTCGCCTATACCGACCGTCTCGAGGAGGACGCGCACCGCCGCGACTTCACGATCAACGCGCTCTACGCCTCGCGGGACGGGACGGTGCTCGACCCGACGGGCGAAGGTCGGGACGACCTTGCGGCGCGACGGGTCCGCTTCATCGGCGATCCGCATGACCGCATCCGCGAGGATTACCTCAGGATTCTCCGCTTCTTCCGGTTCCACGCCTGGTACGCCGATCCCGATGGCGGTCTCGATGCCGCGGGCCTCGCCGCGTCGGCGGAAATGGCGGAGGGCCTTTCGCGCCTGTCGCGCGAACGGGTCGGCGCCGAGATGCTCAAGCTCCTCGCCGCCCCCGACCCCGCCCCTGCCGTCGCGGCCATGGAGGCAAGCGGCGTTCTCGCGCGCCTTCTGCCCGGGGCGGATGCGCGGCTCCTGCCGGTGCTGGTCGCGCTGGAGGAGGACCTCGCCCCCGATCCGATCCGGCGTCTCGCCGCGCTTGGCGGCGAGAACCTCGCGGACCGCCTGCGCCTGTCGCGGGCACAGGGAAGACGGCTGGAGTTGCTGCGCGAGGGTATGGGGATGGGCACCGGGGCGGGCGAACTCGGCTATCGGCACGGCGCGGACATGGCGCGCGACATCGTGCTGTTGCGCGCGGCGGCCTTCGGCCAGGCCCCGGACGCCGATGCGCTTGCCGAGGCGCGCGCCGGCGCCGATGCGGTCTTTCCGCTGCGCGCCGCCGATCTCCTGCCGGATTTCCAGGGGCCGGCGCTGGGCGCGGAGCTGGACCGTCTGGAACGCGCCTGGATCGCCTCGGGATTCACGCTGACTGCCGCGGAACTCCTGTCCTGAGCCCGGCCGCGGCGTCGGGCAGGCGCCACCTCGGGACCTGAAGGCCCCTCGCCGGCGCCGATGCCTCCGGCGGGAGTTTGAGGCCAGGATGAAGAGGCGACCGCGTTCTCCTTCATCCTGGCGAAAAACTCCGGGGGGAGGCCGCAGGCCCGGGGGGCAGCGCCCCCCGCCACGGCGCTTGACAGGGGCGGGGCGGCGCGGTCTTGCTGGCGCGCCGTCAACGAACGAAGTCCATGGATCCGCTCTACCTCTTCGTATTCCTCGGACTTTTCTCGCCGGGGCCGAATGTCATACTGCTGACCGCCTCGGGCGCGCGTTTCGGTTTCCGCCCGACGCTGCCCCATGTGGCGGGCGTGGCCCTCGGCGTGGGCGTGACCGCCGGGCTGACGGGGCTCGGGATCGGCGCCCTGCTCGAGGGGTGGCCCGTTCTGAAAACCGGCCTGAGCGCCGTGGCCGCCGCCTGGATCGGCGTGATGGCCTGGCGGCTGTGGCATTCCGAGCCCGGTTCGACCGAGCGCCGCTCGGAGGATCGGCCCTGGGGCGTGACCCGCGCGGCGCTGTTTCAATGGGTCAATCCGAAGGTCTGGGCCATCGCGGTCGCCGCGGCATCGGGCTACAGCCTCGGACTGTCGCCGATCGAGGAGGCGCAGCGGCTGGCGCTCGCCTTCGCGGGCATCAACCTTTTTGTTTGCCTGTTCTGGAGCTTCGCGGGATCGCTCCTGTCGCTGTTGCTCAGGGACGCGAAGGCATGGTCCATCTTCGCCCGGATCATGGCGGCGGGCCTCGGGGCGTCGGCTGTCATGGTCTTCCTGTAACCTTCGGCCTATATGGTGAGGTCAGGACGGCGTGCATGTTTTCCCGGATATTCCATTTCTTCGAGACCCTGGTCGATCCCTACACGGCCTACCCCGAGACGGACGCTCCGCCCCGGCGTCTTTTCGCGTTCCTGTGGGACTACTCTCAGCCCTTCAAGAAGGTCTACGCGATGGCCGCCGTCATGGCCGTCATCGTCGCCACGATCGAGATCGGCCTCATCTGGTACATGGGTCGGGTCGTCGATCTCCTGTCGGGCGGCACCGCCCAGGACGTGCTCGACGCCCACGGGACCGAGCTGATTCTCGCTGCGCTTTTCGTCCTCCTGATCCGCCCTGTCCTGCAGGGGCTGAGCGCCATTCTCCTGAACAACGCGATCCTGCCGAACTTCGGCACGCTGATCCGCTGGCGGGCGCACAGGCAGGTGCTGAAACAGTCGGTCGGCTGGTTCGAGAACGACTTCGCCGGCCGGATCGCCAACCGCATCATGCAGACGCCCACCAGCGGCGGCGACGCGGTGTTCCAGGTCTTCGACGCGATCGCCTTCGCGCTGGCCTACCTGATCGGCGCCGCCGTGCTTCTGGCGGGGGCGGACCCCCGGCTTCTGCTGCCCTTGATCGTGTGGTTCGCGCTCTATGGCGTGCTCCTGCGGTGGACGATCGTGCGGATCGGCCCCGCCTCGCAGGCCAGCGCGGACGCGCGGTCCGCGACGACGGGGCGCGTCGTGGACAGCTACACCAACATCCATTCGGTGAAGCTTTTCGCGCATCATGATCGCGAGATCGAATACGCCCGCGAATCGATCGAGCAGACGCGGCGCACCTTCGCCCGCGAGATGCGCCTTTTTTCCGTGATGGACGTGGTCCTGACGATCCTGAACGGCCTTCTGATCGTTGCGGTCGTGGGCTGGGCTGTCTGGCTCTGGGCCGCGGGCTCGGCAAGCGTGGGCACGGTCGCCGCGGCCACGGCGCTGACGCTGCGGCTCAATGCCATGACGGGCTGGATCATGTGGGCGGTATCCTCCTTCTTCCGCTCGCTCGGCGTCGTTGCGGAAGGGATGGAGACGATCACCGATCCCCTCACGCTGACCGACGCACCGGATGCGCGGCCGCTCGACTTCGACCGGGGAGAGATCGTCTTCGACGGTGTCTCGCACCACTATGGCCGCGGGGCGGGCGGGCTCGACCGGGTGAGCCTGACGATCCGTCCGGGCGAGAAGGTGGGCCTCGTGGGTCGGTCCGGCGCCGGCAAGTCGACACTCGTGAAGCTTCTCCTGCGGTTCTACGACGTGGAAGGCGGGTCGATCCGTATCGACGGGCAGGACATTCGTGGCGTCACCCAGGACAGCCTCCGCCACCGCATCGGCATGGTGGCCCAGGACAGCGCGCTTCTGCACCGCTCGGTTCGGGACAACATCCTTTATGGCCGCCCCGATGCGACGGAGGCCGAGATGATCGCCGCCGCGAAACGCGCCGAGGCGCATGACTTCATCCTCGAGCTGACCGATCCGCAGGGGCGCGCCGGCTATGACGCCCATGTGGGCGAACGCGGCGTGAAGCTTTCGGGCGGACAAAGGCAGCGCGTGACGCTCGCCCGCGTGATCCTCAAGGATGCGCCGATCCTGGTGCTCGACGAGGCGACCAGCGCGCTCGACAGCGAGGTCGAGGCGGCGATTCAGGAAACGCTTTACGGCGTTATGGAGGGCAAGACCGTCATCGCCATCGCGCACCGGCTGTCGACCATCGCGCACATGGACCGCATCGTGGTTCTGGACGAGGGCCGCGTCGCCGAGGAAGGGAGCCACGCGGACCTCCTGGCGCGCGGCGGGCTCTATGGCGGGTTCTGGGCGCGGCAGTCCGGCGGCTTCATCGGAACCGAGGCAGAGGCGGCGGAATGACGGGGAAAGTCCGCAACCTCCTCGCCGGGCTGGGCGAGATGATCGATGGCTTCGCGCCCGCCGAAGGTCCGCCGCCCGGCACGCTCTGGCCGTTCATCCGCTGGTGCCTCGCGGGTTCATGGCCGGTGATCGTGCTTGCGGCCGTCCTCTCCGGGCTTGCCGGCGGGATGGAGGTCGGCGCGGCCTGGCTTCTGGGAGTGCTGGTCGACAGCACCTCCGCCGGAAGCGACGGGTACTTCGGAGAAAACCTGGGCCTCATCGTCCTTTATGTCGTCTTCTACCTGCTGCTGCGCCCGCTGTTCTTCGGTGCCTCCGCCGCGTTCAACGGCATTGTCCTGCCGCCGAACCTGGCGCCGCTGATCCAGAGCCGCCTGCATCGATGGTCGCTGGGGCATTCGGTGACGTTCTTCGACAACGATTTCGCTGGCCGGATCGCGCAAAAGCAGATGCAGACTGCGACCGCGCTGGTGAACGTGGTGACGGAGGTCATCAACGCGGGCGCCTTCGCGGTCGCGACGCTGGTCGGGGCGCTGGCGATGCTGACGGCGATCGACTGGCGGATCGGGCTCGCGCTTCTGGTTTGGCTGGTCGGCTACTTCTACATGATCCGCTGGTTCCTGCCGCGCATCCGGGTGCGGTCGAAGAACCGGGCTGCGGCGCGTGCCAACGTGACGGGGCAGATCGTCGACACGATCACCAACATCAAGACCGTGAAGCTGTTCGGTCATACCGAGCATGAGGACGAGGCGGCCATCGACGCGCTGCAGGGCTATCGCCAGACGGCGCTGGCCTTCGGCTATCTCTCGACCGGGTTCCGGTTCGCGCTGATGGGCACGGCGGGCCTTCTGCCGGTCATTCTCGTGCTGGGCGCGGTCCTGCTCTGGCAGGGTGGCCAGGCCACACCGGGCGAAATCGCGGCCACCGGCGCGATCGCCATGCGGATCGCCCAGATGACGGGCTGGGTCAGTTTCACGCTGATGACGGTCTACGCCAATGTGGGCGAGGTCGAGGACGGAATGCGCACCCTGACGCCACCGCATGCCCTGACCGACGCGCCGGACGCCACGCCGTTGCCGCGCATTTCCGGTCGGATCGCCTACGAGGACGTCAGCTTCGCCTATGGGCGGCAGGTCGGCGGCGTCGAGGGGATCGACCTCGTGGTGGAGCCGGGGCAGAAGATCGGCATCGTGGGCGCGTCGGGGGCGGGCAAGTCGACGCTCGTCGCGCTCCTGATGCGGCTCTACGACACCGAGGCAGGGCGGATCACGCTGGACGGGACGGATATCCGGACGGTCACGCAGGACAGCCTGCGGCGGCAGATCGCCATGGTCACGCAGGAAACCGCCATGTTCAACCGGAGCGCGATGGAGAACATCCGCTACGGGCGCCCCGACGCCAGCGACGAGGAGGTTTTCGCCGCCGCGCGTCGTGCCGAGGCGCATGACTTCATCCTGTCACTCAGGGACCATCGCGGGCGCGAGGGGTACGACGCGCATCTGGGCGAGCGGGGCGTGAAGCTTTCCGGCGGGCAGCGGCAGCGCATCGCGCTTGCCCGCGCCTTCCTCAAGGATGCGCCGGTCCTGGTCCTGGACGAGGCCACCAGCGCGCTCGACAGCGAGGTGGAGGCCGCGATCCAGTCGACCCTGACCGACATCATGGAAGGCAAGACCGTGATCGCCATCGCCCATCGGTTGTCGACGCTCGCGGCGATGGACCGGATCATCGTGCTCGATGCCGGGCGGATCGTCGAGGACGGCACGCACGACACGTTGCTGGCGCGGGACGGGCTTTATGCGCGCTACTGGAACCGGCAGTCGGGCGGCTTCATTCACGCGGACGCGGCGGAATAGGCTGGCCTTGATCCCGAAATCATGTCAGCATCACTGACATATTGGGGAGGGAGAGCCATGGAGTACGACACCGTGTCCGCCGATGAATTCGGGCGCAGCCTGAGGGGGCTCGGCGTGAACCTTCTGACCGCGAATGTACGCGGCCTCGCGGCATTCTTCTCGGACGTGTTCGGCCTGACCATACATCGCCTGAGCGACGATTTCGCGATCGTGCTGCACGGGCCTTCGGTGTTCCAGATCCACTCCGACCGGACCTATGGCGCGCACCCGCTGCTCGGGATTGTCCCCGAAATGCCGCCGCGCGGGGCCGGCGCGCAGCTTTACCTCTTCGGGATCGACCCGGACGAGGCCGCAAAGCGGGCGGAGGCAGCGGCGCACATGGTGCTGGAGCCTGTCGCGGACAAGCCGCACGGCTTGCGGGAATGCACCATCCTCAGCCCGGAAGGCTATGCCTTCAGCCCGGCCGTTCCCGCCTGAACCGCCATGGTCGAGGTCACCATCCACCGGCTTGGCCACCACGGTGACGGAATCGCCGATGGGCCGGTCTACGTTCCGCTCGCCCTGCCCGGCGAGGTGGTGGAGGGCGTGATCGCGGACGACCGGATCGAAGCGCCGAGAATCGTGACGCCCTCGCCCGACAGGGTCGCCGCACCCTGCCGTCACTACCGGAGTTGCGGCGGCTGCGCGCTGATGCATGCCTCGGACGGCTTCGTGGCGGCCTGGAAGACGCAGGTGATCGAGACGGCCCTTGCCGCCCACGGCCTTGGGGCGGCGATGCGGCCCATTCACACCTCGCCGCCGGCGTCGCGCCGCCGCGCCACGCTGGCCGGGCGGCGCACGAAGAAAGGCGTGCTGGTCGGTTTCCACGCGCGTCGGTCCGACACGATCGTGCCTGTGCCGGATTGCCAGGTGCTTGCGCCGGATCTTTTGGCGACCCTGCCCGCGCTGGAGGAGCTGTCACGCCTCGGCGCATCGCGCAGCGCCGTTCTCGGCCTCGCCGTGACGCTTTCGCCTGCGGGGGTCGACCTTCGCGTGACCGGGGGCAAGCCGCTCGACGGCCCGCTCCGCGCCGCGCTGCCCCGGTTCGCGGCGCATTTCATCCGCCTGACCTGGGAGGACGAGCCGGTTTTCCTGGATGCCGCGCCCGTCCAGCACTTCGGCGCGGCGGCCGTCACACCGCCGCCCGGCGCCTTCCTGCAGGCCACGCCGGATGGCGAGGCGACGCTGCTCGACGCCGTTCGGGAGGCGACGCAGGGCGCCACGCGCATCGCCGATCTCTTCGCCGGATGCGGCACCTTCGCCCTTCCGCTGGCGGAGGGCGCGCCGGTCCATGCGGTGGAAGGGGAGGGCGATCTTCTGGCCGCGCTGGACACGGCCGCCCGGCACACGCCCGGATTGCGCCCCGTGACCACGGAAAGGCGCGACCTCTTCCGCCGTCCATTGTCAGCCGATGAGCTTGGCCGTTTCGACGCCGTGGTCATCGACCCGCCCCGCGCGGGCGCCGAGGCGCAGACCCGCGCGCTTGCCGAGGCGCAGGTGCCCCGGATCGCCGCCGTCTCCTGCAACCCGGTGACCTTCGCGCGTGACGCCGCGATACTCGCCGCGGCCGGCTACCGCCTGAATTGGGTGCAGCCCGTGGACCAGTTCCGCTGGTCCCCGCATGTGGAGCTTGCCGCCTCGTTCAGCCTTCCCCATATGACGCGCTAACGCGCGAGGGATCCCATGACAGACACGACCGTTCCGAGCGGCTTCCGCACCCGTCTGGCCGAATGGCTGGAGCGTCCACAGGTCCGCTACACGATCATCGGGGTGATCGTGTTCAACGCCGTCGTGCTGGGGATGGAGACGTCCGACACGCTGATGGCGCGGTGGGGGTCGCTCATCTACGCGCTCGATCGGGCCTGCCTCGCGGTCTTCGTCGTCGAGATCGCGTTGAAGCTGGTCGCGCTCGGGCCGCGGTTCTTCCGTTCGGGCTGGAACGTCTTCGATTTCATCATCGTCGGGATCGCGCTTGTGCCCGCAGCGCAGGGGCTTTCGGTGCTCCGCGCACTGCGCATCCTGCGGGTTCTGCGCATCGTCTCGGCGGTCCCGTCGCTCCGCCGGGTGGTCGAGGGGCTGTTCACGGCGCTGCCGGGGATGGGCTCGGTGTTCCTTCTGATGTCGATCATCTTCTACATCGGCGCGGTGATGGCGACGAAGCTGTTCGGCGCGAGTTTCCCCGACTGGTTCGGCACGCTCGGTGCCTCGCTCTACACGCTGTTCCAGGTCATGACGCTGGAAAGCTGGTCGATGGGCATCGTGCGTCCGGTGCTGGAGGTCTACCCCTATGCCTGGGCGTTCTTCGTGCCGTTCATCATGGTCACGACCTTCGCGGTGGTGAACCTGATCGTCGGTCTCGTGGTGAACTCGATGCAGGACGCCCATTCCGAGGAGAGCAACGCCGCGACGGACAAGTATCGAGACGAGGTGCTGGAGCGGCTCCGGAAGATCGAGGAGCGGCTGGAGGAACGCGGAAACTGAGGCGCCTTGCGCCTTTTCCCGGCGACCGGGTATTGGTCCAGCACGCCGCGATTGAACCAGGGGGGGCGGTCCGTTGACCAGTTTCGAACGCTACCTTTCCCTCTGGGTCCTCGCGGCGATCCTTGCGGGGCTCGCGCTGGGGCAGGTGCTTCCCGCCGTCTTCGGCCTGCTTGCGCAGATCGAGTACGCCTCGGTCAACCTTGTCGTCGCGGTGCTGATCTGGGCGATGGTCTACCCGATGATGATCGCGGTGGACATCGGCAGCCTCGCGGGCATCGGCCGCAAGCCCAAGGGCCTTGTCATCACGGTCATCGTGAATTGGCTCATCAAGCCGTTCACCATGGCGGCGCTGGGCGTTCTGTTCTTCCGCCATGTCTTTGCCGACATGATCGATCCGGCCGATGCCGCGCAATACATCGCGGGGCTGATCCTGCTGGGTGCGGCCCCTTGCACGGCGATGGTCTTCGTCTGGTCGCAGCTGACGAAGGGCGATCCGAACTACACGCTGGTGCAGGTATCCCTGAACGACGTGATCATGGTCTTCGCCTTCGCGCCGATCGTGGCGCTCCTGCTGGGCGTCACCGAGATCGCCGTGCCCTGGGAAACGCTGGTTCTGTCCGTCGTGCTCTATGTCGCGATCCCGCTCGCGGCCGGCCTGGCAACGCGGTCGTGGCTGATTTCACGCGGTGGGCAGGATGCCGTCGATACCTTTCGGAGGCGGATCAAGCCTGCTTCGGTGCTCGGCCTGCTTCTGACGGTCGTCCTTCTCTTCGGCTTTCAGGGATCGGTGATTCTGGCGCAACCGGTGCTGATCCTGATGCTTGCGACGCCGATCCTGATCCAGTCCTACGGGATCTTCGCGCTGGCTTACGGCTGGGCCTGGGCGTGGGGCGTGCCGCACCGCGTGGCCGCGCCCTGCGCCCTGATCGGAACGTCGAATTTCTTCGAGCTGGCCGTCGCGGTGGCCATCGGCCTCTTTGGCCTGAACTCGGGCGCGGCGCTGGTCACGGTTGTCGGCGTCCTCGTCGAGGTGCCCGTGATGCTGAGCCTCGTCGCCTTCGCCAACCGGACACGCGCGCGTTTTCCCGCCTAGGCCCGCTTCTCCAGCGTGGCCACGCCCAGCGTCGTCAGCACCTTCTGCACGATATCCTCGGCGTTCATCTTCGCCACGGCGTACATGTCGTGCGGGCTGGCCTGATCGATGAACACATCGGGCAGCACCATCGAGCGATACTTCAGCCCCGTGTCGAAGACCCCCCGCTCGGCCAGCAGGTGCGCGACGTGGCTGCCGAACCCACCCACCGCGCCTTCCTCGACGGTGATCAGCGCCTCGTGGTGGCGGGCGAGCTGCAGGATCATTTCCTCGTCGAGCGGCTTGGAGAAGCGCGCATCGGCCACGGTGGGCGTCAGGCCGCGCGCGGCCAGCGTCTCGGCGGCCTCCCGCACCTCCTTGAGCCGCGCGCCGAAGTTCAGGAGCGCGACGCGGTTTCCCTCGGCGATCATCCGGCCGCGGCCGATCTCCAGCGCGACGCCGCGTTCCGGCATCTCCACCCCCACGCCCTCGCCCCGCGGATAGCGGAAGGCCGAGGGGCCATCGTCGATCTCGACGGCCGTGCGGATCATGTGCACAAGCTCCGCCTCGTCGGCGGCGGCCATGACGACGAACCCGGGCAGGTTCGACAGGAAGGCCGTGTCGTAGCTTCCCGCATGGGTCGCGCCGTCGGCGCCCACCAGCCCGGCGCGGTCTATGGCGAAGCGGACGGGAAGGCGCTGAATCGCCACGTCGTGGACGACCTGGTCGTAACCGCGCTGCAGGAAGGTGGAGTAGATCGCCGCGAAGGGTTTCAGACCGCCGGCGGCCATGCCCGCGCAGAAGGTGACGGCGTGCTGCTCGGCGATGCCCACGTCGAAGGTGCGCGCGGGGAAACGTTCGCCGAAGAGGTCGAGGCCGGTCCCATCGGGCATCGCGGCGGTGACGGCGACGATCTTCTCGTCCTCCTCCGCCTCGCGGATCAGCGACCGGGCGAAGACCTTGGTGTAGCTCGGCGCGTTGGATTTGGCCTTGGCCTGCTCGCCGGTGCGCACATCGAAGCGCGCGGTGGCGTGGCCCCTGTCGGGCCGATGCTCGGCATAGCCCTTGCCCTTCCTGGTGATCGCGTGGATCAGGACCGGCCCGTCGGCCCGCGCCTTCACGGTACGCAGGACGGCAAGAAGCTGCTCCATGTCGTGGCCGTCGATCGGACCGATATAGGAGAAGCCGAGCTCCTCGAAGAGCGTCCCGCCGACCGTCGCGGCCTTCAGCAATTCCTTCGCCCGCCGTGCGCCCTCCTGGAACGGTTCGGGCAGGAGCGAGACGGCGCCCTTGGCGGCGGCCTTCAACTCCTGGAACGGCGCACCAGCGTAGAGCCGCGAGAGATAGCTCGACATGGCGCCGGTGGGCGGAGCGATCGACATCTCGTTGTCGTTCAGGATGACGATCAGACGCTTGCCCAGGTGGCCCGCGTTGTTCATCGCCTCGTAGGCCATGCCGCCCGACAGCGCGCCGTCGCCGATCACCGCGATGGCGTCACCATGACCCGTGGGGCAATCGCCGCCCAATTCCCGCGCCATGACGAACCCGAGGGCCGCCGAAATACTTGTAGAAGAATGAGCGGCGCCGAAGGGGTCATAGGGGCTTTCCGAGCGCTTGGTGAAACCCGACAGGCCGTCCTTCTGCCGGATCGTCAGCATCTGGTCACGGCGCCCGGTCAGGATCTTGTGGGGGTAGCACTGATGGCTGACATCCCAGATCAGCTTGTCGCGCGGCGTGTCGAAGACGGCGTGGATCGCCACGGTCAGTTCCACCACGCCCAGGCCTGCGCCGAAATGCCCGCCCGTCTGGCTGACGGACCAGATGGTTTCCGACCGCAGTTCATCGGCGAGCCGGCGCAGCTCCGCGTCGCGGAACTGCTTGAGGTCCGCCGGGGAGTGCACCCGGTCAAGAAGGGGTGTCGCGGGTCGCTCGCTCATCGCTGGCCTCGCAGAACC
Source organism: Roseicyclus sediminis (assembly GCF_025515305.1). Classification (GTDB taxonomy): domain Bacteria; phylum Pseudomonadota; class Alphaproteobacteria; order Rhodobacterales; family Rhodobacteraceae; genus Roseibacterium; species Roseibacterium sediminis. The sequence goes on from NZ_JAOPHT010000003.1 coordinate 260,202, forward strand.
TTGTTGTCGACGTTGCCGTCCGTTTCACATCTCGCGGGCGATAATGTAGCGCGCAAGGGCCTGCAAGTTCTGCGACCTCTCGCCATAGGGCGCGAGCGCGGCGCAGGCCTCCCCGACCAGTGCCCCGGCGCGGGCGCGTGCGCCGTCGAGGCCGAGCAGCGAGACGAAGGTCGCCTTGCCGGCCTCGGCATCCTTCCTGAGCGCCTTGCCCGCCTTGGCGCTGTCGCCTGTCACATCGAGGATGTCGTCGGCGATCTGGAACGCAAGGCCGATGGCCCTTGCGTAGGTCCGGAGCGGCGTGGGATCGGCACGGCCGAGGATCGCCCCGGCCTCGGCCGGCCATTCGATCAGGCGGCCGGTCTTGTTGCCCTGCAATTCCGTGATCTCGTCGAGCGTCAGCGCGCGGCCCGCGGTTTCCGCCGCGATGTCCTGCGCCTGTCCCAGCACCATGCCCTGAGCCCCGCTGGCCCTGGCCAGCGACGCGACAAGGGCCACGCGCTGCTCCGCGTCGCCCGCGGCGGGATCGGACAGAAGTTCGAAGGCAAAGGTCTGGAGCGCGTCGCCCACGAGAACCGCCGTGGCCTCGTCCCACTTGCGGTGAACCGTCGGCCGCCCCCGGCGAAGGTCGTCGTCGTCCATAGATGGCAGATCGTCGTGCACGAGACTGTAGGCGTGGACGCATTCGACCGCCGCCGCGGACCAGAGCGCCTGGTCCCGCGGCACGCCGAAGAGGCCCGCCGTTTCCAGCACGAGAAACCCCCGCAGCCGTTTGCCCCCGTCGCTGGCGTAGCGCATCCCCTCGGCAACGCGGTCGTCGCCGAGAGTGCCGAGCCGTTCCGACAGGAAGCCGCCGATGGCGTCCTGCGCCGCGCCGAGCGCGTCCTCGAACATCGGGCTACATGCCTTCCGCGGGCTTCGTGCCGGTAGGCTTGCCGTTTCCGTCGAGGGTGATCTGTTCGACCTGCTCCTCGGCTTCCTTCAGCTTGGTCTCGCAATGGGCCTTGAGCGCCGCGCCACGCTTGTAGAGCGCGATCGACTGCTCCAGCGCCACGTCGCCGCGGTCGAGCGCCGAGACCACGGACTCGAACTCGCGGATCGCGTCCTCGAAGCTCATCCCCTCGATGGGTTTTTCCTCGCTCATCCGGCCGCCTCCATCAGTTCCGTCACATGCGCCGCGACCGAAGCCGCGAGCGCAGGAAGATCATAGCCGCCTTCGAGTGTCGAGACCACGCGGCCCGCGCAAAGTTCGTCGGCAAGCCCGCAGATCTCGCGGGTGAGCCAGGCGAAATCGGCCTCGGTCCAGTCGAGGTTTGCCAGCGGATCGGCCCGGTGCGCGTCGAACCCCGCCGAGACGAGGATGAGTTCCGGCGCGAAGTCGCGGAGTGCCGGAAAGACGCGGGACGTATAGGCCGCGCGCATCTCGGCCCCGCCCGTTCCGGGCGCGAGCGGCACGTTCAGGACGTTGTCCGACGCGCCGCGTTCGGAAGCTGCGCCGGTGCCGGGATAAAGCGGCATCTGGTGGCTGGAGACAAACAGCGCGCGCGGCTCGTCCCAGAGGATGTCCTGCGTCCCGTTGCCGTGGTGGACGTCGAAATCCACGACCGCCACGCGCGAAAGGCCGCGCCGCTCCAGCGCATGCCGCGCCGCGATGGCGACGTTGCCGAAAAGGCAAAACCCCATCGGGCGTCGCTTCTCGGCATGGTGGCCGGGGGGGCGCGTGGCGACGAAGGCATTGCCCGCGCGCCCGTCGAGGACCGCGTCGACCGCCGCGATGCAGCCGCCGACGCCTCGCACCGCGGCCTGCCACGTGCCGGGGCTTGCGTGGGTGTCCGGGTCGAACGCATGCCAGCCCCGCTCGGGAATGGCGGCCTCGATCGCGTCCACGTAGGTGTCGGGATGGGCCAGAACGAGGTCATCGCGGGTCGCTGGCTCCGCGCCCTCGCGCAGCAGCCCCCCGAAGGATGGCATGGCGAGGGCGGCCGTGACCGCCTCCAGCCTCGCCACCTGCTCGGGGTGGCCCGGCGGCGTGACATGCCCGAGGCCGTGGGGGTTCTCGATCAGGAGGGTCGTCATGGCGATGTCCGGTCAATCGGGGGCGAGCATGTATCCGGCACCGCGCACCGTCTGGAGGTAGCGCGGCTGCTTGGGGTTGAGTTCGATCTTCTTGCGAAGGCGCGTGATCTGAACGTCCACGGCGCGTTCCTGCACCTGGTCGCCCGCCACGCCCTTGTCCCTGTTGAGAAGCGAGACGAGATCCGGTCGGCTGAAGGGCTGGTTCGGTTGACCCGAGAAGATGCGCATCAACGCCGCTTCGGTCGCGGTCAGCCGGACGGCCTCGGACCCGCGCCAAAGCTCTCCGCGCTCGATGTCGTAGCGGATCGGCCCGAGATGGAGCACCTGCACCACCTGCGGATCTTCGGCGGGTTTCGGCATCCGCCGCAGGATTGCGTTCACGCGCAGCAGGAGTTCCTTGGGCTCGAAGGGTTTGGTGAGGTAGTCGTCGGCCCCCGCCTCGAGCCCGGTGATCCGGTCGTCGGCCTCTCCCTTCGCGGTCAGCAGCAGGATCGGTGTCTGCAGCCTTTGCCGAAGATCGCGCGTCAGGCTCAGCCCGTCTTCGCCCGGCATCATCACGTCCAGCACGATAAGGTCGAAGTCGAGCCCGGCCAGAAGCCGCCGCGCATGGGCCGCGTCCCGTGCCGCCGTCGCCATGAAGCCGTTGCGGACGAGGAATTTCTGGAGAAGTCCACGGATGCGTTCGTCGTCGTCGACGATCAGAAGGTGGGCGCCGATATCCGTCACGTGCCTGTGTCCCCCCCTTCTCCGTTGTCGAGATAGTGTCGCCGCATGTCGGCATCCATCATCTGTTCCAGCACCGCACGAAAGCCGGCGACCGCCTCGGGACCGGCGTTGCGGAAGGCCGCGCGCATCCGGTTGCGCTGTGCCTCGGACAATTCGCGCTCGAGCGCCGCGCCCTTGGGCGTCAGGTGAAGATGCCGCTCGCGCTTGTCCCGGACGCCGACGCGGCTTTCCACGAGACCATCCTCCACCAGTGTCCTCAGGACGCGGTTCAGCGATTGCTTGGTGACGCCGAGGATGGAAAGCAGGTTGTTGACCGTGGTCCCCGGCGAACGGTTGATGAAGTGGATCGCCCGGTGATGCGCCCGGCCGTAACCGTATTCCTGCAAGATGCGGTCGGGATCGGCGGTGAACCCGCGATAGGCGAAGAACATGGCTTCGATCCCGCGCCGAAGCTGGTCGTCGGTGAGAAACAGGAGGCTTTCGCTCCTGCCCATCACGGCGCCGGATGTGCGCTCGCCCATCGGCCCTGTCCCTTCCTTGCCGTCTCCCTCCGGAGCTCGGTCACAGTTTATGTCAGCCTTGTTGACTTTCCAAGAATCAATTGTTAGCGAAGTGCGGGTTTTGCGAAACATTATGTCCGAACCGGCCATAACGCGCGCAATATTCGAAAAGAAACCCCGGGAAACCGGCACTTCTGCGAAGGAAGGGACCATGGCAGGAGCCTATGACGACCGCGACGGCTGGATCTGGATGGACGGCAAGCTGGTGCCGTGGCGCGAGGCAAACGTCCACATCCTGACGCACGCGATGCACTATGCCTCGTCGGTCTTCGAGGGCGAGCGCGCCTATGGCGGCCGTATCTTCGAAAGCCGCAAGCATTCCGAGCGCCTTCTCGCGTCGGGCCGGATGCTCGATGTCGAGATCCCGTGGACGGTCGACGAGATCGAGGCGGCGAAATACCAGGTCATGAAGGCCAACGACCTTTCGGACGCCTATGTGCGCGCGGTCGCATGGCGCGGCTCGGGCGAGGACATGGGCGTCAGCTCGGCCCGGAACCCGGTGCGTATGGCCGTCGCGGCCTGGGCCTGGGGCGCCTATTACGGCGATGCGAAGATGAAGGGTGCCAAGCTCGACATCTCCAAGTGGAAGCGTCCGAGCCCCGAGACGATCCCCGTCCACGCCAAGGCCGCGGGTCTCTACATGATCTGCACCATGTCCAAGCACGCCGCCGAGGCGAAGGGCTGCGCCGATGCGCTTTTCATGGATTACCGCGGCTACGTGGCCGAGGCGACGGGCGCCAACATCTTCTTCGTCAAGGACGGCGAGGTTCACACGCCCACGCCCGACGTGTTCCTGAACGGCATCACGCGGCAGACGGTAATCGGCATGCTGCGTGACCGCCAGGTGAAGGTGCATGAGCGGCACATCATGCCGGGCGAGCTGGAAAGCTTCGAGCAGTGCTGGCTGACCGGCACCGCGGCGGAGGTCACGCCGGTTGGCCAGATCGGCGACTACAACTTCGAGGTCGGCGCGATGGTGCGGGACATCTCGTCCGCCTACGAGGCGCTGGTCCGGGCCTGATCCGACCCGATATGCGATGTGACGGGATTACTTGATTTCCCGTCACATCGCCCCCACCATCCCCCCATGAACATCCAGACGCAGCCCTACCGCGCCGAAACCGTGGCCTTCGACCGCCGCGAGCTTGGGGTGATACTCGGGCTGTATGGGCGGATGGTCGCCGCGGGAGAGTGGCGGGACTACGGGATCTCGCATCTTTCGGACATGGCCGTGTTCTCCGTCTTCCGGCGCAGCGCCGAGCAGCCGCTCTACCGGATAGAGAAACGTCCGAGGCTTGCCCGGCTCCAGGGGCAATACGCCGTCATCGGCATGGATGGACGCATCCTGAAACGGGGACACGACCTGAAGACCGTCCTCAGGGTCCTGGAACGCAAGCTGATCCGCGCGGTCGACTGAGACCTTCAGGCCGAAGCGATGCGCTTGCGGCGGGTGATCTGGCCTTCGCCCGCCTCCGCGATCCGTGCGGCCGCGTCCTTCAGCGGCTCGTAGGCGACCGACATGTGATGGGCGTTCGCGTGCAGGAGCATCCTTGCGTCCGCCATCATGCCGACATGCCCCTGCCAGAACACGAGGTCGCCACGCTGAAGCGTCTCGCCCTCGGGCAGGTCTTCGCCCAGCGCCTCGGCCTGCTGGTCGCTGTCGCGGGGGCAGGACATGCCGCAGGCCAGCAGCGCGAGCTGCACCAGTCCCGAGCAATCGATGCCCCAGCGGCTGGTCCCGCCCCAGAGATAGGGCGTGCCGAGGAACAGGTCCGCGACCCCGACCGCATCCGCGAAGCGCGAGGTCAGCGGCATCAGGTGCTGCTTCGGGACGTAGTGCCCGGTCTGGATGCGGTGGAAATTTCCGCGCTCGGCGGTGACATGGACGGTGCTGCCGAAGAACAGGGCGACCTCGGCCTGGGCCTTGAAGTCCGTCTTCGGATAAAGGTGCGTCGCGGGCGACACGACCCAATGGGTCGCCTCTGGCGCCTCGGTCAATGCGCCCGAGCTTATCCAGCCCACGTAGCCGTCCCGCTCCGCCTGGCCGAAGGCAAGCCCGTCCTGCCGGTCGAGCACGAGGAACCGCTCGCCGAACAGAAGCTGGCTCGCCCGGCCGGCGCCGGGTTCCGAGGCGAGGTTGGCAATCGGTTGCTGCACCGTCATCCACTGGCCGTCGACGAAGCTTTCGGCCTCGACCTCGCCTTGCAGCGAGACATGGGCGACGCGGCCGTTCGACGGCGTCATGCGGGGATCGCGGGTCATCGGACGAGGACCTCCGGAATGGCCTGGAACAGTGCCCGCGCGCCCTGGCCGAAGCCGCCCTTGGGACGACCCGGCGCATCGGACTGGGACCAGGCGAAGATGTCGAAATGCGCGTAGCTGCGGGCATCGGCGGCAAAGCGGCGCAGGAACAGCGCGGCGGTGATCGAGCCGGCGAAACCGCCCTTGGGCGCGTTGTCGAGATCGGCGATGCCGGGTTCGATCAGTTTCTCGTAGGGCGCGTGGAACGGCATCCGCCAGACCGGGTCGGCGACCTCCGCGGCCGCGCGAGACAGGGACGCGGCGAGACCTTCGTCATCGGTGTAGAACGGCGCGATATCGGCACCCAGCGCGACGCGGGCCGCGCCGGTCAGGGTCGCCATCGACACGAGAAGGTCGGGGTCCTCCTCGGCCGCCAGGCTCAGCGCGTCGGCGAGGACGAGGCGCCCTTCCGCATCGGTGTTGTTGATCTCGACCGTCTTGCCGTTGCGGGCGGTCAGGATGTCGCCGGGACGGAAGGCGTTGCCGGCCACGGCATTCTCGACCGCCGGGATCAGGACGCGCAATCGCAGGGGCAACCCCTCGTCCATGATCATGCGGGCAAGGCCAAGCACCGTCGCCGCTCCGCCCATGTCCTTCTTCATGAGGCCCATGGATGCGCCGGGCTTGAGGTTCAGCCCGCCGGTGTCGAAGCACACCCCCTTGCCGACGAGTGTCAGACGCGGGCCCTCGCTGCCCCAGACCATGTCGATCAGGCGCGGGTCTTCGTCCGAGGCGCGGCCAACGGTGTGGATGAGCGGCAGGTTCGCGTCCAGCAGGCTTTCGCCATGGGTCGCCGTCACGTCCGCGCCGTACTCTGCCGCGAGGTCGCGGGCCGCATGTTCGAGCGCGTTCGGCCCCATGTCCTCGGCGGGCGTGTTCACCAGATCGCGTGTCAGCGCCTCGCCTGCCGCGATCCGCTCGAGCCGCGCGGCGTCGAGCCCGGCCGGTGCCGCCAGCCTTGCCTTCGCGCCATTCTGAGCACGGTAGCGGGAGAAACGGTAGAGCGAAAAGAGATAGCCGAGCGCGAGTTCCGAACCCTCGGCGCCGTCCGGCCACTCCTCGATCGCGTAATCCGACGCCGGCAGTTTCGCGATTGCGGCGCCTGCGGCAAAGCGCGTCTGCGCACGCTCCGCGTCGGTGCCGAGGCCAAGCAGCACAAGGTCCGGGCGACCCTCCGCGCCCGGCAACGCGCAGGTCTGCCCGAGCGCGCCCGTGAAGCCGTGGTGCCTTGCCCAGGCCGCGGCGGCGCCGGGCAAGGCGGCGAGGATGTCCTCGCAGGTCCCGGGCCGGACCAACCGGATCGGGATGGCCCCTTCCGAGGTTGCGGCGAAACTCAACGTCATGACACGGGACCCCATGTTCGGAACGGTCGCCAGCCTAGCGGCCCGCCGCGCCGCCGCAAGCCCGGATCAGCCCGACAGGTCCTCCAGTTCCCAAACCGCGTGGATCGAGCGGTCTCCCACACGGCCAAGCCGCGCGATCGTGGCGGCAAAAGCCTGCCTGTCGCCGGTGTCGAGGCAGATCACGACGCTGCGCGCGACCCGCGACAGGGTGGCCATGCCGATGAGATCGGCGTCGCGCACCAGTGACACGATCCCTGCGCGAAGAACCGCCGGGTTCCCGTCATCCGCGATCCGCGGAAGAACCTGGAGTGTCGCCGCGATGCGGTCGAGCGCCAGCGCGACCTCCCTCTCGGCCCGCGCCTCGCCGATGCGGCTGCACAACTCCTCCAGTTTGTCGGGATTGAAGCGCGCGGGTTCTTCCGGGCGCAGTTCGGCGACCCGCCGCCCCGCATTCAAGCGTACGTCGTCGCCCGGCGCCGGGCCCCTGTCCCGGCCGATTTGTCGGCTCATGTCTCACTCCACCTACCGCCCCCACCGCGGCGATGCCGACCGTGGGGGCCGCAGCCTGAAGAAACGATTGAGAACGCGACGAAAAGCGCATCCAATTCTTCTGCAATGCGCGCTAACGAATCCGGATTGCGAGGAGACGGCCCATGCACCGCGTCAAATCCCTTCCTGACTATCTCAGGGAGCGCTACGAGCACTGGAAGCAGGCGAGCTTCCCCGAGCACAAGGACTGGTTCCGAAAGCTCGCGCAGGAGGGGCAGAACCCGCGCGCCATGGTCATCGCGTGCTGCGACAGCCGCGTCGCCATCACCTCGGTTTTCGGCCAGCGCATCGGCGAATTGTTCGTGCATCGCAACATCGCGAACCTCGTTCCGCCCTACACGCCCGACGGCAAGCACCACGGCACCGGCGCGGCCGTCGAATTCGCGGTCACCACCCTGAAGGTGTCGCATATCCTCGTGATGGGCCATTCGAACTGCGGCGGCGTGCGCGGGTGCCTGGAGATGTGTTCGGGCCATGCGCCGCACCTCGACGATCCTGGCAGCCTCGTGGGGCGATGGCTCGACGTGCTGCGGCCCGCCTACGATATCGTGGTCGACGCCACGCGCGAGGAGGACCGGCAGACCGCGCTGGAAAAAGAGGGAATCCACCTGAGCCTCGAAAACCTGCTAGGCTATCCCTTCGTGGCCGAGGCCGTGGAGGCGGGGCGGCTCACGCTCCACGGGCTCTGGACCGATATCGCCGAGATGGACCTCGAAACCTACGACGGCACGGTGCGCCACTTCGTGAAGGGCTGAGGTTTACCGCCGCGCCCCTGGGGGGTATTGGCCGGGAACGACGCCAAGGGACGGGACGGAAACGGCATGGACGGTATTCTGGCGCTGGCTGCGGACAACCTCCTGTCGCCGATCATCCTTTTCTTCGCCCTCGGCCTCGCGGCGGCCTTCGCGCGCTCGGACCTGTCGATCCCCGAGGCGGTGGCCAAGGGGCTGTCGATCTACCTGCTCTTCGCGATCGGCTTCAAGGGTGGCGCGAGCGTCGCCGCGCACGGGATCGATGCGACGCTGGTCCTGTCGCTCGTCGCCGGGCTGATCCTGTCCTTCGCATTGCCGCTCATCGCCTTCGCGCTCCTGCGTGCGATCACCCGGCTGTCGGTGACGGATGCCGCGGCGGTCGCGGGGCATTATGGCTCGATCTCCATCGTGACCTTCGTGGCCGCGACGTCGGTCGCCACGTCCGTCGGCCTGTCGCCCGAGGGCTACATGGTCGCCGTCGCGGCCGTCATGGAGGCGCCCGCGATCCTTTCGGCGCTGTGGATCGTCGCCCGTTTCGGCAAGAGCTCGGCCGAGATGGAGGACGGCCTGATGCGCGAGATCCTGCTGAACGGGTCCATCGTGCTGCTGGTTGGATCCTTCCTGATCGGCTGGATCACGGGGGATGAAGGAATGGCGCTGATCGCGCCTTTCATCGTGGCGCCGTTCCAGGGGGTTCTGTGCCTGTTCCTGCTCGACATGGGCCTTGTGGCCGGGCGCGGCCTGCGCGAGGCGCGATCGGTCCTGACCGCCGGGCTGTTCGCCTTCGGTGTCGCGATGCCGCTGGTCGGCTCGGCCTTCGGGCTGGTGGCCGGGCTGCTTCTCGGCCTCAGTCCGGGCGGCGTGATGCTGTTCATGACGCTGTCGGCCTCCGCGTCCTATATCGCGGTGCCCGCGGCGATGAGGGTGGCCCTGCCCGAGGCAAACCCGTCGGTCTACCTCACGCTGTCTCTCGGCGTGACCTTTCCGTTCAACCTGACGCTCGGCATCCCCATCTATCTCGCGGTGTCGCGCGCGCTCACCGGAGGCTGAGCCCCATGCAGACCCACAAGGCCAAGCGCGTCGAGATCACCATCGAATCGGTGATGGAAGGCCGTCTGACCGCCGCGCTGATCAAGGCCGGTGTGACCGGCTTCACGGTCCTGCCTGTGCTCGGCGGTTCCGGCCGGTCCGGTCAGTGGAGCCGCGAGGGGCAGGTCAGCCGCGCCGGCGGCATGGTGAGCGTCGTCTGCATCATCCGCCCTGAACGGCTCGACGAACTTCTGGACGCGGCGTTCGGTGTGGTCGAGCGCCACATCGGCGTGGTCACGGTCACCGACTGCGAGGTGCTGCGCGCCGAGAGGTTCTGACCGGCGCGGCCGGTCGGGCGTGGGATCGCCGTCTGCCGCTGCATCGGCGACGGCGATCCGTGAAACCTTCCCCGACCCTCACGGCCGCCAGTCGAGTACCATGTCCTCCGGCCAGGCGAGGTCGACGCGCATCTCGATGCGCTCTTCCGTGCCGGGCGCGAGGGCGATGTTCCACGCATGGACGCCGCGCAGGTCGTCGATGTTCTGCTCGTCGGGCGCCCGCGTGAAGGTTAGGTCCAGCTCCAGGTCCTCCTGCTCGGCGAAGGGCGTCGCGTAGAGCAGGCGCACGGTCTCGGCCTCGCCCGACGTGTTCTCGACGGCGAAGGCGATCCGGCGCACCTGTTCGTTCTCGGAGACGAAGAAACCGCGGTCGCCCTCGTCAAGCGACAGGTCGGTCCATGTCAGGCGGAGGTGGTCGAGCGGCCCGAAGGCGATTTCCATGTCCGCGCCCGCGGCGATCAGGGGTACCTGGTCCGAGCCCATGAGATCCCCGTCGCGGAAGAAGCGCGCGGGGCCGGGAAGGATCGTCTCGCCGCTGTCGTTCTCGCCCATCGCGACGAGGAAGGCGGTCGCGTCGTAGCGCGGTACGGCCCGGTTCTCGAGGTCGACCTCGAACGACAGCGCGTCGAGCGGCAGCGTCACCTGCCCCGTGGGCCCGACCGTGACCGGTGCCGTGTAGTCGTAGACGACCGACAGCCCGTCGACGACGAGGCGCGCGACCTCATCCTCCATGATCGCGGGCTCCATCATGATCGGCGCGTTCGCCAATCCGATGCCAGCCTGGGTCCGGACGGCTGGCTGAGGGAGGGGTGCCGGGACGGGCGGCGCGATGCGCGCGGGATCGGGGTAGGTGCCGGCGGGCGACCGGTCGCGGTTCGGCATGGCGGTGGAGAACCGCATCGCGACGTTGCGCCACGACGCTTCGCCGAAATACGTGAACCGGATCGAGCGTTCGACAGCGAGCGCCTCGGCTTCGGTATTGAGCGAAATCGTATAGCTCGGCGACCAGAGTGCGTCGTCGCTGAGGTAGGTCAGCACGAGCTCGCCCGAGATCGCCTCGGCCGCGTCGATCTCGACGAGGATGCCGGGGCTGGTTTCGCCAAAGGGGCGCAGGTCGGCGAGGGCGCGTTGCGCTTCGGCCAGCGCGCGCATCCTGTCCTCCACGATCTCCTCGTCGGCGCGGCGAGCCTCGCGCGCGGCCTGGAGCTCGGTTCCGACCCTCGCGGTCTCGGTCCCGAGGGTTGCGAGCAGCGCGCCGAGTTGTGCGGGATCGTCGGGCATCGCCGCCCCGTCCTGTCCGCCCCGCGCCAGCGCCGTGAGCCAGGCCAGTTGCGTCTCGAGGCCCTGGATGCCGGCATCGCGCCGGGCGAGCGCGTCGCGCGCCTCGGTCAGGGCATCCTCCGCCGCGTCCACCCCGGCGCGCGCTTCCGCTTCCTCCGGCGTGTCGAGCCCGCCTTCGGGAATGGTCAGCGCCCCGAGCGGCTGCGGCACGCCAAGGCGCACACCCTCGGGACCGGTCAGCTGGATCATGTCGGGATCCGAAAGATCGCGGATCGGGATCAGCAGCCGATGCTGCCCGGCGGGCAGATCCACGGCGACCCGGCGCGAGACCTCGGCCCCTTCCGCGAAGACGAGCGCCTCGGCGATGTCGGCGCGGATCAGCAGGTCGTCAGCCAGCGCCGTGACGCTGGACAGGAGCAGGGCGGAAAGCGAAAGGGCGAAACGCATGGTCTTTTCCTCGGTTCTGGCGGTCCTGACCAATCAGTTGGCCCCTGCGCACCGACAGGGCAATGGGGTGAAACCCCTATACGGGCGCTCGGCGGCCATTCGCTCGTTTCCCCTGCGTCGCGTCGCGCACAAAAGAAAAACGGCCGGTCCGGGACGTCCCGAACCGGCCGCATGGCCCGTCGCTTCAGGTCGGCGTCAGCCCTTCTTGAGCACGCGGTTGCCGAGCGTCTCGGCGATCTGCACGGCGTTCAGGGCGGCGCCCTTGCGCAGGTTGTCGGAGACGCACCAGAGGTTCAGCCCGTTCTCGACGGTCGAGTCCTGGCGGATGCGGCTGATGAAGGTGGCGTAGTCGCCGACGCATTCTACCGGCGTGACGTAGCCGCCGTCCTCGCGCTTGTCGACGACGAGGATGCCCGGGGCGATGCGGAGGATCTCGCGCGCTTCGTCCTCGTCGAGGAACTCCTCGAACTCGATGTTGATCGCCTCGGAATGCCCGACGAAGACGGGCACGCGGACGCAGGTCGCCGTGACCTTGATCGACTTGTCGAGGATCTTCTTGGTCTCGGCGACCATCTTCCATTCCTCCTTGGTCGACCCGTCGTCCATGAACTTGTCGATATGGGGAATGACGTTGAAGGCGATCTGCTTGGTGAACTTCGCGGGCGAACGCTCCTGACCGGGGACGTACATGCCCTTGGTCTGGTCCCAAAGCTCGTCCATCGCGTCCTTACCCGCGCCCGAGACGGACTGGTACGTGGAGACGACGACACGCTTGATCCGCGCCCGGTCGTGCAGCGGCTTCAGCGCCACGACCATCTGCGCGGTGGAGCAGTTGGGGTTCGCGATGATGTTCTTCTTGGCGTATCCGTCGACGGCCTCGGCATTCACCTCCGGCACCACGAGCGGAACGTCGGGGTCGTAGCGGTAGAGCGACGAGTTGTCGATCACGATGCACCCGGCCTTCGCGGCCTTCGGCGCGTACTTCGCCGTCGCCTCGGACCCGATGGCGAACAGCGCGATGTCCCAGCCGGTGAAGTCGAAGGTATCGAGGTCCTTCGTGGTCACGGTCTTTTCGCCAAAGCTGCACTGGGTGCCGAGAGACTTGCGGCTGGCAAGCGCCGCGATCTCGTCCACCGGGAACTCGCGCTCGGCGAGGATGTTCAGCATTTCGCGGCCCACGTTGCCCGTGGCTCCTGCGACGACGATGCGGTAACCCATGATCCCTTTCCTCACATGTCAGGATGCGCGGCGCTTACAGGAGGGCCGGGGAACAGGGAAGGGGCATGGGGTCGCGGCACTGGCACCTGTGACGCAAAAGCCGGGTCAGTCGACCCGATCCCGCGCGAAGAGGTAGACGGCCATGCCCAGCACGATGACCAGCGCGAAGAGCGCGAAGAGCGGCCCGTAGGCCTGCGTCGTCCCACGCCCCTCGGCAAGCGCGGCGAAGACCGGGCCCGAGCTGAACTGCATCACCCCCGCCCCGCCCATGCCGAAGAGGTTCAGCAGCGTCACGCCGCGTCCCGTCAGGTGCGGCGGCAGGAAGCTGCGGCCATGGGAAATCACGATGGGGTAGGACGCGCCCAGAAGGCCGATCAGTCCGAAGATGGCGATTGCCCCGGCAAGGCTCGTCGGTGGCGCCAGCCACAGCGACAGGAGCAGGGCCGCGACGCCGAGATTGCCGATGAGGATGGGTATCTTGCGGCTGCCCACCCAGCGGTCGATCGGGCCGTAGGCGAAGTTTCCCGCGACCATGGCAAGGCTCATGACGAGTGTCGCCGTTCCGATCTGCGCGAGGACGGCGCCATGGACGTCGGCCACGTAGGGGCTGATCCAGAGGCCGCGCACCCCGGCGGCGGGCGCGTAGCAGACGAACATGGCAATGAGGATCGGCCAGAGCGCCGGCATGGCGAGCAGATCCAATAGTGAGCCTTTTGGCTCACCTTCCGGTTTTGCCGGGTCGCGGACCAGGATCGCGATTCCGATCGCGACAATCGCGGTGAACACGGCGAAGCCTGCGACCGTCTCGCGCCAGCCGAAGACCTCGACCGCCCAGGCCATCGGAGCGGCGGACAGGATATTGCCGAGCGACGAGACCCCGACCGTGACACCCGCCAGCGTGCCGAAGACGGCCGCCGAAAAGGTCCGCGCGAAGATGTAGTAGGTCGACATCAGCACCGGCGAACAGCCGATGCCGATCAGGATCATGGCGACCGTTATCATTCCCGGCGTCTGCGCGCTTGCAAACAGCGCGGCACCCCCGCCCGCGCCCAGCAGGAACAGGGCCGATGCCGTGCGCCTCGGACCCAGCGTATCGAGCGACCAGCCCACCGGAAGCTGCATCAGCGCGAAGGCCGCGAACCACAGTCCCGAGGCGCGGGCGAGATCTCCGGTCGTGGCGCCGAGATCGGCGGAGAGCGCGGGCGCGAGAACCGCGAGAAAGGCGCGGTAGAACTGGCTCAGCATGTAGCCGATGACAAGAAACGCGATCCCGGCGCGCATGGCTTCCCCTTCCGGTGTGGCGCGACCCTGCACCGGAGACCCGCCTGCGGCAAGCGCGCGCGGTTTCCGATCCTTTTTGTCGGGAATATTGACAGGCCGGGAGAAACGGAGTTCAACGGCATCAACCCAGCTGAGTGTTTCAGTCAGGTATTTGATCGGGAAAACCAGGGAGACCTTTCCATGACCCGCACCCTTGCCGCCCTCCTGGGCACGACCATCGCCGCATCGACGCTGACCGCTGCGCAGGCGCAGGAGCTGAACCTCTATTCCTCGCGTCACTACGACACCGACGAACGGCTCTATTCCGACTTCACCGACCTGACCGGCATCACGATCAACCGGATCGAGGGCGACGCTGACGAACTCATCGCGCGTCTCGCCGCCGAGGGCGCGAATTCGCCCGCCGACATCTTCCTGACCGTCGATACCTCGCGCCTCCAGCGTGCGGCGGACATGGGCCTTCTGCAGCCGGTGGAGTCGGACATCCTGGCCGAGCGCATCCCCGCAAACCTGCGCGACGACGACAACCTCTGGTTCGGCTTCAGCCAGCGTGCGCGGATCATCTTCTACGACATGAACGATGTGCCGAACCCGCCGCAGACCTATGCCGACCTTGCCGATCCGGCCTACGAGGGCATGGTGTGTTCCCGGTCTTCGACGAACGTCTATTCCCAGACGCTGATGGCGGCGATGATCGAGCATCTCGGCCAGGACGCGGCGCGTGATTGGGCGGCCGGTCTCGTCGCGAACTTCGCCCGCGATCCGCAGGGCGGCGACACCGACCAGCTCCGCGGGCTCGTCTCCGGCGAGTGCGACATCTCGATCTCGAACACCTACTATTTCGCCCGCGCACTTCGGACCGATGTTGACGGTCTCTCTGCCGAGCAGCGCGCGAACATCGGCTGGGTCTTCCCCGACCAGGGCGGCAACGGCGCGCATGTGAACCTGTCGGGCGGCGGCATGGCGGCCCATGCGCCGAACCATGACGCGGCCGTTGCCTTCCTCGAGTATCTCGCCAGCGACCAGGCGCAATCCTACTTCGCCGCGGGCAATGACGAATACCCGGTGGTGCCCGGCGTCGAGATCGCCGCCTCGGTGCAGGAGCTCGGCGAATTCGAGGCAGACGACGTCTCGCTCGCCGCCGTCGCCGCGAACCTTCCCTCGGCGCAACAGATCTTCAACGAGGTCGGCTGGGAGTAAGTCCCAAGCCATCCGAACAGGGGCCGGATCCTTCGCGGGGTCCGGCCCTTCTTTATTCCGCCGCCTGTGCGTCGGCGTCCGGATCGGGGACGAAGCGGCGTTCGGTCGTCGTCTCGCGCCCGAGCCCCCAGCAGAGGATCGCCACGGGGATCAGGCCGACGGCCATGATGACGAGCGACGGCACCGCCGCCTCCGCCAGCCGCTCGTCCGCGGCGAGGCGATGGGCCTGCACCGCCAGCGTGTCGAAGTTGAAGGGCCGCATGATGAGCGTGGCGGGCAGTTCCTTCATCACGTCGACGAACACGATGAGGGCCGCCGTCAGGATCGAGGGGCGCAGGATCGGCAGATGCACGCCCCGGAGCATGCCCGTCGGCGTCTTGCCCAGCGTCCGTGCCACCGCGTCGATGTTGGGGTTCACCGTGGCAAGCCCCGCGTCGTAGGCCGATAGCGCGGCGGCCATGAACCGCACCATGTAGGCGGCGACCAGCAGCCAGATCGATCCGGTGATGAGAAGCCCCGTGTCGATGCCGAAGCGCGCCTCCATGAAGGCGTCGACCGCGTTGTCGAAGGCGGCGAAGGGCACGAGGAGACCCACGGCGATCACGCCGCCCGGCACGGCATAGCCCAGCCCCGCGATGCGCAGGGCGGCGCGCGCGGGCCGCGTCGGATGCAGCCGCGCGTTGAAGCCGAGCGCGATGGCGCCCGCGACCGTCAGAACGGCGGCGATACCGGCCATCACGAGCGAGTTCCTGAGGAACCCGAGGTAGCGATCGGTGAACAGGATCTGCCCCGAGTCCCAGGCCATCGACAGCAGCAGGACCGTGGGCAGGATGAAGCCGAAGAATACCGGCAGGAGGCAGGCGGTGAAGGCCAGGCCCGCCCTGGCGCCCGACAGCGGGGCGGGCTGCATCGCCTCGAACCGCCGCCCGGCCGCGTGGTGCCTCTGGTGGCGCCTCTGCCGTCGCTCCAGCGTGGCGAGGACCAGCGCGACCGTCAGCAGGCAAAGCGCCAGCTGCGCGGCCGCACCCCGGTCGAAGAACGAGAACCAGCTCTGGTAGATGCCGGTGGCGAAGGTCTGCACCCCGAAATAGGAGACGGTGCCGAAGTCGGCCAGCGTCTCCATCAGCGCGAGCAGCACACCGCCGGCGATGGCGGGCCGCGCGATCGGCAGGCTCACACGGCGGAAGGCACCCCAGGGGCGTTGCCCGAGCGTGCGCGCGGCGATGTAGGCGGTGGCGGATTGCTGCAGGAAGGCCGCACGCGCGAGGAGATAGACATAAGGGTAGAGGACGAAGGTCAGCATCGCCGCCGCCCCGCCCAGGGACCGGATCTCGGGGAACCAGTAGTCGCGCGGTCCCCAGCCGGTGAGGTCGCGCAACGTCGTCTGCACAAGGCCCGGATGGTCGAGGAAATCTGTGTAGGCGTAGGCGAGGACATAGGCCGGAAACGCCAGCGGCAGGGCCAGCGCCACTTCCAGAACCCTGCGTCCCGGGAACCGCGTCGCGGTCACAAGCCAGGCGGAGGCGGTTCCGATCACCGCCGTGCCGGTTCCGACCAGGAGGATCAGCCAGGCGGTGGTGCCCACGTAACGCGGCAGGACCGTATCGACGAGACGGCCGGTCACCTCCCATCCGCCGGTCAGCGCGGCAAGCGCCACGGCGATCATCGGCAGAAGGCAGATCGCGGCCGCGATCCAGGCAAGCACGGCCAGCGGCCCGGGGCGTCCGCGCCTCCGGCCTTTCCGCGATGCCGTCGCCTGCCCTGCGGTGTCCTTTGTCATCCGGAGCGTTTTTGTCGGGTTTGCGCCGGAATGCAATGCGGCGATTGCGGCCGGTCAATTGCCGGCCGGGATCCGTCGGTCACTCGAAATAGTGGGCGTGGCTCGCCTTCAGGTCCTCCAGAACGTCGAGAACGCTGGTCAGGTGGCGTGTCATGACCCGCCGCGCACGATCCTCCCGCCCCTTGCGGAGCGCGTTGAGGATGCGCCGGTGCTCGTCCTCCAGCATGCGCAGGTGTGCGACGTCGTTGAGCCTCAGCGCGCGCAACCGGTCGAGCGCCGTCTTCTCGCGCACAACCAGCGTCCGGACGCGGGGCAGCCCGGTTGCGCCGGCGAGCGCGGCATGGAACTCGTCGTCCGCTGCGTGGAAGGCCGCGGTGTCGCCGAGGGAAATCGCGTTGCCTTGCGCGGTGAGGGCGGCGGCCATGCGCTCGTCGTCTTCGGGCGAGAGGCCGTTGGCGCAGATCCGCACCATCGCCGCCATTTCCAGCGCCTCGCGGATGAACTGAGCGCTTCGGATGCCGTCTTCGGAAAGCGGCGTCACGAAGTTGCCGCGCGAGGGCCGGGTGACGATCAGCCCCTCGTCGCGCAGCCAAGTCATCGCCTCGCGCACCGGCGTGCGGCTCGCGCCGAAGCGGGCGCCGGCCTCGGTCTCGGAAATGCGCGTGCCCGGGGGAAGCGCCAGCGACAGGATCGCCGCCCGCAGCGCGCCGTGGATCTGCTGCGATGTCGGCAGGTCGAGGTCCAGCACCGGAAGCGGGACATGCGGAAGAAGATCGTCCGGGGCGGCTTCGCCTTCGTCGAGGGTCATTCTCTTGTCCTTATCTGCTCTGCCTTCATCCGGTATACTGGTGTACGGGTCCGTTGACAATTCTCTCGGCTCCGCGAATGGTCCGCCGCGGGAGGACGCGCAGATTGCCTGAACCTGAGACACCGCTCGGCCTGGCCATGATCGGCACCGGCATGGTGGCGCGGACCCATCTGCTCGCCATCCGGGATGCGCGGCCACGACCGAGGCTTGTGGGTGTCCTGTCCCGCTCGACCGGGCGCGCACGGGCCTTCGCGGCCGAGGCCACGGAGGTGCTCGGGGCGGGGGTCGACACGTTTTCCGACGTCAACGCGATCGCCGCCGATCCCCGAGTCGATTGCGCGCTGATCCTGACGCCGCCCGACGCGCGACTTTCGCTCATCCGTCCCCTGGCGGATGCGGGCAAGGCGATCCTGCTGGAAAAACCCGTTGGCCGCACGCTGGCCGAGGCCGAAGAGGTCGTCGCCTTCTGCGAGGCCGCCGGAGTGCCGCTCGGGATCGTGTTCCAGCACCGCGTGCGCGAGGCCTCGCGCGCGGCCGCCGACCTCGTGTCGGACGGAGCGCTTGGCGCCCTCGGCCTTGCGGAGATCGCCGTGCCGTGGTGGCGGGCGCAGGCCTATTACGACGAACCCGGGCGCGGCACCTATGCCCGCGACGGAGGCGGCGTACTCATGAGCCAGGCGATCCACACCATCGACCTCGCCCTCAGCCTTACCGGACCCGTCGAGAGTGTCACCGCCATGACCGCCACGACGCGGTTCCATCGCATGGAGGCCGAGGACGTGGCGGTCGCCGGATTGCGGTTCGTCGGCGGAGCGGCCGGATGGCTGACCGCTTCGACCGCGAGCTTCCCCGGCAGGTCCGAGTCCATCGTCCTGCATTACGAGAAGGCGAGCCTGCGGCTGGCAGAAGGGGTGCTGGAGGTCAGCTGGCGTGACGGGCGGGTCGAGCGTCACGGCGCCACCGCGACGACAGGCGGCGGTGCCGATCCTATGGCCTTTACCCATGACTGGCACAGGTCTGTCCTCGAAGATTTCGCGCGGGCGCTTCACGAAGGGCGTCCACCGGCGATCACCGGGCGCGCCGCGCTCGATGCGCATCGTCTGATCGACGCGATGACACGTTCGGCGCAAGCCGGACGCAGGGTAAATCTTATAGAAGATAAACAGACATGAGCATCCGCTTCGCCGTTCTCGGCATCGACCACCGCCACGCTTTCGGCATGACGGAGCATCTGACCGCGGCGGGCGCCACCTGCGCCGGGTGGTGGACCGAAGGCGCGCCCAACACCGAGGAAGGCTTCCGCAAGCGGTTCCCGGACCTGCCGAGGTTGCGGGACCGCGCGGCGGTTCTCGCAGATCCCGAGGTCGATCTCGTCGTCATCGCCGCGATCCCGCGCGACCGGGCGGGCCTGGCCATCGAGGCGATGCGCGCGGGCAAGGACGTGATGGTGGACAAACCCGGCTGCACGACCCTCGAACAGCTTGCCGAGATCCGGCGCGTGCAGGCCGAGACGGGGCGCATCTGGTCGGTCGACTTCTCGGAACGCTTCGAGGTGCCCTCGGTCACACTCGCCACCCAACTGGTGCAGGACGGCGCGATCGGTCGCGTCGTGCAGACCGTCGGTCTCGGTCCGCACCGCCTGAACCGCGAGACGCGGCCCGGGTGGTTCTTCGACCGCGAGGCCTATGGCGGCATCCTGACGGATATCGCGAGCCATCAGATCGACCAGTTCCTGCACTTCACCGGATCCCAAAGCGCAAAGGTGGTCCATGCCGTGGCCGAGAACGTGGCGCATCCGGACGATCCCGGCCTGCAGGATTTCGGCGAGATCGCACTCAGCTCGGCCAACGGACGCGGTTACATCAGGGTCGACTGGTTCACGCCCGACGCGCTGCCGACCTGGGGTGACGGCCGGCTGACGATCCTCGGGACCGATGGCTACATCGAACTCAGGAAATACGTGGATGTCGGCGGCCGCGAGGGGACCGATACGCTGATCCTCGTGAATGGAGATCGCTCCGAGGCGATCGACGCGCGCGACGCTGGGCTGCCCTACTTCCCCCGCATTATCGCGGACGTGCAGGAGCGGACGGAAACCGCGATGACGCAGGCGCACGCCTTCACGGTCATGGAGCTTGCGCTGAGGGCGCAGGCGATGGCGGAGGGGCGCGCATGATCCGCGTCGCAATCCTCGGTGCCGGGATCGGGGCGGAGCATCTGGAAGGCTACCGCGCGCTGCGTGACCTGTTCACGGTCAACGCCCTGTGCGACCGCGACCTCGAACGGGCAGAGCGGGTCGCGGGCGGCGAGCCGCTGGACCTCGTCCCGGATGTCGGAAGCATTCTTGCACAAGAAGACATCGATCTTGTCGACATCTGCCTGCCACCTCACCTCCATGCCGAGGTCGCGGTGGCCGCGCTCGGCGCGGGCAAGCACGTGATCTGCGAAAAGCCTCTCGCGCGCAGCCTCGCCGAGGTCGACGCCATCGCCGCGGCCGCGCAGCGCGCCGGGCGCGAGGTTTTTCCGGTTTTCCAGTATCGTTTCGGTCCCGCCTTCGCCGCGCTCGACGCGCTGATCGCGCGGGGTCTCGCCGGCCCTCCGGTCGTGGCGAGCCTCGAGACGCACTGGAACCGGAATGCCGAATACTACGCCGTGCCCTGGCGCGGCACATGGGCGGGGGAGGCCGGGGGGGCCGTTCTCGGCCACGCGATCCACGCCCACGACCTTCTTTGCCGTTACTTCGGCCCCGTCGCCGCTGTGCAGGCGCAGCTCACCACGCGGGTGAACCCTATCGAGACGGAGGATTGCGGCGCCATCGCCTTCCGGTTCGTGAACGGCGCGCTCGCCACTTCCTCGGTGACACTGGGTGCGGCGAGCGACGAGACGCGACTGCGCCTTGTCTTCCGCGACCTCACGGCGACGAGCGGGATGGAACCCTATGCGCCTGCACTCGGGCCATGGCGCTTCGCCGCGCGCGATCCCGCGCGGCAGGCGGAGGTGGATGCCATCGTCGCCGCCCATTCGGGGGCGCTGCCGCGCTTCGCCGGGTATCTCGAGGCCGTCGCCGACCATCTGGCCGGGCGCCCTTCGGCAGCGGTGCGGCTGCCGGACGGACGCATCTCGATCGAACTGGTCACCGCGATCTACGCCGCCGCACGCAGCGGGGAGGCGGTCTCGCTCCCGCTTGGGGAGGCGCATCCGCTGCGCCATGGCTGGCAACCGGAGGGCGTCGCATGAGAGAGACATGGCGCTGGTTCGGGCCCGCCGATCCGATCCGGCTTGCCGAAGTGCGGCAGACCGGGGCGCGCGGCATCGTCAGCGCGCTGCATCACGTGCCTTCCGGCGTCGCCTGGACGCGGGAGGATGTGGCCGCCCGAAAGGCGGAGATAGAGGCCGCCGGCCTGACCTGGGACGTGATCGAGAGCATCCCGGTGGCCGAAACCATCAAGACACGGACAGGCCCCTGGCGGGCGCATGTCGCGGCGTGGATCGACAGCCTGCGCGCCGTGGCCGAGGCGGATGGCCCCCGCGTCATCTGCTACAATTTCATGCCGGTCCTGGACTGGACCCGGACGGACCTGCGCCATGTGCTGCCGGACGGGGCGACGGCGATGCGCTTCGACCTCGTCGACTTCGCGGTCTTCGACCTCGACCTCCTGCATCGTGCGGGGG
Organism: Roseicyclus sediminis; assembly: GCF_025515305.1. Lineage (GTDB taxonomy): Bacteria > Pseudomonadota > Alphaproteobacteria > Rhodobacterales > Rhodobacteraceae > Roseibacterium > Roseibacterium sediminis. Next base: position 281,560 of record NZ_JAOPHT010000003.1, read on the forward strand.
CCGAAGCCGACTATCCCGACGCCGTGCGGCAAGATGCGAAACGGCGCCTCGATACCATGGATGCCAATGCCCGCGAGGCGCTGGCCGCCAACATCACGGCCGGGCTGCCCGGCGCGATGGAAAGCTGGACGCTGGAGGACGTGCGCGCGAAGCTTGCGGATTACGCCGGGTGCGATGCCGCGGCGCTGCGCGACCGCCTCGTCGCGTTCCTGGCCGAGGTTGTTCCGGTCGCGGAAGACCTTGGCCTCAGGCTCTGCTGTCATCCCGACGACCCGCCATTCCCGCTTCTCGGTCTGCCGAGGGTCATGTCGACGCTGGAGGATTACCTCGCGGTCCTCGACGCCGTGCCGAGCCCTGCGAACGGGGCGACCCTCTGCACCGGGTCGCTCGGCGTGCGGGCGGATTTCGACCCCGCCGCCTTCGTGCAAGCCCTGGGCGAACGCATTCACTTCGTCCACCTGCGCAACACGGTGCGGGATCCCGGCGCCACCGGCCTTCGCGTCGGTTTCCAGGAGAGCGCGCATCTCGACGGCGATACCGACATGGTCGTCACGATCCGGGCGCTGATGGCCGAAGAGGTCCGCAGGCGTGCGGAAGGGCGCGCGGACGCCGAGATCCCGATGCGCCCCGACCATGGCCACGACATGCTCGACGACCTCGCGCGGAAGGGGCAGCCCGGCTATCCGCTCATCGGGCGACTGCGCGGTCTGGCGGAACTGAGGGGCGTCATGGCCGCGGTGGGCCACGCCGCCTCATAGCATCCGGATCACGTCCTTCTCGATAGCCAGGACATAGCCGCGCCGCGCGATGTTCTTGATCAGAAGCTCGCTCACGATCTGGTTGCCGAGCGTGTCGCGCAGCCGCTTGATCCGGGTCGCGCCGGCGGCCTCGTCCACATCCGTCTCCGCCCGGCCCGAGACCATCGCCTCGATCTGCGCGCCGGTCAGCACCTCGTCGTCGAGCCGCGCCTCGGCGAGTACCGAGAGCGTCTCCATCGCGGCATCCGTCAGCTTGAACTCGAGGTTGTTGATGAGAACCACGCGCTCCTCCCGGCTGAGGATGAGGGAGGACACCTGGATGCCCTGCCGCTCGATCTGCCCGATGCGGCGGTTGAGCGTGACGATGGTGCCAAGAAAGACGAGGCAGGCGATCAGCAGCGCGGCGGCGAAGACCATCAGGACGAACATCACCGCGCGGTAGCTTTCGAGAACGCCCGAGAAGGTCGTGCCGGTCTCGGCCATGATCTCCAGCATCCGCGTGGCATCCGGGTCGCGCACGTCCGCGCTGACGAAGATATCGGCGATGGCGGCGTTGAAGGCGTCGGCGTCGGGCAGGTTCACGAACAGCAGGATCGCCGTCATCACCAGGATGGCGACGATCGCGGCCATGCCGAGCTGAATGACCCGGGTCGATGCGATCCGGGTTTCAGAAACGAAGGAAGAAGGCTCCGGCATCGGCCCTCCTTGCGTTGAGGCCGCTGTCGTCAAAGACCGAGATCACCTGCAGAAGCTGCCAGCCCTCGGCGGCGATGCGCTGGGCGATGACCGGCGCGGCGTCGGCGACGGAACACGCGGCGTCGGGAATTGCGATCACCCCGTAATGGAGGCGCAGGGGGTCGTCTGTCCGGGCGCGGTAATCGGCGTAGCACGCGGCCGAAACCGGACCGGCGGCGGTGGCGAGCGCGGCGGCGATGAGCGTCATGCGAAAGGGTATCTTCATGGCTCCGTCTCGTACTCCAAGCGGGGACAGGCGTCCACAATCGTGGCGATCCTCACTCCGGGCGGGGCTGACAGGCAATGACCGAGGCCTGCGGGACGGCCGTTATCGGATAACCCCGGGCCGTTATTGCTTGGCCGGACCGCAAGCGCGGATCGTCACCTCATCGCCCGCAACGTCGCGGGACCACACGAGATGAGGAGCCACGCACATGAACCGCCTCGCACGCACCCTGACCGCCGCCGGCCTTGCGCTGAGCCTCGCGCTCGGCGCCGTCACGGCCTCGGCCACGCCCGCTCGGGCCAACAACAACGACGAGGTCGTCGCCATCATCGGCGGACTGATCGCGCTCTATGCCATCGGGCAGGCCATCCAGAACGGCAACCGCAACGACACGGCCAGCCGCAACCAGGTCCATCGCCCGGCGCCGCAGGCCCATGCGCCGCAACGGCCCCGGCAACTCGTGGCGCCCGCGCGCTGCTTCATCGAGGGGTCGGACCGCAACGGCTACTTCCGTGGCTATGTCCGGCGCTGCATGGAAAACAACGTCACGCGTCCCGCGCTCCTGCCCGACCAGTGCCTTCGCCGGGTCGAGACGGACCGTGGGCCCCGCATGATCTACGGCGGACGCTGCCTCGCGCAGAACGGGTGGGTCCGCGAGGCAGGTTTCCGGCCCTGAGGGGGCGCCCCCAACCAAGACCCCCCGGGCACGGCGGGGCGGCGGCTTCCCCTGGCCGCCGCCCCTTTTCTTGTCTTGCGGCGCGGCCCGTGGGAAGAAACCGAATGCCGAAGCGCGCGTTGATCTTCCCTGATTTCACCCATGAAGCGGCGCTTGTCGCCGCAGGCGCGGCTCCTGTCGCCGGTGTCGACGAGGTCGGACGCGGGCCGCTGGCCGGGCCGGTGACTGCCGCGGCCGTGATCCTCGATCCCGCACGCATTCCCGAGGGCCTGAACGACTCCAAGAGCCTCAGCGCGAAACGCCGCGCGGCACTGGTCGAGGCGCTGAGCGACACGGCCGAGGTCGCGGTCGGCTGGGCCAGCGTCGAGGAGATCGACACGCTCAACATCCGCAACGCCGCCTTTCTCGCGATGTGCCGCGCCGTGGCGGGCCTTCCGCGAGTACCGGGCCATGTCCTGGTCGACGGCAACGCCTGCCCGCGCGACATGCCCTGTCCGGCCACACCGCTGGTGAAGGGCGACGCGCGCAGCCTGTCGATCGCGGCCGCCTCGATCGTCGCCAAGGTCGCCCGCGACGCGGTGATGGCCGAGCTCGACGAGGCCTTTCCCGGCTACGGCTGGGCGACCAATGCAGGCTATCCCACGGCGGCGCACCGGGCCGCTCTGCAACATCTGGGGGTCACCCCGCACCATAGACGTTCCTTCGCGCCGGTCCACCAGATGTTGTGGGGCTGAGCTCGCAACGCACTGATTCCAAAAAAGAATTTGACGCCGAATCGGCTTTGGGCGATTCTGTGGGCAACAACACGCGCCCAAAGAGGCGCCGGATCAGAGGCAGTGATGACGAAAACGAAGAAAGCCGCGGCAGCGCCCCTGCCGCTCAACACGATTCTGGATGGCGACTGCATCGAGGCGATGAACGGTCTGCCAGAGGCGTCCGTCGACCTTATTTTCGCCGACCCGCCCTACAACCTGCAGCTCAAGGGCACGCTGCACCGTCCCAACAACACGCAGGTCGATGCCTGCGACGACCATTGGGACCAGTTCGACAGTTTCGCCGCCTATGACCGGTTCACCCGCGACTGGCTCGCCGCCGCCCGCAGACTCCTGAAGCCCGATGGCGCGATCTGGGTCATTGGCAGCTATCACAACATCTTCCGTGTCGGCTCCGAGTTGCAGAACCAGGGCTACTGGATCCTCAACGACGTCGTGTGGCGCAAGTCGAACCCGATGCCGAACTTCCGTGGCAAGCGGCTGACCAACGCGCACGAGACGATGATCTGGGCCTCGAAGACCGAGGGTGCGAAGTACACCTTCAACTACGAGGCGCTGAAGGCGCTGAACGAGGGTGTGCAGATGCGGTCGGACTGGGTCCTGCCGATCTGCAACGGGGGCGAGCGGCTGAAGGACGCGAACGGCGAGAAGGCGCATCCGACCCAGAAGCCCGAGGCGCTGCTGCACCGCGTCCTCGTCGCCGCGACGAACCCGGGCGATGTCGTGCTCGACCCGTTCTTCGGAACCGGCACCACCGGCGCCGTGGCCCGGATGCTCGGCCGCGACTTTATCGGGATCGAGCGCGAGGCCGCCTACCGCGAGATCGCCGAGAAGCGTCTGGAGCGCGTCCGGCCCTATGATCGTTCCGCGCTGGAGGTCAGCACCTCCAAGCGGTCCGAGCCGCGCGTACCCTTCGGCCAGCTCGTGGAACGCGGGATGCTTCGCCCCGGCGAGATGCTGGTGAATTCCCGCGGCCAGATGGCCAAGGTCCGTGCCGACGGCACGCTGATCGCCGACCGGGTCAAGGGCTCGATCCACCAGGTCGGCGCCGAGCTGGAGGGCGCGCCCTCCTGCAACGGCTGGACCTACTGGCACTTCCGCCGTGACGGCCAGACGGTGCCGATCGACGTCCTGCGCCAGCAGATCCGCGCCGAGATGGAGGCCTGAGCCGGGGTTGCCCGGGCGCTCTTCGGCCCCATCTCTGACCCGCAAGGGAAGGGAAGACCGATGAAGCTCAACGCCGATTTCAGCGCCCGTGTCGTGATCCGGCCCGCGGACTACGCCTGGGCCGCCTCGCCTGCCGCAGGGGTCGAACGCATGATGCTCGACCGGATCGGCGGCGAGGTGGCGCGCGCGACGACCATCGTCCGCTTCGCCCCGAACAGCGCCTTCGACGCGCATACCCATGGCGGGGGCGAGGAATACCTTGTCCTCGAAGGTGTCTTCTCCGACGAGGCCGGGGACTATCCGGCCGGAACCTATGTGCGGAATCCGATCGGCACCTCGCACCGTCCCCATATCGGGCCGGAAGGCGCGACGATCCTCGTGAAGCTGCACCAGTTCGAGGACACCGACACCAAGCAGAAGGTGGTCGATACGCGGAACGCGGCCTTCACGCCGGGCGCGACCGAGGGTGTGGAGGTCCTGCCTCTCCATTCGGTCCCGACCGAGGAGGTCGGGTTGCACCGCTGGCAACCGGGCACGGCGCTGCCGCCCCATGGCCATGCCGGGGGTGCGGAGATCTTCGTGCTTGAAGGCAGCTTCGCGGACGAGCACGGGACCTATCCTGCGGGAACCTGGCTGCGCCTGCCGCATCTTTTCGCCCACGCGCCCCGGACGGACGAAGGCTGCCTGCTCTGGGTCAAGTCCGGGCACCTGCCGCGCGAGGCGGCGGCGGCCTGACACTCGCCGGTCGCGGCCGGCGGGCTAGTCTGTTCACCGTAGGACCGGAGGCCAGACCATGAAGATCACCGTGATCGGAGCGAGCCGCGGCATCGGCCGAAAGGTGGTGGAATACGCGCTGGAGCGGGGTCATACCGTTCGCGCAGTGGCCCGCAGTGCCGAGGCCATCGAGACCGAAAGCGCCGCGCTGGAAAAGGTGCAGGGGGACGCGACGGACCCCGAACTTCTCGCCCATGCGGTGGCCGGGGCCGACGCCGTGATCCTGACGCTCGGCGTGCCGCGCGACGTGCGTGCGCTGAAACCCACGACGTTGTTCTCCACCGCAACACAGGCGCTGATCCCGGCGATGGAGGTCGCGGGCGTGAAGCGATTGCTGACGGTGACGGGCTTCGGCGCCGGGGACAGCTACGGCAAGCTTTCGGCGCCCGAAAAGCTGACCCTCAAGACCTTTCTGGGCCGCGCCTACGCCGACAAGGACCTGCAGGAGGACCTGATCCGGGGCTCCGGCCTCGACTGGACCATCGCGCGGCCGGGTATCCTCACGGACACGAAGATGACCGGCAAATACCAGGTGCTGGTCGACCCATCGACCTGGCGGCAGGGGATCATTTCGCGGGCCGACGTGGCGCATTTCCTCGTCCATGCGGCGGAAGAGGGAAGCCACGTGCACCAGACCCCTGCGCTCCAGAGATAAGGCTCTTCCGGTCTTGTCGGGATGGGCATCGCGCGCGGCTTACCGGTGTGACGGCGCGGTGCCGGCGCGTTCGGACACGGGAGCCGAACACCTCGTTCGCGCGACTCTTCCTGTCGCCCTCGACAACCCACGCAGCGCTTTGCGATTGCCTCGTGACGCCATGGCCGAGCTTAGGGGCCGAGGCGGCGCGTGCACAGGCCCTCCAGCTATCGCCGGACGAGGGCATGCGCGACCGGCTGCGGGACCGCGTCTGGCGCCGGGCGCCTAGCGCGGCGCCGGCAGCAGCCCCTTGTTGTAAGGGTGCCAGTCCTCGATCTCGGGGTAGTAGAACCGCCGCCACGCCTTCACCCGGGGGTTCATCACCCGCTTCCATAGCGGCGGGATCATCGCGGCGGCGGTCATCACCGGGTAGCCGTAAGGCAGCTGCGGCGCCTCGTCCTCCTCGTAGTTTTGCAGGAGCGGGAAACGGCGGTCGGGCTTGTAATGGTGGTCCGAATGCCGCTGCAGGTTGATAAGCAGCCAGTTCGACGCTCGGTGCGCCGCGTTCCACGAATGACGGGGCAGGACATGCTCGTATTTCCCGTCGCCCAGATGCTTCCGCGTCAGCCCGTAGTGTTCGATGTAGTTGGTCAGTTCCAGTTGCCAGATCGCAATGAAGGCCTGGAACAGGAACAGGCCCACGCCGCCCCATCCGCCCAGCGCGAAGGCCAGCGCGAGAAACCCGCCCTGCAGCGCGGCATAGCGCCAGAACGGGTTCCTGCGGTGCCACCAGGGCAGGCCCTTCCGGGCCAGCAGGTCCCGCTCGGCCCCGAAGGCGGAGCCGAGGCTCTGGCGCAGGACACGCGGGAAGAAGCGGTGGAACCCTTCGTTGTAGCGCGCTGTCACCGGGTCGCGCCGCGTGCCGACATAGCGGTGATGCACCAGAAGATGCTCGGAACGGAAATGCGAATAGAGAACCGAGGCGAGCAGGACGTCGCTCAGCGTTCGCTCCAGGCGGTTCCTCTGGTGCATCAGCTCGTGGGAATAGTTGATGCCGATGGTGCCCGTCAGGACACCGACGCCGAAAAAGAGGCCAAGCTTCTCCGGCATCGACAGCGTGCCGGAGGTCTGCACGTAGCGGATCATGGCGAACAGCAGGACAACCTGCACCGGCACCCAGATCAGCGTCACGAGGCGATACCAGAAGAGGTCGGCCTCCGGTGTCGCGGGATCCGCGTTCTCGCGGTAGGGCCCGATCACCGCGTCGAGCACGCCGAACAGCCACCAGGTGCCAAGAGGCACGAGGATCAGCCACCAGCCGCCCATCTGCGATACCCACACGACCAGCGGCACAAGCAGCAGCGACAGCCAGAACGGCAGCGCGCGCGATAGGGATCGAAGCTCTGCCGCGGGAACCATGTCCGGTCTCTGGGGTTCGGGTTGCGGGTGGCGTGCAGAATCGGGCCAGTCGCGGGATCGGTCAATCCCCCGTGGCATCCTCCCAGGCCCCTGCCGCAAGGTCATGGGCCTTTCGCATGACCGTTGGAAGGGCGGCGGGGCGGAACTCGGCGCGCGGCATGAAGGTGCCGCGCTCGGGGATTGCATCCGCGCCAACGACAGCCATTCGCAGCGCGAGGCGCAGATGGAAATGCGTGAAGGTGTGCCGCACCTCCAGCCCCGGATCGTGCCAGTCGGTGGCAAGGGGCGGTGCCTCGAGCGGCGCGTCTTCCGTCCAGTCTGTCCCGGGCCAGGCCAGCATCCCGCCCAGAAGTCCGCTGGGCGGCCGTGTCTCGAGCAGGACGGCACCATCCTTCCGCCTCACGAGGTAGGCGATGCCGTGCCGCGTCGGCTTGGCCTTCTTCGGCGCCTTCGCAGGGAGGTCCGCGGCGATCCCCTCCTTCCGCCCGGCACATCCCGGCATCAGCGGGCAGATCCCGCAGGCGGGCGATTTCGGCGTGCAGATGGTCGCCCCGAGGTCCATCAGCGCCTGCGCATGGCAGCCGGGCCGCACCTCGGGTGTCAGTCGCGCTGCAAGGGCCCTGAGCTCGGGCTTGGACCCCGGCAGCGGATCGGTCACGGCGAAAAGGCGGGACATGACCCGCTCGATATTCCCGTCGAGGACGGCTGCGGGCCGGTCGAAGGCGATGGCCGCGATGGCCGCCGCCGTGTAGGGGCCGATGCCCGGAAGCGCGCGCAGCCCCTCCTCGCTGTCCGGAAAGACGCCGTCATGCTCCGTCGCCACGGCCCGTGCGCATTTCAGGAGGTTGCGCGCCCGCGCGTAGTAGCCAAGCCCGGCCCACTCGGCCATGACCTCGGCATCCTCCGCCTCGGCGAGGGCCGTGACCGATGGCCACCGTTCGGTGAAACGGCGGAAATAGTCGCGGACCGCGGCGACCGTCGTCTGCTGCAGCATCACCTCCGACAACCAGACGAAGTAGGGGTCGGGACGCGCGCCTTCCGCCAGCGCGTCGGGCGGCACGCGCCAGGGCAGCACCCTTGCATGGGTGTCGTACCAGCGCATCAGGGCGTCCTGCATCTCGGCGTCACGCAAGCGTTATCCGTCCTCTTGTTGCTCGTTATTGGTTAACAGTGCGTGACGGCATAGATTGCGGGCGGACCGGGAAAGACAACCCCCTCCGCCCCGTTGGGAAAGGCAAGACGATGGCCCCGCCGCGCCACGACGGCACAGCACCAGACCCGCGCCGCAAGCGCGGCTTCGAACGTGCGGCGACGCTGGTCTCGGCGCATCTGCGCGCTCCGGCGGAGAAACGCGGCTTCGCCGAGGCACGGCTACTCACCCACTGGGCCGACATCGTGGGCGCGGATATCGCCGAGATCGCCGTGCCGCTGCGCATCGGCTACGGGCGCGGGTTCGGTGGAACGCTGGTCCTTCTGACGACCGGTGCGAACGCCCCCATCCTGGAGATGCGCGGCACCGAGATCGTGGAGCGCGTGAACGCCTGCTACGGTTATCGCGCCGTCTCGCGTGTCCAGGTGACACAGACCGCGCCCACCGGCTTCGCCGAGGGCCGCGTCGCCTTTGCAGGACCTGCGAAGGCAGCGGAAAGGACACCCGACCCCGAGCGACTGGCGGCCGCGACCGAGGGGCTGGACGAGATCGAGGACGAGGGCCTTCGTGCCGCGCTGAGCGCACTGGCGCAGAAGGTCGTCGCCCGCTAGGAACCGCGAAACACAACAAGGACAATCCGGAGGCTGATCGATGGACCGTAGAAAGATGCTGATCGGGGTGGCAGGCACCGGCGTGCTGGCGCTGGGCGGGACCGCGCTCCTGCGTCCGGGGCAGGAGGCGCTGCCGCTTCTCCCCGTGGGAGCCGCCAATGCCCAGACCGCCGAGGCGAGCGAGGGCGATGCCCCCGAGGTCGTCGAGATGATGATGGGCAACCCCGATTCGCCGGTCACGCTGATCGAATATGCCTCGTTCACATGCCCGCATTGCCGGACCTTCCACCAGCGCGTGCTGCCCGATCTGAAGGCGAACTACATCGACACCGGCCGCATCAACTACATCTACCGCGAAGTGTATTTCGACCGCTTCGGCCTCTGGGCCGGGATGGTCGCGCGCTGCGGCGGCCCCATGCGGTATTTCGGCATCGCCAACCTGCTCTACGAGCAGCAGACCGAATGGACGCAAGGCGCGCCCCGCGACGTGGCCGACAACCTGCGCCGGATCGGGCGGACCGCCGGCCTCAGCAACGAGGAACTCGACACCTGCCTGACCGACCAGGCCATGGCCGAGGCGTTGCTGGCCACCTACGAGGCGAACACGGCGATCCATGAAATCCCCGGCACGCCGACCCTGATCATCAACGACGAGATGCACGGCAACATGAGCTACGCGGATCTTTCCGCGCTGCTGGACGAAGCTCTGGCCGCCGCGGAATGACGGCACCGCTCAGCGGTCTCCGCGTTCTGGAGCTCGCGCGGATCCTGGCCGGCCCTTGGGCCGGCCAGACGCTGGCCGATCTCGGCGCGGAGGTCATCAAGGTCGAGGCGCCCGAGGGCGACGATACCCGCCGCTGGGGTCCGCCCTTCATCGAGCGCGAGGGTGACGTCTCGGCCGCCTATTTCCATTCCTGCAACCGGGGCAAGAAGTCGGTCACGGCGGATTTCCGGACCGAGGAAGGCCGCGCGCGGGTGCTGGAGCTGGCGCGAGGCGCCGACGTCCTGATCGAGAATTTCAAGCTCGGCGGTCTTGCGAAATATGGCCTCGACTACCCCAGTCTCAGTGCGATCAACCCCGGCCTCATCTACTGTTCCATCACCGGCTTCGGTCAGACCGGGCCCTACGCGCACCGGGCGGGCTACGACTACATCATCCAGGGAATGAGCGGGATCATGTCGGTCACCGGCGCGCCCGAGGGGCAGCCGCAGAAAGTGGGCGTCGCGGTGACGGACATCCTGACCGGGCTCTATTCCGTGAACGCGATCCTCGCCGCTCTGCACCTTCGGCAGACCACGGGGCGGGGTCAGCACATCGACATGGGGCTTCTCGACGTGGCGACCGCCTTCATGGCCAACCAGGCGATGAACTACCTGACGACCGGCGTCGCGCCGCAGCGGATCGGGAACGCGCACCAGAACCTGACGCCCTACCAGGTCTTCGACTGCGCCGATGGCTGGATCATCATCGCCACCGGCAACGATGCGCAGTACCGGCGGCTCTGCGGTATCCTCGGGCTCAAGGACATGGCCGAGGATCCAGACTACCTGACGAATGCCGACCGCATCGCCCACCGCGGCGAGATGACGAGGCGGCTGACCGGGGCGACGCTGCTGCGGTCCAAGGCCGAGCTACTTGCCGCCTGCGAGGCGGAGGGCGTGCCAGCCGGTCCGATCAACGATCTCGCCGAGGTCTTCGCCGATCCACAGGTCATCGCGCGGGGCGTGCGGACCGAGGCCGAGGGTATTCCCGGCGTGCGCCCGCCCTTCCGCTTTTCGGACGCCGGGATCGCCGAGGCGCGGCCCGCTCCGAAACTGGGACAGGACGACGATGTCCCCGGCTGGTCCTAGCACCAGAGCCGGCCCGCGCTAGAGCAGGCGCGCGAGCGCCTCGTCGAGCGGTCCCCAATCCGCGACCTGAAGGCGAACGGGCACCGTCATCACCTGCGGCCTCAGCGCGGGCGGAAGTCGGACGGCGTCTTTCTCGGTGGTCACCACCTGCGCGCCCAGCGTCTTGGCCTCGCGCAGCATGCGCGACATGAGCGCGTCCGACAGCGGCTGATGATCCGACAGCGCGTGGGCGGCCTTGAGGTCGGCGCCCAGCTCGCGCAGCGTGGCGAAGAATTTCTCCGGATGCCCGATCCCCGCGAAGGCGAGCACCGGCAGCCCGTCCATCGGCAAGCCGGTCGGCAATGGTTCAAGGCGGCCTTGCACGACAGGGCAGGGGATGTGTCTGCCCTCCGTCCCGGCAAAGCGCACCTGCGCCTCGTCCGGCCCGATGGCGAGGACGAAATCGGCGCGTGCAAGGCCGGTCTCCACCGGTTCGCGCAAGGGACCCGAGGGCAGCACGCGGCGGTTGCCGAAACCGCGCGCGGCATCGACGACGACGATGGAGAGGTCGTGGGTGAGCGAGGGGTTCTGGAACCCGTCGTCGAGCAGGATCACCTGCGCCCCGGCCCCGACCGCCGCGCGCGCGCCGGCCAGCCGGTCCTTCGCCACCCAGGTCGGCGCGAAGGCGGCCAGAAGCAGCGCCTCGTCGCCGGTCTCGGCCGCGCGGTGGCGGCGTTCGTCCACGCGCACGGGACCTTCCAGCGACCCGCCATGCCCGCGCGTGACGACGTGGGCTGCGATGCCCCGCGACGACAACCGCATCGCCAGCGCGATCGCCGATGGCGTCTTGCCGGTGCCGCCCGCGTTGATGTTGCCGATGCAGATGACCGGCACGCCGACCCGTTCGCGCGCGCCGCCGGCGAGCCGCCGTGCCGTTCCGGCCGCATAAAGCGCGCCGAACGGCGACAGGAGCGCCGAGAGCAATCCCGGCGGGCGGTACCAGAAGGCCGGCGCCCGCATCTCAGGCGCCGCCGGCCGTGGGCCCGGTATCGAGACGATGCAGGATGCGGTCCAGGGTCCGGTCGGTAACCTCCGCACCTGCCGAAACGACCTCCCACGCCGCGTGTGCCATCGTCGCGGCGCGGTCGGGATTGAGAAGCTCGTGCACCGCCTCGGCCAGCGTGTCGGGACCCGTGACGAGGCGGGCGGCCCGCGCCTCGGTCAGCCGTTGGTAGATGTCGACGAAATTCGTGACGTAGGGCCCGTGCAGGATCGCCGAGCCGAGCGCGGCGGGCTCGAACGGGTTGTGCCCCCCGATGGGCTGGAGCGAGCCGCCGACGAAGCTGATCGGGGCGACACGGTACCAAAGGCCCAGTTCACCCATCGTGTCGGCCAGATAGACATGCGCCTCGGCGTCCGGCATCTCCTCGGCGGTGCGCCGGTTGAAGCGCCACCCGTCGGACTGGAGCAACTCCGCGATCCCGTCGCCGCGCTGCGGATGGCGCGGCACGAGGATCAGCAGAAGCCGGGGGTTCACCTTCAGCGCGATGTCGTGGGCATCCAGGACGATCCGCTCCTCCCCGTCATGGGTCGAAGCGGCAAGCCAGACCGGGCGCCCGGCGAGATGCTCGGTCATCTCTCGGCGCTCGCCCTCGTTCACGGGAAGCGCGGCGGCGCCTTCCTTCAGGGTTCCGGCCACTTCCATCCGGTCGGCGGGCAGCCCGAGGCGCCGGAGATACATCGCCGTGATGTCGTCCTGAACCATCGCGTGGTCGAAGCGCGAGAGAAGGCTTTTCGCCATGCCCTTGAGAAACCGCCAGCGGTCATGGCTCGCCTTCGACATGCGGGCGTTCACGATCATCATCGGGATGCGGCGCGCATGGGTTTCGCAGATCAACGCGGGCCAGATCTCGCTTTCGCACCAGACGGCGAGGTCGGGCTTCCAGTGGTCGAGAAAGGTCATCACGAAGCGTCGCGCGTCCAGCGGTATATACTGGTGGAACGCACGCTCTGGCAGCCGCTCGGCCATGACACCGGCGGATGTGACGGTGCCCGTCGTCACGAGGACCGAGACATCCTCGCGTTCCTCGAGGATGCGGCGGATCAGTTCCAGCAGCGCAAGGCTTTCTCCGACGCTGGCGGCATGGAACCAGATGAGCTTGCCCTCGGGGCGCGGCAGGCTGGGCTCGCCCCGGCGTTCGGCGATGCGCGCGGGATCCTCCTTGCCCTCCTCCAGCCGTTGCTTGAGCTTCCGGTTGGCATAGGACAGCCCGCCCCGGCCCGACCAGGCCAGGTAGAGACCGAGTGCGATCGACTGTCCCAAGATCCCGTTTCCTCCGATGTCGGGTGCTGCCGAAGGGCGCCCACCGTCCTTTCGCGCCGCGCACCCTACGGTCTTGCCGCCTTGGGTCAAGCGGTCGGGCGACGGGTAAGGGGAACCGTACTCACGCCGCAAGCCCGCGCGCGGTAGTCTTCGTCATGATCCGGGCCGACGATCGGCCTTCGTACGGAGAGCGCCGCAATGGCCTTTCGCACCAGTCTCATCGCGCTTGCCGCGCTGCTGCTCGTCACCGTGATGGCGAGTCTTTCGGCCGCCGTTCCGGGCGAGGACGCTGGCGAAGTCCTGTCGCAACCCGCTGGCCTGTCCTCCGCGACGGATCGACCGTTTCGCGGCTAGGTCCCGAGGCGCCGTTTCAGAAGCGCCGCATGCAGCGGCCCAGGCGCGGCCATGACGCCCTTCGCCCGGGGCGTGGACGCGTTGAACCAGATCGTGTCGCCAGTGCCGTCCGTCACAGCCCCCCCGGCTTCGGCGATCAGCACGGCACCGGCGGCGATGTCCCATTCCCACGTGTCGCGGAAGGTCACCATCCCGTCGAAACGCCCCTCCGCCACCAGCGCCATGCGATAGGCCAGCGAGGGACGGTAGACGCGCTCGAACTCGGGAGCGCCGCCCGGCCAGTGGTTCGGGTGCATGTTCGGCTTCGTGGCGAGGACCTGCGCGCCGCGCTCCTCCCGCGTGGCGGAGGCCCGGATCGGCGCGCCGTTCAGTGTCGCGCCCATGCCGCGCCCCGCCGCGTAGAGGCGGTCCTTCATCGGCAGGTAGACGACGCCCGCGACGACCTCTCCCGCCTCGGCGATGGCGAGCGCGTGGGCGAAGCTGGTCTGCCCGTCGATGAAGGCGCGCGTCCCGTCGATGGGATCGACGATGAAGACACGATCTGCGTTCAGGCGCGCCGCGTCGTCCTCGGTTTCCTCGGACAGCCAGCCGTAATCGGGCCGCGCGCCCAGAAGGTCCGCGCGCAGCACGCGGTCGATGGCGATGTCGGCCTCGGTCACCGGGCTTTCGTCGGACTTGGTCCAGATCTCGGGGTCGCGGCGAAAGTGGCGGCGCGCGATCTCGCCCGCCGTCTGCGCCGCTTCCATCAGCAGGGCGAGGTCCGCCTCAGGCGCCCGCAATCGTCAGGCCTTCCACGAGGAGCGAGGGAACGACGCGGCTCAGGTGGGTGCGCGCATCGTTGGCGGGACGGATCGTGCGCAGCATCTCGCGCAGGTTCCCCGCCACCGTGCATTCGTTGACCGGGTAGGCGATCTCGCCCTGCTCGATCCAGTAACCCGAGGCGCCGCGCGAATAGTCGCCCGTCGTCGCGTTTACCGAAGAGCCGATCATCGACGTGATGAGAAGCCCCGTGCCGATCTCGGCCATCATCTCCTCGAGGCTTTGCGCGCCTTGCGTCAGCGCCACGTTGCTGACCGAGGGAGAGGGCGGTCCGCCGGTGCCGCGCGCCGCGTTGCCGGTGGAGGACAGTCCCAGCTTCCGCGCCGTGGCGAGGTCGAGGGTCCAGCCCGTCAGAACGCCGTCCGCCACGATATCGCGCGCCTGCGTCGGCAGGCCCTCGGCATCGAAGGGGCGCGATCCGCCGATCCGGGGCCGCAGCGGGTCCTCGGTCAGGCTGAGGCCCTTTGGCAGAACCTCTTCCCCCAGCAGGTCGCGCGCCCAGGACGCGCCGCGCACGATGGCGCTTCCGTTGGTGGCCGACAGGAGGTGACCGATCAGGCCCGAGGCGATGCGTTCTTGGTAGATGACGGGATAGGCGCCGGTCGGCGGCTTCTTCGCCCCCTTGCGCGCCACGGTCCGCTCGGCGGCGATGCGGCCGATCTCCTCGGGGTCGGGAAGGTCGGCGGCGTAGGTGCGGCTTTCGCCGAAATAATCGCGCTCCATGCCCAGTCCTTCGCCGGTGATGGCAACACAGGACAGGCCGTGGCTGGTGCGGCCGTAGCCGCCGGAAAACCCGTTCGTCGCAGCCAGATGGATCCTGCGCCGCGAGAAGCCCGCGCTGGCCGATTGAACCTGCGAGATCCCGGCAACGGCCAAAGCCGCGGCCTCGGCGCGCAGCGCGGCCTGTTCCAGCGCCGCGGGGTCCGGGTCCTCGGCCGGATCGGACAGGTCCAGCGCGTCGGCATCGCGGAGCGTGCTCAACTGTTCGGGATCGGCAAGGCCCACTGTCGGGTCCTCGGGCGCGAGCCGCGCCATGCTGACCGCGCGATCCGCCATTTCGCGCAGGGTTTCAGCCCGCGTGTCGGACGCCGAAACGCTGGCCTGTCGCGTACCGACCATGACGCGCAGGCCGATTTCCACGCCCTCGGCGCGCTCGGCCTGCTCCAGCTTGCCGTTCAGGACGTCGACCGTCAGCGAGGTTCCGTCCACGACCAGCGCATCCGCCGCGTCGGCCCCAGCGGCGCGCGCGGCGTCGAGCATGGCGGCGGCAAGCGTGGCGAGGTCGGTCTGGCGCTCGGTCATGGGGACATCCTCCGGCCGGGATGGCCGTGCACCAAGCACCTAGGGCGGGGGTCCGCCGGACGCAAGCGCGACGGACCCCGCACCCCCTATTGCAGCGGCATGCCGTTTGCCGTGACCGTTCCGTCCGCACCGAATTCCAGCGCGGTTTCCAGCGTGTCCGGCATGGCGCCGGGCCGGGTGAACATGCCCGCCACGCCACGGGCCATGGCCGCCTGCTCCATGCCGATGACACCCGCGGCCTGCAGCTGTTCGAGCAGCGCATTGCCACCGACAAGCGAGAGATCGGCGCGGCCCACGGGCTGCGGCGGCATCTGTCCCGGCGCGAAGGTCATGTCGGCGGTGCCGGTCAGAGAGGTGTCGCCGAAGCTGATTTCCAGCTCGGACACCGTGAGGGCGCGCAATTCGCCCGGGGGTTCGGACATTTCCATCGTCTCGGGATCCATGAGGTCACGCAGGATCTGCACCTGAGCCGTGGCGTCGAGAATCAGCGTGGCGGGATTGCGCGGAACCTGCCCCGACGGGTCGATCATCGACCAGAGGCCGTCGCTCACGGCGAGGTCGCGATAGGCGAGGCGCACGGCGGCGGAAGAGGGCTCGGGCTGCGCCGAGAGGGGGATCTGGAGCGACAGGGCGCCGGAGGCCGCGGTGACCTGAACGGGAACCGGTATCTCGCTTCCGGAGACGCGGGTCTCCATGGCTTGCGCCGAGATGTCGTAGCTCAGCGCGTCGGCGGACAGCCCGATCCCGAACGACCCGCCCTCGTTGGAATAGAAGGCGTCGAACGTGTCCGAGGGGCTGTCGAAGGCCATCTCGAGCCGCGACCAGGCATAGGTCGTCGATCCCGCGATGTCGAAGCCCGGCGGAAGGCCCTGCGTGGTCTGCTGCAGCGTGGCGAGCGCCACCATCGTGCCGGTGGCTTCCGAGGCGATCTCGCCGAGGGCGAAGCTGAGCTTGACGTGCCCTTCCTCGGCCTCGGGCGGGCGCACGTCGAACCGGCCGGCGACGCTTCCGACCGTGCCGACGCTGTCGAAACGCTGACCATCGGCGATGGTGCCGGCCATGTTGTAGGTGGTGGCCAGGTCGCGCGCGACGATCTCCATGTCGATGTCGGGCACGGGTTCGCCCCTGTCGTTGGTGATGTTCCCCTCCGAAATCGTCACGGCATCGGCGGTGTAGCTGTAGTTCCGCGCGCCCGCCGCGCCCGCCACGGAGATATCGAGGTTCTCGTGGTTCAACACGATCTCGAGCGTGATGATCGGCCCGTCCTCGTCTTCGGGGAAGGTCAGGGTCAGCACGTAGGGATCGGACAGGTCGATGGAGACCGTACCGTCCGCGCCCTCGGTCATCGTCACGCGCTCGAGTCTGCCGGTGGTCGTCGTGCCCTCCTGTTCGGAGAAGGTGACGAAGTTCTCCAGCACGAGGCCGTCACCCGTCTGGGTCACGTCCGCGGTCATGCTCTGACCCATGGCGGTGGAGGTTTCCTGCCACTCGGCCCAGAGATCGGCGGCGGTGACCTGGGCGAAGGCGGGGCTGGCGGCCGCTATGGCCAGGATCGATATGCATGTCAGTCGGCGGGGCATGGGGGCACGGACTCCATTCCGGGGTGGGCTCGGTCGGGATGTTCGGACCGGGCCGGTATCGAGGTCAAGCCCGGAAACCCCTACCCTCCCATGCACCGGGGGTGGCCCCTGACGCTGCGGAGCGGTAGCACTGGGCCCGCAGATTCCCGCAAAGCCCGGGCGGGGCGTCGGAAACGGAGACGAGCGGATGAACACCTATGACCTGTCGGGAAAGACCGCGTTGATCACGGGCGCGAGCCGCGGCATCGGTGCCTCCGCGGCGCGTGCCTTCGCCACGCAGGGGGCGAATGTCGTCCTTATGGCGCGCGGCCGCGACGAGATCGCGGCCCTTGCCGGCGAGATCGGAGCGCAGGCGCTCGCCGTTCCCGTGGACGTGACCCGCTACTGGGAGGTGGAGGCGGCGATAGGTGCCGCCATCGACGCCTTCGGGCGCGTCGACATCCTCGTCAACAACGCGGGTGCCATCGAACCCATCGCCGGGATGGAGGAGGTCGACCCGGCCGGCTGGGGGCAGGTCATCGACATCAACCTGAAGGGTGTCTTCCACGGGATGCGCGCCGCCCTTCCCGCGATGCTCGCGCAAGGCAGCGGCACGATCCTCACCATCAGTTCCGGCGCCGCGCACAATCCCCAGGAGCACTGGAGCGCCTACTGCGCGTCGAAGGCCGGGGCAGCGATGCTGACGCGTTCGCTCCACCTCGAGCACGGGGCGGCGGGCATCCGCGCCATGGGCCTGTCGCCCGGCACCGTCGCCACGCAGATGCAGAAGGAGATCAAGGCCTCGGGCGTCAACCCGATCAGCCAGCTGGAATGGACCGATCACATCCCGCCCGAATGGCCCGCCGTCGCGCTGTCGTGGATGTGCACGGGAGACGCGGACGAATTCCTCGGCGAGGAAGTCTCGCTTCGTCTGCCCGAGATCCGGGCGCGACTGGGGCTTTCGGCATGATCGGGTTGGTAAAGGAGGGCGGCCTCTGGACGGTAACGCTCGACCGTCCGGACAAGGCCAATTCGCTGACCGCGGCCATGCTGGAGCGTGTCGCCGCGATCGCGCGGGACGCGGCGGCGGATGACGGCCTGCGGGCCTTCGTCCTGACGGGGGCGGGCGACAAGGTGTTTTCCGCGGGAGCAGACCTCGACGAAGCGCGCGCGGGCCTCGCCACCTCTCCCCTCTGGGAGGAGGTCTCGGGCGCGATCGCGGCACTTCCCTGCCTGACCGTTGCCGCGCTGAACGGGACGCTTGCGGGCGGCGCCTTTGGCATGGCGCTGGCCTGCGACCTGCGGATCGCGGTGCCGAACGCCCGGTTCTTCTACCCCGTGGCGAAGCTCGGCTTCCTGCCGCAGCCTTCCGACCCCGGCCGCCTGCGCGCGCTGATCGGGCCTGCGCGCACGAAACTCCTCCTTCTCGGGGGGCAGAAGCTTTCGGCGGACGAAGCCTATGATTTCGGGCTGGTGGACCGCATCGTGGCGCCCGAGCACCTGATGGCCAATGTCCACGAGATCGCCGCGGATGCCTGTGCCGGCAAACCGGACGTGCTGCGCCGGATCAAGGCGATGAGCGACGGTTGACGCACGTGTCAGCGCCGCTTCCACCCGCGCCGCGCACCGGGTGTCTTCGAGTGGAAGTCGGGCGGTCGCTTGCCCACCCATTCGACGAAACGGGCGATGCGGGGATGGTCGCGCAGCGCCTCGACCGTGTTGAAATTGCGCGCAAGGTCCGCCTCGGACAGCGTCGCGTGGATCTCGTTGTGGCAGATCTGGTGCAGAAGAACGGTCGGCCCGCCCTTGCCGCCGCGCAGGCGGGGGACGAGATGATGCAGGCTCTGTTTGGCATGGGCCGGGATCGGGCGTTCGCAGAGCGGGCAGACGGGATCGTTCTCCATGGTTGAGGAGCATGGGCCGGATCAGGACGCCGGCAAGGCCGAGGCCGTCGATGCCCTGGTGATCGGCGCGGGGCCCGCGGGGCTGATGGCGGCCGAAACGCTGGCGCGCGCCGGGCGGCGCGTCGTGATCGTGGAGGGCAAACCCAGCGCGGGGCGCAAGTTCCTGATGGCGGGGAAATCGGGGCTGAACCTCACCAGGGCCGAACCGCTGGAAGCGTTCGTCGCCGCCTATGGCTCTGCCGCCCCCTGGCTTCGCCCGATGCTCGAGGCATTCGGCCCGGAGGACGCCATCGCCTGGGCCGAAGGCTTGGGGCAGGAGGTGTTCACCGGGTCGACCGGGCGGGTCTTTCCCAAGGTGATGAAGGCCTCGCCGCTTCTGCGGGCATGGCTGCGGAGGATCGGCGCGGAGATGCGCCTCGGCTGGCGCTGGACCGGCTGGGAAGAGGCGGCCTTCGCCTTCGACACCGGCGCGGGCCGGCGTCTGCTGAGCCCGCGCGTCACCGTCCTGGCGCTGGGCGGCGCAAGTTGGCGGCGGCTTGGATCGGATGGCGCCTGGGCACCTTTGCTTGCGGAAAAGAGCGTGGCGCTCGCGCCCTTCCGGCCGGCCAACATGGGTTTTGCCGTGCACTGGTCGTCCCACATGGCGCCCCATTTCGGCCAGCCGCTGAAGGCCGTGCGCCTGATCGCGGGAGACCGGAAAGTCCGGGGCGAGGCGGTGATCTCGGCACGCGGGATCGAAGGCGGCGGGGTCTACGCCGTCTCGGCCGATATCCGCGACGGCGCGCCCCTGGCGCTCGACCTCCTGGCCGACCGGGAGGAGGGCTGGGTCGCCGCGCGGCTTGCGGAGCGTCCGGCGAAACGCACCCTGTCGAAGCACCTCGCGCAGGCGCTGGGCCTCGATCCGCTCAAGCGCGCGCTCCTTCAGGAATTCGGCCGTCCCTTGCCCGAGGGTCCCGCGTTGGCCGCGCTGCTCAAGGCGCTGCCCGTGCGCCACGAGGGCCCCCGGCCGATGGACGAGGCGATTTCCACCGCCGGCGGGATCACGCGGGAGGCACTCGACCCGTCTCTCATGCTCAACGCACTGCCCGGCGTCTTCGCCGCGGGCGAAATGCTGGACTGGGAGGCGCCGACGGGCGGCTACCTCATCACCGGGTGCCTCGCCACGGGGCTATGGGCCGGACGCCACGCAGCGATGTGGAACGCCTGAGCCTCAGGCCTGAAGCGCACGCTGGAAGGCGGCGCGGTCGCGCATCCGCCGCGCATGGTCGCGGAAGGGTTCCGTCACGGGGAAATTGGCGTTCACGGCCCAGCCCATGCAATGGGCAAGCAGGATGTCGGGGATCGTCACCTCCTCGCCCATCAGGAACGGCCCGTCCTCGGCCATGCGGGGCACGAATTTCTCCTGAGAGCGTTCGAATTCCCAGCGCAGGCTTTCCTTGATCTCGGGCACCCGATGCTCTTCCGGCAGGACGAAGCTGTGCCGCGCGGCGGTCCAGAGGGTGGCGTCGAACTCGTCCACGATGGCCTGTGTCAGGCTGTCCTGCCGGGCGCGATCGATCGTGCCGGGCGTGTGTGTCAGCGCCTGATGCCGGTCGCCGAGGAAGGTCATGATCGCCACCGAATCGGAGATCGGAACACCGTCGACGACAAGGACCGGAACCTTGCCCGCCGGGCTGAAGCGCAGCACCTCCTCCGAGCGGGGCGCGGCGGGGACATGCTCGTAGGGCACGCCGATCTCCTCCAGCATCCACAGGACCCGGAGCGCGCGGCTCTTCACGTTGCCGATGAGCTGGTACATGCCTCGTTCTCCCCTTGCCGAACCTGCGCGCATATGGACGGCCAAGCCCGGCCGCCGTCAAGGACCGCCGCTAGCGCCGGCCCTGCGCGGACAGCATGGCGAGGCGGATGAGAGTGCGTTCCATCATCGCCATCTGAGGCGCCTCGGTCGAGGAGCGGAGCGCGAGGTCGGTCTCGACCAGCATGGAGATCGCGGTCTCCAGCTGAGCCCGACGCCAGCGCGAAAGCTGGCGTTTCAGCCGGTCGCGGCGCGGCCCGAAGACAGGCGGCCGTTGGGCCGAAAGCCCCGCCTCGGCGCCGCCGGGATGGCACGCGGCGGCGTGGAGCGCGCGGAAGTGGCGGAGCGCGGCGATGCACAACGTCACCGGCGCGACCCCCTGCGCCTTCAGCCGCGACAGGACCGGGCCGATGGTTTCGGACGCGGCCTCGGCGGTGGCGTGCAGGATATCGTCGAGCTCCGCCTCGCGCGACAGGGGCGCCACGGCTTCGAGGTCCGCGGGGGCGACCGGGGTCGCATCGCCGCGTTTGTAGAGGCCGAGCTTCTCGATCGTCTGCCGGAAGTCGCCGGCCGAAAGCGTGCGCGCAAGCGTCTCGAGGTCGGTCATCGCGGTCCGATCGACCTCTTCCACGCCCGCCGCGCGCAGAAGCTCTTCGATCTCGGCGCGGCCGGGCGGGTCGTCGTAGACGCCCGCGGCATAGGCCGTTTTCGACTCCTCGAAGACTTTCCTCAGTGCCGAGCGTTTCGGCAGGATCCCCGCGGTCACGACGATCTGGGCGTCGCCCGGTTTCCAGTCCGCCAGCGCCGCCGCGAAGACCGGCGCGAGGCCGTCAGTGGCCTGCTCGACCAGCACGGCGCGGGGTCCGGGGAAGAAACCCACCGCCTTGACCGCGTCGAGAAGCGCGGCCGCGTCGGACCTCAGATCCGCCGCCTGCATCCGCGCAAGCCGCATCTCGGCCTCCGCCTCGGGGCCCAGCAGCGCGCCGAGAACCCCGGTGCGCAGCTGCGTGACCCGCACCGCGTCCTCGCCGTAGATCAGGCAGCCCGCAGCCTTGGGGTCTGGATTTCGGAAATAGGCGCCGGCGTCTCGGGACGACAGCTTCATGACCAGTTGCCGGCCCCGGTCAGAAGCCGCGACACGATCTGGTCGGCCAGCGCGATCATCAGGCGTTGCTCGGCGTCGCGCCGCGCGGCGGTCGTGGCGACCGGGGAGCCCGAGCTTGCGAAGGCCGTGAAGGTCGAGACCTCGCCCGCCTGTACCTGAACGCCGGTCGCGATCTCGGTCACGGTATAGGCGATGCTGCCGGTGATGGTGATGCGGTTGATGTCGTCGGTATCGCTGAGCGCCAGCGCCGAGTCGGTCGTCGCGATGGAGTAGTCCAGGAGGTAGGCCGCGCCATCGGCACGCCCGATCCTGTCCTCGAGCCGCGCCACGAGGCTGAAGGCCAGCGCATCGTCAGGCTCCGCGAAGGCGATACGTCCGCGCACGGTGCCGCCGGTGCCGCCGGGCGCGTAGACCGGCGTGAACCCGCAGGCCGCGAGCGGAAGCGCGCAGAGAAGCGCAAGGAAACTGCGGCGGTCAGACGACGACATTCACGATCCGTCCCGGCACGACGATCACCTTCTTCGGCACCCCGCCATCGAGGGCCTTGACCACAGCGTCGTCCGCCAGCGCGGTCTTTTCAACCTCTTCCTTCGACGCGTCCTTCGCCACCGTGATCTCGGACCGGCGCTTGCCGTTGACCTGGATCGGAAGCGTGACGGTATCGGAGACCAGCATCGCCTCGTCCGCGACGGGCCAGGGTGCATCGGCGATCAGGCCCTCGCCGCCCAGCAGGTGCCAGATTTCCTCGGACAGGTGCGGGGTCATCGGCGACATCAGCTGCGCCAGCGTCCGCATCGCGGCGCGCTTCGCCTCCGCGCCGGCCTGCGACTTCGCCAGGGTGTTGGTAAAGGCGTAAAGCTTCGCGATGGCGGCGTTGAAGCCGAAGCTCTCGATCCCGGCGGTGACGTCGAAGATCGTCCTGTGCATCTCGCGCAGGAGGGGCTCGTCGGCTTCATGCGGGCCCGCTTCGGACGCGGCGATCTCGGTAGCGATGCGGTGCACGCGGGCAAGGTGCCGGTTCGCGGCCTCGGCGCCGGACGCCGTCCATTCGACGTCGCGCTCGGGCGGGCTGTCGCTCAGGACGAACCAGCGCGCTGTGTCGGCGCCGTAGGTCTGGATGATGTTCACCGGATCGACGACGTTCTTCTTGGATTTCGACATCTTGGCGGAGGGGATGACCTCCACCTCCTCGCCGGTCGCACCGAGCCGCGCGCCCGATTCGTGGATCTCCACATCCTCGGGGAAGTGGTAGACCGGCCGGTCGTTCTCGTCCCGCGTGACGTAGATCGCGTGTGTGACCATGCCTTGCGTGAAAAGCGCATCGAACGGTTCCTTGCACTTCTCGGGCAGGTGGCCCGTCAGGTGCATCGCGCGGGCGAAGAACCGGGAGTAGAGAAGGTGCAGGATCGCGTGCTCGATCCCGCCGATATACTGGTCGACGTTCATCCAGTATTCGGCCTCGGCGACATCGGTCGGCGTGTCCGCGCGGGGCGCGGTGAAACGGGCGAAGTACCACGACGAATCGACGAAGGTGTCCATCGTGTCGGTTTCGCGCTTCGCGGGTTTGCCGCAGCGCGGGCAAGGCACGTCGCGCCAGGTCGGGTGCCGGTCGAGCGGGTTGCCGGGGACGTCGAAGCTCACGTCCTTGGGCAGTTCGACGGGCAGGTTCTCCTTCTTCTCGGGAACGACGCCGCACTCCTCGCAATGCACCACGGGAATCGGGCAGCCCCAGTAGCGCTGACGCGAAAGACCCCAGTCGCGCAGGCGGAACTTGGTCACGCCGTGGCCGACGCCCTTGCCCTCGCAGAAGCGAATCGCGGCGTCGATGGCCTCCTCGCCGGTGGCCTCGTCGTTCCAGTCGAAGGCGAGCTTCCAGTGCACCTTCTCGGACTTCGGCGGCACGTAGGCCTCGCCGCCATCCTCGGGCTTCACGTGGTCGCCCTTCAGCGGCACGAAGGTCGAAACGATGTCGAGCCCGTACTTCCGCGCGAAATCGAGGTCGCGCTGGTCGTGCGCGGGGCACCCGAAGATCGCGCCGGTGCCGTAGTCCATCAGGATGAAGTTGGCGATGTAGACCGGCAGTTCCCAGGAGGTGTCGAAGGGATGGCGGCACGTCAGACCCGTGTCGTAGCCCAGCTTCTCGGCCTTCTCGATGGCTTCTTCGGTCGTCCCGCCGCGCCGGGCCTCGGCACAGAAGGCGGCGACCTTGGGGTCGTGCGCCTCCAGTTCCTTGGCGATGGGGTGATCGGGAGAGATGCCGATGAAGGACGCGCCGAGCAGGGTATCGGGCCGCGTCGTGTAGACCTCGATCCGGTCGTGGCCGCGCGTCGGCTCCACCAGCCCGAAGGCGAATTGCAGGCCGCGGGATTTGCCGATCCAGTTGGCCTGCATCAGCTTCACCTTGGCGGGCCAGTCGTCCAGCCGGTCCAGCGCGTCCAGAAGCTCTTCGGAATAGTCGGAGATCTTGAAGAACCACTGCGTCAGTTCCCGCCGCTCGACCTCGGCGCCCGAGCGCCAGCCGCGACCGTCGATCACCTGCTCGTTGGCGAGCACGGTCATGTCCACGGGGTCCCAGTTCACCACCGCGTTGCGGCGATAGACGAGGCCCTTTTCGAGGAAATCGAGAAAAAGCGCCTGCTGCTGGCCGTAATATTCCGGGTCGCAGGTGGCGAACATGCGCGACCAGTCGAGGCCGAAGCCCAGCGGCTTCATCTGCGCGACCATCGTGTCGATGTTCTGGTAGGTCCAGTCGGCCGGGTGGCCGCCGTTCTCCATCGCGGCGTTCTCGGCGGGCATCCCGAAGGCGTCGAAGCCCATGGGGTGCAGCACGTTGTGCCCCGTCGACTTCTTGTAGCGCGCGATGACGTCGCCCATCGTGTAGTTGCGCACATGCCCGATATGGATGCGTCCCGACGGGTAGGGGAACATCTCCAGCACGTAGTACTTGGGCTTGTCCGCGGTGCGCGTGGCAAGGAACGTCCCGGCCTCGTCCCAGGCCTGTTGCCACTTCGGTTCCAGCGTCGCGGGGTCGTAGCGGGACATCTTTTCGGTTCCTCGGGAGAAAGCAAAACGCCGGGCGAGAAGGCCCGGCGCGTGTTTAAGGGCCCACGGATGACGGGTCTAGAGCCCGCCGTCGCGGATGCGAAGCTGGCGTGCGCGGGTGAGGATGGCATCCTCGATCTGGCGCGCGGTCTCGCGGCTGACGGCGCCGTTGCGCGATTGCAGTGCCACGCGGAGCGAGCGGGCCTCGAGCGCGGGATCGGTCACGAAGACCGTCGCGCGATAGGCCTGCCCGCCACCCGGCGGCGTTCCGTAGCCATAAGAGATCACGCCCGAAAACGGATCCGCGGCCTCGATCGGCATGAAGTCGAGAATTTCCAGCGAGGCCTGCCAGAGGTAGCGGTTCACCTCAACCGTGACGTTCGGGTCGTCGCGGTTCGAGAACAGGTCCCAGATCGTGTCGCGGTCGCGGGGGGCGAGCGCGCCGGCGTCTTCCAGCTGGCGCCGCGTCTCGGGATCCATCTCGTTCTGGCCGAACCCGGTGCCGCAGCCTGCGAGAAGCCCGAGCGAAAGGAGGCCCGCGGTCACGATCCTGATGCGTCCGATTGCATGTTTCGTCATGGTTTCCGGCCCCGGATGTCCCGTCATTCGCGGCCCTAGCTACAGAAGCGGCCGTTTGGCGGCAAGGGGCCAGTGCCGTCTGCACATGGCAGCCGACCGTCCTTGTCCCCGCGCGCGGGGCGCGGAAAGGATACGGAGACCGGTCGTAGGGGCCCCTCGGACGGGGACATTGACGCCCTCCCGGCCCACCCGGATCGCGATGAATGAGCGTACTATATGGAGTCGTGCGCGAACGCTCCCGGCCCGGGCGGCCCGCCGTCCGCCAGGCGCCTTCCCGGGGAGATGGAGCGGCGCGCCGGGCCGAACGCCCCAGAAGCATGGGGTCAGGCGAGGCGTCGAATCGAACCCGGTCGTCCGCCATGGCGTCGGCGGAGGCACCGGGCCACGCATCGCGGCCGGGCGTGCCGCCTTGTGCCGCGCGGGATGGAATCGCTGAATGCGGTGCGTCCTGTCACTCCGCGAAGCCGCCCATGCGCGGGCCTGCACATGCTTGGCCGGCAGAGCTCCGGTGCCCGTTCTTTCCCGTTTGGCCCAACAGGATAAGCGGCCTGACAGGTGTGTGACATGTCTGCACCACGACTCCCACAACATGCCCGGCCCCTCCGCCGCTTCCTTGCAATCAAGTCCCCCACGAGCGACAGAAGGGCATACTCAATTCGGATCTCCGTCTTGAGGTGCACCTTCAAAGTGAACACGAGGGAAAAACCATGAAAAAGGTTCTCTTCGCTACGACTGCCCTTGTGGCGACCGCTGGCGTAGCATCCGCCGACATCGCCCTGAGCGGTGTGGCGCAGATGGGCATCCAGGGTGGCTCCGGCAACGCCACCACCCAGTTCGTCCAGGATATCGACGTCACCTTCACCATGTCGGGCACCGCCGACAACGGCCTGACCTTCGGCGCCGCAATCGACCTTGACGAGAACGCAGCAGGCGTCGGCACCGACGACGCTGGTGTTGCGATCTTCATCTCGGGCGACTTCGGCACCCTGACGATGGGCGACACCGATGGCGCGCTTGACTGGGCGATGACGGAAGTCAACGTCGCAGGCGGCTCGATCAACGACGACGAAACCACGCACCGCGGCTTCAGCGGCAACGCATGGCTCGACGGCCACTACGACGGTCAGATCCTCCGCTACGACTACTCCTTCGGCGACTTCGCCGTCGCGATCTCGGTCGAGCAGGACGACAACACGACCGTTCAGGGCATCGCGTTCAACATCCCGAACGCACTCGGCTCGAACAACGCTGTCGACGCTGACCCGGTCTGGGGCCTCGGCGCCCGCTACCGCGGCATGTTCGCAGGCGGTTCGTTCGGCGTCGGCATTGGTTACCAGTTCACCAATGACGGCCTCGACAACGACGGCGGCGCAACCAACGGCGTTTCCGTCACCGGTCTGTCGGCCAACGTTGCTCTCGACTCGGGCTTCTCGGCAGCTGTGAACTACTCGATGGTCGAAATCGACGGCGCCAACAACGACGGCACCCACTTCGGCATCGGTGTGGGCTACACCTTCGACGCGATCACGGTTGGCGCGAACTACGGTTCGTTCGACTGGGATACGGGTGCGTTCGACGGCGACAACAACGGCTACGGCCTTGCCGCAGTCTACGACTTCGGTGGCGGCCTGACGGCTCACCTCGGCTACGGCTGGAGCGAGACGACTGCTGTGAACAACTCGGCAGCCGGTCAGGCAGCCGCGGTTCTCGGCTCGGCCAGCACCTGGTCGCTCGGCCTGAGCATGTCCTTCTGATCCAACCGGATCAAACGGCACCACGGAAAGAGCGGGCCACTGCGCCCGCTCTTTTCACTTCAGACGACCCTGACCCAGGCCTCGTCGAACCACACTCACACGACCGCAGGTCCAGCCGCCCGACCGGGACATGAGCAGGACCACACGAAACATTCCGGCCATCGCACCGGTACCCGACTGGAGACTGAACCATGAAAAGACTGTTGCTTGCTTCTTCCGCACTTGTCGCGTCCGCGGGCATCGCCTCTGCCGATATCGCACTCAGCGGTATGGCCCAGATGGGTCTTCAGGGTGGTTCCGGGAACGTAACGACCCAGTTCGTGCAGGACATCGACGTCACCTTCACCATGTCGGGCACGGCCGATAACGGCCTGACCTTCGGCGCCGCGATCGACCTCGACGAGAACGCAGCGGGTGTCGGCACGAACGACGCCGGCGTCGCGATCTTCATCTCGGGCGACTTCGGCACCCTGACGATGGGCGACACCGACGGCGCGCTCGACTGGGCGATGCAGGAAGTCGACTTCAACGGCGCGGCGTCGATCAACGACAACCACACCACCCATGGTGGCTTCAACGGCAACGCCGGCCTGGACGGTCTCTATGACGGCCAGGTCCTGCGCTACGACTATGCCTTCGGCAACGGTTTCGCCGTCGCGATCTCGGTCGAGCAGGACGACGACGCCAACGGCAACGCCGCACCGCCCTACGGCGTCCCGGCGCACGTCAACGCGGATAACCTGACCGGCGACCCGATCTGGGGCCTCGGCCTGCGCTATGGCAACAGCATCTCCGGCGGCAGCTACACCGTCGGCCTCGGCTGGCAGTCGGTCGACGACGCCGATCCGGTCGCAGCCGGCAACCAGGGTGTGACGATCACCGGCCTGTCCTTCGCGCTCGCGCTCGACTCGGGCCTGTCCGCCGCGGCGAACTACTCGATCGTCGACACCTTCCTCGGCGACGGCACCCACTGGGCCATCGGCGCAAGCTACACCTTCGACGCCATCACCGTGCACGCCAACTACGGCGCCTACGACTTCGATCCGACCGCTGGTGCGCCGGACTCGAACGGCTACGGCCTGTCGGCGGCCTATGATTTCGGTGGCGGCCTGTCGGCGCATCTCGGCTACGGCTGGGGCGAGAACACCGCCGTCAACACGGCGGCCGGCGCGGCTCTCGGCTCGAGCAGCACGTGGTCCTTCGGCCTCAACATGGCATTCTAAACACAAGTACAGTGTGTTAAGGATGGAAGAGCGGGCCTTGCGCCCGCTCTTTTCGCATAAAGCAGGAGCACGGCAAACGTGCCCGCGAGCAGCAATGAGGCAACAAGAACATGGCAAGGAACACGCGTTTCAACCTTTTTACCCTGGGGACGGCAGCATTCGTCGTGGCGATCGCGGTCGCGGCCGGACAGGCCCGGTCCCAAAGCCTCGATGTCGGTCTCACCGGCGACCTCAAGCGCGGTGACCTTGGCGGGACGCTCGAACTCCACGGGCTTCCGGTGTTCACGCAGCCCAGCGGGATCTCCGGTGGCTGGGGTGTCGCGGCGCGGGCCGAAACCGATGGCGACGTCTGGGTCGGCGGCGGCTTCGTCCTCGACGTTCCGCTGTCGGACGCCGCCTTCGTCGAGGCGAGCTTCATGCCCGGCTTCTACCACCCCGGCGACACCGAACTGGGCGGCAACCTGCAGTTCCGCTCGCTCGTGGGGGTCGGCTGGCGTGTGTCGCCTGCGGGGGCTGTGATTCTCAGCCTCGACCACATGTCGAACGCCGGGCTCGAGGACTTTAATCCGGGCACCGAGACGGTTGCACTCCGCTACCGGATGGAGTTCTGATCCCGCGAGCCAGCCGACAGACCGGGACGGACAAGACGCCATGCCCCTTGCCGACATAACCGAGCGCCTGCACGCTGCGCTGGCCGCCGCAGGCCGGCCGGAGGACGACGCGACCCTGATCGCGGTCTCCAAGGTGCAGCCGCCGGAGCGCGTCGAGCCCGTCTTGCGCGAAGGCCACCGTGTCTTCGGCGAAAACCGGGTCCAGGAAGCGCAGGGCCGCTGGCCCGACTTCCAGGCGCGGTACGACGGAATCGAGCTTCACCTGATCGGGCCCTTGCAGACCAACAAGGCCCGCGCCGCGGTCGAGATGTTCGACGCGATCCACACCGTGGACCGGCCGAAACTCGCCGCGACGCTGGCCCGTCTGGCCCAGGAGCGGGGGGCCTGCCCCGACCTCTTCATCCAGGTGAACACCGGGGAAGAGCCGCAGAAGGCCGGGTGCATGCCCGCCGAAGTCGATGCCTTCGTGGCCGAGGTGCGGGGCATGGACCTGCCGCTTGCCGGGCTCATGTGCATCCCGCCCGTCGAGGAAGAGCCGAGCCTGCACTTCGCGCTTCTGGCCAAGATGGCGGAGCGCAACGGGCTTCGGGGCCTTTCGATGGGCATGAGCGCCGATTTCGAGAAGGCCATCGCGTTCGGCGCGACCCATGTCCGCGTCGGTTCCGCGATCTTCGGGGAACGGGCCTACGAACTCTAGCGCCGGGCCATCGGCTCCGGCACGACAAGGCGCGTGTCGTAGCCGATCTTCGTCACGATCCGTCTCAGGTGCCCCGGCGAAAGTGCGATGCAGCCTTCCGTCGGTCGCCCCGGCGCGCGCCAGCGGTGGAGGAAGATCGCCGATCCCCGCCCCCTTTCGGCATAGGGCCAGTTCCAGTCCGTGAGCAGGACGAGGTCATAGAGCCGGTCACCCCGAAACAGGCGTTCCGCCGACCATGAGTATGGCACGCGCACCATGAGGTTGTAGTCCTCGTGCCGCGGGTCGTCGGACCACAGGTCGCCCGGACGGATCGGCAGCGCCCAATCGCACGGCCGCGACATCCGGTCCGGCCGATAGAGGCAGCCGACGATCCGGTGGACGCCCGCGGGCGTCGCTCCGTCGCCCTCACGCTTGTTCAGCGTCACGCCGGAACGCCCGACCGTGCAGGGATAGGTCACGCCCCGGAACCTCAGGCCCATCGGCGTCAGCACCATGTCGCTTGGGGTCATGCGTCCTTGCCGCCTCTCAGACGCCCTGCACGATGCGCAGGTCGGTGTCGGCGATGGCCTCGCGGATCGTCCGGGCGGCGGTGTATCCGGCCGATTCGTAGAAACGGCGCGCGGTTTCGACGTCGTCGAACTCGACGATGACGGAGATCCCCTCGAGCTCGCCCTCGCGAAGCTCCGGTGCCGGGTCGCGGGCAAGAACGCGACCGCCATACTCCGCGATCACCGGCGCCGAGGCCTCGGCAAAGCGCTGCATCCCGGCGCGGTCTCGGGCGCGGATGTTGGCGACGATGTAGCCCTTCGGCACGATGTGATCCTCCCATTCTTCCGGTCCGGGGTGCGGGCGTAACCCGCACGTCATCTGCCGCCGAAGGTTAGAACATGTGCCCGGACTTGTCCCGTTTCACCGCGAGGTAATGGGCATTGTGGCGGTTGGTCCCGGTTACCAGCGGAACGCGTTCGGCGACGGCGATTCCCTCGGCTTCCATCATCTCGACCTTGCGCGGGTTGTTGGTCATCAGCCGGACCGAGCCAAATCCCATCCGCCTGAGGATGTCCGCCCCGATGCGGAAGTCGCGTTCGTCGTCCTCGAAGCCAAGCCGGTGATTCGCCTGCACCGTGTCGAAGCCCTGATCCTGAAGGGAATAGGCCCGCATCTTGTTGGCGATGCCGATGCCGCGCCCCTCCTGGTTGAGGTAGAGCAGGACGCCCGCCCCTTCGCGCCCCATTTCGGCCAGCGCGGTCCGGAGTTGCGGGCCGCAGTCGCACTTGAGGCTGCCCAGCACGTCGCCCGTGAAGCAGGCCGAATGAAGGCGGGCCAGGACCGGCGCGGCGCGGTCCGGTTTGCCGATCTCGATGGCGAAATGTTCCACCCCGCCGTTGTCCGGCCGGAAGATGTGCAGGCGCCCCGCCTCCGACGCCTCCATCGGCAGGCGCGCGGCGGCGACAGGCAGCAACTCGTGATGGAGCGCGAGGTCCTCGGCGGCAGCGACCGCGTCCAGCCGTGTCAGATCATGCGCCACGGCCAGAGCGGCGGCGTCCTGCGCCGGAACCGTCAGCACGGCGGGAAGAAGTTGCGCGGATTTCGCGAGAAGCAGGCCAAGACGATGCAGCGACGCGTCTCCCTCCCGCAGGGTGCGCAAGGGGCCCTTCATCGGCGCCATGAGGTCGCGCGCGGGATCGGCCAGGTCGCGCAGCCAGTCCGCGCCGACGTCCTGCGGCATCACCACGCGGGCGAGGTCCCCGTCATAGGCCCGCGCCTTGAGGGTTTCCGCCCGCCGCGCGGTGATCGCCACCACCACGGGTCCGCCGAGCGCGCGCATGCCATCGATCCGTTCGGCGCGCGCGGTTTCCGCGGCCAGCAGCACCAGGGCGCCCTGCGCCCCTTCGAGGACGACGGGCAGGCCCATGCGCAGGTCGGCCCGCGCTCGGGCGACACGCTCGGCGGTACTGGGAAGAAGGGGCATGCGCGGATCGCGTTCCATCGGTGCTTTCCCTTAGCGCGCGCTGCAGGAATTTGAAACAATCCCTCGCGCATCGACACGGCTGCGTGAAATTTCCTTTCAGTCGCTTGCCACAAGCCCGCGTGCCGCGCATCTGGGAAGCATTCCGCAGCCGGGAGGACAAGGTCCATGGCCACTCTGAAGAAGATTCTGCTAGTCGACGACGACGACGACCTGCGCGAGGCACTGTCCGAGCAACTCGTCATGACCGAGGATTTCGACGTGTTCGAGGCCGGGTCCGGCTCGCAGGCGATGGAACGCGCCAAGGAAGGTCTCTACGATCTGGTGATCCTCGACGTCGGCCTGCCCGACACCGATGGCCGCGAACTCTGCCGGCTGATGCGCAAGCAGGGCGTGAAATGCCCGATCCTGATGCTCACGGGCCACGACAGCGACGCCGACACGATCCTCGGCCTCGACGCGGGCGCCAACGACTATGTGACGAAGCCGTTCCGCTTCCCCGTCCTGCTGGCCCGCATCCGCGCCCAGTTGCGCCAGCACGAACAGTCCGAGGACGCGGTGTTCCAGCTTGGGCCCTATACCTTCAAGCCCGCGATGAAGCTGCTCGAGACGGAGGACCTGAAGAAGATCCGCCTGACCGAGAAGGAAACCAACATCCTGAAATTCCTCTATCGCGCCCAGGCGGGCGTGGTGGCGCGGGACGTCCTGCTGCACGAGGTCTGGGGCTATAACGCGGGTGTCACCACGCACACGCTTGAGACCCACATCTACCGCCTCCGCCAGAAGATCGAGCCCGACCCCTCGAACGCCCGGCTTCTGGTGACCGAGAGCGGGGGTTACCGCCTCGTGGCATGACGGTGCAAACCGCTGGGTTTCCTTACCCTTGCGGGTTGACGCAGATCAAATCGCAACCAGAGGTTGCTGATTTAGAATTGCTCCATTACCTCCCTGTTGGACTTGGCCCGAACCTCGGTTCGGGCCTTTCTTTTTCCAGGCCGCGATCATCGCCCGTTCCCGGGTTGAGGCACGCCGGCCGGGGGACTAGGGTCGCGCGGCCTGACAGACCGGAGCCGCCATGCCCTTCACCCTCGCCACCTGGAACATCAACTCCGTGCGCCTGCGCGCCGACCTCGTCGTGAAGCTTCTGACCGAGGAAGCGCCGGACGTTCTTTGCCTGCAGGAATGCAAGTCGCCGGTGGAAAAGATCCCGGCCGAGGTCTTTGCCGCGGCGGGCTATGGCCACATGGTCGCAAGGGGGCAGAAGGGCTACAACGGCGTCGCGATCCTGTCCAAGCTTCCGCTCGAGGATGTCGGTCACCGCGATTTCTGCGAGAAGGGCGACGCCCGCCACGTCGCCGCGCGGCTGGAGAACGGGACGGTCATCCACAATTTCTACGTGCCTGCGGGCGGGGACGAACCCGACCGGGAAAAGAACGTGAAATTCGGCCACAAGCTCGATTTCCTGACCGAGATGCGCGACTGGTTCCATGGCGACCGCCCGGAGAAGTCGATCCTCGTGGGGGATCTGAACATCGCCCCGCGCGAGGACGATGTCTGGAGCCACAAGCAGCTCCTCAAGGTCGTCAGCCACACGCCCATCGAGGTGGAGCACCTGGGCAAGGTGCAGGACTCGGGCGGCTGGGTCGATATCACCCGCCGCGATATTCCCGAGGGCCTCCTTTATTCGTGGTGGTCCTACCGCGCGCCCGACTGGGACGCCGCGGACAAGGGCCGCAGGCTCGATCACGTCTGGGCCACGCCCGACATCGCGAATGCCGCCCACGGAAGCCGTATCCTGCGTGCGGCGCGCGGCTGGACGCAGCCGTCAGACCACGCTCCGGTCTTCGCGACCTTCGATCTCTGAGCGTGCCCCCCTTGGCGCAAGCGTCCTGCGCGCGCATATAAGACCAAAGCGAAATTGACGGAGACAAGCGATGCTTGAGCTGGGGCAGTCCCAACCGAACGGCGCCGCCGCGGGCGACCTTATCAAGGACGGGACCGAGGCGACCTTCATGGCCGACGTGATCGAGGGCAGCCGCGAGGTTCCCGTGATCGTCGATTTCTGGGCGACATGGTGCGGACCGTGCAAGACGCTCGGACCGATGCTGGAGGCCGCAGTGACCGCCGCCAGGGGCAAGGTCCGCATGGTCAAGATCGACGTCGACAAGGAGCAGCGCCTCGCCGGCGCGCTGGCGCAGCAGGGCCTGCCGCTGCAGTCGATCCCGACCGTTGTGGCCTTTTTCGAGGGACGGCCCGTGGACATGTTCCAGGGCGCGATCCCGCAAGGCCAGATCACCGAGTTCATCAACAAGCTCGTTTCTCTCGCAGGCGACGGCGGACTGTCCGAGGCCGTGGAAGCCGCCGAGCAGATGCTGGCGGAGGGCGCGGTCACCGACGCCGCGCAGACCTTCGCGGCGATCCTGGGCGAGGAACCGGAGCATGCCGGCGCCATGTCCGGGCTTGCCCGCGCCCATGTCGCCATGGGTCAGCTCGACCAGGCCGAGGCGCTTTTGAACAATGCGCCCGCCAAGATCGCCTCCGCCCCCGAGATCGAGGCTGCCCGCGCGCAGATCGCGCTCGCCCGCCAGGCCGAGAATGCCGGGCCGCTGACCGAGCTTGCGGCCGCCGTCGAGGCCGATCCGGCCAACCTTCAGGTGCGCTTCGACTATGCACAGGCGCTCCATGCCGCGGGTAAGGTGGAAGAAGCGGTCGAAGAGTTGCTCGAACTGTTCCGTCGCGATCGCGAGTGGAACGAGGGCGCGGCGAAGACGCAGCTCTTCACGATCTTCGACGCATTGAAACCGACCGACCCGATCGCGCAGAAGGGCCGGCGCCGCCTGAGCTCGATGATATTTGCCTGAGCCAAGTTGCAGCCTAGGTCGCGTGTCATGATGACCGCCGCCGATCTTCCCGACACCATTCCGGTGTTCCCGCTTCCGGGCGCGCTATTGCTGCCCCGGGCGCGCCTGCCGCTGCACATCTTCGAGCCGCGTTATCTGGCAATGCTCGATGACACGATGAAGACGTCGCACCGGCTTATCGGCATGGTGCAGCCCCGCGAGGTGCCGGGCTCGCAGGAAAAGCGTCTCCATGCCATCGGGTGCGCCGGACGGCTCACGCAGTTCTCCGAGACGGAGGACGGGCGCTACATGATCACGCTGTCGGGCATCTCGCGGTTCCGTATCCGCGAGGAAGTCTCGGGCTTCACGCCGTACCGTCGCTGCGACGTCAGCTGGGAGGGGTTCTCGGCCGACCTCGGACCGGTGGAGCACGACGAGGGTTTCCGCCGCAAGGAATTCCTCGACCTGCTCGGCCGTTACTTCGAGGCGCTATCGCTGTCGACCGACTGGAACAGCCTGAAGGAAGCGGAGGACGAGCTGCTCATCAACTCGCTTTCGATGCTTTGCCCGTTCGACCCCGAGGAGAAGCAGGCGCTGCTGGAGGCGCCGTCGCTGTCCACGCGGCGCGAGACGCTCGTGACGCTGATCGAGTTCGCGCTGCGGGGCGGATCGCAGGAAGAGACGATGCAATGAACGCGGATGGCCTGGACCCTCCGGACAACCCAGCGGCAGCCGCTTCGCGCGCGCCGATCGACCGCAGGATGCTCGAAGCGCTGGTCTGCCCGATGACGCATGGAACGCTCACCTACGACCCCGAGCGGCAGGAGCTGATCTCGAAAGCCGCGCACCTCGCCTACCCGATCCGGAACGGTATCCCGATCATGCTCGAGGAAGAGGCGCGGCAGCTCGACTGACAACGCGCGCCCGGCGCACTCTCGCCGAAGCCCCGCGAGGGCGTCAGAGGCCCGTGCATGCGTATTTTTCGGAAAGATGAAGGACCGGGCTAGAGCGGACGGCCCCGGAGAAGCTTCGGCACGTCACCGGTGAGGCCGGCAGCCTCACGGATGAACATGCGCCGGAGGCCGGGGACAGCCTGAACCACGCCCATGCCCGCATCGCGCAGCACACGCAGGGCGGGGTTGTCGTTCGAGAAAAGGCGGTTGAAGGCGTCCGTCGCCACGGCCATGGCCGCGGTGTCGAAGCGCCGCCAGGATTGGTAACGCGCCAGCACGTCGGCGCGCGCGATATCCTCGCCCCGCCGCCGCGCATCGGCCAGCACTTCCGCCAGCGCCGCCACGTCGCGCAGGCCGAGGTTCAGTCCCTGTCCGGCGATGGGGTGCACGCCATGGGCCGCGTCGCCGACGAGGGCGAGGCGCGTGTCCACGAAGCGCTCGGCGATGCTGAGGCTGAGCGGATAGCTGTAGCGGTGCCCGGCGAGCGTGATCTCGCCCAGGAAATCCCCGAAGGCGGGGCGCAGCGCGTCGAGATAGTCAGCATCGTCCATCGCCGCGATCTCGGCGGCGCGCGCGGTGCGTTCCGACCAGACGATCGAGGAGCGGTTGCCGGGCAGGGGCAGGATGGCCAGCGGCCCGGCAGGCATGAAGAACTGCTGCGCGATGCCGTGGTGCGGCCTTTCGTGCGCGATGGCGCAGACCAGGGCGGTCTGCCCGTAGTCCCAGCCGGTGCGCCGGATGCCTGCGCGCTCGGCCGTGCCGCTGCGCCGTCCGTCCGCGCCCACGAGGAGCGCGCCGGTCAGGACCCGGCCGCCCTCCAGCGTGACGCGCGCGGCGGCATCGCCGGTCTCCTGCGCCACGACCGTCGCGCCGGGCAGGTGGGTCACGCGGGGCTCGGCCGCCATCGCATCCAGGAGCGCGCGGCGAAGGAACCGGTCCTCCAGCATGTGGCCCATCGGGCCTTCCTCGATCTCGGCATGGTCGAGGTGCAGGAAGAAGGGCCCCGCGCCTTCCCCGGCGCGCCCGTCGGAGGCCTTGACCTCGAGGATCGGCTGCGCGTCGCCCTCCAGCACGTCCCAGAGGCCGATGGCCGACAGCATCCGTACCGAGGCCAGCGCCAGCGCGTAGGAGCGTCCGTCGAACCCGTCGCCGCTGCGCGTTTCCTCGGGCAGGGCGTCGATCACCACGGACGTGAGCCCCGCCTGCGCCAGCGCCAGCGCGAGACAGGGGCCGTTCAGCCCGCCGCCGACGATCAGGATATCCGCGTCGTGTGTCATGCGCCGGACTATGGCCCGCCGCCGGGGATTGTCCATGCCGCGCGGGGTCGCTAGCGTCCGACCGCGACAACGTGCCGGGGCGCGAGGAGGGCGGGAATGGACGACTGGCTTTGGATGAGCGCGAGCGATCTCGGACGGGGGATCGGCGCGGGCGAGATAGACCCCGTAGCCCTGGCCGAGGCCTACCTCGCGGCGGCGGAGGGTCACGGGTACCGCGACCGCATCTACACGGTCCTGACGCGGGATCGTGCGCTGGCCGAGGCCGAGGCCGCCGCCCACCGGGCGCGGCATGGCGTCCGGCGCGGCCTGCTCGACGGCGTGCCGATCAGCTGGAAGGACCTGTTCGACAGCGCCGGCACCGCGACGGAGGCCGGATCGCGCCTTCTGGAAGGCCGGGTGCCCGGGGCCGATGCCGAAGTGCTGGCGCGGGCGACGCGGGCGGGTCTGGTCTGCCTCGGCAAGACGCACATGAGCGAGCTGGCCTTCGCGGGGCTGGGCCTGAACCCCGCCTATCGCGGTACTGCGGAGGGCGCGACGCCGCCGAACGTGCACGACCCGGCCTGTGTGCCCGGGGGCTCTTCCTCGGGCGCGGCGGCCTCGGTCGCCTTCGGGCTGGCGGCGGCCGGGATCGGCTCGGACACGGGGGGGTCGGTGCGGGTGCCGTCCGCGTGGAACGATCTCGTGGGGCTCAAGACCACCTCGGGGCGGTTGTCGCTCGAGGGGGTCGTGCCGCTTGCCGAAAGCTTCGACACGGTCGGGCCGCTCTGCCGCAGCGTCGAGGATTGCGCGGAGCTTCTGGCGGTCATGGAGGGGGGCAAGGCGGCCGACCTCACCGGTGCAACGCTGGAGGGGACGCGGTTCCTCGTCCTGGAGGCCTACACGAACGATGCGGCGCCCGCACAGGCGAAGGGGTTCGCCAGCGCGATCGAGCGCCTTGAGGCAGCGGGCGCGCGGATCGAGACGGGCAGCGTCGCCTCGATCGCGCCGGCGATGAGCCTTTCCCCGATCCTCTTCGCGGCG
Source organism: Roseicyclus sediminis (assembly GCF_025515305.1). GTDB lineage: Bacteria > Pseudomonadota > Alphaproteobacteria > Rhodobacterales > Rhodobacteraceae > Roseibacterium > Roseibacterium sediminis. The sequence goes on from NZ_JAOPHT010000003.1 coordinate 319,439, forward strand.
GAGGCCTATGGCACGTGGTCCGAGGCGATCGAGGCCGCGCCCGAAAAGATGTTCGACCGCGTGTGCGAGCGGTTCAGGGGCGGGGCGCAGTTCAGCGCGCCCGACTTCGTCGCGGCCTGGCGCAGGCTTCGCGACCTGCGCAGGGACTGGCTGCGGGAAACGGCGGAATACGACGCCGTCCTTCTGCCCACGACGGCCAACGCGCCGCCGGACATCGCGCGGCTCATGGCGGACCCGGATTACTACGTGGCCGAGAACCTCCTGTGCCTGCGCAACACGCGGGTCGGCAACCTCATGGGCCTTTGCGGTCTCAGCCTGCCGACGGGTGTTCCGGCTGCCGGGCTGATGATGCTGGCCGCGCCCATGGCGGAGGAGCGGCTTCTGCGCCTGGGGGCGGCGGCCGAGGCGGCTCTGGCCTGAAGGCCACAACCGTCCGGTTCCGAAACCCTTTTTCTGGACAGGCGCCGCAAGCCCAAGGTAGATTGCCTCAAAACCGGGACGAAACGATCCCGGGCCCTTGAGGCAGTTGCAGGCATATATGGTTTTTCCCGAGCGGTTCTCGAACCTGCCAGATTACGCGTTTCCGCGTCTGCGGAAGCTGCTCGACGTCCATGAACCGGGCGGCGAACCCATCGCCATGACCATCGGCGAGCCGCGGCACGCCTTCCCCGCCTGGGTCGGCGACGTGATCGCCCAGAGCCTTGAAGGCTTCGGCCGCTATCCCCCGAACGAGGGCACGCCGGGCCTTCAGACCGCCATCGCCCGCTGGATCGCAAGACGCTATGGCGTCAACGTTCCGGCGGCAGGCCAGGTCCTGCCTCTGAACGGCACGCGCGAAGGGCTGTTCAACGCCTGCCTCGCCCTCTGCCCCGAAACGAAGCGCGGCAAGCGGCCCGTCGTCCTGATGCCGAACCCGTTCTACCAGGTCTATGCCGTAGCCGCACTCGCCGTTGGGGCCGAGCCGGTCTACGTCCCCGCGACCGAGGCGACGGGCGATCTGCCGGACTACGGCGCGCTGCCCGACGAGGTTCTGTCGCGCACGGCCATCGCCTATATCTGCTCGCCCGCGAACCCGCAGGGCGCCGTGGCCGACGAGGGCTATTGGGCCGATCTGATCGCACTCGCCGAAAAGCACGATTTCCAGATCTTCGCCGACGAGTGCTATTCCGAGATCTATCGCGATAAGCCGCCGCCCGGCGCGCTGTCCGTGGCGCAGGCCCGCGGTGCGGACCCCGAGCGCGTGGTGCTGTTCAACTCGCTGTCGAAGCGATCGAACCTGCCGGGGCTGCGCTCGGGCTTCGCCGCGGGTGGCCCCGCAAGCGTCGCGCGGATGCAGCAGCTTCGGAACTATGCCGGTGCGCCGCTTCCCCTGCCGCTGCAGGCGGTGGCCGAGCGCGCCTGGAGCGACGAGATGCATGTCGAGGAAAACCGCGCGCTCTACCAGGAGAAGTACCGGATCGCCGACGAGATCCTGTCGGGCGTGCCCGGCTATCGCGGTCCTGCGGCGGGCTTCTTCCTGTGGTTGCCGGTGGACGACGCCGAGGCGGCCGCGCTCAAGCTCTGGCGGGAGGCCGGGGTGCGCGTGCTGCCCGGCCACTACCTCGCTCGCGAGACGGAGGCGGGCACGCCCGGGTCCGACCGGATCCGCGTGGCGATGGTCGCCGAAAAAGAAGAAATGCGCCGCGGCCTGATGCGTCTGCGGCAGACGATATACGAGTGAGGGAGAACGCCCAATGGCCTACCAGACCCGACAGCGTGACCCGTTCCTCGACGAGGAGACACATGCCATCCTCGTCCGTCGCGGGCAGGAACTCCTTGGGCTTGCGCTACTGGCTCTCGGGGTCGCCTTTGCCGCGCTGATGCTGAGCTACGCGCCGGAAGACCCGAATTTCATGGCCGCGACGGATGCGCCGGCCCAGAATCTCCTGGGACGCACCGGGGCCTCCGTGGCCGCGATCCTCATGATGATCGTGGGTTACGGCGCGCTCGTGCTGCCTGTCGCCTGCGTCATATGGGGCCTGCGTTTCCTGCTTCATGCCGGGGCCGAGCGCGCTGTGCCGCGGGTCTTCTTCCTGCCGATCGTTCTGGCGCTCGCCTCGATCTATGCGGCAAGCCACGTGCCGCCGCCGGGCTGGACGCATTCCTTCGGGCTTGGCGGTCTTTTCGGCGACACGGTACTGGGCGCCGTCCTGCACGCGCTTCCCGTCTCGGCGCAGGCGGCGCTGAAGATCATCGCTGCGGCGGCCTTCCTCGGCGGGGCGGCGATGCTGTTCCACGTGGTCGGCGTCACCAGCCGCGAGTTCCGCGCCGCGATGCGGTTTCTCGTTTACGGACTGGTCGCCACCGGAACCATGCTGATGACCATGCTTCGCGGTGCCGGCACCGGCGCCGGACATGCCGCCCAGCGCCTGCAGGACGCCAGGGCCGAGCGACGCGCCGTGCGGGCCGAGGCCGCGGCGGCCTCTGCCGCGATGGCGCGCGGTCCGGTCCTTCGTCGTACGCCTGCGCATGTGGACGAGGACGAGCTTTTCGAAGACGACATGGACGAGGCCGGCCCTGTCCGCCGCGCGTCCGGCTTCTTCGCGCGTCTGCGCGGTCGCCAGGCCGACCCGGAGATGGCGGTCGCCGACCTCGAGCCCGAACTGCCCGAACGCGGACGGCGTCACCTGACCGACGATATCGAGGCGCCCGACGACGCGCAGATCCGTGCCCGCATCTCCGACGCGATCCGCAGCCGCGTCCGCCGCCCCGACACCATCGCCGCCGCCGCACAGCGACGCCTGATGGCCGGTGCAGGCGCACCCGGGCCGATGCCCTTGTCGCCCGCACTGCGCGCCGAGCCGCCGCTGACGGCCGGCCACGCCCTCGCGCAGCAGCCCGAGACCGATGTCGAGGATTGGGAAGACGACGTCGACGACAACATCTTCGCCGAGGACGGCGTGGGCGAGGGGGCCTATGCGCGGGTTCAGGCGCAGTCCGTGCCGCGCGCCGAGCTGCAGCGCCGCGTCGTTCAACCCGCGACGCGCAAACCCGCGCCCTCGCGCCGTGCCCTGGCCGATGCGCAGCCTTCGCTGCCCCTGAACGAGCCGGAGCCCTACGAGTATCCGCCGCTGACGCTTCTGACGAACCCCGACACGATCACGCGCCATCACCTCAGCGACGAGGCGCTGGAGGAGAACGCGCGCATGCTGGAAAGCGTGCTCGACGATTACGGCGTGAAGGGTGAGATCGTCAGCGTCCGTCCCGGCCCCGTCGTCACCATGTACGAGCTGGAGCCTGCGCCCGGCCTGAAGGCCAGCCGTGTCATCGGCCTCGCCGACGACATCGCGCGGTCGATGTCCGCGCTCTCGGCCCGCGTCTCGACCGTGCCGGGCCGCTCGGTCATCGGCATCGAGCTTCCCAACCAGCACCGCGAGAAGGTCGTCCTGCGCGAGATCCTGTCGAGCCGCGAGTTCGGCGACGGCACGCACCGCCTGCCGCTTGCGCTGGGCAAGGATATCGGGGGCGACCCGATCGTGGCGAACCTCGCCAAGATGCCCCACCTCCTGATCGCGGGCACAACCGGCTCGGGCAAGTCCGTGGCCATCAACACGATGATCCTCAGCCTCCTCTACAAGCTCACGCCCGAGGAGTGCCGGATGATCATGATCGACCCCAAGATGCTGGAACTCAGCGTCTATGACGGCATTCCCCATCTCCTCAGCCCCGTGGTCACCGACCCCAAGAAGGCGGTCGTCGCGCTGAAATGGGTCGTGGGCGAGATGGAGGAACGCTATCGCAAGATGTCGAAGATGGGCGTGCGGAACATCGACGGCTACAACGGCCGTGTCGCCGAGGCGCAGCGCAAGGGCGAGATGTTCAAGCGCACCGTGCAGACCGGCTTCGACGACGACACGGGCGAACCCGTCTTCGAGACCGAGGAATTCGCGCCCGAGAAGATGCCGTTCATCGTCGTCATCGTCGACGAGATGGCCGACCTGATGATGGTCGCCGGCAAGGAGATCGAGGCCTGCATCCAGCGTCTCGCCCAGATGGCGCGCGCCTCCGGCATCCATATCATCATGGCCACGCAGCGCCCCTCGGTGGACGTCATCACCGGCACGATCAAGGCGAACTTCCCCACGCGGATCAGCTTCCATGTCACGTCCAAGGTCGACAGCCGCACGATCCTTGGCGAGATGGGGGCCGAGCAGCTTCTCGGCATGGGCGACATGCTCTACATGGCGGGCGGGGCGAAGATCACCCGCGTTCACGGGCCTTTCGTGTCCGACGAAGAGGTAGAGGAGATCGTGAGCCACCTGAAAAGCTTCGGTCCCCCGGATTACGCCGCGAGCGTTCTGGACGGGCCCGACGAGGACAAGGAAAGCGATATCGACGCGGTCCTCGGCCTCAACACCGGCGGCAACACGACCGGCGAGGACGCGCTCTACGACCAGGCGGTGGCGATCGTCATCAAGGACCGGAAGTGCTCCACCTCCTACATCCAGCGCAAGCTCGGCATCGGCTACAACAAGGCCGCGCGCCTCGTCGAGCAGATGGAGGAACAGGGCCTCGTGAGCCAGGCCAACCACGTCGGCAAGCGCGAGATCCTCGTGCCCGAACAGGAATAGGCGGGGTTCGGCCGGTGCCGATGACAATTTCGCGTGTGGGCCGCGAGCGGGCATTTACCGACGGGCGCCGCGTGCCTACATCGGCGCCATGAAGACGATGACCCTTGCACTCGCTGCCGCGCTGTCGGCGCCGTTGCCGGCCCTGGCCGACGCCATCCCGCTGTCGGAAATCAACGATTACCTGAACGGGATCGAGGCCGCCGAAAGCACGTTCACCCAGATCAACGGCGACGGCACGGTATCGACCGGGCAGTTCTACATCCAGCGCCCCGGCCGGGCCCGGTTCGAGTACGACGGCGACGATCTTCTGGTGATGGCCGGTGGCGGCCAGCTCGCGATCTTCGACGGGCGCGGCAACACCATGGCCGAACAATACCCGCTTCGGGAGACGCCGCTGTCGATCATCCTCGACCGGAACGTGGACCTCCTGGCCAGCGGCATGGTCATCGGCCACGACTTCGACGGCACGGCGACGCGTGTCGTCGCGCAGGACCCCGAGCGGCCCGAGATCGGGTCGCTGACGATGGTCTTCACCGACGAGCCGGTGGAACTGCGCCAGTGGGTCGTGACCGACCAGGGCGGGACGGAGACGACGATCGTTCTCGGCGCGCTGAGGCAGGATGAGCGCCTGTCTCAGGGGCTGTTCAGCATTCCCCAGGAGATCAACCGCCGTTCAGGCGAATGACACGGTTCAGCGCCGCCCACAGGTGATCAGCTGCATCTCGTAGGTCTGGGCGCGCTCGGCAACGGCATCGGCCACCCGCAGAAGCCAGGGCTTGGCGTTGTGGCTGCCGCGGCGGTAGCCGGCGTGCCCCTCGTGATAGGCGAGGTACTGGTTGCGCGCATCGTTCAACGGGATGCCGTTCCGCTCGGCGCTCAGGGTCATGTACCAGCCCATGAAGTCCGAGGCGTCCGCGATGTCGGTGCGCCGCGCGCGGCGGTTCCCGGTCTCCTGCTGATACTCCGCCCAGGTGCCGTCGAGCGCCTGGCTGTAGCCGTAGGCAGAGCTCATCCGCCCCATCGGGATGATCCCGAGCGTGTAGACATGCGGCGGCCGCGCATCGCCGACGAAACGGCTTTCCTGGTAGAACGTCGCCATCTGCACGTGAACCGGAACGCCCCAACGTCGCTCGGCCTGTTCCATGGCACGGAAGTACTGAGGCCGTTCCTGCGCCAGCAGACACGCGTTGTCGAGATTGCGCGGCGCGCTGAAATTGCCGCCGCCGCCACACGCCGCCAGAAGACCCGCGGCGAGCACGAGGATGAGAATCGGTTTCATTGTACGTTGCCTGCTCGACAGCCGTTTTTTCGGCACTTGTTATCCACAGTATACGCGAGACGGCCCTGCAGGAAAATACCGGCCTTGCCCCAGTCCCCGGATTTGCGCGAAACCGTGATCGGGAAGGCGCGTGATGCCGCATGACCGGGTGCGCGAAGGGCGCCGCGATGTGACTGTCAGGCGAGTTTCCACAGACTGTTTCCCGCGATTCGGGGCCCCATCCATGGACAAGACCCCCGCCGCGGCGGTAGGTGGACGATAGGGGCTTGATGCAAATGTTGAAGACACACGCCAAATACAATCTTGGCCAGGTCGTGCGCCATCGAAAGCACCCCTTCCGGGGCGTGGTGTTCGATATCGATGCCGAATTCGCCAACACCGAGGAATGGTACGACGCCATCCCCGAGGAGGCCCGCCCTCCCAAGGGACAGCCGTTCTATCACCTGCTCGCCGAGAACGACCACACCTACTACGTGGCCTATGTCTCCGAGCAGAACCTCGTGCCCGACGAGACGGGGGAGCCGGTCGATCACCCCGACCTCCCCGATCTCTTCGGTGAATTCAGCGACGGGCGCTATCCGCTGGAATACCAGCTGAACTGACCCGACCGAGGGCCGAATGCGCGCTCAATACCCGAGCGCACAGCCGTCCTTTCTCGGGTCGGACCCGCCCTCCAGCACGCCGTTGTCAAGAATGCGGATCGCCTGCGCGCCACCGATGCCGATCGAGGGAATGACCACGTTGTGCCCAAGGTCCCGAAGCTCCTGGCGCACCTGTTCCGAGTAGCCCTTCTCGACCTTCATCGGTCCGTATTCCGTGAAACAGCGCGGCCCGTCGATCGCCGCCTGCGGATCGAGGCCGAAGTCCACCATGTTGCTGATGATACGCGCGTGGCCCGTGGCCTGGTACTGACCGCCCATGACGCCGAACGGCATCGTCACCTTGCCGTTCACCCGCAGCATCGCGGGAATGATCGTGTGCAGGGGACGCTTGCCGCCATCCGCTTCGTTCGGGTGCCCCGCGTCCAGCCGGAAGCCCGCGCCGCGGTTGTGGAACAGGATGCCGAACTTGTCCGAAGCGACGCCCGATCCGAAATCCTTGAAGATCGAGTAGATCAGAGAAACCGCCATCCGGTCGCGGTCGACCACGGTCAGGTACACCGTCTCCTTGTGCGGGCTTTCGGTCGGGTGCGGCGGGCAGGGCATGGCGCGCGTCGGATCGATCTGCGCGGCAAGCGCCTTGCCCGTGGCCGGGTCCAGCATCTCCTTCAGGCCGGTCACGTGATCGGCGTCGGCGATGATCCTGTCGCGCGTGGAATAGGCGAGTTTGGTCGCCTCGGCCTCGATATGCGCGCGCAGGGTGCCCCAGGGGTCCATCGACGCGATGTCGAACTCGGCGAGGATATTGTTCAGGAGAATCGCCGTCGCGCCCTGTCCGTTCGGCGGATGCTCGACCAGTTCGACGCCCTTGTAGGTGCCGCTGACGGGCGTGGAGTAGTCGGCGCGGACGTTCGCGAAATCCTCCATCGTGTGCACGCCGCCGATCGCCCGGAGCGAGGCGACCATGTCCTCGGCGACCTCGCCCTCGTAGAAGCCTGCGCGGCCTTCCCTTGCCACCCGGCGCAGGACCTCCGCCTGACCGGAGTGGCGGAACCGCTGTCCGGCGCGCGGCGGCTCTCCGTCGAGAAGGTAGAAGTCGCGGGCGCGTCCGGACAGGTTGCCCTGGTAATCCGCCCAGTCGAAGGCGGCGCGCGGGGCCACGGGAACCCCGGCCTCCGCGTAATGGATGGTCGGCGCCAGCACCGCCTCGAGGCCGAGCCGCCCGTGATCCTCCGACAGTTTGCAGAACGCGTCGATGGCCCCCGGAAGCGTGATCGGCTCGGGCCGTCCGAACAGCGGAATGTGCGTGAGCCCCGCCGCTCTCAGCGCTGCGCCCGACAGCGCGGCCGGTGCCCGCCCCGAGCCGTTGAGCGCCACGATGTCCTCGCTGCCCGCCGGTTTGATCAGCGCGAAGCAATCGCCACCGATCCCTGTCATGGCCGGTTCGCACAGGCCGAGCAGGACCGCACCCGCGATGGCGGCATCCGCGGCATTGCCGCCCGCCTGAAGGATGTCGATGGCCACCTTCGCGGCCAGCGGGTGCGACGTCGCGCACATGCCGTTGTCGGAATAGACCGCCGAGCGGCCAGGATGATGGAAATCGCGCATCTTGTTGTCCCTCCCCTGCGATGGGCGCTGCGCACCCTAAGCCACCCGTCGGCGACGGCAAGAGACCGCAAGCAGTCCATCGGTCGCTTGGGGCCTGAAATCGGTTGGGGAGGTCGAGCGCAGAGACCTCGACGCCGCGCACTGGGTGGGGGCTTGATACGCGCGACGCCGAGGGAAGCCTCTGCAGCTACGGGAGGAGGTATCGCAACGATTCGCGGCGCGGATTGGAACGGATTGTGTCCTTTCCTTGGCGGACTTGCCCAATTGCCCCGAAGATGTGCGTTCCACCGGCACCGGTTTCCACCCGCGGGATTGCGCCAGTGCCCTTGTTTTCCTTCCAAGAACCCTTCGTCGGACGCGTCCCGCCACCGTCGCAGGGTGTCTCGTTCCCTTGGTCGGCTCGCGACCGCAGCGCATTCCATCGGCCAGCGCCTCGTCCCCCTGTCGCGCCGGATCTCTGGGATCTAGCCAGGCGTTCCCCTCCGCGGCGCAGAGGCGGGCGAGATCGTGAAGCACAGCCGGTTGCGATCCTCTGTCCGCACGTAGCGAATGTCGTGGACGAGGCGGCGAACCATGGCCCAGCCGAACCCGCCCTCAGGCCAGCTTTCGGGCGCGGCGGGGTCCGAGGCCGGCATCGTGCCGGAGGGAAGGCTGCCGCCGGGCATCGGCGCGCCCAGATCCTCCACGGCGCAGCGGAGCGCGCCGTCGTCCGCCGCGAGTTCCACATGCACGCAGCCCCCGGCCTGTCCGGCATAGGCGTGCTCCTCGACATTGTTGAGAATCTCGGCCAGCGCGATCATCCCGTCCTCCACCAGCTCCCGCCCCACTCCCAGACCGTGCAGATGTCGGGAAAGCTCGGACAGCATGGGACCGATGGCGCCGTCGCCGGTGCGGAACCCAAGACGACAGCGCGCCGGGTCCGTCAGGTCGATCCGGTATCGGGGAACCGCGCGCATCGCGGTGCCCTAACCGCCGCCCCGGCCACCGGCCCCGGCAAGGGCCGCGGCCGCATCGGGGTAGATCGGGAAGATCCGATCCATGTGCGTCAGCCGCATGACCTTCGCCACGGCGGGCTGCAACGCGGCGAGCGCGAGCGTCCGTCCGGTCCCGAGCAGCTTGCGCGCGGCGACGACGGCGCCGAGCCCGCTGCTGTCCAGGAACTCAACCTCTTCGAGGTCGAGCAGGACCGTGTCCGCGATGGCGGCCCCCGGCTCCCCGGTCACCGCGCTGAAGCGGTCCTTGAACTGGATCGCGACCGCGGCATCGATGCGCGGGGCATGGACACGCACGACGCCGATCCCTTCCTCCACGCGGTATGACAAGTTCACGTCTGCCCTCCTGTGCATGGCTCTGCTATGAGGCTACCCGCAAAGTCTTGCCAATTCGTAGCGAGAGGGAGGGATGCCATGGACGAGGTCGTGATCGCGGGGGCTGCCCGCACGCCGATGGGCGGTTTCCAGGGGGACCTCGCGCCGATGACCGCGCCCGAGCTCGGCGGGGCCGCGATCGCCGCGGCGCTCGATGGCGGCGGGGTCGGCCGAGGCGACGTGGACGAGGTCCTGATGGGATGCGTCCTGCCGGCGGGCCAGGGCCAGGCCCCGGCGCGGCAGGCGGGCTTTCTCGCCGGTCTCGGCGAGGGGGTGCCGGCGACGACGCTCAACAAGATGTGCGGGTCCGGCATGAGGGCGGCGATGTTCGCGTGGGACCGGCTCGCGCTCGGACAGGCCGACGTCATCGTCGCGGGCGGCATGGAGAGCATGACGAACGCGCCCTATCTCCTGCCCGCGATGCGGGGCGGTGCGCGCATCGGCCACCAGACGGCGCAGGATCACATGTTCCTCGACGGGCTGGAGGACGCCTACGACAAGGGCCGTCTCATGGGCACCTTCGCCGAAGATTGCGCCGAGGCCTTCCAGTTCACGCGCGCCCAGCAGGACGACTACGCGCTCGGGTCGCTCTCGAACGCGCTCGCCGCCATCGAGACCGGCGCCTTCGACGCCGAGGTCGCGCCGGTGACGGTGAAGTCCCGCAAGGGAGAGACGCGGATCGCCGTCGACGAACAGCCGGGCAAGGCCCGCCCCGAGAAGATCCCGCAGCTGAAGCCCGCCTTCCGCGAGGGCGGCACGGTCACGGCCGCCAATTCCTCCTCCATCTCGGACGGCGCCGCGGCGCTGGTCCTCGCGCGCGCCGCGGCCGCGGAGGCGAAGGGGCTGAAGGTCCGCGCCCGGATCCTCGGCCATGCCTCCCACGCGCAGGCGCCGTCGCTCTTCCCCACGGCTCCGGTCCCCGCCGCCCGTAAGCTGCTCGATCGCATCGGCTGGAGCGTCGACGACGTCGACCTCTGGGAGGTGAACGAGGCCTTCGCCGTGGTTCCCATGGCCTTCATGCGGGAGCTTGGCGTTCCGCGCGAGAAGATGAACGTGAATGGCGGCGCCTGCGCGCTGGGGCATCCGATCGGCGCCTCAGGCGCGCGCATCATGGTGACGCTTCTCCATGCGCTCGAGGCCCGCGGCCTCCGGCGCGGTGTCGCCGCCATCTGCATCGGCGGCGGTGAAGGCACGGCCATCGCCATCGAACGGACCTGACCCCTTCATCTTTCCCGAAATACGCTCCGGGGAGCGCGAGGGGTGGAAAACCCCTCGCTCCTGCCTCCAGCCAAAGGTGCCGACATGAGGGCCGATTACGCCGACCTGAGAAAGACAGCCGCCGCGCTGACCGAGGGCGAGACCGACATCGTCGCGCTCATGGCCACGCTCGCCTGCGAGATCCACCATGCCGATGACCGTTTCGACTGGACCGGCTTCTACCGTGTCACCGAGCCGGGGCTTCTCAAGATCGGGCCCTACCAGGGCGGCCACGGCTGCCTCGTGATCCCGTTCGACCGTGGCGTCTGCGGGGCGGCCGCGCGCACCGGCGAGACGCAGCTCGTCCCGGACGTGGAGGCCTTCCCGGGCCACATCGCCTGCTCGTCCTCGACGAGGTCCGAGCTCGTCATCCCCGTTCGCGACGCTACGGGCGCCTTGATCGGGGTGTTCGACATCGACAGCGACCGGCCGGACGCCTTCACGCAGACCGACGCGGCCGAACTCGACGCGATCCTGCGCGACACCTTCGGCCGCTGAGGCCGCTCACGCCGTGAGGGCCGAGACATGGCCCTCGCGGATCACGTCCGGGTCGTAGGCTTTTCGCCCGAAGACCTCGCGCACCATCGGCTCGAAATGAGACAGCGGCAGGCTGTCGTAATCGGGATCGAAGCTCGATTGGTCCCAGCGTTCGCAGAAGGCCGCACAACTGTCGAAACAGGGATGGTCGCGGAAACGGTCCCGCGCGTTCCGGTCCCAGCCGTAGTGATGCGCGTAGTAGAGCATCTGGAAGATCCCGTGATGCTCGACCACCCAGGCCACGTCCCAGCGGACGAAGGGCCGGATCACCTCGGCCGACATCCGGTCATGGTTCTGGGGCGCCAGCCCGTCGCCGATGTCGTGCAGCAGCGCGCCGACGATCCAGTCCACGTCCGCCCCGTCGCGTTCGGCCCGCGTCGCCGATTGCAGACCATGCTCCAGCCGCGTGATCCGATAGCCTTCGAGCGTGACGTGCTCCTGCCGCCGCAATTCGTCCAGAACCCGGTCGGCGGTCAGCGCGAGGAACGGCTTCTCGAGCTCGTGGAGCAACTCGTACTCCTCCTTCGTGCCGTCCTTCATCTGGGTAAACGTGACGGTGCGTTCCATGTCCGGCCTCCCGTGCGATGCCGTCGGATCATCGGTCGCCGGATATTGCCCGTCGCCTTCGCCGCCGACATGAACCGTTCCGCGTGCGACCGTCGCCGCCGGCTCAGGAAGGGGTTGCCGGCGCCTCTCCGCGCTCCCATGCGGCGAACCTTGCATCCAGATCGGCGAGGCTCAGCGAACCCGGACCGGCCCCGCTGGCGGCGATCCGGTCCATGAGGTCCGCAAGGAACGCGTTGGCCGGCGCCTCCATCCCGTGCATCCGGGCGAGCCAGGCGATCTCGCCGTTGAGATAATCCGTCTCGACCCGCCCCGTCCCCCGCAGAAGGCTCTGCGATGTCGAGCCGCCGAAACGCGCCTCGCCCGGGATGTCGCCCATCTGCATGAGTTCCTTCCGGCGTGGCGCGTCCATGCCCACGTCGTCCCATGCAAGGCCCGCCGCGCGGAACACCGCCTCTGCCTCGGTCCGCACACGAGCGGGCCAGTCGCCGCGCTCCGTCCCGCGTCCGAGCGATGCCTCGAGCGCGTTGCCGAGGTTGAGCAGAAGCTTGCCGCGCTTGCTCGACATGACGTCCTCATGGACGAAGCCCGCCATCCCCGCCCGGTCGAATGCGTCCGCCAGCGCTCGGTCCGCATCATCCGAGCCGGAGGGGAAACGCCCGATGTCGAACATGCCGAGCTTCGGCGTCCCGTGGCACAGGACCTCTCCCGGTTCGGCGTAGCCGGCAGGGGTCATCACCGTGACGCCATGGACATTCGGGAAGAACCGAAGCGCGCGGGGTTCGTTCGCGATCCCGTTCTGCAGGCAGAATATGGCCTGATTCCGAACGCCCGCGGCCCGCAGTTCCAGTAGCGCGGCCTCGGTATCCTGCGACTTCATCGTCAGGCAGATGAGATCGTCGGGGCGGAAGTCGACCTCGGCCGGTGTCCCGAAGCAGGGCACCGTGACGACGATCTCTCCACCCGGATGGCGCAGGCGCAGGGGGCGGTCGTGCAGCGCCTCCAGCATCGCGCCACGGGCGATGCCCGCAACCTCAACGCCCGCATTGGCAAGCGCGGCGGCGATCGTGCCGCCCACCGCGCCGAGGCCGTAGAGAACGACGCGCATCAGTAGCGGTAGTGTTCGGGCTTGAAGGGCCCGTCCGCCGGCACGCCGATATAGTCGGCCTGCTCCTTCGAAAGCTGCGTCAGCTTCACGCCGATCCGCCCGAGGTGAAGGCGCGCCACCTTCTCGTCGAGCACCTTGGGAAGGACGTAGACCTTGTTCTCGTAGTTCTCACCCTTCGTCCACAGCTCGATCTGCGCGAGGACCTGGTTGGTGAAGGAGGCCGACATCACGAAAGACGGGTGCCCCGTGGCGTTGCCGAGGTTCAGGAGGCGCCCCTCGGACAGGAGGATGATCCGGCTGCCCGAGGGCATCTCGATCATGTCCACCTGGTCCTTGATGTTGGTCCACTTGTGGTTCTTCAGCGCGGCGACCTGGATCTCGTTGTCGAAGTGGCCGATGTTGCCGACGATGGCCATGTCCTTCATCTCGCGCATGTGCTCGATGCGGATCACGTCCTTGTTGCCGGTGGTGGTGATGAAGATGTCGGCCGAGCCGACCACGTCCTCCAGGAGCACCACCTCGTAGCCGTCCATCGCCGCCTGCAGGGCGCAGATCGGGTCGGCCTCGGTCACCTTCACGCGGGCACCGGCACCGCGGAGCGACGCCGCCGAACCCTTGCCGACGTCGCCATAGCCGCAGACCACGGCGACCTTGCCGGCCATCATCGTGTCGGTGGCGCGGCGGATGCCATCCACGAGCGATTCCTTGCAGCCGTACTTGTTGTCGAACTTCGACTTCGTGACGCTGTCGTTCACGTTGATGGCCGGGAAGGGCAGGTGGCCCTTCTCCATCATCTGGTAGAGGCGATGAACGCCCGTGGTGGTTTCCTCGGTCACGCCCTTGATCATGTGGCGCTGCTTCACGAACCAGCCGGGGCTTTCCTTCATCCGCTTCTTGATCTGGTTGAAGAGTGCGACTTCCTCTTCCGAGGTGGGAACCTCGATCAGGTCGGTCTCGCCTTCTTCCACCCGCGCGCCGAGCAGGACGTAGAGCGTCGCGTCACCGCCATCGTCGAGGATCATGTTCGCGCCGCCTTCCTCGAAGTGGAAGATGCGGTCTGCGTAGTCCCAGTATTCCTCCAGCGTCTCGCCCTTCGTGGCGAAGACGGGGATGCCGGCGGCCGCGATGGCGGCGGCGGCGTGGTCCTGGGTCGAGAAGATGTTGCACGATGCCCAGCGCACGTCGGCCCCAAGCTCCGCCAGCGTCTCGATCAGGACGGCGGTCTGGATCGTCATGTGGAGCGACCCGGCGATGCGCGCGCCCTTGAGCGGCTTCGATGCACCGTATTCCTCGCGGAGCGCCATAAGCCCCGGCATCTCCGTCTCGGCGATGTCCAGTTCCTTGCGGCCGAAATCGGCGAGCGCGATGTCCTTCACGATGTAGTCGGTCACGGGATCTGTCCTCGGAATAGGCAATCGGTTGCCGGGCACTTAGCACCGGCGCCGCGATGCGGCAATGCCACGCGGGGTGAAGCGTTGATCCCTGTCGTGGAAATGACGGCCCGGTCGCGCCAGGCGACGGCCGATCACAACCCAAGGTGGCTCGACATGTCGGGGCCCACAAAGCTGCGCGGTGCCGTCGCCGGTACCCGGAGCGACCCGCGCGCGGGGCCTGTCCCGGCGGGTGAGGGAAAGGTCGCCGCGCATTTCGCATGGGACGGGCCGGAAACCCTGAATGCGATCGTCGAGCCGATCAAGGCCGGCGCGACCGTGGGGGCAATCCCAAGCGACGGACCCATCGAGAAAGGACCGGGCCACCAAGCGGGTGGTCCGGTCCTGTCCGTGGTGGTGGCCGGCTTATTTGCCCTTGCCGGGCATCGGCTTGCCGCCGCCCTTGGTGGGGGCTGCGGTGTTGCCACCCTCGACTGGCGGCTTCTTTCCGCCTGCGGTCTTGTCGGTCATCTCGTCCTCCTCTCCGGTCTTGGCACGATGGACAGAGGCTAGCCCGCCCCCGTCACTTGGGGCCAGCGATTTCCCGGCCCTGCCGGGTCGGGTTTTCCCGCCTTTGCCGCCCATGGCGGGGCTGGCCCGTTCCCGAACAGGTGATACAAGGCGAACCGGTGCCAATCCCCGGAGCACGGCCATGCCCAAAGCCCCGCCCCGCGCCTGGCAGCGGATGCTGTCCGGCCGACGACTCGATCTGCTCGATCCGACACCCGTCGACATCGAGATCGAGGACATCGCCCACGGTCTCGCTTTCGTCGCGCGCTGGAACGGGCAGACGCGAGGCGACTTCCCCTATTCCGTGGCCGAGCACTCGCTGCTGGTCGAGGAGATCCACGTCAGGATGCAGCCGGGCGCGCCGGTGAAATGGCGGCTTGCGGCACTTCTTCACGACGCACCTGAATACGTGATCGGCGACATGATCTCGCCGGTGAAGGCGGCCGTCGGCCCCGGCTACGGCGAACTCGACGCACGCCTTTCCGCGGCGATCCACCTGCGCTTCGGCCTGCCGGCGGTCCTGCCAAAGACGGTCAAGCAGGCGATCAAGCGGGCCGACCGGGTTTCGGCCTGGCTCGAGGCGGTTCAACTCGCGGGGTTCGCGGAAGCGGAGGCCGACCGTTTCTTCGGTCGTCCCGACGCCGCGCTGGTGGCGGGGCTCACGCTGCGGTTGCGTCCCCCGGCGGAGGTGAGAGCGGAGTTCACCGCACGCCACGCGGCCCTTCTGGCGGCATTGTGATGCCGGGTATCGCACGGGCCGCCATGCCCGCCCATGCCCGCGACATCTCCCTGTTGATGAAGGGGCTTGGAACGGAGCGCGCCGCGGTGGACATCCGCCGCGCGATGACCCAGCCGCGAAGCGTCTGGACGGTCGTCGAGACCGGGCAGGGCGCGGTTCTCGGCGTCCAGTGGATCGAGGCGGGTCCCGAGCGGGCGCTTGCCGAAATCGCGACCTTCACGGCAGAGGGGGCAGAGCGCATCGCCGTCGGTTCGGCGCTGTTCGAGGTGACGCGGGCCGAAGCCCGGAGGCTGGGTTACCGCTGGTTGATCGCCGATCTGGCGGCGGCCAATTCCGGTGCGATCGTCTACTACCGCTCGCGCGGGTTCGAGCCCGTGACGGGACGTCTCGCCGGGCCGCGCGGCTCTGGCCGGATGCGTCTCGGCTACGACCTTCGCTAAGGCGGCGTGCAACAAGCGGGCGCGGCCTCCCGGTGTCCCTGGGATGACGCCGGGGGCGGGCGCGATCGTGTTGCGTTTGCGTGGCGAGATTTCGGTCCGGGGTGGCGGACTGCTTCCACTGATGCACGGGATGCCGAAGTCTACGCCGGGATGCGGGCCGCCAGACTGAAACAAGACCTGTGCGACGCCGGGCGGTTCGTCACGGGGCCGCGGGTTACTCGCCAGCATTCACTACGCTGCGGGTCCGCACCTTCATCGGGCGGGTTCCGCCGGCCGTCCTCCTAGCGGAAGAAGCAGGTCGCGCCTGACCACATGATCTGGATTTCCGTCTCGGTCGGATCGAGAAGCCCGCTGACCGGTCCGACGTTGAACTCATTGCCGAGCGAGGTGACCTGGAAGCTCACCTGCGGCATCGCCACCCGTGCCGTTCCGGGCGTGAAGCCGCCCGCAACCGGAAGCGCCGGGTCGGAGGAGACCCAGCCCCGGAAATCCTGGTCCACGAAATTGAGCGCGAGGCCGTTCTGCCAGCGCGCGACCGTCATGGGGCCCGCGCCGCATTCGGCGATCGTGGTGATCTCGGCGGGCTGTTCCCGCAAGAGACGCGAGACCGTGTCGATCACGCCGACCTGTGCCCGGCCGAAGTCGATCCTGAGACGCGAGATGGTCGGCTCTATCCCGTTTCCATCGAGCGTGAAGGGCGGCAATTCAGGCTCTTCCGGCGTGCCGACACAGGCCGAGACCGCGGTCACGGCGATCAACAGCAGAGCTACAAGGCGCATGGTGCACGCTCCTTACTTGGGGTCCCGCCCAAACACCTGGCCGGACCTCCGGGGCCGGCGTGTCAGCGCGGGCTGCGCTTGGCGAGGATGCGCTGCAGCGTCCGGCGATGCATGTTGAGCCGCCGCGCCGTTTCGGACACGTTGCGGTCGCACAACTCGTAGACGCGCTGGATATGCTCCCAACGCACGCGATCGGCCGACATCGGGTTTTCCGGCGGCGGCGGCATCTCTTCCTCGTCGGCGAGAAGGGCGGCGGTGATGTCGTTGGCATCGGCGGGCTTGGACAGGTAGTCGGTCGCGCCGATCTTCACCGCGGCGACCGCGGTTGCGATGGCGCCATAGCCCGTCAGCACGACGATCCGGCTGTCGGGACGCTTCTCCCGCAGGGTTTCCACCACGTCGAGCCCGTTGCCGTCCTCCAACCGCAGGTCGACGACGGCATAAGCCGGGGGACGCGCCGTTGCGATGGCCTTGCCCGCGGTGACCGAGCTTGCCGCCTCCACCTCGAAACCGCGCTTCTCCATCGCGCGTTCGAGGCGACGCAGAAAGGGCTCGTCGTCGTCGACAAGCAGGAGGGACTTGTCGGGTCCGATATCCCTCAAGGTGCGTTCCTGGCTCACGGGCGTCTCCTCCGGTCGTTTCCTCCACAACTCTATAGAGCAAGGGAGACGGGGGTCAATTTGTCGCGTGTAGGTTGTGTCGGCCAAACGCCCGGTCTTCGGGGCCTTTTTCGACCGAAGGGCGCGCAGCCGTCAGTTCGCGGCGGCCGCGGCCTCGACGTAGCATGCCGTTATGTCGGCCATCTCGGCCGGAGTGACGTCGCGGTTGAAGAACTCGACGAAGCCATAGTCCGGGAGAACGAGATAAGCGAAGGCGGAATGATCCACGAGGTAATAGGGGTCGTCGCCGTCGCGATTGATCCGGTAGTAGACCCGGTAGGCGCGCGCGGCGGCGTCGGTCTGCTCGGGCGTGCCGGTGAGGCCCAGCATCCGCGGATGGATGTTGGCGGTGAAGTCGTCCATCACCTCCGGCGTGTCACGTTCCGGGTCGACGGTGATCATCACCGGCTGCACCATCATGCCCCGCTCTTCCAGGATCGCCACCGCCTCGGCGTTGCGCACTGTGTCCAGAGGGCAGACATCCGGGCAGAAGGTGTAGCCGAAGTAGAGCAACGTCGGCTGCGTGATGACATCCGCGTCGGTCACGGTTTCGCCGGTCTCGGATACCAGCGTGAACGGCCCGCCGATCTCGGCGCTTCCGCCGGCGACGACGCTTGTCCGGCACTGGGCGAAAATGTCCTCGGACGGGTCGGAACGGCCAAGCCACAGCGCCAGGCCGACGCCAGCCAGAAGGATACCGATGAGGGCGACCGATGCGAGGGCGTAAAGGCGTGTCACGGTGTCGGGCTCCGTTCGCGGCGACTGCAACGTTGAATACCTAGGCGTGCGGACCTATCAATTCACGATCCACCAACTGCGACGGAACGCCCCTGATGGCCGGCCTCATAGATCCCGCCCTCGAGCTTGTGCGCCAGGACACGCGCAGCGACTGGGTTCGGCTGCGCACGCTTCTCGTGCTGCGCTGGCTGGCGATCCTCGGCCAGACCGCGACCGTCGTCATCGCCAGTTTCTATCTGGGGCTGCGGGTCGAGCTTGGCCTGTGCTTTCTCGCCATCGGGGCGAGCGTGATCTCGAACCTGATCGCCATGTCGATCTTCCCCGAGAACCAGCGGTTGAGCGACCGGGACGCGATGCTGACGCTGCTGTTCGACCTCGCGCAGCTGTCGTTCCTGCTGTTTCTGACCGGGGGACTCAACAACCCCTTCGCGCTTCTGATTCTCGCGCCGGTGACCATTTCGGCCACGGCGCTGACGATGCGTTCGACGACAATCCTCGGTGCGCTGGCGATCGTTCTGATCTCGCTTCTCGCCTATTTCCACGTTCCGCTGACGCTGACGACCGGCGAGGTTCTGCAACTGCCGGACCTGTTCATCCTGGGATTCTGGATCTCGATCGCCATCGGGATCATCTTCCTGTCGGCCTATGCCCGGCGCATCACCCAGGAAAGCCATTCGATGAGCCAGGCGCTGCTGGCGACGCAGATGGCGCTGGCCCGCGAGCAGAAGCTGACCGACCTCGGCGGTGTGGTGGCGGCGGCGGCGCACGAACTGGGCACGCCGCTTGCCACGATCAAGCTGGTCTCGACCGAGCTGGCCGAGGAACTCGAGGGGCAGCCGCAACTGGCGGAAGACGCCATGCTCATCAGCCAGCAGGCGGACCGGTGCCGGGATATCCTGCGCTCCATGGGACGGGCCGGGAAGGATGACCTCCACATGCGCTCGGCCCCGTTCGGCGCGGTTGTGCGCGAGGCGGCCGAACCCCACGCGGACCGGGGCGTGCTGATCGAGATGGACTTCGCCGCCGGCGAGGGCGCGCCCGAGGGACAACCCATCGTCTGGCGCAAACCGGAGATCATCCACGGGCTCCGCAATCTCGTGCAGAACGCCGTCGACTTCGCCGAGGGCACCGTCTGGATCGACGGCACCTGGAGCGCGGGAACGATCCGGCTTGTCATTACCGACGATGGCCCGGGGTTCCCGCAGGACATGCTCGGGCGGCTCGGCGATCCGTTCCTGCGCCGCCGGTCGCGAGCGCCGGACATGGCGCGACCGGGCTACGAGGGGATGGGCCTTGGACTGTTCATCGCCAAGACGCTTCTGGAGCGGTCGGGCGCGACGGTCGCCTTCTTCAATGCGTCGGACCCGTTCCTCGCCCAGGAAGACATGGAGGAGAAGGGGGGCGCGCGGGTCGAGGTGATCTGGCCGCACGAGGCCATCGGTCTTCTCGAGGATGAGGCGAACGCCCCGCTTGGTGAAAACCAGCCCATCGCGGTCTGAGCCACCTGCGACGGCGGGCCGCGTCCCGTCTTCACCATTCTTAACGGCCCGTTAACGACCCGTTAACGCATTGACTGCATTGCTGGGGTGACGGCGCGGAGTTTGGGGCGGCTCGGAGGGCGGGGATGAACCTGACCGAAGGCGTTGCATATGTTCTGTTCGCGGCGATCAGTCTGCTCTCCGCAGCGGCTGCGGTTGTGCTGACGGGGTATCTGCAACGCGCTGCGGCGCGCGCGCGACCCGGGACAATGCCCGTTCCGCTGACCGCCGATACCGACCCGTTCGGCTGTGACACCGCCTTCGATCTGCCGCGCGTCTACGAATTCCGCGACGGCCACCTTTTGTCCGGCACCGAGCGCGACGATGCCTTCCTCGGCTCCGGCACGGACCCCGCCAACGCCTTCGCCACCCTGACCGAGGCGCTCTCGGTGCTGCATCCCGATCTGCCCGCGCGAATGACGGCGCTGTTCCGGCGCGGTCAGGCCTTCTTCCTTGTCGGTTACCTCGGGCCCGACGCCCTGGCCGTGGCGGGCCGTGTCCTGCAGGATCGCCTGAGCGTCACGGTTACCCCGGCCGACGAGACCGGGGGCCGGCGCATGGTCGATGTCCGTGCGCTCGATGCCCTGCAGGAGGAAGCCGAGGCGCTGCGCCGCGCGCTGAAGCTTTCGGCGGCCGTGCAGTGGAAGGAAACGGACGACCATCGCGTGATCTGGGCCAATCCGCCCTATCTCGATCTCGCGGCGCAGGTCACGGGACGCTCGGGCGACGAGGTCGGCTGGCCTTTGCCGGCCCTGTTCGGGGATCAGCTTGTCCCCAACCCCGCCGAGGGGAGCCTCCGGCGCTGCAGCGTGGCCCTGCCCGATCGCACCAGGCCGCTCTGGTTCGAGGTCGCCGCGATGCCTCTGGGGGACGGCACCGTATACTACAGCGCGCGGCCCGTGGACCGGCTTGTCGATGCCGAGGCGGCCTTGCGCGAGTTCGTCCAGACGCTGTCCAAGACCTTCGCGTCCCTGCCGATCGGACTGGCCGTCTTCGACCGCAGGCGCGAGCTTGTCATGTTCAACCCCGCCCTCGTCGCCCTTTCGATGCTCGAGCCGGGCTACCTCAGCCAGCGCCCGACGCTGCGCGCCTTCCTCGACCAGCTCCGCGAGCGGCGCCGGATGCCGGAGCCACGCGACTACCACAGCTGGCGCGAGGATATCGCGCGGCTGGAGGAAGGCGCCGAGAAGGGCACCTATCACGAGCTCTGGACGCTGCCGGGGGGCGAGAGCCTGCGTGTCACCGGCCGGCCCCATCCCGACGGGGCGGTGGCGTTCATGTTCGAGGACATCAGCCACGAAATGTCCGTCACGCGCCGGTTCCGTGCCGACCTCGACCTCGACCGCTCGGTGCTGGACGACATGGCCGCGGCCTTTGCCGTTTTCGACCGCGAGGGGCGGGTTCTTCGCACCAACGCCGCCTACAACGCGATGTGGCGGGGCAATGGCAGCGGTCCGGCGACCTCGCTGATCGAGGCGACCCGGCGCTGGGAGGCCGCGTTCGAGCCAACCGGTCTTTGGGGTGACATCCGCCAGTTCGCCCAGCACGAGACCGATCGCGCCGCCTGGTCGGAGTCCGTGATTGCGCGGTCCGGTGGCGAGGCGCTGTGCCGGGTCGCCCCGCTGAAGGGCGGGCACACGATCGTCTGGTTCCTGAGCAGCGATGCAGGCCACGACGACCCCCTGTCCGCCTGGCTCCCGGACAGGGGGCCGGCCCGCACCGATCTGGAGCCGGCGGGCCCGGTTGCGTCCGGCCGTGGGGAAGGCGCCGCCTGAGGACGGTTGCGGCGGCCGATCCCTAGGCTAGACTCGGCATCATGATGTCCCCGACCCTCCCGCATGATGCCGCTTCGGACGGCTGGCCGGCGCCACCCGGCTGGGCTGTTTGGGTCCGTTGCGGGCTTGGCTCGACGGAGGACACCGACGCCCTCGCCGCCGGCATGGCCGAGGCGACGAGGCCGGGCGACACGCTCCTGCTTTCGGGCGATCTCGGCGCCGGCAAGACGCATTTCGCGCGCGCCTTCATCCGTCATGCGCTGGGTGCCGCCGGCGCGGCCGAGGACATCCCGTCCCCCTCCTTCACGCTGGTTCAGGCCTACGAGACGGAGACCGGCGAGATCTGGCACGCCGATCTCTACCGCCTGTCGGGACCCGGCGAGATCCGGGAGCTGGGCCTCGATCTCGCCATGGACGAGGCGCGGTGCCTCGTCGAATGGCCCGAGCGACTGGCGCCCGACTGGCCCGAGGCGGCGGTGCTCCTGCGGTTTTCTCCCGATCCGCGCGGCGAGGAGGACGCAAGGTCGCTGACGCTGTGGGCGCGCCCCGGCAACCCGCTGGCCGAACGGCTTTCACCGCTCCTGAAGGGGGCGGATGCATGACGGCGCGGGACGCGTTTCTCGCCGCTGCGGGCTGGTCGGGGGCGGAGGGTCTGCCGATCGATGCCGATGCCTCGGACCGGTCCTACCTGCGGCTCCGCCGGGGCGACGGGGCCACGGCGATCCTGATGGCGGCGCCGGTCGCCACCTCGGACGTGGCGCGCCGACAGTTCGATGCGTTCCGAGACATCGGTGCGTGGCTCCGGGCGCAGGGCCTGGCCGCGCCGGCCGAGATGGCGGTCGATCCGGAGGCGGGACTGATGCTTCTGCAGGACTTGGGCCAGCTCCCTCTCTCGCGGTTGCTCGATATCGCCGATCCGGCGGCGAGGGACGCCTACGGCGCGGCCGTCGGGGTCCTGGCCCATGTCGCGCAAGCCACGCCGCCCGAGGGTCTCGAGCGGCCGGATCCCGTCGGAATGGCCGAGATGACGCGGCTGACCTTCGAGGCGCTGCGGGGCGCCGACACGCTGTGGCCCGAGCTTCGCGCGGCGCTGATCGCGCAGCTTTCGGCGATTTCCGGGACAAGTGTCCTCTCGCTCCGCGACGTGCATGGCGACAACCTGATGTGGAGACCGGGAGAGGCCGGTCTCGCACGGATCGGCCTTCTCGATTTCCAGGACGCGCTGCTCCTGCCCGATGGTTACGACCTCGCGTCGCTGCTCGACGACCCGCGGCGCGAGGTGCCCGAGACATGGCGCCGGGACCTCGTTGCCGCCTATGCCGCGGCCCGCGGGGTCAACGTGGAGGAGATGGCGTTCCGAACCGACCTCCTGTCGTTGCAGCGCAATCTGCGGGTTCTGGGCATATTCCGCCGCCTTGCAGTGGAACGGGGGCGACCGTCCTATGCGCGGTTCATCCCGCGGACCCGGACGCTCCTCGCCCGCGCGGCGGGGCATCCGCGGCTCGCGGCGCTCGGCCCGCTCGTCCTCGATTTGCTGGCGCACACGGCGCAGTGGCCGGAGGCGGCGGCATGAGCCTGCCTTGCCTGATCCTTGCCGCCGGGTTCGGCACCCGGATGGGAGAGCTTTCGCGCGACCGGCCCAAGGCGCTGATCGAGGTGGCGGGCATGCCGCTCATCGCCCACGCGCTCGCCGCGGCACGGGCCGGCGGTGCCGGTCCCATTGCGGTCAACGCGCATTACCGGGCGGAGGCATTGACCGGTTGGCTGCGCGTGCACGCACCCGACGTCCATGTCCTGCACGAAAGCCCCGACATCCTCGACAGTGGCGGAGCCATCAAGAACGCCCTTGCCGTCCTCGGGGAGGGGCCGCTCTTCACGCTCAATGCCGACGCGGTATGGGAAGGGGAGGCGCCGCTCGCAGCGCTTGTCCGGGTGTGGGACCCCGAAAGGATGGAGGCGTTGCTGGCGCTCGTGCCACGCGGCGCGGCTGTCGGGCGGCAGGGTGGCGGCGATTTCGCGCGCGGCGGAGACGGGCGCCTCGTGTGGGACAAGGGCCCCGATGGCGCGGTCTACGTGGGGGCGCAGGTCATCGACCCGGCGCGGATCGCGGCCAATCCGGCGCGGATCTTCCCGCTCCGGGACACCTGGGAGGAGATGCGCGGCGAAGGGCGGCTGTTCGGGATGATGCACGCGGGGCGCTGGGCCGATGTGGGCCATCCGGGCGGCATCACCGCGGCCGAGGAGATGCTGGGCCATGACGCGGATCTTTGAGCCGGCGGTCACGCCGCGCATCTTCGCCACGGCCCTCGGCGTCGATTTCTGCGCCGCGCTGATCGCGGGTCTCGACGCGCGTCTGGAGGGCCAGCCTCCCGAGGCCATCGCACGGGTCGAGGTTCATGTCGCCAATGCCCGGATGCAACGGCGCTTGCAGGCGCTCTACCTCGCGCGCGGGGCGGGGTTCCTGCCGCGCATCCGTACCGTCGCGGCGCTGTCCGAGGCGGGGGACCTGGCCGGGTTGCCGCCCGCGATGCCGCCCCTGCGCCTCCGGCTGAAACTGGCCGACCTCGTGCGGCGCCTGATCGATTCCGACCCCGAGCTTGCGCCGCGCGCCGCCATCTATCCGCTGGCCGACAGCCTTGCCGATCTCATGGGCGAGATGTTCGAGGAGCGGGTGACACCCGAGATGATCGCAGCGCTCGACATGGGGACGCAGTCGCGCCACTGGGCGCGCTCGCAGGCGGTGCTCGCCGTGGTGGAGGAATTCTTCGGCGCCGATGCCGCGCTGACGGGCGAGGCGCGGCAGGCGCAACTGGTCGACCGCCTCTCGCGGCAATGGGCCGAGGCGCCGCCGGAACATCCGGTGATCGTGGCGGGGTCGACCGGGTCTCGTGGGGCGACGGCGCGGCTGATGCAGGCGGTCGCGCGGCTGCCGCAGGGCGCGGTCGTGCTGCCGGGGCTCGATCGCGACATGCCGCAAGAGATCTGGGCCCGGTTGCTCGATGAACGGCGGCGGGCCGGGCTTGGCGGCGAGGACCATCCGCAATACCGCCTGGCCCGCGTGGCGGAGGCCGCGGGCCTCGCGCCGGCCGAGATTCCCGAATGGGCGCCCGCCATGGAACCCGCCAGCGCGGCGCGCAACGCGATGGTGTCGCTCGCCCTCCGCCCCGCGCCCGTCACCGACCAGTGGCGCGAGGAGGGTCCGAAGCTCGCCGATCTGCCGGATGCACTGGCCCGTGTGACCCTTCTCGAGGCGCCGAGCCCGCAGACCGAGGCCACGGCCATCGCGCTCGGCCTGCGCGAGGCGGCCGAACGGGGCATTCGCGCCGCGCTCGTCAGTCCCGACCGCGTTCTGACCAGGCAGGTCGCCGCAGCGCTCGACCGCTGGGGCATCCTGCCGGACGACAGCGGTGGCGAACCCCTCGGCCTCACGACGCCCGGACGCTTCCTGCGCATGGTGGCGGAGGCGCAGTGCGGGCCGATGGATGCGGAAATGCTCGTGGCACTCCTTTCCCATCCGCTGTGCCACAGCGGGGTGGAGCGGGGGCCGCATCTGCGGTTCTCCCGCGAGTTCGAGCTGGATGCGTTGCGCGGTCGCGTCGCCTTCGCGGTGCCGGCGACGCTTGCGGACTGGGCAGCCGCGCGGACCGGGGCGGACCGGGACGAGGCGCTGGCCTGGGCCGGGTGGGTGGCCTCCGTGCTCCTCGGGCCGCGCCATACCGCGCCGCTTCCCTTCGCGGATCGCGTCGCGGCGCATGTCGCCATGGCCGAGGCGCTTGCGGCAGGGCCTGGGCAGGACGGCTCGGGGGGGCTCTACGACAAGGACGCGGGCGAGGCGGCGGCGAAACTCGTTTCCGATCTGACGGTCGAGGCCGGATCGGGCGGGTTGATGAACGCCCGTGACTACGCCGATTTCTTCACGGCGCTCGCGGCCGACCGCGAGGCGCGTTCCGTGCTGCGTCCTCACGCGCTGATCCAGGTCTGGGGCACGCTGGAGGCGCGGGTTCAGGGGGCCGATCTCCTCATCCTCGCCGGTCTGAACGAAGGGGCCTGGCCCGCCGCGCCCAAGGCCGACCCCTGGCTGAACCGTCCACTGCGCGACACCGCCGGGCTGAGGCTGCCCGACCGGGTGATCGGTCTGTCGGCCCATGATTTCCAGCAGGCCATCGCCGCGCCCGAGGTCTGGATTTGCCGCGCCCGGCGCGATGCCGAGACGGACACGGTCGCGTCCCGCTGGCTGAACCGGATCACCAACCTGCTCGAAGGGGCGAGCGAGACCTCCAAGGCGGCGCTCGAGCAGATGCGAAATCGCGGGGAATGCTGGATCGCCCTAGCCGAGGCCGTGCTGCGGCCCGCGGCGCACGTGCCCGCCGCACCGCGACCGGCGCCGGCCCCGCCGGTCGCGGCCCGACCCCGGCAGATCAGCGTGACGGAGGTCGAGACACTGATCCGCGACCCCTACGCCGTCTACGCGCGCAGGGTCCTCGGCCTGAGGCCGCTCGACCCGCTTCGGCCGCAGCCCGACGCCGCCGGGCGCGGCTCGACGCTCCACGATATTCTCGACCGCTTCTGCGCGGCCTTCCCCGACACGCTCCCCAAGGACGCCGAGGCCGAGCTTCTGCGCATCGCCGACGCCGTGCTGGAGGATGCCGCCCCGTGGCCTGCCGCGCGGCGGCTCTGGCATGCGCGGCTGGCCCGCGTGGCGCCCTGGTTTCTCTCGACCGAGGCCGAGCGCCGCGACTTCGCGGCGTCCTGGCTGCGCGAGGCGCGGGGCGCCTGGGCCCTTCCGGGTCTTGGCGTCACGCTGGTGGGCAAGGCCGACCGGATCGACAGGCTGCCCGATGGCCGCGTCGCGATCTACGACTACAAGTCCGGCAAACCGCCGACCGAGAAGGAGGAGCGCGCCTTCTCCAAGCAGCTCTGGCTGGAGGCCGCGATGGCGGCGGAGGGCGCCTTCGGAGAGGAAGGGCCGCTCCAGACTGCGCGCATCGCCTACATCGGCCTCGGCGCGCAGCCCGAGATCATCGCCCATGACCCCGCACCATCGGACCTTGCGGAGATCACTGGCGGGTTCCGCCGCCTGATCGGGCATTTCCTCTCGCCATCAAAGGGCTACCCATCGCGCCGAGCGTTGAAGAACGTCCGCTGGAGCGGCGATTACGACCAGCTCGCGCGCTACGGCGAATGGGACGAGACCGAGGACGCCGTGCTCCTGCCCGTGGGCGACGCCGAGGGAGGTGGATCGTGAGCCCGATGGACGACGCCACCCGCGCCCAGGTCGAGGCCGCCGCGCCGGATGTCTCGACATGGCTTTCGGCCAATGCGGGCTCGGGCAAGACGCGGGTGCTGACCGACCGCGTGGCGCGGCTTCTCCTGCAGGAAGTGCCGCCCGAGCGCATCCTATGCCTGACCTATACCAAGGCGGCGGCGATGGAGATGCAGAACCGCCTGTTCAAGCGTCTTGGCGAATGGGCGATGATGCCGCCGGAGAACCTGCGCGACGCGCTGGCACTGGTCGGCGTGCCGACGGCGAGCCTGACGCCGGACCTGCTGTCGCGGGCGCGGACGTTGTTTGCGCGGGCCATCGAGACGCCGGGCGGCCTGAAGATCCAGACGATCCATTCCTTCTGCGCCTCGGTCCTGCGCCGCTTTCCGCTGGAGGCCGGTGTGAGCCCCGGCTTCACCGAGATCGACGAGCGCGTGCAGGCCCGCCTGATCGCCGACATCCTGGACGAGATGGCCGACGATCCGGCGCGGCGCGACGCCATCGACGCGGTCGTGCCATATCTCGGCGACGAGGACGGTATTCTCGACCTCGCCCGCGCCGCCGCCCGCGAGGCGGAGGGGCTGGCCGAGCCGCTGGGCTGGGACGGGATCTGCGCCGCCCTGGGGATCGACGCGGGGCTGACGGAGGAGGGTGTTCTCGCCGCCGTCCTGACTGGCGAGGAACGCGACATCTGCGATGCGGTCTGGCCGCGCCTCGACCCGGAAGGAAAGCAACAGGCCAAGCCCTACCGTGTCCTGCGGGACATGCCGTGGGAGGCGATGACCCTCGATGCGCTGAAAGACCTCGAGGAGGTTGCCTTGACCGGCGAGGGCGCGAAGGTTCCTTTCGCCGCCAAGGGCGACAAGATCGGCAATGCCGATGTTCGCGACGCCATCGGCCCGGACGCGATGGCGGCCTTCGTCGATCTCTGCCTTCGCGTGGAGGCGGCCCGCCCCCTCCGCGCGGGCCTTCTCACCGCGCGGCGGACCCATGCGTTGCATCGCTTCGCGGCCGCCTTCCTGCCTGCCTATGCCGAGGCCAAGACGGCGCGCGGCTGGCTGGATTTCGACGACCTGATCTCGCGTACGCGCGGCCTGCTCAGCGCGCCGGGGATCGCGCAATGGGTCCTGTTCCGGCTCGACGGCGGGATCGACCACATCCTTGTGGACGAGGCGCAGGACACCAGCCCCGAGCAATGGGACATCGTCAAGCGTCTCGCCGAGGATTTCGCCGCCGGCGAGGGCGCGCGGGCCGATGTGCAACGCACGATCTTCGTCGTCGGTGACAGGAAACAGTCGATCTATTCGTTCCAGGGCGCGGACCCCGAGGGGTTCAACCGGATGCGCGAACATTTCCAGGAACGCCTCCGCGGTATCGGGCTGCCCTTCGCCGTCCGAGAGCTCGAGCATTCCTTCCGCTCCTCTCCGGCGATCCTCCGGATTGTCGACAGGGTCTGCGGCCCCGGGGCCGACCTCAGCGCGGGCGACGGGATGGAACACAAGGCCTTCTTCGCGGCCAAACCCGGCCGCGTCGACCTCTGGCCGCCTGTGCCGCCCCCGGAGAAGATCGAGGATCCCGATTGGGACGATCCGCGCGATCTCG
Source organism: Roseicyclus sediminis (assembly GCF_025515305.1). Classification (GTDB taxonomy): domain Bacteria; phylum Pseudomonadota; class Alphaproteobacteria; order Rhodobacterales; family Rhodobacteraceae; genus Roseibacterium; species Roseibacterium sediminis. The sequence continues at coordinate 347,841 of NZ_JAOPHT010000003.1, forward strand.
TGGACGAGGATCACCAGTACAGCGTTCTGGCCTCCGTCATCGCCGACCGGCTGCACGACATGCTGGAGATCGAGCGCCCCGAAATCGAAACCCGGGACGGACGGCGCGCCGTCGAGGCGGGCGATGTCCTGATCCTCGTGCGGAGCCGCTCGCCGCTGTTCCGGCAGATCATCGGTGCGCTGAAACGCAAGGGCCTGCCGGTCGCGGGCGTCGACCGGAGCGAGCTGACCGCACCGCTCGCCGTGCAGGACCTTCTGGCGCTGCTGCGCTTCCTCGCGACGCCGGAGGACGACCTGTCGCTTGCCGCCGTCCTTCGGTCCCCCATCGGCGGATGGAGCGAGGATGACCTCTTCCGCCTCGCGCACGGGCGCAGGGGCTACCTGTGGGAAGCGCTCCGGGCCCGCGCGGGCGAGCGCGGGGCCTGGGCGGAAACCCACGCGATGCTGTCGGATTTGCGGAAGGAGGCCGATTTCAAGCGGCCCTACGACCTGCTGGAGCGCGCGCTCATCCGGCACGACGCGCGCCGGCGCCTCGCCGCGCGGCTGGGTCCGGAAGCCGAGGACGGGATCGACGCGATGCTGGCGCAGGCGCTGGCCTACGAGAGGATGGAGGTGCCGAGCCTGACCGGCTTCATCGGCTGGCTGGAGACGGGGGAGGTCACGGTCAAGCGCGACCTCGCGCAGGCCAAGGGGCAGATCCGCGTGATGACGGTGCATGGCGCGAAGGGGCTGGAGGCGCCCGTGGTGATCCTGCCCGACAGCGGTCAGTGGCAGCCACGGCGTGAGGCGATCCGGCTGGTGGCCGGGCAGGGGGGGACGGTCTGCTGGTCGCCCTCGAAGGCCGATGCGACCGATGCGATCCGCGAGGCGCTGGGCGAGACCGACGCGCGCCTGAAGGAAGAGCGTAACCGCCTGCTCTACGTGGCGCTGACGCGCGCGGAAAGCTGGCTGATCGTGGCGGCGGCGGGCAAGGCACGAAGCGGGACGACCAAGACCTGGTATGCCGCCGTTGAGGATGGACTGCAGGCGCTGGGCGCCGCGCCTCTGACGGTGGAGGGCATCGGCGAGGGTGGCCTGAGGCTTCAGGTCGGGGATCTGCCACATGCAGGCCCGAGGGCGTCCTCGACCGGGGAAATTCCGGGCCGCCCGGGGATTCCGGGCTGGGTCGAGGTCGCCGCCGCCCCTGTTCCGAGGGACGCGGTGGCGCGTTCCCCGTCCGATCTGGGCGGTGAAAAGGCGATTCTCACGGAAGGCGCCGGGTCCGCCGGACGTGACGCGGCGCTGCGGCGGGGCCGGCTGGTGCACCTGTTGCTCGAACACCTGCCGCGCTTTCCCGCGCCCGGATGGCGCGCCGCCGCGCCGCGCATCGCCGGGCTCGAGGCCCCGGATATCGGCGAGGCGGAGCTCGCCGAGGCCTACGCGGAGGCGGAGGCCGTCCTCACCGCGCCGCATCTGGCCCATGTCTTCGCGCCCGGCACGCTGGCCGAGGTGGAGCTTTGTGCCGACAGCGCGGCGCTGGGCGTCCCGCTCCTCGGTGCGATCGACCGGCTGATCGTGGGCGAGGCGCAAGTGCTTGCCGTGGATTTCAAGACCAACGCCGAGGTTCCCGCCAGTGCCGAGGGCGTTCCCGAGGGTATCTTGCGGCAGATGGGGGCCTATGCCGAAATGCTCGGCGCGATCTATCCGGGGCGCGAAATCGCCACAGCCGTCCTGTGGTCGCGCAACGCGACACTGATGCCCTTGCCGCACGATCTGGTGTCCGAAGCATTGTCGCGCGCAAGGGCTTCTTGACTGCGCAAGGGCCGCTACCTACTTTCGGCCCCCGATGAACACCCCCGAGGAGGGCTGCCAATGGCCACCGTTTCCGTCACCGACGCGACCTTCGATGCCGAAGTGCGCCAGTCGGACATTCCCGTCGTCGTCGATTTCTGGGCCGAGTGGTGTGGCCCCTGCAAGCAGATCGGCCCGGCCCTCGAAGAGCTGTCGGATGAATACGACGGCCGCGTTAAGATCGTGAAGGTCAACGTGGACGAGAACCCGTCCTCGCCGATGCAACTCGGCGTGCGCGGCATTCCCGCGCTCTTCATGTTCAAGGGCGGCGAGGTCGTTTCGAACAAGATCGGCGCGGCGCCGAAGGCCGCGCTGCAGAAGTGGATCGACGAAGCCGTCTGAGGCGGGTCCATCCTGACGATATGCGAAAGGGCGCCTTCCGGGGCGCCCTTTTCCTTTGCCGTATCCGCCCCTCAGTAGCGGTGCGAAAGCTCGACCCGGGTTCCGTCGGCGCGCGTGATCGCGGTGGCGTAGATCTCCAGCGGACCGTCGTCATCGACGAAGCCCGACACCGTGATGCTTTCCCCGGTGTGCGCGGGCACCAGGTTGGGGCCGACGTAGACGAGGACAGTCCCGGTTGCGTCGCGCAGGAGGAATTCGTCCTCGTCGGTGATGCGCTCGACCGTTCCGGCCAGCGTGACCGTCTGGCCCGGCGCCAGCGTCGAAACGGTGGCATCCGTCTTGCCGCTCGTCGCGGCGAAAAGCGGTGCGGCGAGCCACGCGGAAAGTGCGATTCCGGCCAGCATGGGCATGGTTGATCTGGTCATTGTCTGGGTTTCCTTCAGTCGAGGGCCACGAGAATCAGGATCACCGCGCCGAGCGCCGCGGTCAGCAGGACCCAGCGCTCGACCGTCAGCGCGACCGGGGCGCGCAGCCAGGCGCTGGCGGAAACGGGAATGACCGTCTGGGTGTCGGTCCCGGCTTCGGACCGTTCGGCATTGTCGGACATGCGATGACCTCCGGGTTGCTGTCAGGTCAGATATGGTCCGACAGGGCAGAGTGTTCACCCTATGGGATTTTAAAAATCAATCGGAAAAAGCTATCGGGCGCTTCGATCAAAAAAAGGGGCGCTCCGAACGGAGCGCCCCTTCCAGTCTGTCCCGGGCCGAAGGGAGGACCGGCCCGGGTGCAAGCGTTTCGATCAGCCCTTCGAGAACTCGGGGTAGGCTTCCATGCCCAGCTCCGAGACGTCGAGCCCGGCCATCTCGGCCTCTTCGGAGACCCGGATGCCCATGACTGCCTTGAGGATGAACCACACGATCAGCGACAGGACGAAGGTGGTGCCGACGATGGCGACGATGCCCAGGACCTGCGTGCCGAGCGCGGCTTCGCCGTGGTAGCCGCCGGTCAGGACCACGGCGAGCGTGCCCCAGATCCCCGCGAAACCGTGCACCGGGATGGCGCCCACGACGTCGTCGATCTTCAGCTTGTCCAGCATCGGGACGGTCAGCACCACGATCACGCCACCGACAGCGCCGATGATGAGCGCGAGACCCAGCGACGGGGCCAGAGGCTCGGCGGTGATCGAGACGAGACCGGCCAGGGCGCCGTTCAGCACCATGGTGAGGTCGGCCTTGCCGTACATGATCTGCGTGAGGATCAGCGCGGCGACGGCACCCGAAGCGGCGGCCATGTTGGTGTTCGAGAAGATCCGCGACACATCCGCGATGTCTGCTGCCGAACCCATGGCCAGCTGCGAGCCGCCGTTGAAGCCGAACCAGCCGAGCCACAGGATGAACATGCCGAGGGTGGCGAGTGCCAGGTTGGAACCCGGCATCGGGTTGACCTTGCCATCCTTGTACTTGCCCAGACGCGGGCCGAGGACGATGGCACCGGCCAGCGCTGCTGCCGCACCACAGGCGTGCACAACGGTGGAGCCTGCGAAGTCGGAGAAGCCTGCCTCGGAGAGCCAGCCGCCGCCCCACTGCCAGGAGGCCGTGAGCGGGTAGATGAAGCCGGTCAGTACCATGACGAAGATCAGGAACGGCCACAGCTTGATCCGTTCGGCCAGCGCACCCGACACGATCGAGGCGGTCGCCGCACAGAACATCAGCTGGAAGAAGAAGTCCGAACCGGTCGACGCGTAGGAGGCGTCATCAGCAGCGGCGAGGCCCTGATCGGCGAGGTAGACGGGTTCGAGCACGCCCCAGGCCGGGAAGAGGCCCGAGAAGTAGCCTTCGATCGCCCAGTCGCCGAGCGGGTACATCAGGTTGTAGCCGATCAGCCAGTACATGATCGTCGCAAGACCGAAGAGCGCGACGTTCTTGGTCATCTGCATGGTGACGTTCTTGGAGCGGACGAGGCCGCCCTCGAGCATGGCGAAGCCGGCCGCCATGAAGAACACGAGGAAGCCGCCGATGAGGAACAGCAGCGTGTTGAAGATCCAGACGACCTCTTCGGACACGGCCGGAGGGGCTTCCGCATCCTGGGCGAAGCCCATCGTCGGCAGGAGCGCGGCAGTTGCCACGGCTGCCAGCGGAAGGAGATATTTCTTGTTCATATCGAAGTGATCCTTTTCGTGGAAAGGCGCGCTCAGAGCGCGTCGTCGTTGGTTTCGCCGGTGCGCACGCGCACTGCGCTGCCCACGTCGAGAACGAAGATCTTGCCGTCACCGATCTTGTCGGTCTTGGCCGTCGACTGGATGGTCTCGACCACCTGGTCGGCCATTCCGTCGGCCACCACGATCTCGAGCTTCACTTTCGGCACGAAATTCACGGCGTATTCGGCGCCGCGATAGATCTCGGTGTGACCGGACTGCGAGCCGAAGCCCTTGATCTCGGTCACCATCATGCCGCGCACGCCGATGGAGGTGAGCGCCTCGCGCACCTCCTCAAGCTTGAACGGCTTGATTGCTGCGATGATGAGTTTCACGTTTTTCACCCTTCCGGTTGATGGTGTCCCCACCCCACTCCCGGCAGGAAGGCGAAGAAGGCCGGGGGGGAACGTCACGACGCTCAAGTCAGGGCTTGGACCGTGTGAGGGCAACTTGGCGGCAGCGTTTGAAACGGCCTCGAACGGAAGATTGCAAAAATTTTGCGCAAATCTGGGCATCTGCCGTTTTTTTGGGCAAGTGCTATACCGACCCTTTTGGCTTCGGCCCTCCACATCCGACTCGATTGCGCCTATGTTTGCCGCAAAAGAGGCAGGGCCGGGACCGCACCGGACCGAGGCAAAAAGGCAGATGTCATGAGTAGCTCAGGTTCGGGACGCCGGCCGCCCCCACGGGGCAAACGCACCCTCGTTGCCGACCGCCGCACTGCGGCGGCGGCGGCGTCACCCAAGCGTTCCACCTCCGCCAAGGGCGCCTCCAGCGGTTCGGGCGGCCGCAGACCGCGCCGCCGCGCGGCCGCCCGCCGCCGTCCCCGCGGTCCGCTCGGCTGGATCGCAGCGGCCTTCCGCCTTGTCTTCCGCGTCTTCTGGGGGCTTGCCTGGCGCGGCGCGGCGGTCGGTGCCCTGATCCTCGCGCTTGCGACGGGCTACTACTACGCCCAGCTTCCGGACGTGTCGCAGGTGGTGGACGCCCGTTCCCGCGGGTCGGTCACGATGCTCGACCGCGACGGCAACGTCTTTGCCTGGCGTGGCGACCAGTTCGGCGGCGTGATCGACCCCGCAACGGCGAGCGAGCACCTCGTGCACGCCGTCGTGGCGACGGAGGATCGCCGCTTCTACCGCCATCTCGGGGTCAGCCCGCGCGGCATCGCCGGCGCCATCCGCATCAACCTGAGCGAGGGGCGCGGCCCGCTCGAAGGGCACGGCGGCTCCACCATCACGCAGCAGGTGGCCAAGCTCATGTGCCTCGGCGTCGCCTACGACCCGGAGCTGTGGGAGAACGAGACCACCTACGAGCAGGACTGCCGCGAGACGACGATCTGGCGGAAGCTGCAGGAAGTGCCCTTCGCCTTCGCGATGGAGCTGCGCTACTCCAAGGACGAGATCCTGTCGATCTACCTGAACCGGGCCTATCTCGGGGCCGGTACGCGCGGTTTCGAGGCCGCTGCCCAACGCTATTTCGGGGTCTCCGCCGCCGAGGTGAACCCGCAGCAGGCCGCGATGCTGGCCGGTCTTCTCGTGGCCCCGTCCTACTACGCTCCGACGCGAAACCTCGAACGTGCGCAGCGGCGCGCGGCGACGGTGCTCGCGCTGATGGAGCAGGAAGGATACCTGACCGCCGAGGAAACCGCGGCCGCGCAGGCCAATCCCGCCACCTTGTCCGAAGCGGCCGAGCAGAACATCGGCGGTTTCTTCGCCGACTGGATCATGTCGGAAGGCCCCGATTTCCTGACCCGCGACACGACCGAGGACGTCGTGATCCGCACCACCTTCGACCCGGAGATGCAGGAAGCCGCCGAGGCCGCGCTGGCCGAGATCTTCGCCAACCAGGTGCGCGAAGGCTCCGAAGCGCAGGCCGCCATCGTCGTGATGAGCGCGGACGGCGCGGTGCGCGCCATGGTCGGCGGACGCGACACGCAGGGCGCGGGCCTTTTCAACCGCGCCACCCAGGCGATGCGGCAGACGGGCTCGGCCTTCAAGCCCTTCGTCTATGCCACGGCGCTCGATCTCGGCTGGCGCTTCGACGACATGATCCTCGATGCGCCGTTGACGATCGAAGTGCCTGGCTCGGGGCCCTATTCGCCGACGAACTATACCAACGAGTATTACGGCGAGGTCACGCTGACCGACGCGCTCCGGACCTCGCTCAACACTCCGGCGGTCCGGCTCAGCGAGGAGGTCGGGCGCGACCTGGTGCGCACCGTCGCCGCCGAGTTCGGGATCGAGAGCGATCTCGCCGCTGGCCCGGCGCTGGCGCTGGGCGCTTCCGAATCGACCCTGCTGGAGATGACGGGGGCGTATGCGGGTATCCTGAACGGCGGCTCGGCGGTGTTGCCCTACGGCGTGCAGGAACTGCGAATCGTCGGCGATGACCGCCCGATGTTCGAGCAGCAGTCGGGTCTCCGCGACCGGGTCATCTCGGAAGGTGCGGCGCGGCAACTGACCTACATGATGAGCGTCGCGGTGGCTTCCGGCACGGGGCGGCGCGCGGCGCTTCCCGACCGGCAGGTGGCGGGCAAGACCGGAACGACGCAGGCCGCGCGCGATGCATGGTTCCTTGGTTTCACGGCCGACTACGTTGCGGGCGTCTGGATGGGCTACGACGACAACACGCCGCTGTCGGGTGTCACCGGCGGTGGCCTGCCGGCCGACATCTGGCGCATGACGATGGAGCGTATCCACGCCGACCTCCCGCCCCGGCCCCTGCCGATGATCGATCCCGCCCTCGAAGCGCGGCAGCCCGAAGTGATCGAGTACCTCCCCGGCGGCACGCAAGTTCAGGGCGGCGGCCAGCGTCAGCCGGACCTGGCCGAGCGGATCCTCATGGAAGTGCTGGGCGGCCTACTCGGGCGGAACTGAGGCGGCGAACGTCTAGCCGAAGTTGCGCAGGTCCGCCGTGAGCCGGTCGATGCTGCCGCCGCGGGCATCGAGCATCGAGCCGATTTCGCTGCGCTCCGAGATCACGAGGCTCACGCCCTCGATCAGGATATCGATGAAGCGGCTCTGTCCGCTGCGGTCCCAGACGCGCCAGTCGATGGCGAAGGGCGCCCTGCCCGGGATGCTGACCCGCGAGGCGACCTCGACATAGCGCGAGGTGGGCCGCGCGCCGGTGACCGTGATCTGGCCGCCGATGAATTCGCGGAACCGCCGGCCATACTTGCGCGCCATGTAGCTTTGGAAAGCGGAAGAGAAGGCGCTCATCTGTCCGCTCGTCGCCGTGCGCGCCGGCGGGCCGAGGACCGAAGCGGCGATGGTCGGAACATCGCCGTACTCTCGGAAGATCCCCTCGAATTCGCGGATCATGGCGGCCTCGCTGCGGCCGGAATTGATGATCGACAGCACGTCCGCGACGACCCTGTTCACCAGCGCGGCCGCCTCATCGGGGCTCTGCGCCATGGCCTTGCCGGGGCGAGCCAGGCCCGCGCCAAGCGTGACCGCCGCGGCAAGTCCGCCGAGGAACTGGCGCCGTCCTGCGCGCGCCATGTCGGAACTGGTCGTGTCGTTCGCTTCTGTCATGTCTTCGATGTCCTGCCGTCGCGTGCCCCGGTTCCGGACCGGTCAACCGGTCCTCTCGCACTAGGGGGCGTATGGGTCGAAATACGGATCCGCGTAGGGGTCAAGATAGGGGTCGGCGCCGGCCTCCGGAACACCGGTTTCCCCGCCCGCCACATAGGGATCGGCGTAGGGGTCGGCCCCGCCTCCACCAAGCTCGAAGCGGCGGTTCTGGAGGTAGAGCGAGCGCAGCGCGGCATAGCTGTCCTCGGACCCGTACAAGATGTCGTCGATCGCGCCGCCAAGCTCGCTCCGCGTCCCGATGGCACCGAGCGCACGCGCGCCCAGGAGATACGTGCTCTGAGGCGGGTCGACGACATGGCGCAGCGGGTTCATGGCGAAATCCACGACGCGTCCGACGGAGTCCCGCGTCGTGGAGGGGCCGAGGACCGGCAGGACGTGGTAGTCGCCCTCGCCGACGCCGTAGATGTGCAACGTCTCGCCGAAATCGGTCACTTCGGCGGGCAGGCCAAGGGCGGTCGCGGGATCGAAGAGACCGCCGATCCCGACCGTGGAATTGATCGCGAAGCGCAGCGTGTTCTTCGCCGCGTCGTCGATGCGCAGCTGCAGCAGGTTGTTCAGAACATAGCTCGGTTGACTGAGGTTGGAGGCGAAGTTGCCGACGCCCCGCCGCACGGGGCGCGGGATCACGTCGCCGTAGGCATTCGCGGCCGGACCGACGAGCGCGCGGTCGAGCGCGACGTTGAAGCGGTGCACCGCGCGGTTCTGGTCCTCGCTGGCGTCGGCGATCCGGTCGCCCGGCGGCAGCGGGGCAGGGCTACAGGCCGCCAGCGCGGCCAGGGCGAGGCCGAAGAGTGCCGCAAGCCCGCCACGCGCGGCGGGGACCCTGCGACGCAGAAGGCTGGGCGCTCCGGGGCGCGGCTCGGTCTGTTTGCGGGGCAAGGGCAGCTTTCCCGGATGAGCAGGCGGTCGCGCCAAACCTAGTCCGCTCTGCCGCGCGGGGAAAGACCTGCCCGTCGTGATGCGTCGTCTCGCCCTGCGATGCCCCCGCTCGTTAGCGGTCCGGTAAGGGGCTTGTGTCAGGTCTGGGCCCGGAAACGGGGCGTGGGCGGATGCAGGACGAGGACAGGGAAACCGGAAGGATGCGCGTCAACGGGCGGGCCCGCTCCGGCGTGGGCGAGCTGTCCGGTTTCCTTCGGGCGCAGGCCAGGGTCTGGCTTCCGGCTGTCGTCTTCGGCGCGGCCGCCAATATCCTGATGCTGACCGGACCGCTCTACATGCTGCAGGTCTATGACCGCGTGCTGTCTTCCCGCTCGGAGGAAACGCTGGCCGCCCTGTCGCTGATCGCGGCATTTCTTTTCGTTGCGCTGGGCGTCCTCGATCATGCGCGCGGCCGGATCCTCGCGCGGTTGGGCGCACGTCTGCAGGAGGCCTTCGACGACCGCGTTTTCGGTGCGGCGCTCGATCGAGGAAGCCGGACGGCGGTGGGCGATGCCGCGCAGGCGCCACGGGATCTCGCGACGTTGCGCCGGGCGCTGGGCTCGCCGCTCTCGGTCGCGGCTCTGGACCTCCCCTGGGCGCCCCTGTTCGCCGCCCTTGTCTTCGTGTTCCACCCCGCGCTCGGCTTGCTGGCGGCGTCGGGCGCGGTCCTCCTCGTCGGGCTCGCCTGCCTGGGTCAAAGGCTTGCCTCCGCACCGCTTGGGGAGGAGGAGCGCCTGACGCGCAGGGAACGGCAGATCGCCGCCACCCTCCAGGCCGAGGCCGGTCTATTGAGGGGTCTCGGTATGGCGGCCGCGGCGAGGGCGCGCTGGTCGACCGGGCGGCGCGCCGCGCTCGAAGCCGCGATCAGGGCAAGCGACCGGCAGGGTAATGCCGCCGCGCTCAGCCGGATGTTGCGGTTGATGCTTCAGGCGGCGCTTCTCGGGTTCGGCGCGCTGCTGGTGCTGCGGGGCGAGATAACGGCAGGCGCGGTCCTGGCCGCGACGATCCTTGTCGGACGCGCACTCTCCCCCGTTGAACAGGTCATCGGCCATTGGGCGCTCGGCGTCGAGGCGGCGATGGCCTGGCGCCGGCTCGATCGCCTTCTCCGGGAGGTGCCGCAGGCCGCGCCCCGCCTTGGCCTCTCGCGTCCCGACGCTTGCCTGGAGATTGCGGGCCTCGCGGTGACGCCGCCCGGCGCCGCGCGTCCGGCCCTCGCCGGTGTCAGTTTTCGCCTCACGCCCGGTCGGGTGCTGGGCGTTGCGGGCCCTTCGGGGTCGGGCAAGTCGACGCTGCTGCGCGCCGCTGTCGGCATCTGGGCCCCTTGTGCCGGACGGATCCGGCTGGGTGGCGCGCCGCTCGGGCTTCATGATCCCGACGCGTTGGGCCGCCATGTCGGATACCTTCCCCAGGCGGCGCGGCTCTTTTCCGGAACCGTGGCCGAGAACATCGCCCGGCTCGATCCTTCGCCGGATCCCGGCCTCGTGATGGCCGCCGCGCGCGAGGCCGGCGCCCACGAGATGATCCTGTCGCTGCCCCGTGGCTATGACACGCCGCTCACCGCGTCGGCGCCGCTTTCTGGCGGGCAGGTCCAGCTGATCGCGCTCGCCCGCGCGGTTTACGGGCAGCCCGTCTTCCTGGCGCTGGACGAACCCGATGCAGCGCTTGACGCCGAAGGTGCCGAAGCACTCGCGCGGATGGTCCGGGCCGCGCGGACCGCGAGGCGCGCCGTTCTGCTCTCCGCCCATCGTCCGGGCGCGATCTGGCTTTGCGACGATCTGCTCGTGCTGCGCGACGGGCGGCCGGTGGCCCTGGGTCCGACGCGCGAGGTCTTGCGCGATATCGGCGCCCTTTCCGTCCAGCCCGAGGACGTGCCCCTGCGGTCGGCCGTGCGATGAGCGGCGCCTTGCCCGATCGGAACTGGTCTGCCACCCGCCCCGTGATCATCGGATGCCTTGCGCTGGCCGCGGTGCTTTTCGGCTTCGGCGGCTGGGCCTCGACGGTGCGCCTGTCCGCCGCCGTCGTCCTTCCGGGCGTGGTCCTGCCGGAGCAGCGTCACATCCTCGTTCAGCACCCTCAGGGCGGCCGCGTCGAAGCCCTCCTTGTGCGGGAGGGTGACGAAGTGGCGGCCGGGGATGCGCTCCTCCGTCTCGATCCGGCGGACACCGAAGCGGCGCTGGCCCTGGCGCGGGGCCAGTGGGCGGAATGGCGGGCGCGCCGTGCCCGGCTCGAGGCCGAACGCGACGGCGCGGAGGTCGTGGAGTTTCCGGCCGACCTGCTCAGGATCGCCGCCACCGACCCGGCCATCGGCGATTTTCTCGAGGGCCAGCATCAGCTTTTCTCCGCCCGTGCCGTCACGCTTCAGGGCGAGTTGGAGCAGCTGGCCGGCCGGATCGCGCAGGTCGCAGCGCAGATCGACGCCCTGGTCGCGATGGCGCGCGCGACGGCCGATCAGCTCGCCCTGGTCGAGGCCAACCTCGCGCTCCGGGCCGAGGCGCTGGACCGAGGCCTGGGGCGCCGCGACCCCGTGCTCGTCCTCGAACGCGAGGCCGTCGAACTCCGCGGTCACCTCACCGAGATTGCGGCCCGGCGCGCCGAGACCGCCGAACGGCGCCACGAGCTGGAACTCGCCGCGCTGCAACGTCGGGCGGCCCGGCGAGAGGCCGCCATCGCCGAGCTGCGCGAGACCCGCCAGGCCGAGCAGGAGGCCGAGGCGAGACGCGTCGCCCTGGAACGCGCGCTGGAGGGCCTGACGATCCGCGCGCCCGGCGATGGAACGATCCTCGGCCTTGGCCCCCTTGCCTCCGGTGCGGTGCTGCGCCCCGCCGATACCATCGCCCGTCTCGTGCCGCGGGATGTCCCGATGATCGTGGGCGTGCAAGTCCCGGCGCATCGCATCGCGGAGATCACCCGCGGCCAGCCGGTGAGCCTGCGTTTGCCCGTGATCGATCCCCGGACACCGCCCGTCCTGTCCGGCCGCGTCACCCTGATCTCGGCGGATGCCTTCACTGACCAGAGCGGCGCCTCCGGTGCCCATTTCCGGGTGGAGATCGCGTTCGACCAGGCCATGCTGCCCGCTGCGGTTGAAGAGGCCCTGGTGCCTGGTCTGCCGGTCGAGGCCTACCTGCAAACCGGCGCCCGGCGCCCGGTGGACTACCTCGTCGAACCGATCGCGGCCTATTTTCGTCGCGCCCTGCGCGAGAGTTAGACACCGACGGCCATCGCCTTCCGCAAACGCCCCGGAAAGCGCACGAGCCGACCCGGGAATGGCTTTCCCTTTCGGCGACCTGCCGCTAGCCTCCGGCGCGGGACAAGATGGGCCCGAGCAGGGGAGGATTGCAAAATGACGGGACGAATCGAAGCACGGCTGGCCGAGATGGGTGTCACCCTGCCTGACGCGCCTCCGCCTGCCGCCAACTACGTGCCCCAGGTCGTGGTCGGCGACATCGTCTATGTCTCGGGCCAGGTGGCCATGCGCGACGGCGCCTTCGTGACCGGCAAGCTTGGCGCCGACATGAGCGTGGAAGACGGCGCCGCCGCCGCGCGGCTGTGCGCGATCAGTCTGCTTGCACAGGTCCGGGCGGCCTGCGGCGGCGATCTCGACCGTCTCGTGCGGGTCGTGAAGCTGACCGGCTTCGTCAACTCGACCGCCGATTTCGGGGACCAGCCCAAGGTCGTCAACGGGGCCTCCGATTTCCTCGTCGAGGCGCTGGGCGATGCCGGGCGGCACGCGCGCTCGGCGGTCAGCGCGGCCTCGCTGCCGTTCGGCGTCGCCGTCGAGATCGAGGGCATCTTCCAGATACGGAGCTGAGCCCTTCCCGGCGTCGCGAAAATGAACCTGCCCCCCGAGTTCCTTGCCGCTCCGATCGCGCACCGCGCGCTCCACGATGCCGCAAGCGGTATTCCCGAGAACAGCCGCGCCGCCGTGCAACGGGCGGTGCGGGCGGGCTTCGGTATCGAGATCGATGTCCAGCTGTCCGCGGATGGCCGCGCGATCGTGTTTCACGATGAAACGCTCGACCGACTGACCCATTCGACGGGCGAGGTGCGGGCGCGCACGGTGCGCGAGCTTTCCGACCTGGTGCTGCGTCGCAGCGAGGAACACATCCCCACGCTGCAGGATATTCTCGCGCTGGTGGCGGGGCAGGTGCCGCTTCTCATCGAGATCAAGGACCAGTCGGGCGGCCTCTGCGAGGCGGATGATGCGCTGGAACGCGCCGTTTCGGCCGATCTGTCCGGCTACACCGGTCCCGTCGCGGTGATGAGCTTCAATCCCTATGTCGTCGACGCCATGCGCCGCATCGCGCCGCAAGTGGCGCGCGGCCTCGTGACATGCGGTTTCATCCCTTCGAAGTGGCCCCGGCTTACGCCCGAGACCTGTGCTTCGCTGCGGTCCATCGCCTCGTTCGGTCGCGTCGGTGCGCGGTTCATCAGCCATGACTGGACCGACCTCGGCAGCCCGCGCGTGGCCGAGTTGAAGGCGCAGGGCATCCCGATCCTGTGCTGGACCGTGACATCGCCCCAGATCGAGGCCGAGGCGCGCCGCGTCGCGGACAACATCACTTTCGAAGGCTACATGGCTCGGATTGACAGGGGCGCCGACGGACGGGATTGACCCGCGCCGCGCGCGCCCCATCTGAGATCTTGTTCCCGACATCGCAGCCCACCGGGAGGCACGACGTGGACGGTAGCGCCCAGATCGAGATCGAGGTCCTGACCAGCCTGGCACAGATCGAGCCGGCGGAGTGGGATGCCTGCGCCTGCCCCGAAGCGGCCGATGGCGGTCCCCCGAACGACCTCTTCACCACGTACCGCTTTCTTTCGGCGCTGGAGACTTCGCGCTCGGTCGGAACCGGCACCGGCTGGCAGCCGCGGCACCTCGTGGCGCGGTCGGGCGGCGACGTGATCGCGGTCGCGCCGCTCTATGCCAAGGGACACAGCCAGGGCGAATACATCTTCGACCACAACTGGGCCCACGCCTACGAGCGCGCGGGCGGGCGCTACTACCCCAAGCTGCAGATGGCGGTGCCCTTCACGCCCGCCACGGGGCGGCGGTTCCTGACCAGGCCCGGCTGGGAAGAGATGGGGCGCGCGGCCCTCGTGCAGGGTGCCGTCCGGCTTGCCGAGGACAACGGCCTGTCCTCCGTGCACGTGACCTTCTGCACCGCGACCGAGGCGCGTGAGGGCGAGGCCATGGGCCTCATGCACCGCCACAGCCAGCAGTTCCACTGGGTCAACGGCGACTATTCCGACTTCGAGGATTTCCTCGCCGCGCTGAGCTCGCGCAAGCGCAAGAACATCCGAAAGGAGCGCGAACGCGCGCAGGCTTTCGGCGGCGAGATCGTGGCGCTGACGGGCGACGCGCTGCGGCCCGAGCACTGGGACGCGTTCTGGGTCTTCTACCAGGACACCGGCGCGCGGAAATGGGGGATGCCCTACCTGACGCGCGCCTTCTTCGACCGGGTGCAGGAAAGCCTGCGCGACGACGCACTTCTGGTGCTCGCCATCCGCGACGGACGGCCCGTGGCGGGCGCGCTGAACTTCATCGGGCGCGACGCGCTTTTCGGCCGCTACTGGGGCTGCCGCGAGGATCACCCCTGCCTGCATTTCGAGCTGTGCTATTATCGGGCCATCGACTTCGCCATCGAACGGGGCCTGTCGCGCGTCGAAGCCGGCGCGCAGGGCGAACACAAGCTGGCGCGCGGCTACCTTCCGGTGGCGACCCATTCGCTGCATTGGGTGCGCGACGAGGGTTTCGCCGACGCCATCGCGCAATACCTCCAGGCCGAGCGCGCCGCGGTCGACCAGGAGATCGAGGTTCTCACGTCATGGGGACCGTTCAGGAAGGCCAACGTGGAGGAACGCGAATGACGACGCCGCACAAGCTGGAAGGCATCGACCGTGAAAAGGCTCTGGCCGCGCTGGAGGAGCATGGCTGGTCGCCGGCCGAGGGGCGGGACGCGATCGTCAAGACCTTCGTCTTCGACGACTTCAACGCGGCGTTCGGCTGGATGACACGGGTCGCGATGGTGGCCGAACACATGAACCACCATCCGGAGTGGTTCAACGTCTACAAGACCGTGAAGGTCACGCTGGCCACCCACGATGTCGGCGGGTTGTCCAACCTCGACGTGGCGATGGCGTCCAAGATGGACCGGCTGGCGGGCTAGGAGTTGGAAAAACCGGCATTTCCAGTTGGAAATGCCGGCAATTCCATTGCCCCGGACGCCTCAGATCACCTCGAGCAACGCCTCGCCCGTGGAAATCGCGCATTCGCCAGGCTTTTCGAGCTGCAGGTGCGTCACGACCCCGTCCTGTGCCACCAGCGCATAGCGCATGGACCGGTCGTAGAAGCCGACCTCGGGCTTGTCGTAGTTCAAACCCAGCGCCCTGGTGAAGCCCGCGTCGGCATCGGCGAGGAGGGTGATGCCCGCCTCCGTCGCGCCGCTCGTCTGCCCCCAGAGCCGCATGATGTGGGCATCGTTGACGGAGACGCAGATGATCTCGTCGATGCCCTTCTCGTCAAAGTGCGGCTTGGTGCGCACGAAGCTCGGCAGATGCTTGCCGTCGCAGGTGGGCGTGAACGCGCCCGGCACGCCGATGATGACGACGCGCCGGCCGGAGGTCAGGTCCGACAGGGACACGGTTTCGGGCCCCTGCGGGCCTATGCGGGGGAATGTCGCCGCCGGGAGGGGATCGCCGATCTGGATCATGATTTTCCCGATGCCTCAGAGCGTTTCGAGCAGTTGCTCGCCACGGGAGATGTCGCAGACATTCGGCTCGTCGACGTTGGCGTGGGTCACGACACCGTCGTCTAGGACCACGGCATAGCGGTTCGACCGTCCGTAGAGCCCGATGGGCGGTGCGGTGAAGTCCATGCCGAGCGTCTTCGTCAGCGACCCGTCCGCGTCGCCGAGCATGGTGATCCCGGCATCCTTCGCGCCCGTCGCCTCGCCCCACGCCTTCAGCACGAAGGGATCGTTGACCGCGATACAGATGATCTCGTCGATTCCCTTGGCGCGGAAGTCCTCTGCGGTGCGAATGAAGCTCGGCAGGTGCGAGGTGCTGCAGGGGCCGGTAAAGGCGCCGGGCAGGCCGAAGACCACGACGCGGCGGCCCGCGACGTACTCCGCAAGATCGACGGTTTTGGGCCCGTCTTCGCCAAGGGTCACGAGTTTCGCTCCGGGAAACCTGCTGCCGATTTCTAGGGACATGTCTTCGCCTTCATGCAATTGCGTTTCATCTCCCCGCCGATATAGGTGAATGCGATCGCCGCGCCAGTAGGGGGAGAGACGCATGGACAGGATCGTGGTCGTCGGTGCGGGCCAGGCCGGCGCATCTTGCGTGGCAAGGCTGCGGGCCGAGGGATTCACGGGGGCCATCACGCTGATCGGCGAGGAACATGTGCCGCCCTACCAGCGCCCGCCGCTGTCCAAGGCCTATCTGCTGGGCGAGATGGCGCTGGAGCGGCTCTATCTCCGGCCCGAGAGCTACTATGCCGAGAACGGGATCGAGCTTCTGCTCGATACGACGGTCCAGGCCATCGACCGGGCTGACCGCAAGGTCATCGCCTCGGGTCGTTCGATTCCCTACGACGCGCTGGTGCTGGCCACCGGCTCCGTTCCGCGCCGCCTGCCGGGCAGCATCGGGGGCGAGCTTGAGGGTGTCCATGTCGTGCGCACGCTGAAGGACGTCGACGAGATGGCACCCGAGATCGTGCCGGGCGCCCGCGCGCTGATCGTAGGCGGCGGCTATATCGGCCTGGAGGCGGCGGCCGTCTGCCGCAAGAAGGGGCTCGACGTGACATTGATCGAGGCGGCGGAGCGCATCCTCGCGCGCGTCGCCTGCCCCGAGACCTCGGCCTGGTTTCGCGACCTGCACAAGCGGCACGGCGTCGACCTGCGCGAGGGGGTGGGGCTGACCTGTCTCGAGGGTGTCGATGGGCGCGTCGCCGGCGCGATCTTCTCGGACATGACCGAGCATCCCTTCGACGTCGTGATCGCCGGCATCGGCATCACGCCCGCCACCTCGCTTGCCGAGGCTGCGGGACTGGTCATCGAGAACGGCATCCGCGTCGATGCCCATGGCCGCACGTCGGATCCCTCGATCTGGGCCGCTGGCGATTGCGCGAGCCTTCCGTGGAGGGACGGGCGCATCCGGCTCGAGAGCGTGCAGAACGCCATCGACCAGGCCGAGGCGGTCGCCCGCAACATTCTCGGCGCGGGCGAGGACTACGTGCCGCATCCATGGTTCTGGTCCGACCAGTATGACGTGAAGCTGCAGATCGCGGGGCTGAACACCGGCTACGACCGGATCGTGGTCCGTGACATGGGCGAGGCGCGGTCGCACTGGTATTACGCCGGCGACACCCTTCTTTCCGTGGACGCGATGAACGACCCGCGCGCCTACATGGTGGGCAAGCGCCTGATCGAAGGGGGCAAGTCGCCCGATCCGGTGGCCGTCGCCGACGCGGAGACCGACCTCAAGGCGCTCCTTCGGGCATGAGGCGCGCGTGAGGATCGTCGCCGGACGCTGGCGGGGCAAGACGCTCGCCGAAGTGGGCCAGGGCGATGCCGGGGCGCATCTGCGCCCGACCACTGACCGGGTGCGCGAGAGCCTGTTCAATCTTCTGACAAATGGCAAACAGGGCGACGCGGTCACCGGGGCACGGGTGCTGGACCTGTTCGCCGGGACCGGCGCGCTCGGCCTCGAGGCCCTGTCGCGCGGCGCGGTGCAGGCGACCTTCATCGACGACGGATCGGCGGCGCGCGCGCTTTTGCGCGAGAACATCGCGCGGTGTGGCGCCCAGGGCGTCACCAAGGTGTTTCGCCGGGACGCCACCGACCTTGGCGAAATCCGCGGCGCGCCTTTCACGCTGGTCTTCCTGGACCCGCCCTACGGGATGGGCCTCGGCGAGGATGCGCTGGCCTCTGCGATCGCGGGCGGCTGGATCGCGCCCGGTGCCCTTGTGGCATGGGAGGAGGCCGTTGATCCCGTGCCGCCGCCGGGTTTCGAGGTTCTCGACGCGCGGAGTTATGGGGCAACGCGAATAACGCTCCTGCGGGCGCCATGAACCGCCCTATCCATCTTCGCGCACGCCAAGGCCCCTTGCGGTCCAGTGTCGGGCGCTTCCGTCCTGACGCCCGTGGGTAGCGGCGCGCACCACTGCCCGGCCTGCGGCACGCCCCTTCCCGCGATGACGCGTTATCCGTGGTATATCTGCGCGCTCTGCCGCGAACGGATCACCGACGCCGAGGGCGTCCCGCTCGAATTCGCGAATACCTCGATTTCAGGCGGCTTCGCGTGGCGCCGCGCGGGCGATGAGACCTTTCACGAAGCGCGGGGGTATCTGGGGCTTCTCGATGGCCGGCCCGTCCGCGTCAGCGAGGCGCGGTTCGGCGGCATCGTCGCCGAGCCGATGGCGTCACCCAGCGCCGTTGTCGGCCCGATCCTTGCCGAAGGGGAAGACGACCGCCCCAGGGGACGGCCGCCTCACTCGTGACGGGGGCACTCGTTACGGGGGCACTGGGCCCGTTCCCAACATAGCGCGAGCGCGCAGGCTGCAACGAGGGGGAAAGGCCGAAGATCTTCCCCGCGAAGGCAAAAGCCGGGAAACCACATGTCGCGGGTCTTGTTAACGAAACCTCATTATGGGACCCTGACAGTCAAACGAGCACAATTTCAAGAAAACCCGACAGGCCCATCCCCATGCAGGAGACCCGCCCGGACGCCTCGGCGCTTCTCGCCTCCGTTTTCGGCTTCGACGGGTTCCGGCCGGGCCAGGAGGAGATCGTCGGCGCCGTCGCGGCGGGCAAGAACGTGCTCGCCATCATGCCGACGGGCGGGGGCAAGTCGCTGTGCTTCCAGTTGCCCGCGCTGATGCGGGATGGCGTCACGGTCGTGATCTCGCCGCTCATTGCCTTGATGCGCGACCAGGTCCGTGGGCTCAAGGAAGCCGGGGTGGATGCGGGCGCGCTGACCTCCGGCAATACGCCCGAGGAGACGGACGCGGTCTGGCTTGCGCTGGAGGAGCGGCGTCTGAAGCTTCTCTATATCGCGCCGGAACGCCTCGCGTCGTCCGGCACGGAACGGATGCTGAAGCAGGCGGGCGTCGCGCTCATCGCGGTGGACGAGGCGCATTGCGTCAGC
This sequence comes from Roseicyclus sediminis, assembly GCF_025515305.1. Lineage (GTDB taxonomy): Bacteria > Pseudomonadota > Alphaproteobacteria > Rhodobacterales > Rhodobacteraceae > Roseibacterium > Roseibacterium sediminis. The sequence continues at coordinate 366,860 of NZ_JAOPHT010000003.1, forward strand.
CAGTGGGGCCATGACTTCCGCCCCGACTACCTGCGGATCGGGGAGTTGCGGCGCACGCTCGGCGTGCCGCTCGCCGCCTTCACCGCGACCGCCGACGCCGAGACGCAGGAAGAGATCGTCGCCCGCCTGTTCGACGGCAAGCCGCCCGAGACCTTCCTGCGCGGTTTCGATCGGCCGAACCTGACCCTCGCCTTCGAGGTCAAGAACCAGCCCCGGCAACAGATCCTGAGCTACGCCGCCGCCCGCAAGGGGCAGTCGGGCATCGTCTATTGCGGGACGCGGGCCAAGACCGAGACGCTGGCCCAGGCGCTGCGGGAGGCCGGGCATTCGGCCTGCTACTATCATGGCGGCATGGAGGCCGACGACCGTCGCCAGGTCGAACATCGCTTCGCCACCGAGGACGGGCTGATCGTGGTGGCCACGGTCGCCTTCGGGATGGGCGTGGACAAGCCCGACATCCGCTGGGTCGCGCAGGCCGACCTGCCGAAGTCGATCGAGGCCTATTACCAGGAGATCGGGCGCGCGGGCCGTGACGGGGCGCCGGCGGACACGCTTACGCTCTATGGTCCGGACGACATCCGCTTCCGCCGCACGCAGATCGACGAGGGGCTCGCCCCGCCGGAACGCAAGGCCGCCGACCACGCCCGGCTGAACGCGCTTCTCGGTCTGGCCGAGGCGACATCCTGCCGGCGTCAGAAGCTTCTGGGTTATTTCGGGGAAAGCTCGGAGCCCTGCGGCAACTGCGATCTCTGCGCCAATGCGCCGGAGGTGTTCGATGCCACGACCGCCGTGCAGAAGGCGCTATCGGCCATCCTGCGCACGGGCGAATGGTTCGGCGCCGGGCATCTTGTCGACATCCTGACCGGGACGGAGACGGAAAAGGTGCGCGCGCGCGGCCATGACCGGCTGCCGACCTTCGGGGTCGGGACGGAGTTCGACCGCAAAGGCTGGCAGGCGGTGTTCCGGCAGATGATGGGCCATGATCTCGTCCGGCCCGACCCCGCCCGCCACGGCGCGCTGCGCCTGACGGAGGCCGCGCGGCCGATCCTGCGCGGCGAGGCGGAGATCGCGCTCAGAAAGGACACCCTGACCACCGGCACGAGGCGGCCCGCCGCCAAGGCGCTGGTGTCCGAGGAGGACGCGCCGCTTCTCTCGGCGCTGAAGGCCAAGCGCCGGGCGCTGGCCGAGGCTGCGCGTGTCCCCGCCTACGTCATATTCACCGACCGCACGCTGATCGAGATGGCCGAGACGCGACCGCAGAGCCTCGACGAGATGGCGCGCATCTCGGGCGTCGGGGCGACGAAGCTGGAGCGATACGGCGCGGCCTTCCTGGAGGTCATCACCGGCGAGGCCGAGGCGCCCGCCCATCCCGCGCGACGCAAGCTTGCCGGCCGCGAGGCGGGGGCGGTCTACGACCGGCTTCTTTCGGTGCAGGCAGACCTCGCGCGCGGCGAGACGGGGCTGGACAAGCCCCTGTCCTGTTCTTCGGCGCAGCTTGCGAAACTGGCGGACCTGCGCCCGACCGACCGCGAAACGGTCGAAAGGCTGCTCGGCGACCGGCGCGCCGAACGTTTCGCCGATGCCTTTCTGGACGTCCTGCGCGCCACGGGCTAGGTGCGCAGCTGACGAGACCCGATTGCCCAAGACCGACGAGGAGGATCGCCCGATGCTGACCGTGATTTCCCCCGCCAAGCGCCTCGACTGGACGCATCGCGACGTGGAGATGACCGCTCCGCGCTTCCAGTCCGAGGCCGAGGCCCTGGCCGGCACCGCGCGCAAGCTCTCGGTCGAGGAGCTGATGAAGCTCATGGGGATCTCGCGGGACCTCGCGGGTCTGAACGCCGAACGGTTCGCCCGTTTCGGAGAGGCCGACCTGCGGCCTGCCGCCCTCTGCTTCGCGGGGGACACATATGCGGGGCTCGAGGCCGGAACGCTTGGCGAGGACGCGCTGCGCTATGCTCAGGGCCATCTGCGCATCCTGTCCGGGCTCTATGGCCTCCTGCGGCCGCTCGACGGGATCGAGGCCTACCGGCTGGAAATGGGCAGTCGGCTCAAGACGAAGAAGGGGGCGACGCTCTATGAGTGGTGGGGCGACCGGATCGCACGCGCCCTCAACGAAGAGGCCGCGACGGTTGGCGCGGGCACGCTCGTGAACTGCGCCTCGGTCGAGTATTTCTCGGCTGTGGACCCGCAGGCCCTGAACCTCGACGTGGTGACGCCCGTTTTCCTCGAGGAGAAAGCGGAGGGGCCGCGCATCGTCAGCTTCTTCGCCAAGAAGGCGCGCGGCGCGATGGCGCGGTTCATCGTCGAGAACCGCCTGACGGAGCCCTCGGAGATCCTCGATTTCGAGACCGGCGGCTATGTCCATGCGCCGGAACTGAGCGAACCGGGCAAGCCCGCCTTCCTGCGTCGCGCGGCATCCGAGGCGGCGGCGGCCTGAGGCCGGTTCCGGAGCGATGCGTCCACGGGGCCGCCCGTGGCCGTAGTCGCGTTGCGTATTTGGAGAAAGATGAAGGGCGCGTCGGCGACCAGGGCCCGGGGGTCAGCCGTGTGGGTTCGACTTCTCGAAGGCCGCCTTCTGCGCGTCCGAAGCCTCGGTCTGGTATTTCGCCTTCCACTCGGAATAGGGCATGCCGTAGACCGCTTCGCGCGCGGTGTCCCGGTCCATCTCGATGCCCATCCCGGCGGCGGCTTCCTCGTACCAGCGGCTGAGGCAGTTGCGGCAGAACCCGGCCAGGTTCATCAGGTCGATGTTCTGGACATCCTTGCGCTCGTCGAGGTGCTGCAGCAGGCGGCGGAAGGCGGCGGCCTCCAGTTCGAGCCTCGTCTGTTCGTCCATGTCGGATCCTCCGGTTCGGCTATGCTCAGACCTCGGAAATCCGCAGCGCCGCGTCAAGCATGGGCGCGAGGCGGAGGCCCCAGGCACGCTGTTGCTCCGGCGTCGAGATCAGGTCGTTGCGGACCTCGACCAGGACATGGGGCAAGCCGTTCTGCACGCCGTGCCGGTCAAGGGCATCGCCGGGCAGGTGCCCCGAATAGGGCTGGTTGTCGCCGACGCAAAGGTCTGGCTCGGCGTTGAGCCGCGCGAGCAAGGGCAGCGCGAGCCGCGTGTCGCCGGCATAGAGCACGCCGACATGCCAGGGGCGCGGCGGGCGGCCAACGAATTGCGGTGTGAAGGAATGCACGGCGACGATCACCGGAGCCTCGCGTGCGGCGAGAAGCGTCTCGATTCCGCGATGATAGGGGCGGTGATAGAGGGCGAGGCGGCGCTCGACCTCGGCGGCGTCTGCGTGGCGGTTCGCGGCGATGATCGCGCCGTCGTAGATCTTCATGAGAAGCGTCGGGTCGTCCTCGCCCCGGTTGGGGTCGATCACCAGGCGCGAGAAATCCGACAGGATCGCCGGCGCGTCGAGCGCCTCGGCCAGCGCGCGGGCGACACCGGCCGCGCCCACGTCGTAGGCGATGTGCCGCTCCATGTCCTCGCGCGGGAGGCCGAGGTCGCCGCCGGCCACCTCCGGCGGCACACGGTTCGAGGCATGGTCGCAGGTGACGACCCAGCGCGACCGTCGCGTTGCGCCCTCGATATGGAAGGGGTCCGTCATGCGCCCGTTGCCTCGACGTGTTCCGAGGCGGGGACATAGGCGAGGCGGCGAGGGATGGAAAGGCGGCACGGCAGGCACCGGCGCGGCAATGCGCGCCAATGCGCAGTTGTCCTGCCGCCGGGAATGCGCCAAGAGGGGCGCACACCCGATGTGAGCGGTAACATGAGCCGGCCGGAACCGGCCCGATGGAACCGCCGAGGGGAAGACAGGGACGGCATACTGGACACGGGCAGAGCCATGAAACGCGCAAGAAACGTAAAGATCGTAGCCACTCTGGGCCCCGCATCCGAGGGATACGACATGATCCGCCAGCTTTTCGAGGCGGGTGCCGACGTGTTCCGCCTGAACATGAGCCACGGCGGTCATGACGAGATCCGCGCGCGCCACGCCGCGATCCGGCAGGTCGAGAAGGACACGGGCCGTCCGATCGCCATTCTCGCCGACCTTCAGGGCCCGAAACTGCGCTGCGGCAGCTTTGCCAACGGCGAGGGATACGACCTCGAGGACGGCGCGACATTCCGCTTCGATCTGGACCCGACCCCTGGCGATGCCATGCGGGTGCAGCTTCCGCACAAGGAGATCTTCGAGGCGCTCGAACCCGGTTCACGCCTTCTCGTGAACGACGGCAAGGTGCGTCTGCGGGTCGATGCCTGCGGTCCCGACTTCGCCGATTGCACGGTGGTTGCGGGCGGGCCGATCTCGAACCGCAAGGGCGTGAACGTGCCCGACGTGGTCCTGCCGCTGGCCGCCCTGTCCGAAAAGGACCGCAACGACCTCGAGTTCGTGTGCCAGCTCGGCGTCGACTGGCTCGCGCTCAGCTTCGTGCAGCGCGCCGCCGACGTGCAGGAGGCCCGGGCGCTCGCCAGGGGCCGGGCCGCGATCCTGTCGAAGATCGAGAAGCCGGCGGCGGTTCAGGCCTTCGACGAGATCCTCGCGGCTTCGGACGGCATCATGGTGGCCCGCGGCGATCTCGGGGTGGAGCTTCCGGTTCATGCCGTGCCGCCGATCCAGAAGCGCCTGGTTCGCAAGTGCCGCGCCGCCGCGAAGCCCGTGATCGTCGCCACCCAGATGCTGGAGAGCATGATCGAGAGCCCGATGCCCACCCGTGCCGAGGTCTCGGATGTTGCGACCGCGCTCTATGAAGGTGCGGACGCGGTGATGCTGAGCGCGGAATCGGCCGCGGGAAGCTACCCGATCGAGGCCGTGACGACGATGCACAACGTCGCAGTCGAGGTCGAGAGCGACACGAATTTTCCCGACATCATGCAGGCCTCCCGCGTGGTGCAGCGGAACTCGACCGCCGATGCCATCGTCGCCGCCGCGCGCGAGATCGCCGAGACGGTCGACATCAAGGCGATCTGCTGCTTCACCCAGTCCGGCAAGACCGCCGCGCTTGTTGCGCGGGAGCGTCCGCGCGTCCCGATCCTGGCGCTGACGCCGCTGATCGACGTGGCGCGGCGGATGTGCCTGACCTGGGGGATCGTGAACTACGTCACCGAGGAGCAGCACCGCTTCAAGGGGGCCGTGGTGAACGCCGCGCGCGCCGCACGGTCGGGTGGCTATGCCACCGAGGAAGACCAGATCATCGTTGTTGCGGGCGTTCCCTTCAACGTGCAGGGTTCCACCAACATCCTGCGCGTCGCCCCCTGCGCAGAGCGGCTGATCTACGCCACCGATCCCGAGTGACATATCCATGGCCATCGGCTCGGACATCCTGATCGTCATCGCGACGACGGTCTGCGTCTTTTCCATCGCCTCGGTCGTGGCGGGATGGGCGGTCAGGGTCTGGCCGGTGATGGCGCTTGTCTCGCTGGCGATCGGGCTGGGGCTGTTCGCGTTCGTGCATGTCTCGGTCGATGGCGGGCTCGCCCTGCGCGATGTGCCCGACGCCTTCATCCTCGTCGCCGCGCGTATCCTGAACTGATTGCCCGAGCTGAAGCCTTGCCAGCCCACGCCTTTGGCTGTATGCGACCCGCTCCAACGGCGCGGCCGGCCAGAACGGCATGCCGAGTCGCGCCCGAACCGACCCTACGAGACAGGAGACGGAAATGCCGAAGATGAAGACCAAGTCGAGCGCCAAGAAGCGCTTCAAGGTGACCGGCACCGGCAAGGTGGTGGCGGCGCAGGCCGGCAAGCGGCACGGGATGATCAAGCGGACGAACAAGTTCATCCGCAACGCACGGGGCACGACCACGCTGTCGGACGCCGATGCGAAGATCGTCAAGTCCTACATGCCCTACGACCGCTGAGGAGGCCGCACCATGTCCCGCACCAAAGGTGGAACCGTCACCCATCGCCGCCACAAGAAGGTTCTTGACGCGGCCAAAGGCTACTACGGCGCACGGTCGCGGAGCTTCCGCACCGCGACCCAGGCCGTCGACAAGGCCAACCAGTACGCGACGCGCGACCGCAAGGCCCGCAAGCGCCAGTTCCGCGCATTGTGGATCCAGCGGATCAATGCCGCTGTCCGCGCGCACGATGAATCGCTGACCTACTCGCGCTTCATCAACGGCCTGCTGAAGGCCGGGATCGAGGTGGACCGCAAGGTTCTGGCCGATCTCGCCATCCACGAGCCCGACGCATTCGGCGCCATCGTGGCACAGGCGAAGGCCGCTCTCTGAGATCGTCCGGAAACGGATGCTGACAGGGCCGCCTTCGGGCGGCCCTTCGCGTTCGGGGCGGACGCTTGCAATCCGGGGGGTGCGTGGTAGGTGAAACGGCGCATTCGAGAGGCACGGAGACGGCGAAGATGGACGGGTTGGATCAGCTGAAATCGGACTGGCTGGGCCGGATCGGGCAGGCCTCGGACGAGGCCGCGCTGGAAGAGCTGCGCGTCGCCGCGCTGGGAAAGAAGGGCGACATCAGCCTGCGGATGCGCGAACTGGGCAAGATGAGCCCGGAGGAGCGGCAGGTCGCGGGCCCCGCGCTCAACGCGCTCAAGGACGAGGTGAACGCCGCCCTGACCGCCAAGAAGGCGGCGCTGGCCGATGCCGCGCTGGACGAACGGCTGCGGGCCGAATGGCTCGACGTGACGCTGCCCGCGCGGCACCGGCGGGTCGGCACCATCCATCCCGTCTCCCAGGTGACGGAGGAGGTCACCGCGATCTTCGCCGACATGGGCTTCGCCGTGGCAGAGGGCCCGCAGGTCGAGACCGACTGGTACAACTTCGACGCGCTGAACATCCCCGGCCACCACCCCGCGCGGGCCGAGATGGACACGTTCTACATGGCGCGGGTCGAGGGCGATAACCGCCCGCCGCACGTGTTGCGCACGCACACCAGCCCCGTGCAGATCCGCCACATGGAGGCCTACGGGGCGCCGTGCCGCGTGATCGCGCCGGGCCGCGTCTACCGCGCCGACTACGACCAGACGCACACGCCCATGTTCCACCAGGTCGAGGGTCTGGCCATCGACCGCGACATCTCCATGGCGAACCTCAAGTGGACGCTGGAGGAGTTCTTCTCGGCCTATTTCGGCACGAAGGTCCGCACCCGCTTCCGCGCCTCGCACTTCCCGTTCACCGAGCCGTCCGCCGAGGTCGACATCCAGTGTTCGTGGGAAGGCGGCACGGTGAAGGTGGGCGAAGGCGACGACTGGCTTGAGGTGCTGGGCTCGGGCATGGTGCACCCGAAGGTGCTTGAGGCGGGCAAGATCGACCCGGCGGAATGGCAGGGCTTCGCGTTTGGCATGGGCATCGACCGGATCGCGATGCTGAAATACGGGATCCCGGATCTCAGGGCGTTCTTCGACAGCGACCTTCGCTGGCTGCGGCACTATGGGTTCAGCGCGCTGGAGGTGCCGACGGTTCACGCGGGGATGTGAGATAACCCGCTGGCCTGGCTACATTTAGCGGTCGATTGACATTTACCTCAAGATGTGGTAGAAACAGCGTCTAAGCTGAGGGGGCGAAGCCCCCTCAGCTTAGACGCTATGCGTAAATCATTGAAACGCTTGCAAAAATTCGTTAGGCGGGCTGCCGCGGCAGACATAAAGCGCTTCATCCGAGTGTTCCTTTACGATTTGGTTCGAGGTTTAGTCATCGCATCAATTATACGCCTTTTTCTCTACTAAGCATATCAAAAATATAGAAAATAAAGCCGTTCGGCTTCTTGGGTCTGCATGTCGATGACGCTCTAGGCTCCTCTTGCACGGGAGTAATGGCGATGATTGGCGACGCGCGAGATGTGTCCCGCCGCACCTCCCGCACCGCGGGACACTTCCCGCCTCAAGGAAGACCGGCACCCACCCTCCGCCGGGCTTCCCTTCCCGGGGACCTTGCGCTAATCGCCTCACGGTCACGAAGGAGCGCCGCGAGATGAAATTCACCCTGTCCTGGCTGAAGGATCACCTGGAGACCGAGGCTTCGGTCGAGGAGATCGTCGAGACGCTGACCGACCTCGGCCTTGAGGTCGAGGAGGTCGAGGATCGCGGCGCGCGGCTGCGCGACTTCACCATCGGCCGCGTCGTGAGCGCCGAGCAGCACCCCGATGCCGACCGCCTGCGCGTCTGCCAGGTGGAGACGGACGAGGGCGTGAAGCAGATCATCTGCGGCGCGCCGAACGCCCGGGAGGGGATCACCGTCGTCGTGGCCAAGCCCGGCGTCTACGTGCCCGGCATCGACACGACCATCGGCGTCGGCAAGATCCGCGGCATCGAGAGCTACGGCATGATGGCCTCCGAGCGGGAGCTGGAACTGTCCGACGAGCACACGGGCATCATCGAGTTGCCCTCGGGCGAGGTCGGTCAGAGTTTCACCGACTGGCTGGCGAAGAACGACCCCGCCAAGGTCGACCCGGTCATCGAGATCGCCATCACGCCCAACCGGCAGGACGCGCTGGGCGTCCACGGCATCGCGCGCGACCTTGCCGCGCGTGGCCTCGGGCGGCTCAAGACCCGGGACGCCGCGCCGGTGAAAGGCACCTTCCCCTGCCCTGTGAAGGTGGAGATCGACGCCGACACGCTGGACGTGGCGCCGCATTTCGCGGGCCGCCTGATCCGCGGCGTGAAGAACGGGCCAAGCCCGGAATGGCTGCAGGACAGGCTCCGCGCCATCGGCCTCAGGCCGATCTCGGCGCTGGTCGATATCACCAACTTCTTCACCTACGACATGAACCGCCCGCTGCACGTCTTCGACGCGGACAAGGTGCACGGGACGGTGCGCGTCCATCGTGCGAAGGGCGGCGAGACGCTTCTGGCGCTCGACGACCGGACCTATACCTTCGCGCCGGGCCAGACGCTGATCTCCGACGACAACGGCGTCGAGAGCATCGCGGGCGTCATGGGCGGCGAGGTCTCGGGCTGCACGGAAGACACCGTGAACGTGTTTCTCGAAAGCGCGTACTGGGACCCGATCCACACCGCCTATACGGGCCGTGACCTGAAGATCAATTCCGACGCGCGCTATCGCTTCGAGCGGGGCGTGGACCCGGACTACACCCTGCCGGGGCTGGAGGACGCGACGCGCATGGTGCTGGAGCTGTGCGGCGGCGAGGCGTCCGACGTGGTCGAGGCGGGCGCGCCCCTGAAGACGGCGCGGAGCTACCCGCTCGACACCAAGCGGGTCATCAGCCTCGTCGGCATGGAGATCCCCAAGGCGGAGCAGGTGCGCATCCTGACGAGCCTCGGCTTCTCCGCCACCGGCACGGGCGACATACTGGAGGTCTGGGTGCCATCCTGGCGGCGCGACGTGCAGGGGGAGCCAGATATTGTAGAAGAAGTTGCGCGCATCGCCTCGCTGACGAAGCTGGAGCCGAAGCCCATGCGGCGGCCGAAGCCCGGCGTTCCGGCGCCGGTGCTGACGCTGGGTCAGAAGCGCGAGCGCGCGGCGCGGCGCACCATGGCGGCGCTCGGCTACAACGAATGCGTTACCTACAGCTTCATCGACCAGGCGGCGGCCGCCCTGTTCGGTGGCGGGGACGAGGCGACGCGGCTGGAGAACCCGATCTCGTCCGAGATGAGCCACATGCGCCCCGCGCTCCTGCCGGGCCTTCTGCAGGCCGCGGCGCGGAACCAGGCGCGCGGGATGATGGATCTCGCGCTGTTCGAGGTGGGCCATGCCTTCCACGGTGGCGAACCGACCGAGCAGCACCTGCAGGCCGTGGGCCTGCTGGTCGGCCAGACCGGTCCGCGCGACCCGTTCGGCGCGCGTCGGCCGGTGGACGTGTTCGACGTGAAGGCGGACGCGGAGGCGGTGCTGTCGGCGATGGGCGCGCCCGCGAAGGCGCAGATTCTGCGCGGCGGGCCGGACTGGTGGCATCCCGGTCGGCACGGTGTCGTCTGCCTCGGGCCGAAGAAGGTCCTGGGCGTGTTCGGCGAGTTGCATCCGCGCATCCTGAAGGCGATGGACGTCAAGGGCCCGGCGATGGCCTTCACGCTCTTCCCCGCCGAAGTGCCGGTGCCCAAGGACATGGGCGCGAGCCGTGGGGCCGTGACGCTGCCGGAATTCCAGGCGGTCGACCGGGACTTCGCCTTCGTCGTGGCCGCGGACGTGGAGGCCGGCGCGCTGGTCAACGCGGCGCAGGGCGCGGACAAGGCCCTGATCGCGGGCGTGCAGGTCTTCGACGAGTTCATTGGCGGCAGCCTGGGTGAAGGCAAGAAGTCGGTCGCGCTGACCGTTCGGCTGCAGCCCACGGACCGGACGCTGACCGAGGAGGAGATCGACGCGGTCGCCGCGGCGATCGTCGAGAAGGTCGGCAAGGCGACGGGCGGGGTCCTGCGCGGCTGAGGCGATTGCACGTGCGAACAGTCGCGGTTGCGGATTTTCGTACGAAAATCCGATTCGCCGGGGCATGATGGCGGTATGTTCGAGACGCGAGAAACCGCGGCCCGCGCATTGGCCGAGGCTCTGGCCGATGCCGCGCCCGACGATCCCCTGATCCTCGCCCTGCCTCGCGGCGGGGTGCCCCTGGGCAAGATCGTCGCCGAACGCCTGGCCGCGCCGCTCGACCTTGTGTTCGTGCGCAAGATCGGGATGCCGGGCCACAGGGAACTTGCCGCCGGCGCGCTTGTGGACGGGGCCGATCCGCAGATCCTCTGGAACACGCAGATCCTGTCGCACGCGCGCCTGTCGGAAGCCGATTTCGAAGCCGAGATCGCCCGGTTGCTCGACGTCATCGCGGACCGGCGGCGGCGCTATCTGTCCGGCCGCGACCCCGAACCGGTGAAGGGCCGCACCGCGATCCTTGTCGATGACGGCGTGGCGACGGGCGCGACGATCCGTGTGGCGATCGCCGCGCTTCGCAAGGCCGGCGCCGGGTCTGTCTGGATCGCCGTACCGGTCGCACCGCGCGACACGATCCCGACGCTGAAGGCCGAGGCCGACCGCGTGATCTGCCTTGAAACGCCCGATCCCTTCATCGCCGTCGGCGCCCACTACCGCGACTTCGGCGAGGTGACGGACGAGGAGGTGGTGCGGCTTCTGTCGGGCTGAGGCGGGTTGCCCTCACGGTCTCACGGGTTACCGTCCCCCCCAAGGCAACAGAGGGACAAGGGAACATGACGCTGAAGGTCTATCTATCCGGTGAGATCCACACGGACTGGCGCGAGCGGATCACGGACGGCGCGCAAGGGCTCGACGTGGCCTTTTCCGGGCCGGTCACCGACCACGAGGCCAGCGACGATTGCGGCGTGGCGATCCTGGGCGCCGAAGACAAGAAATACTGGCACGACCACAAGGGCGCGATGGTCAACGCCATCCGTACCCGCCACGGCATCGAGACCGCGGACATCGTCGTCGTGCGTTTCGGCGAGAAGTACAGGCAGTGGAACGCGGCCTTCGACGCGGGTTATGCCGCGGCGCTGGGCAAGCCGATCATCGTCCTGTCGATGCCCGATCACCAGCATGCCCTGAAAGAGGTCCACGCCGCGGCGCTGGCCGTCGCGGAAGAGCCGGAACAGGTGGTCGACATCCTGCGCTACACGCTGACGGGCAAGCTGCCCGCGTGACGCCGCGGTCCGTCTGGCGGGGCGGTGCGACGCGCGCCGGCCGGCCGGCATGTACGCGGATTTCATCGTCGTCGGTGGCGGCAGCGCGGGCCGCGTGCGTTCGTGCCGCCGCTGGCACCCTGCCCGGCAGATCGCCTCCATCCCCCTGACGGGAGCGACGCGGCGACGGAGGCCGAGACCCGGGCACGGCCCAAGACCATCCATCATCTGGTCGGCACCTGTCGGATCGGCACCTTCCCCGGCGCAGTGGTGGACCCCGATTTTCGGGTCAGGCGCATCGCAGGCCGGAATACCAACACCCCCACCCTGAAAATTGGAGCGATGGTGGCCGATCTGATCCGGCACGCGGACACCCGAGCGCACCGCCGTCTCGGCAAACCTCCGCCGCAGGGCAGAAGCCGCTTGATCCCACGGATCGGCTGGGTTTGTGATTGGGGATGCGCGGGTGCGGCGACGCCCTTGGGGCAAGCCGTGAGACGGTGCAAGTGCTTACAAGTGGAACGACAAAAATGATCAAAGAGTTCAGGGACTTCATCGCGCGCGGCAATGTCATGGACATGGCCGTGGGCATCATCATCGGGGCGGCCTTCACGGCCATCGTGACGTCGCTGGTGGGCGACCTCATCAACCCGGTCATCGCGATCTTCACCGGCGGCATCGACTTCTCTGGCTGGTTCTATGCGCTGAACGGCGAGAGCTATCCTTCGCTGACCGCCGCGACGGATGCGGGCGCACCGGTCTTCGCCATCGGTAACTTCATCATGGCACTCATCAATTTCCTGATCGTGGCCTTCGTGGTCTTCATGCTGGTGAAGATGGTCAACCGGATCAAGGCGGCGACCGAGAAGCAGAAAGAGCCCGAGGCCGAAGAACCCGCGGGCCCGACCGAGCTTGAGGTCCTGCTGGAGATCCGGGACGCGCTGAAGCAGTCCTGAGGAGCAAGCGATGGGGGCGAGCCCTCCGGCGTGCGACTTTCGCTGGAGGGCTCCGGCCTTCCAGCTGTCCCCGACGCACGTACAGGCCAAGGGGCTTTTCGATATGATGGGCCGGACGACCTGCGCCGTGACCAATACGAAGCGATGGTGCAGTGGGCCGTAACATGGCGCGGACCGGTGGATCAGGTCCGTCCATCGGGCCGCTCGGCCAAGTGGGAGGCGGCCCGATGGCTCAGGTCGCCGACGCGGGCGGCGGGCGACGACGCAAAGTCCAGTACCAGATCCGGTAGGCCTCCAGGATCGCGAGCGGCGCGAAGTGGACGAGTGCGGCCTCCGGATGCTCCCACCTGTGCAGCGCCGCCCAATGGAGCAGGGTAAACACTGCTGCGACATAGGTTGCGCGCTGCAGGGTCTTCCAGTGACGGCCCATGACACGCTGTGCGGCATCCATCGACGTCATGGCCAGCGGCACCATGACGAGGAAGGCCACCCAGCCGGTCCATATGTAGGTCCAGTCAAGCTCCAGCAGGATGCGGTCGAGACTTCCCTTGTCGGCCAGATAGATAACCGTGTGCAACAGCGCGTAGCCGAAGCTCGCGACACCAAAATAGCGCCGGTTCTGGCACAACCACGCCGGCCCGCGCCATCCCTTGAGCAGAAGCCTCAGGGGCGAGGCGAGCAGAGCCACGATCATAAGCCGCGCGGCCCATTCCCCGGTCGGATGGAGAAGGATGCCGAGGATCTGCGGGTTGGTCGAGGTCAGCGCCTGCCAGGACCAGTAGAGCGGCGGCAGGACGAGGATCGCCCAGAGCCAGTAGGGCGACAGGGAAAGGCGCGATGTCGGCATCGAAACGGCTCCGGTTCCTTGAGTCGGTTCAGGCTATCACGGACCGGCGCGCCTTTTCCGTCGCTTACGCCTTCACGATGACCGAGGGCGACACCACGTCGATCCCGAGCGCGCGGCCCACGGCGTAGTTCGTGAGCTTGCCCGCGTGGGTGTTGAGCCCGGCGAGCAGGTGCGCGTCGTCCCGGCACGCCGCCTGCCATCCCTTGTCGGCCAGCGCCAGCATGTAGGGCATCGTCGCATTGCCAAGCGCGATGGTCGAGGTGCGCGCCACGGCGCCGGGCATGTTGGCGACGCAGTAGTGGACCACGCCATCCACCTCGTAGATCGGGTTCTCATGGGTCGTGGCGTGCGAGGTCTCGAAGCATCCGCCCTGGTCGATGGCCACGTCGACGATCACCGCCCCGCGCTTCATCGTCGACAGCTGCGCCTTCGTCACCAGCTTGGGCGCGGCGGCGCCCGGGATCAGGACGGCGCCGATCACGAGATCGGCGGTGGTGATGAGATGTGCGGTTGCATCGGCGCTGGCGTAGCGGGTCTTGAAGACGCCGCGATAGACGTCGTCGAGATAGCGCAGGCGCGGCAGCGAGCGGTCGAGCACGGTCACGTCCGCGCCCATGCCCGCCGCGACGCGCGCGGCCTGGGTGCCGACGACACCGCCGCCGATCACCACCACGTCGGCCGGGCCGACGCCGGGGACGCCGCCCATCAGGACACCACGCCCGCCATTGGCTTTCTGAAGGGCCCATGCGCCGACCTGCGGCGCGAGGCGGCCCGCCACCTCCGACATCGGCGCGAGAAGCGGCAGGCCCCCCGCGGCATCGGTCACCGTCTCGTAGGCGATGGCGGTCACGCCGCTGTCCAGCAGGTCGCGCGTCTGCTCCGGATCGGGGGCGAGGTGGAGGTAGGTGAACAGGACCTGCCCCTCGCGCAGGCGCTTGCGCTCGACCGCCTGCGGTTCCTTCACCTTCACGATCATCCCGGCCTTAGCGAAGACCTCTTCCGCCGTGTCCACGATATGCGCACCGACGCCGAGGTAATCGTCGTCCGTGAACCCCGCGCCCGCGCCGGCGCCGGTCTCGATCATGACCTCATGACCATGGGCCACAGCCTCGCGCGCCGCGGCGGGCGTCAGCCCCACGCGGAATTCCTGGGCCTTGATCTCCTTCGGGCAACCGATCTTCATGGTGCAGCCTCCCTTTCGCGTCTCTCCTGAGCCATCATGCGCCTGCGCGATGTCGATTGCTTTGATCTTCGTGGCGCGATGCGGCACAAGTGCGGGAGGATTTCCGAACTTCTGGCATAAACATGAAAGATTCTCCCGGCGAAGGCGTGCTCGACGACATGGACCGCGCCATCCTGCGTGCCCTGCAAAGGCACGGGCGCATGACCCATGCGGAGTTGAGCGAGAAGGTCCACCTGTCGCCCTCGGCCTGCCACCGGCGCGTCCAGCGGCTGGAGGCCTCGGGCGTGATCCGGGACTACGTCGCGCTTCTGAACCCGCGCGCGGTGGGGCGGATCACCACCGTCTTCGTCGAGATCCGCCTGTCGGGGCAGTCCGACGAGATCCTCGACGCTTTCGAGAAGGCCGTCGCGCGGGTGCCCGACGTGCTGGAATGCCACCTGATGGCGGGAAGCGCCGACTACCTCCTGAAGGTGGTGGCCCGCGATTCCGAGGATTTCGCGCAGATCCACCGCCGCCACCTCGCGCGGCTGCCGCATGTCGCGCAGATGCAGTCGAGCTTCGCGCTGAAGACCGTGTTCAAGACCACCGCGCTGCCGGTCTGAGGATCAGGTCAGCGCGCCGACGCCGACGAAGGTGAAGAAGCCCGCGAGAATGCCCCAGATCGGGCTTTTCGTTGCGTAGCCGACGGCGACGGTCGCGGCGGCGGCAGCCAGCCTCGAAGCCTCGGGCGTGCCGCCGGTGGCCGGTGGCCAAAGGACGAGTGGCGCGACAAGAGCGGGCAGGATCGCCACGGCGGTATAGCGCAGGTGCCGCAACAGCCAGTCGGGCAGCGGCCTGTTCCCCACGAGGCCGAGGAAGGAAAAGCGGATGAGGAACGTCCCGATCCCCATGAGCGCCACGATGAGCCAGATCTGCGTGTCGGTGTAGTTCATTCGGCGGCGTCCTCCGTTCGGGCGGTCATGCGCCGCTCGATCTCGGCGCCCACGACCATGCCGGCAAGTCCGGCCACCAGAAGCCCGAGGTTCCAGGGCAGCCCGGCGCACAGAAGGACCACCGTGACCGAGGTGAAGGCGGCCCCGATATGGGCGACCGTCCGCAGCGCGGGCGCTGTCAGGGCGAGGAAGGTGATCGGCACGGCGAAGTCGAGGCCCCATTCCGGTGGGATGGCCGTCCCGACAAGGACGCCCGCCAGTGTCGCGGCATACCAGATCGGCACGACGGGCGCGGCGGCGCCAAAGAAGAACGCGACCTTGGCCGAAAGCGACAGGGGCGGTGCGGCTTCGTAGCGCTGCTGCGACAGCGCATAGGTCTGGTCGACCATCATGTAGGCGATGAGCGCCCGCTGCCAGAGCGGCGCCGGGCCCAGATACGGGGCGAGCGAGGCCGAATACATCGCCATGCGCAGGTTCACGGCGAGCGCCGAGGCCACGACAATCAGCGTCGGTGCGTTCTCGGTCATCAGTTGCAGCGCCGCGAATTGCGAGGCGCCCGCGATCACGAGGAAGGAGAAACCCATCACCTGGGCGAGGTCCAATCCCGCCTCGGTGCCGACGACGCCGAACAGAAGACCGAATGGCATCACGACGATCGTGAAGGGCAGAGCGCCAGTCACGCCCTGCCAGAACGCCTGCGATGGTCGGATCTCGGGCTGCATCGGGGTCCTTTCCGCTTGCCGACGCCTCGGTTAGACCGGGGTGCATCGGGATGCAATCGCCCTCCGCCAATGGCCGGGATCAGCATTCCTGATGGCGGTGCGCTTTGGTGGGGGCGGTATGGGTTGGATGCCGTGACGACAGGTTCGGACTTGCCGCCGGGGGTTATCCTCGCGGGCGGGGCGGGTACGCGGATCGGCGGGCGCAAGGCCTTTGCCGAGCTTGGCGGCCGCCCTCTTGCCGCGCATGTGATCGATCGGCTTGCGCCGCAGGTGTCGCGGCTCGCGCTCAACACGGGCGATGCGGGGCTGAGTGTCTTCGGCCTGCCGCTTCTGCCGGATGCCATCCCGGACCGGGGGCCTCTCGGCGGCATTCTTGCGGCGATGGACTGGGCGCGGGCGATGGGGGCGGAGACCGTGCTGACGGCTGCGGTGGACACGCCTTTCCTGCCCGCCGACCTGGCTTCGCGGCTGGTCTCAGCGGGGGCGGTCGCCGCCTATGCCGAGACGGCGCAGGGCCCCCAGGCGACGACCGGTCTCTGGTCGGTAGGGCTTGCGCCGGGCCTGCGCGAGGCGCTCGACGGGGGGACGCGGAAGGTGCGCGTCTGGACTGCCGGGATCGGCGCCGTTCCCGTCCGGTTCGACCATGCGGATGCATTCCTCAACGTGAACACTCCCGAAGACCTTCGGGCCGCGACGGAAAGGTTGCGCGATGAGGGGCTTTGACACCGTCGCCGTCGTGGACTGGTCCGCGCGGTCGGTTCCCTCCCCGGCTCGGCCCTCGAAGGACGCGATCTTCGTCGGACTTTGCCGCGATGGCGCTGTGGCGACGCTTTACCAGCGCACCCGCGCCCAGACGATGCGAAGCCTGCGCGGCCTCCTCGACGGAGAGCTGCGCGCAGGCCGCCGGGTGCTGCTCGCCTTCGACTTCCCCTTCGCCTACCCGAACGGCTTTGCGCGCGCCGTGACGGGGGAGGACGATCCCCTGTCTCTCTGGGCGTATCTCTCGCGGGCGGTGGAGGATGACGAGCGCAACGGCAACAACCGCTTCGCCGTGGCATCCGGTCTGAACGCGCGGTTCGGTGCGGATGGGCCGTTCTGGGGTCATCCGCAGGGTGCCGAAGTCCCCGGCGTTCCGTTCCGCAAGCCCGCCTATGCGCCCTTTTCCTTCCCCGAGCGGCGCACGATCGAGCGCCTGATCCCAAGGTCCAAACCCTGTTTTCAGCTGATGGGCGCGGGCTCTGTCGGGTCGCAGGCGCTGCTCGGGATCGCGCGCCTGCAGGACCTGCGCGATCACTACGGCGAGGTTCTTTCGGTTGCGCCGTTCGAGGCGCCGGACACGCAAGTCGTTCTGGCCGAATGCTATCCGGGGCTGTTCGCGCGCATGATCGAGGCCCGCGCCCGGGCGGGCGAGATCCCCGACCGCGCTCAGGTCCGCGTGCTGGCCTGGGCGCTCGGGCGGCTTCCGGGGCACAGGCTGGATGCACTCCTTCGCGAGGGGGACCCGGTCGAGGGCTGGATCCTCGGCCATGGCGCGACGGACGAGATCGCCGCCGCGCTGCCCTGACTACTGAAGATCCGAGAAGGCGTCCTGCATCCGCGCGACCGCTTCGGCGACCACGGCGCGCGGCGTCGCGATGTTGAAGCGAACGAAGGTTTCGCCGCCGGTGCCGAACTGCGCGCCCATCGGAACCGCGATCCGCGCCTTGCCGTGGATGCGCTGTGCCACTTCCTCCGGCGTCATGCCGGTGCCCGAGAAATCGACCCATGGCAGGTAGGTCGCCTGCAGCGGCATCGACCATACGCCCGGGATCCGGTTGATCGCTTCGTCGAAGATGCGGCGGTTGCCTTCGAGATACTCCATCTGCGCATCGACCCAGGCCGCGCCTTCGGGGGAATAGGCGGCCTTCACCATCGGCAGCGCGAGGCAGGCTGCCATGTAGTCGAGCTTGCGCAGCAGATCGGCCAGGGCGCCGCGCAGGTCCGGGTCGGGCACGATCATGTTCCCCGTCTTCATGCCGGCGAGGTTGAATGTCTTGGAGGTCGAATTGAGCGTAACGGTGCGGTGGCGCATCTCGGGTGCGGCGATGTCCATCGGCACGTGGCGCTGCCCCGGGAACAGCAGGTCGCAATGCACCTCGTCGGAGACGAGGATCAGGTCATGCCGTTCGGCGAAGGCGGCCACGGCGGCCATCTCCTCGCGCGTCCAGATTCGGCCCGAGGGGTTCTGCGGCGCGCAGAAGATGAGGATGCGGGTGTCGGGCGTGATCCGCGCCGCCGCGTCGTCGAGGTCCAGCACGTAGCTGTCGCCATCGCGGACCATCGGCAGTTCCAGCGGCACGCGGCCGGCCTTCTCGGTCTTCACGCGGAACTCGTGATAGACCGGCGTGAAGTAGGCCACGCGCTCGCCCGGCGCGCTGAAGGCCTGCAGGCACAGCTGGATCGCGTTGCCGAGGCCCTGGCAGGTCAGGATCCAGTCCTGCTCGATGCGCCAGCCGTGGCGGGCCTGCATCCACCACTGGATCGCGCCAAGATAGCTTTCCTCGTAGAACGTGTAGCCGAAGATCCCGAAATCGGCGGCCTTGTGCACGGCCTCGATCACGCAGGGCGCGGTGGGGTAGTCGCTGTCGGCGGTCCACATGGCGATGCCCTCGGCCGGGGGAATGCCATAAAGGGCCTCGATCCTGTCCCACTTGCTGCTGATGGTTCCCCTGCGGTCGATGATCTCGTCGAATGACATGAATGGCCTCGCTGTTTTCCGCCGATACCCTAGTCGCGGGGTCGGCGGGTGCAAGAGGGGCCGACTGACGCTCGCCCGTTGCGGCGCGTGCCTCGATCGCCTATTTCCCGGATCATGAAACTGCCGATCCTGATCCATCCCGACCCGCGCCTCAAGAAAGTGGCCGATGCCGTCCCGGACCTGTCCGACGAATTTCGACGGCTGGCCGATGACATGCTCGAGACCATGTACGACGCGCCCGGCATCGGCCTGGCGGCGCCGCAGATCGGGCTGTCGCACCGCCTGATCGTGATGGACTGCGTGAAGGAGGAGGGCGCCGCCCCCCGTCCAATGGCCATGTTCAACCCCGAGATCGTGGCGTCTTCGGACGAGAAAAGCGTCTACGAGGAAGGCTGCCTTTCGATCCCCGAGACCTTCGCCGACGTGACCCGCCCCGCCGAGGTCACCGTCCGTTGGATGGACCGGAACGGCAACCCGGCCGAGGAGACCTTCGCCGGCCTCTGGGCGACCTGCGTGCAGCACGAGATCGACCACCTGAACGGCAAGCTCTTCATCGACTACCTCTCGCCGCTGAAGCGCCAGCTCATCACCCGCAAGATGGTCAAGCTGAAGAAGGAGCGCGCGCGGGAGCAGGAGCGCGCGTGAGCATCTGCCGCCGGGAGGCGCACCATGGCGGTTAGGCCCTTCGTTCCGTGGCCCGACAAGCGCCTGCGCACCGCCGCTGCGCCCGTCGGCAAGATCACCGACGAGATCCGCGCGATCTGGGACGACATGATCGACACGATGGAGGCGATGCCCGGCGTCGGCCTCGCCGCCCCGCAGATCGGCGTGATGCTGCGCCTTGCCGTCGTCGATTGCAGCCCCGAGCGCGGCAAGGCGGTTCGGATTGCCGACCCCGAGATCATCGCCGCCGGCCCCGGCACCTTCGACTGGGAGGAGGGGAGCCCGAACCTTCCCGGCGTCAGCGCGAAGATCACCCGCCCTTCGCCCGTGATCGTCGCCTTCACCGATCACCACGGCTTCCGCGTGCGCCAGACCTTCGAGGACCTCTGGGGCACCTCGGTCCAGCATCAGATCGACCACCTTGCGGGGCGGATGTATTTCGACCGGCTGTCGAAGACGAAACGCGACATGCTTCTGCGCCGCGCAAGGAAACACGCCTGATGCGGGTCGTGTTCATGGGAACGCCGGATTTCTCGGTGCCGGTTCTGGATGCGCTGGCCTCCGCCGGACACGAGGTCCTTTGCGTCTACTGCCAGCCGCCACGCCCCGCCGGACGCGGCAAGAAGGACCGGCCAAGCCCGGTGCAGGCACGGGCCGAGGCGCTGGGCCTTCCGGTGCGCCACCCGGTCAGTCTGAAAGGCGCCGAGGCGCAGGCGGACTTCGCGGCGCTCGACGCCGACATCGCCGTGGTCGTTGCCTACGGCCTGATCCTGCCGCAAGCGGTGCTCGACGCGCCGCGGATGGGGTGCCTCAACATCCACGCAAGCCTTCTGCCGCGCTGGCGCGGCGCCGCCCCGATCCAGCGGGCGATCATGGCGGGCGATGCCGAGACGGGCGTCTGCATCATGCACATGGAGGCGGGGCTCGATACCGGGCCGGTGTTGCTGCGCCGCGCGCTGGAGATCGGCGCGGAGGAGACCGCGGGCGAGCTGCATGACAGGCTTTCGATGCTGGGTGCGGAGGCCATCGTCGAGGCGCTGCGCCGGATAGACACGCTGGTGCCGGAGGTGCAGCCCGGGGAGGGCGTCACCTACGCCGCGAAGATCGACAAGGCCGAGGCCGCCATCGACTGGACGCGCGACGCGGTGGAGATCGACCGGCAGATCCGGGGCCTGTCGCCCTTTCCCGGCGCATGGACCATGGCCGGGGGCAAGCGGGTTAAGCTTTTGCGGTCCGGGCTGGCAGAAGGCTCCGGCGTGCCCGGCACCGTCCTCGACGGTGCGAAAATCGCCTGCGGGTCCGGCGCCATCGCGCTCCGGGAGGTGCAACCGGAAGGCAAAGGCCCTATGTCTGCCGAGGAATGGCTGCGCGGCGCGAGATTGCCGCCCGGCACGCGCGTAGGAGTGGCGGCATGATCCTGTTCTCGTTCTTCGGCTCGCTGATGCTGGCCGGTATCGTCGCCGTCCTGTTCGAGCGCTGGGGCTGGTCGCACAACGGGATCGTCCCGTCCGTACTGATCACCTTCGGCGCAGTGCTCGTCCTCTATTTCCTGCGGTCGCTTTTCGGGCTGTCTTTCGGCTCGCCCGGCGTGGATGCGATCATCGGATCGGCCGCCGCGCTGATCCTGATCCCGACCGAGGTCGCCTATCGCCGAAAGCAGAAGCGCGACCGCCGCTGATTGCGGCGTTTCGTGTCATGCTGCAATGCAGCGCTTGCGTGTGGCGACGCAGCAATCTATCCCGTGACCCGAACAAGACGAAACATCCTTTCGCCTGAGGGACACCCATGAGCTTCCGCATCCAGCCGCAACCCGTCGCCCGCCCCAACCGCTGCCAGCTGTTCGGTCCGGGCTCGCGGCCTGCGATCTTCGAGAAGATGGCGGGGTCCGCCGCCGATGTGATCAACCTCGATCTGGAGGATTCCGTCGCGCCCGACGACAAGCCCGAGGCACGCAGGAACGTGATCCAGGCCATCGGCGACGTGGACTGGGGCAAGAAGACCTTGAGCGTCAGGATCAACGGGCTCGACAGCCCCTACTGGTACCGCGACGTGGTCGACCTGCTGGAGCAGGCTTCGGACCGGCTGGACCAGATCATGATTCCGAAGGTGGGCAACGCGGGCGACATCTACGCGGTCGATGCGCTGGTGACCTCGATCGAGGCGGCGATGGGACGGACAAAGCGCATCGCCTTCGAGGTCATCATCGAAAGCGCCGCGGGCATCGCCCATGTCGAGGAGATCGCCGCGGCCTCCCCCCGCCTGCAGGCCATGAGCCTTGGCGCGGCGGATTTCGCGGCCTCCATGGGGATGCAGACGACCGGCATCGGCGGCACCCAGGAAAACTACTACATGCACCGCGAGGGTCAGAAATACTGGTCCGATCCGTGGCATTGGGCGCAGGCGGCCATCGTCGCGGCGTGCCGCACGCATGGTGTTCTGCCGGTGGACGGCCCCTTCGGCGATTTCTCGGACGAAGAGGGGTTCCTCGCCCAGGCCCGCCGTTCGGCCACGCTCGGCATGGTCGGCAAATGGGCGATCCACCCCAGGCAGGTGGCGCTGGCGAACGAGGTCTTCACGCCGTCCGAAGCCGCCGTGACCGAGGCGCGCGAGATCCTCGCCGCGATGGAGAAGGCCAAGGCCGAAGGGCAGGGCGCGACGGTCTACAAGGGTCGCCTCGTCGACATCGCCTCGATCAAGCAGGCGGAGGTGATCGTGAAGCAGGCCGAGATGATCGCGGCGGGCTGAGGCGCTTCGCCGCCTCTGTTGCATCCGCGCCTCCGCGCCGTCATATACCGGCTTGCGCAGAGGCGAGGACCGGGCATGCCGATGACGAACTATCTCGACTTCGAGAAACCGCTGGCCGAGATCGAGGGCAAGGCGGAGGAACTCCGCGCGCTCGCTCGCCGCAATCAGGAGATGGACGTCGAGCAGGAGGCCGCCGCCCTCGACAAGAAGGCCGCGGACATGCTCCGCGATCTCTACAAGGGCCTCACGCCCTGGCGGAAATGCCAGGTCGCACGGCACCCCGACAGGCCGCATTGCTCTGACTATATCGCGGCGCTCTTCACCGAGTACACGCCGCTGGCCGGCGACCGGAACTTCGCCGACGATCATGCCGTGATGGGCGGACTGGCCCGTTTCGACGATATCCCGGTGATGGTGATCGGCCACGAGAAGGGCAACGACACCAAGACGCGGATCGAACGGAACTTCGGCATGGCGCGGCCCGAAGGGTACCGTAAGGCGGTGCGCCTGATGGACATGGCCGACCGCTTCGGCCTGCCGGTGGTGACGCTGGTGGACACGCCCGGCGCCTACCCCGGCAAGGGCGCCGAGGAACGCGGGCAATCCGAAGCCATCGCGCGCTCGACCGAGAAATGCCTCCAGATCGGCGTACCGCTGATCTCGATCATCATCGGTGAGGGCGGGTCGGGCGGTGCTGTCGCCTTCGCCACCGCCGACCGTCTCGCCATGCTGGAACACGCCGTCTATTCGGTGATCTCGCCCGAGGGCTGCGCCTCGATCCTGTGGAAGGATGCCGAGAAGATGCGCGAGGCCGCCGAGGCGCTTCGCCTGACCGCGCAGGACCTCCACAAGCTCGGCGTTTGCGACCTCGTCATCAAGGAGCCGCTCGGCGGTGCGCAGCGCGACCGGGAGGCGACGATCGCCGAGGTCGGCAAGGCCATCCGCTCGATGCTGGCGCAGATGAAGGGCGCCGAGCGCGGCAAGCTGATCGCGTCGCGTCGCAAGAAGTATCTCGACATGGGCTCGAAGGGACTGGCCGCGTGATCGGCCGCCGCGCGGCGATGCTTGGCGCCGCCGCGGTCCTCTTGTCACGTCCCACCGCAACGCGTGGAGAAACCGCCACGATGATACCCGCCGCGGATGCCAGCTGGAGCTACCTCGCCGACACCGTCATGGGCGGCGTGTCGGAGGGGGTGGCCGAGGCCGAGGGAGGCGCGGTACGGCTCCGGGGGACCGTCTCCACCGAGAACCGCGGCGGCTTCATCCAGGTTCGCACGTCTGTGAATGGTCTGCCGGACGATGCGCGTGCCCTCGTCGTGCGGGTGCGCGGCAACGGGGAACCCTATTTCATCCACCTCCGGACCACCCGCACGCGGCTGCCCTGGCAATATTACCAGGCGCAGTTCGACACCTCGTCCGACTGGCGCGACGTGACATTGCCCTTCACCGAGTTCCACCCCTCGGGCGGTTTGCTGCCCGGCACGCTCAGGCCGGGCGATATCCGGTCGATCGGCCTTGTGGCCTATGGGCGGGACCACGTCGCGGATGTGTCCATCGCCGCTTTCGGCTGGTCCTGAGACGACGGCCGAGCACAACTCTGACACAATGAATGGCGTTGCGGTCGATTGTTTACCGGCATGCCGTTGCGGCGCCTCGTCGCCGAAAGGCTCCTTCCCGGGCAGAGCGCCACAAGCATCTGACAAAAAAAGAAAATGGCACGTAGCTCTGCGGTAAACAGTCTGTTCGCAACGCAACCGTCGCCATGAGATTGCCCAGATTGCCTTGTTTTTGCCATAAGTCTTATGGGGAGCAGGTTTTGGCGCCCGACATCAATATTCGGTGCATTTTTATGAGCTATTTCGAATACAAGGTGCTTCCGGCACCTTTGCAAAGCCGTCGTCGCCAGAAACGTCTGGATGGCATGGACAAATACGCCAGCACCATCGCTGATCTGATGACAGAGATGGGTCTGGAAGGATGGGACTTCATCGGCGCCGAGGCGCTGAGGGAGCGTCGGCGAAAGTTTCTGTTCCTGATCCATGACGTCGAGCGGACAATCATGGTCTTCCGGCGCCCGGCACCACTTCACGACCTGGGCAAGGATGCACCGGGCAACGCTGCCGTCGAACCGGTCGCGCCGCGCCGGGTCCGCCGTCCGGACCTTGTGGCGGAAGTGGCGGCGGGCGGCCGGCGCATTCCCGTGACCTCTGTGAAGCGTCCCGAAACGGACGGCGGCGACGCAGGCTCCATCGCGGCCGAGTGAGCCCGATGGCAGCCGGCAGCGCGGGATCCTACCACATTCGCGGGCGCGCGTAGTCCTCGTACCCGGTGTCGTAGGTCTCGGCGTCGAAGGTGGAATCCTGCTCGCGTACCAGCTCGCCGGCGGTCGGAACGCCGGCGGCATCGTCGCGCGTCCATAGTCCTGCGCGCATCAACGCCTTGGCACACTGGAAATAGACCTCGCGGACCGAGATCACGACGACGGTACGCGGGTGCTTGCCGCGTTGTTCGAACGTCTGCGTCACCTCGGGGTCGTCGGTCAGAACCGCGGTCCCGTTCACGCGGACGACGTTGTTCGACCCCGGCACCATGAACAGCAGCGAAGCGCGCCCGTCCCGGACGATGTTGCGCAGGCTGTCGAGCCGGTTGTTCCCCCGCCAGTCGGGCAGCCAGATCGTCGTGTCGTTCACGATCCGGACCACGGGGCCGTCATCCCCCCGCGGCGTGGCATCGGTGCCCTCGGGGCCAACGGTCGACAGGATGCAGAACCGGGCGGCGTCGATCCAGCGCCGGTAGAGCGGTGTGATCCGCGACGTGACCTTGGTCAGCGATGCTGCGACCGGCGCCTCGTAGAGTGCCTCGAGCGCGGCGATATCCTCAATCCTTCGCATGGAAACCGGCCTCCTTCATCAGGCGGTTCGAGGCAGCCTCGACCTCGGTTTCAAGCCGCACCATGAAGTCCCGCTGCTCCATGCCCGGTTCGATCGGCGGCAGGAACTCGACCACGGCGAGGCCGGGCTTGCGGTAGATGCCATGCCGCGGCCAGAAGACGCCGACATTGGTTGCGGCGGGAATGCAGGTCTGGCCGGTCTCCTGGTACAGGATCGCGCTTCCGACCTTGTAGGGCTTGGCCGCGCCCGGCGCGACACGGGTGCCCTGCGGGTAGATGATGAGCTGCCCCGGCAACTGGGTGCCCTTCTTCACGCCCTCCACCATCTGCCGGATCGCCTCGGCGCGCTTGCCGCGGTCGACCGGCACGCAGCCGATGCGCAGGGCGTACCACCCCAGGATCGGCGCCCATTTCAGCTGCTGCTTCATGATGAACTTCGGGCGCGGGACGACCGAGACGATCATGATGATGTCGAGGAAGCTCTGGTGCTTGGCCGCGATCAGGACCTCGCCCGTGGGTGGCGTGCCCCGGATCTCGGTCTTCAGGCCCACCATCCAGGCCGCGGTCCAGCGGACCCATTTCGTGTAGGTTCGGACGCCCGCGAATGCGCCGCGCCTGTCGACCAGGGCCCAGGGCGTGAAGAACACGGCCATGAGCGCCATCATCAGGTACATCTGCCCAATGAAAATGAGCGAGCGGAGCCACTGGATCATTGCAACGCCCTCAGCGTTCGGAAGGCCGCGATGCGTGTCGCGGCGAAGGCCACGAGGGCGGCAAGCGGCGGGATCATGAGAGGCCAGAGCCAGGCGAGGCCCGAGTACCCCAGTCCGGTGAGGAAGGACGCCGCGGCATCCGCCCGCGGCAGGAGGGCGATACCCACCATGCCCGCGGCCGTGCCCGCCGCGGCGCCGGTCAGGGTGCGCAGCGTGAAGCGCCGCACGAAGGCGCGGGCGATGTAGGCGTCGCGCGCACCGACGAGCCGCAGCACGCGGATCACCTGTTCGTTGGCCGAGAGCGCGGCCTGCGCGGCCAGCGTCACCATCGCGCCCGTCGCCACCGCGATCAGGCCCAGCGAGATCCAGCCCAGAAGCCTCAGACGCCCCGCCGCCTCGACCAAAGGCCTCCGCCAGCGCGTGTGATCGTCCAGAACGGCTCCGGGCGCCTCGGCGGCGAGGCGTTGCCTGAGCCCGTCGGCATCGTAGCCCTCGGGGGTTTCCACGATCTCGATGAGGCGCGGCACCGGCAGGTCCTCGACCGGCAGTTCCGGGCCGAACCATGGCGTCAGGAGCGCGCGTTGTTCTTCCTCGGTGATGGCGCGGGCGCTGTCGATGCCGGGGGTCTGTTCCAGAACGGTCAGGACCGCCCAGGTCTGCGCCTCGAGTTCGGCGGCCGGCGCGGAGATGCGGATCGTCGAGGATTGCGCCAGCGCCGAGGACCAGCGGTCAGCCAGACGCCCCGAGGCCATGGACAGCGCCATCGCGAAGACGGCGAGGAAGGCCATCGCCGCCGAGGTCAGCACCGAAAGCCGCGCCGCCTGTCCCGTGCGTGGCACAACGCGATCGGCCTGCACATCGCCGCGCAGAAGCGCGAAGGCATCGCCCGCCACGCTCACAGGTCGGCCCCGGCGATGGCCACGTTGCCGTCCTTGATCCGCAGCACGCGCGCCTGGACCTGGCTCTTTGCGGCACGGATGAGCGCCAGATCATGGGTGGCGATGAGCACGGTCTTGCCCATGCGGTTCAGCTCCACCAGAAGCTGCAGAAGCCTGAGCGACATTTCCCAGTCGACGTTTCCGGTGGGCTCGTCGGCGAGAATGATCTCGGGATCCATGATGACGGCGCGGGCAAGCGCCGCGCGCTGCCGTTCGCCGCCGGAGAGTTCGGGGGGCAAGGCCCGTGCCCTTGCCGAAAGCCCGACCCATGCGACCAGTTCGGCCAGATCGTTCTGGTGCGCAGGGGTGGCGCGGCCCGTCACGGTCAGCGGAAGCGATATGTTTTCCTCGGTGGGCAGGTGGTCGAGGAACTGGCAGTCCTGGTGCACGACGCCGATGCGGGCGCGCAGATCCGCAACCTCGTCGCGGCCGATGCTCCCGGCGTCCTGTCCAAGCAGGGACACGCGGCCCGATGTCGGCAGAAGCTCGGCGTAGCACAGCTTGAGAAACGTCGTCTTTCCAGCGCCCGAGGGCCCCGTGAGGAAGTAGAACGAGCCCGGTGCAAGCTCCAGCGTCAGGCCAGACAGGAGGGGCTCGGACCCATAGCCATATGCGGCGTCCTGCATCGCGATCACGTCTGCGGTTCCTCGCCGGTTGCCTCGCGCCCTGTCTTGCACCGGAAAGGCGACGGTTGCAATCGCGCCCCGGTCCGACACGGAAATCCACGGAACGAATCAGGACTCTTGGAATGGAATCACGGCGTTGGTACAAGAAAGCCAACAAGGAACCCTTCGATTGACCCGGCTCTTACGCGCCGGGAGATACGGATTGCGATGCGGCTGACCTGTCCCAACTGCGGCGCGCGCTACGAGGTCGACGACGCCATGATCCCGCCAGAGGGGCGGGATGTGCAGTGCTCCGACTGCTCCACGACGTGGTTCCAGCCGGGCCGGCCGGCCATGCAGCCCGAGCCGACCCCGCCCGCCGAGGAGACGCCGGAAGCGGAGACGCTGGCGGAGGAAGCCGTTCCGGAGCCTGAGCCTGAGCCTGAGCCTGAGCTTGAACCAGAGCCTGAGCGTGAACCCGAGCCCGAGCCTGAGCCCGAGCCCGAGCCGGTCGCCCCCGTTGCGGCCACGCTTTCGGAAGAGGTGGAGACCGCCACGCGCGTCGTGGGTGAAAACGACGCCGACGAGGATGAACCCTCCGTGCAGGACGTGGGTGAACCCGGGCGGCGTCCGATCGACCCCGCCGTTCGCGACATCCTGCGCGAAGAGGCCGAGCGCGAGGCCCGCCTGCGCCGCGCCGAGGCCGATCCCGTCGAAACGCAGGCCGAGATGCCGCTCGAGGAAGAGCCGCAGGACGTCAACCGTGCCCGACGCCGGTCCGAACTGGAGGATGCGGAGGACGCCTTCGCCGTCGGCGCCGCCGGCTCGGCGCTTGCGGGCGGACCGCGCCGCGATCTCCTGCCGGATATCGAGGAAATCAACTCCACGCTGCGCGCCTCGGCCGATGCGACATCTGCCGATGAGCGGGCCGACGATGCGATCCAGGCGGCCGCCGCAGGACGACGCCGGGGCGTGCGCCTCGGCTTCATCCTGACGCTCGCGGTCATGGGCGGCCTGTCCTGGGCCTATGTCAATTCGGATATGCTGGTGGAAAGCGTGCCGGCCCTTGCGCCTGCGGTCGAAAGCTTCGCCTCGCAAGTGGACGGCGCGCGGTTCTGGCTGGACGAGGTCGCGCGCGGGCTGGCCGAGGGCGAAGACACCCCGGCCCAGTAGGCGCGACCCGTCTCAGAACTGGTCGAGAAGCCTGCGCAGGTATTCCAGCTCGACGTCCGGGCGGTCCTGCTCGGCCGACCGCCGGCGCAACTCGTCGAGCAGTTCGCGGGACCGGCGGAATGCATCTTCCCGCGACTCGATGCTTTCGTCCGAGCCGAAGGAGCCGGAGTTGCCCGCCTGCCGGCCCAGCGGATCCTGGAGCGGCCTGTCGGACGGCATCGCGCCTTCCGCCTGGCCCTGTCCGGGTTCGCGGCCTTCCTCGCGGGCGAGGGCGCGCCCCAGCGCCGTCATCCCCTCGCGCATCGATTCCATGGCGTCCGACTGCCGGTCGAGCGCGCCGGCGATGTCGCCGTTCTCAAGTGCCTCGGCGGCCTCGTCCATGGCGCGACCGGCGTCGTCCAGCTGCCGCAGCGCCTCGTCGCCTTCCTCCGTGCCGGTGCCGGGCAGGCGGCGGGCCTGTTCTTCCAGCTGGCGGCGCAGCGCCTCCTGCCGTTCGGCCAGCGACAGGCCGTTCTCGCCGCCTTCGCCTTCACCGAACTGGGTTCCAGGCGGGCCGGGCATCTCGCCCGGCTGCTGGCCCTGCTGGTCGCCCTGGCCCGGACCTTGCGGTGTGTCGCCGGTCTCGCCCTGGCGTCCACCGGGGTTGCCCTGCTGCCCTTCCTGCGAACGGCTCTGCTGGCCGCCGAACTGTTCCTGCAGCTGCTGGAAACTGTCGTCGGACAGGTCCTGCTGCTCGCGAAGCGTGTCCTGCAGCCCCTCCATCGCCTCCTGGCCGGGGGTCTGCGGGCCGTCGCCGCCCTCACCTTGGGTGATTTCCATGTTCTCCAGCATCTGCTGGAGCGCGTTCAGCATTTCCTGGGCCTCTTCCATGCGGCCCTGCTGCATCAGTTCTTCGATCCGGCGCAGCATCTCGTCGAGATCGGCCATGGACATTTCCATCCGCTCGCCCTGGTCGGGCTGATCGGTCTCGTTGCCCGGCTCGGCGTTCTGGGCAAGCTCGCGCATGTAGTCGTTCATCGCCTCGCGCAGTTCCTGCATCAGCTCGGCGATTTCCTCGTCGCTGGCACCCTGGCGCATGGCCTCGCTGAGACGTTCCTGCGCGCGGCGAAGGCGTTCCAGCGCGTCGTCGAGGTCGCCGTCCTCCAGCTCGAGCGCGGCGTTCCAGAGGATCTCGGCCACCTGGTCGCGGGTCTCGACCGAGATCCCGTCGATACCGGATTCAAGCCGGCGGATCGCGGTGCGCAGTTGCAGGAAAACGCCTTCGTCGAGCCCGTCCTCGGGCCGCGCCGTCAGTGCGCGCAGGAGATCGGCGGACCGATCCGCGTTCTCCCGGCTCCACAGGATGTCGCGGCGCAGCTCGACGATCGCATTGGCGAGCGGGTCGAAGAAGCGGCGGCCGGGCAGGCGGGGGATGTCGTAGCTGACCGTGCCGATCTGGCCGGCCTCGTCGGTGACGGTGAGCGTCAGGGAAACGGGGAGGTTCGCCAGCGGATGTGCGGCCACGTCCTCGACCATCACCTCGGTGAAGTCCGCGCGGTCGCCGCGGAACGGCATCGGCAGGTCGAGGGTCAGCGCCTCGCGCGGTTCGGGCTCGACCGCGAGGCCATAGCGGCGGTCCGCTGCCTCCGCGTCGAGCCGGAACGTCGCCGTGCCGGATGCAACGCCGTAGTCGTCGGTCGCCGTGAAGGTCAGCTGCATCTGCCCCGGCGGCTCGCCCTCCAGTTCGCCATCGAGCATGACCGCCGGCGCCTGGTCGGGCAGGACGGAAATCGTCCAGCTCCGCGTGCCGGAAGGGGCATAGACCGTCAGATCGCCCGAACGCTCAAGGACGAGTGTGTGCGTGGTATCCCCCGGCTCGCCCACGGGTGGCGCGCCGATGCCGGACTCGACGGTGATCTCGCCCGGATCGCCGTAGAAGCGCAGGCTGATGCGGCTGCCCTGCGGTGCCTCGAAGGCCGTCGCTGCGATGTCGTTGAGATAGAGGGACGGAAGGCCCGTGTAGATCGGCGGCTCGACCCAACCCTCCCAGGAGGGTCCCGAGGCGGAGGCCGCGCCCGGCCCGAGCGTGACGGCGTCGCCTACCTCCGTGACGCGGCCAAGCGTGCCGAAAAGAAGCGCCATGGCGAGCGCCGTGGCCGCAACATAGCGAAGTGCGTAAGGGTCGCGGGACGACAGGCGCAGGTCGGGTTCCGGCGCGCGGGCCGAGGCGGCGCGCTCGGCCATGCGCGCGACATGCACCTCCCAGACGGATCGCGTCGCCGGGTCGGCGCTTCCGACCGCGACGGTATCCATGAGCGCGGTGATCGGCCGGCCCTTCATCGTCCGGTCGAGGCGCTGAAGCGCTTCGTCCCGGCCGGGCATGCGGAACCGGGCGATGCCGCGCAGAAGGCTCCAGCCGAAGAGCGCCAGCAGTCCCGCGCCGATCCCCCAGACCCAGGGCTGAGGCAGCGCGCTGGCGGCCCCGAAGGCAAGCGCCGCGATGGTCACGAAAACGACCGACCACACAGGCCAGAACGCCCGTGCGCCGCGCTCGGCCATCATGCCGAGGCGGGTCAGGCGCAGGGGCCAGACGAGACGTTCAAGCGCCTCTTGGGTGGGAGAGCGGTGCTCTGTCATGCTCCCTTTCGGGCGTGATGCCCGGGCGCCCGGCCCGGGTTGCATGGGGTCATACCCATGAAGGAACAGTATCGCGGTTTATGATCTCGTCAAACGACGGCCGCGCACGGATGACGGCGAAGTGATCGTCCTTCACCAGAACCTCGGGGATCAGCGGCCGCGTGTTGTACTCGCTCGACATGACCGCGCCATAGGCCCCGGCGGAGCGGAAGGCGACGAGATCGCCCTCGGAAAGCGGGGGCATGGGGCGCTGCTTGGCGAAGGTGTCGCCGGTCTCGCAGACCGGCCCGACGATGTCGAACGGCGCCTGGTCGACGCCCGGCGCGGGCTCGACGACCGGCACGATGTCGTGCCATGCGCCATACATGGCGGGACGGACGAGGTCATTCATCGCGGCGTCGAGAATCAGGAAATCGCGGCCATCGCCTTCCTTCACGTAGATCACGGAGGTCACGAGAATCCCCGCGTTGCCGGAAATGAGGCGTCCGGGCTCGATCTCGACCTCGACGCCGAGATCGCCGACCGTGCGGCGGATCACGTCACCATATTCCGTTGGAAGCGGCGGCGCGGTGTTGGAGCGTTCGTAGGGAATGCCCAGCCCCCCGCCGAGGTCGAGACGCCTTATGTCGTGGCCGTCCGCTCGCAACGTCCGGGTCAGTTCCGCGACCTTCTCGTAGGCGATCTCGAACGGTTCGAGGTCGGTCAGCTGGCTTCCGATATGGACGTCGATGCCAACGACCTCGATCCCGGGAAGGGCGGCGGCCTGCGCGTAGACGTCGCGTGCGCGGGCGATCGGGATGCCGAACTTGTTCTCGGACTTGCCGGTCGCGATCTTCTCGTGCGTGCGGGCGTCCACGTCGGGATTGACGCGGATCGTGATGGGCGCCGTCACGCCCATCTCCGACGCGATGGCGGACAGGCGCTCGAGCTCGGGCTCGCTTTCCACGTTGAACTGACGGATGCCGCCCTCCAGCGCCATGCGCATCTCGGCGGCGGACTTGCCGACGCCGGAAAAGACGATCCGCTCGCCCGGCACGCCGGCCGCCTTCGCCCGCAGGTATTCGCCGCCCGACACCACGTCCATGCCCGCGCCCAGCCCCGCGAGATGCGCGATCACCGCCTGGTTGGAGTTCGACTTCATCGCGAAGCAGACGAGGTGGTCGAGGCCCGCGAGCGCCTCCTCGAACAGGTGGTAGTGCCGGGTCAGCGTCGCGCAGGAATAGACGTAGAAGGGCGTACCCACCTCCGCCGCGATGTCGGGCAGGGGCACGTCCTCGGCATGGAGGATGCCGTCGCGGTAGAGGAAATGGTCCATGGAACGTCCCGTCGCGTGATCCCGCGCGAGGTAGCACCTTCGCGGGGGCTTTCAAAGAGGCTGGACGCGGCCGCCGGGACCGCTAGGCTCCGGCCTCGGGACAAGAGGGAGGCCGTCATGGCAAAGACCGCGATCATCGAGGCCCCGGGCGGGCCGGAACAGTTCCGCATCGTGGAGATGGAGGTGGGAGAGCCCGGGCCGGGCCAGATCCGCATCCGTCACCATGCCTGCGGTTTGAATTTCATCGACGTGTACCAGCGGACGGGCCTTTATCCCATGCAGATGCCCCAGGCGCTCGGGATGGAGGCGGCCGGCGTGGTCGAGGCCGTGGGCGAAGGCGTGACGCACCTGAAGGTCGGCGACCGCGCCGCTTATGCCTCCGCCCCTCCCGGCGCCTACACCGAGGCCCGCGTGATGAACGCCGCGCAGGTCTGCCCGCTGCCCGACGCGATCTCCTTCGAGGAGGGCGCGGCGATGATGCTGAAGGGGCTGACGACGCAGTACCTGTTCCGCCGGACCACGCCGATTGCCAAGGGCGACACGGTCCTGTTCCACGCGGCGGCGGGGGGTGTCGGCCTTTTCGCCTGCCAGTGGGCGGCCTCCGAGGGCATCCGCCTGATCGGCACGGCGGGCACGGACGAGAAATGCCAGCTCGCGCTCGACCATGGAGCGGACGCCTGCATCAACTACCGCACGGAGGATTGGGCCGCCCGCGTGAAGGAGCTGACCGGCGGCAAGGGCGTCGATGTCGTGATGGACGCGGTTGGCGCGGACACGTTCGAGGGCTCGCTCGACTCGCTCAAGCCGCTGGGAATGATGATTTCCTTCGGCAATGCGTCAGGACCGGTGCCGCCGCTCAACATCGGCATTCTCGGGCAGAAGGGATCGCTGAAGATCACGCGCCCGACGCTGTTCACCCATATCGCGGACCACGCGACCTGCCAGCAGATGGCGCGCGAGCTTTTCGAGAAGGTCACGTCCGGTGCGGTCAAGATCCGGATCGATCAGCGCTTCCCTCTGGCCGATGTCGCCGAGGCGCACCGCGCGCTCGAGGCGCGGAAGACCACGGGGCAGACGGTGCTCATTCCGTAAGGCTCGGGCGGATTGCCCACGCGGTGGGAGTGGTGGGCGGATCGCCCACCCTACGCCTTCGCCTTCAGGTACAGCGCCAGCGGCAGGCCGCAACTGACGCCGATGCCGAAGGTCGCGGGGATGACGAGCAGGAACCAGCGGTTGCCCCGGAAGATCTCGACGATCGCCCAGACGGTCAGCGCGGCCGCCGCGATCGTCAGGTCGTAGACCAGCCCGCTCGTGGCGTCGTTGACGTACCAGGCGTCGATCATCGCGCCGAGGTTCCAGCCGTTCTCGGCGAACCAGGCGTAGAAATAGCTCCAGGGCAGGATCGCGCCGACGATGACAAGCGCGAGATAGACGAGGCGAAGGGGTGTCATGGGCGGGTCTCCTCTGCGTGACCTGACCTCCAGACCTAGGCTGTCGTTCCCCGGAGGGCCAGTGCCGGGGACAGTCCTTTTTGCCAGACCTGCGACACCGTGATGCCGCGTCACGATTGACCCGCGCCCTATGCTTCAATACGCACGCACGAAACATTGTTGCGTGACGCGCCGTCCCCGAGCGGCCCCAGAAAAAGCCAGGGAAACGCCCATGTCCGAGATCGAACGCGAGAGCATGGAATACGACGTCGTGATCGTCGGCGCAGGCCCCTCGGGCCTGTCCGCCGCCATCCGGCTGAAACAGATCGATCCCGATCTCAATGTCGTCGTGCTCGAGAAAGGCTCGGAGGTCGGCGCGCATATCCTGTCGGGCGCGGTCCTCGACCCCTCGGGCCTGAACCAGCTCATGCCCGACTGGAAGGCGAAGGGCGCCCCGATCAGCGTGCCGGTCCGCGAGGACAAGTTCTACATCCTCGGCGAGGGCGGCGCCTTGCGCATCCCGAACTGGGTGATGCCGCCGCTGATGAACAACCACGGTAACTACATCGTCTCGATGGCCAATGTCTGCCGCTGGATGGCGGAACAGGCCGAGGCGCTGGGTGTGGAAATCTTCCCCGGCATGTCCTGTTCCGAGCTCGTCTACGGCGAGAACGGCGAGGTGAAGGGCGTCGTCGCGGGCGAATTCGGCAAGAACCCCGACGGCACGCCGGGCGACGGGTACGAGCCGGGGATGGAACTTCACGGCAAGTACGTCTTCCTGTCGGAGGGCGTGCGCGGTTCGCTGACGAAGGAAGTGCTGGCGAAATACGACATGCAGTCCGGCAAGGACCCGCAGAAGTTCGGCCTCGGCATGAAGGAGATCTGGGAGATCGACCCGGCCAAGCACAAGCCCGGCCGCGTCATGCACACGATGGGCTGGCCGCTTGGCTCGAACGCGGGCGGCGGGTCCTTCGTCTACCACCTGGACAACAATCAGGTCTACGTCGGCTTCGTCGTGCACCTGAACTACGCCAACCCGCACCTCTACCCCTACATGGAGTTCCAGCGCTTCAAGCATCACCCGATGATCGCGGAGCTTCTGGAGGGCGGCAAGCGGATCGCCTATGGCGCGCGCGCCATTTCCGAGGGTGGCTGGCAGTCGATGCCGAAGGCCGTGGCGCCGGGCGTCGCGATCCTCGGCTGCGGCGTCGGCCTCGTGAACGTGCCGCGCATCAAGGGCAACCACAACGCGATGCTGTCGGGCATTCAGGCCGCCGAGGCCGCCGCGACCGCCATCGCCGCGGGCCGCTCGGGCGATGAGCTGACCGCCTATGACGACTACATCCACAAGGACGGGCCGATCGCCCGCGACCTCAAGCCGGTGCGCAACGTCAAGCCGCTCTGGTCGAAATACGGCCTCCTTGGCGGTGTCGTGCTCGGCGGTGTCGACATGTGGCTCGGCTCGATCACGGGCTGGAACCCCTTCGGCACCATGCGCCACGGCAAGTCCGACGCGGAGGCGACGGGCAAGGCGAAGGATTTCGCGCCGATCGACTATCCCAGGCCCGATGGCAAGCTCAGCTTCGACCGGCTGACGAACGTCTCTTTCTCGATGACCAACCACGAGGAGAGCCAGCCCGCGCACCTGACGCTCAAGGATGCCTCGGTGCCGATCGCGGTGAACCTGCCCGTCTACGACGAGCCGGCGCAGCGCTATTGCCCGGCCGGGGTCTACGAAGTGGTGCAGGAGGAGGGGAAGGACGCGCGCTTCGTCATCAACTTCCAGAACTGCGTCCACTGCAAGACCTGTGACATCAAGGATCCGTCGCAGAACATCGTCTGGAAGGTGCCGCAGGGCGGCGACGGGCCGAACTACCCCAACATGTGAGGCCACCCGCGAAGACGTGACCGCGGAAGGGGCCGCTTCGTCACGCGCCGCGTTGCCCCGGACGGCCTCGCGGCCTAGTGTCTGTGACGATCGAACGGGAGACCGGAATGCCCCTTGCCAGACCGCTGACCTCTGCCGCCGCAGCCTTCGCCATCGCGTTCGTCGCCGCGGCTCCGGCCCCGGCGCAGACGACCTCGGGCCTTGCCGGTCCCTATCTCGCCGCGCGCCTGGCGGTGATCGAAGGCGACCACAGGGAGGCGGCGGCCTATTTCGAGCGCGCGCTCGGCGCCGACCCGGGCAACGCCCTTCTGATTTCCAACGCCATCTTCGCCAATGCGGCTCTGGGCAACTGGGACGCCGCCGCCGCCATCGCGGCCGAACTTGCCCCGGGCGCCAGCGGGCAGGAACTGGCAGGGCTCGTTACCTTCGTGGACATCGTCCGGCAGGGCGATCTCGCGGGCGCGCGCGCGGCGATCGAGGCCGGTCGCGGCGCGGGGCCTTTCGTCGACGAACTGGCGCTCGGCTGGATCGCCCTGGGCGAAGGGACGATGGACCGCGCGGAGGAGGTGTTCCTCGCCCTGACGGAAGACCCCGCGCTGAGCGAGCTTGCCTGGCTTCACCTCGGGCTCGCGCGCGCCGCCGTCGGTGATTTCGAGACCGCCGAGGAGATCCTCTCGGGCGAACGCGCGGGCCGGATCAGCCAGACCGAACGCATCGTACGCGCCCGCGCCGAGATCCTCGTGCAGCTCGACCGCCGGGGAGACGCGCTGGACCTGCTCGACGGGTATACGCAGCGGGTGCCCGACCCCGCCCTGCTTGCCCTGCAGGCCCGGATCGGCGCCGGCGCCGAAGGGCCCTACAGCTTCGTCACCACCGCGCAGGAGGGGATCGCCGAGGTCTTCTTCACCGTGGCGCAGGCCTTCGGTCTCGACAATTCGAGCCGCCTGCCGCTGATCTACGCCCGCGCCGCGCGGGGCATCGCCCCGGGGCATACCGACGCCGCGATCCTGGCCGCGCAGATGCTGATGGAGGATGACCAGTACGCGCTGGCCGCCGAGACCTATGCCACCGTCCCCGAAGGCGACGATCAGGCGGTCGAGGCGCGGATGGGACAGGCCGAGGCGCTGGAGCGCCAGGGAGAGGCCGGGGCGGCGCTGGACGTTCTGCAGAGCCTGTCCGCCGACCGACCCGACCTTGCCTCGGTCCACGCCGCGCTTGCAGACATGCTGCGCCGCGCCGACCGCTGCGCCGAGGCGATCGACAGCTACACGGCCGCACTCGACCTCGTGGACACGACGCAGGACCGCTACTGGTTCATGTTCTACGCCCGCGCCATCTGCTACCACGATGTCGATGACTGGCCCCCCGCCGAGGCGGATTTCCGCTATGCGCTGGAGCTGAACCCGGGCCAGCCGCAGGTCCTGAACTACCTCGGCTACTCGCTGGTCGAGCAGCGGCGCAATCTGGACGAGGCGCTGGGCATGATCGAGCAGGCGGTCGCGGCGGAGCCCGAGTCGGGCTACATCGTCGACAGCCTCGCCTGGGTCTATTACCGCCTTGGCCGTTTCGACGAGGCGGTGGAGCCGATGGAGCGTGCCGTCGAGCTTCTGCCGACCGATCCCATCGTCAACGACCACCTCGGCGACGTCTACTGGATGGTCGGCCGTCACCGCGAAGCGCGGTTCCAGTGGGAACGCGCCCTGAGCCTCGAGCCCGCCGACGAGGATGCGACGCGCATCCGCCTGAAGCTGGAAATCGGCCTCGACCAGGTGCTCGAGCAGGAAGGCGGCGTGGGCGGGACGCAGTGAGGGTCTTTGCCCCGGCCAAGGTGAACCTCGCCCTCCACGTCACCGGGCGGCGCGGAGACGGCTATCACCTTCTCGACTCGCTCGTGGTCTTCGCGGGTGTCGGCGACTGGCTCGAACTGTCCCCCGCGCGAGAGCTTCGCCTGTCGCTGAGCGGCCCGCGTGCTGCCGGTGTCCCGGCGGACAGGCGCAACCTCGTCTGGCGTGCCGCCGAGGCATTTGGAACCGAACGGGGCGCCGCCATTCTCCTGGAAAAGCACCTGCCCCACGCTGGCGGGATCGGCGGCGGCTCGGCCGATGCCGCGGCGGCCCTGCGGGGCCTTGCGGCGCTTTGGGACCTGCCGCTGCCCGGCATGGATGAACTCCTCGCGATCGGTGCGGATGTGCCCGTCTGTGCGGCGGGCCGTCCCATGCGGATGCGCGGGATCGGTGAAGTGCTGGACCCGCTGCCGCCGCTGCCGCCGCTGTGGGTCGTTCTGGTCAATGCCGGTGTCGAGGTGCCGACCGGACCCGTCTTCAAGGCGCTGGACAGCACCGACAACACGGGGCTTCCGGACATGCCCGCCGAAGGCTGGGCCGACGCGATCTCCCTGGCTGGATGGCTCGGCGCGACCCGGAACGACCTCGAGGCGCCGGCCCGGGTCATCGTCCCGGCGATCGGAGCGGTATTGTCCGAACTCGGCGCGATCAACGGCTGCCTTTTCGCGCGCATGTCCGGATCGGGAGGCACCTGTTTCGGATTGTTCGCCGAAGCCAAGGGCGCGGCCCTGGCCGCGGCGGACCTGCGGAAGACCCATCCCGAATGGTGGGTCCGGGACGCGAAGTTGCTGAGCTGATCCGGCAATATCTTATACAAGATAAAATCTTGTATAAGATATGGGGTGCCGCCTCAGGAGAGCCTTGCCACCACGTATCCGGCAAGGTCGGACAGCATGTCGGTCAACGGATGCTCCGGCACTTCGCCAAGGGCGGCCCGGGCCGATGCGGCATGACCGTCCGCAACCTCGCGCGTTTCCTCCAGCGTGCCGTGACGGCGCAGGATTTCCATTGCCTGGTCGAGGTCGCCGTCGCGCTGGTCGCCCTTTTCGATCGTCCGCACCCAGAAGGCGCGCTCGGCCGCGTCGGCGCGTGCGACCGCCCGGATCACGGGCAATGTCAGCTTGCGTTCGCGGAAGTCGTCGCCGGTGTTCTTGCCGATCACGCCCGATGCGCCGCCCCAGTCGAGCAGGTCGTCGGCCATCTGGAAGGCGACGCCGAGGCCGTCGCCATATCGGGCCAGCGCATCGACCACCGGCTCCGGCTGTCCCGCGATCACGCCGCCGACCTCGCAGGCCGCCTCGAACAGCGCGGCGGTCTTGCCGCGGATGACCTGCAGGTAGATGCCTTCGGTCGTGGCGAGGTTCATCGCCGCGGTCAGTTGCAGCACCTCGCCCTCGGCGATGGTCGCCGCTGCGTTCGACAGGATGTCCAGAACCCGCAGGTTCTGCGTTTCGACCATCAACTGGAAGGCTCGGGCGAACAGGTAGTCGCCCACGAGGACGCTCGACTTGTTGTCCCACAGCAGGTTGGCCGTCGGCCGCCCGCGGCGCCGCTGGCTCTCATCGACCACGTCGTCATGCAGGAGCGTCGCGGTGTGGATGAACTCCACCGTCGCGGCAAGCTTGCAGTGGTCGAGGCCCTCGTAACCGCATAGCCGCGCGGCAGCCAGCGTCAGCATCGGACGGATGCGCTTGCCTCCGGCGTCGACAAGGTGCGCGGTGACTTCGGGGATGCGCGGCGCGTGTTCCGAGGCCATCCGCGCCCGGATCAGGTCGCCCACCTCTGACAGGTCTCCGGCGAGGGCCTGCTGCAACCTCTCGTGCGGCTTCGTCGCGGCGTCGTCGAGGCTCATCGTGCCGGTCCCCCATTGTCTCGACAAGTCGGGCGCGCACGCCTACATGGCGCCCATGCTCGAGGTTTTGCGCAGTAACGACCCCACAGTGATCGCTTTCGCCTCGGCGCTTCTGTCCGGCGAGGATATAGAGGTCTTCACCATGGACGTCCATATGAGTGCGCTTGAGGGCTCCATCGGCATTTTGCCGCGCCGCCTGATGGTCAGGCGCTCGGACGCCTTCCGCGCCCGCGCCGTGCTGCGCGACAACGACCTTCCCGTTTCCGAGTGAGCGGCGAGCTTACCCGCGACGCCTTCCTCGGCGGGCGTGTCCATGCCTGGCAGCCGCGGCAGGGCTACCGTGCCGGAAACGACCCCGTCCTGCTTGCCGCCGCCTGTCCCGCCCGGTCCGGCGACACCGTGCTCGAGCTTGGCTGCGGCGTCGGGGTAGCCAGTCTTTGCCTCGCCGCGCGGGTGCCCGGGCTGCATCTGACGGGCGTTGAGCGGCAAGAGGCTTATGCGCGTCTTGCCGAAAGAAACGCGGCCGAGGCGGGTGTGGACCTGGAGATCGTGGCCGCCGATCTTGCCGCGCTTCCCGCCGGTCTGCGGGGGCGATCCTTCGACCACGTCATCGCCAATCCGCCCTACTACCGGCCCGGCGGCGGGACAGCCGCAGGAGACCCGGGACGGGAGGCCGCCCTGCGCGAGGAAACGCCCCTGCTGCAATGGACCGCCGTTGCGGCGGCGCGCCTGAAGCCAAGAGGATGGCTGACCATGATCCAGTCGGCAGATCGTTTGCCGGACCTTCTCGGCGCGCTCGTCGGCATGGGTTCGGTCTCGGTCCTGCCGCTTCAGGGGCGTGCCGGGCGGCCGGCGGGGCGCATCCTGCTGCGGGCTCGCAAGGGCGGGCGCGCGCCCTTCCGGCTCTTGCCGCCATTTCTCCTGCATGAAGGCGAACGCCACCTGTCGGATGGCGACAGCTATGCGCCGGAAATGTCCGCCATTCTGCGCGATGCCTTTCCGATCGACTGGCCGTGAACGCAGATCCCTAGAATTGGAAACATCCTATCACGCGAAAAGCGTGACACGACTCGCAATCCGTGGTTGCCTTGACCCATAGATGTTACAATCGACAGGAGGACCACCGATGTCGCTAGGCGCCCATCTTCAGGAACTGAAGAAAAAGCATGCGGTTCTCTCCCAACGGGTTGAAGAAGCGCAACGCAGCCCTGGCATCGACGACCTTGCCGTGCGTGAACTGAAGAAGGAAAAGCTCCGCCTCAAGGAAGAGATCTCGCGTCTCGAGCACTGAGAACGTCGGCGCGATACCGCGTCAGGACGTGACCTCGGCAGCAGGGACGAATTTCATCCCCTCGGCAAGCGCCGAGAGGCCCTGGACCTCCTGCTGCATCCAATCGAGGAACGCGCGAACCTGCGGCCGGCTTGCAGAGCCGGACGGGTAGACCACGCGATAGACGGCCTCGGTCGTCAGGGCGAGGGGGTACGGCATCACCAGCCGCCCCTCGCGCAGGTCGCGTTCTGCAAGCGATATCCGCCCCAGCAAGACACCGCCTCCGGCCGTGGCCGCGTCGATGGCGTGGTCCGTCTGGCTGAAACGCGCACCCGCGGAGAAGCGTGGCGGCAGGCCCGCCGCCCGGAACCATGCGGCCCAGTCGATCGCCGGTTTCAGGAAGGCGACGTCGTCCTGATGCAGGAGCTGGGCCCGCGAAAGATCCGCCGGATCGGGAAAGTCCCGCGCCAGCTCGGGCGACATCATCGGCGTGACCCATTCCCGGATGAGCGTCATGCTCTCGAGGCCCGGCTCATCCCGTGGCAGACCGAAGCGGATGGCAACATCCACCTCGTCCCGGATGAAATCCATCAGGCGGAGACTTGCGGAAAACCTGAGTTCGATCTCCGGATGCGCGTTCGCGAAGGCGAAAAGCCGCGGGGCGAGCCACTTCGCCGTGAAGGCGGGGCCCGCTGTTACCGTCAGGGTCGTTCCGTCTCCGGCGCGTCGTGCCGCGCGCCATGCCGCGGCCAACGTTTCGAACCCGTCGGCGGCGCCTGGCGCAAGGGCGCGGCCTGCCTCGGTCAGTTCGACGGCACGGTTCAACCGTCGGAACAAAGGCGCCCCCAGGTGTTCTTCGAGGTTCTTGATCTGGAAGGACAGGGCCGCCGGCGTCACGTTCAATTCGGCGGCGGCGCGGGCAAAGCTCATGTGCCGTGCCGCGGCGTCGAAGGCACGCAAGGCCGTGAGCGGGGGAAGGCGGTCAGTCATGGATAGTCAAGTAAACCTTCACTGAACGGTTGGAAAGTCTCGTTTGCAGACTGGAGATGCGGGATCCATCTTTCGCACAGTTCAGGATCGCTTGAGAAAGGACCGTTCCGATGTTCTTCGACAACACGACCGACCGCCGTACGCGTGGCGCCATCGTCCGCGCCCATGCCAAACGGGGTCTCATCCTTGGCGAGGTGTGGAGCTACCTCACCGGGCGCAGGGGCTGAGCCTTGCAGGAGGCGAAAGGCGGCTTTGCCGGAAACGCCATGGTAAGGTCAGCAACCCTGACCCATATAGAGCGGCAAGGGAGATCAGAC
This sequence comes from Roseicyclus sediminis, assembly GCF_025515305.1. Lineage (GTDB taxonomy): Bacteria > Pseudomonadota > Alphaproteobacteria > Rhodobacterales > Rhodobacteraceae > Roseibacterium > Roseibacterium sediminis. Next base: position 409,012 of record NZ_JAOPHT010000003.1, read on the forward strand.
ACCAGCATGAGGACCACGAGCATGGAAACCTTCGCCCATACGCCCGAGATGCGCGCCCGCGTCGCCGCGGCCCGCGCCGAAGTCGCACGCCATTTCTGGCGTTCGCTGGCGGGCCTGTTCCGCCGCGCCTGACGCGACGCGCCCATGAGGCAAACGAAAAGGCCGGGGAAAACCCCGGCCTTTGTCGTTCAGGTCAGCGTATCGGTTCAGACGAAGAACTGCGCGCCGTTGGCCGAGATCGTCGAGCCATTGATGAAGCCGGCGTCGTCAGATGCGAGGAACACCACGCAGCGCGCGATTTCCTCGGGCTCGCCCAGGCGGCCCGCCGGGATCATTCCGATGATCGCCTCGCGCACTTTTTCCGGCACGGCCATGACCATTTCGGTCGCGATGTAGCCCGGGCAGATCGCGTTCGCTGTGATCCCGGCCCGCGCACCCTCCTGCGCGAGGCTCTTCACGATGCCGAGGTCGCCCGCCTTGGTCGCGGCGTAGTTGACCTGGCCGAACTGTCCCTTCTGTCCGTTGATCGAGGAAATCACGATCACGCGGCCGAACTTGCGCTCGCGCATGCCGGGCCAGACGGGGTGGACGGTGTTGAAGACACCGGTGAGGTTGGTGTCGATGACCTCCTGCCACTGCTCGGGCGTCATCTTGTGGAACGGCGCATCGCGCGTGATGCCCGCGTTGGCCACGACGATGTCGATGGGGCCCATGTCCGCCTCGACCTTCGCGATGCCCGCCTTGGAGGATTCGTAATCCGCCACGTTCCACTTGTAGGTCCGGATCCCGGTTTCCTCGGTGAACTTCGCGGCCTTCTCGTCGTTGCCCGCATAGGTCGCGGCCACATCGTAGCCCTCGGCCTTGAGCGCCTTGGAAATGGCCTCGCCGATGCCGCGGGTGCCGCCGGTGACGAGCGCTACTCTAGCCATGAATCCCTCCAGTCTGGCGTAAATCGTTGGTAATTGTGTTACGCGGAGCGGCGCAGGATCGCAACAATATTGCGCACGTCATCTTGACGCGCCCCGCATGAACGAGGGCGCCCGAAGGCGCCCCGTCATGTGGTTCCGCTTAGGGGCGTTCGACGCAGAGCGCGACGCCCATGCCGCCGCCGATGCACAGCGTGGCGAGACCCTTCTTGGCGCCTCGGCGCTGCATCTCGAACAGAAGCGTGTTCAGCACCCGCGCGCCCGAAGCGCCGATCGGGTGGCCGATGGCGATGGCGCCGCCGTTCACGTTCACTATCGCGGGGTCCCAGCCCATGTCCTTGTTCACGGCGCAGGCCTGAGCCGCGAAGGCCTCGTTCGCCTCGACGAGGTCGAGGTCGCCGACTTTCCAGCCCGCCTTTTCCAGCGCCTTGCGCGACGCGTAGATCGGGCCGACGCCCATGATCGACGGGTCGAGGCCGGCGGTCGCGTAGGAGGCGATCCGCGCCAGCGGCTCGATCCCGCGGCGCTCGGCCTCGTCGGCCGACATCAGCAGCGTCGCGGCGGCGCCGTCGTTCAGGCCGCTTGCGTTCGCGGCCGTCACCGACCCGTCCTTGGTGAAGGCGGGGCGCAGTTTCTGCATCGCCTCGATGGTCGCGCCGTGGCGGATGTACTCGTCGCTGTCCACGACGATGTCGCCCTTGCGCGACGGAATGGTCACCGCCGTGATCTCGTCGGCGAACCGGCCCGCCTTCTGCGCCGCCTCGGCCTTGTTCTGGCTGGCGACGGCGAATTCGTCCTGCATCTCGCGGGAGATCTGCCACTGCTCGGCCACGTTCTCGGCGGTCTGGCCCATGTGGTAGCCGTTGAAGGCATCCCACAGACCGTCGCGGATCATCGTGTCGATGTACTTGAGATCGCCCATCTTCTGGCCCTGGCGCAGCGCGGCTGCATGGGGGCTCATCGACATGTTCTCCTGCCCGCCGGCGACCACCATGGCGGCATCGCCCAGCATGATGTGCTGCGCGCCGAGCGCGACCGCGCGCAGGCCCGAGCCGCAGACCTGGTTGATGCTCCAGGCGGCGCTCTCCTTGGGCAGGCCGGCGTTGATGTGTGCCTGGCGTGCGGGGTTCTGGCCCTGGGCGGCGGTCAGGACCTGGCCCAGGATGGTCTCGGAGACATCGGCCTTGTCGATGCCCGCGCGCTCGACCACGGCCTCGATCACCACCCGGCCCAGTTCATGGGCGGGCGTGTTGGCGAACGAGCCGAGGAAGCTTCCGACGGGCGTGCGCGCGGCGCTCGCGATGACGACGTTGGTCATGGGGTCCCTTTCCCTTGTGTCGATCTCTGGCCGCAGTCCGGGCCGCGCGGGCCACCCCTCAAGGGCGAAAGGACATGCGGAGACTCGCGCAGGTCATAAGGGCCACGCCGTTGGGGCACAACTGACACGGTGTCTCAGCCCTGCAAGAAACCCGCCATGCGGAAGGGGCCATGCCCCGGTCAGCCGCCTTGTGCCGACTGCCGCCTCGCGGCCCGTTCGGTGGCTTTTTCCGTGGCCCAGGGGGGCGTGATCGACGGGGCCGCGTAGTAGTAGCCCTGCAGGCAGTCGACCCCGGCCGCGACAAGCCAGTCGGCTTCGGCCCTGGTCTCCACGGCCTCGGACACAACCAGCATGTCGAAGTGACGTCCGAGCGAGATCAGGGCCTCGGTCAGGACCTGGTTGTCCGGGTCGCTGTCCACCGACCGGGTGAACTGGCCGTCGATCTTGAGGATGTCGAAGCAGAAGGTCTTGAGGTGCCGGAATGCCGTGAAGCCAGCGCCGAAATCGTCGAGCGCGAAGGTGATGCCCTTGTCCTGCAACTCTTCCATGAAGATCGCGACGATCTCGGGCATCTGCATGACGGAGTGTTCCGTAAGCTCTAGGATCAGGCGTTCCACCGCCTGTGGATCCTTGCGCAGGAAGCGGCGCAGGATGCCCATCCACTTGGGATACCCGATCGAGCGGGCCGACATGTTGACGGACAGTCGCAGGCCGGGGTTGGCGCGCAGCGTGCGCAATCCGGCCAGAAGCGCGGCGCAGTCGATCTCGCGCCCGGCCTCGCGGTCGTCCACGGCGCCCATGAAGTCGCGCGCCGGAATGATGCGGCCCGTTTCGTCAAGCAGCCGGATGAGCCCCTCGTAAAAGGCCACGCCGCCCCCGTCGCTGCGCAGCACCGGCTGATAGGCGAGGATCGCGTCGCCGCGCGCCAGCGCCTGCTCGGCCATGGCGACGGTTCCCCTGTCGCGCTCCGCGATGGCGGCGTCGAGCGGGCTCGCCAGCCCGGGCTCGACAAGCGGTCGCCGGTTCCGGCGGTTCTGTGCCATGTCACCCTCCGTCGCGGCGTGCCGCGTCTGCTCCGCTGGACGTCATGGCCCGCGACCCTTTAAGGATGGGTGAAACCGCGCTTTTTGCGCCATTTTTCGGGAACCGGGCCATGACCGGCGATGGCCGATGCCTCTGGTGCGGGACAGACCCGCTCTACGTCGCCTACCACGACACCGAATGGGGCGTGCCGGAACGCGATGGCCGCGCCCTGTGGGAGAAACTCGTGCTCGACGGGTTCCAGGCCGGACTGTCGTGGATCACCATCCTGAGGAAGCGCGAGGCGTTCCGCGCGGCCTTCGAGGGGTTCGATCCCGAGATCGTGGCGCGCTGGGGCGAGGCCGAGGTCGCGCGGTGCCTTGCCGATCCGGGCATCGTGCGCCACCGCGGAAAGATCGAGGCGGCCATCGGCAATGCGCGCGCCTACCTCGGCATCGAGGAAAAGGGCGGCTTCGCGGATTTCGTCTGGCGCCACGTCGACGGCGAGCCTTTGCAGAATGCCTGGGCCGTACAGGGCGACGTTCCCGCCGCCACGCCCATGTCCGAGGCCCTGTCGAAGGAGCTGCGCGCGGCCGGTTTCCGCTTCTGCGGGCCGACCATCGTCTATGCCTGGATGCAAGCGACGGGCGTGGTGAACGACCACCTTCTGGGCTGTCCGCGTCACGCGCAGGTCGCGGCGCTGAGCTGAGCCGTTTTCCGTTCGGAAAATACCCGCCTTCAGGAGCCCGACAGAACCGCCTCGATCACCGCCACTGCCTCGGGGCTGTCCCAGTGCGCATCGCCGCGAAGCCGCGCGATCTCCCGCCCCTCGCGGTCGAGGATCACCGTGATCGGCAGGCCGAAGACCCCCATCTCGCGGGCGATCTGCTGGTTGATGTCGCGGTATTGCGGCAGGTCGGTCACGCCCGTCTCCTCGAAGAAGCGCCGGATCGCCTGCGGCTGGTTGAACCCGGTGGCGAGCGTCACGACCGCGAAATCCGCGCCGCCGTGGCTGTCCTGAAGGTTCTGCAGCGACGGCATCTCCTCGCGGCAGGGCGCACACCACGTCGCCCAGAAATTCAGGACGACGACCTGCCCGGCATAGTCGCCAAGCGTCCCTTCCGTCCCGTCCACACGCAGGAAGGGCAGGGCAGAGGCCTCGGCGGGCGCGTCGTGGAACACCAATCCCCGCATCTCGCCGGTCAAAAGCGCCTCGCGCCCTTCGGCGTTTGCACCAAGGGCAAGCGCGATGTAGAGGACGGGCGCCAGCAGCATGCGGATTGTCATCTTCCCTCCGAAAGGCGCTCAGACATGACCAAGACGGGTTCCAACGCGATGTGGGGCGGGCGCTTTGCCGCCGGGCCGGACGCGATCATGGAGGCGATCAACGCCTCGATCGGGTTCGACCGCCGTCTGGCGCGCCAGGACATCGAAGGCTCCCGTGCCCATGCCGCGATGCTCGCGAAGACGGGCATATTGAGGGATAGCGACGCCGAGGCCATCCGGGAAGGGCTTCTCACGGTCTTGTCAGAGATCGAGGGCGGTGAATTCACCTTTTCGACCGCGCTTGAGGACATCCACATGAACGTGGAGGCCCGCCTGAAGGAGATCGTGGGCGAACCCGCCGGGCGCCTCCATACCGCGCGGTCCCGCAACGACCAGGTGGCGACCGACTTCCGTCTCTGGGTGCGGGAGCAGACGGACGCCGCGATCACCGGGCTGGAGGCGCTGCAGCGCGCGCTTCTGGGACAGGCGGAGGCCGGCGCCGACTGGATCATGCCGGGCTTCACGCATCTGCAGACCGCTCAGCCTGTGACCTGGGGTCATCACATGATGGCCTATGTCGAGATGTTCGGCCGCGACGCCTCCCGCTTCCGCGACGCGCGCAACCGCATGAACGAATGCCCCCTCGGCGCGGCGGCGCTGGCCGGAACGTCGTTCCCCATCGACAGGGAGATGACGGCGAAGGCGCTGGGTTTCGACGCGCCCTGCGCCAACTCGCTCGACGCCGTGTCCGACCGGGACTTCGCGCTGGAATTCCTCGCCGCCGCCTCGATCTGCGCAATGCATCTTTCCCGCATGGCGGAGGAGCTGGTGATCTGGACCTCGGCCCAGTTCCGCTTCGTGACCCTGTCCGACCGCTTCTCGACCGGTTCCAGCATCATGCCGCAGAAGAAGAACCCCGACGCGGCCGAGCTGATCCGCGCCAAGATCGGGCGGATCCTCGGTGCGAACGTCGCGCTTCTCACGGTGATGAAGGGCCTGCCGCTGACCTATTCGAAGGACATGCAGGAAGACAAGGAACAGGTCTTCGACGCCGCCGACACGCTGATGCTGGCGCTGGCCGCGATGGAGGGGATGGTGCGGGACATGACGGCGAACGTGGACGCGCTCGAGGCCGCCGCCGCCTCGGGCTTCTCCACCGCGACGGACCTCGCGGACTGGCTGGTGCGCGAACTGGACATGCCGTTCCGGGACGCGCATCATGTTACCGGCGCACTGGTCGCGATGGCCGAGGGCAAAGGCTGCGACCTGCCGGACCTGACGCTGGAGGACATGAAGGGCGTCGAGCCGCGCGTCACCGAAGGTGTCTTCGATGTACTGGGTGTGCGCAACTCGGTCGCCTCCCGGACCTCTTACGGGGGCACGGCGCCGGTGCAGGTTCGTGCGCAAATCGCACGTTGGACGGAAAGGCTGAAGCAATGACGGCACTCCAGGTTCCGCGCGGGTTGTTCCGCCTTCTTCCCATTCTCGGGCTGGCCGCATTCCTCGCCGCCTGCGGCGTCGATGGCGAGCCGGAGCAGCCGACACGCGACGTGGGCGCGCCCGCGTCGGCGTTGCTTGTGTCCGCGGACGGCCAGGCGCGCTGAACCGGCGGGGCGGGATTTCCGCCACGCCCCGCAAAGCCGGTTGAACCGGCGGTCTTTCGTGCTTACCGTCTGCGTCTCAGGGCCGCATCTCAAGCGGTCGGAACAGGTCTTCTGCGACAGGATCCCATGGACAAGATTCCGATGACCCCCGCGGGCCACAGGGCCCTTAACGGCGAGCTAAAGCAGCTTAAGTCCGTCGAGCGCCCGGCCATCATCCAGGCGATTGCGGAAGCGCGGGCGCATGGCGACCTCTCGGAGAACGCCGAGTATCACTCGGCCAAGGAAAAGCAGTCCTTCATCGAGGGCCGCATCAAGGAGCTCGAGGCGATGATCGCGCTGGCGCAGGTCATCGACCCCAAGACGCTCTCGGGGCCGATCAAGTTCGGTGCGACCGTCGTTCTGGTGGACGAGGACGACGCCGAGCGGACCTACCAGATCGTCGGCGAGGCGGAGGCCAACATCGAGAAGGGCCTGCTCAACATCAATTCGCCGCTCGCCCGTGCCTTGATCGGCAAGGAGGAGGGCGATAGCGTCGAGGTGCGCACGCCGGGCGGTGCCAAGGACTACGAGATCGTCAGCGTCTCCTACGTCTGAGGGCGGCCTCCGCCCAGCCTCGCCAAGCGACCCGACCGAAGGCCACGCTGCCCCATGCCAGACGACCGCAAGCCCTCCCCGCTCGAGCTCGGCCTCTACGCCCGGGCGGAGCGGGAGCCGCGGATCACGGTCATCGAGATCGTCGCCGGTGCGCTGACGCTGATCTGGCTTCTGTCGGTGCTGTTCTTCGGCTTCGGCGGTGGAGAGGACGGCGGTGGCGCGGGCGGCCTTGCGCGGTCGGTTCTCGCCGTGCTTGCCGTGCTTCTGCCGGTGGCCCTGATCTGGGTCGCGGCCGTTGCGGCGCGCACCGCCCGCGCCCTGAGGCAGGAGGCGGCGCGCCTCCAGGCCTCGATCGACGCGATGCGCGTGGCCTATGTCGAGCAGCAGCAGGGCGCCGCACTCGACCTGAAGCCCGACCTCATGCGGCGGCTGGAGGATCTTGTCGCCGCGCAGCTTGCACGCGACGAGGGACAGCCCGCCACCTTCACGTCACTGCGCGCGCTGGCTCCGCCAGAGACGCGCGCGGCGGTCGCCGCCCCCGACCCGGAGGTGCCACAGCCGGCGCTGGCCTTCGCCCAGCCGGATCTGCGCGAACCGATCTCGGTCGCGGATTTCATCAAGGCGATGAACTTCCCCGAGAACGAGCACGACAAGGAAGGGTTCCGTACGCTGCGCCGCGCGCTCGAGGATCCCTCGACCGAGCGTCTCGTGCGCGCCAGCCAGGATGTGCTGACGCTGCTCAGCCAGGACGGCATCTACATGGACGACCTGCGCCCCGACCGCGCCCGCCCGGAGATCTGGCGCCGCTTCGCGCAGGGCGAGCGCGGGCGCGCTGTGGCGGCGCTGGGCGGGATCTACGATCGCTCCTCGCTGGTTCTGGCGGCGGGGCGGATGAAGAAGGACCCTGTCTTTCGGGACGCCGCCCACCACTTCCTGCGCCATTTCGACCGGACACTGATGGAGTTCGAGAAACACGCCTCCGACGAGGAGCTGGCGCGGCTGTCCGACACCCGCACCGCGCGGGCCTTCATGCTGCTCGGCCGCGTGACGGGAACCTTCGACTAGCCGCGCGGCTTCAGGATCTGGGCGCGCGCGGCTTGTAGACTGGCAGGCGCCAGCCGAAGGCAAGCGAACCGGCGCGCAGGGCGAAGGTCACGCAGATGCAGGCGGCAAGCGCGACCCCGGTGTGGTCCGTCAATGCCCCCGCGATCAACGCCGCGCCACCGCCCGCCAGTGCAGCAGTCACATAGAGCTTGCCCGGCCGGATCAGGAGCGGGACCTCGTTGGCCACGATGTCGCGCAGGAGCCCGCCGAAACATCCCGTGGCGATCCCCATGAGAAGGACGATCGGCACGCTCTGCTCCATCTCGGTCGCGGCACGCACGCCGGCAGCCACGGCAATCGGCAGCGCAAGCGCGTCGAGCCATGTCAGCACCGTCTGACGGCTTTCGAGAAGGTGTGCGGTGAAGAACACGACGACAGCCGCGCCGCAGGCGATGGCGAGCGGCGTCGGATCCGCGATCCAGAAGACCGGGTTGCGGTCGAGGAGGAGGTCGCGCACCGTCCCGCCGCCGAGCGCGGTGAGGCTTGCGAGAAAGGCGAAGCCCACGAGGTCGAGCTGCGCCCGGCTGGCCGCAAGCGCGCCCGACAGCGCGAAGATCAGCGCGGCGGCGTAGTCGAGGGCGACCAGCGTGCTCACTTGAACGGTTTCATGCCTGCGCGCGCCAGTTCGTCCGCGCGCTCGTTCTCGGGATGGCCGGCATGGCCCTTCACCCATTCCCAGGTCACGTCGTGGCGCGCGGCGGCCTCTTCCAGGCGGCGCCAGAGGTCCTCGTTTTTCACCGGCTTTCTCGACATCGTCTTCCAGCCGTTCCGCTTCCACGAATGCAGCCAGGCCGTGATCCCGCCCTTCACATAGGCGCTGTCGGTGACGACGGTGATCTTCGAGGGCCGCTCCAGCGCCTCGAGCGCGGCGATGGCGGCCAGAAGCTCCATCCGGTTGTTCGTGGTGTCCGCCTCGCCGCCGTTCAGTTCGCGTTCCTTCAGCACGGTCTCCCCGTCCTTCGCCTGCAAGAGCGCGCCCCAGCCTCCGGGGCCGGGGTTTCCGGAGCACGCTCCGTCGGTATAGGCGAAAAGCTCAGGCATTGCGGGCCGTCATGAGGATGTAGGGATCGGTCGTTCCCGCAAGCCCCGGCGCGGCATCCTCGGACACGTCGAGAACACGGAAACCGGCATCGGCCACGAGCCCCTCCAGTTCGGGGCGGGTGACGTAGGTGTAGAACCGGCCAAGCCGGTCGCGCCCCTCGCCGGTCCCGGTTTTCATCCCGAGGAAAAGGTGACCACCGGGCCGCAGGGAAAGGCCGATGGCGGAAAGATGGCGGGGCAGGTCCGCGCGCCGCGCGTGCAGGAGGCTGAAGCTTGCCCAGACCGCGTCGTAGACAGCCTGACCGGTAAGGTCGTCGAAGCTCCTGAGTTCGGCCTCGACACCACGGGCGCGGGCATCGGCCACGAATTCGGGGCAGGCGTCCCACGCGCTGACCCGGAACCCCCGCGCCATCATGGCGGCCGCATGATGTCCGGGGCCGCAGCCGAGATCGAGGATATGCGCCCCGTCTGCAAGGCGGTCGAGGAAGGCCGCAAGGCTCCGTGCCTCGGACTCCGAGGCCGCCAGCGCACCGTAGCGGTCGGCGTTGGCGGCGTAGACCTTCAGCGTTTCGGCGTCGGTACTCACGGCGCCGTCCCGAGCCCGACGGCGAGGCAAAGGACCACGATGGTGGTCAGCAGAAGACGCAGCGACATCCACCAGCCGGGTGCCAGACCCGCACGCGCAGCCGTCCAGTCGATCGGCAGGAGTGCCACGAACCCGCCGATCAGCGCGATCAGCGCCGGGCCTGTCGCCCCGGTCGCAGTGAAGAAGGCCCAGATCGGAGGAAGCACGGACAGGGCATAGAAAAGGCCCGCCCGGCTGCCCTCCGCCCGTGTGCCGACGCCCCAGATCACGCCGGCCATGAAGGACAGGATGACGATGCCGTAGATCTGCATCACCGCCGGGCCGAAGAAACGCCCCGGAAGGACGCCCGCCAGCGGCGTGGCGAGGCCCGGCCAGAGTGTCGTCGCCGCCCCCCATGCGAAGGGCAGAAGGCCGGCAAGCCCAAGCAGGAGCGGCGATGCGGGTATGCGCGTCATGCGCCCTATCTGCCCCGGAGCGACCGGGGCGGCAAGGCCCTCAGGCCCGTTCCAGCGCGAGGCGGCCCGCCAGCGCCGCGAAGGCCAGCGCGAAGCCACGGTTCAGCCAGCGCATCGCGCGCTCGCTGGCCAGCAGCCAATCGCGCGCGGTCGCGGCGAAAAGGCCGTAGAGGACGAAGACCGCGAAGGTCATCGCCATGAAGACGCCGCCCAGAAGCAGGATCTCCGCCGTCGCGGTTTCGGGGTTCCCCGACAGGAAGGGCGTCAGGAGCGAGAGGAAGAAGATCGAGAGCTTCGGATTCAGGATGTTGATGAGCGCGCCGCGCCGCGCCGTGACCCATCCCGCCTCCGCCTGGTTGCGCGGCTCGACCCGCATCGCGCCCCCGGACATGAGCGCGCTCCAGGCGAGCCAGAGGAGGTAGGCGACGCCGGCGATCTTCACGACGTTGAAAAGCACGGCCGAGGTATGGAGGACGGCGGCCAGGCCCAGCGTCGCGGCCAGAAGGTGCGGAACGATCCCGACAGTGCAGCCGAACGCGGCCCAGATGGAGGCGGCGCGCCCGCGCCCGAGCCCGATGGCGAGCGTGTAGACGACGCCCGTTCCCGGCGCGATGACCACCACGAAGGCGGTGACGAGGAACTGCAGGCTCAGCATCGGGTCACTCTCCGGTGGCGAGCCCGGAAACGAGCTCGGTGATCCGCTTCGCCCGTGTCTCGGGCTTCTTGGCGGTCTCGATGCGGTAGATGAGGCCCCGCCGCTTGCCGGGTGTCAACGCCTCCCACACGTCGAGGACGCCGCCCGAGCGGAGCGCATTGAAGAGGTCCTTCGGCGTCTCCACCGCGTCGTCGGGCGCGGGCCGGAGCCGCGCCTCGAAGACCTGCCCGGGGATCAGCCCCGCGCGGTCGAGCAGCGATTTGCCCGCCCAGAGGAAGGGTCCATCCACTACGGGCGCGCGGGTGATCGCGAGATTGACGGGATGTTCCGCGAACTCGCCCTCCACGCGGCGGGCATCGCCAAGCGCGTCGGCGACCTCCGGCGGAAGACGGACGATCGTGTAGGTTCGGCCCCACTCCAGGGGGTCCACGACCGCGTCGAACGTGATGAAGCCGTCCAGCGCCGGTGACTCAGGCCGGGACGCGCAGGACGCGCGGGACCTTGAACTCCACATCTTCCTTGGCGGTTTCGACCAGTTCGACCGTCACGTCGTATCGATCGCGGAAGGCGTCGATCACCTCGTTCACCAGGACTTCCGGCGCCGAGGCGCCGGCGGTGATGCCGAGCGTCGCGATCCCCTCCAGCGCGCGCCAGTCGATATCGGCGGCGCGTTGCACGAGTTGCGCATAGGCGCAGCCGGCCTTCGCGCCGACCTCGACGAGCCGCCTGGAGTTGGAGGAGTTCGGTGCCCCCACGACCAGCATCGCGTCGGCCATGGGCGCCATCGCCTTCACCGCCTCCTGACGGTTGGTGGTGGCGTAACAGATGTCTTCCTTGTGCGGGCCGACGATGGCCGGGAATCGCGCCTGCAACGCCGCCACGATGTCGGCGGTGTCGTCGACGCTAAGCGTCGTCTGGGTGACGAAGGCGAGCCGTGCGGGGTCGCGGACCTCGACGATCGCGACGTCGTCCACGGTCTCGACCAGCAGGACCTCTCCCTCGGGCAGCTGGCCCATCGTCCCGATCGTCTCGGGGTGGCCCGCATGGCCGATCATGATCATCTGAAGACCGTTCTCGTGGTGGCGCGCAGCCTCGATATGGACCTTCGACACCAATGGGCAGGTCGCGTCGACGTAGATCATCTCGCGCCGTGCAGCCTCGGCCGGCACCGCCTTCGGGACGCCATGGGCCGAGAAGATCACCGGGCGGTCGTTCGGGCAGTCGTCGAGTTCCTCGACGAAGACCGCTCCCTTGGCCTTGAGATCGTCGACCACGAACTTGTTGTGGACGATCTCGTGGCGGACGAAAACGGGCGCCCCCCACTTCTCCAACGCCATCTCCACGATCTTGATGGCCCGGTCGACACCGGCGCAGAAGCCGCGCGGCGCAGCGAGATAGACGGTGAGAGGCGGCTTGGTCATGGTCATTCGCTCGGCGCTGGCGTGTCCGTGGATTGCAACCAGAGGTAGGACTTTCCCAGCTTTGCGTCCACCCCGGGTCTTGCCTTCCAGCAGGGGGAAGGTGACAGGAAGATCCAGAAGGCTGACGGAGGGAACAATCCGATGCGGAAAATATTTGCCGTGGTCGGCATGGGCTGGGTCGCCCTCGCGCATCCCGCCGCCGCGCAGGACATGCTGCCGGGGCAGATCCTGCGCTGGCAGGATGCCGACATGGTGGCGCTTGGCGCCGGCGTCTACGAGGCCGAATGCGCCGCCTGCCACGGCGCGGAGCTTGAGGGGCAACCCGACTGGCAGGTGCGACTGAGCAACGGCCGCCTGCCCGCGCCGCCGCATGACGAGACCGGCCACACGTGGCATCATCCCGACCGCCTGTTGCTGGCCATCACCGCGCTCGGCACCGAGGCGATCGTGGGTGGCGGCTACCGGAGCGACATGGGCGGCTTCGGCGAGCGGCTGAGCGCGGACGAACTCGTCGCGGTGCTGAGCTACATCAAGTCCACCTGGCCCGACGAGATCGTCGAGATCCACAACGAAGTGAATGCCCGCGACGCCATGGATCGGGACCGGTGAGCACGCGCAAGGATCATTGGGAGCGGGTCTACGCCGAGCGCTCCGAGATAGACCTTTCCTGGTTCGAGGCGGAGCCCGCGCTTTCGCTCCGGCTGATCGAGGCGCTCGCCGGGCCCGAGGATGCGATCCTCGACGTGGGCGGCGGCGCATCGCGCCTTGTCGATGCCCTTCTGGCGCGCGGGTACAGGTCGCTGGGCGTGCTGGACATCGCCGGATCGGCGCTTGCCGCCAGTCAGGCACGGCTGGGCGCCCGCGCCGCGGGGGTGCACTGGATCGAGGTCGATGTGACGGACTGGACGCCGGATCACCAGGTGGCCGTGTGGCACGACCGGGCGGCGTTTCACTTCCTGACCGACGCCACGGCGCGACAAGCCTATTTCAGGACGATGGCGGATGCCCTGATCCCGGGAGGCCATGCCATCGTCGCGACCTTCGCCGAGGATGGCCCTGAAATCTGCTCGGGCCTGCCCGTGCAGCGGCGGTCATCCGAAGACCTCGCGGCGGAGGTCGCGGCGGAAGTGCCGGGCGCCTTCCTGCCAGTCGCTTCGGAACGCCACGTGCATCGCACGCCCTCGGGGGCCGCCCAGCGTTTCCAGGTGTCGGTATTCCGCAGGGTCTGAATGCGCGCCGGCGATGGATCCGACACGGAAGGCGGTGTGTTCACGATGCCCACAGAAACGACCCACGCTCCCGAAGGCCGCGTGGCCGCAGGGTCAGTCATGATTGAGGCAAGGCGCGATGCGACTGCCCCGGAGGCGGGCAAAAGCCCGCTCCGGATGGCGCATCATTCCTCGACGGTGGCCTCGTCGCGAGCCCGGTCATAGCGCGGCTCCCGCGGGGGACGGCCGATGACGTCCTTCAATTCATCGAGCTCGATGAAGTTGTCGGCCTGACGGCGGAGGTCGTCGGCGATCATCGGCGGCTGGGACCGGATCGTGGACACGACCGAGACGCGCACGCCGCGACGCTGAAGCGCCTCGACCAGCGGCTTGAAGTCGCCATCGCCCGAGAACAGCACGATATGATCGACGTGTTCGGCCATCTCCATGGCATCGACCGTAAGCTCGATGTCCATGTTGCCCTTCACCTTGCGGCGCCCGCTTGAGTCCGTGAACTCCTTGGCGGGCTTCGTAACCATGGTGAAGCCGTTGTAATGCAGCCAGTCCACCAGCGGCCGGATCGGCGAGTAATCGTCGTTTTCCAGAAGCGCCGTGTAGTAGAAGGCACGCAGAAGCTTGCCGCGCTGCATGAATTCCTGCCGCAGAAGCTTGTAATCGATGTCAAACGCGAGCGCCTTGGCTGCCGCGTATAGGTTGGACCCATCGATGAAGAGCGCCAACCGTTCATCCCGGTAGAACATTCATAATTCCCATGACCAATCTGGCGTCGCCGGTGAAAACTACCTAGGGAGTGAGCCTAGTGACCGACCACGCAATTGCGCAGAAAATAAATGATTGTCAAAAAGGTGCAAGGAAACAAATCCAACCGATTGGCGAAACGAGCACTTGTTGCCTTCGGAGCCAACCTTCCATCCGGCGGAATGCCTCCGAAAACAGCAGTTTCCGCGGCTATGGACATGCTTGAAGCGCGCAGCGGCGTCACGCTGGCGCGCAGTCGCCTTTGGCAAACTCCCGCCTATCCGCCCGGGGCGGGCCCGGCGTTCGTCAATTCGGCCGTCGCATTCGACTGGTCGGGGGACGCCGAGGCGCTCCTGTCGCTGCTGCACGGGATCGAGTTGGCCTTCGGCCGGTCGCGGTCGGCCCGATGGGAGGCGCGCATCATGGATCTCGACCTCCTCGCGCTCGGTGACATGGTCCTGCCGGACCGTGCCGAATTCGACCGCTGGGCCGGCCTTTCACCGCAGGAGGCGGCGAGCGTGACGCCCGATCGCCTGATCCTGCCGCATCCGCGCCTCGCCGAGCGCGGCTTCGTCCTGGCTCCGCTTGCGGAAGTGGCTGGCGACTGGAGGCACCCGGTGCTGGGCAAGGATGCGTCGGAGTTGCTTGCGGCCCTGGCGCCGGACGCGCTGGAAGGGGTGGTCCCGCTACCTGACGGGGACTGAGACGGCTGTGGGCGCTGGGCAGAATCGCCTTGTCATCGGGGGCGTGTCCCCTTAGATGGAGCTTTCTTCGTGCACCCGACCCGATCCGGAGGATCTCCATGGCCCGCGTCACCGTTGAAGACTGCGTCGACAAGGTTCCCAATCGCTTCGAGCTGGTAATGCTTGCGGCGCACCGTGCGCGCGAGATCGCCGAGGGGTCGCCACTCACGATCGACCGCGACAACGACAAGAACCCCGTCGTCGCGCTTCGTGAGATCGCCGAGGAGACCCAGGGCGCCGCGGACCTGCGCGAGCGCCTGATCGAAAGCCACCAGACCCAGATCGAGGTGGACGAGCCCGAAGAGGATGCGATGGCCCTCCTCCAGGGCGTGGAGCGCGACCGTCCCGTGGATGACACCATGGATGACGAGCAGCTTCTGCGCGCCATGATGGAAGCGCAGTCGCAAAAGTAACCCGGCCGGGGTGTCCGGCCGATCATGGGATGACGGCCCAGTAGATGATCGATGCCGACGACCTGCTGAGCCTGGTCAGGAACTACAATCCGAAAACGAACGAGGCGCTGATCCGCGGCGCCTATGACTATGCCCGCCGCATGCACGAGGGCCAGAAGCGCCATTCGGGCGAGCCCTATTTCACGCATCCCGTCGCCGTTGCCGCCATCCTGACCGAGCAGCGGCTGGACGACGCCACGATCATGACCGCGCTTCTGCACGACACGATCGAGGACACCAAGGGCACCTATTCCGAGATCGCGGCGGAATTCGGCACCGATGTCGCCGAACTGGTCGACGGGGTGACGAAACTCACCAACCTCGAGCTGTCCAGCCGCGAGACCAAGCAGGCCGAGAACTTCCGCAAGCTGTTCATGGCGATGTCCAAGGACCTGCGCGTGATCCTGGTGAAGCTGGCCGACCGCCTCCACAACATGCGCACGATCCGCCACATGCCGCCCGAGAAGCAGGCGAAGAAGGCGCATGAGACCATGGATATCTTCGCGCCGCTTGCCGGACGGATGGGCATGCAGTGGATGCGCGAGGAATTGGAGGACCTGTCCTTCCGGGTCCTGAACCCCGATGCCCGCGCCTCGATCATCCGCCGCTTCATCACGCTGCAGAAGGAAACCGGCGACGTCATCCCGAAGATCACCGACGACATCGAGACGGTGCTGGAGAAGCACGGCGTGAAGGCCGACGTTTTCGGCCGCGCCAAGAAACCCTTCTCGATCTGGCGCAAGATGCAGGAGAAGCAACTCGCCTTCTCGCGCCTTTCGGACATCTACGGTTTCCGCGTCATCACCTCGAGCGAGGATGACTGCTACCGCGTGCTGGGCGCGATCCACCAGCGCTGGCGCGCGGTTCCGGGGCGGTTCAAGGACTACATCAGCCAGCCGAAATCGAACGGTTACCGCTCTATCCACACCACGGTCTCGGGCCGCGACGGCAAACAGGTGGAGGTGCAGATCCGCACCCGCCAGATGCACGAGGTCGCCGAAGCGGGCGTCGCGGCGCACTGGGCCTACCGCGACGGCGTGCGCACGCAGAACCCTTTTGCCGTCGATCCGGCGAAATGGCTCGAAAGCCTGACCGAGCGCTTCGAGAACGCCGAGGACCACGACGAGTTCCTCGAGCACGTCAAGCTCGAGATGTATTCCGACCAGGTCTTCTGTTTCACGCCCAAGGGCGACGTGGTGAAGCTGCCGAAGGGCGCGACGCCCATCGACTTCGCCTATTCGATCCACACGCGGATCGGGCATTCCTGCGTCGGTGCGCGGCTGGACGGGTTGCGCGTGCCGCTCTGGACGCGGCTGAAGAACGGACAGTCCGTCGAGATCCTGACCGCCGAGGGCCAGACGCCGCAGGCGACGTGGCTCGACATCGCGGTGACGGGTCGGGCCAAGGCCGCGATCCGCCGCAACCTGCGCGAGGTCGACCGCGAACGCTACATCAAGCTCGGTCGCGAGCTTGCGCGCGTGGCCTTCGAGCATGTCGGCAAGAAGTCGACGGACAAGGCCCTGGCCACGGCCGCGCGCACGCTGAACCTCGAAGGCGGGGACGAAGTCCTGGCGCGCATCGGCTCGGCCGAACTGTCGGCGCGCGCGGTTGTCGGTGCGCTCTACCCCGAGCTGGCGCAGGTCGAGGACGAGGGCGAGGTCGAGGCCCGGCGCGCCGTGATCGGGCTGCCGCCGGGTGCCGTGACACGCCGCGCCCAATGCTGTCAGGCCGTTCCGGGCGAGCGGATCGTCGGCATCACCTATCCCGGCAAGGGCCCGGTGGTGCACGCCATCGACTGCGAGGCGCTTGCCGCCTTCGACGCGATGCCCGAGCGCTGGATCGACCTGCACTGGACCGATGGCCGCCACGCGCCCGTTCACAACGTGACCGTCGATGTCACCATGTCGAACGAAAAGGGTGTGCTGGGACGCATCTGCACATTGATCGGTGAGCAGAACGCCAATATCTCCGACTTGCACTTCATGGACAGGAAACCGGATTTCTACCGGATTCTCATTGATGTGGATGTGCGTGACGCGGAACACCTTCACGCCGTCATGATGGCCGTCGAGGCAGACAGCGACGTGGCAGCGGTGCAGCGGTTCCGCGACCTGGACCGGCGCCCCTGATCGGGCGGCGTGGTTGATACGGCAGGCGTCGTGGGGGCACGAAGCCGGGCACAGGGCGAAGGGAAGGGCAGGCGGTGGTCTTCAAGCGAAGAGACCAACGACCGTGGATCGAGGTGCTCGCGCGGTTCTTGTGGCCGCGCGGCGGCTGGGGCCGTGCCTTCCAGTACGTGCAGCACCGCCTCCGCCGTCTGCCCGGCACCCCCGAACAGATTGCACGCGGCATCTTCGCGGGCGCGGTCACCGTCTTCACACCGCTCTTCGGGCTGCACTTCCTCGTGGCGGCGCTTCTTGCGAAGGTCATGCGCGGATCGATCCTGGCCGCGCTTCTGGCGACGTTCATCGGCAACCCGCTCACCTATGTGCCGATCGCGGTGATCTCTCTTCAGACCGGGCATTTCCTGCTCGGCACCAGCCCGCGGGGCGAGGTGGACGAATCGGTCTTCGCCAAGTTCGGCGGAGCCGCCGGCGACCTGTGGCACAACTTCCTCGCCATCTTCACGCCCGAGCGCGCGCACTGGCATGAGCTCGGCGTCTTCTACCACGATGTTTTCTTTCCGTGGCTCGTGGGCGGGATCATCCCGGGCGTTATCTGTGGGTTGATCTGCTACTACCTCAGCGTGCCGGTGATCCGCGCCTACCAGAAGCGGCGCGCGTTGAGACTGCGAAAGAAGATGGACAAGCTGCGCCGCCAGGCCGGCGCGACGGACGGGGGCTAGGGCCCGCATGGAGACGGCAATGACGGACAGGCTGAGGCTCGGCGTGAACATCGACCATGTCGCCACGCTCAGGAATGCGCGCGGTGGCGCGCTCCCCGATCCGGTGCGCGCGGCCCAGGTGGCCGAGGCGGCGGGCGCCGACGGCATCACGGCGCACTTGCGCGAGGACCGGCGTCATATCCGCGATGCCGATATCGCCGCGATCATGGGGGCGATCACGATCCCGCTGAACTTCGAGATGGCCGCCACCGAAGAGATGCGGGGCATCGCCCTGCATCACCTGCCCCACGCCGCCTGCATCGTACCCGAACGGCGCGAGGAGCGGACGACCGAGGGAGGACTGGAGGTCGCCGGCGACCAGAACCGCCTCGCCGATTTCATCGTCCCCCTGCGCGAGGCCGGGATCCGCGTCTCCATGTTCATCGCCGCCGATCCCGCGCAGATCGAGGCCTCGCACCGGATCGGCGCGCCGGTGGTGGAGCTTCACACCGGTGCCTATTGCGACCTGCATGCCGAGGGCGACTTCGCCGCCCGCGACGCCGAGCTTGCGCGCCTGGTCGACGGCGTGAAGCGGGCCGCCGACCTTGGGCTCGAGGTCCACATGGGCCACGGGCTGACCTACGACACGGTCGGCCCCATTGCCGCCCTGCCCGAGGTGGCCGAGCTCAACATCGGACATTTCCTGATCGGCGAGGCCGTCTTCGTCGGCCTGCCCGAGGCCATCGCCGGCATGCGGCGCGCGATGGACGCCGCCCGCGCATGACAGGCTTGGAGTTCGCACTGGTCCTGCTCGCCTGGGCCGTCGGAGCGGCAAGTCCGGGGCCGGCCACGGTGACGATCGCCGCCGCCGCGATGGGCGGGGGCCGCCGCAACGGGGTGCTGACCGGCGCCGGGGTTCTGGCCGGCTCTGCCTTCTGGGGGATGGCGGCCATGCTGGGCATGAGCGCGCTGATGCTCTCTCAGGCCTGGATCGTGGAAGTGCTCCGCTATCTCGGCGCGGCCTACCTGATGTACCTGGCGCTGAAGTCGCTGCGCGCGGCGCTGCGTCCGGCGGTGGCCCGCACAGAGGCGGCTGCGCGCAACCGGGGCCTGCCGCCCTTCTGGCGCGGCCTCCTGATCCATCTGACGAACCCCAAGCCGATCTTCGGCTGGGGCGCGGTCTTCGCCGTGCTTGTGCCGCCCGGCGCGGCCATGGACGATCTCCTGACGGTCTACCTGTCGCTCGTCGCGGTCTCCCTGGCGATCTTCCTGGGTTACGGCGTCCTGTTTTCGGCTCCGGGAGTGGCGGCGGGGTATCGCCGTCTCGGCCGCTGGTTCGAACTGGCCTTTGCCGCCTTGTTCGGGGCGGCCGCGCTCAAGATCCTCACCACCCGCATCGCCTGACCCCGCAGCGCCGCGGCAAGTGCGGCCATTGCGATCCGCACGGGAATAGGAGAGGGTCGTGGCAGTCGAAGCTCCGACCAGACCCGGAGAACCATGAAGCGATCTGTCCTCGCCGCCATAGTCGCGGCCCTGTCCGTGGCGTTCCCGGCCGCAGCGCAAACCGTGCGCGATTGTGAGACCTGGGAGGCGAACGCCCGCAACCTGATGATGCCGCCCGAGGTTTCGGTGCGGAGTTTCGCCAATGGCGATGTCCGCGTCATCGGACTCGACACGGCCGAACCGGCCTGCTGCTCGGCGCACCTGATGGTGGATTTCTTCGTCGAGTCCGAACCCTTCCCGATTTGTGCGCTGGTATCGGCGTCGGATGGCATGGGGTTTTCCGGCCTGCGCATGGAGGACCTGACGGCGTCCTACGATCCGGCGGTCGGCCTTGTCGTGAGCTTGCTGGCCGGGCGCTACGACGGCACAGGCAGCGTGATGTCGCCCCTCGTCGTGGTGATCAACCGGGCCACGGCCACCGTGACGGCGCGGCACGAGTGACGCGACGGGGCGGGAGATGATCCTC
Organism: Roseicyclus sediminis; assembly: GCF_025515305.1. Taxonomy (GTDB): domain Bacteria; phylum Pseudomonadota; class Alphaproteobacteria; order Rhodobacterales; family Rhodobacteraceae; genus Roseibacterium; species Roseibacterium sediminis. Next base: position 428,957 of record NZ_JAOPHT010000003.1, read on the forward strand.
GGCATCGGTACCGACCTCGCGAATATCGAGCGAATCCAGCGTGCGCTGGATCGCTTCGGCGACCGGTTCCGCGACAGGGTCTTCACACCGACCGAGCAGGGCCGCGCCGAGCGGATGAAGGACCCCGCCTCCACCTACGCCAAGCGATGGGCCGCGAAGGAAGCCTGCTCAAAGGCACTGGGGACCGGGCTGCGGATGGGGATCGCCTGGAAGGACATGGCCGTGACCAACCTTCCGTCAGGTCAACCGGTGATGGAGGTCACGGGCTGGGCGCGTGAACGGCTCGACCAGATGACCCCCGAGGGCTTCGTCGCCACGATCCATGTCAGCCTCACGGACGACCATCCCTGGGCGCAGGCCTTCGTCGTGATCGACGCGGTTCCCGAGGCCGAAGCTGGCGCGCGGCCGCAGATCGGTCCGGTGTCGCGGCGCAAGCTGACCTGAGCGTCGCTTGACACCCCGACCGCCCCGGCCCATGAACCGCCCCATCGGGTCCGAGGCGCGCAATCCCCGCGCAGGGTCGGACGAGGCAGGCAGCGAAGGCGAGAAATCCCCATGGCAGCACAAGCCAAGAAAGACGGCATCTGGGAGACGGTAAAGACCGTCGTCTACGCGCTTCTGATCGCGGGTATCTTCCGGACCCTGTTCTTTCAGCCCTTCTGGATTCCGTCGGGCTCGATGAAGGACACGCTGCTGATCGGTGACTTCCTGTTCGTCAACAAGATGGCCTACGGCTATTCGCGCCATTCCTGCCCCTTCTCGATGTGCCCCTTCTCGGGCCGCATCTTCGGCTCGGACCCCGAGCGCGGCGATGTGGTGGTGTTCCGCCACCCGGTCAACGGGCAGGACTTCATCAAGCGGGTGATCGGCCTGCCGGGCGATACGGTGCAGGTCCGCGAGGGGCTTCTCTACATCAACGGCGAGCCCGCGCTCGTGACCCCGGAGGCGCCCTTCGAGGAGGAATACGGCCGCCAGGGACCCGCCGGACACCTGCCGCGCTGTTCCAACGCGCCGGTCGGCGAGGGCGGCACCTGCGAGAAGGAACGCTTCACCGAGGAGCTTCCGGGCGGTGTGACCCACTCGATCCTTAACATCGAGGACGGCAGCCGCGGCGACAACACGCCGGAATACGTGGTGCCCGAGGGCTCGGTCTTCGTCATGGGCGACAACCGTGACAACTCGGTCGATTCGCGGTTCCCGCAGTCGATCGGGGGCGTGGGCTTCGTGCCGATGGAAAACCTGCTCGGACGTGCGGACCGGGTGATCTTCTCCTCGGCCGGACGGCGGATGGTCTATTTCTGGACGTGGCGCGCCGACCGGTTCTTCGAAGCGATCGAGTAGGCGCCTTGGCGCTCGCGCGGGATCTGGAGGAGTTCTGCGGCCGGCTGGGCCACGCCTTCGCCGATCCCGATCTCCTGCGGCGCGCGTTGACGCATTCCTCGCTGTCCTCGCCGACACGACCCGACAACCAGCGTCTCGAATTCCTCGGCGACCGGGTGCTTGGCCTTGTCATGTCCGAGGCGCTGCTCGCACAGGACGAAACCGCGCGCGAGGGTCAGCTCGCCCCCCGGTTCAACGCGCTGGTGCGCAAGGAAACCTGCGCCGAGGTGGCCCGGGAGATCGACATAGGCGCTGTGCTGCGGCTGGGCAAATCCGAGATGGCGACGGGCGGCCGGCGCAAGCAGGCGCTTCTGGGCGACGCGATGGAGGCGGTGATCGCGGCGGTCTATCTCGATGCCGGCTTCGAGGCGGCGCGCGAGGTGGTGTTGCGGCTCTGGGGCCGGCGCGTGGCGCGGGTGGAAGAGGATGCGCGCGACGCGAAGACCGCGCTGCAGGAATGGGCGCAGGCCCGCGGCCAGGTCCCGCCGAGCTACACGGAGGTGGCGCGGACCGGGCCGGATCACGCCCCGGTCTTCACGGTCGAGGCGAAACTCGCGACCGGCGAGAGCGCGCGCGCCGAGGCACGCGTCAAGAGGCAGGCCGAGCAGGCGGCGGCGCGGATGCTGCTGGACCGGCTGGGCGCGGGGTGATCGAACCGGGGTTTCGCCGCC